>JAUSNO010000012.1 GCA_030645915.1 Undibacterium sp.
GCACTGCGGCGCGTCGAACGCCTTGCATTGCATCCAGCCATGTCCGATAAAAAATCCATTTTATTTCCTAACGAGCCCCTAAATTTAGTCAGCCGGCTATTGCGCGGTAGCGGTCTCGTCAAGCATCGTGACACCTGGCAAGTCGCAATCCATTACGGCTTGTCGTATGGCGTCTATCGCCGCCTGGCGGGTAAAGCTCTTGCGCCAGGCAATCACCACGCGCCTGTCAGGCACTGGTGCGCTAAATGGGAGATAGCGCAACAAGCCGTCTTCTGCATTGAGATTGGTAATGGATGCCATCGGTAGCACCGTGATGCCTATGCCAGAGGCAACCATGTGACGGATGGTTTCTAACGACGAGCCTTCAAAGGTACGCGCAATACCATCGCTGGCGGTGGAGAAGCGCGCCATCTCAGGGCACACTTCCAGCACCTGATCGCGGAAACAGTGGCCATTGCCGAGTAGCAGCATGGTCTCCGATTTGAGTTCCTGTGCTGAGATACTGCTGCGACCAGTCCATGCATGGTCTTTGGAGACGGCGACCATAAACGGTTCGTCATACAGCGGCTGCACCATCATGCCCTGATCGGGTAAAGGGAGTGCCATGATGGCGGCGTCGAGTTCGCCCTGACGTAGCAGATCCATCAATTTAACCGTGAAATTTTCTTGCAAAATAAGCGGCATCTGTGGCACCTGCTTGATCATGGTCTTGATCAAGGTCGGCAATAAGTAAGGGCCGATTGTGTAAATCACGCCAAGCCGGAACGGGCCGGATAGTGGATCTTTATTTTGCTTGGCGATTTCTTTGATGACAGCAGTCTGTTCTAACACGCGCTCAGCTTGTGTCACGATCTGCGCGCCTAGCGGTGTGGTCGAAACCTCGGTGCCGCCGCGTTCAAAAATGATCACGCCGAGCTCATCTTCGAGTTTTTTGATGGCGACAGAAAGCGTAGGTTGCGCGACAAAACAAGCCTCCGCCGCATGTCCAAAGTGTTTGTGGCGGGCTACTGCAACGATGTATTTTAATTCTGTGAGTGTCATGGCATCAGTTTGGCACAGACTCTCTGAGGCGTCAGCAAACGATTTTTTGTTTGCTGAAAAATAAATAGAAATAGAGGGGAGTATATTTTTAATACGCCTGTTTTACAGCGATAAATACATGGTTTTTTAATATACTACTACCTGGTATTTATTTTCTTGGCTTGTGAAAGAGATAAGTTTGAAATCACTCCATCTCTTTCACAATTGACTTAAGCGTTTGTTTACATGGACTGCTTATATTGATTGTCTACTCATCGCGCGGCTTAATTCGTGATGTCCTTGCGCCATGCCGCTTTCAGGCACGATTTCGCTTTCGCGGTTTTTGACCTGCGCGAGTTGCGCCGCCAATAGTTCTGGTGCGTCGGCGCTGCGGCCTATCCATGTTCCTTGTGTCATGGTGATATTCGCGGCTTCGACACTACCTGCACCCGCGCACAAAATCGTGCGGTTTGGCGCATTCTCGGCCACCAGGACCAGCATCGCCGGGACGACGTCAGACGGTTGCAGCGCTTGTAACATGGCTTCCGGGAACAGGCTTTCTGTCATGCGGGTGGCGGCGGTCGGTGCCAGGCTGTTGACGCGGATGTCGTATTTGGCACCTTCCAGCGACAAGGTTTGCATCAAGCCGACCAGCGCCAATTTAGCTGCGCCGTAATTGGATTGGCCAAAATTGCCATACAAGCCGGAGGAGGAGGTGGTCATCATGATGCGGCCATATTTTTGCTCCGTCATGATAGGCCAGACCGCTTTGCAGCAATGCACGGCACCCATCAAATGCACATCGAGTACCAGCTTGAAATCATCGATTTCCATCTTGGCAAAACTCTTGTCGCGCAAGATGCCGGCATTGTTGACCAGGATGTCGATGCGCCCCCAGGTGTCCATGGTCTGTTGGACCATCGCCTGTACCGCAGCAAAATCGGTGACCGAGGCGCCGTTGGCGATGGCTTCGCCGCCGGCGTTGATGATTTCTTCTACCACCGCCAGCGCCGCGGCAGATGAGCCGCCAGAGCCGTCTCTGGCACCGCCCAGATCATTGACGACGACTTTGGCGCCGCGTTTCGCCAGTGCCAGGGCATGTTCGCGCCCCAGCCCGCCGCCGGCACCGGTGACAATCGCAACGCGGCCAGTAAAATCGATACTCATGGTGTTTTCCTGTAAAAATGAAGGTCAGTAGGAGGGAAATTCAGCTCTTATTTTATCCTGATCTTGGAAAAGCATGCTTGTTCTAATTATTTGACTGCAATAATTTTTTCTGCATCATGAGCGCGCCGCCTAAAGCGGGATCAAGTTGATATCCTGCGAAACCGACATCGGTATATAGCGCGTGCGCCGCTGTATTTCCTTCCAATACTTCCAGCGTGATTTTGCAGCAACCGCGCTGTACGGCGATTTGTTCAATCCGCGCGAGTATTTTTCTGGCTATGCCCTGACCGCGAAAGGCGCTGGTGACGGCGATATCGTGGATATTGAGCAAGGGTTGGCAGGCAAAGGTCGAGAAGCCTTCTATGCAGATACTGAACCCTGCCGGTTTGTCATCGACCAGCGCCAGCACCGCACACATGGTGGGGCGTTTTTTTAGCTCGGCGATCAGATTGGCCTGGCAAAAATCGGACAAGGGTTCTGCTCCGCCCATAGGGTCGCAGGCATAGTCATTGAGCAGCTGCACCAGCGCTGCGCCATGTTGTGGGTTGTTGAGATCGGCATCAATGATAGTCAGCACTTGTCTTCCTTGTTGGTGGTTTGTTTGGTGTCTGATTTGAATCAGACGCGTAAGAATTCTTCTTTTTGCCCTAGCCAGCGCTGCAAATGCGCCTCTACCGTGGGCAAGTCATGCTGTAGTAATTCGATGGCTAATTTGCGTGCCTTGTCCACCAGCCATTGGTCGGTTTCGAGATTGGCGAAACGCAACATGGCTTCGCCGGATTGGCGCGCACCGAGAAATTCGCCGGGACCGCGCAGCTCCAGATCTTTGCGGGCGATTTCAAAACCGTCGGTGGTTTCGCGCATGGTCATCAGCCTTTGTTTGGCGGTGCCGCCCAACGGCCCCTGATATAGCAGCAGGCAAATGCTGGCCGCGCTGCCACGGCCAACCCGCCCGCGTAACTGATGCAATTGCGACAGGCCAAAACGTTCGGCGTGTTCTATCACCATCAGGCTGGCGTTGGGCACGTCGACACCGACTTCGATGACGGTGGTGGCGACCAATACTTGCACTTGATTCTGGATAAACGCATCCATCACCAGCTGCTTCTCGCCCGGCTTGAGGCGCCCGTGTACCAGGCCGATGTTCAGATCTGGCAGCGCTTCTGCCAGCATCGCATGCGTATCGGTGGCGGTTTGCAGTTGCAGCGCTTCGGATTCTTCTATCAGCGGGCACACCCAGTAAACTTGTTTGCCTTCTTGCGCGGCGGCGTGCACCCGCGCGATGACTTCATCGCGCCTTTGCTGATCCACCATGCGCGTGACGATGGGCGTGCGGCCAGGCGGCAATTCATCAATCACCGAGACTTCCAGATCGGCGTAATAAGTCATCGCCAAAGTGCGTGGGATGGGTGTGGCCGACATCATCAGCTGGTGCGGCACTTGTCCGGCGATGCCCTTGTTGCGCAAGCTGAGGCGCTGGCCTACGCCAAAGCGGTGCTGCTCGTCGACGATCACCAGCCCTAATTTGGCAAACTGCACGGTGTCTTGAATCACCGCATGGGTACCGATGATCAGTTGCGCCTCGCCTGAGGCGATCTGGTTTTTTGCCAGGTCTTTTTCTTTCTTTTTTAAACTGCCGGTAAGCCAGGCGGTGCTGATGCCTAAGGGTTCCAGCCAGGCGGCAATTTTGCGAAAATGCTGTTCCGCCAAAATCTCGGTCGGTGCCATCAGCACGGCCTGAAAGCCGCTGTCGATCGCCTGCACTGCGGCCAGCGCAGCGACGATGGTTTTGCCGCTGCCCACATCGCCCTGCAATAGGCGCTGCATGGGGAAGTCTTGCTTCAGGTCGGCACGTATCTCCGCCAGCACGCGCTCTTGTGCAGCCGTCAGTGCGAAGGGCAAGCTCATCAGGAAGGCGGCCGACATGTGGCCCACCACAGGCAAGGCGGTCGCGCCTTTGGTGCGACGTGCCGCCTGCGCGCGCTTGAGCGAGAGCTGCTGCGCCAGCAGTTCGTCAAACTTCATGCGCTCCCATGCAGGATGGGTATGCTCAATCAGGCTGTATTGATCGGCGTCAGGCGGTGGGTTGTGCAGCAACCTGACCGAGGCTTCAAAGCCTTCCAGCTGCAAATCAGCCAGCAGGGCGGGCGATAAGGTGTCATGCCAATTGAGTTTGGCCAGCGCGGCGCTGATGGCCTTGCGCAACATGATTTGCGACACGCCTTCGCCTGCGGGGTAGACCGGCGTCAGCGCAGTCGGCAGGGCGGCGCCCTCGTTGACCATCTTGTAGGTCGGGTGCACCATTTCGGCGCCAAAAAAACCGTGGCGTAATTCGCCGCGTGCGCGCACCCGCGCGCCAACTGCCATTTGCTTGAGTTGACTGCCGTAAAAATTCAGGAAGCGCAAAACCACCTGCGAAGTCTCGTCGGCAATCGTGACGACCAGCTGACGGCGCGGGCGGTATTGGATATCGCATTCTGTCAACACGCCTTCCACCTGTACCATGCTGCCACCGCGAAAGCTTGCATCGCGCATCGTCACGATCTCGGTCTCATCTTCATAGCGCATCGGCAAATGCAAGACAAAATCCATGTCCTTGCGCAAACCTAAGCGGGCAAACTTATCCTCTAGCCTGACAGCCGGCTTGGGCTTTTTAGCCTTTGCCGGTTTTGCCGAGAGGGCTGGCGCATCGATAGTGGTGGCTATAGTCATGGCGTGTAAAATAGCGGGCGTTTTAAGGTTTTAAACAGGGCAAGATGCATCGCAAACCCGCTTAGTGTACTGAATGCTCAGGCTTTGCGATAGTATTTTACTGGTATTTTATACAGTATATTGTCTTGATCTTCAGCGCTGGCGACTTTTCCTATTTGTTTTTAGTCTTGAACAAGCTTAATTGTTGCTCATTTATTAGAATTTCCTTTTGCAGCACGCACTATCCATGCGCCTTTCTAGGCATTATTGGCCTGAAAGGCGCATGGATAGTGCGTGTTTAATTTCCATATTATATTTTCTTTCATGTATTCCTTGTCCGATTTTGATTTTGATTTGCCCGAAGCCTTGATCGCGCAAATGCCGTTGCCGCAACGCTCCGCCTCACGCTTGCTGAAAGTGGATGCCGATGGTGATGGCTTGCACGACCAGACTTTTGCTGATGTTGTCGATCAACTTGCCGAAGGTGATCTGCTAGTGTTCAACGATACCCGCGTGTTAAAGGCGCGCTTCTTTGGCATTAAGGAAACTGGTGGCAAGGTCGAAGTGTTGGTCGAGCGCGTGCTGGCCAATACCTCGGATCAACATGCGGTGCTGGCGCAGGTGCGCGCCTCCAAGTCGCCGTCGGCCGGCAGCAAGATACGTCTGGCCGAGCAGTTTGATGTCATCGTCGGTGAGCGGGTTGGCGAGTTTTATACGCTGCAATTTCCTGGCGATGTGTTTGAACTGATCGAGGCGCATGGTCGCCTGCCTTTGCCGCCGTATATCACGCATGACGCCGATGGCTTCGACGAGCAGCGTTACCAGACCGTGTATTCGCGCGTGCCCGGTGCCGTGGCGGCGCCAACCGCCGGCTTGCATTTTGACGAGGCTTTGCTAGAGCGCTGTCGCGCCAAGGGCGTGCGCTTTGCCTATGTGACGCTGCACGTCGGTGCCGGCACCTTTCAGCCGGTGCGCACTGAAAATCTGGCCGAACATCACATGCATAGCGAGTGGTACACGATTGCGCAAGAAACGGTTGACGCCGTGCGTGCCACCAAATCCAGCGGAAAAAACGTGGTGGCGGTCGGCACTACCAGCATGCGCGCACTGGAATCGGCCTCGCAAAGCGGCGCCTTGCAGGCCGGCAGCGCCGATACTAGGCTTTTCATTACTCCGGGCTATGTGTTCAAGACGGTGGACCGGCTGATTACCAACTTTCACTTGCCAAAATCCACGCTATTGATGCTGGTCTCGGCCTTTGCGGGTTATGATCGCATCCGCCGCGCGTATGCGCATGCCATTGATAAGCAATATCGATTTTTTAGCTACGGGGATGCGATGTTTTTAATCAATACCAGCTCTCCCGCTTCAACCAAAAAATAAGAAATAGAAATCAAAATGTTAGACTTTACCCTTATCAAAAAAGACAAAACCACCTCCGCCCGCCGCGGCCGCGTGACGGTCAATCATGGCGTGATAGAAACGCCTATCTTCATGCCGGTCGGCACTTATGGTTCAGTCAAGGCGATGTCGCCGCTGGAGTTAAAAGAGATCGATGCCCATATTATTTTAGGCAATACCTTCCATCTGTGGCTGCGCCCGGGCGTGAATGTCATCAATAAATTTGGCGGACTGCACGAGTTCATGGGCTGGGACAAGCCTATCCTGACCGATTCCGGCGGCTTTCAGGTGTTTTCTCTGGGAGCAATGCGCAAGATTACCGAAGAGGGCGTGAAGTTTTCTTCCCCCATCAACGGCGAGCGCCTGTTCCTGTCGCCAGAAATCTCCATGCAAATCCAGCGCAGCCTGAACTCGGATATCGTCATGCAGTTCGACGAATGTACGCCGTATGAGATCGACGGCCGTCCGGCTACGACCGAAGAAGCAGGCAAATCCATGCGCATGTCCTTGCGCTGGGCGCAACGCTCGATCAATGAATTCAATGAGGGCGAAAACCCGAACGCGCTGTTTGGCATCGTCCAGGGCGGCATGTTCGAGCACCTGCGCGACGAATCGCTGGCGGGGCTAAATGAACTCAATTTCCACGGTATCGCCATTGGCGGCTTGTCAGTCGGCGAACCGAAAGAAGACATGCTGCGCATCCTGGCGCACGTCGGTCCCAAGTTGCCAGAAAACAAACCGCACTACCTGATGGGCGTCGGTACGCCGGAAGATCTGGTTGCCGCGGTGGCCAATGGCATCGACATGTTCGATTGCGTGATGCCTACCCGCAATGCGCGCAACGGCTGGATTTTTACGCGTTTTGGCGACATCAAGATCAAGAATGCGCGCTACAAGGAAGAGAAGGAACCGCTGGATGCCACTTGCAGTTGCTATGCCTGCAAGAATTTTTCACGCGCTTACTTGCATCATTTGCATCGTACTGGTGAAATTTTAGGGGCACGCCTGAATACCATACATAATTTGCATTACTACCTTGATCTGATGCGCCAGATCCGCAAGTCGCTTGATGATGAGCGTTTCCCTGCCTTTGTTGCAGAGTTTCATGCTGATAGGGCGCGCGGAGTGTAAACACAATGCTAGAATGTTGCGCTTTGCTGTAATGATGGTCATGCATCTTTAAATTGTTTGATTTGGCACAATATCGTGTCTTGGTAAGCAATTTGGCAATGTCCAAGAATCAGTTTTAAATAATTAAAGGAGCTTTTAACGTGTTTATATCCAATGCTTATGCACAAGCCGCTGTCCCTGGCGTAGACAGTAATTTAATGAGTTTTTTGCCAATTATTTTAATGTTTGTAGTGCTGTATTTTTTAATGATACGCCCACAAATGAAGCGTCAAAAAGAGCAAAAATCCATGATGGATGCACTGGCAAAAAATGACGAAGTCGTGACAGCCGGTGGCATGCTGGGCAAAGTGACCAAAGTCGCGGATGGCTACGTCACGCTGGAAATTTCCACTGGTACCGAGATCATCGTGCAAAAAAGCGCGATCACTATGTTGCTGCCAAAAGGCACGATCAAGGCGATTTAATCTGTGCTTACTCACAATGCAGCTGAAGACCTTCTTCAGCTGCATTGTGCTTTCAGCCTTCACTTATTCTGAACCACTATGAATCGCTACCCTCTCTGGAAGTACATATTAATACTGATCGCACTGGTGTTTGGTGCTCTGTATACCGTTCCCAATTTTTTCGGCGAATCACCTGCCGTGCAAATCAGTAGCGCCAAATCGACCATCAAGATAGATAGCGACATGATGGCGCGTGTTGAGAAAGTCCTGCAACAGGGTGCGATCAAGTCAGAAGGCCTGACTTATGAAAACAATGGCATCCAAGGTACGGTTCGCGCACGTTTTAGCGATATTGATACCCAGTTCAAAGCGAAGGCTGTACTAGAAAAAGCGCTCAATACTGACGCGGATGACCCAACCTACAACATTGCTTTCAATCTGTTACCCAATACACCAAAATGGTTGCAAAGCCTGAATGCCTTGCCGATGAATCGCGGTCTGGATTTGCGTGGTGGCGTGCACTTTTTGATGCAGGTTGACACCAAAGCGCTATTGAACAAACGCATCGTCGGCATGCAGTCCAGCGTACGTGCCTTGTTGCGCGAGAAGGAAGTGCGTCATGCCGGCATCAGTCGCGATGGCGATTTTTTGGTTGTGAAGTTTAATGACGCGCAGACCAGATCGAAGGCGCGCGATGTGTTGTCAGAGCAAATGAAGGACTTCAGTCTGGTCGATGGCACTGCTGCAACAGAAACAGATTTGACTTTGCAAATTGGCATCAAGCCAGAGGCATTGAAGGCATTGGTGTCTGAAGGCGTGAAGCAAAACATGACGGCTTTGCATAAGCGCGTGAATGCGACCGGCGTGTCTGAACCTATTATTCAACAACAAGGGGCAGACCGCATTGTGGTGCAATTGCCCGGCGTGCAGGATGTGGCTGAAACCAAGAAAATCATCGGACGTACCGCCACGCTGGAAGTGCGTCTGGTCGACGAAAGTGTGATTGGCCCCGTCGATGACACAACCGCAGTGCCATTTGGCTCAGAAATGTTCAAGGTTGGTCGCGGCGGTCCGGCAATTCTGTACAAAGACCCGGTGATTACCGGCGATTATATTTCGGGTGCTAACGCCAGCTTCGATCAGAACCAGCAGCCAGCCGTCAGCATTGACCTCAATGGCGACGGTGGCCGCAAGATGCGTGAAGGTACGCGTGGCAAGATCGGTAAGCGCATGGCGATTGTCCTGTTTGAAAAAGGCAAGGGCGATGTACTCAAGGGTGAATTGCTGACAGTGGCGACGATACAAGCGGAACTGGGTTCGAGCTTCCAGATTACCGGCATGGGTAATAGTTCAGCATCTGCTGAACTGGCATTGTTGTTGCGCTCTGGTGCGCTGGCTGCACCGATGGTCTTCATTGAGGAACGCACGATAGGCGCGCAATTAGGCGAAGAAAACATTAAACAGGGTATTAATTCGACACTGTACGGTTTTATCGCGATTGCGGTATTCATGATGGTGTATTACATGCTGTTCGGTTTTTTCAGCGTGTTTGCACTGGGCGTGAATTTGCTATTGCTGGTCGGCATACTGTCCCTGCTGCAAGCTACCCTGACCTTGCCTGGTATGGCGGCGATTGCGCTGGCACTGGGTATGGCGATTGATGCCAACGTGCTGATTAACGAACGTATCCGTGAAGAATTACGTTCTGGCGCGGCACCGCAAGCTGCCATTGCTGCCGGTTTCGATCGCGCTTGGGCCACTATTCTCGATTCCAACGTGACGACCCTGATTGTTGGCCTGGCTTTGCTGGTGTTTGGTTCTGGCCCGATCAAGGCGTTTGCGATCGTGCATTGCCTGGGCATCATGACTTCCATCTTCTCTGCAGTATTTGTTTCGCGCGGTGTGGTGAATTTCTGGTATGGACGTCAAAAGAAACTGACATCGGTTTCTATTGGCCAGATCTGGAAGCCTACCGAAGAAACTGCTGTTGCGATCAACAAAACAAACGCTGCTGAATAGTCGCATAGCCGAAAAAAGAGAGAAATTCATCATGGAATTATTCCGAATTAAAAAAGACATTCCTTTCATGCGCCATGCGCTGATATTTAATGTCATTTCTGCCGTCACCTTCGTCGCTGCCGTGTTTTTCCTGTTGCATAAAGGCCTGCATTTTTCTGTTGAGTTCACCGGCGGTACCGTCATGGAGGTCAGCTATGCAAAAGCTGCCGATGTCGACGCCATACGCAAGACGGTAGAAGGCCTGGGGTTTGCTGAAGTGCCAGTACAGACCTTCGGTAAGGCGCAGGACGTAGTGATCCGTTTACCATTGCCAAAAGAAGGCGTGACTTTGGAACAGCAAAATGCGCGCGTCCTCGATGCACTCAAGGCGCATGACCCCGAAGTCAAGCTGCAGCGCACAGAGTTGGTCGGCGCGCAGGTCGGAGATGAACTGACGCATGATGGCTTGATGGCATTGCTGATGGTGATCGTGGGCGTCATGCTGTATCTGGCGATCCGTTTTGAATGGAAATACGCAGTCTCGGCCATCATCGCCAACTTACATGACGTGGTGATTATCTTGGGCTTCTTCGCCTTCTTTCAGTGGGAATTTAACCTTGCTGTATTGGCTGGCGTATTGGCGGTGCTGGGTTATTCGGTAAACGAATCGGTGGTTATTTTCGACAGGATTCGTGAAAATTTCCGCAAGCAGCGCAAGACTACCGTTACCGAAGTTATCGACAATGCGATTACCAGTACCATTTCCCGTACGGTGATCACACACGGTTGTACCCAGATGATGGTGTTGTCGATGTTGCTGATCGGCGGCCCGACCCTGCACGGTTTTGCGATCGCACTGACGATTGGTATTTGCTTCGGTATCTATTCTTCTGTGTTTGTGGCTGCGGCTATCGCCATGTGGCTGGGCGTGAAGCGTGAAGATCTGATCAAGCCTATCAAAGAGAAGGACGAGACCGACGGCGCTGTGGTGTAATCCAAATTAAGTTGAATGACATCTGTTTGGTAACGATAAGTATAAAAGAGCAAAGCCAGCCTGTGAGCTGGCTTTTTCTTTGTTAGGATACGTGCTTTGCGAGAACTTTTATATCGGCACTGAGGACTCATTAGGGAATAACCTGAACTTTTTATCTGTCCATAGCTGGCGCACTGCTGCGTTGTTCCCCGCTTGCAGTGCTAGCACTGCGGCGCGTCGAACGCCTTGCATTGCATCCAGCCATGGCCGCTAAAAAATCCATTTTATTTCCTAACGAGCCCTTAGTCTGACCCGGTTGGCATAGGATAATAAAAAATGAACAAAACGAAAATTTTATTGATTTTAGCGGTGACCGCTGGCATCGCCGGTGGCGCTTATGCTCTCTTGAATAAAAAGGAGACTGGCAAGGTAGACGGATCTTCGGGTGCCGCTCAAGGTGCCGGCAACAATCCGCAAAACAAACCAGTGACAGTCGCTACCGTATTGGCACAGAAACGTGACTATGCCGTCAAGCTGGCTGCCAACGGTGTCGTCACCGCACTTAATATCGTTGAGATTCGTCCACAAGTGACCAGTACGATCGCCAAGGTGCACATTAAGGAAGGTCAATTTGTTCGTGCCGGGGATGTGCTATTTACCCTGGATAGTCGTGCCGACGAAGTTAATCTTGCCAAAGCCCAGGCGCAGCTGGAAAAAGAGTTGGCGACCTTGGCCGATAATCAGCGCCAACTTAGTCGTAGCAAAGAATTATTCGAGAAAAAATTTGTCGCGCAGAGCGCAGTCGATTCTGCCCAGACTGTCGTGCAGGCGCAGCAAGCCGTCGCCACCGGTGCAAAAACAGCGGTGGCAGCGGCGCGCGTTAGTTTGAGCTACAGCCGCATTGTGGCACCTGCCGCAGGACGCACCGGCATCATCAGTGTCTTCCCAGGTTCGCTGGTGCAGCCTAGCGGCACAGCAATACCGATGGTAACAATCACGCAGATGGATCCAATAGCAATTACCTTTCCTTTGCCGCAACGTAATTTGCCGGATGCCCTGGAGAGCATGAAGAGCAAGGATAGTTTTGTCATTGCGCACCTGCCAGACAATGCCAGCCAGTTCAAGGGCAAGCTGCAATTCATCGATAACGCAGTCGATGCCGCTTCAGGCACGGTCAAGGTGAAGGCTGTTTTTGATAATAGGGAAATGAAGCTGTGGCCGGGCGCCTACGCCAATATCGAGCTCAGTGTACAGACGATCAAAGATGCGATTGTCGTGCCGCAAGATGCCATTATCGTTGGTGCCAGAGCCAATTCAGTGTATGTGGTGGATGCGGAAGGCAAGGCCGCCATGCGCCAGGTAAAGTTGCTGCACAGTTTCGGCCCTGACGCAGTCGTGACCGGAATTGAAGCAGGCACTAAAGTAATTCTGGAAGGTAAGCAAAATCTTCGTCCGGGTGCGCTGATCAAGGAGCGCAATGAGGATGCCAAAGAGGAAAAATCGGCAGGGAAATCAGTCAAATCCGATGCAAAAAGCAACTTGGGATCAGCACCTTCGGCAGCCTCGGCGGCGAGCGCATCATGAATTTGTCCGAGTTGTTTATTCGCCGTCCGGTGATGACGGTATTGCTCAATTTAACGATTGTCGTTGCTGGTGTGCTGGCGTATCGCTTCATTCCTGTTGCTGCGCTGCCTAGTTACAACACGCCCGTCATCAGCGTCAATGCCAACTTGCCCGGTGCCAGCCCTGAGACCATGGCCACTTCAGTCGCTTTGCCACTGGAGAAGCAATTTGCCACCATTCCGGGTTTGTCCATCATCAGCTCGAGCAACACGCTGGGCTCAACCTCGCTGACCTTGGAATTCGATCAGAACCGCAACATCGATGCTGCCGCCGTCGATGTGCAGGCTGCGCTGTTGCGCGCTCAGCGTTCTCTGCCGCAGGATATGACTTCGCCACCGTCGTATCGCAAGGTCAATCCCGCAGATGCGCCGGTGCTGATCCTGGCAATGACCTCTCCTTCTCTGAGCATGGCGGAGCTGACCAGCTTTGCCGAGCATTTGATCTCGCCTAATTTATCGACTTTAGCCGGCGTGGCGCAAGTGAATATTTTCGGCAGCAAGCGTTATGCAGTGCGCGTGCGTGTCCTGCCAGATGCGCTGGCGGCACGCAATCTCACGCTCGATGAATTGTCCGCCAGCATCCGTTCTTCCAATGCCAATACGCCGGTCGGCACTTTAGAGGGCGACAAGCAAACCCTCACGTTGACAGCGAATAAGCAATTGCAAAATGCTGCCGAGTTTGCCAATCTGATCGTCAGCAACAAGGGCGGACAAGTGGTGCGCTTGCGCGATGTGGCGTTAGTGGAAGATAGTTACGAGCAGGTCAAATCCGCCGCCAACTTCAACGGCGAGAGCACCATCATGATGGCAATACAGCGCCAGACCGACGCCAATACCGTCAAGGTGGTCGATTCGATCAAGGCGGCCTTGCCCGGCTTTAAGGCGCAGCTTCCCAGTTCAGTCAACATCTTGCTGGCCAACGACCGCTCTACGTCCGTACGTGATGCCTTGCATGACGTAAACCTCACGCTGCTGCTGACCATTTTCCTGGTCATCGTCGTCATCTTTTTGTTCCTGCGACACATGGTCGCCACCATTATCCCCGCCTTGTCCCTGCCGGTATCGTTGATTGGTGCTGTCGGCTTATTGTGGGCATTTGGCTATACGCTGGATAATATTTCTCTGCTTGGCCTGACGCTGGCGGTCGGTCTGGTGGTGGATGATGCCATCGTCATGCTGGAAAATATCATGCGCCATGTTGAAAAAGGCATGGCGCCGTTTCAGGCTGCCCTGCAGGGTTCGCGCGAAGTGGGTTTTACGATTATTTCGATTTCTACCTCTTTGATCGCCGTGTTCATTCCCATCTTTTTTATGCCTGGCGTCATTGGCCAGTTATTCCATGAATTTGCCGTGGTAGTCAGTTTGTCGATTGTGGTTTCGGCCTTTGTGTCATTGACCCTGGTGCCTATGCTGGCGAGCCGTTTTCTGAAAAGCGAACACGCGCAAAAAAAACCTTCGAGAATGTTAGCGGCGATTACCCATAGTTTTGAAAGCGGATTTAACGCATCGTTAAACGCCTACACGCGCGGTCTGGATCTGGCGCTGCGGCATCGAAATGCAGTGCTGATCGTCGCTTTGCTGACATTTGCCGCGACTGCCTATCTGTTCAATACCATCCCAAAAGGATTTTTCCCCGACGAGGATCTTGGGCAAATCCAGGTGTCGACCGAAGCTGCCGAAGACACTTCTTTTCCGGCCATGCTGATCTTGCAGGATAAGGTGGCCAAGATTATCCGTGACGATCCTAATGTACGTACCGCCTCTTCATTCAATGGCGGTGGCGGGTCGCAAAATACCGGCCGCATGTTCGTCAATCTGCATGCGCGCAATCAGCGTAAGCCGATGAAGGAAGTGGTGGAAGGCCTGCGTGGCAAGCTACGCGCGGTACCGGGGATTAATGTTTTCCTTAACCCAACCAAGAATCTGCAATTGGGCGGTCGTCCCAGCAAGAGTCAGTACCAGTATATTTTGCAAAGTGTGGAAGCCGGGGAGCTGAGCAATTGGGCCATGAAGATGCAGGAAAAACTGCGCAATGATCCTGCCTTTAAGGATGTGACTACCGATTCGCAACTCAAGGGTTTGCAGGCGTCCTTGAGCATAGACCGCGACCGCGCCAACGCGCTAGGCGTGAATATGGATAGCGTGCGTTCCAGCTTGTATAGCGCTTTCGGCGAGCGCCAGGTTTCCACCATGTACACCAATGTCGATAGCTACTCGGTCATCATGGAAGTGGCGCCGCAGGATAAGAAAGATGAGTCCGCGATCAACGGGATTTATGTGCGCGGCAATACCGGCGCCCTGGTGCCGCTTTCCAGTTTTGCGACAATCAAGCGTACGGTGGGGCCAACCGCGATCAACCATGTGGGGCAGTTGCAGGCCGTAACCGTCTCCTTTAATTTATCCACTGGCACTGCCTTGGGCGATGCGACTAACAAGATTGAGGTTTATCGCGACGAGATTAAGTTACCTGCATCGGTCATTACCTCGTATGGTGGTGACGCCGCTGTTTTCAAGGATTCACAATCTGGCCAGCTGATCCTGATCATCGCCGCCTTATTGGTGATTTATGTCTTGCTCGGCGTGCTGTATGAGAGTTATATCCATCCATTGACCATTCTTGCCGGTTTGCCTTCCGCTGCGGTGGGGGCGTTGTTGATGTTGCAGTTGTTCGGGCAGGATTTAACCCTGATCGCCACCATCGGCATCTTGCTGTTGATCGGTATCGTCAAGAAAAATGCCATCATGATGATCGACTTTGCCCTTGATGCGCAAAGACATCATGGCATGACGGCAGCCGAAGCGATACGCGAAGCCTGCATACAGCGTTTCAGGCCGATCATGATGACGACGATGGCAGCGCTGGTCGGGGCGATTCCTATCGCCACCGGGCTTGGGGCAGGAGCGGAATTGCGCCAGCCACTGGGCTTGGCGGTGGTCGGTGGCTTGATCTTCTCGCAGGTGATTACCTTGTTCATTACCCCTGTGATTTATCTGACCCTCGATAGATTTAGTGGCAAGGGGCCGATTGTCGGCGATGCCATTTAAATTCAGCCAAACTAAAGTGCGACAGGCAACTGCATTTGCCTGTCGCAACAATTTTTGCTGAAATGCGCAATAACATTTTTATGATGTGTCTGCGCTACAAACCCAGCCTGAAAATACCCTACAATGTCGGATTGATCTCATTGCTAGGACGTTTATCATGGCCGTTAATTCCCCTCTCCCGCTCGCCGCAGACTTAAAACCTATCGCTGGCATAGAACTTGGTTTTGCCGAAGCCGGCATCAAGAAACCCAATCGCAAAGATGTCCTGATCATGCTGCTGGCACCGACTGCGACCGTGGCAGGCGTGTTTACCACCAACCGTTTCTGCGCTGCACCGGTACAGGTCTGCAAGGCACATCTGGAAGGTTTGCATATGGCGTCAGGTCCCATGCGTGCGCTGGTCGTCAATACCGGCAATGCCAATGCCGGTACCGGAGATGCTGGCCTGGTCGCAGCCAATGCTACTTGTGTGGCATTGGCAGAGTTGTTGCAATGCGAGCCAGCGCAGATCTTGCCGTTTTCTACCGGCGTGATTCTCGAACCATTGCCGGTCGATAGACTGGTCGCCGGTTTGCCTAAAGCCATCGCTAATCTGAAGGCGGATAACTGGTATGCGGCGGCAGAAGCCATCATGACTACCGATACCCAGCCGAAGGCAGCTTCCGCCAGCATCGTCATCAACGGCGTCACCGTTACCATGACCGGCATCAGCAAAGGCGCCGGCATGATCAAGCCGAATATGGCGACCATGCTGGGCTTTGTCGCGATGGATGCCAAGGTCTCGCAAGCGGTGCTCGATCACATGGTCAAGCGCGCTGCCGACAAATCCTTCAACTGCATCACGATCGATGGCGATACCTCGACCAACGACTCTTTCATGATGATCGCTACCGGTACCTCTGCACTGGAAGTTAACGAGATCGGCACGCCGGAATATGTTGCACTGGCTGAAGCGGTGACGGCCTTGTCGCAGAAACTGGCGCACATGATTATCCGTGATGGCGAAGGTGCCACCAAGTTCATCAGCATCGTGGTGGAAGAAGGGCGTGATGCGGAAGAATGCCGCAAGATCGCCTATTCGATCGCCCATTCGCCGCTGGTCAAAACTGCCTTCTTCGCCTCTGACCCTAATCTTGGCCGCATACTCGCGGCGATTGGTTATGCCGGTGTGAACGATCTCGATGTCAGCAAACTCGACATGTATCTCGATGATGTGCTGGTAGCTAAAAATGGCGGACGCAATCCCGAGTATCGCGAAGAAGACGGCCAGCGTGTGATGAAGCAAAGCGAGATCACCATCCGCGTCAAGCTCGCGCGCGGCGAGGCCAGCACTACCGTCTGGACCTGTGATCTGTCGCACGAGTATGTTTCCATTAACGCTGACTATCGTTCTTAATATTATTGGTCAGCGAGGATTCTAAGATGACACAACTGGATCAATTTTTGGCGCGGGCCGAGCACCTTTTAAGCCGTTTGGAAAGCATCTTGCCAGCAGCGACACCCGCGCCAGACTGGCGCATGGGCAGTGCGTTTCGCTGGCGCAAGCGTGGCGGCCAAGGTTATTTGCAGGTGGTCAAACACGTTTCGGTGATTGGCCTGGATGACCTGCAGAATATCCACACCCAGAAAACACAGATAGAACAAAACACGCGCCAGTTTGTGCACGGCAAACCGGCCAACAACGTGCTGCTGACAGGCGCGCGCGGTACCGGTAAATCTTCCTTGATTAAGGCTTGCCTGAATCAGTTCGCCGACCAGGGCTTGCGCCTGATCGAGGTCGATAAGGCGGATATGGCCGATCTGTGCGACATCGTCGATCTGGTGGCGGATCGTCCCGAGCGCTTCATTATCTTTTGTGATGATCTCTCGTTTGAAGAAGGCGAGGGCGGTTACAAGGCATTGAAGGTTGCACTCGACGGCAGCATCTCGGCGCAATCCGATAATGTGCTGATCTATGCCACTTCTAACCGCCGTCACCTTCTGCCGGAAAAAATGTCGGATAACACTGGCTACCATTACGCCGAAGATGGTGATCTGCATCCGGGCGAAACAGTGGAGGAGAAAATCTCCTTGTCAGAACGCTTCGGTTTATGGGTCTCGTTTTACCCTTTCAAGCAAGATGATTATCTCGACATCGTGGCACACTGGCTTGGCAGCATGGGGTGCGATTCGTTTGAGATCGATGCCGCCCGCGGCGATGCCTTGCGCTGGGCCTTGCAGCGCGGTTCACGCTCTGGTCGCGTGGCGTGGCAATTTGCCAAAGATTATTCCGGGCGTCTGGCGGAAGCTGCTGCTCAGTAGTTGTATTAATATAATACTGGGGTGGAGTATCGCCTACTATTATCGTATCTCGCACGTAATACGTGCGAGACAGACTGCTAAATATCTATACTCCCCCTTATTTATATCATCCATGACGAAGCTCCCCATCAATGTAGCGGTAGGAATCCTGATCAAGCCCAACGGCGATGTCTTGCTTGGGCAGCGCCCCGCCGGCAAGCCTTATGACGGTTACTGGGAATTCCCCGGCGGTAAAGTGGAGCCGGATGAGAGCATTCTTGACGCTCTCAAGCGCGAATTCGTCGAAGAGCTGGGTATACAGATCATCTCGGCCCAGCCATGGTGCGGTGTCGAATACGTCTACCCACATGCCCATGTGCGCTTGCACTTCTACATTTCGCATGAATGGCAGGGCGAGCCACAAAGTCTGGAAGGGCAGGCATTTGCCTGGCAAGGTACGGTCGGCGTCGCACCTTTATTGCCGGCCACCATACCCTTGCTGGAATGGCTGGATCTGGAACGTTACGCAGGAAGATAATCTAGCGATAAATAGCATGTGGTAGTCATGAGAAATTCATGTAATAAGCTGGAACCGAATGCCAGTCGATTTGTCAAATGTGCCAGTCTTCACAAACTCATAGAAGGTAATCCAAATCATGAAAAATTCTAAGTTGGTCGAGTTATTGAGCGCCCGCACTTTCATCGCTTCTGCTATCGCCGTATTACTCGGATCTGCTTGGGCGGTACAAGCTGCAGACGCGTCGCAAACCATGTTGTTGCGCCAGCCCGCCGTCTCACGCGATCATCTGGCCTTCGTCTATGCGGGCGATATCTGGCTCACCGACAGGGCCGGACAACACCCTGTGCAATTGACTACGCATCCGGCTTCCGAATTTTCCCCGCAGTTTTCTCCCGATGGCAAATGGCTGGCATTCTCTGCCAGCTACGACAATAATACCGACGTGTATGTGGTCGCTGTCGATGGCGGGCAACCGAAGCGCCTGACCTGGCATCCGGGGCAAGATGTGGTGCGCGGCTGGAGTGCGGACGGCAAGCGGATTTTATTCTCGTCGGCGCGTGAAGTGGCGAATAACCGCAGCAACCAGCTATATGAAATCGCCGTCGATGGCGGTTTTGAAAAAAAGATCATGGAAGCCGTCGCCTATGAAGGCGCCTGGTCGCCAGACGGTAAGCATCTGGCGTATCGCCCCTATCGCCAAGCCTATGTGGCCAATGCGGGCTGGCGCCAGCACCGTGGCGGCACCACGCCGCCGGTCTGGATCATCGACCCGGTCAGCAATGCGGTAGAAAAAATCCCGCATGTGAATGCCAGCGATAGCAACCCGATGTGGCTGCAGAATGAAGTCTATTTCATCTCTGATCGCAACGACGGTGCGGCCAACCTGTTTGCGTATAACCGCCAGACCAAGGCGGTGCGCCAAGTCAGCAAAGAGACGCTGTGGGACGTACGCAATGCCAATGCCTACGGCCAGAGCATCGTGTATGAAGTCGGTGGCGTGCTGAAGGAGCTCGATACCGTCACTGGCAATATCAAGACACTGCCGATCAGCATCAACGCGCAAGCACAACAGGCGCGCCCGCAATGGAAAGACGCCAGCAAGACCATCACTTCGGCGCAACTCTCGCCTACCGGCAAGCGCGTACTGCTGACTGCGCGTGGCGATGTATTTACGGTTCCGGTGAAGGATGGTTCTACCCGTAACCTGACCGAGAGTTCAGGCGTGCGCGAGAAAGATGCATTGTGGAGCCCGGACGGCAATCACATCGCGTATATCTCGGACGCTGGCATGCAGCACACTCTGGTCGTCAGGGATCAGGCTGGTCTTGAGAAAGCCAAGAGTCATGCTCTGGGCGCAAAAGGCTATTACAAATTGCTGGGCTGGTCGCCGGATAACAAGACCATTGTGTATCAGGATTTTCATCTGAACCTGTACGCCATTACCTTGGACAAGGGCAGCGTCAGCAAGATAGACAGCAGCTTGCGCCGGCAGAATTTTCAGATCACTTTTTCGGCCGATAGCCGCTGGCTTGCGTATACCGTTGCGGGTGAAAACCACTTCAGCCAGATCAAGCTGCACGATTTTGCAACCGGCAAAAACGCCACGCTCACTGATGGCCTGAGCCATGCCGAAAACCCGGTGTTTGCGGCCAAAGATTACCTGTACTTTAGCTCGTCGATCAATTCTGGCCCTACCCAGGTTGGCCTGGATATGTCCACGCAAGAGCGACCAGTACGCAGCGGCCTGTTTGTTGCCGTACTGGCGGCAGACGGCAAGTCGCCGTTGCTGCCGAAAGAGGGCGACGAGGGCAGTAAAAAAGAGGACGACAAAAAGGATGGCGATAAAAAAGACAGTGCCAAGGATGAAGCAAAATCCAAGGATGGCAAAGACAGCAAAGACGCTGATAAAAAAGAGAAACCGGTCAAGCCAGTCAAAATCGATCTGGATGGTTTGCAGCAGCGCATCGTCGCCTTGCCTGTCGCCGAGCGTAATTACGATAGCCTCAATGTCGCTTCCGACGGCGCCTTGTTTTATCTGGAACGCAAGCAAGCCGGCAGCAGCAACGAACCGCCGGAGGTCGAAGCCAAAGATAACGCCGAGTTATTCCGTTTCAGTTTTGAAGACAAAAAAACCAAGTCACTCAAGCAGGGTATCGCCAATATTGACATGAGCGCAGACGGCAAAAAATTGCTGCTGCAATCAGGCAAAGGCGTGTTGCAAATTGCCGATGCCAAAGAGGCGCTCGATGCCAAGGCGATAGACGTAGCGCAGGTGCGCATGCTGGTCAATCCGCGCGAAGAGTGGGAGCAGATTTTCAATGAAACCTGGTGGATGGAGAAAGAGTTTTTCTACGACCCAAATCTGCATGGCATTAATTGGGATGCGATTTACACGCGTTATCATGCGCTGCTCAAGGGCGTACAAAGACGCGAAGATCTCAACGAGTTGATGGTGGAAATGATCGGTGAGCTACAGGTGGGGCATAACCGTGTGGGTGGCGGCGATATCTATAGCGAGCGGCCAGCCAGTGTCGGTTTGTTGGGTGCGGATTTCAGCCTGGAGCAGGGGCGCTACAAGATCAAGACGCTGTTGACCGGCGACCGCTGGAACCCCTTCCTGATTGCGCCACTGGCAGCGCCAGGCTTGGGTATCAAGGAAGGCGATTACATCATGGCGATCAATGGCAAACCGCTGGACGCCAGTAAAAATATCTACGCCTTGCTGGAAAATACCGTCGGCAAACAAGTCACTTTGAGTATCAGCAACGACCCTGCCGGCAAAGCGCCCAACAGCGCACCGCGCAATGTGGTGGTGCAGCCTATCGCCAATGAAGGCGGTTTGCGTCAATGGCAATGGATAGAAAAAAATCGCCAATATGTACAAGCCAAAACCGATGGCAAGGTCGCCTATGTCTATCTGCCGAATACTGCAGGCGATGGATACAATTACTTCAACCGCATGTTCTTCGCCCAGGTAGAAAAGCAGGCCGTCATCATCGACGAAAGACGCAACGGCGGCGGCCAGGCAGCCAACTACGTCACCGACGTGCTGAGCCGCCCTTACTTATCGAGCTGGAAGGACAGGGACGGCCTGCTCTACGACACGCCGGGCGGCGCCATCTACGGGCCTAAAGCCATGCTGATCGACCAGGATGCAGGCTCCGGCGGCGACTTCTTGCCGTATGCCTTCAAGCGCCTCGGCTTAGGCCCGCTGATCGGCAAACGCACCTGGGGTGGCCTGATCGGCATCTCGGCCAACCCCGACCTGATCGACGGCGGCAGCCTGGTCGTACCGTTCTTCCGCTTCTTCACGCCAGACGGTGAATGGCGCGTAGAAAATGAAGGCGTGGCACCGGATATCGACGTCGAGCTGGAGCCGGATCAAGTCAATAAAGGCAAGGACACGCAACTCGATGCGGCCATCGCCAACGTGCTGTCGAAGTTACAGACCTACAAGGCGATACAGCACAAGCTGGCACCGGCGTTTCCTAAGGAGTTGGGGAAGTAGGTCAACAGAGTATGTGGCAAAGCCGTCGATGAAGACAGCGTTGCCCGGCAGCCTGTCGGACTTAGGAGTTGTCGGCTGCAAAATCACCTGGACGGTGGATATTTCATCGACTTTTTGGTCAATATCTAGATATTGACGCTGCAAATCCGATGAAATCTGCCCTCGTCCAGCCGATTTTTCGCTTCGACACCCTAAGTCCGACAGGCTGCTAGCTAAATTGACCGCGCACAAAAACCACTGGCATCGGAAAAACCGTTACCAGTGGTTTTTTATTTGGAGTGGGTAAGATGCGATTTTAAAAATTCTAAACTTAAAAAGTCTACATGCAGGATGGCTGGGAACGCACTATCCATGCGGGTTTCCAGACATGCTGGCCTGCAAGCCGCACGGGGATTGCGTGCTGGGCCAGTTGATGAAATTCTTTTTCATTACTAGATCTATAGCGGGATAGATCACATTCATATGGCGTTATTGATGCACGGATTGCGTGATACGACCTTGATGATGTGTTTATTTGCTGAAAAATCATTTATTTAGCGTCGAAAAATTTTACACTAATGACGTGATAATCAATGGAAAAAAAATATAAATCAATAAAAACAGCGATGTAGGGCGGGTGCAACCCACGCCGAAAGACCTTTGAAAATCACTGCAGATTTGGTTCAATGCGACGTTTATATTTGAACGATAAATCGTAGATACACTGATTTACAACTCTGGTTGCACCCGCCCTGCTTGGTTTGTTATGTCATCCGGTATAAATGACGCAATCAGTTCGCATTAAAAAATTTGTATTGATTTCATTACAGTGTAATTAAAACCTTACACTGCATGCTTTTCTTTCCATCGTATAGCGCGTATTATTATTCCCAAGAAAAAAAGGACATGATTTGTATTAAATTCGATACGGTCAATTTATTCAAATCAATGCGTAGATGTCTAAGTAATTGAATTCTTTCATTAAATATTATTTATTGGTGATGGCACGGCGATTGCTATATCGCTCGTGACGCTGGTCTTGCGCAATGGACGCGAGAATATTGACGAATCACCATGGAGAGACATACATGCAGCAAGAGGCCGGACGCGCAGGCGCGGTACTGAAGATCGATTTGTCTGCCTTGCGCAATAACTATAGCTTGTTGCGTAGTAAGTTGGGCGCGGCGGCTTGTGGTGCGGCAGTCAAGGCCGATGCCTATGGCTTGGGCGCGCTGCGGGTGTCGCAGACTTTGGTGGAAGAAGGTTGCCGGCATTTGTTTGTCGCGCATCTGGAAGAGGCGATTGCGCTGCGCCCGCATATTGACGCTATTGCCGATTCAGTGGCGATTTATGTGATGCACGGTTCTCCGGTCGGCTATGAGGCGGAATTTATTGAGCACCGCTGCATTCCGGTCTTGAACAGCGCTGAACAGATTCTGGCGTGGCGCGCTTTGGCCGTAGCCAGGCAGACTGAATTGCCGGCGATCATACAGATCGATACCGGGATGTCGCGCATGGGTTTGTCTGATGCTGAAGTACGTGCATGGTTGGCTGACCCGGATTTTATCCGCGGGATTAAGCTGCAGTATCTGATGAGCCATCTGGCCTGCGCCGAAGATCAGCAGCATCCCATGAATGCGCAGCAATTGGCGCTGTTTAATTCTCTACGGGCGCAATTGCCGACCTGCGGTGCCAGTCTGGCGAATTCTTCCGGCATCTTTTTGGGTTCCGATTTTCATTTTGATCTGGTACGCCCTGGTGCTGCCCTGTACGGCGTGGCACCGGTTGCCGGTCAGGCCAATCCCATGCAGGCGGTGGCGCATTTGCAGGGCAAAATTATCCAGACGCGCGAGATCGCCGCAGGTACAGGAGTGGGATACGGACTGACATGGTGCAGCACACAGCCCAGTCGTATTGCCACCGTGGCGGTGGGCTACGCCGATGGCTGGTTGCGTGCATTGAGCAATCGCGGCGTGGTGCACATTGACGGTATCGCAGCGCCCATGGTCGGCAATGTATCGATGGACACGATCACGATTGATGTCAGCCATGTCCCGCACGATAAGCTGGCACCGGGTGCGCTGGTTGATCTTATCTCTGTTGCTAATACGGTGGATCAGGTTGCCGAGCGCGCGGGAACGATAGGGTATGAAATTTTGACCAGCCTGGGCATGCGCTATCAACGCGAATATTCAGATGCATATTTAAGTGCAAGCCCAGCTGCGCATGTGGCTACACCAACAGAAACTCACCCATAAACTCCGGAGTAAATATAATGAAAGTAGTCATTTTAGGCGCAGGCGTGATCGGTACCGCATCGGCATATTACTTGGCCAGGGCAGGGCATGAAGTCACCGTGCTGGAGCGCCAGCCTGCATCCGGGTTGGAAACCAGTTTTGCCAATGCCGGTGAAGTGTCTCCCGGATATTCTGCTCCTTGGGCAGGGCCTGGCGTGCCGTTGAAAGCGATCAAGTGGCTGATGATGCAGCATAGCCCGCTGGCAATCACACCTAGCCTTGATCCGCAAATGTGGCGCTGGGTGATGCAGATGCTGATGAATTGCACGACCAAACGCTACGAGATCAACAAGGGTCGCATGCTGCGCATGGCGGAATACAGCCGCGACGTATTGCAGCAATTGCGCAGCGATACTGGCATTAGCTACGATCAGCGTACGCAGGGCACCTTGCAGTTGTTTCGCAATCAGCAGCAGTTGGATGCCTCGGCGACTGATATCGCTATCCTGCAGCGTTACGGCGTGCCGTATGAATCCCTGGATAAGGCGGCGTGCCTGAAAGTGGAGCCTGCCCTGGCGCAGGTGCAGCATAAGTTTATCGGTGCCTTGCGTTTGCCTGGCGACGAAACCGGTGATTGCTTCAAGTTCACACAAAATCTGGCCAAGCTGGCCGAAGAATTAGGCGTTAAGTTCAAGTATGGCGTGAGCATAGAACGTTTGATCACCGAAGGTGACAAGATGACAGGCGTGATGACGTCAGAAGGTTTGGTGACGGCGGATAGTTTTGTGCTGGCGCTGGGCAGTTATTCGCCGATCTTGCTGCGTGATCTGGGCGTAAAAATTCCGGTGTACCCGATCAAAGGTTATTCCATTACCGTGCCGATTACCGATGCCGCCAGTGCGCCGGAATCGACCGTGATGGATGAAACCTATAAGGTGGCGATCACACGTTTGGGTGACCGTATTCGCGTCGGCGGTACGGCAGAAATCACTGGCTACAATCTTGATCTGCGTGCAGCGCGTAGGGCGACACTGGAACATTCTGTGACCGATTTATTCCCGAATGGCGGTGATGTGTCGCGCGCAGAATTCTGGACAGGTCTGCGCCCGATGACGCCGGACGGTACGCCTATCGTCGGCCCTACGCCTTTCCGCAATCTGTTCCTGAACACCGGGCATGGCACACTGGGCTGGACCATGGCCTGTGGCTCCGGCCGCTTTATTGCCGATGTGGTGTCAGGCAAGCGCCCTGAGATTTCGACTGAGGGCTTGTTCATGGATAGATATGGTAGCGTCAACAAGCCGATCTTCGCCGGCAAAGAACTGCAAGCCTGATTTTGATCTTGAATTTGATCCCGAATTTGATTCTGAAAAATGCGCGTTAACATCCATTTCCAAGATCGTGTCGGTATAGCGCACGAAATCCTTGCGGTGCTGGCGCGGCGGAGTCTGAACGTGCTTGCCGTGGAGGTCGCGCCGCCGAATATTTACATCGATATTCCGGAGCTAACCGAAGCGATGCTGCCGTCGCTGCAAGTAGATTGCGATAAAGTGCCCGGCGTTGGGCAAATCCATATTCTGGATATCTTGCCAGGATTGCGACGTCAGTTAAACCTCGACACGATGATGGCGGTAATGGAAGACCCGGTGATCGTCATTGATGCGGTAGGAAAGGTCGTGATCGCCAATGCGGCGGCGGCAGTCGTCGCCGGCATGAGCGAGGAGGCGCTTTGCCAGAAAACCTTGATCGATCTGTTGGGTGAGTCGTCAACGCAAAACGAGTTGATATCGAATGCGTTTCGCGTTCCTTCGCGAGAAGTGATGTTGAACGGCGAACCTTTTCTGATGGATGTGACGCCAGTTTCCGAACCTTTGTCGGACACCATTGCCAAACCGGTTCAGGCAATTGGTGCATTGCTCACCCTGCATGCGCCCAAGAGGATCGGTGGCCGTCTGCATGCCATTCAGCATCTGGAAGGAAGCGGGTTTCATTTCATTCTCGGCGAATCCGAGCAGATTCATGGTTTGAAGAAAAGAGCGGCACGCGTGGCTGTTGTGGATGCGCCTTTGCTGATCACAGGCGAAACCGGTACGGGTAAAGAATTACTGGCACAGGCTTGCCATGGCGTGAGCGCACGCAGGGATTCGCCATTTCTGGAACTTAATTGCGCCGCCTTGCCTGAGAGCCTGGCGGAAAGCGAATTGTTTGGCTACATGGCGGGCGCGTTTACTGGCGCGCAGCGCGGGGGCAAACCTGGCCTCATAGAAATGGCGGATGGTGGAACGGTATTTCTCGATGAAATCGGCGAGATGTCCTTGTATCTGCAAGCCAAGTTACTACGTTTTCTGAATGACGGCAAGTTTCGGCGCATCGGCGGTGACAAAGAGGTCAAGGTGAATGTGCGCATCATTAGCGCCACGCATAGAAACCTCAAAAAAATGGTGCAAGAGGGCGCATTCCGCGAAGATCTTTTTTATCGGTTGAACGTGTTGCATCTTGAGATGCCCGCCTTGCGCGAACGGCCTGACGATATTTTATTACTGGCAAGGCACTTTATCGAACGCGCCTGCACACAGGCGCAAAAACCTGTCTGCAGGCTCAATGCCGCTGCGTGTGCCGCATTGGTATCCAATCGCTGGCCAGGGAACGTCCGCCAGCTGCAAAACGTCGTTTTCAGGGCAATCACCATGTCGGACCAGCGCGTACTCGATGCGGCAGATCTGGATTGGGCAGAGGGTAGCATCACTGCTGACGACGTGAAGGGGGATGCTGCAGAGAGTTGGGAGCTGTCAGTCAATGCCTTTGAGTCGGCCTTACTGGAAAAACTTTATCCGCAATACCCTTCAAGCAGAAAGCTGGCAGCCAGACTTGCCACCTCACATTCGATGGTTGCCGCCAAATTACGAAAGCACGGCATTCCAAAAAAACGCTGAAATTTTAATCCTTATGTTCAGGGCTTTCTAACTCAGAGTCTTCAGGAAGATTGACTGCAGGGATGGCGTATTTTTCTTCTGCCCACGCACCCAAATCTATTTGTTTGCATCGATTAGAGCAAAATGGTCGGAATGTGCTGGTGTCATTCCAGATTACTTTTGTGCCGCAGGTAGGGCAATCAACTTGTGTAGCCATGGTAATTAAAAATAGGGTTTAAAAATTACAGAGGGTGAGTTCAAATGGAATATCGCTTTCAAATGCTTTTGGTTTCATGTCGCCACCTTGTGACATAAAGCGTATCCAAAGCATATATTTATTAGCAGAAATTTCAGGAATGGCACCAAGCTCTTGCGCCACACTAACACGCAGCAATTGATAAACCTTGCCTTGTAACATTTGCTGATAGCTACCTGCCTGGGCGATAACTTTAGTGGTGACGCCAGACTCGCGTAACAACCGAAGAACAACGTTGATGGCGTTAAATAAGGGCGCAATTGGGGCAAACCACATGGAAATATCTGCAAATCGTTTTTCGGCAGAATTTTTTTGCCATGCGTGATAGCTAGGCAGATCAAATTCACATGCGCCACCGGGGATGATGGTGCGTCCACGGATACTCATCAGCCATTCATTGTCACGGATATTTTGCCCGGTTTTACCAGCGGAAGCCATCAATGCAGCGCTTGCGCGATCAACATCACCGAGCACTTGGTCAAGCATGTCTGCCTGGACATTGGGATTGGATTTGAAACTGATCAGTGTCTGTTTTTGACGTTCTAATTCTTGTAATAAGTCGGATTTCAGGTCGGCACGACCTGCGACTTCCAGCATTTCAAAAATGGTAGCGATGGCGACATGGTGTTGCAGCGGATCAGACTGATGCACAAAAAACGAGAATTTTTCGTACAGGTCTTCCAACCGCAATAACGTGCGAATACGCTCGTTAAAAGGGTATTCGTAAACAATCAAAATAATATCCCTGTAAAAGTTGTGCCAGCTCAAGTTTTACGTGATTCTGAACCATGCTGATTGAAATTACAAACAAATTACCATTATTGCGTCGTATTTGTTTGAGCTGCTTTGGATAATTGTAGATATTTGTCGTGCAAGCGTCTTACGTCTTGCCGGATCTCAGCCAAATCTCTTTCGCTATCGATGATATCGTCGGCTGCCTTCAATCGTTCATCCCGGCTTGCTTGCGTTTGCATAATGGCCAGCACCTGCTCCCGCGTCATCCCATTTCTGCTCATTACGCGTTGTATCTGTATTTGTTCGCTGCAATCAACGACCAGCACCCGGCTGACTCGCTGCTTCCAGGATTTGGATTCTACCAATAGAGGAACAACAAAAATCGTGTAAATTCCTGTGGATCTTTTTGCCGCAGCTTCAGTTTCTTCACGTATCAAAGGATGAAGAATCGCTTCGAGGCGTTTTTTTTCCTCTGGCTGGCCAAACACATGCAGCCGCATTTTTGCTCTATCCATTGCACCGGAAAATTGTATAAAATCGGCTCCAAAAGCGTTTTTAATTGCTTCAATTGCAGCGCCATTTGTATTGGTTAGCGCGTGAGCGATCAAATCAGTATCTATTAGTGTAACGCCAAGATCGGCAAACATATTGGCTACGGTAGTTTTTCCACTACCAATTCCACCAGTTAATCCGACGGTGAAAACCTGATCCTTCATCGGATAAACAGACCTAAATATTCCTGTGAAATTGCCTTGCCCCAAAGCATAGCAATCAGTCCTGCGGCAGCCAGATAAGGGCCGAAAGGAATCGGTTTACTCTTACTCATTTTTGCAAAGATAATCATCGATATGCCAATTAATGCACCGACCAGGGACGAGAGCAAAATGATGACAGGTAACATGGCCCATCCGAGCCATGCGCCGAGCGCAGCTAAAAGCTTAAAATCACCGTATCCCATGCCTTCTTTGCCTGTTGCCAGTTTGAATAGCCAGTAGATCGACCACAAGGATAGATAGCCGGCTGCTGCGCCAATGACTGCGCTTTCAAGTGAGGTAAAGGTGCCATTGAGATTAAACAAAAGACCGCACCACAATAAGGGGTAAGTCAGATCATCCGGCAATAATTGGGTATCAGCATCAATAAATGTCATCGCGATCAGGAGCCAGACAAACAGGACTGAAGCCAGTCCTGCGATGCCGCTGCCAAAATGCCAGATCATGAAGCCTGACAGCGCACCAGTGAGAGCCTCAACCAAAGGGTAGCGTACAGAAATAGGCTCCTTGCACTGGGTACATTTTCCAGCAATAGCCAAATAACTCAGTACAGGGATATTTTCCAATGCAGTGATTTGATGTCCGCAGTGCGGACATGCTGAGCGCGGTAACATTAAATTGAATTTGTCAGCATGCGGCAGCGCTTTACCACTTTCACTGGCGACATAGTTATCGGATTCCCTTTGCATCATTTTGGGAATCCGGTAAATTACCACATTCAAGAAACTACCAATCAGCAAACCAATAATCCCAGCCAGTGAAGCATGTAACCAGCTTCCTGGCGGGGCAAACAATAACAAGTCGAGCATCAGACTACAGCTCCAAGTTTGAAAATTGGCAGATACATTGCGATCACCAAGCCACCAATAATGACACCGAGTATGACCATAATCAATGGCTCCATCAAGCTTGATAAGGATGCGACAGCTTCGTCAACTTCATCTTCATAAAAATCTGCGACTTTACCTAGCATTGCATCGAGAGAACCTGATTCTTCACCAATTGACACCATTTGCGTGACCATGTTTGGAAAGACATTAGCATTTTGCATAGCGACTGTCAGGCTGGTTCCGGTTGTCACTTCCGTTTGAATTTTAATGGTGGCATCTAAATAGACCGCATTGCCCGCAGCACCACCGACAGAGTCCAATGCTTCGACCAGCGGCACACCTGCCGCGAACATGGTGGCAAGTGTTCTGGTCCAACGTGCAATTGTGGCTTTGCGAATGACGCTACCAAAAATAGGTAGCTGTAACAAAAGTCTATCCATGAAGCGCTGCATCTTTAATGAGCGTCGCCAGCTTTGAAAGAAGAAATAAATTGTTCCAAAAATTCCGCCAAAAATGAGATACCACCATGTAACGAAGAAATCAGAAATAGCCATGACAATCAGAGTCGGTCCTGGCAGCTCCGCACCAAAGCTTTTAAAAACCTCTTTAAAGGCAGGCACGACCCAGATCATGATTACTGCGGTGACAATAAATGCGATTGAAAGAATAGCGATCGGGTAAGTCAACGCTGACTTGATCTTACCTTTGATCGCCATTGTTTTTTCTTTATAAAGCGCAAGGCGATTTAGTAAATCTTCCAAAATACCAGCTTGTTCACCTGCACCGACTAAATTACAAAATAAAGCGTCGAAATAAAGAGGGAATTTGCGAAACGCCTGATTTAAGCTGGTTCCGGTTTCGACATCTGCGCGGATGTCCTGCAATAATTTAGAGACTGAAGGATTCGCATGACCTTTACCGACAATATCAAAAGACTGCAATAGCGGAACGCCCGCTTTCATCATCGTGGACAACTGGCGCGTAAATAGAGTGATATCTTTATCTGTGATTTTTTTACCAGAACTATAGGTTTTTTTCTTAAGTTTCGTGACTAAAATGCCTTGACGGCGTAGTGTTGCATTGACGATCGCTTCTCCGCCAGCACGTAATTCACCACGCACGACTTTGCCTTGTTTGTCTTTGCCTTCCCAAGCGTAAAGGATCTCTTTAACTTGTCCAGCTTTTATTGGTCTATTTGGAGTTGTGGCCATATTGCTATTCCTGTCCTGTTAGTCGTTGGTGCATCCTAATACCTCTTCCAGGCTAGTCGCCCCTTGCTTTACTTTTTGCAGGCCGGACTGACGCAGGCCTTTTACTCCATCTTTTTCTGATTGTTTTTTTATCTCCAATGCAGATCCATTGGCTAGAATAATACGTTCTATCGCCTCAGAGATTGGCATGATTTGGTAAATGCCGACACGGCCTTTGTAGCCACTTCCACTGCAGCGTTCACAACCTACTGGGCCATACGGCTTCCATGTGCCATCTAACTCTTCTTCACTGAAACCTGCCTGCAACAGAACTTCATCTAGAATCTCAACAGGTTTTTTGCATGTGCAGAGTCGGCGAGTTAATCGTTGCGCGGTAATCAAAATAACCGATGAAGCGATATTGAATGCCGCAACACCCATATTCATCAGGCGTGTCAATGTAGAAGGTGCATCATTGGTATGTAAAGTCGAAAAAACCATGTGGCCAGTTTGCGCCGCTTTGATCGCGATATCGGCTGTTTCGAGATCGCGAATCTCACCTACCATGATAATGTCCGGATCTTGACGCAAGAATGACTTGAGTGCCACAGGAAATGTCAGCCCTGCCTTATCATTGATGTTAACTTGATTTACGCCGGGCAAATTAATCTCAGCAGGATCTTCAGCGGTGGATATATTAATACCTGGCTTGTTGATGACGTTAAGGCAAGTATATAGTGAAACTGTTTTACCCGATCCGGTCGGTCCCGTGACCAATACCATGCCGTAAGGGCGGGTGATTGCGTCCATGAGTATAGCTTTTTGATCTGGATCATAGCCCAGCGCGTCGATCCCCATCTGCGCCTGCGATCCATCCAGGATACGCATAACAATTTTTTCGCCAAAGAGCGTCGGTAAAATACTGACACGGAAATCAATCGCTTTGGTCGCCGACATCGTCAGTTTCATGCGACCATCTTGCGGGACACGTTTTTCTGAAATGTCTAGTTTGGAAATCACTTTTATCCGTGAAACCAACTTGTCTTTGATCGCCAGTGGTGGCTGGGCGATTTCTCGTAATTCTCCATCCACTCGAAAACGAATACGGTAAAATTTTTCAAATGGTTCGAAATGTAAATCGGATGCGCCCATGTTAATGGCGTCAACTAGCATCTTCTGTAAAAATTTGACTACTGGCGCATCATCAACTTCACTGGTCTGTGTATCGGCAATGCCAGAGTTGAGGTCATCTTCATTAAACTCGATTTCATAATCGTCACCGGCCAGATCACTCAAGCTCTGCTCCGATGTCTTGCCGAGTTTTTCCAGTAATTTGAGCAAAATGTCATGTTGAACGACAACCAACTCGACGCCGAGACCAGTTTGAAATTTGATTTGATCCAGGGCATTCGTGTTTGTCGGATCTGATATCGCCAACGAAATTTTATTGCCGCGTTTTGCAAGAGCGACAATACGTTGCGTTTGCATGAGTTTCACGTCAACTATTTTTTCGGGAAGCAAGCTTTCATCGAATACGGTCAAATCCACTAGAGGATAGCCAAACGCTTCCGAACAGAATGCAGCGAGATCCTTCGCACTAATGAGTCCGCTTTGTAGCAGACTGTCGACAAAGGTAGTGCGTTCGATTTGAGATTTTTTCTGGATGGGATCTATCTGCGCAGCCGACAATACATTGGCTTGCGTCAGAGCTCGCGCAAGCCCTGAGTTTGAAGTTTGTGTGGCAGAGTTTGGAGAGACAGCAGACATAGGGTCTTTTGAGTGAAATTTTTCAGGTCAATCTATACTACGGAATAATGCAACCAAGTAAGGTCTTTGTAAAGCAACTCATGGTGCTGATGTTGGCAGGAGTATAAGGGTGTTCTTGCGTTTAGACCATTATATTGACGTCTCGCCTGTATTGCGTATCAGTTTCACCACTTTAATCGACTGATTCTGCATTCGTATTAATTCTAAAATACAGTCTTGAAACTTGATACTGATATTGGCTTTTGGAATATCCTGGAGGTATTCAGGCAATAAACCGTTCAGCGTTTTTGGACGATTTAATGGGAAATTCAGTTGTAGATGTATGTGGATATCGCGCTGCCTCCGAGCATACTTCGTTATTGGCGTCCCAAGAGAATGAGTCTGCGCGTGCATCGCCTGGCATCGATGTGGTGGATTCACCGATCATTTCTTCGATGATATCGAAAGAAGTTTATTTGTTCTGCCTAGCAACCATAAGGTAGTGATTGTCATTACTGCAGTTTCGGTCATCGAAAAAAAGCCGAAAACAGGATGAGACCTGCCAGGTAAAGTAAGTACGCCCAAAATGGGATGTCACTCATGCGTCAATGATCACCAGATATTGCGATATGGCAGAGTGACTTTGGTCTAGGGCAGAAAGATAATTAATGATTTCGCCCTACGGCAAAACGCGTAAGGTCAAGGAGTGCTTGCTTATAGGGACTTTCTGTTAAAGCAGCGACCGAATCCGCAGCGCGAGTTGCCGCTTTGCGTGCTTCATCTTTAGTGTAATCGAGGGCGCCGGAGTGCGTAATCGCGGAAAGAATTGCATCAAAATGTGATTCATCACCTTGTTCTATGCAAGTGCGCACTAGATTTTTTTGTTCCTCAGTACCATTTTTCATCAAATAGATCAAAGGCAGAGTGGGTTTTCCTTCACGCAGGTCGTCGCCGACATTTTTACCTGTGTCCTCTGCATTGCCGGAATAGTCCAGCACGTCGTCTATCAACTGAAACGCAGTGCCTAAAGATCGACCATATTCGGCAGCAGCTTCAATTTGTTCTGGATTGGCGCCTGCAATCAAGGCGCCGATCTGCGCCGCCGCCTCAAACAGCTTGGCTGTTTTTGAACGGATGACCTGTAAGTAACGCTCCTCTGTCACGTCTGGGTCGTGCATATTAAGCAACTGTAAAACTTCTCCCTCCGCGATTACATTGGTCGCATCTGCCAATATTTGCATGACCTGCATACTATTGATGGAGACCATCATCTGAAAGGCGCGTGAATACAAAAAATCCCCGACGAGTACTGATGCCGCATTACCGAACAGGGCATTGGCAGTTTGTCGCCCGCGTCGCATTGACGATTCGTCTACCACATCATCATGTAATAGCGTGGCGGTGTGAATGAATTCGACAATTGCAGCCAATTCGTGATGGTGCTTGCCCTGATATTGATAAGCGTTTGCGACGAGTAAAACCAAAACAGGTCGGATACGTTTACCTCCGGCGCTGATGATGTATTCGGCGATCTGGTTAACAAGTGGGACTTCGGAGTGGAGTTGAAGTCTGATGACCTGGTTGACTGCTGCCATATCGGCAGCAATGAAGTCAGTGATGTTGTTTTGGGGGGCTGTGGCAGACAAGGGCGAACCTGCAAAAAATTCGAGATAGCGGGATTATACGATGTTGAGATGCTGTTTGAGGCAAATGACAACGTGAAGTTCTGCTGCTTATCATGGATGTGCTATTTGAGTGCCGTGAAATCTGAATTTGTGTTACCGAAATTTAAGCGCTTTTGTAATTAAAATTTTTAATGTATCGCAAGAGACTCAGCATCTACGCACTCGTCCTCGGATGTTATGGTCAGATTGTTTCTGTTTTTGGCCCCGAATTGAGCTGTTGCGATGAATCCTCATGTTGCAAAAAGATGCGGCAAACACACAACAGACCAATTGTGCTCCCATGCCATGCAGCGACATGCGAATGATGCAGACCAGTAAGTAGTGATTGCAAATGCACGCTTGAGGGCGAACAATGGCCTTCCTTTTCTGACTATGTATTGAGGCTAATGTGCACCGAATGAATCAAATTCTGGTATTTCTTGTTGTGGGAGTCGCGTTGGCATCCACGAATGCCATTGCCGGTTCGATCGCAGGCCGTCCGCAGGTAATGACTTGGGTGCCTGCCTATGGTCTGGCGGAGTCAATGGCTGCGGTCGAGTCAAATTCTATGATTGGTGCCGGTTTGACGCGGCTTGGCTTGCAGTTATGGAATCCAAGTCCCGATGGTCGCAGCATAGTGCTTGCACCTACCAATAAAGACGGAAAACAAGTGCTTCCCGATGATGTCGTCCGATTTCGTGATTGGGCCAAAGCGCATAACATTAAGGTGCTCCTTACTATTTATAACAATTCTCAGGTAAGCGCGCATTGGGATTGGGCGTTGGCCAGGAAGGCTTTTGCGGATAATCGCGTTGCTTTTTCTGCGGCCCTGATCAAGGAAATGGATAAGTATGCGCTGGATGGCATTGATCTCGATCTGGAAGGAGAGGGGGATCATGATGTGGATCGTGTCGCCTATGCTAAATTTGTTAAAGAGTTATCCAAAGAGCTTAAAACCAAAGGTAAGTTGTTGACAATTGACAGTTTTCATAGCCCCTGCGGCAACGCCCCGAATATGCGCTGGTGGGCAGACTGGCGCGGGCAGGTCGATGCGATTCACAGTATGGGTTATGAGGATCTGTACGAGGGAAGCACGACGACCTTTACAGCGGATGGCAAGCCGCTATGCGAGGGCGGTGCCTTCATCTTCAAATACAGCTGGCAGGTGAAATATGGTTTGAATGCGGGTTACAAATCTGAACAGATAGTAATGGGCATGCCCACTTGGCTCGATAGCTGGGGCGAGGGAGGTGCAGGTGCAGATCCAGTTTCGCATGTGCGAGAGGCGCAGGCGCTAGGAGTAGGTATTGCGTTGTGGGATTTGCAACTTGCAGGCCGACAATGGCGCAATGCCAATACCTGGGAAGCAATATTCGCGCTTCGGGCGAAACCAGGAAACGGTTGGAAGGCTCTGCGCTAGCAGTCTGTCGGACTTAGGGTGTCGAAGCGAAAAAGCTGCTGGGCGAGGGCAGATTTCATCGGATTTGCAGCGTCAATATCTAGATATTGACCAAAAACTCGGTGAAATATGCACCGCCTAGGTGATTTTGCAGCCGACAGCTCCTAAGTTCGACAGGCTGCTAGCCACTTAATTGCTGAAAAATGATGCAAATAGGCTTTGACGGTAGTGCCAAGCCTATGTATAATCCGCGGTTCCCCCGCTTTTTTGAGTGTTTTTAAAGAACTTTTGAAAGTGCGAGGAAAATCCCTATATTTATTTGATGAGGTTTCACATGTACGCGGTCATAAAAACCGGTGGCAAACAATATAAAGTTGTCGCTGGTGAAAAACTTAAAGTAGAACAGATACCTGCAGACATTGGCTCCGAAATCACCATAGATCAAGTACTCGCCATGGGCGAGGGAGAAACCATTAAGTTTGGTACTCCATTGGTCGCAGGTGCTACGGTGCTGGTCAAGGTGATAGATCACGGACGCCACGACAAGGTGCGCATTTTCAAAATGCGTCGTCGTAAGCATTACCAGAAGCGTCAAGGCCATCGCCAAAACTACACTGAACTGCAGATTGTTTCTATCAACGGTTAATCCGTCGATAAGACAATTTACTCACCTGAATTTCAAGGAGCTAATAAATGGCACACAAAAAAGGCGGCGGCACCACGCGCAACGGCCGTGACTCAGAGTCAAAGCGACTCGGCGTTAAAGTCTACGGCGGTCAGTCTATCAATGCTGGCGGTATCATCATTCGTCAACGCGGCACACGCGTTCACGCTGGTGAAAACGTCGGTATGGGCAAGGATCACACTTTGTTCGCACTGACACCAGGCAAAGTACAATTTGCTATCAAAGGCGCTTTGAAGCGTCAGTTCGTGACTGTTGTAGCAGCTTAATACAGCAGGCAAGGCGCAAGCCCGTATAGAAAAGGCTCTGCCGTTGGTAGAGCCTTTTTAATTTGTAATATGAAATAAAATCTGGATGGATGCAAAGCAGTTCTTGCATAGTGCGCTTTCGCTGCACTGCAAATAGTATTGTTGTCCATCTATTGTATTCATCAGGATTGAGGGTAGGGAAGTCGCGAAGCAATTGCTCGCTGGATTTTCCCTTTGGTTCTGGTCTTAAAGCTGAAAAGCTCTATTGTTTAGGTGGGTGGCAAAAAATGAAATTTATCGACGAAGCAAGAATTGAAGTGATCGCAGGTGACGGTGGTAATGGCGTCGCCTCCTTCTGTCGTGAAAAATTCAGACCGTTTGGTGGTCCCGATGGCGGTGACGGCGGCAAAGGCGGCAGCATCGTTGCCGTAGCCGATCGTAATATTAATACGCTGGTCGATTTTCGTTATGCCAAGCTGCATAAAGCCAAGAATGGCGAGAATGGCCGCGGTGCCGATTGTTACGGCAAGGGCGCGGATGACATCATGTTGCGCATGCCAGTCGGTACTTTGATTGTCGACCGCAATACCGATGAGCCGATTGCCGATCTGACCGAACATGGTCAGGAAGTTGTGTTGGTTAAGGGCGGCGAAGGCGGTTGGGGTAATATCCATTTTAAATCGTCGACCAATCGTGCACCGCGTCAGCGTGGCGACGGTAAAGAAGGCGAACGTCGTGAACTGAAGCTGGAATTGAAAGTCTTGGCCGACGTCGGCTTGCTGGGTTTGCCGAATGCCGGTAAATCGACTTTCATTACCGCAGTATCGAATGCGCGTCCTAAGATTGCCGATTATCCTTTCACCACCCTGCACCCGAATCTGGGTATGGTACGTGTCAGTCACGAAAAGAGTTTCGTGATCGCGGATATCCCTGGCCTGATCGAAGGCGCAGCCGATGGTGTCGGTTTGGGCGTACAGTTTCTGAAACATTTACAGCGCACAGGCTTGCTCCTGCATATCGTCGATCTGGCACCGTTTGACGAAGGTGTTGATCCGGTCAAGGACAATAAGGCGCTGGTCAAGGAATTGCGTAAGTACGATGAATCTTTGTACGAAAAACCGCGCTGGTTGGTATTGAACAAGCTCGATATGCTGAGCCCGGAAGAGCGCAAGAAACGCGTTAAGGATTTCGTCAAGCGCTTTGCCTGGAAGGGGCCGGTATTTGAAATATCCGCCCTGACGCATGAAGGTTGTCAGGATCTGGTAGTGGCAATTTATGCCTATCTGGCAGAAAAACGTCAAAGCGAGCAACGTTCGCAAGAGACGCAAATGACAGAAGAGGCGCAGGGTATTTTGTCGATTGATCCGGATGATCCTCGATTTAAAGTCCTGGACTAATTTTTAAAAAAGCCTGATTTTTCAGGCTTTTTTTATTTCAGGGAATGGTGGAGTCATTTCATCAGGAACTGAAAATTGACTGCCCTGCAGCGCACTATCCATGCGCCTTTCCAGCCACTCTGGCCTGCAACCCGCATGGGCATTGCGTGTTGGCGGACCTCGTAGTTGAATTTTTGCAGGTAAGTATCCAAACGTTTTAATCAATGGATAATGCGAGTTAATTCTGAATTAAATTTTGCCTCCTCTCGATATGTCCGCATAAAGTATAATTCCCGCTCACGGCAACGCCATCCTCGCAAAACTTATCAAGACACTTTTCACTCACTATGCATTCGGTCATTCAAAACGCCAAACGGCTGATTATTAAAGTAGGTTCTTCTCTGGTGACCAATGACGGCAAGGGGCTGGATCGCGTCGCTATCGAAAAATGGGCGGAGCAGATTGCTTCGTTGCGCGAGATGGGGAAAGAAGTCGTACTGGTCAGCTCTGGCGCGATTGCCGAAGGCCGTCAGCGTCTGGGTTTTGACAAGCGCCCGACCGGCATCCACGAATTACAGGCTTGCGCGGCAGTGGGGCAGATGGGCCTGGCGCAGATCTACGAAACCAGCTTTCGCGCGCACGGTCTGGGCACAGCGCAAATCTTGCTGACGCATGCCGATCTGGCGGACCGGGAGCGCTATCTTAATGCACGCTCCACCCTGGTGACCTTGCTGGGTTTTGGCATCGTGCCTGTGATTAACGAGAACGATACCGTGGTCACGGATGAGATCAAGTTTGGTGATAACGATACCTTGGGCGCTTTGGTGGCGAATCTGATCGAGGCCGATGCCCTGATTATTTTGACCGATCAAAAGGGGCTCTACACTGCCGATCCGCGCAAAGATCCGAATGCGCAATTTGTTCACGAAGCCAGAGCGGGTGACCCTGCGCTGGAGGCGATGGCTGGTGGCGCCGGCTCCAGTTTGGGTAGCGGCGGCATGCTGACGAAGATATTGGCTGCCAAGCGCGGCGCCAGTTCCGGTACGCATACGGTGATCGCCTGGGGGCGCGAAGACAATGTGCTGGTGCGCCTGGCGAATGGTGAGGCGATCGGCACCCAGCTGATATCGCAAATGGCACCGCTGGCGGCACGCAAGCAATGGATGGCCGATCATTTGCAAACCGCAGGGCAGATCGTGCTCGATGCCGGTGCCGTGCAAAAACTGACTTCGGAAGGCAAATCCTTATTGCCTATCGGCGTGCTGGAAGTCAAAGGCGAGTTTGGTCGAGGCGCGGTGATTACTTGCTATAACGAAGCGGGCGTAGCGATAGCGCGCGGCTTGAGCAATTACACCAGCGCCGACGCGCGCCGCATCAAGCGCCACGCGTCGTCAGAGATACAGGCGATTTTGGGATTTGTTGAAGAGCCGGAATTGATACACCGCGATAACATGGTTTTGCTTTAAAACGAAAAAATCCGGTATCGCCAACAAGCGATACCGGATTTTTTTTGTGCTGAAATTACTTATCGCTGATGCGCACCAGCGTCGATTTGCCGAACAAACTTTCAATCAAGTCCACTGCCAGCACCGCAGTCTGATTGCGTATATCCAGCGCCGGATTAAGCTCAACCACATCGAGTGAGGCCAGCAAACCGGTATCGGCAATCATCTCCATGCAAAGCTGGGCTTCGCGATAGGTCGGTCCGCCCAATACCGCGGTGCCGACGCCAGGCGCAATCGCCGGATCAAGACAATCCAAATCGAAGCTGACATGCAGATGCGTATCGGCGTCCAGCCCTTCCAGCGCTGAGGTCATGACACTGCGCATGCCATGCTCGTCGATGTAGCGCATATCGAATACCTGCATGCCCATATCGTGAATGAAACGGCGTTCGCCTTCGTCCACGCTGCGGATGCCGATCAGGCGGATGTCGCTAGGCTGCATGGCGGGCGTGTGATCGCCGTAGTGGATTAACTCTTTTGGGCCATGCCCCATCAGGCAGGCGACCGGCATGCCGTGGATATTGCCGGTCGGACTGATGCTCGATTGGTTGCTGTCGGCGTGGGCATCAAACCACAGTACGCGCAGCTTCTTGCCCACCTTTCTGCAATGGCTGGCGATCGCGCTGATCGAACCTATGGCCAGGCAATGGTCGCCGCCCAGCATCATCGGCATATTGCCCGCATTCAATGCCTCTTCTACTGCGTTATACACGGCCTGATTCCAGTCCACCGCTTCTTTCAGATGACGGTGGCCGTTGACCGGTTCCAGCCAGGGGTTGGCCGGACCATGCAGATTGCCATGATCAATTACGGTCAATGACCTGGCTTCCAGTGCTTCTACCAGACCGGCGACGCGCAATGCGTCTGGCCCCATACCAGCGCCCCTGACACTCGCGCCGACATCGGTAGGTGCGCCAATTAAAGAAATCGTGTTGATCATTGAGTCATTCAATCTAAAAATAAATAGTGAATAGTGGCAAACGCCTTTTAGCGAATTGGTTCGAGGCATGTCTATTCGAAGCAATTTTTTCTTTTGCTGCAAGCGTAATTATAGCGATTCCTGCTTGAAAATAAGTTTCTAAATATGTCGAATTAATTACTATTTAAGAAATTAAATTTCATAAATTAATGCTTTTTGCGCTTCTAAACCTATAATTGATCAATGGATAAAATATTCGACCTGGAGGTATGATGGATAACTATGATCGCAACATCCTTAAGCATCTGCAAGATGATGGGCGCATGAGCAATCTGCAATTGGCTGAACTTATTCATTTGTCGCCGCCGCAAACCCTGCGCAGGGTACGGGCGCTGGAAGAGAAAAACATCATCCGGGGTTATGTGGCGCAGGTTTCTGCAGAGGCGATCGGCTTGGGCGTGATGGCCTTCGTCAGTCTGTCGCTGGATAGGGAGCAGTTTCGCAACGTGCGCGAAGTAGAGCGCAATCTGATGGCTTTTCCTGAAATCATCGAGTGTCATACGATCTCAGGCGATTTTGATTACATCCTCAAAGTCGTCGCCCCTGATTTGAAGGCTTTGTCGCAATTTCTGACCGATACGCTGATGCAGGTGCCCGGTGTTGCCAGCTTGCGATCGATGATCTGCATGGAGGAAATCAAGCCAGTCAGCAGTTTACCCATCGGATAAATAGCGCGATATGAGCAAGGCTTGATTTCGCGCAGATGATAATGATTGCTATTTATGATAAGATAGTTTTTATGATCTATCACTACATGGAGTTGCAATCATGAAATCAATGAAACAAATGCGCCTAAGCTTACTCGCTGCCACTTTTGCGGCGATCGGCATTTCTACGGTGGTTTCGGCAGAAGAGGTGGTAGTGTATTCAGCGCGCAATGAGCAACTGATCAAGCCCCTGTTTGATGCCTATACCAAGCAAACCGGTGTTCAGGTGAAGTTCGTCACCGACAAGGAAGGCCCGCTGATGGAGCGCCTGAAGGCAGAGGCTGCCAATACGCCAGCTGATATGCTGATCACCGTCGATGCAGGTAATTTGTGGCAGGCGGCAAACCAGGGTTTGTTGCAGGCGGTGAATTCGACGACGCTCAATGCCAATATCCCCGCCCATTTACGCGACCCTAAGAATTTGTGGTTCGGCTTGTCGGTCAGGGCGCGCACGATATTTTTCAATCATCAAAAAATCAAACCCGCCGACTTATCGACTTATGAAGATTTAGCGAGCGCTAAATGGAAAGGGCGCCTGTGCTTGCGCACCTCCAAGAAAGTTTACAATCAATCATTGATGGCGATGATGATAGAAGAACATGGCGAAGCCAAGGCGGAACAAATTGCCAAAGGCTGGGTCGCTAATCTGGCGACAGATGTCTTCGCCGATGACACCAAAATGCTGGAAGCCATCGGTGCCGGACAATGCGATGTGGGCATTGCCAACACCTATTATTACGCCCGTCTGATGGAGAAAAAACCGACTTTGCCAGTGTCTATTTTCTGGGCAAATCAACATGCCAAAGGCGTGCATGTGAATGTCTCAGGTGCCGGCGTGACCAAGTACGCCAAGAACCCGGCAGGGGCGCAAAAATTGCTGGAATGGTTGTCTTCGGATAAGGCGCAGAACTTATTTACCGATCTGGATATGGAATATCCGGCCAATCCGGCCGTCAAGCCCGATGCAAAATTGCTGGCATGGGGGCCCTTCAAGCAAAACCTCATCAACGTCAACAAGGCTGGTGAGTTGCAGGCCAATGCCGTGAAACTGATGGATAGAGCGGGCTACAAATAAGCCGGCAACTCGGATTGCAGTCGAAGCGGACCTGAAGAGCGTCCGCTTTTTCTCTATGAAAATGGCTCAATAACATAGCAAGATCAAGCAAAAAATACATGAAAAAAGTGCCAGCCAACCGCCACGCGCTCACACAGTTTCTGCCAGCAGTAGGAATCCGATTCAGTCTCCGTCAGTTTTTTACGCGCTGGCGGCTGGCGGCATTTCTGGTGTCCCTGATCACCCTGATTCCGCTTCTGGTGGTCTTGTTGTCGCTGCTGTCGCCAGAGCCTGAAATCTGGCATCACCTGCGCCAGTATGTCTTGCCGGACTTGCTGGTGAATACTTTCTGGCTGACACTCGGCGTCGCCTGCGGCACCGGTTTATTGGGCGTGAGTCTGGCCTGGGTCACCGCTGTCTGCGAGTTTCCCGGACGGCGTTTTTTTTCCTGGGCCTTGATGCTGCCGCTGGCCATGCCGGCCTATGTCGCCGCCTTCGTCAACATCGGCCTGTTTGATTTTACCGGGCCGGTGCAGACGGCATTGCGTGCCTGGCTGGGTGACGGTGTCTGGTTTCCGCCGATACGTTCTCGCGGTGGCGTAATTCTGGTCATGACGCTGTCGCTTTATCCGTATGTGTATCTGCTGGCGCGCAACGCTTTCATGACGCAGGGCAAGCGCTCGCTGGAAGCGGCGCAGTCTCTCGGCCTAAGCCGCGTTGCCGGATTTTTCCGGGTAGCGCTGCCCATGGCGCGGCCCTGGATTGCCGCCGGCATCATGCTGGCGTTGATGGAAACCCTGGCCGATTTTGGTACGGTGGCCGTTTTCAATTACGACACGTTTACTACCGCGATCTACAAGGCCTGGTTCGGCTTGTTTTCTCTGGCGGCGGCTTCACAACTGGCTTCGTTGCTGGTGTTGATGGTCTTGCTGCTGGTGCTGCTGGAGCAAGCCTGGCGTGGTGACAAGCGCTACCACGCTACCGGTAAATCGAATCAATCCAGATATACCCTGAAACCGCTGCTGGCTTGGGGTGTCGGCCTGTATGCGGGCTTGATTCTGGTGCTCGCGTTTGCGCTGCCGGTGACGCAGTTATTGGTCTGGTGTCGTGAAATATTTGTGGAAGAGTTTGACAGCCGCTATCCGGTATTCGTCCTGCATTCGGTCTTGTTGTCAAGCATGGCCGCGCTGCTGGTGGTGGCGGCTGCAATGATTCTGGCCTATAGCCTGCGTCTGTATAACGACTGGCCAACCCGTTTCTTTGCGCGCTTGTCTACCCTCGGTTATGCGATACCGGGTACGGTGCTGGCGGTCGGCGTATTCATTCCGGTGGCATGGCTGGACAACCAGCTCATCGCCTTTTTCCAGCCCTGGTTCAGCGGCGGTGCCATCTTGCGTGGCACCTTGATGGTGATGCTGCTGGCGTATGTGGCGCGATTTCTGGCGCCCGGATTCAATGCGATCGATAGCGCCATGCAGCGCATCACACGCAGTCAGGAAGAAGCCGCGCGTGGCATGGGCTTTACCGGCTGGCGCCTGTTTACGCGGGTGCACCTGCCGCTGTTGCGCGGCGGGATTTTTAGCGCGGCGATGCTGGTGTTTGTCGATGTCATGAAAGAGATGCCCATCACGCTAATGACCAGACCATTTGGCTGGGATAGTTTGTCGGTGCGGGTGTTCGAGATGACCTCGGAAGGGCAGTGGGAGCGTGCCGCCTTGCCCGCTGTGGCGCTCGTCATCGTTGGACTTTTCCCCGTCATATTGTTGACCCGTCAGTCGGAACATTAAAATGAATCATCTATCTCCAGAAGTACTGCTCTCGCTGGCTAATGTCTCGCACACGTATCAGGATAAATCCACTTTCTCGCAATTGAGTTTCTCGTTGCGTAAAGGCCAGATCGGCTGCTTGCTGGGGCCTTCCGGTTGCGGCAAAACCACCGCCTTGCGTTGCCTCGCCGGTTTTGAATCGGTCAGCAGCGGTGAAATTCACCTGAACGGAAAACTGGTCAGCAGCGCCGATTTCCATCTGCCTGCAGAACAGCGTCACATCGGCATGGTGTTTCAGGATTACGCCTTATTCCCGCATCTGAATGTGGAAAAAAATGTGGCGTTCGGCTTGCATAGACTGGAGCGCCATGCGCGTCAAAAACGTGTCGATGAATTGCTGGAAGTGGTGGGTTTGCAGGGCTTTAAGCAAGCCTATCCGCACGAGCTTTCCGGTGGCCAGCAGCAAAGGGTCGCTTTGGCGCGTGCGTTGGCGCCAAGACCTGATTTGCTCTTGCTCGATGAGCCATTCTCTAATCTGGATGTGGCGCTGCGCGAGCGTCTCGGGCTGGAGGTGCGCGATATTTTGAAGCAGCAAAACGCTACCGCCATCCTGGTCACGCATGATCAGCATGAGGCCTTTGCGATTGCCGACGAAATCGGCATTCTGCATCAGGGCAAGATCCAGCAGTGGGATAGCGCCTACCAGATTTATCACGAGCCGCTGAACCGCTTTGTCGCCGATTTCGTCGGCGAAGGCGTGCTGATTCCCGGTAAGGTACTGGCGCATAACCAGATCGAAATAGAGCTTGGTGTCGTCGCCGGAAACATGCCTGTCGATTGCTGCCTGGGCTGTACCGTCGATGTATTGCTGCGACCAGACGACGTGGTGCATGATGATCTCAGTGCCTTGCAGGCAAAAGTCATGGCCAAGGCGTTTCGCGGCGCGGATTTTTTATACACCTTGGAACTGGCCAGCGGCCAGCACATACTCTCGCTGGTGCCCAGCCACCACAATCATGCGATAGGCGAAAAGATAGGTATCAAACTGGAAATCGATCACGTGATCGCGTTTCACAATAAGCCCTTAGCGCTTTGAAACCATCAAGTGCCATGCCTGACACGCAATGCCCATGCGCCCTGCAGGCAAGGTAGGCTGGAAACCCGCATGGATAGTGCGCCCCAGGCCTGCCTGAATTTACGTGCTGTTAACGCCAGCCAAACATCATTTGTTCTGCGAGCAGTTTCTTCGCGGGTGTGACGAGATCTATCATGCCCAGCCCCAGACCCAACACCGATTGGGTGAGTGAGCCATCGGGTGCGCTGGCGAATATTTTTGCCATGCTGTCGGTGATCCGGATGGTCGCCTTGCGGTCGGCCTGACGTAGTGCGATAAATGTGTTGAGCGCGCTGGCTATCGGTTCACGCGTCAGGCATTTTGCCAGCACGACAGCGTCTCTCAATCCCAGGTTCAAGCCTTGGCCCGCCACCGGATGCAGGGTCTGCGCCGCATTGCCGATCTTGACGCTGCGCGCTGTGGCGCCGTTCTGCGCATTGAGCCCCAGCGGGTAGGCGTGGCGTGGCGAACTGCTCAGTATGGTGCCGAGCCGGCCGCCAAACGCTTCCTGCAGCGCTTGCTTGAATGCGGCATCATCCAGCGCCAACAAGCTTGCCGCCGTCGCCGGGCGTACGCACCAGACCAGGGCGTAACCGTCTTCCTGCGGCAGCAAGGCCAGCGGGCCCTGTTCGGTAAAACGTTCGAAGGCGCGGTGGGGGATAGTCTGGCTAGTGGTGATGTGGGCGATGACGGCAGTCTGTTGATAATCGTGATGCTGGTCACGCTGTGCCTGCTCGCCGAAGATGCCGCCTTCGGCCTGGATCAGGATATCGGCGCTGATTTTTTCGCCATCGGTCAGGCTTAACGTCACTTGATCATGTTGCTCGTCGATCGCGCTGATTTGCGTCGGGCGTTTGATGCTGATCTTGTGTTGTGCCAGCAGTTGCTGCAAAGGCGCAATGATGTCGCCATAACGCGCCACATAACCCAGCGCCGGCAGATCATAGTCGGCAGCGGCGATCAGGCTGCGGCCGAAATTACCGCGTCTTGAGACATGAATCTGTTCTATCCTGGTCGCCTTGATGGGCCAGGCCTGCACCGATTGCAGTATCTGCCGGCTGCCAAACGACAAGGCAATCGAGCGCGCATCCTGCCTGACTTGTTCGCTGGTTTTTGCATCGAGTAAGAGGATGTCGCTCGCCGCAATGCCTTGCTGGTGCAGCAGCAAGGCCAGGGTCTGGCCGACCGGTCCGGCGCCGCTGATGACGATGTGCTTGTGCATGTGAGCAAGTGATGCCATCTTAGCTCTGCATTTCAGATTCAATCTCGGCCACCGTTTTTGGCGTGTCGCGGCTCAGGTTGAGATGGCCGTCCGTCGTGATCGCGATATCGTCTTCTATGCGTATGCCTATATCCCAAAATTGTTCCGGCACGCCTTCCGCCTTTCTGACATAGATGCCAGGCTCAACCGTGATGACCATACCCGCTTCCAGCTTGCGATAAGGTCTTTCCATTCCGACTTTATTAACTTCGCGATATGAACCTACATCATGCACATCGAGCCCCAGCCAATGGCCGGTGCCGTGCATATAGAACTGCCTGAAGGCGTTGTGGGCAATCGCGTCGTCCAGCGTGCCTACCTTATTCTTGTCGAGCAAACCGACGTCCAGCATGCCCTGAGTCAGCACCATGACGGCGGCATGATGGCCATCCATGTAGCCGGCACCCGGATGGGCGCAGGAGATCGCCGCCTGCTGTGCCGCCAGTACCAGTTCGTACAATGTTTTTTGCGCGGCGCTGAACTTGCCATTGGCCGGGAAGCTGCGGGTGATGTCGGAGGCATAGCTGTCGAATTCACAGCCCGCATCGATCAGGATCAAGTCGCCATCCTTGATCTGTGCCGCATTGCTTTGATAATGCAGGACGCAGGCGTTGGCGCCGGTGGCGACGATGGAACCATAGGCCGGTGCTTGCGAGCCCTGGCGACGAAACTCGTGCAGCAATTCGGCCTCTATCTCGTATTCGAACATGCCGGGTTTTGCTGCGCGCATAGCGCGCGCATGGGCAGCGCCAGAGACGCTGGCGGCCTTTTGCATCAGGGCGATTTCAGAGGCGTCCTTGAACAGGCGCATTTCATCAATGAGGCTGCGCACGTTGACGGTTTTTTGCGGTGCAAGCACGCCGCTGCGCGATTTGCCATGCACGACATCGAGCCAGCTCTGCAATTGCGTATCGAGCTGGGGGGCAACGCCGGCGCTATGAAATAACGTGGCGGCGTCGGCCAATAAGTTCGGCATTTCGGTGGCCAGGGCTTCCATGGGAAACGCCGCATCAAAACCGAATTGCGCCTGCGCGGCGGCGGGGCCGTAGCGGAAGCCGTCCCAGATTTCTTGCTCTAGATTTTTTTCACGGCAAAACAAAATGCTGCGCTCACTGGCACCATCGGCGACCAGCACCAGCAGCGCTTCCGGCTCGGTGAAACCGGACAGGTAATAGAAAGAACTGTCGTGGCGGAAGGGGAAAGTATTGTCGTTGTTACGCAGCATTTCTTGCGCGGTAGCGATGATGGCAACGCCACCGCCTTGCGCTTGCATTTGCTCCAGCAATTGTTTGCGGCGGCTGATAAAGGAAGCTGAAGGGGCTGTAATCACGCGAGATGTCCTTATGAGAGATGTTGCGGTTTGCTCGGAAGGTGCCGATGATGCAAAGGTGCGTTCAGTGCGGCCAGTTGTTCTGGCGTGCCAATATTATGCCATTCGCCGCGATACATCTCGCCACCCAGCTGCCCTTTATCTGCGTATTCGCGCAGTAGCGGGCCGAGTTTGGCGTGCGCGCCCGGCGTGATTGCGGCAAACATTTCTGGCCGGTACACGCCGATATTGCCAAAGGTCAGGCGTGGCTCGCCGGGCTTGGCTTCATTCGACAAGCCCATCAGGTTCAGGCCGAAATCTCCTTCGGGATGAAACGGCGGATTTTTGACCAGATACAGCCAAGCCACGTCACGCTTGTCGACCGGATGCGGATTGCCCCACATGTCATTGTCTTCCAGCGTGTTCTTGCATTCTTCAAAATTGAAATGCGGGATGTAAATATCGGCCGACACCACGATGAAAGGCGTGTCACCCAGCAAAGGCAGGGCCTGGGCGATACCTCCGGCGGTTTCCAGCGCGGTTTCTTCCGCTGAATAAGCGATGCGGGCGCCAAACTGGCTGCCGTCGCCCAGGGTATCGACGATCATCTGGCCGAGATGGGCGTGGTTGATGACGATCTCGCTAATGCCTGCCTTGACCAGGTTGAGGATGTGCCAGACGATCAGCGGCCGGCCGCGTACTTTCAGCAAGGGTTTGGGGCAGGTGTCGGTCAGCGGTCGCATACGTTCGCCGCGACCTGCGGCAAGTAACATGGCTTTCATGGGCTTATCTGTATGGTGATACTGAGCGGGAGTATTTTAAATTGCGCTTGCTATTACTGCGTGATAACGGCAATTATTCAACATACTCCCTACAATATTGTTTTTAACTAAAAAGTGAAGCCAACCACCGGCGCGGTATCTTCCAGCACATCGAGCAGGCGTAACAGCGGGATCAGGATGTTATAGCGCTGCGCGGTCTTGCGTACATAGGACATCACCAGCGGGATGTCCTTCAGATACGCCTCCTTGCCATCGCGGTGCGCCAGACGGGCGAAGATGCCGAGGATTTTCAGATGGCGTTGCAGGCCCATGAATTCAAAGTCGCGGTAAAACTGATCGAAATCCGGCGTGATCGGCAAACCGGCGCGGCGGGCTTTTTCCCAATAGCGTATGGCCCAGTCCAGGACCTTTTCTTCATCCCAGTGGATATAGGCGTCCCTCAGCAGCGATACCAGATCATAGGTCAGCGGGCCATACAGCGCACCCTGGAAATCGAGTATGCCGGGGTTGCCCTGATCCATCACCATCAGGTTGCGCGAATGGTAATCGCGGTGCACATACACCTGCGGTTGCGCCACGATATTCGCCAGCAGTGCATCGAATACGCCTTGCAGGCTGGCGGTTTGTTCAGCCGTCAGCGTCGCGCCGACGTGTTTGCCCAGATACCATTCCGGAAAAATCATCAGTTCACGTTGCAGAAAGGCGCGGTCGTATTCCGGCAAGACGTCTGGCTGGCTCTGGCTTTGCAGCAGTACCAGCGAGTCGATCGCATCCATGTAGAGCGCATGCGCGGTATCGTCGTTGAGCGCGTCGAAGTACATCGTGGTACCCAGATCGCTCAGCAGTAACAAGCCTTGCTCCACGTCCTGCGCCAATACCTGCGGTACCGTCAGGTGGATCTGGGCGAATAATCCGGCAATCTGTATGAAAGGCCTGACATCCTCCGCCGGTTGCGGGGCGTCCATGACGATATACGTTTGAGCGTCATCGCCATCGATGCGGAAGTAACGCCGGAAACTGGCGTCGGCCGATGCCGGGCGTAGTGTGCTTAATTGCAGCTTTGGGGCCGTTATCTGGCTCAGCCAGGCATGGATGGCTGCAAGCCGCTGCTGATCAAGATTGGATTCTGAGGTTGGTAAACAAGACATAGTAAGATTTATCTTTTCAAAACGTGTTTGTGTCGACTGTGCAGGCAAGTCTGCTCGGTAAATACACAGAGTCGCTGAGTATTGGCTATTTCGCCCTATAATGTGCGCTTGATTTAAGGCGCTCCCTCAAAAAGAGAACCTGTCTTCGCTCCATCGAAACAAAAAATATTTTATTCCTGACGAGCAATTGACGTCACATTGAACCCTAAATACATGCGCCGGAAACCCGTATTATCTCACCTGCAGCACTTGTTTCCTACTTTCCCAGTGGCGCTTGCCGAGACGCTGATCGTCGCCGTGCTTGCAGGTTCGTCCGTGCCCGCCATAGCAAAAACCAAGTTAGCCCAAAAAGCGGTTGGTAAAGAAGTGGAAAAAGGGCGAAACGCCAAGGATAAATCCAGCGAAAAAGAGGCGTCAACCGTGATTTCTGCCGAGCAGATATCCGGCCGCCCGGAGCGATTCATTCAATTTGATGACCTGGTTGAAGTAGTTAAAGGCACCACAACGCTTAACGCTGACAAGGCCGTTTATCGCAATCTCGACGACGAGATGGAGGCGACGGGCAAGGTGAGCATGCAGCGTGATGGCGATTGTTATGCAGGCGATGCAGTCAAATTGAAACTCGATACCGGTGCCGGTTTCATATTGAACCCCACCTACAAGCTTTTGCGCACCAATGCGCAGGGTCGCGCAGATAAAATCGAGTTCCAGAGTGAAGAGCGCTCCACCATCATTAACGGCACTTACAGTACCTGTGAGGGCCTCGATCCGGATTGGTATTTAAAAGCCGATACGATGAAGCTCGATACCGGGCTTGATACCGGTATTGCAGGAAAATCGGTGGTGTATTTCAAGGGTTTCCCCATCCTTGCCACGCCATCGCTGATTCCGCTCAGTTTTCCTTTGTCTGGTGCGCGCCACTCGGGCTTGCTGCCGCCGGTTCTGGGCACCTCGTCCAAGGGCGGGGTGGAGCTGGATCTGCCGTATTATTTTAATATTGCGCCCAACCGCGACCTCACCGTTCATCCAAAAATAATTCAGCGCCGCGGTTTGCAGTTAGGTCTGGACGGGCGTTATTTGGGCAACACATACGCCGGTGAAACCAGCATTGAAGGCATACTCAACGATCGCCAGACCAAGACCAACCGTTACGCCGTCGCGTCAATCCACAACCAGAAGTTATTGCCGCAGCTCGATTTTTCATGGAACGTGAATGCTGCCTCGGATGATGATTATCCCGCTGATTTTTCGCGCTCGATTACCAAGACTGCCGAACGCTTATTGTTGCGTGAAACAAATATCGTCTACTACGGGGCATTTTGGAATGCCTCACTGCGCGCCTCTAATTATCAGGTGCTGCAAGATATCGCGGCACCCATTACCCGGCCGTATGCGCGTTTGCCGCAGCTCACCCTGCATGCGAGGCAAAGTGACTTCCTGGGCTTCGACTTGTCGATCGACACTATCCTGACCCGGTTTGCCCACCCTAGCTTGCTGAGAGGCGATCGCGCCGTCATCAATCCGCAGGTTTCCTACCCGATTGTTCAGCCCGGTTATTTCATCGTGCCCAAATTGTCCCTGCATGCATCTAGCTATCATTTGGATAATCCTGCGCCAGGCCAGGATGCTGATTTCCGTCGTGTTCTACCGACGTTTTCGGTCGATAGCGGTCTGGTGTTTGAGCGTCAGGCCAATTTGTTCGGCAAGGCAATGACGCAAACGCTGGAACCACGACTGTTTTACGTGAACACGCCTTATCGCGATCAGACCCTGTTCCCCAACTTTGACAGTGCGGTTGCCGACTTTAACTTTGCCCAGATCTTCAGCGAAAACCGCTTCACAGGACACGACAGAATCGGTGATTCCAACCAGGTCACCACCGCCCTGGTGTCGCGTTATATTGAGGACAGCGGTGAAGAGCGTTTCAAGCTTGCATTGGGGCAAAGATTTTATTTTAACAATCAGCGTGTGACACTTGATAACGGCGTTAACCAGAGCCGTTCCGATTTGCTGCTGGCAGGAACCGGGCGACTTTCCGATACGCTCAGTGCCGAAGCAAGTTTGCAGGTCAGCCAGAGCGACCGGCAGTCGATCCGGTCCAACTACGGCATACGCTGGCAGCCGGCACCCAAAAAAGTACTCAATGCAGACTATCGTTTTCAGCGTGGCAGTTTAGAGCAACTGGACCTGTCCGGGCAGTGGCCGATTGCCGACCGATGGTATGCCGTGGGGCGCAGTAATTATTCGCTGCAAGACAAAAAATTGGTCGATGGTCTGGTCGGTCTGGAATACAAGGAAGACTGCTGGTCATTTCGTCTGGTCGGGCAGCGTTTCGCTACAGCAACCAATACCAATACAACCGCGTTCTTTATTCAGCTGGAATTGAACGGCTTGTCCAAATTGGGGTCGAATCCGATTGATGTCCTGAGGAAGAATATTTCGGGTTATCAACCGATTAATTAAGCTTCGTCAGGGGATAGAAAGTTCTGGTATTCCCTGTCGAGTCCTTAGCGTGTATATTGCAGCTTTCGCTGAAAGCGAGTGATGAGGAATGATGGCAAAAAACCATCTCTTCATTTTTTAATATGAATTTTGGATCACTATGCGACACAACTTGCACATGAATCACCGTCCTCTTTTTTCTGTTTTGGCCGCATCGGTATTTTTGCTAACAACGGGCACTGCATGGTCGCAAGTAAAGACTAGCCCGGTAGTTAGTCCGATAGTGAGCCCGGTAATTGAGTCTCTCGTCAAGACCAGTCCCGGCGTTAAGACTGCCGCGCCAGCGTCAAGCTCAGGATCTATCAATGCCAAATCCGAAGTAGTCAACCGTATTGTGGTTGTCGTCAATGATGATGTGATCACGCAAAAAGAGTTGGATGAGCGCCTGCAAAGCGTTGAGCGCAGGTTAGCTGCGCAAGGTACGGCGTTGCCAAACCGGGACGATCTGAAGAAGCAATTATTGGAGCGCATGATCGTTGACCGCGCCCAGTTGCAATTGGCCAAGGAAAACGGCATGCGCGTCGATGACCTCATGCTGGATCGCTCGATTCAGCGTATGGCTGAGCAAAACAAGATGACCGTGCAGGTGTTCCGCAATCAGATCGAAAAGGAAGGAACATCTTTCGCAGTTTTCCGCGAAGAAATTCGTGACGACATCATGATGCAACGCATACGCGAGCGTGAAGTCGATAGCAAGATTCAGGTCTCGGATTTAGAGGTCGACAACTACCTCGCTGCCGAAGAGAAAACACCCAACACGCAGCAGGAATTGAATCTGGCGCAGATTTTGGTACGTATTCCCGAGAATGCCTCACCGGAACAGATTGCCAAGCAGCAAGCACGTGCGAATGAAGCAATGAGAAAAATCCGTGCCGGTGAAGATTTTGCCAAACTGGCGGCAACGTACTCTGATGCGCCAGAAGCGCTCAAGGGTGGCGAAATCGGCTGGCGCGAGCAAGACAGATTGCCACAATTGTTTGTCGATGCGATTAACAAAATCAAGATCGGTGAAGTTTCCGAAGGCATCAGAAGCCCCAACGGATTTCATCTGATTAAATTGCTCGGCAAGCGCGCCATCGCTTCAAAAGCGGCTACTTCCGATGTGGTTCAGCAATCGCATGTCCGGCATATTTTGCTCAAGGTCAGTCAGGTAATGACGACCGCTGAAGCGAAACAAAAACTGCTGGAAATGAAACAGAAAATCGACAATAAGACCGGCACATTTGAAGATCTTGCCAAGTCTTTTTCGAATGACTTGTCGGCGACAAAAGGTGGCGATCTAGGCTGGATTTATCCCGGCGATACCGCGCCCGAATTTGAACAGGCGATGAACAAGTTAGCCATCAATGAGGTCAGCGATCCGGTGGAGTCACCATTCGGCGTGCACCTGATTCAGGTGACCGAGCGCAAGAGCGATGATGTTTCGAAAGAGCGTAAGCGCACCGCAGCGCGTCAGGCCGTGCGTGAGCGCAAGTCGGATGAGGCATTGCAAAACTGGTTGCGTGAACTGCGTGATCGCGCCTATGTGGAGTTTCGCCTCGATAGTAGTAAATAATGCCACCGTCGCGCCCGGTAATCGCCATCACGGTGGGGGAGCCCGCCGGTATCGGGCCTGAAATATCGCTGCGCGCGGCTTGGCAATGCCGGCATGAAATCCGCCCCGTCCTGATCGGCGATGCCGCCTATCTGGCGATGCTGGCGAATGACGTCGATCCGGCGATCCGCCTGATGGGCGTGTCGCAGCAGGCGCTCAGGTACTCAAGTTTACCCGCTTGTGGCAAGGATCAGATTACCGTTATCGATTGTCCGCTCGATGCGCACGTGGTGGCTGGTCAGCTTAATCCGCGTAACGGCCGGGCGGTATTGCAGACGCTCGATGTGGCGATAGAAAGCGTGCAGCAAGGCTGGTGCGATGCCATCGTCACGGCGCCGCTGCAAAAAAGCACCATCAACGACGCCGGCATTCCCTTTACCGGCCATACCGAATATTTCGCCCAGCAGACCCAGACCGGGCAAGTTGTCATGATGCTCGCGTGCGAAGCCTCAGATCATCTTCCGCAGCCGCTGAGAGTGGCGTTGGCAACCACGCATCTGCCGCTGAAGGATGTACCTGCAGCGATACAATTTGACTCCTTGCTCAAGACCATCGAGATCATTCATCACGATTTGCGCGACAAATTTGACATTGCGCAACCGCGCATTCTGCTGGCAGGGCTTAATCCTCATGCGGGTGAAAACGGTTATCTGGGGCGCGAAGAGATAGACGTGATCATCCCCGTCATCGCGCATGCGCAAAGCCTGGGGATGGATGCGCGCGGCCCTTACCCGGCGGACACGCTGTTTCAGCAAAAATATCTGAAAGATGCCGACTGTGTATTGGCGATGTACCACGATCAGGGTTTGCCGGTGCTGAAACATGCCAGCTTTGGCTTGGGTGTGAATATCACTTTAGGCTTGCCCCTGATACGCACCTCGGTGGATCACGGCACGGCACTAGATCTCGCCAAGCTGGGTGTAGGTCACGCCGATGCCGGCAGCATGGGCGTCGCCATCCGGATCGCCGCAGGCATGGTCAAGCGTCAATAACCGTTCGCATTGATTGTCTGCACTGATCGCCGGCAGTCACTTCGCTCCATTTACTTTGCACTACCAAAATAAAACAAACATGAAACACATTGCCCGCAAGCGCTTCGGCCAGAATTTTTTGACTGATCAACACGTACTTAACCAGATCATTGCCGCCATCAATCCGCAGCCAGATCAAAGCATGGTGGAGATAGGCCCGGGTCTTGCAGCGATGACGCGTTTGTTGCTGGCCGGCTTGAGCACACTGCATGTCGTGGAGCTTGACAGGGACCTGGTCGCCCGTCTGAAAAAAACTTTTGATCCCGCCAAATTAATCGTGCATGAAGGCGATGCTTTGCAATTTGATTTCGCTGCATTGCCTGTTGCCGAGGGCAAGAAACTGCGCGTGGTCGGCAATCTTCCCTACAATATTTCCAGCCCCTTGCTGTTTCATCTGGCCGAGTTTGCGCCGTTGATTGAAGACCAGCATTTCATGCTGCAAAAAGAAGTGGTAGAGCGCATGGTGGCCGCGCCTGGCAGCAAGACTTACGGTCGGCTGTCGGTCATGCTGCAATGGCGTTACCACATGGATCTGCTGTTCATCGTGCCGCCGACGGCGTTTGATCCGCCACCTAAAGTCGAGTCGGCCATCGTGCGCATGATACCCAAGGCCACGCGCCTGCCATGCGATGTGCGCAAGCTTGAGCAGGTCGTCACCAAGGCGTTTTCGCAACGCCGCAAGGTCGTGCGCAATTGCCTTGCCGGCATGTTCACCGAACAGCAATTAATCGATGTCGGCATCAATCCGCAATCGCGTGCGGAGACTATTCCCTTGGAACATTATGTGAGTCTGGCAAATTTACTGAACAGCTAATGTTCATCCAATATCGAGCTAAACCAACGCTAACACCGGAGACACCAAATGAATCTGACTCTTACTACTGAATGGCAAGCCCTGCAGTTGCATAAGAGCAGATTGGAGCATCAGCATTTGCGCGATTTCTTCGCCGCCGACCCTGAACGCTTCAATCATTTCTCGCTGGAGCTGGAAGACTTGCTGGTCGATTACTCCAAACAAAGGCTGGACTCAGCTGCATTGGATGCGCTGGTGGCGCTGGCAAAAAGTACCGATGTCGCCGGCTGGCGTGACCGCATGTTTGCCGGCGAAAAAATCAATTTCAGCGAAGATCGGGCGGTGCTTCATACAGCCTTGCGCCATACCGCTTTCACGCCTTTTCCAAATGCCGACGAAGATGTCATGCCGCAGGTAAGGGCGGTACGCCAGCGCATGCGCGATATCGTCGAACGGGTGCGCAGCGGCTTGTGGCGCGGCTTTAAAGGCGATGCGATACAGACGGTGGTCAACATCGGCATCGGCGGCTCTGATCTCGGGCCAAAATTAGCGACGCGTGCCTTATCGGCAGTGCAGCACCCTGGCCTGAAGTTTTATTTTGTCTCCAATCTCGATAGCGCCCATCTCGCGCCGTTATTGGAAAAACTCGATCCGCGCACGACCTTGTTTATCGTCGCCTCCAAGACTTTTACGACGCAAGAAACCAGCCTGAACGCCCACACCGCGCGTACCTGGCTGATGGCCGCCGCGATGGAAGAATGGGCAATCGCCAAGCATTTTATTGCGGTCACATCAAGCCCGGGCAAGGCGCATGAATTCGGCATCCCTGAGGCGAATATCCTGCAAATCTGGGATTGGGTCGGTGGCCGCTATTCGCTCTGGTCGGCAGTCGGTCTGTCGGTCGCGCTAGCCATCGGCATGCACGGTTTTGAGCGCTTGCTGGAAGGTGCCGAAACCATGGACAAGCATTTTTGCAACACGCCGCTGGAAAAAAATATGCCGGTGCTGCTGGCGCTGATCTCGATCTGGAACACCAATTTTCTCGGCGCAGAAACCACGGCGGTATTGCCGTATAACGAATCCATGCGGCACTTGCCGGCCTTCCTGCAACAGCTGGAAATGGAATCAAACGGCAAGACCGTCAGCCGCGATGGCGAGCCATTGACATGCCGCGCCAACCCGATTGTCTGGGGCGAAATCGGCGTCAATGGTCAGCACGCTTTCTTTCAGTTGCTACATCAGGGCGGCTGGCTCATTCCCTGCGATTTTGTCGTGGCCGCATCGAGTGATTATCCATTGCCCGGCCATCAGGCTCCCTTGCTGGCAAATTGCCTGGCGCAAAGCGCAGCGCTGGCGTTTGGCAAGACTGAGGCGCAAGCACGTAGCGAATTGAGTGCAGCCGGTTTAAACGAAGCCAGCATCACCAAATTATTGCCGCATAAAGTGTTTGCCGGTAACCAGCCATCCACCACGATACTCATGCCTAGCCTCGATCCTTTTCAGCTAGGCATGCTGCTGGCGCTGTACGAGCATAAAGTCTTCGTGCAAGGCGTGATCTGGGGCATCAACTCCTTCGATCAATGGGGCGTAGAGCTCGGCAAGCAACTGGCCAACCGGCTGCTGCCAACGCTCAAGGGTGATCTGTCGCACGACGCGCAACTCGATGCCTCCACCAGCGGCCTGATCGCCTATTTCAGACGACACGGTAACTGCTGATCTCACTTCTGAGCGTTAAACGCTCAGATTTCTTTTAGACACCCCCGCCACAGCGCACTATCCATGCGGCTTACCAGCCTATCTGGCCTGCAGACCAATGAAATAGCGCGTGCTGGGCATGCCTGCTTAGGAAAAAATAGACTGCAGCTTTAGCGAGCTACCGTATTGCGCATTTATGGCTCTACGCCGCGGCAAGAACGGGCGTGTAAAGAATTGAAATTGACATGTCAATCTGCCGATTTTACACACACTAATCTCAAATTATTGATGAATTGCTACTGTTTCGCCTGGCACGAAACTTGATAAGTTTTAACTATTCGCCAGGCAAATAAGTCTGGTCTATTGTTGACGCGGGGGATGACAAAATGAACGTAGTGGATAGTCTTTTTGACGTGGTAAAAGTCAGCACCGAGAAGGGCGCTGTTGCGAATGACACCAGCATCAGATTTAGTGGAGAAGGCATGTCCTTGGTGCCAATAGTATCCATCGACAGGCGGGGACCAGTACAAGAGAGATTAGAAAAAATATGCCTGAATTTTCAGATCAGTTTGAACGAAGAACATGCTTTTCTCAGTATTTTGCATGGCGCCAGAGCCGAGATCCATTTAGGCGAACGTGCGCACCACTATAGCCTGCTTACGCTAGCCAGACGCCGGTTAGACGACGCAAAAAATGGCTTGGATCCGAGTAGCCAGGGATGGATGGAATTGGCGCAACTGTCCAGATTGTTAGGCATAGAACCCGAACATCTGAACATACAGATTTTTCGCGCACGTACCCAGATCATTCACGCATTGCCGCAAGTCGCGCAGCTGCCCAGCATTATCGAGAGACGGCGTGGTGAACTACGTTTTGGCGACCACCAGTTTCGCATCGTGCGCGGTTCAGAAGTGGAGGGGGAATATTTGCCGACGACTGTCAGCGCCACTCAAACCGAGCCGAGGAGCTTAGGTTGTAGAATCTAAGGAATCTCTGATTAAGTAAACGAATAGCGGGTGTAATGCGTTAAAGATGCTATTCGAGCCAACTTTACATACTGACTATGAAACAAACGACCTTTGCCACAAGCGGATTTAATAAATATGTCAAGAAAACACGCC
>JAUSNO010000020.1 GCA_030645915.1 Undibacterium sp.
GCTCATCAAGACCTTGCATCAGATTAAGCAGCTCGGCATTCGTGTCTCGATCGACGATTTCGGAACAGGATTTTCTTCTTTGAGCCATTTGCAAAAACTCGACGTCGACAAACTTAAGATTGACCGTGCTTTTGTCAATGAGATCAAGGATAGCTCGGGTGATGGCAGCATTGCCAAGATGGTGGTTCAGCTCGGCCAAAGCCTGCAGATGGAAATCATTGCCGAGGGTGTGGAAACAACGATGCAGGCAGAGACCCTGCTCTCTTTTGGTTGCCATCTGGCGCAGGGCTACCTGTATGCAAAACCAATGACGCCAGATGACTTGCATGTTTGGCTAAAAAACAAAGAAACTCTAATAAAAATTACCAGATCATCATAGGCATATGTCGCTTCAACAAACATAAAACGATAAAATTCAAATAACTTCACCCGGCACATTTTACTGTCAATCTGCAATCAAAATTTTAGTAATGTCAGCTCGCTAAGGCGCTGATGTTACTAACATGCAAATCAATATAAATGAATCAATAACGCACGATTCACTTTTTAAAATAAGCTCTACTCTCCCTCCTAGGGTTTACGGCGCATTCGATGAGCCCATTTTTCATTCTGCACCGTAGATTCTGCAGACTGTCGCAAGTCTATAGTCAACACCTTCAACTTTCTCTACAGTATCAACATGCACTGAAAAGTCGCAAAGAACGCCATCGTAACTTTTATCAACGGTAAGCAAAGACGCAACCAATTTAAAGAAGTTGATCATGAATCCCGACACTATTCAAAACGCAAAAGAACTAAGCGCCCAATTTATCAGATGGCTCAGCAAAGTTTTCGATCAAACGGCTGCATGGGTCACTAAATTATCATGGTGGAAGTTTTTTTTATTTGCAATATTGACCATGACTGCCGGTGGAATTTTGCAAGACACCTTGTTCACGACGGAAGAAAGTGTTGTCGTTCATAAAAAAAATACATCAAATAAAACGAACGGAACAAAACATATCATCGATGGTGACACCAATATAGAGATTGATGGCACTGGTATTCATATACGCAAAAATAATGCGGATGGAAAAGGCAAGCAAATCGAAATTGATGAAAATGGAATTCATGTAAAAAAAGAAGATGCGGGCAAAGACGCGCCTGCCTCATTACCTGCGGTACCTGCCTTGCCACCATTATCTGGCAGTAATGGTTTGAAAATAGGAGAAAATGATATTCACATCAAACTTCCGCCCGAAGTCGCGCAAGAAATCAGTGATGAAATTCAAAATGCGGTGGCAGATGCAGCAGATGAAGAAGTAAAGACCTACCAAAAAAACTCATCCAAATGGTTTGTTAATTTTGTCATGCTACTGGTCTTTGGCCTGTTTGGTATGAAGGCGCTGATGGGTGGAAAAGTACGCGCTGATGAAAAAGCAAAAGAGGCGAATATCGTTGCCGAAAAAGAGGCATTGCTAAGACAAGTGAGTGAAGCGCAAATGCAAATGATGCAAGCGCAGGTTGAGCCGCACTTTCTGTTTAATACTCTGGCATCGGTTGAATACCTGATCGAAACTGATCCACCGCGTGCCGCCGCCATGCAGCGCAGTTTGATTTCCTACCTGCGCGCCGTATTACCGCAGATGCGTGAAAATGCCGCAAAGACCAATCTTGGACGGGAAGCCGACATGGTGAAATCCTATCTGGATCTGCTCAAGATGCGCATGGAAGAGAGATTGGAAATTGATTTCATCATGCCCGATGGCTTGCGCAGTGCATCCTTCCCACCCATGATGTTGCAATCCTTGGTTGAAAATGCGATCAAACATGGTCTTGAAGTCAAGGCAGAAGGTGGCACCCTCCAATTCAGGGCCGAAGTGGCACATAACAAACTGCGCGTCACTGTCGCAGACAATGGATTGGGCTTCGGTGCAAAACCGAGTAACGGTACAGGCCTTGGTTTGCAAAACATCAGAGAGAGACTGAAACTCATCTACAAAGAAAAGGCACAAATGATCATTACGCCAAACCAACCAAGCGGTGTTTGCGTTACCATAGAAATTCCTTACGAATTAGCCAACTAAAATCTCAACGACCTCACTATGCCGACCGCTATTATTGCAGATGACGAAAGAATGATGCGCGACCAATTACGCTCGCGCCTGGAACAGGTATGGCCAGAGCTGGAAATTTTGGGCGAAGCCAAGAATGGTGAAGAAGCGGTACAAATGGTCGCTGAGCATCAGCCGGACTTGGTTTTTCTGGATATCAGAATGCCCGTAAAAACCGGGCTAGAGGCTGCAAAAGAGATCGGTGACAAGGCGCATATCGTCTTCATCACTGCCTACGATCAATATGCAATCGAAGCCTTCGATCAAGGGGCAGTTGATTATGTATTAAAACCTGCCGACATCGAAAGACTCTCTCGCACTGTCGAGCGTTTAAAGGCACGATTAGCGAGCGCCACCCAGCCAAATGACATGGGCGCAATGCTATCGCAATTAGCCAAGCAAATGGGCATCATTGCGAAGCCAAATTATCTGCAATGGATACAGGCTTCAATTGGTCAGGAACTGCGACTGATCCCGGTAGAAGAAATATTATTTTTTCAATCCGATGAAAAATACACCAGGGTACAAACCGCTACGTATGAAGCGCTCATCAGAAAACCTGTACGCGACCTCATTGAAGAGCTTGATCCAGCCCTGTTTTGGCAAATACACCGCTCCACCTTAGTCAATGCCAAAGCGATTTCCGGCGTGGTACGCGACATGCGCGGCCGACATCTGGTGCAAGTAAAAGGATCAACTGAAAAACTGGAAGTAAGTCGCAGTTTTGTACATTTGTTTAAACAAATGTAGTATTTTATAAATAATTTTAAAAAATTTAACTATCCAAAAATTATTTTTCATCCACAAAAAATACAAAACGAACCGAAAGCTTATATCTACATTGGGCTAGCCCGCTGCCAGACAAAACACTAGCCCCATCCCAATGGCAACGTCTCTGAATGGGCGGGTATTATCGGGCGACAAGCCCCCTGGCTACGTCAGCCGCAACGGGTGCCAGGTGGATACGTACCCATGCATCCACCTAGCCGCAGATTAAAATGCGGGCAAGGTCAGCGGACTACCGCCTTTAGCTAAACGGCCCATCAATAAATCTCAAAAACGATACCCCGCTCACGCAATACCCATGCGGGTTTGCGGGCAGATGCCGCCAGAAGGCGCATGGATATTACGTGCTGGGCACGTCTTATTTTGATGTTAATGGTGAAGTGATTCAGTCGGCCTTAAAATTTCGCATTCAAACCCAGCCGCACACCCCGTGGTGAACCTGGCGTGATGTTGTTATTGCTGTTGGCCGATGCATAGTAATTTTTATCCAGCAGATTCTCTACGTTCACTTGCAGATTGAGATTTTTATTGATCACGTAATACAGCGCGGCATCAATTCTCGTGAAGCCAGGCAACACGACTGTATTGTCCGTAGAAGGGAAGATGGCGCCACGATAAACCAGACCCAGACCTGCCCCCCAGGCTGGCGTAAAGTTGTAGCGGTTCCACAGCGAGGCAATATGCGCCGGCACTTGCGCCAAGCGCGCACCGGCCTTGATGGTTGCCGTTTGAGTCTTGGTGATCTTAGCATCCTGATAAGCGTAACCGCCCATGATGCTCCAGTCACCCGTTATCTTACCGCTGATACCCAGTTCAACCCCTTTGCTACGCTGACCATCGACCAGGATTGTCTTCGTCACATCAAGTGGATCGGCAATCGCGACATTACTGCGATCGAGCTGATACACCGCAGCACCGGCAGTCAGATCCGGACGAATATCCCATTTGGCGCCCAATTCCAGGTTCTTAAATTGCTCAGGATCGAAAGCCTTATTGCTCGCAGTGAGAGACGACAATTGATCGCCGGCACGCGGTGCATACGCCAGACTATAGCTGGCATAAAGCGACATTTCTGGCAATGGCTTATACACGAGACCCGCTCTTGGCGAGACTGGCGTATCAGTTACTTGAATATTTTCCAGCGTGCGATTGTTAGTAAAATCAACCGAGAAATGGTCGTATCGCACGCCGATTATTGCCTGCCATTGCGGCGCGATTTCAATTTGATCTTGCAGATACACGGAAACGATATCCGCCTTGCTATGGTTGTTGGCATCGGTGGCAGACTGCCTGAATGTCACCGTAGCATTAGAAGAATTAATTGTAGGGCTGGAGACCGGCACGCTGATCGATGTTGCATTGGGTGCGACCGAACTAAAGTAGCCGGTATTCCGGAAATTATCAGTCTCTTGCTGCCCGATTTCCAAACCAGCAACCAGCTTGTGCCGCATGCCGCCGATATTCATCGTCGTCATCAGGTCGGTTTGATTGAAGAAGTTATCTCGCTGGGTGGCGTTGTTATAAGCCGATAAGGCAACCATCGTCCCTGCCGCATTGACCGCTCCGGGGAAAACGTTTTGATAAAACTTATCATAACTGGCGTAGCGGGTACGATTGCGCAGCGTCCATCCTTGGCCAAAATCATGCTCGATCAGCGCAGAAAAAGCATCGGATTTAGACCAGGTCTGGCTAAGATCGGGATTGCCAAAAAAAGTAGATGAATCAGTACTAAATGGCTTGGCTTGAAACGAAGGTATGCCCCGGTCTGCGGTACGCTCATCTTTAAAATGCTCATAGCCGAGGACCACGCTGGTATTCTCACCGACACGCAAGGCCAATGTCGGATTAATCCCGGAACGCTGAAGATTGACTTGTTGACGATAGCTATCCGAGTCTTCGACCATGGCACTGACACGCAAGGCAGCATTTTCACTGATGACCTGGCCCACATCTGCGGTCACGCGACGATTATTCCACGACCCCAGAGTGAGCGACGCTTCACGAATGCTGCGCCATTCAGCTTGCTTGGTGACACGATTAATCACGCCACCTGAACCGCCACGGCCAAAGATCATGGCGTTTGATCCTTTCAGTGCCTCGACGCTGTCTATGTTATAAAAATCACGGTAATACTGCACATCATCGCGAATGCCATCCACATAAAAATCACCCGTGGAACTATTTCCACGAAAAACTGCCGTATCGCGATTACCTTCACCCTGGGCAGTAACGATGCCAGGTACATAGCGCACCACATCGGCCATGCTTTGCATCGCCTGGTCACGCATCAGTTCTTTACTGATGACAGTCACCGCTTGCGGGGTATCGAGCAGCAAGGTATCCGTTTTAGTTGCTGTGACACTTCGTTTTACGACGTAATTCTGTTCTGCCGTACCAGTGATATTAACTTCTGGCAAAACATTCTCTGAGGAAATGGATGGATTATTTTGGGCAAAAGCGGGGATAACAACGCTGGCCAGCAATGCAGGAAGAATGCAAAGGCGAAATTTCATGGACTACTCTCTCTATCAGCTTAGATAAATTTTGCTGGCTGGCTAGGACAAGTCGTCACGTGGCTGGCTAAAGTGCCACAATTATAAATGCGAATCATTATTAATTGCAAGAAATTTCAAAGTCTCATTCTGCCTTTGTCCAGAATCACGCATGGTATTTTGACAAACAAACTCGATTGATTTGACGGAGATATTTCCGGTATCAAGAAAAAGACCGATGCAGACCAATCAGGATTTCACGTGCTTCAGACCCGACTTCTTGCATTTCGTCGCAGGCGACTAGCAAGTAGCGATGGGCACGCTTAAAGTGCTTACATCGATACAAGGTATTGATAAGTTACTTACAGGGTGATCAAAATGAAACCAGCAAATAAAATATTTTCTTCCGTCATTTCAGCAAAACTGTTAGCAATTGGCCTCGTGATAGTCGCTGCAGCGGCGCAAAGTACCTTGAATACTCAGGCAGCGCCAAGCACAGATCATCACCTCAGTAATGAACAAATTGTTCCAGGCACTACCGAGCACACTTACCAGCAAATCCAAACTATTGTAATTGCAGCGAAACGCCTGACAACAAAAGAAAAACTCGCCATGGACATGGAGCATGCTCGCACCATGCAAGCGAACGCGCAATTTAATAAAGCAATACGTAAAACCGCTTAATGTATGCATGTTGTTACAAATGAGACTGAAAGATTCAGCACTTCATCTTTTAAATCATTTTAAAATGTTTGACTCAAAATGTTTAAGTTCGGCCAAATTCATTTAAAATATAAAACAATCATGATAAAAAAATCCATCCTTGCCGGCTTATTGTTTTCCAGCACATTGGCATGTACTGCCTTTTGTCAGGAATTCATTGCCATGGCGCTTTCTATTCCCACCTCGCAGCAAGATGGACGCAATCCTGATATGCCAACGGCAAGCGCCGCCTCTCAGTCCCCGATGACCTTGGATAGAAGCGGCATGGACAAGGCATCGGTTCATCTGCAAATTCTCCAGCAAAGCACATCGCATTTTTCTGATTCAGTACAAGCCAAAAAACCTTCGACTGACGACAAAAAATTGCTAATCAAACCTCAAAGCAATTCATAAGTATTTCTCCATAGCTCCTCTATCTAAAGCCAAGCTTTCCTTGTGCCTGAACCACTTCCTGACAGCATATCTCGCCCAGCAATATGACCTGGTAACTTGTTACCCATTTACACTTGTAACAATGGACAAAGTGAGCTTCGCGCCAGTGAATTCTTTTCAATCATTTTAGTAGCGATCACGCGGTGTAAAATAGAAAGGTATCCAGAAAATAAGAGAGAGAGAAATCCACTCTGCAGTCCTTGTTTCTGAATTTACTCCTGCACCTAGCTCATCTCTAACTCCATATGAACACAAACATTCATCACTTACTTACAGCACTCGGTGTCACAATCACTGATTATGAAGGGCTAGATATCTCCAGCGTATCGCCCATCAATGGCGAGATTCTTACAACTTTGCGCAGTGATAGCACCGATCAGGTAAGACAAAAAATAGCGAATGCCCATGCCGCATTTTTACAATGGCGTAACGTACCGGCACCACGCCGTGGAGAATTAATTCGCCTGTTTGGAGACGAGTTACGCACTCACAAAGAAGTTTTAGGTAAGCTAGTGACGATCGAGGCAGGAAAGATTTTGCAGGAAGGCTTGGGCGAAGTGCAGGAAATGATCGACATTTGCGATTTCGCGGTTGGCTTATCACGTCAACTATACGGTCTCACCATCGCTTCGGAACGTCCCGCTCACCGCATGATGGAAGTCTGGCATCCTATCGGAGTGGTAGGTGTCATTTCAGCGTTTAATTTTCCCGTCGCGGTCTGGGCATGGAACTCGACGTTGGCCATTATCTGCGGCAATAGTGTGACATGGAAGCCCTCAGAAAAAACACCACTAACTGCCATCGCCACCCATACTTTATTCATGAAAGCGATTGCTCGTTTCAACGCCAATAGCAATGACGCACCGGCGGGTTTGGCAGAACTAATTATTGGCGGTCGCGACACCGGCGCGCGCATGGTCGAAGATAAGCGAGTTGTTTTGGTTAGCGCGACTGGCAGCACGCACATGGGACGCCAAATTGCAGAAGTATGCGCCAAGCGTCTAACCCGCACCATTCTGGAGTTAGGCGGAAATAATGCCATGATCGTAACGCCAAGTGCTGATCTGGAAATGGCGGTACGCGGTATCACCTTTTCAGCAGTCGGCACTGCTGGCCAACGCTGCACCACATTGCGTCGCCTGTTTGTGCACGACAGTATTTACGACACGCTGGTGCCACGTTTGAAAAATATCTATGCTGGTCTACCTGTCGGCAATCCGCTTCAACCAGCAAGCTTGGTCGGGCCTTTGATTGATGAAGCTGCCTTTAACAATATGAATACTGCTCTTGCCACTGCACGAGAGGAACAGGGACGCGTATTCGGCGGCGAACGCATTACGGTCGATGGTTGTGAAAATGCTTACTACGTACGCCCTTCACTGGTGGAGATGCCAACGCAGACCAATTTGATGCATCATGAAAATTTTGCACCTATCATGTACGTTGTACGGTACACCGATCTGCATCAAGCAATCCATTGGAACAATGATGTACCACAGGGATTGTCTTCCAGTATCTTCACCACAGACATGCGCGAAGCAGAAATTTTCATGTCGGATAGTGGCAGCGATTGTGGCATTGCAAACGTCAATATCGGCCCGAGCGGCGCTGAAATTGGCGGTGCATTTGGTGGCGAAAAGGACACGGGAGGAGGCAGGGAATCTGGATCAGATTCGTGGAAAGCCTATATGCGTCGCTCTACCAATACCATTAATTTCAGTAACTCACTACCTCTGGCGCAAGGCATCAGTTTTAACATTTAACAAGACCGACCGCGCCAAATATTTGATAAAAATAAACCGTCTGCATGCGACGGTTTATTTTTTAAGCGTAATATTATGTACGATGTTCAATGAGTTCAGTGCTGCACTAAAGCAATATTTTTATTTTCAATTCATCCATTTCCCACACTGGCTTATCAATGCAATTCAGGCTTTCAATTACCGTTACAATTTTAATTGTTTTTAGTGTCATGCACAGCTCTGGTTTCGCAAAGGAATCCATCGAAGTCCGATTTCCACGACCAGCAGCTGATATTGATCCGCAATCAGATTACATTCATGCAGTTTTAAAACTTGCATTGAAAAACGCTCCGGTTTCTTATCAATTAAAACCTTCATCGGCCAAGATGGATCAAGCAAGAGCCATCTATGAAATGACGACACCAAACGGTATTGTTGACATTCTTTGGACTATGTCGACAGACGAACGAGAAGCCCAATTAATTCCGATCAGAATCCCAATAGATAAAGGACTCATAGGATGGCGCATACCATTAGTCAAGAGGAACAATGCAGATCTTCTAAAAAACGTGAAGTCACTAGATAACCTCCGTGTTTTCTCGGCAGGACAGGAGCAAGACTGGCCCGATGTACCAATTTTAAAAGCAAATGCATTACCAGTGATAACTTCAGCCGCCTACGAGCCCTTGTTTAATATGCTTAAAGCAGGTCGTTTTGATTATTTTCCGCGATCAATTTTTGAAATTTTGAGTGAATACTCAGCACATCCAAATCACAATTTATACGTAGATCAACATATCATTTTGCATTACCCCGCAGCGTTTTATTTTTTTGTTGCGCCGCGCAAACCAATGCTGGCCAAAGATCTAAGAATGGGGCTCGAAGTCGCGATCAAAAATGGTCGCTTCGAAAAACTTTTCCAAAAATATCATCAGATGTCGATCAGGAAAGCAAATATCAAACAGCGCGTAGTGATTGAATTACGAAATCCTTTATCAACCCCAGAAAAACTGCCCATGAACAGACCGGAATTGTGGTTCACACCCTAATTGGCATCGGCATCCAATTGGCGTAAATATGTAAGTTTATCGGCAATTTTAATTTCTAATCCTCGGGGCGTGGGTGTATACCATCGCAACCCTTCCAAGCCCTCAGGTAAATAAGTTTCTCCGGCGGCATAGGCTCCTGGTTCATCATGCGCGTATCGATACAGCTTGCCATATCCAAGTTCTTTCATCAACTTGGTTGGCGCATTGCGCAAATGTTCAGGTACCGTTCTCGATTTATCCTTAGCGATAAAGGCGCGCACCGCATTGTAGGCGTTATAAACGGCATTTGATTTGGCTGCGCACGCAAGATATACCACCGCCTCTGCGAGCGCCAATTCACCTTCCGGAGAACCTAAACGCTCGTAAACCTCGGCAGCATCCAGAGTGATGCGTAAGGCTCTTGGATCAGCCAAACCAATATCCTCACTCGCCATTCTGATAATGCGACGCGCCAAATAACGCGGATCAGCACCGCCATCCAGCATCCGCACTAACCAATACAGCGAGGCATCAGGATTGGATCCGCGCACTGATTTATGCAAGGCCGAGATCTGATCATAAAACGCGTCGCCGCCCTTATCAAAGCGACGTAACGCATCACCTAAACATTCGGCCAGCAATGGCAAATCAATTTCCATCTTACCCTTGGCACTGGCAGCACGCGCGCTAATATCAAGATTATTCAACAGCTTGCGGCCATCACCGTCTGCACTCGCAATCAGGCTGGCCTTGGCGTCTGAAGTGAATTGCAACCCGCCCAGTTCTTTCTGACATGCACGATCCACCATTAACGCCAGATCGTCCTCCGTCAAAGATTTCAGTACATACACTGAAGCACGCGATAACAATGCGCCATTGACTTCAAAAGAGGGATTTTCGGTAGTCGCACCGATAAAGGTGAATAAGCCACTTTCTACATGCGGCAAAAAAGCATCTTGCTGGCTCTTGTTAAAGCGGTGAACCTCATCGACAAACAAGATAGTGCGACGTCGCGAGTTCGCCTTCAAAATCTGGGCGCGCTCCACTGCTTCTCGAATATCCTTTACCCCTGAGAGTACGGCAGAAAGAGCGATGAATTCAGAATGAAAATCATCCGCCATCAAACGAGCTAAGGTGGTTTTACCAACGCCAGGCGGACCCCACAATATCATCGAATGAGGCTCACCAGATTCAAATGCGACACGTAAAGGTTTGCCACTACCGAGCAGATGTTGCTGACCAATGACGTCATCCAGTTTGGCTGGACGCATACGCTCAGCGAGAGGAATATTTTTTTGTGCTGCACTCATTGGCGAAAAACATCAGCCCCGACTGGAACAACAAATTTAAACTGATCCGTTTTAAACGAAGGATTTTTTTCGACGCCCTTTAAAGTCACCAGAGATATTTGCCCGAAACTATCGCGCAACTCTAAGGCAACCGGCAATCCATCCTTCATGCCTATGCCTATATGTTCAAACTGACTATCCTTTGCTTTAGGCACAGCCTCTAGCCACTCCAAATCCTGTTTTACACCAACTTCTTTCAATATGAAATTTTTTTCCAATTCGCTACCGCCAAAAAGAATAGCGGCAGGACTTGCACCAAGCGCACCATCCAAAGTTTTTATAGTGACCTGATTCAGGTCTTTATCATAGATATAAAGTTTATCGCCATCGGTTTGCAAGGTCTGTTCATAGGGCTTGACATACGTCCAGATAAATTTTCCTGGTCGCGCAAACATGAAGTTACCATTCGCGGTTTTGCTTACCTTGGGCTTACCCTCGACCATTTTTACCTGCTGCTGAGAAAACTCGCCCTTTGCACTCTTCGTATTGGCAACAAAATTTTTAAATTGCTCCAACGCTGCAGCATGCGCCAATAACGGCAGTGCAAGAATGACGGCACTGAAAAATTTAATTCGTAAGGTATTTCTCAAAATAATTCCTGTTCATTTTTTCAAACAACTATTCAGCACTACCAACCGGAACCAAAATCTCTCGATTCCCGTTGGACTGCATAGTGGAGACGATACCGCTCTGCTCCATTTGCTCCAATAAACGTGCAGCTCGATTGTAGCCGATGCGTAAATGACGCTGGACGAGTGAGATAGAAGCTCGCCGATTCTTAAGAACGATAGCAACAGCCTGATCATACAAGGCATCAGCCTCTCCACCCCCCTCACCAGCAGGCATACCGTCAGCAGTATCTTCGAGCACACCGCCTTCCAATATGCCCTCAACGTAATTGGGCTCACCCTGTGCCTTCAAATGCTTGACTACACGATGGACTTCTTCATCTGACACAAACGCACCATGTACACGCACTGGTAATCCAGTACCAGGTGGCATGTACAACATATCGCCCATACCAAGCAAAGCCTCTGCCCCCATCTGATCAAGGATGGTACGCGAGTCAATCTTGCTACTGACCTGGAATGCAATACGCGTCGGTATATTGGCCTTGATCAGACCAGTAATCACATCGACCGAAGGACGCTGGGTTGCCAAAATCAAATGCAAGCCAGCTGCACGCGCTTTCTGTGCGATACGCGCAATCAACTCCTCAACTTTTTTCCCTACCACCATCATCAGATCGGCAAGTTCATCGATAATAATGACAATTGTGGGCAATTTTTCCAACGGTTCAGGAGCATCGGGAGTGAGACTAAACGGATTGGGGATCAGCTCTTCGCGCTTCTCGGCCTCGACAATCTTCGCGTTATACCCTGCCAGATTACGCACGCCCAACTTGGACATGAGCTTATAGCGCCGTTCCATTTCGGCCACCGCCCAATTTAATGCATGTGCTGCCTGACGCATATCTGTCACAACCGGTGCGAGCAAATGCGGAATTCCTTCATACACAGACATTTCCAGCATCTTGGGATCAATCAATATCATCCGTACGTCATTCGGATCTGACTTATATAACAGTGACAAAATGGTGGCATTAATACCGACTGACTTACCTGATCCTGTCGTACCTGCGACCAGTAAATGCGGCATCTTTGCGAGATCAGCGACAACAGGATGACCGGCAATATCCTTGCCTAAGGCAACCGTCAAACTCGATGTGCTGTCATTATAAATTTTAGATCCCAAAATCTCGGTAAGACGCACTATTTGACGTTTAGGATTGGGTAATTCCAATCCCATGTAATTTTTACCTGGAATCGTTTCAACTACGCGGATTGACGTTAACGACAATGACCGGGCCAAATCACGCGCCAGACCAACGATCTGACTACCTTTAACCCCCATTGCCGGTTCAATTTCGTAACGTGTAATGACGGGACCAGGATAGGCGGCAATAACTTTCGCATCAACACCAAAATCCGAAAGTTTTTTCTCTATCAACCGACTGGTAAATTCAAGAATCTCTATGCTAACGGTTTCTTGTGTTGTGGGCGCATCATCTAGCAAAGACAAAGGCGGTAAGTTACTATCAGGCATATCGTTAAACAAGGATACCTGCCGCTCCTTTTCAACCCGTTCTGATTTCTGCACGGCTACCACTTGAGGTTCAATTCTTATCGGTGGTGCCTCTACAATTTTAGCTCTTTCCTGAACAACAACTTCTTCGCGTTTAACCGCTGCCGTTTGACCGACTTTCCGGTCTTCGCGGTCTGTATATTTATTTTGTATAAATTCAAATACAGACTCTATTACCGTACCTAAATTTTCAGCGACCAAAAGCCAGGAAATATGAAAATACAAACTTAATCCAAGAGAAAACAACAGCAACAAAACTAGGGTTGATCCCGTAAATCCAAAGGCAGAAAAAGCTGCATTTCCAATCAACTCTCCTAAAACTCCTCCCGGTGCTCGAGGTAATGGAATAGACATTGAATGTTTACGCAGAAATTCGATACCCATACTGCCTATCAACAACAGCAAAAAACCAGCCATCTGAATAAATTTCTCGTAACCGTGCGGCTCATCCTCATTGGAATTCGACAATAAGCGTCGATTTAAACGTCGATAATCCGCCCAGACAAGGCGCACTAAAACGACACAAAACCACCAAGCCGATATTCCAAAAATAAACAGGAGCAAATCTGCTATCCAGGCGCCAACTCGCCCTCCAACATTGGCAATTTTTGGTACGACGCTCGCTTGTGACCAACCCGGATCAATTTTGTTATAGGTCAACAAAATAAGAATGAGGTAAACACAAAATGCTGCAAACAAGATCCATCGCGCCTCAGTCAGTAAAATGACAAGGCGATTTGGCAAAGGGGCTGCAGGCGTATTGCTGCGGTTGCGCGTATAGGCTTCGTTGGTATTAGTCATAAATCATAGTAAAAACAGCCAGACACGATTGTAGGTCAAAAACGCTCACAAGACAGCATGTAAGTCTTTCATCGCCGATTCAAGGATTCACGTCAAATCGCGACCTACATATTCGTTTATAATTACAAAGAGCAGCAGTTTGAATACATATCAGAGTTAATTCAGGCGCATTTACTTGAGATTTTGTAATCTGCCATGATTTTTGTCTTAATCCATTTTTGTTTCAACTTATTTTCTCAGGCTTCCTTATGTCCACTCCAAAACATGCCAAGGTATTAATTCTCGGTTCTGGTCCTGCCGGCTATTCTGCAGCAGTTTATGCCGCTCGCGCAAACCTGAATCCGGTGCTGATTACAGGAGTAGAACAAGGCGGTCAATTAATGACCACAACCGATGTTGAAAACTGGCCCGCCGACCCGCTGGGAGTGCAAGGGCCAGAGTTAATGCAACGTTTCCTGCAGCATGCTGAACGCTTTAATACCGAAATTATTTTTGACTATATTCACACTGCGAAACTGAACGAAAAACCAATCCGCCTGATTGGCGATCAGGCTGAATATACTTGCGATTCGTTGATTGTCGCCACTGGTGCATCCGCGCAATATTTGGGACTAGCCTCTGAACAAGCGTTTATGGGTAAAGGTGTATCCGCTTGTGCTACCTGTGATGGCTTTTTCTATCGGGGGAAAGAAGTTGCAGTAGTCGGCGGCGGCAATACCGCTGTCGAAGAGGCGCTCTATCTGTCCAATATTGCCAGCAAAGTGACCGTCATCCATAGACGCGACAAATTCCGTGCCGAGGCCATTCTGATTGACCGGCTGATGGCCAAAGTTGCTGAAGGTAAAATTGAAGTGAAGTGGAATCAAACTGTTGATGAAGTAACTGGTGACGATTCAGGAGTAACTGGTATCCGCATCAAATCGATGTTGGACGATAGTGTTGAGTCCATTTCTTTGCACGGCATTTTTATCGCCATCGGCCACAAGCCTAACACCAGCATTTTTGATGGTCAATTAGATATGCATAATGGTTACATCAAAACCAAGACGGGCACAGAGGGAATGGCTACCGCAACGAATGTTCCTGGCGTATTTGCTGCTGGCGATGTGCAGGATCACATCTATCGTCAGGCGATTACAAGCGCTGGGACTGGCTGTATGGCAGCCTTGGATGCTCAGCGTTTTCTAGAAGAGTAATTGCAGAATAAGCCAGTAAAGCATCTGAATGTCCGTTTCATTGAAAAATTTTGCAGACCTTAAACAATTAGGTTTGCAATTAAAACAGCAGGAAGAAGCGCGCTTGCGCGCCGAGGCTGAACGCTTAAAAATAGAAAAACAGGTACAGTTGGAAGCGAATATTTTTCGTTCAACTGTCGGCAACATTTCCCAGTTGAAAATCGCAGAGAAACACATACGACAGACACCTCGGCCACAACCACTTCCATTCCAGCATATCGCCGACGAGCGCGCGGCATTGCGCGAGTCGCTTTCGGATGAATTTAATGCTGACTCACTTCTCGAAACAGATGACAATCTCAGCTACACCCGGCAAGGAATAGGAATAGATGTCGCAAAAAAATTGCGTAAAGGCGATTGGGTGATTCAGGCGCAACTTGATCTACACGGGATGCGGCGTGACCAAGCGAGAGATAGCTTAGGGGAATTTTTACGCAAATGCAGTCGAACAGGCGCTCGATGCGTGCGTATCATTCACGGCAAAGGTTTAGGCTCTATCAACAAAGAACCGGTACTAAAAAATAAAGTGCGGAGTTGGCTGATACAAAAGGACGAAGTACTTGCATTCAGCCAGGCCACAGCTGCAGATGGTGGCTCTGGCGCTTTAATCGTGCTTCTTAAAGGTTGAATAAAACCTGATCAAAATTAAATGATCAAACAGCATCAGAGCCGGTTTCACCTGTGCGTATGCGTATCACCTGCTCGACATTCTGAACAAAAATCTTGCCATCGCCAATCTTACCGGTATGAGCCGCTTTTATGATGGCATCGACTACCTGATCGCAAATATTGTCATCGACAACAACCTCGACCTTAATTTTCGGTAAAAAATCAACCACATATTCTGCACCACGATAAAGTTCGGTATGTCCCTTTTGTCGCCCGAACCCCTTGACTTCCGTCACGGTCAATCCTGTCACCCCAACTTCGGCCAATGCTTCGCGAACCTCATCAAGTTTAAAAGGTTTGATCACTGCGGTAATTTGTTTCATAGCTACTCCAAGAAAAAACTGTTGTAATTCAATCACGAAATTTTGATGTAATGGGATAACGCCAGTCGCGTCCAAATGCACGATGCGTAATGCGAATTCCTACTGGTGACTGACGTCTTTTGTATTCATTAATTTTTATCAGCCGCGTGATACGCTCAACATCTTCTTCACGATAACCCGCGGCGACAATATCGGCGCGCGCCATATTTTCTTCCATATACATCGACATGATACCGTCCAGAATATCATACGGCGGCAATGAATCCTGATCCTTCTGATCTGGCCTAAGTTCAGCAGATGGGGCGCGGTTTAATATCCGCTCAGGGATTACATCAGAAAGCGTGTTGCGATATGCACAAAGGCGATAGACCAAAGTCTTGGCGATATCTTTGATCACAGCAAATCCTCCTGCCATGTCGCCATATAATGTGCAGTAACCGACGGCCATTTCACTTTTATTTCCAGTAGTTAAAACAATCGTGCCATATTTGTTGGACATCGCCATCAAAATGGTACCGCGAATCCGTGCCTGAATATTTTCCTCGGTCGTGTCTTCTGCCAAGCCGGAAAATTCCTGTTTAAGTGTGGTGAGAAAAGCATCAAAGCAATTATTGATAGGAATTTCATCATAACGAACACCGAGACGCTTTACCATGTCGCGGGAGTCGAGCCAGGAAATATCAGCCGTATATGGCGAAGGCATCATCACGGTTCTGACTTTTTTCGCCCCCAAAGCATCTACCGCAATTGCCAGTGTCAACGCAGAATCGACTCCGCCAGAGAATCCGATCAACACGCCGGGAAAACCGTTTTTCGTCACGTAATCATGCACGCCCAATACCAAGGCCGCATAAATTTGCGCTTCAATTGAGAGAGATTCACGGAGTGCTTGCTTGACCGGATTGGCACCCTCAAAATCAATTATTTTCAAGTCTGCCTGACAATGCTTAAGACTTGCACAAACTAGCCCTTCCTGGCACATCACAAAAGAATTTCCATCAAAAATCAGTTCATCCTGTCCGCCAACCAGATTTGCGTAGACCAAGGACATGCCATATGAAATGACATTTGCACGCATAACATCGAGCCGAAGATCCGCTTTATTCATGTGAAACGGGGATCCATTTGGCACCAGCAATACCTGTGCACCGGCCTCGCGCGCTTTTCCGGGCGCATCTGGATACCACGTATCCTCACAAATATTGATGCCGAAACGGACTCCCTTGACCTCAAACACAACCGCTTGATCTGAAGATGAAAAATAGCGTTTTTCATCAAATACCATATCGTTTGGTAATTGATGTTTACTATAGGTTGCCAATATTTTTCCATTGAGAAGAACTGAAACGGCATTCAAGCGCAAGCCCGCCTGTTCCCACGGGTGTCCAACCAATACATGAACATCGGTAAATTTTTTTAGCTGTGCTGCAAGTAGAAACAAGGCTTCTTTGGATTTTGCGTAAAATGCTTTACGCAATAGCAAATCTTCAGGTGGATAGCCGACCAGAGACAGCTCTGGCGTCACGACTATATCGGCTCCCTGCGCGGCAGCGCGCTCAACATAATCAATAATCTGCAATGCATTGCCTGCTAGATCACCGACAATGCTATTCATTTGGGCTATCGCAACTTTTACTATCATAGTGGCTAAATCTGGATTAAATCAAAAATGAATGTAACTTCTGAACAACCACATTATCGCATGCGCATCCTCCATTCATTGGCTGATGTGGGGCAAAAACAATGGGATCATTTATTGGGATTTCAAGTTAAGCCAAATCCTTTTTTATCTTACGCTTTTTTGCATGCGCTACATGAGTCAGGATCTGCCTCTGAGAAAACTGGTTGGACGCCATGCTATCTCAGCCTTTGGGACGGCGTATCGCTAGCCGCAGTCATGCCCTTATATGAAAAAACACACTCATATGGCGAATACGTTTTTGACTGGGCCTGGGCAGATGCCTATCAACAACACGGCCTTCATTATTATCCCAAACTACTTTCTGCGGTACCATTTACTCCAATCAGTGGAACGCGATTAATTGCCAGAAACGCGAAGGAGCAACGAATATTGCTTGATGAACTTAAACGCTACCAGATCGCTACCCGTTTCTCGTCGACCCATATCTTATTCCCAACCGACGAAGAAACTATTCTTTTCGACGAAGCGGGCTTTCTGATCAGGCAGGGAATTCAATTTCACTGGCACAATCAAAATTACAAAAATTTTGAGGGATTTCTCGCAAGCCTGGAACAAAAAAAACGTAAAAATATCCGCGCTGAAAGACGAAAAGTCATCGATGCCGGCATCAAATTTCAACATATTTGCGGTAACGATGCAAATGAAGAAGACTGGATTATTTTTAAACGATGCTATGATAAAACGTATTTAGAACATCATTCCCACCCCTACCTCAATTTAGATTTTTTCTTACGCATTGCCAAATCGATGCCAGAAAATATCCATCTCATTTTTGCAAAACGTGATGACAAACCAATTGCATCTTCATTGCTGATTCACGATAAAAATACCGTATATGGAAGATATTGGGGTTGTATTGAACACGTTCCTTGTCTTCATTTCGAGACTGCGTATTACCAGTCCATCGAGTTTTGCATTGAAAATAATATAAAAATATTTGAAGGTGGAGCGCAAGGAGAACACAAGATGGCACGAGGATTTATACCGACAAAAACTTATTCTGCACATTATCTGGCCGAAAAAGCATTTTCTGATGCTGTGGCGCGCTTTTTACAGCGCGAGACCGGAGGTATCGAAAATTACTTTAGCGAGCTTGATGAAAGAACCCCGTTCAAACATCCAGAGAGAAGTTAATTTTCGATCGTTCCCAAAGGAAATACTTGAAATTTAATTCGGAGCAAGGCATCCTGTTGAAATGATCACGAACATGCATTCGCCCATTCCAAACATTGGCACAAAATCGCCAATAAGACGTGTTGGGCGTTTTTCTGTTACCGACAAACTAGGCAAAGGTGCAAGCGGAACCATATTTTTAGGTCACGATCCCGTTATCGATCGCGCGGTTGCCATTAAAATTCTCGGTCCGGTCGTTGGTGTCGCTGACAAAAAACTACGAGAACAGCACTTCATCAATGAGGCCCGTGCTGCAGGACGGCTTTCACATCCCAATATCGTTACCATTTACGATGCATCAAATGAAGGTGGAACCACTTTCATTGCAATGGAATTTTTACCTGGACAAGATTTACGTGAGCTCATGGCAGGCGGCAAGCGTTTTGACATCATAGAAATAGCCAGCATCATCAGTAAAGTCGCAGAAGCCTTGGCATATGCGCACGACAATGGCGTCATTCACCGCGATATCAAACCTGCTAATATTTTTATATTGCCGAACAATCAGCCCAAAGTGGTTGATTTTGGCATTGCGCGCGCACCAAATCGGATTCTAGACGAGAGCGGCCATCCAGCTCAAACTCTGTTCAACAACAATATCATGGGAACACCCAATTACATGTCGCCCGAGCAGGCTATGGGGCAACAAGTGAATGCCTTGACCGACGTATATTCTCTTGGGGCGGTGATGTATGAAATGCTGACACAACAAAAGCCATTTCAATCTCATGATATTGATAAATTATTGCATCAGATTGCACACAAGGCACCTAAATTGCCCTCTGAAATCAGTCCAAACGTGCCAGAAAAATTGTCACATATCGTCATGAAAGCGATGCAAAAAGACCCCGTTTTACGTTACGCCGGTGCAGCAGAAATGGCGCACGCCTTAAATAAATTTTTAGCGCGAGATAAACGTCTGAAACGCAAGCGTTTACAGACACCTCAAGTTAGTCATATTGAACCGTCACATACCTCGGGGAAAAGTGTCTTATTTTGGGTAAGCGTATGTGCATTTCTATTTGCGATCGGATTAGTTTTTTTTACTTTACGTCGCTAAACACCATAAAAAAAGGCACCTAACGTGCCTTTTTTTATGTTTATTTATCGTGCTTCAATTACAGTTTGACTACGCTTGAGTCTTTTTGTAATTTTCCACGCCGGACAAAATTTCTGTTCTTGCATCATCCGGGCCGCCCCATCCTTCAATCTTGACCCATTTACCTTTTTCCAAATCCTTGTAATGCTCAAAAAAATGCTGGATTTGTCTTAGGCGCAACTCATTCATATCCTCAGGCTTTTGCCAGTGGGTGTAAATTGGTAATATTTTATCAATTGGTACCGCCAAAACTTTTCCGTCAGCACCTGCTTCATCGGTCATTTTCAAAATACCGATTGGGCGGCATCGCACAACCACGCCAGGAATCAAAGGGAAAGGTGTAATCACAAGTACATCCACAGGATCGCCATCACCAGCAATCGTATCTGGTACATACCCATAATTACATGGGTAATGCATTGCCGTACCCATGAAACGATCAACAAAAATAGCGCCGCTTTCTTTGTCTACTTCGTACTTGATCGGATCCGCATTCATCGGAATTTCGATGATGACATTGAAATCATTAGGCAAGTCGCGACCTGCTGGAACTTTATTCAAACTCATGATTCTCTTTCAAATTAAAAATTGGATTGGAATGAAATTGGATTAGCTGATTATAGCGAGTTTCACGTAGAAATTGTGCATCGCAGCAGTTACAACATCGTAGCAAGCGCGCATTGGCGGTAATGCTGCGCTGCGTCTTCAGTTTGTCCCAAGGCTTCGTGCAGTTGTCCAAGCTTCAAATTCGCTTCACGTATGGTTCGTGGCTCGTTTGCGTCTGATAAGGCGCGCTCCATATGTCGCTGGGCTTTACCCCACAATTTTTGCTTGAGACACAATGCACCAAGTGTCAAAGCCAGCTCAGGATCGGTTGGACGCTTTATCGACCATTGTTCACAATGTTCAATTTGCGACAACAACGCTGCGGAACCTTCTGCTGCAGAGGCAATACGATAAGCGCGCATCAAGCGGTCATCCCACTCCTCTACTAGTGCCTTCTCAATAATCCCTCGGGCATCATCGCACAAACCTAAGCCATTAAAAACCGTTGCGCCAGTAAATGCGACGAACCGGTTCTTTCGGTCGGCAGCTGGAATTTCATACCATACACGTCGTAAAGATTCCGCGTCATGTCCGTGATCCTTAAGCAAATCCTCATAGGCCAGCTCACGCAAACGATTCGACAATGATGGATGCAAAGCGCGATGTTTATCCAGTGTACGAACCAATTTCAATACTTCGGGCCACTTTTTTGCTTGCTGATTTGCTTTTAAAGCCCATCGCAATACCTGTATATGCCGGGTGCCACTAGCATTTAACTCTTGAACCGCCTCAAGCGCCTCATCCGCTTTATGTTGATCAACAAGTAATTCTGTCATGCTGACCAAGCGAGCGGTCTTATAGGGAGAGTCTTGATTAATACTTGAAAACCACGAGTCACGCCGATCAAACTGACTCATATGATGCGCCGCTCTGGCACCGATCAATGCAGCAAGGCCTGCATTTTCTGGTAATTCGATTGCGCGACTCGCTGCTTTTTCTGCGCGCCCAAATCTTCCCTCGAAAAGCGCTTTCAACCCCTCTCTCAATGCCTTATTGCTGTCGCGTTCACGTTTATTTTGCCGGTATTCGAGCACTTTTTTTGGCATATTCTGCGTAGTCACTATGGTACGTACCAATAGATACAGCAAAATAAATAAAACCAGCGTTAAAAATAAGAAGAAATTCAACGACAAATCAATTCGATATGGTGGATAAAACAACACCACATTTCCCGGATTGAATCGCGCGCCGACTGCAAGACCAACGGCCAAAGCAAATAAGATAAGAAGCCGAATAAAAAGACGCATTTTATGGCTTCACTTTGTAGTTACGTACGGCGTTCAAACTATCAACCAATGTAGGCATTTCAATTGACAAATTACTTCCCTGAACTTGCCGCAACAGGGCTTGAACTGTTTGCGCCTGCTTCGTTCGGGTGTCAAAGTATTTAGTGATGGCGTCTTGAGCGGTGATCATATCACTACGAAACGCGCCTTCATTTCGGGACAAAAGAGCTAGACGGGCATTGAGCAAACGCAACTTCAGGTTCTCGCGGGCAAAATACCCTTGTGATGGTGCGAGCAATAAAGCGTCAGGTGTTTCAACACTCCGCACCCGAATCAATTGTTTAATTTCACCCGCCATTTCACTCGAAAAACTCTGCCAATAATCCTGAAGGCGCATGCTCCAGGTGTTATCTGCAACCTCGTCCGGCAAGATCCTCTTTCCATTTTTTGAATCTACGGTACTAGCCTTAGGTAAAACGCGCAAAGGCGCTTTCGGTGGAGTCACCGTCACTACAGATTTCTCATCTGACCACAAAGGGATGTGATCCACTTGCGCAATGACGCTGTCTAAACGCAAAGCGATACCGGTTAAATCCAAGGTAGGCAAAGACTTTAATTTATCAATATCCTTTGCAATCGCACGGCGAATCGTAATGAATTGTGGTTTTTCGGATTTTGCCAAACGACTATCTGCATTTTGCAAAGCGATCAATGCACCCTGCACATTACCCGCCAATTGCAATTGTTGGCTGGCGGTAGCCAATACCTGTTCAATTTCTGCCAACGCCCATTCATCACGATTTTTGGACAAATCCTGATACAACTGTTCAAGCGCCAGTTGCTGGCTCTTAGCTTCAGCTTGCCGCCCTTCCAGGAGAATCACTTTTGCTTGAGTTTCTTTGGAAGTCTCCTGCACGGTCTTCGCAAGAATCTTCGTCTCATTGCTATTGGCATCTGCACTTTGTAAACGCCGCGCTACTTCCTCACGCAGGCTAGAAATTTGTCCCTGCGACGTCAACCATTCTGCAGCCAGAAGGATTGCCAATATGCCTGAAATAACATATCCGGGCTCTAACCATGATTTTTTTTGAACGTAAGCTGACCCCTGCACCAACGGGGCAAGCGCCTGCTTAGACAATGGATCTGTCGAATTAACCGTCGATTCGGCTTCTGGGGGGGATTGCTGTTCGCTCATAGATGAGATTGTAACGCGACAAGCAAACTTTCGTCGCCTGATCCTGTAAGTGTAATGAATTGAAATCCGAATTTTTTTGCTGTTTCTGCAATGCGTACATGCGGGACAATGATATGTTGATGTTGCATTTTTACCACGGCGTTAGCAAGGTCAAGTTTTTCACACCATGAAATCAATATCCCAAGAGCTTCCGAGCTTGTGATAATCCACTCATTATCGCGGCTCAGCAGCTTGGACAAATATTGTTGCTTTTCAATTGAAAACTCCGGGGCAATTCGTCGATAAGCAGCGATCTGAGTAACCTGAATCCCTTTGGAGCGTAAAGCATCTGCAAGCAATTCCCTGCCGCTCTCACCTCTGACTATCAATACTTCACGGCCTTCCAAAACAGTTAAATCGAGCTCATCAAGCAGAGTTTCAGAATCAGTGCGATCAGGATTGCGTGGACTGATGATTCGCACATGTTCGTCAGTAATACCATGCGCGGCAAGCGCTGCACGACTTCCAGCTCCCATCACGGCGATAGCGAGATGTGCCGGCCATTGCTGAATTCGAGAGAAAACGGCGTTCACCGCATTTGGACTGACGAAAGCAACCAGAGCAAAGTTAGACAGCTCAGACAAAATTGCATCCAACGCCGAATTATCCGCAAGTGCTTGAATTTCCAATAAAGGAAATACCTCTACACTACGTCCGACAGTCTCAACTCGCGCAGCAAATGCGCTTGCCTGAGCAAGCGGGCGTGTGACGATAACTAAAGGTTTATCCATCAAATCAATGATTCACTCAAGGATTTGCGCTTTACAGACAGATAGAATAGATTCAGCATCCTGAGCCGACAATGCCTGTACAACCTGAGTACCCAATGAAATAAAGTCAGTTGCTTCACCGTTTACGTCGGCTTGGGCGATTCTCGTGCCATCAGGGGTCGCGACCATTGCTCTTAAATGCATGCTGCCTTTATTTACTGTCGCAAATGCCGCCAATGGAATCTGGCAACTCCCGCCAAAAGCTTTTGAAACTGACCGTTCGGCATTCACTGCTTGCGCCGTTGCCAAATGATTCAGTGGTGCCAGCCAGGCAAGTAATTCAGGCCGATTGGAATGAATCTCAATTGCCATCGCACCCTGCCCTGCTGCCGGCAAACTTTGTTCAGGTTCAATATAAGCCCGAATCCGCTCTGGTAAACCAAGCCGTTTCAGACCTGCGGCGGCCAGAATAATCGCTGCATATTCGCCCTGATCGAGCTTGCGCAAACGCGTATCGAGGTTGCCACGCAAAGGGTGAATAATCAGATGTGGATAACGTGCCGCAATAAGTGCCTGCCTACGTAAACTACTGGTACCAACTATGGCACCGAACGGCAGGTCTTGAAGCGAGGCGAAATCATTCGACACAAAGGCATCACGCGGGTCTTCACGCTCAAGAATAGCTGCCAAGGCAAACCCGTCCGGCAAATCCATCGGGACGTCCTTTAGCGAATGCACCGCCAGATCCGCGCGACCTTCGGCCATCGCGATTTCCAGCTCCTTGACAAACAGGCCTTTACCACCCACTTTGGACAACGCCCTATCAAGAATTTGATCGCCTCGCGTGGTCATCCCAAGAATTTCGATAATGCATTCAGGATAGAGTGCGGCCAGCTGATCGCGTACATGCTCAGCCTGCCACATGGCAAGACGACTTTCGCGGGAAGCAATAATGAGTTTATTTGGTAAAGAATACTTCAAAACGGTCGCCTTCATTTTCAAAACATCACAAGAATTTTGGCTATTATTTTAACATGCGCTGTCAGACATTCCTTGACAAAAAAGCGCTCACGACCGCATTATGGCTACATGAATCAAGCAAATAAACGTTCAACTCAGTATTGGTGCAACTACTGAACCTCCGGCCAGGCGCATCTAGTTTGAAAGTGATTGTTGCAAACAATATTGAATTAAATCACATCAATGCCGCCAGACTGTGCGGCATTTTTTATGTCCAAACCACTTATCAAGCAATAACTACTTGGGAATTTAAGCATGAGCAACGACACAATACCCTCAGCGGATAAACAGCATCTTATTTTGACAGGTGACCGCCCTACCGGCCCCTTGCATCTGGGGCATTTTGTCGGAAGTTTGCGCAATCGTGTTAAATACCAGCACCACTACCAACAATACATCATGCTGGCCGATGCGCAGGCCCTGACTGACAACATGGACGATCCGTCCAAGGTGCATAACAATGTTCTGGAAGTCGCTCTCGATTATCTGGCAGTCGGCATCGACCCGACTAAATCCACCATCTTCATCCAGTCGCAAATTCCCGAACTGACCGAACTCACGTTTTACTATATGAATCTGGTAACGATTGCGCGCCTGGAGCGCAATCCAACCATCAAGCAGGAAATCATCCTGCGCAATTTTGAGCGTGATATTCCTGCCGGATTCTTTACCTATCCAGTCAGTCAGGCAGCAGACATTACCGCCTTCAAGGCGAGTCTGGTACCAGTGGGTGATGACCAAATTCCCATGATTGAACAAACCAATGAGATCGTGCGGCGCTTCAATCGTCTTGCCAAACAAGATATCCTGGTGGAATGCGAAGCCCTGGTACCAGAAATCGGTCGCCTGCCCGGCATTGACGGCAAAGCAAAAATGAGCAAATCCCTAGGCAACAGCATCAATCTTGGCGCGACGGCTGCCGAAATTAAAGCAGCGGTCAAAAATGTCTATACCGACCCGTTACATTTGCGCGTTGAAGATCCTGGCCACCTCGAAGGCAACGTTGCCTTCATTTATCTTGATGCATTCGACCCGGACAAAATTGGCTTGCAAGAAATGAAAGACCATTATGTGCGCGGCGGTCTGGGCGACAGCAAGGTCAAGGTTAGATTGGAAGGTATATTGCAAGATATGCTGGCACCGATACGCGAGCGTCGTCAGGAATTTGAAAAAGACCGTGGACAAGTCTTGCAAATGCTAAAGCAAGGAACAGAAAAAGCCAGGGAAATCGCGGCAAAGACGACGGACGAAGTCAAAACTGCCCTCGGTTTACAATATTTCTAAACCGATTTAAGTAAGTGCACATGCGCCTTTCACTTTCTTCTGCACGCGCGCTGCATCTTGCGGCACAAGGACTCCTGACTTCGCCTAGAAAATCAGCAGAAAAAGAAGATGTACTGACGGCCATTCGCCAAATGGCCGCGCTGCAAATCGATACGATCAACGTGGTCGCGCGCAGCCCGTATTTAGTCTTGTGGAGCCGGCTTGGCAGCTTTCAGAATAATTGGCTCGACGAGCTGCTGGAAGAAGGAAAAATTTTTGAATACTGGTCGCATGAGGCTTGTTTTCTACCGATAGAAGATTATGGTCTTTACCGTCATCAGATGATATCGCCGCAAGGATTGGGCTGGAAATACAATCATCGATGGCTCAGTGAAAACGCTAAGCAGGTAGAGCAAATCCGCCAGCACATACACCAGAACGGCGCCAGCCGCTCCGCTGATTTTGAACGCAAGGATGGCAAATCCGGCGGCTGGTGGGAATGGAAGCCCGAAAAACGCTCGCTTGAAGTTCTTTTCACTACCGGTGAATTAATGGTCGCACGGCGCCACAACTTTCAGCGCATCTACGATCTGCGTGAACGGGTTCACCCGAAATGGAAAGACAAGCGCGATCTCAAGGCGCAAATAGATTGCCAGCGCCAGCAAGTGCTGCAAGCGGTACAGGCTCTGGGTGTAGCGAAAGCCTCATGGGTGGCCGACTATTTCCGTATGGGCAAACTGGAGGCGGCAATCCATCCAGAATCCCTCGCAAAGCAGGGCTTGTTACTGAAGGTGCAAGTCGATGGATGGGAGCTGCCGGCATATATGCACCCGAGTCACGCAGAGCGATTACAGCAAGCGCTGGACGGCAAGCTCAAAGCGAGCGCAACTCGCCTTCTATCGCCATTTGATCCTGTCGTTTGGGACAGAAAGCGTGCGATCGAATTATTTAATTTTGAATATAAGCTGGAATGTTATACGCCAGCTCCGAAACGCCAATATGGTTACTTCACCTTACCCATATTGCGCCGTGGCGCATTAATCGGTCGACTCGATGCAAAGGCTCATCGCAAGGAAGGCGTGTTTGAACTCAAGCTATTACATCTGGAAGCAGGCGTACGTGTAAGCCAAGCGCTGGTGGATGACGTGGCCAAAGCGATCAAGAGTTTTGCAAGCTGGCATCAGACACCAGAAATACGTTTTCTCTCGTCCAATTCACAAGAGCTTTTTAACTTGATGCTGCCTGCGCTTCGCTAGAAAAGCCAGCTTTCGTTATTGATAAAAGTACTCTTCGATCAAGCGCATGACTACTCAGGCAATGGCGCAACCAACGGCAAGGTGAGCACAAATGTCACGCCTTTACCCTCCCGGCTCTGTACCTTTATTTTCCCGCCAAGCAATGACGTCACGATGTTATAAACAATGTTGAGACCAAGCCCGCTACCACCCCGCCCCAGCTTAGTCGTGAAGAAAGGATCAAAAATACGTGCCACATTTTCTTCCGGAATACCGACGCCATTGTCAGCAAACAAGAGCTCCACAAAGCATTCATCGACAAGATGGGCTGTAATGGTAATGTGCGCGCCTGATTGCCCATTCAATCCATGCAATATTACGTTATCAACCAAATTGCAAATAACCTGATCGAATGGTCCTGGATAGCTGTCCATTTCAATATTGGCAGAAATATCAAGCTCTATGCTCAAACCTGCTTGCCGAATTTTTGTCATCATCGTGGCAATGACATCAGAACAGACTTTAGCCATCTGAAAATGACGTCGTTTTGAACTTGCCTGATCCACTGCAACTTGCTTAAAACTACTGACCAGATCGGCTGCACTCGTCAGGCCGCGCTCGATCAGTTCCGAAGCCCGTTCTGCATCATTAAGAAATGTATTCAAATCTGAACGACGCACCGCCCCCTCGCTCACCTGCCGGGCAAATGCAATCGTTTTTTCTCTTATGGTGGAGGAAGTAAGCAGGCTATTGCCTATCGGTGTATTTAATTCATGCGCCACACCTGCAACCAAAGACCCGAGGGCGGCCAGTTTTTCACTTCTGATTAAATCATCCTGCGTGTGTCTAAGTTCCTTGGTACGCTCTGCTACGCTTCTTTCCAGCTGTTCATTGGCGCTGGACAAGGCCAGTTCAACCTGTTTTTGCTTGGTAATATCCGTATAAGTTGTGACAAAACCCTTCAATTTTCCCTCTTCGTGTATGGGTTTACCTTGCACTAAATGGGTATGGCCGTTTGGTCGCACGCGCTCAAACTGGTGCGCCTGAAACTGCATCGCCAAGGCAAGTCGGCTTTTCACCTGCTGCTGAGTATCGCCCTCGCCATATTCCCCACGCTGGGCCATGATGCTCAGCAAATCAACGAACGGCACGCCGCGATAAATCGACTGAGGTTCATAATCCAGGACATTCAAAAAGCCCTGATTCCAAATCTGAAGATGCAACTCTTCATCAAATACGCTCAAACCCTGCGGCATATTGGCCAGCACCGCTTTTAAAAAAATGGATTGTCTTTTGTACTCTTTTTCTATCTTGCGTTTGACGGTGACATCGCTGCAGGTTGTCACAAATCCACCGCCGTCAATAGGCGTACCGCACACTTCGATGATGGAGCCGTCCTGCCTTGTCCTCTCGTAAATGTAAGGCTCCATGCGCTGCACAAGTGCCATCAATACGTTCAGTCTCTCTTCCTTGGTTTCGCCACCGAATTCTGTGAATTCGCCACGCGCTATATTTGCCTCAAACACATCACGAACAAATGGAGAGCTGGATTCAAACATCCCAACAGGTAAGTCAAGCATGCGTATCAAAGCATGGTTCCATGCCACGATACGTAGTGAATCATCCATGAGGGAAACACCACCAGGAAAATTATCCAGCAAGGTCTGGAATTTTTCACTTTGAATCCGCGACTCGTTTTCGATACATTTACGTTCCGAGATGTCGCGAATGACAAGGATAATGCGTTGATTGGCGCCATCATCCAATAGACTGATGCACACTTCAGAGTTAAAAAAACTGCCGTCGGCCCTGCGTGACAGCCATTCAAACCGCTGTGATTGCCCCTCTTTTGCCCGCGCAATATGCTCGTTGACGACGCTTCTCGAATCACGTCCATCCAGTTGTGTTGGTGCAGAAAAATCGATAGGTGTACTTGCCAGCAATACATCCCTAGTGACCCCGAACATTTTTTCGGCGCTAGGATTGCAGTCAACAAATTTTGCATCTTCCAGGACCAGAAGTGCGTCGAGAGCCAGCTCGACCATGGCGCGATAAAGTGCTTCCTTGGAAAGATTTATGGTGCCAAGCATTGTTCATCCCACTTGAATGTTACAAACATGAGTACGGGCACATTATCCAGTTTTAAAGCAATGTCCGCGTGACGACAAATTTCATGAACAGACCAACCTATTGCCTCCTGATTTTTATTATATTTATTTTTTGAATAGTACACCGCATGGTCTCCGGGTGCACAAGCGTTAAGACTGCAATGTTGCCACAAAGCATCTTCAAATAAATAATTTATTCAGTATGTCGCTCCGAAAATTATTATTTCTTCACCATTTGCACGTCATTGCCATTGAGCATGAATTAAAGGCGTGGTCTTCTCACTTCAAAAGAAATTTTAAAAACAGGATCGCAGCATCCATGCGGCATACAGGACATAAATGCCTGAACATCCGCATATTCATTGATAATATTTTTTGAAATTACTCCCATCATCAAATACAGACAAAATGAAAAAATATTCTCACAATATGGATGATGGGTTCCATTTTTCCGTCAAAATACATAGGTTGGTAGCAAATACTTTGATTATTCCGCATCAAAAATTCAACACATCCTGTTACTGCCACCTGCACCAGCATTGAATCACCGCCGTTAACCATGAGCCGTTTAATTCAAACAAGAATGGAAAAATGTCATGCATAAAAATGTCATTCGTAGTTTACTTTCAGTCGTATTAGTGTTACCACACATCGTTATTGCGGCCGAAACCGAAGCCGACCGCTGGAACCTGCAGGATTTATATGTCAGTAGCGCAGAGTGGGACAAAGATGCGCTGAAATTGCAAACGCAATTAAAAGAAATTTCCACCTGCAATGGTCATCTGGGCGATTCAGTACAACGCTTCAAATCCTGTATGGATCTGAGTACCGACACCATGAAACGCTATGCACGCTTAGCCAGCTACGCCTCACAATTCCATGATCAGGATACCGGCGCAACTGCCGGCCTGGATCTCAATCAACGTTCAGACATATTGGGGAGCAAACTGGAGGAAGCCACTTCATTTTTCCGTCCTGAAATCCTCAGTCTAGGTCAAAACAAAGTAAAAGCTTATCTCAGCAAAGACAAATCGCTGGCGATCTATGCCCATCCGCTGGAAGACATCTTGCGCGGCGCCAGCCATACCCTGGATAAAAAGGGCGAAGAACTGGTAGCGACTTTCGGCATGGCGACCAATACTGCCAGCGCGGTGTATTCGACACTCGCCAATTCCGATATGCCTTGGCCTAAAGTCAAGCTATCCGATGGGCAGGAAGTCACGATAGATCAATCTGCCTATACCAAATATCGCTCATCGAATAACCGTGCCGATCGCAAACTGGTATTCGACGCCTTCTGGGGCAAATGGAAAGAATTCGAACGCACTTACGGCGTCACCTTTTATGAGATGCTGAAAAAAGATGCGGTCTATGCCAAGGTAAAAAACTACCCGGACTCACTTACGCAAGCGCTCGATGCCAACAAATTGCCTCGCGCCGTGTATGACACGCTGATCGAACAAACGCAGGCAAATCTGCCTACCCTGCACCGTTATTTCAAACTACGTGCCAAGATGCTGGGCTTGCAGGACATGGGTTATCAGGACATTTATCCGCCGCTGGTCAGCAGCAGTCTCAAGTTTCCGCTGGCGATGGGAACAGAATTGATGTTGGCGTCGGTCAAGCCCTTGGGCGACGACTACGTGAAGGCCATGACCAAGGCCACTACCGAGCGCTGGATGGATGTCTATCCGCGTCCGAAGAAACGCTCCGGCGCCTATATGAACGGCGTAGCTTACGACGTTCATCCCTACTTGCTATTGAATCATAACGATGACTATGAATCGGTCTCTACGCTGGCGCATGAATGGGGCCATGCCATGCACTCCTACCTGGCTAACAAGAACCAGCCGTTCGTCACCGCGGATTATCCTATCTTCACGGCAGAAATTGCCTCGACTACCAATGAAGTGTTCTTGCTCGATCACATGCTAAAGATCGCCAAGACGGATGATGAGCGCTTGCTGTATCTGGGCTCGGCCCTGGAAAACCTGCGTGGCACTTACTTCCGCCAGGCCATGTTTGCCGACTTTGAACGCACCGTGCATGCACAAGTTGACAAAGGTGAATCGCTGACCGGCGAAGCACTGACAAAAATTTATGGTGACATCCTCAAGCGCTATCACGGCGACAAAGATGGCGTCGTCAAGATTAACGATCTGTATGCGACGGAATGGGCTTACATCCCGCATTTCTACAACCGTTTCTATGTGTTCCAATACGCAACGTCGATTGCGGCCGGCTCCATGTTTGCGGACGAAATCCTCAAAGGCAAACCCGGTGCCAAGGACAAATATCTCAATATCCTGAAAGCCGGCGGCTCGGTATACCCTTACGAGCTGGTCAAATCTGCCGGCGTAGACATGGCAACTCCGGCACCGTATCTGGCCGTATTTGCGCGCATGAACAAGATCATGGATGAAATTGAAGCGATACAAAGCAAACGCAAATAGCCCATATCGACAAAGCAAATCTCACGATCGAACCCTGGTTCGATATAAAAGCCCCATCACCTGAAAATGATGGGGCTTTTTTTATCTAAAAACCGCTTCAGAAACAAGCAGCAAAGCATTTTTAAAGCCAAGCTTGATCCCCATCAAAAAGCAGCATGGCATGCAAAGGTAAAGTAAGGAAAAAATAGACTAGGAGATCAGCATGTCCGTTAGAAACATCCATCCCATTGCCCTGGACATCATCCAGAAAGAGCACGAACACTTGTCTGCGGTGCTGCAAGGCATGCTGCATTTTGTGCGGGAGATACAAAGCGGCAACGATCGCCAGGATCTCAAGCTACTGCGGGCAATGCTGTACTACATCAATGAATATCCGGAACGCGTGCACCATCCCAAAGAAGATCAGATCCTGTTTGCCAAGATCAAGGAGCGCACGCATCAACTAGACAATGAACTCGATGCCGTCAGCGAGCAGCACGGCAAGGGCGAACTATTGGCGCATCGTCTGCAGGATGCGTTATTGCGCTATGAATTTGGCGGTCAGGAAGCCTTTGCACACCTGCACACCTTGGTCGAACAATACGCTCACTTCTATTTCGCGCACATGCGCGCTGAAGAAGAGCGCATTCTGCCGGTTGCCAAGCAAGTGCTCAATGACGCCGATTGGAAAGTAGTAGACGCCGCCTTCGTCGAGAATCAAAACAATCTGGACAAGACAGGCCAGCGCTATAAATATGATCTCTTGTTTGCGCAAATTTGCAGTGTCGCGCCGATATAGGGTTGTCGGACGACCCTAACGCTTTCGAGCCAGATTCGCTAGCAGATTCTGGCAAAAATCGGAGATAGGATAGAAATTAATTTACCGCGGGTTTCTTGCGCAAGACCGCCAGAGTCTCTACGCGCTTCAACAGTTCCCTATCATTCCAGGGCTTCTTGAAAATGCCGAACAAGCCCTGATAATCATGCACGCGGGCTTGCAACTCGTCGTGTCCGGTAATGGCGATGATAGGAAGATCTTCAGTTTCCATACTGCCCTGGACGGCAGCGATCAATTCCAGGCCATTCATATTCGGCATTTCCAGATCAGTCACCAGCACGGAGAAAAAATCATTCTGCAGTTTCTCCATCGCCTCCAGACCGTCTTTGGCCAAGTCAACGCGATAGCCGCCCGCTTCAAAAAGTTTGCTTAACTTGGCACGCGCCACGGCGGAATCATCGACGACCAGAATTGCTGGCCGGCTATCAAGCGGTGCGGCATCCGCCAACGGCTCTTGCTGCTCGACTTGTGTACCGGCATCCGCCGTTTTACCGCGCCCGATCAGCGTCAGGATAATCACCACAAGCACCGCCACGGGCAAGCCGACCGGTAGCAAATACACGCTCAGCAGATCGTGAATATGCGCGCCGAAATGAGCAAATGGAGATAGATTGGCATTCATACTTAAGTCATGGCATAAAAAGGCATCGATATGGCAAACGGCAGGTCGTTGCAGGCGTTATTTGGCTCGGACTAGCTTAAATGCTTTGATTCAAGATGTCCAACAATCAACACTGCAACACCATGAAACGTTGCAAATTACCTAAAATAAGACGAGCTTCGGCGTGTACCAAGCCTATTGGCCAGTCATTGCATCAAAAACAAAAATTGGCACTACCCTGTCACGCAACATCCATGCGGGTTTCCAAGCACATAGGCTGGAAACCCGCATGGATAGTGCGTGTTAGGCTACCTATCTTTGCAAACTCTCCCACACCTTTTGCAGACGTTTGGCCGAGACTGGCATCGGTGTGCGCAGTTCTTGTGCGAACAAGGAGACGCGTAGCTCTTCGAGTAGCCAGCGGAATTCAACCAGCTTGGGATCGGCATCCGGCCCCGATCTGCGCGGGGCGCGCTGCCACGGCTGGGCTACCGAGTTCCACTCTGCCATCAGCTTGGCGTCCCTGGCAGGGTCAGCCCTTAGCTTGTCCATGCGTACCGTGATGGCTTTGAGGTAGCGCGGGAAATGCGCCAACTGGCTGAAATCGTGCTCGGCGATGAAGCGTTTGCCGACCAGCATTTGCAGCTGGTTTTGCATGTCATTGGCGGCGTCCTTGTGCGCCTTGAGTGCTTGCAGCTTTTTCGGCAGGCTATAAAATTCGGCCAGGATTTGCGCCGCCAGCCGGGCGATTTCATTGGCCAGCAAATTCAGCCTGGCCTTACCTTCATCGCGACGTTTGTTGAATTCGCCAGAATTGGTCGGCAACGGGCTTTGCAAGAACGCGCTTTCCAGCGCAACCTGCACGATCTGCTCGCGCAGCTCTTCCTGCGAACCTAGCGACATGAATTGCATGCCCATCTGCTGCAAACCGGGGATGTTTTTTTCCAGGAACTTGACTTGCTCTTTGAGTTGCAAGGCGAACAGGCGGCGCAGGCCGATGCGATGCACTCTCGCCGCTTCGTCCGGATCATCAAAGACTTCGATATGGCAATGCGTAACTTTATCTACCAAGGCCGGATAACCGATCAGGGTTTGCTTGCCTTGCTGAACTTCCAGCAGTTCTGGCAGGCTATCGAAGGTCCAGGCGGTCAGGTTTTCTTGCTGGATGGTGGCGGCTGGCTTGGCGCTGGTAGTGGTCTGGGCTGGATTCCCACCTGTACGCGATGGGCTTGCAATAGGCGCGCTGGCAGTTTTACCGGAATCGAGCAAACTCAGTTTTTCTGCACTGGCGATGCGCTGAAAACTCTCTCTTGCCTGACCACCAAATTCTGCGCGTAGCGTGGCCAGATTGCGCCCCATTTCCAGCTGACGGCCATGCTCATCGACGACCTTGAAGTTCATCGTCAAATGCACCGGCAGCGTCTCAAATTTAAAATCTGTCGTCAGGCATAAGAGGCCGGTTTGCTCGCGGATGTCAGCAATCACTGCATCGAGGAAATTTCCTGTACCGAACTCTTTGCGTTCACAAAATCCGGCAGCATAATTCGGCAGCGGCACACAATGGCGGCGGATTTTTTGCGGCAGCGATTTGATCAAGAGATGCACTTTTTCTTTCAGCATACCGGGCACTAGCCATTCGCAACGGTCGCTCGATACCTGATTTAACGAAAACAGCGGCACCGTCATGGTCACGCCATCGCGTGGGCTGCCAGGTTCAAAATGGTAGCTGAGCTGCAGCGGAACACCCGAGACTTGCATGGCTTTCGGGAACACTTCGGTCGTGATGCCGGCAGCTTCATGCCGCATCAATTCTTCTTTATTCAGGTACAGCGATTTCTGCGTCTCTTTGCTCGCGTCCTTATGCCATTGTTCCAGTTGCACCACGTTGTAGACATCGGCAGGAATCAGCTTGTCATAGAAGGCGACGATCAGTTGCTCGTCCACCAGCACATCGATGCGGCGCGACTTGTGTTCCAGATTTTCAATCTCACGTACCAGCTTTTGGTTATAGGCAAAGAACGGCAAACGGGTTTCAATTTCGCCCCCGACCAGCGCGTCACGGATAAAGATTTCGCGCGCTTCCGCCGGATGCGTTAAGCCGTATTGGATACGTCGCTGGCTATACACCACCAGGCCATACAGAGTCGCCCGCTCAAAGGCTGAGACTTGCCCGGCACGCTTCTCCCAGCGTGGTTCGCCGTAGGATTTTTTCAGCAGATGGCCGCCGATTTTCTCTAGCCATTCTGGCTGGATCTGCGCGATGCAACGGCCATACAGACGCGTGGTATCGACTAACTCAGCAGCGATCACCCATCGCCCTGCCTTCTTGGCCAGGCTGGAACCGGGCCAGATAAAAAACTTGATACCGCGGGCACCGAGGTAATGCGCTTCCTCATCGGATTTGTAACCGATATTCCCCAGCAAACCGGTCAGCAAGGATAGATGCAATTGCTCGTAAGTAGCGGGCGTTTCGTTCAGGCGCCAGCCCTGCTCCTTGACGATGGTGAGCAACTGACTATGTACCTCGCGCCATTCGCGCAAGCGCATCTGGCTGAGGAAATTGGCGCGGCAATTGTCTTGCAACTGGCGATTGGTTTTCTTGTGTTCTATCGCCTCTTCAAACCATTTCCAGATTTTCAGATACGAGATGAATTCGGATTTTTCATCGGCGAATTTCTTGTGCGCGGCGTCCGCCGCGGCTTGCGCCTCCATCGGCCGGTCGCGCGGATCTTGCACCGACAAGGCAGCGGCGATGATCAATACTTCCTGCAAAGCCTGATTGTCGCGTGCCGCCAAAATCATGCGACCCACGCGCGGGTCTAGCGGCAACTTGGCGAGTTGCCTGCCGACTGGCGTCAGGTGATTGCCCTCGTCCATCGCACCCAGCTCTTGCAGTAATTGATAACCGTCGGCAATTGCCCTGCCCGGCGGCGGCTCGATGAAAGGGAAACTCTCTACATCGGTCAGGTGCAAGGACTTCATGCGCAAGATCACCGCCGCCAACGACGAGCGCATGATCTCTGGCTCGGTAAATTTCGGGCGATTATTGTAGTCTTGCTCTTCGTACAGACGGATGCAGACACCCGCGGCAACACGGCCGCAACGGCCGGCGCGCTGGTTCGCCGCTGACTGCGCGACAGCTTCCACCTGCAATTGCTCGACCTTATTGCGGTAGCTGTAACGCTTGACGCGCGCCATGCCAGCATCGACCACGTAGCGGATGCCTGGCACCGTCAATGAAGTCTCGGCCACGTTGGTGGCGAGTACGATGCGGCGCGCATTCGATACCTTGAACACGCGCTCCTGTTCCTGCGCCGAGAGGCGGGCAAACAGCGGCAAGATCTCGACATGGGCCGGATGGTGCTTGCGCAAGGCCTCGGCGGTATCGCGGATTTCGCGTTCGCCCGGCAGAAACACCAGCACATCGCCCGAGCCTACACGGCATAACTCATCGACCGCATCGGTGATGGCCGTCATCAGGTCACGTTCTTTATCTTTCTCGTCATTTTGCACCGGGCGATAACGTATTTCTACCGGGTACAAGCGTCCCGACACCTCGATCACCGGGGCGGGTTTGTCGTTGATATCGGCGAAATGATTGGCAAAGCGCTGCGCGTCGATGGTGGCCGACGTGATGATCAGCTTGAGGTCGCGCCGCTTGGGCAGAATTTGCTTGAGATAACCCAGCAGAAAATCGATGTTCAGGCTGCGTTCATGCGCTTCATCGATGATGATGGTGTCGTATTGCTTAAGCAGCGGATCGGTCTGCGTCTCTGCCAGCAAGATACCGTCGGTCATCAGCTTGACCGAGGCGCCTTTTGTCAAGGTATCGGTAAAACGTACCTTAAAACCTACATGCTCGCCCAAGGGAGAATTGAGCTCCTGCGCTATCCGTTTTGCGGTCGATGAGGCAGCGATACGGCGCGGCTGGGTGTGGCCTATCATGCCTTTTTGGCCGCGCCCCAGCTCCAGGCAAATCTTGGGCAATTGCGTGGTCTTGCCCGAACCGGTTTCGCCACAGACGATGATGACCTGATGTTTTTGCAAAGCCTCGGCGATTTCTGCGCGCCTGCCGGATACCGGCAACTCTTCCGGGTAAGTAATGACCGGCGGCGGGTTACGGAATGGCAGCTCAGGCGAACTCAATTCGGGAGACGCATTATCGACGCGCCTTTCAGGCCTCTTTTGGCCTGCAGGCCGCACCGGCATTGCGTCTTTGTTTTGCGACTTTTGTACCACAGGAGGTTTCTTGACCTCGCTGGACTTGGCTTGCTGGGTTTGCTGGGTTTGACGTGAGCTATCACGCGAACTGTCACGCAAGGCATTGCGCAACTGGAGTAAATCGGTAGCGACTTTTTCCGAAGAATTTTTAGATGATTTTATAGATGACATAGCGGGTGGCATTATAATCCTCCCATGGAAAATTCTGTTCAATTCGTTCAATGGCTGCGCTCGGTCGCGCCGTATATTCACGCCTTTCGCGGCAAGACCTTTGTTGTGGCGTTTCCCGGTGAACTGGTGATGGCTGGCGCCCTGCATGTGCTGGCGCAAGATCTGTCCCTATTGCATGCACTTGGCATCAGGATAGTGATCGTCCACGGCTCACGTCCGCAGGTGGCGGAGCAGCTGGCATTGCGTAATGTCGAGGGGCGCTTTCACAATGGCATCCGCATTACCGATACCGCCGCGCTGGAGTGCTCAAAAGAAGCTGCCGGCGAATTGCGTCTGGATATCGAGGCGGCATTTAGCCAAGGGTTGCCAAATACACCGATGGCACATTCGGCGATACGCATCATTTCAGGCAACTTCATTACGGCCAAACCTATCGGCATCGTCGATGGCGTCGATTTTCAATTGACTGGTGTGGCGCGCAAGGTCGCGTATGAAACCATTCACCCGATTTTGCAGGCAGGTAATCTGGTGCTGTTGTCACCGCTTGGTTTCTCACCGACCGGCGAGGCCTTCAACCTGACGATGGAAGACGTTTCAGTCTCTGCGGCGATTGCGCTGCATGCGGACAAATTGATTTTCATCTCTGAAACGCCGATGATGGCCGATCAGGATGGCGACGAGATTCGTGAACTGTCTTTTACTCAAGCGGAGCAGGAACTCAAAGCTGGCTACCTGCCCGCCGATTCCGCCTTCTATCTGGAACATGCGGTCAAAGCTTCACGTGGCGGTGTCAACCGGATACATATTGTCCCCTACCAGGTGGACGGCTCAGCCCTGCTGGAACTATTTACCCATGATGGCGTGGGCACCATGGTCTCTTCTGAAAACCTGGAAAGCTTGCGCGAAGCGACGATTGAAGACGTAGGCGGCATCATCAAGCTGATCGAACCACTGGAAGCCGATGGCACTTTGGTCAAACGGGGTCGTGAATTGCTGGAGCGTGAAATCAGTTATTTCTCGGTAATTGAGCATGACGGTGTCATTTTTGGTTGCGCCGCGCTGTATCCTTTCCCGTTTGAAAAAATGGCAGAAATGGCCTGCCTGACGGTCAACCCGGAAGTGCAAAGCCAGGGCGATGGCGAACGCATCCTGAAGCACATGGAAAAACGCGCTCGCCGAGCTGGCTTTCATTCGCTGTTTGTCCTGACAACACGCACGGCGCACTGGTTCATGAAGCGCGGTTTTGTCAGCGCCACCGTGGATGATTTGCCAAAAGACCGGCAAAAAATGTATAACTGGCAGCGTAAATCTTTAGTACTGATCAAGCAACTGTGATCCGCCCTGCATCAAGTAGCAATTCAGTCTTATAATCGCGTTTGTTTACAGATTTACTATAGGAATTATCACCATGGCACGTACCATTCACTGCATCAAATTGGACAAAGACGCTGAGGGTCTGGATTTCCCTACCTATCCTGGCGAACTAGGTAAAAGAATTTACGAGAATGTTTCAAAAGAAGCCTGGGCCGCCTGGCTCAAGCATCAGACCATGTTGGTCAATGAAAACCGTTTGAACCTGGCTGACACGCGTGCGCGCAAATACCTGGCGACACAGATGGAAAAACATTTCTTTGGTGACGGTGCCGATGCCGCCCAAGGTTACGTACCACCAGCTGATTAAATCGTTAGCTGCATATAAAAAAGCGAGCAAATCATTGCTCGCTTTTTTTATGGCATTTTCAGAAAATCAAATTTCTTCGTACAGCGCCAGTGTCAGGAATTCTGCGAAATTTTCCGAAGTCGACATCTCTTCAAAGATTTGCGCAGCACGGTCATAAGTTGCACCGCTACCGACAGATTCTTTCACCTTGAGCAATTCTTCCGGGATCATTGCACGCACCATATCTGCAGTGATCTTGCGACCATCTTCCAGCTTGCCTTTAGGTGTACGTATCCACTGCCATACTTGCGAACGGCTGATTTCTGCGGTCGCTGCATCTTCCATCAGATTGTGAATTGGCACGCAACCATTGCCTGCCAACCAAGCGCCCAAGTAATGAATACCGACGTTGATGTTGTAGCGCAGGCCGGCTTCGGTAATCGGCGTTTCCGGCTGAAAGTTCAACAGATCCTTGGCGCTGACTTCGATATCAGGACGCTGCTTGGAAATTTGATTTGGTGCATCGCCCAGCACTTTTTTGAATTCCGTCATCGCCAGATCGACCAAGCCAGGGTGAGCGACCCAACCGCCATCGTAGCCATCTGCCGCATCGCGTGCCTTGTCAGTACGCACACCGCCCATGGCGATGTCGTTCTTTTCCGGATCATTCTTGATAGGGATCAACGCCGCCATGCCACCGATCGCCGGCGCATTGCGCTTGTGGCAGGTCTTCAACAATAACAACGCGTAAGAGCGCATGAATGGCGCAGTCATCGTTACCTTGGCTCGATCGGCCAGGCAGAAATCTTTATCGTTCTTGAATTTCTTGATGCAGGAGAAAATGTAATCCCATCGACCTGCGTTCAAGCCTGAACTATGTTCGCGCAATTCGTACAAAATCTCATCCATTTCAAATGCAGCGACGATGGTTTCGATCAATACGGTTGCCTTGATCGTGCCTTGTGGCAGACCGATTTCATTTTGTGCCATGACGAAAATATCATTCCACAAACGCGCCTCCAGATGCGATTCCATCTTAGGCAGATAGAAATAAGGGCCAGCACCGCGCGCCAGTTGTTCCTTGGCGTTATGGATCAGGAACAAGGCAAAATCAAAAATACCGCCGGAGACACGCTTGCCATCGACCAGCACATGCTTCTCGTCCAGATGCCATCCGCGTGGACGCACAACCAGGGTGGCGATCGTGTCGTTGAGCTTATAGCTTTTGCCATTTTGCTCCATGCTGATGGTGCGACGTACCGCATCACGCATATTGATCTGACCGGTAATCTGGTTATCCCAATTTGGCGTATTGGAATCTTCAAAGTCGGTCATGTAACTGTCAGCGCCAGAATTAAAGGCGTTGATGACCATCTTGCGCTCAACCGGGCCGGTGATTTCTACGCGACGGCATTCCAGCGCTTTCGGGATCGGCGAGATCTTCCAGTCGCCTTCACGTATGTGTTTAGTCTCAGGTAAAAAATCCGGCAATTCACCTGCATCCAGACGCGCCGCGCGCGCTGTTCTTGCGGCCAGCAATTCCTGGCGGCGAGGTTCAAATGCACGGCTAAGTTTGGCGACTAAAGCCAATGCATCAGGCGTCAATATTTGTTCAAAACCTGGCTTGATCTCACCGGTAATTTGCATACCTGCTGGCAGTGTCAATTGCGTCATCATGTGCTCCCTATGTATAAAAAATAATCGAAAAATAATCAAAAAATAAAAATCAGGTGTTCCGCTTGCTATCCACAAATTCGAGCACATCCACCAGACTGCGTCCCTCCCCGTGCGGTCTCACGCCCAATTCTTCTAATGGTGCGGCATGTCGATTGACCCAGAAAGTGGTGTAACCAAACCAGCTGGCACAACACGCATCCCAGCAATTACTGGAGACAAACAAAATGTTCTTTGCTGGCAAACCAAATGTGTCCGGTGCCATTTGATACGCTTCCGGCGCAGTCTTGAATTTTTTAACCAGATCCACTGACAAGAGATGGGTAAATATGCCTTGCATATTGGCCGCATCCACCGCTGATTGCAGCATCTGCGGATTTCCATTGGACAGAACCGCAAGTTTGAAACCGCGAGTGCTCAATTCTTGCAGCACCGATAAATTTTCAGGGAATGCCTGCAAGCGCGCATATTGCCCCATCAGTGCACTTTGCGCATCGAGATTAAGACGCAAGCCTAATTTCTTGCATGAAAAAATCAGTGCGTCCTGCGTGATTTCCCAGAAGGGTTTATACATGCTACTCATGCTACGCAAATGCGTGTATTCAATTTGCTTATCGCGCCACAATTCGGCCAAGGCTTGCCCGGCACCGGGAAAAAGCTTTTCACCCAGTTCGCGTATCGAGTACACATCGAACAGCGTCCCGTAGGCATCAAAAACAATGGCTTGAATAGTCATAGAAAATTAATCAAAACTACATTCGTTATCGTAAACTTGAGCGTCAAGTAAATATTAAGTCTGTATCAATTTACCGTTGAATCAGTATATTCAATAATATTATGCGAATAATGCGACGTTTTATCACTTTATCTTTGCGTTTTAGTTAAAGATAAAAGCAATTTTTGATAAAAAGCTTTATATTTATCATTAATTTCATCTCGACTCATTCTGCTCAAAACACACTCTCATGGATCAATTCAAACAAATTTCCACCTTTGCCGAAGTTGCCACGCGTGGCAGCCTTTCTGCTGCGGCACGCGCCGAAGGTGTTGCGCCGGCAATGATAGGCCGCAGACTTGATGCCCTGGAAGAGAGATTAGATGTCAAACTTTTACAAAGGACGACCAGGAAAATTGCCCTCACGACAGAAGGTGCAAGCTTCCTTGAAGACTGTCAGCGCATACTGGCAGAATTGGAAGAAGCCGAGACCGCAGTATCTGAACGAAGCGCAAGAGCAAGTGGGCAGCTAACCATTTCTGCACCTGCCGGTTTTGGGCGGCAGCATGTAGCACCGTTGGTACCTTCATTTTTAAGTGAAAACAGAGAAGTCAAACTGACTCTCAGTCTCAATGATCGCGTGGTCGATTTAATTGGTGAAGGAATCGACGTTGCAATACGAATTGCCTCACTGACCGATTCCAATCTGATTGGCGTCAAACTGGCCGATAACAAACGCGTCGTAGTCGCATCGCCGGCTTACATTAAACGTCATGGCGCACCAACGACTTTAGATGAATTAAGCAATCACAACTGTCTTGCCATCAGCAGCGATGGCAGTCAACGTGGCTGGACTTTTCGCCAAAATGGCAAGAACATGGTGTTGAAAGTGGATGGGAATATGGTCTGCAACGATGGCGAAGTACTGCATGACTGGGCGCTTTCGGGCAAAGGCCTCGCCTGGCGCTCAATGTGGGAGGTAGGCAGCGAAATTGAAAACGGAAAACTGGTGACCGTACTGGATGAATTCAATGCGCCAGGCAATGATATCTACGCCATCTTTGCGCAACGTCGTCACTTGCCTTTGCGTATCCGCGCATTTGTCGATTTTTTACGGCATGCCTACAGCAAACCAAATTATTGGCAGAAATCCGAGTAAAAAAAATGGGCAATCGCTTGCCCGTTTGTAAAATTTTGCAACTGAAACTATCTTAAAACTCCTCCCAATCGTCTTCTTTTGCCTTCGCCGGTTCTTTTTTCGGACGAGAAACCGTTGAATTGCTAATCGATTTAACAGTTTTTTTGGCAGGAACAGATTTCTTAACGGGAGCCGGCTTGACACTCAACCCAGGCGCGTTGCTACGACTTCCAGAGTCTGAGGCATCCACTTTAAAAATACTTACCGCCTGATTCAAGTTATTTGCCTGCTCCTCCATGCTGGTGGCAGCAGCCGCAGCTTGCTCCACCAAAGCGGCATTCTGTTGGGTCGCCTCATCCATATTGGTGATTGCCAAATTCACCTGCGAAATACCGTCACTTTGCTCCGCACTTGCAGCGGTGATTTCTGCCATGATGTCAGCTACACCCTTGATTGACACCACAATGTCATCCATGGTTTTACCTGCATCATCCACCAAACGCGAACCAACGTCGACTTTCTCCACAGAATCATTGATTAACTCTTTGATTTCTTTGGCAGCACCGGCAGAACGTTGCGCCAGATTACGCACTTCTGTCGCCACCACAGCAAAACCACGTCCTTGCTCTCCTGCACGGGCGGCTTCCACAGCAGCATTCAACGCCAAAATATTTGTCTGAAACGCAATGCCATCAATCACACCTATGATGTCGACAATTTTCCGTGAACTTTCTTTGATCGACGACATCGTGTGCACCACATCACCGACAACCTGACCACCTTTACTGGCCACATCGGAAGCCTTTAGCGCCAATGTATTTGCCTGACGCGCGTTATCCGCATTTTGCTGCACTGTCGACGTCAGCTCCTCCATGGAAGATGCAGTTTCCTCCAGACTGGCGGCCTGATTTTCGGTGCGAGAAGATAAATCCATATTGCCGCTGGCAATTTCTGCGGATGATACTGCGATCGAAGCACTTCCTTGACGCACAACAGTCACCGTTTGCACCAGGCTCTGACGCATATTTTCAAGACCGCCCAACAACTGCCCCATTTCATCTTTTGACTTTGGTTTTATCTGATGAGACAGATCACCATTGCCTATGGCGTCAAATTGCTCAAGAAGGAACTTCAATGGATTGTGGATAGCGCGCAATAAAAAGAAAGCAGATATGAATACCGCAGATAAACCAGCAAGTACACCGAGAATGTCTACCCACACAAATAAAGTAAATGCCTTCTGACTTTCCTTCAATTTTTCTTCGGCATTTTTGAATTGATATTCGCTAAGGGCTATAACTTTATCCGAGTAAGCAGAAAATAAAGGGGGAATTAATGTCATATTTATCTTATCAGCGTCCTCTTTATTGCCTGCTTTTATCGCAGATAGCATTGGAGTAAAACCCTCCTTTAGAAACTTTTCTCTTGCTATCGTCACTTCGTCCGAAATGATTTTCTCATCAGGCGTTTGAGGTAAAGCCAGATACTTTTTCCAACTTTCATCAGATTTATTAAAAAAGTCCTCTGATCGCTTGATCGTGTTGGCGGTATCGGGAAATTCCGGATGGGCAATGGCGCGATCTAAAGCAGTACGCGCTCTCAACATTAACACTCTGGATGAGCCAATATTTTCAACAGAAGGTAGCTGATTGCTAAACAATTCCTGAATGACCGCATTACTATTTCGAACGCCATAAATACCCATGGCACCACCAATAGTCAACATGATTCCCATGACTGCCATCGTCGCAATTAAGCGCAATTTAATTGTTAAATTCAACATATTATTTCCTATTTTCTTTTAAGACTTATTGAGAAAAGCTTTGTAAGAGAATACCAAAAAACGAGTCGTTAAAAGTTGATTATGAACAATATTAGCTATGCTAAATACCAAAACCAGTATAAATAAATTTATAGATATTTAGTTAAAAACATTTATAGCAGACAAAAAAAATCCCCGACACGTCGGGGATTTTTATTTGAGCAACTTTAACAAGTTACATCTGTGGAATCTATTAGATACCTTGGATGTTAGAAGCTTGCTTGCCTTTAGGGCCAGTTGTCACGTCGAAAGAAACACGTTGGTTTTCTTTCAAAGATTTGAAACCTGCGGATACGATCGCGGAGAAATGAGCGAACAAATCTTCGCCGCCTTCGTCAGGAGTAATGAAACCAAAACCTTTAGAATCATTGAACCATTTAACAATACCTGTTGCCATTACAATTTCCTATTATTCAGTTAATGTGGGCATGTGCCCGATAGATCGTTTCAACCAAGCAAGAAATGACAGACTGATACTGCACTACCACCTAGAATCTCAACGACATGCGATTATACGCACAAATTCCCAGCAAAGTAAAATTTAAATTAAAACTAACTTATTTCTCCATCATTTTCGTCGTTATCGCCAATTCTGAATTTGGCTCACACGATGAATGCAAATGGCTTTACAGTATAAAAAATATTTACCATGTTGATAATTGATTCGCATCAATATCCGCACCCACAAAATCCGGGTACAGTCATCATGCAATTCTAGTTTTCTGAGGAGAGTATTTTGATCAAATTACACTTTCTGGGCGCGTCTGGCACCGTCACCGGGTCGCGTTACCTGATAGAAACTGAAAGCCTGCGAATAATGGTTGATTGCGGCTTATTCCAGGGATACAAACAACTACGACTGAGGAACTGGGAAAATCCTCCCTTCAATCCGAAGAGCATAGACGCTATTTTACTCACCCACGCGCACCTAGATCATTCAGGATTTTTACCATTAATGGTAAAAAAAGGATTTCGCGGGAAAATTTACTGCACAGAAGCAACCCTTGAATTATGCAAATTATTACTGCGCGACTCAGCCCGACTGCAGGAAGAGGAAGCAGGTTATCTGAACCGGCACCACCTATCCAAGCATCCCGAAGCACTTCCGCTCTATGATAGTGACGATGTCAATCAAACTCTAAAACAATTCGTCAAAATTCAAGATCATCACAACGTCAAATTTGGTGAGAACGTCAGCGCTAAATGGATACCAAACGGCCACATATTAGGTTCATGCAGTATTGCGTGCGACATCGAAGGAACTCACTTTTTATTCTCTGGTGATTTGGGCAGGCCCAAAGATGTCATCATGAAAAAACCGGAAATTCCTGATAGACCGGACTATCTGATTGTTGAATCTACCTATGGAAATCGTGAGCATGAGAAAACAAATCCAGCAGAACAGTTAAAGACAATCATTAACGCAACGATCCATCGCGGCGGCTCGCTGCTCATCCCCTCTTTTGCGGTAGGGCGGGCGCAAACTTTGCTCTATTTGTTATACCAATTACGAAAAAGTAAGCAGATCCCGGATTTTCCGATTTATCTTGATAGCCCGATGTCGGAAAGTGCAACGACTATTTATCATCGTTTTGAAGAAGATCTGAGACTTGATCCGGATGATGTTGATGGAATGATCGGCATGACAAAATGCGTAAAAACTCCCGAGGAATCCAAAAAATTGAATTCAGAGAGATGGCCAAAAATCATTATTTCTGCCAGCGGTATGGCAACAGGAGGTCGGGTATTACATCACATGAAGAATATGGCGCCGGATGACAAGAACGCGATTCTTTTCTGCGGTCATCAAGCTGGCGGAACGCGCGGCGAATCGTTGGTCAATGGTGCGCAGACGGTTCGAATTCACGGACAGGACATAAGGGTACGTGCCAAAATCATAAAAATTGATGGCCTGTCAGCGCATGCGGATGGAAATGAAATCATAGCTTGGCTAAGCCACTTCAAACTGGCACCAATTCGTACTTTTATTACCCATGGAGAACCAGCCTCAGCAGATGGGTTGCGAATAAAAATTGAAAGAGAACTCAACTGGTCATGCGAAGTCCCTGAACACCTTAGTTGTTATCACATCGAAGGACAGCAAGTGCGCCGCGCGCAGGCTCATTTAAAGAAATAAGGCACATCAGAGAAGCTGAATATAAAATTTCGGATGAGATACCCTTTGTCATTAATTCCCTCTACACTGATGGCTCGGGAATTAATGACTGTAAAAAATGAAATTTAGCCATCTGTCTAACGTAACAAAAAATATCCCTTGCCAATTATTAGTCATAGGGATGTCAATGATGACACTGTTCACCAGTGCATCTCATGCCGCACCTTTACTTAAATGTTCAGTCAGTTATGCAGGCAGTACACAGATTATTGAGACGAGCATAACAAGCAAACCGTATGATGTCGCATCAGTCGATATTGGCGAGCGTTTTCGCTTTAAAGCGATAATGGTCGGCGTTGGCAATCAGATTGACTACATCAAGCTTTATGCGTATTTTCAAACGCGCCAAAACGATATTCCCATTCATCAGGCTACCTATTTACCGCCGTTCACTTCATCAAACGCGCCACTTAAGCTAACACCATTCAATCATCTCTATGCTGGCGAGGTGGAGCGCGAATTACAATATCAATGCACCCTGCAAGGAACAGCGTAATGAAGAAAATACTCTATTGCCTTTGCGTCAGCATTTTTTTATTATCAGAATTGGCAAACGCAGCTGAACAAGATGACAAAACGGTCAGTATTTTATTTGCAGGCGACATTGTGCTCGATGGCAAGCCCGGCAAAGAAGTGGAACAAGGCAAAGACCCCTTCAGCGCTTTTTCTGCAATATTTGCCCAAGCTGACATTCGCATTGCCAACCTTGAATGTGTGGTCGCCACAACGGGAGATGCTGCCGAGAAAAATTTTACGTTCCGCGCCCATCCTCGTACTCTCAAGATATTAAATCGCCATTTCGATGCAGTCACTATAGCAAATAATCATTCTGGTGATTTTGGGCGCAATGCGTTTAAGGAGATGCTGGGATTATTGGATCAACATAAGCTGGGGCGATTTGGTGGCGGCCACAACTTGAAAGAGGCGCATACGCCATTGATCATTGAACGCAAAGGATTGCGTATTGCCCTACTTGGTTACGATGAATTTATGCCGCGTAGCTTTGAGGCAGACTTCGACGCTGCAGGTGTTGCATGGAGCGAAGATGAACAAGTGGTGAGCGATATTAAATTTGCCCGACTACATTACAAAGCTGATCTGGTTATTCCTTTCATGCACTGGGGATGGGAAAATGAATTAACTGCAGGCAACAGGCAGCGTCAACTTGCCCGTACGATGATTGATGCCGGTGCTGACGCGGTCATAGGTACACACCCACATGTGGTGCAAGATGTAGAGCAATATCAAGGCAAGCCAATTATTTACAGCATTGGAAATTTTATGATGGATGCGTTGGACAATGATGCACAAACCAAGGGCTGGGTTCTGCGCCTGAAATTGAATCGTCAAGGTGTGCAGTCGTGGGAAACACGGCTGGCCCAAATTAATTCGGAAGGAATTCCTAGCCCTGTTCCTGAAGCAAAAACACCTTGCTGGGATAAGAAAATGGATAAGGTCAGTCTGTGTAAAAATCAGCTAAATTGGCACTAAGGACTCGTTAGGGAATAACCTGAGTTTTCTATTTCTTGACAAGCTCTAACTGAGTGATCGACTTTCTTCAATTATTTTTTTGCATGCGTTACGGCTAAAACCAAATCAGTCAATGCGACTGCAACACAGGGCAAAATCAGGCCACTTTCTTTTTCTTCCTGACTCAGGCCAGGCCACGTTATCCGGTAAGCGACCTGCCCGCTGACCAGCGTGCACATGCACGTACGGCAAGTGCCGTTACGGCATGAATTTGGTAATGCGATTCCGTTCGCCAATGCGGCCTCCAGAACGCTGAGGTGCGGCGATGCGTAAAATTGCCATCCCTCACGCTGCAACTCAATCGTAAAGTCTTGATGTTTTTGTTCACTGTTCATCAGGAAATTGCCTAAACAAAACACACTTTAAAATCATCAAACATCCCACATCGACGCTTAAATCGACGATGTAGCGTCTTCGATCAAAAATACGTTTGCAAATTGAATCAAATACCCATTGATGTTAAAACAGATACCTTGTCTTTAGTGATTATTATGACTATATTTGAATTCCGACATTAACTTTCAGGAGCTTAGAAATGGTCGCAGCTGAATTACTAAGACAACAATCCAAACGTCAAGAATATGCAGAACGAAGAAACAGAAATGTTTCATTTTTCACATTAAAACAACTGGCTCCTTGGGAAGTCGTGGATGGCGAGATGCTGGAAGAAGGATATGCGTCCGAAGATGCCATGCCATCAGGAAAAATGCGGGAAGTTTGTCCTTATTGCACCAATACTCCACTCGCATTGATTTTGCGTCATAAGCACGTAAAACGTGCGCACTTATTTTGTCAAAACTGTACCAGGTGTTTTGATGCCCTCTTTCCGGATGGGACTTCAGCATTAGCGATTGGTGCAGTAATGCTGCCCTAATTTAATGTGACGTGATGCGCCTCCCAAGACATTTCCATGTCTGGAGGCGCATAGATGTTATTGCTCTATTTCAACATTTTGCATCAAACCACATTTTGTAAACGCATCGCCACGCCCATGTCACCGGAGACCTTAAGTTTCCCGGCCATAAAACCACTTACCGCATTTAACTCGCCGGATAACATTGCGCTCAAGTCCTCTAGGACAAGTGCCACAGTACAGATCGCATCCAAGTTCTCATTGCTGACGATATGCGGTGTAGTCAGCGCATCCACATACACTACTCCATCATCACCACAATCAAATTTTAGTGTCGCGTTTAAGCTGCTCTCTTCGCCTAATTTTGTTCGAATCGCGACAGTACATTCTTGTAGATTCACATTATTCTCCAAAAAAATTAATCATATTAACGACAGTCTTGCGCCATCAATTTTTATTTCAACACACAGGTAAGCATCCAGAAATAATCATTTCTAAATATTCTGATATCTCTTGCCGCGAGACCGATTCTTTTCCTCAAGAAACTATCTGTCGGAAAATTCTTGACTATCTCAACACGGCTACCATCTTCCTGCATTCTCAACTGATAAGTATTACCCTCCAGATCAGTACGCGCCACCGTTGTACTGCTGCCTTCCACATAATTATTATCCATCAACACCAAAACACTGCCCTTGCCCGCGACCTTCGCAAATTGCGCCAGCACGTCAGCTTGTTCTTCACGTTTAATATGCGACCATAAAAATCCGGCGAAGCATGCCGAATATTGTCCTGCCGTTGCCGATGGCATTGCAAAAGTATCTGCCAAGGAAAACTGCACGCGTCCGGGTGGATACGTCTTACTCTGCGCGATATCAAGCATCGCCTGATTGATGTCAGTAGCATGTACAGAAGCAGCCACAGGTGCATATCGTTCAGTCCAATAACCGGTACCACAAGCGACTTCTACAACGCGATGATCTTTTAATACGGCACAGACACGCTCCTGAAGTGATTTCAGATCAGCTTGTCGCTCTGGTTTTTGATAAATACTTTCGTAAGTTTTGGCACGTTGTGCGTAATATTTACTCATCGCTTCATGCATCATTTTTTCCTTCAACTTTTATCAACTTTTAAGCGGAGTTCAACGACCCCGGCATTATCCAATAGGTTACAAATTTCTCACAAATCGTAGGTATCTTTACCACCCTGCATCACCTGATCAATCAGCTTACGGTTCAGTGTCGGTGTAAGCAATTCGATGAAAGTGTAAATATAACTGCGCAAATAAGCGCCCTGCCTGACGGCAACACGAGACACATTCATCCCGAACAAATGTCCTACTGAAATGGATCTTAAATTTAAATCCCGATCTGCGTCGAAAGCCATTCCGGCAATAATACCGACACCCATACCAAGTTCAACATAGGTTTTTATGACATCTGCATCAATTGCTTCCAACAATACATCTGGCTTCAAATGGCGAATTTCAAACGCATGATCAATCTTGCTACGTCCGGCAAAAGCAGCATCGTATGTAATCAACGGGTAATGGGCAATTTCTTCCAAAGTAATCGATTTGGACTTTAATAAAGGATGATCTACCGGCACCACCACCACATGCTCCCACTGATAGCATGGGAGAGAAACCAACCCATCCATTCCTGCAATAGCCTCGGTGGCAATTGCCAGATCTGCCTGATCGCGCATGACCATTTCAGCAATTTGTTTTGGATTTCCTTGCAGCAACGACAATCTTACCTTGGGATATTTTTGCATGAATGCCTGGACTACTTTCGGCAAAATATATCTGGCCTGGGTGTGAGTCGTAGCAATCGTAAAACTTCCGCTATCCTGTGCTGCGAATTCTTTACCGATGCGTTTTAAACCATCGATTTCCTGCATGATAAGTTCTACCGACTTCAAGACGGCGCGCCCTGGTTCGGTCAATCCCCGGATGCGTTTGCCGTGTCGGGCAAAAATATCGACACCCAATTCTTCTTCAAATTCGATAATCGCCTTGGAAACGCCAGGCTGTGAGGTGAATAGCGCCTTGGCGGCCTCTGTCAGGTTGAAATTCTGCCTGACTGCTTCGCGAACAAAGCGCAATTGGTGTAGATTCATGAATGAGCTCTAAAAGTGCTTAAATGTGGCATCAAAAAACTGATCGTCTTATGCTTTTCTGCGGATTATCCGGTGCATGCTTATGCTTTTATGTCCCCACAGAAGGCATTTGATATGCATTCAGTAGTATATAGAGCCTCAGAGAAGATTTCCACGCTTACAATGGCGTTTGCCTTGAACACCCTTCGATTTGCCTATTAAATATGCGTATACCGACCATTTTTTTACTTTCCCTCGTTTTTCTCCTTTCCGGAACTGCCGCAGCCGAAAGATTGGCGGTCAATGCTGAAGATACCAATCCACCAAAAATTTGTTTGGTACTTTCGGGAGGAGGAGCCCGTGGTTTCGCACATATTGGTGTATTAAAAGAACTTGAAGCAATGCACGTCCCTATTCATTGCATCGCGGGAACCAGTATGGGGGCGGTTGTGGGTGGACTCTACGCAGCAGGGCTATCTGCCAGCGAAATTGAACTACGTCTCAATAAATTGCAGTTAAACGATATCGCGCTTGATCGCGTAGAACGACGCCTATTGCCGCAAGCATTGAGAGAAGAAGACAATCGATATCCATTTGGTGCAACTCTTGGCCTCAGTGCAAGTGGAGTGCGCTTGCCAACCGGTGTAGTGCAGGCAACACAATTTTTAGAATTGCTGCACAACTGGACCGCGCATTTGAAATCCGACATTAGCTTCGATAAATTGCCCATTCCATTTCGTGCAATTGCCACCAATCTTGAAAACGGCCAAATGGTTGTTTTTGACAGAGGACCGTTACATGTCGCTATCCGTGCCAGTATGGCCGCCCCCGGCGTATTCGCCCCCGTCGAAATTGATGGCCGATTGTTAACCGATGGCGGTCTGGTGCGTAATCTGCCGGTTGATATTGCTCGCGATATGGGTGCGGACGTCATCATTGCGGTCAATATCGGAACGCCATTGCTGCCACGCGATCAGCTCAGGTCTTTACTCAACGTGAGTCAGCAAATGGTCAATATTCTGACAGAACAAAATGTTGAACTGCAAAAGGCCGCATTACGCCCGAAAGACATTCTGATTGAACCCGATCTGGGCAACATCAGTTTTATGGATTTCGAACGATCTGCAGAAGCGTCTGCAGTCGGTGAAAATGCCGCCATCGCGATGCGATATCAACTGCAGACCTTAAGCTTATCTCCCGAGCGGTATGCAGCAGATCAGAAACGACAACCGCATACAGAACTACCTAGCATCAAAATCAGTTTTGTCGAGATTAACTCTAACGGCATCATTCCAAAAAAAGAAATCAGTCGTCAGGTAGCGATCGACAATGGAAGCCAATACAGTGCGGAAGAAATCAATCGCAAGCTGGCCTTACTCAATATTTCTCGGGAATATGATGGAATAAGCCATGAGTTAATTCAACGCGATGGTGCATACGGTGTTCTTATCAATGCAAATGAACGCAAATGGGGGCCGCATTTTCTAAGATTCGGCTTAGCGCTATCAAGCGGATTTGAAGGCGCCGGGGGATATCGTTTGCAAGTCGGTCACCGCTATCCCTGGCTAACAGAGGGCGGACTGGAATGGCGCAACGATATCGAGTTTGGCAACAATTTGGGACTACATACAGAATTGCGCCAGCCACTGTTCGAACAAGACGGCATCTTTGCGGCGCCTTACGCAGACATAAAAAAAAGTACGCGTAATATTTATTTTGGAGACACCCGCATAGCTGAATATTCATTCAGGCGCGACAAAATTGGCTTGGACCTAGGGATTCCGCTCGGTGACAGAAGCACAATGGGAGAGATCCGGATAGGATTAGGCGCCAATCAATATCGCGTTCGTCCCAAATTGGGAGGCATACTAATCAGCAGTACAGAAGGAGAAATAAACACGGTTGAATTGCCACGAGCCGCGCTTCAACAAGTTGGCATAAAATCCTCCATCATTATTGACCAACTGAGTGATGCAACATTTCCTAGATATGGTTACGAATTTGATAGCGAGCTTTTTTTCGGGATGAATAAATCAGGCGATAATTATAAGGAATTTGCGATCAATGGAACCTGGGCAGAGAGTATCAACAGCCACAGCATCAACCTCAAATTAGGAGGTGCCGGACTATTTCAATCCAGTAAGGAAGTGCGTGGAATTGGTCCCACATTAGGAGGTTTCCAACAATTATCTGCCTATCAACCGGATCAGTTTACAGGTAACTACATGCTTTATGGCAGTGCCACTTATTTGTATCGCGCACTTAAGTTTGATCTGGCCGGCCAAAGTCTGTTTGTAGGTAGTTCGCTGGAAATCGGCAACGTCTGGAATAAAGGTCATGATATTTCATTTGGATCAACGCGCAAAAGCGCCAGTTTGTTTACCGGCTTCAATAGTTTTATGGGGCCTATCCATCTTGGCTTTGCCCTGGGACCATCTGGAGCGAGGAACATATTTTTCCAGCTAGGCCGACAATAAAATTGGCGTCTTCCATAGACGGAAAATTCAAGCGGTGAGTGGGACTCTTACTTCAATTCCCACCCCGGGATGACGAAACGACACAAATAGCCTGCGCATTAATTGTGGTGATACTCCACCACGCTTTGGTCGATTGCGCCAAAAATAGATTTCCCATTTTTATCCAGCATTTCAATCCTGATGCTGTCGCCAAATTTCATGAAGGGCGTAGTTGGCGCGCCATCTGCGATCATTTCCAGTGCACGTTTCTCTGCGATACAGCTAAAACCTTTTTTTGCATCCTTGTTAGAAACGGTGCCTGATCCAATGATAGTGCCGGCGCGTGCATGACGTGTCTTGCACAAATGCGTGATCAGTTGCGGGAAAGAAAAAACCATATCCACACCTGCATTTGGCTGGCCGACCAAAACATTGTTCCAGGTCGAGCGCAAGGGCAAATGTACTTTGCCGTCTTTCCAGGCGTCGCCAAGTTCATCCGGTGTAACAGCAACGGGTGAAAAACTGGACGCCGGTTTCGACTGAAAAAATCCAAATCCTTTCGCCAGTTCTGCCGGAATCAGATTGCGCAATGAGACATCATTCACCAGCATCAATAATCGAATATATTGCGCAGCGTGCTGCACCTTCACGCCCATAGGCACGTCGCCTGTGACCACCGCCACTTCGCTCTCAAAATCGATGCCCCACTCTTCTGACTCCAGCGCTACATCATCCATAGGGCCAATGAAATCATCGCTGCCGCCCTGGTACATAAGCGGGTCATGCCAGAAGCTGTCCGGCATATCCGCGTTGCGCGCCTTGCGCACCAACTCTACATGATTGACATAGGATGAAGCGTCAGCCCATTGAAACGCACGCGGCAACGGCGCCATGCATTTTTTCGGATCAAACTCAAAACTGCTGGAAGCTTTACCCGCATTCAGTTGTTCATACAATGAAATGAGTTGGGGCGAAATAAAATTCCAGTCATCTAAAGCGGATTGCAGCGTCGGGGCAATCCAGTCGGCAATCTGCGCTGTTTTCAAATCACTTGAAACGACAAGTAGTTGGCCGTCGCGAGATCCATCGTTGAGTGTGGCTAGTTTCATAGGGAATATTTGGTCGGCGGTGAGAAGTCAAAAATATGTCAGCGTATAACAACAAACGAGACGATTTTACACTATGACAAACCAACTTCTACCTGACGCTATCATCGATAAAAATAAAGTGTGTATGATCGTTCAGACTAAACCAATAAAAAATATTGCATCATTTTCATCAATGATAAGGGAGACCAAAATGAATCTTAGTAACCTCAAAATCAGTGTGCGCTTGTGGCTAGCTTTTGGCAGCACCATGCTCATCATGTTGCTGATGGTCGCCATCAGCACCACCCGCCTCAATACCATCTCTGAAAAAAACAAACAAATCCTGGATAAGAATGCGATTGGCGTGGCAAGTGCTTTAGAGATTTCTTCCATCATCCAGGAGAACGGCAGCAGAACAATCGAACTCTTCATCACTCCCGATCCCCAGGCGCGGGCAAAGCAATATCTCGCGGTAGACACCAACAAGAAAAAAATCGACAGCCTGATGATAAAGCTAGGAAAATTAGCTGAAACATCAAAAGAAAAGGAAGCCTTAAAAGCACTCACTAATTCAAGCGCAAATTTTAGCGCAACCTTCGCCAAAGTTGCCGATCTGATCGAGCTATTTGAACGTGAAGAAGCCGTAGCAATGATGGAAAAAACTGTTTTTCCGGCCCTCAACGCTGCATTGACTGACATCGCCACGGTTGTCACCTTGCAAAAAAATGAGATGGATGAAAACGGCACGACGATCAAAAACGACATCTCTTTTTCACTTAAATTAATGTTGATTGCCGGCGCGTTGGCAACCATCATCAGTGCCGCGTTTGCAATATGGATCACGCGCTCAATTACCATTCCTCTCAATAATGCAATCGAGGTGGCCAAAAGAGTCGCTGATGGAGATTTGACCGGAAAAATCGAAGTAACATCCCGGGATGAAACGGGCGAACTGTTAAGTGCATTGGCAGACATGAACAACAGCCTGGTGATGACCATCGGTCAAGTCCACCTGAGCGCTGAAACGATTTCAACGGCATCAGGAGAAATCGCAGCGGGCAATCTTGACTTATCTTCCAGGACAGAATCGCAGGCAAGTTCACTGGAAGAAACCGCATCGTCAATGGAAGAATTGACTTCTACCGTCAAACAGAATGCAGACAATGCCAGACAAGCCAACTCACTGGTTATTTCTGCCTCGGATGTGGCGATCAAGGGTGGCAATGTTGTCGGCCAGGTTGTCACAACAATGAGCTCCATTAAAGATAGCTCACGCAAGATCGTCGATATCATCAGCGTCATTGATGGCATCGCCTTCCAGACCAACATTCTTGCACTGAATGCCGCAGTCGAAGCAGCGCGTGCTGGCGAACAGGGTCGCGGCTTTGCCGTGGTGGCGAGCGAAGTGCGCAATTTGGCGCAACGCAGCGCCAGTGCCGCCAAAGAGATTAAATCGTTGATTGACGACTCCGTCGAGAAGGTCGATTTGGGCAGCAAGTTGGTCGATCAGGCGGGCCAGACCATGGATGAGATCGTCACATCCGTCAAGCATGTCGCCGACATCATGAGCGAGATTACAGCGGCCAGCCAGGAACAGAGCGCGGGCATCGAGCAAGTCAATCTTGCCATTACGCAGATGGATGAAATGACCCAACAAAACGCCGCACTGGTAGAGCAAGCAGCCGCTGCAGCCGAAAGTATGCAGGAACAAGCAGCTGCCTTAGCGCAGGCCATCGGTGTCTTCAAACTGGATGCGGGCGGCAGAACCCCAACCGCGGTCGTATCCAAAACAGCACGCGCTCCGGAAGCCAGGCCCGCAACCAAAGCTATGGCAATCAAAAAATTAGGCAACAACAAAACCGCATCATCCAACACGTCATCTGCGACGACATCTAGTGATGATTGGGAAGAGTTTTAATACTATGTATGCAGTTCAATGACGGCCATGTCGCAGAGATCAGTACAAATTCTAAAATGAGCACGCCCAACACGCACCATCCATGCGGGTTTCCAGCCACCCTGCCCTGCAAGCCATATGCAGAGCGCGCTCTGGGCATGGCTGTTTTTAGTTTTCCTCAATAGAAAGCCATTGAAAAGCTTCATTCTCATGCCGTCTAAGATGCCGAGATTATCTATCAATCCCCATAAACAATCTCATGAAAATTCTCGACACGGAACGCCTCAACTTAAGCATCATCAGCCTTGACGATGCAGCTTTTTATTTGGAGTTGATCAATGACCCCAGCTGGATCGCCAACATCAGCGATAAGGGAATCCGCACTTTGGAGGCCGCGAGGGAATCCATCTTAAGCGGCCCAGTCGCTTCGCAGCGTACCAACGGTTTTAGCTTGTATGTGGTGCGACGCCAGGACGACAATGTGGCGATGGGTTTATGCGGTCTGATCAAGCGCGACGTTTTAAAAAATGTCGATATCGGCTATGCTTTTTTGCCTGGCTATGCAGGCCAAGGCTATGCACTGGAAGCAGCGAAAGCCGTTGTCCAATATGCAAACGCAGCTCTGGGCTTAGCCAAACTCGCGGCGATTACGTCGCCAAGCAATCAGCGCTCGAATCATCTTTTACAAAAATTGGGGTTTATTCTGGAAGAAGTGCTGGTGCTGCCGGGGGAAGAACGCATGACCAATTTGTATGGCCTGACATTCACCCCCAGAGTCATTTGAGACTTACAGGAACCTGTCGAGTATCTTGCGACTATGCTTATCAATCCCATGCATATCGCGGATGAGAAAGTGTATACCGTGATTATCTGCAATGAGTAACGAAGCTGCGCCGATACGGCGGATGTCTTCTTCGCCCTTCAGCACAAAATCTGTCTCGCCTCTGTCGGTTTTGACATGCCAGGTGCACGGTGTAGCAAAACTGGTCACGCTAACGATACGTGCAATTTCCGGCATAAATTCGCGCCCTGCCAACTCCTGCGCAATCAAACTGCGGATGGCATCGGGCAGATCGGCCAGCCTGTCTATCCAAGCGACTTCCTGACCGTCCTGCAACACCAGTGAGATGCCTTCGTCCGGTGATTGGATAGGAAATGCCCGCACCGGACTGACATTTTCATGCACCTGGCCATCCACCGTAGTCAATACCAAATGATCAAACGCATTACGCGATAGTTGAAAATTGATTTGCATATTTATTCGCCCCCTACTTTGGCATTGCGCGCTTGTGCTTCATACAGGCGGAAGTAAGCGCCTTCGCGCGCCATCAATTCATCATGGCTGCCCACTTCGACTACCTGCCCTCTATCGAGCACGACCAATCTATCCGCCTTATGCAAGGTGGAAAGGCGATGTGCGATGGCGATCGTGGTGCGGCCCTTGACCAAATTATCCAGCGCTTTTTGTATCTCTTTTTCAGTCTCTGAATCGACCGACGAGGTCGCCTCATCCATGATCAGGATGCGCGGATCGATCAGCAAGGCGCGCGCGATCGAGATGCGCTGACGTTCACCGCCAGACAAACCCTGACCCCGCTCGCCAACCATGGAGTCATAACCCTGCGGCAAGCGCAAGATGAATTCATGCGCATGCGCAGCCCTTGCAGAAGCGATGATTTCTTCACGCGTGGCATGGGGTTTTCCGTAAGCGATATTGTCGGCAATAGTGCCGAAGAACAAGAACGGTTCCTGCAGCACCAAGCCGATATTGCTACGGTAATCTGAAATGCCAAAGGACCGGATATCGACACCATCGAGCAAAATGGCACCTTCGGACACATCGTAAAAACGGCAAATCAAATTGACCAGCGTGCTCTTGCCTGAACCGCTGTGACCGACCAGTCCTATCATTTCGCCCGGCTTGATATTGAGATTAATGCCGCGGTTGACGGCGCGGTTGCCGTAACGGAAACCAACTTCGCGCAAGTCAATCTGACCTTTGATTTCTTTCGGCTTCACCGGATGAGAGGGTTCAGGAACACTCGACACATGGTCAAGAATATCAAAAATACGCTTGGCCGCCGACGCCGATTTCTGTGTTACTGAAACAATGCGGCTCATGGAATCGATGCGGCCATAAAAATTACCAATGAAAGCGACTGCCGCCACCAGCGAACCCACGGTAATTTCATCGTGCGATACTTGCCAGATGCCGAACGCCCACACCACCAGAATACCCAAATCCGTCAAAAACGATACCGTTGGCGAGAACAATGACCATACTTTATTGAGCTTATCGTTGACGGCCAGATTGTGTTTATTCGCTTCGCGGAAGCGGGTCGCTTCGCGTTTCTCCTGAGCAAAGGCCTTGACGACGCGGATGCCGGGAATGGTGTCAGCCAAGACATTGGTGACTTCGCCCCAGACCCTATCGATTTTCTCAAAGCCGGTGCGCAACTTGTCACGCACCAGATGAATCATCCAGGCAATAATGGGTAATGGCAGCAAGGTGACCAGGGCGAGCTTGGTATTAATTTGCATCAAGGCGACGACCGTCATCAGGAACATTAATACGTCGGTCGCAAAATCAAGCAGATGCAAGGACAGATAGACACAAATACGGTCACTCTCGCTACCAACGCGCGACATCAGATCGCCGGTACGTTTGCCGCCAAAATATTCCAGCGATAGCTTTAATAAATGCTCATAGGTAGTGGTGCGTAAATCAGCACCGATGCGCTCGGATACCAGCGCGAGGATGTAGGTTTTACCCCAGCTAAGCAACCACGCCACGATTGCCGACCCTAACAAGCCGCCGATATACAAGGTCACTAACTGCGGATCGACATGTTGACCATTTTGGTAGGGAATCAGCACCTCATCCGTGAGCGGCTTGGTCAGGTATCGCGGAATCATGTGCGCTGCAGTACCGAGCAACATCAAGGTAAAACCTGCCGCCAATTGCCAGCGATACGGCTGCGCAAAACGCCACAGTCTGAACAAGGTCCAGGTTGACGGCGGTGTATAAATCACTTTGGTGCAGACCGGGCATTCGTCCTGATCAGGTTCCAGAATTGCCTTGCAACTTGGGCAAATATTTTGTTCGGTATGTTCGACGGGCAAACCGGTGAGATGACTTTCGAGTTGTTCCTTGAACTGATCGAGCAATCGTATGGCAAGAAGATTTTGTCCCAGAGTGAAGCGCCAGCTCGCTAAACGCCCTTGCTCATTCAACAATTCCAAATGGCCAACGCCAGCGTGATCATGGTGGCGCAACTGCAAACCTATTGCATAAGCCCAATCGCGCCACACAGTTTCACCCGGGGCCTTTGCCAGCAAGCGTCTGTCGGTAACGACAATGACACCTTTGACAAAATGCAGGCGCGCATCAAGGTCAACCTCTACCGCGCTTAAAACGTTTTCTCCGCTGGCGAGCTGCATGCCCACGTCGGAACGCCAAATCTCAGGGAGCGTCACCAGTGATTGATTGGCAATTAATTGTTTAGTTATCATCGTAAAACAAACTCCAGCTCAAGCGCTCGCCAATGAGAGGCGGGCACTTTAAAATAAAATGAATAAGAGACTTACAACGATATTTGAACCGTTCAACGTAAAACAGGTGCTAAACCAGCATACGATGTGCCACACCTTGTCACGGGAACAGTAATTTACGGTATTCTATCGGAAGAAAAAAATCAGACAAAAAAACTGACCCACATAATAAGCTGCTCTTACCAGCAGATAGAAGTATATCAGCAAGGATTGTCAGTAAATTCCTCAAGATACGACGCTTATAAAAGAATTAAGGATAGTCCAACCAACTATCCGGCCATGAAAAATTAAATACATGACAACGAAGAAGAAAAACATAGAATTTCTCCGTGTAACTCATCTACGCGGACCGAACATCTGGACATATCGCCCTGTAATTGAAGTGTGCCTCGATATCGGCGAATTAGAAAATTGTCCATCCAATACTTTGCCTGGCCTGTATGAACGCTTGATCGCCGCATTACCTGGCTTGATCGAACATCGCTGCGGGGTCGGCGAACGTGGCGGTTTTCTTGAAAGACTACGTGAAGGCACCTGGGCCGGACATATTCTGGAACACGTTGTTCTTGAATTGCAGAACATGGCCGGCATGCGTACCGGTTTTGGCCAAACCCGCTCCACGGGCGAAGCTGGCGTGTACAAAATGGCATTTCGCACCAGACAAGAACAAGTTGGCCGCGCTGCACTCAACGCCGCCCGCGACTTGCTGATGGCGCTGATTGAAGATCAAGCCTATGACCTCGATGGCAAATTGGCTGAATTACGCGAACTGGTCGATGATCTTTGTCTCGGACCCAGCACAGCGCATATCGTTGAAGCAGCGACTGAGCGCCAGATTCCTTCCATACGCTTGACCGATGGCAATCTGGTTCAGCTTGGTCACGCATCAGCACAAAGACGCATCTGGACCGCAGAGACTGACAGCACCAGCGCAATAGCGGAAAGCATCGCCAGCGACAAAGACCTCACCAAAACTCTACTGCAATCGTGCGGCGTACCTGTGCCTGAAGGCAGCCTGGTCAAGAGCGCGGAAGAAGCCTGGGAAGAAGCACAGGACATCGGTGTGCCGGTGGTCATCAAGCCTTATGACGGCAATCACGGCCGCGGTGTATCACTCAATTTGATGACCGAAGCAGATGTGGTTGCCGCCTACCATCTGGCCGCACGCAAAGGTGATAGTAAAAGCGTCATCGTTGAACGCTATATCACTGGCAATGAACATCGCCTGCTGGTAGTCGGCAATAAAGTAGTCGCGGCGGCAAAAGGCGAAGCATTATGGATTGTTGGCAATGGCAAATCCAATATCATCGAATTGGTCGATAATCAAATCAATACCGATCCGCGTCGAGGCACGGGTGAAGATTCGCCCCTGAACGTGATTGCTCCGCAGCACGGCGCAGAACATATTCTGGAGCTGGAACGCCAGGGCTTAACTGCTTATTCGATTCCGCTCGATGGTCAAAAAGTGTTGATACAACCGAATGGCAATGTCGCCTTTGATGTCACCGATGAAGTCCATCCAGAAGTAGCCAGAGCCGCAGCGCTGGCAGCCCGTATCGTTGGTCTGGATATTGCCGGAATCGATCTGGTGGCAGACGATATTTCACGTCCGCTGGAAGAGCAACGTGGCGCCATTATCGAAGTCAATGCCAGCCCAGGCCTATTGGCGCACTTAAAACCGGCAGAAGGTACACCGCGTCCAGTCGGTACCGCCATCATCGCCAACCTGTTTGCACCTGACGAAAGTGGCCGCGTCCCCATCGTTGGCGTTGCAGGTACACGCGGTACCAGTCTGATCGCACGCCTGATCGCATGCATACTCAGCGTCAGCGGCAAGCATACCGGCGTCGCTTGCGCACAAGGGTTATTTCTGGATCAGAGACACGTTGTCAAAACCGATTGCTCAAACTGGGATGCAGGCCAGCGTCTATTACTTAACCGCTCGGTGCAAGCCGCTGTTTTTGAAACCAACGCACGCATGATACTCAAGGACGGTCTGGCCTATGACAAATGCACCGTTGGCGTAGTGACCGATATGGACGGGCATGCCGATCTGGCTGAGTTTTATATTACTGAAGCAGATCAGATGTTCAAGGTGATGCGAACACAAATCGATGTCGTGTTGCCACACGGTGCGGCGGTACTCAATGCAGGCAATCCGCAAGTGGTTGAACTGGCCGAACTATGCGACGGCAAGGTCATTTTTTACGGTCTGGATGCAAATGCTGAAGCAATCGCCAATCATCGTAGCAAGGGCGAACGTGTCGTGTTCTTGCGCGACAACAGCATTGTCCTCGCTAGCGGCAAAGATGAAACAGCTTTACTCCCCTTGTCCTCGCTTAAACCGATCAAAGCAGATCAGCCAGAAACGGTGATGGCGGCAGTGGCCGCTGCGTGGGCACTGGACATCTCACCCGATTTGATAGGTGCAGGGCTCAGATCATTTGATTCCACACCAAAGAAAACAAGTTACTAACCGACTTAAATAGACGCAAATCAGTGCGTGCCATATCGATGATATCGCGCACGACAAATAACTCAGGCAGCGTCGATTGACGAACAATTTTTTGGCGTAACCGCCAGCAGATAGGATAAAGGTTTATGGAAGTATCACGTATACGGGCACTGCGCGGCCCCAACCTCTGGAGTCACCATACCGCTGTTGAAGCGCTTGTTACCTGCACTCCTGCAGAATGTTCTATTGCCGACCTGCCTGATTTTGAAGTCCGGCTGCGCGCGCGTTTTCCAGAAATTGGCCCCCTGCAATCGACCGGCCACAATGAAGCCATCGCGATGGCGCACGTGTTTGAACTGGCCACACTTGGCCTGCAAGCGCAAGCGGGTTGCCCTGTTACCTTCAGCCGTGCCACACAGACTTTAGAGCCTGGTGTCTTTCAAGTCGTCGCAGAATATTCTGAAGAAGCCGTGGGTCGGCTCGCTGTTGAATTGGCAGAAGCCTTATGCGCTGCCGCCTTAAACGATACGCCCTTCGATCTGCCAGGCGCCCTCACCCAGCTGCGCGATCTGGATGAAGACGTCCGGCTTGGCCCATCGACAGGCTCTATCGTTGATGCGGCCATCGCCCGTAATATTCCGTTCCGCCGCCTCACCAATGGCAGCCTCGTTCTATTTGGCTGGGGTAGTCGCCAGCGCAAAATACAAGCGGCCGAAATGGATGGCACCAGCGCCATCGCAGAGGCCATCGCGCAGGATAAAGAACTCACCAAAAAACTGCTCGATGCCGCTGGCGTTCCCGTGCCTTTGGGTCGTACCGCCATCGACATGGATGATGCATGGGCAATCGCCTGCGAAATCGGCTTGCCGGTGGTGGTCAAGCCAAAAGATGGCAACCAAGGTAAAGGTGTCACGGTCAACGTCACGACACGCGAACAACTCAATGCAGGCTATGTAGCCGCAGCTGAATTCAGGGATGACATTCTGGTAGAGCGCTACCTGCCCGGCAATGATTTCCGTTTACTGGTGGTTGGCAATAAGCTGGTTGCAGCCGCGCGACGCGATCCTCCGCAAGTGGTTGGCGATGGCCAACATTCTGTGCGCGAACTGGTTGATCAGGTGAATAAAGATCCACGCCGCGGCACTGGCCACGCTACCTCGCTGACCAAAATCCGTTTTGACGATATCGCTTTGGCCAGTTTAGCCAAGCAGGGCTATCAGGCTGATTCAGTGCCGCCAAAGGGCAAGCGCGTCATCCTGCGCAATAACGCCAACCTCTCTACAGGCGGATCTGCCACCGACGTCACTGACGACGTGCATCCGGAAGTCGCCGCCAGCGCGGTCGCGGCTGCGCAAATGATAGGCCTGGATATTTGCGGCGTCGATCTGGTTTGCGACAGCGTATTGAAGCCAATCGAAGAACTCAACGGCGGTATCGTTGAGGTCAACGCGGCACCAGGTTTGCGCATGCATTTATCCCCGTCGTTTGGCAAAGGCAGGCCAGTTGGCGAAGCCATCGTTTCAGCCATGTTTGCCGATGGCGATGATGGTCGCATTCCTATTGTTGCGGTCACTGGCACCAACGGAAAAACGACTACGGTCCGGTTGATCGCGCACCTGCTGACAGCCAGCGGCCTGCGCACCGGCATGACCAATACGGATGGTGTGTATATCGAAGGTCGCCGTATTGATAGCGGCGACTGCAGCGGCCCACGCAGCGCCCGTAATGTTTTGCTTCACCCAGATGTCGATGCTGCGGTATTCGAAACAGCGCGCGGTGGCGTATTGCGCGAAGGCCTGGCTTTCGACCGCTGCCAGGTGGCGGTTATTACCAATATCGGCACTGGTGATCATCTCGGCTTAAATTACATTACGACAGTAGAAGATCTCGCCGTGCTCAAGCGCGTCATCGTGCAAAACGTCGCCGATAACGGCGTCGCTGTCTTGAATGCAGCCGACCCTATCATCGCGGGCATGGCCAATAATTGCACAGGCACGGTGACCTTTTTCGCAGCTGACAGCCAACTCCCTAATATGGCAACACATCGCGCCCAAGGGCGCCGCGTGGTGTACGTGGATGGCGACTCGCTGGTTGCTGCCGAAGGCAAAGCCATCAACAAAATCGCACTGTCTGAAATACCGATCACGCGCAACGGCGCAATTGGCTTTCAGGTCGAAAATGTCATGGCATCCGTTGCTGCGGCTTGGGGCGTAGGAATAAGCTGGGACGCGATACGCCTGGGCCTCAAAACCTTTGCGAATGAAAGCGACAATGCGCCAGGTCGTTTCAACGTCTTCAATTATCGCGGTGCCACGCTCATCGCAGATTACGGCCACAATCCGGATGCGATTTCTGCCTTGGTGCAAGCGGTTGAAAGCATGCCTGCCAAACGCCGCTCGGTGGTCATCAGCGGCGCAGGCGACAGACGCGATCAGGATATCCGCCAGCAAACCGAGATCCTCGGCAATGCCTTTGATGAAGTTGTTCTGTACCAGGATCAATGTCAACGCGGCCGTGCCGATGGTGAAGTCGTTGCGTTGTTAAGAGCTGGCCTGACGAATGCGACACGCACTACTTCCATCAAGGAAATCAATGGCGAATTCATCGCTATCGATACAGCCCTGGCGAGTTTATCGGAGGGCGATTTATGCCTGATACTGATCGATCAGGTAGAAGAAGCATTGGCACATATCGCCAAACGCATCGCGGAATCTACGTCAGACTAATCTCGACTAGTTGAAATTCAGAATCAACAGCGCACTGTTCATGCGCCTTTTCAAGGCATTTAGCCCTAAAAGGCGCATGGATAGTGCGCTATTGTTTTTACTTTCCAACGATAGCAGCCAAATTATCACCGCCACCCGCACCGAATAGTTGCTGCTTCAGATGCGCCAGCTGATCGCGCACCACACCCGCTTTTTCAAACTCCAGATTCTTGGCGTGATCCATCATGAGTTTTTCCAGTCGTTTTATTTCACGGCTGATTTGCTTCTCGCTCATCATCTCGTACTTGGCCTGCTCTTGCGCCACGGCCAATTCTTCGCGCGCTTCTTGCTGGTTGTACACACCATCGATGATGTCCTTGATTTTCTTTTTAATCCCGGTCGGCGTGATATTGTTTTCCAGATTAAACGCGATTTGTTTATTCCGACGGCGTTCAGTTTCGTCTATCGCCCGTCGCATGGAATCAGTGATCCTATCCGCGTATAAAATCGCCGTGCCGTTCAGGTTACGCGCGGCACGGCCTATGGTTTGAATCAGGCTGCGTTCCGAGCGCAAGAAGCCTTCCTTATCGGCGTCCAGAATCGCTACCAACGACACTTCAGGAATATCCAGACCTTCACGCAAGAGATTAATCCCGACCAGCACATCGAAAGTCCCCAGACGCAAATCGCGCAAGATCTCGACGCGTTCTACAGTATCAATATCGCTGTGCAAATAGCGCACCTTGATCCCGTTATCGCTCAAAAATTCAGTGAGTTGCTCAGACATGCGCTTGGTCAAGGTGGTCACCAAGACGCGTTCATGCTTCTTCACCCTATCGGTGATTTCCGACATCAGATCATCGACTTGTGTCATCGCTGGCCGCACCTCGATGCGCGGATCCACCAGGCCGGTCGGACGCACCACCTGCTCAACCACCTGATCGGCGTGCAGTCTTTCGTACTCAGCCGGCGTGGCCGAGACGAAAACTGTCTGGCGCATCTTGCTCTCGAATTCTTCAAACTTCAGCGGCCGGTTATCAAGTGCCGACGGCAACCTGAAACCATAGTCAACCAGATTGGTTTTGCGTGAACGATCGCCGTTATACATGGCATTCAGCTGACCGGTCAATACATGCGATTCGTCTAAAAACATCAGTGCATCGGCAGGCAAATAATCGACCAGAGTTGGTGGTGGCTCGCCAGGCAATGCACCGCTTAAATGCCGCGAATAATTTTCAATTCCCTTGGTAAAACCTATCTCCGCCATCATCTCCAGATCAAAGCGGGTGCGCTGCTCTATGCGCTGCTCTTCGATTAATTTATTCTCACGTCGATAAAACTCAAGGCGTTCACGCAACTCTATTTTGATGGTTTCAACAGCACGCAACACGGTCTCGCGCGGCGTCACATAATGCGAGCCCGGGTACACCGTAAAACGCGGGATTTTCTGTTTCACACGCCCCGTCAACGGATCGAATAGCTGCAGATTCTCAATCTCATCATCAAACATTTCCACCCGCAGCGCCAGCTCTGCATGTTCAGCAGGGAAAATATCGATGGTATCGCCACGCACACGGAAAGTGCCGCGACTAAAATCTATTTCATTGCGCGTGTATTGCATCTGTATCAAACGCGCGATCAAATCACGTTGACTGACCTTGTCCTTGGCGCGCAAGGTCAGGATCATCTTATGGTATTCCTTAGGATTACCGATACCGTAAATCGCCGACACCGTCGCCACGATAATCACGTCGCGCCTTTCCATCAGCGACTTGGTGCACGACAGGCGCATCTGTTCTATGTGCTCGTTGATTGCCGAATCTTTTTCAATAAACAAATCGCGTTGCGGAACGTAGGCTTCAGGCTGGTAATAATCGTAGTAACTGACGAAATACTCGACCGCATTGCGCGGGAAAAATTCACGAAATTCACTATACAACTGCGCTGCCAGGGTCTTGTTCGGCGCAAAAATGATCGCCGGACGCCCGGTGTGCGCAATCACATTGGCCATCGTGTACGTTTTACCCGATCCGGTCACGCCCAGCAAAGTCTGAAAAGACAGACCGTCATTGATACCCTCTACCAATTGTGCAATCGCGGCGGGCTGATCCCCAGCCGGCTCAAACAATTGGCACAGTTGATAAGGTGAATCAGGGAAAGTAACGAATTTTGGCTCGTCGATTACACCAGAAACCTCTTTTAATTCAGCCATTTACTTCCTACCTTTGTTAAAATAGTCGACTGAAAAGTGCTTTTACACATCCTTCCAACCTCACTGCCATTCAATTTGCAGCCAATTTTTCAATATTATCACGATGACCGCTCACGCTTCCTCCCCTCTATTTTCCGCCATAGAAATGGCACCTCGCGACCCTATCCTCGGTATCACCGAAGGATTCAACGCTGATAAAAACCCGGCCAAAGTCAATCTTGGTGTCGGTGTTTATTATGATGACAATGGCAAGGTACCACTACTGGAATGCGTTAAAAAAGCAGAAGCAATCCTGATGGAAAAATTTGCTCCACGTACGTATTTACCGATTGAAGGGTTAGCCGCTTACGACAAGGCCGTACAAGAACTGGTATTTGGTGCCGATAGCGCCGTAGTACAAGAGAAACGTGCAATTACGGCGCAAGCCATTGGTGGTACCGGCGCACTAAAACTGGGCGCTGACTTCTTGAAACGCTTTGCGCCTGATGCACAAGTCTGGATCAGCGACCCAAGCTGGGAAAACCACCGCGCCCTGTTTGAATCAGCCGGTTTTACAGTCAACAACTATCCCTACTACGATGCGGCAACGCGCGGTGTAAATTTTAAAGGCATGCTAGAGGCTTTAAACACCATGCCAGTAGGCTCTATCGTTCTGCTGCACGCTTGCTGCCACAACCCGACTGGCGCCGATCTGAGCGACGATCAATGGACTCAAGTGATTGAAGCGGTCACCGCACGCGGCTTGGTTCCATTCCTCGATATGGCTTATCAAGGTTTTGGCGATGGTATCGAAGCCGATGGCAAAGTGGTACGCCGCTTTGCTGAAGCGGGCGGCGCGTTGTTCGTCTCCAACTCATTCTCCAAATCATTCTCCTTATATGGCGAACGCGTTGGCGCTCTCAGTATCGCAGCCTCCAGTGCGGACGAAGCAGCGCGCATCATGTCGCAATTAAAGCGCGTGATTCGCACCAATTATTCCAATCCACCCATTCACGGCGGTCAAGTGGTTGCCACTGTTCTCTCCACACCAGAACTGCGCCAATTATGGGAAGAAGAGCTGGCCGGCATGCGCGTGCGCATCCGCGAAATGCGCGCAGCCTTCGTCGCCAAACTCAAAGAGAAAGCGCCTGCACACAATTTTGATTTCGTCACCCAGCAACGCGGCATGTTCTCTTATTCTGGCTTAACCAAAGCACAGGTAGAAAAACTGCGCGACAACAATTCCATCTATGCAGTCGATACGGGACGCATCTGTGTAGCGGCCCTGAACAAGCGCAATATTGATGCAGTTATTGACGCGATCACCGCCGTTTTATAAGGCACGGCGACCAAAAACTTTTGACAAGATGGGCAAAGATGCATATAATCTTTGTCTCTGTTCCCTGATAGCTCAGTTGGTAGAGCGACGGACTGTTAATCCGCAGGTCCCTGGTTCGAGTCCAGGTCGGGGAGCCACAGAATTCATATCCCCAGTGAACGCCTTAACAGCGCCACTTAAAAGTTTCAAGAAGAGTAAGATTTCTTCTATTCCCTGATAGCTCAGTTGGTAGAGCGACGGACTGTTAATCCGCAGGTCCCTGGTTCGAGTCCAGGTCGGGGAGCCAAAATAAAAAGCCTTGCAGAAATGCGAGGCTTTTTTGTTTTTACAAATGACTTAATTGTACCCTTCTACATTCAAAAGTTATGAAGCTTTTACTCCTACACCTGGCACTCAACCAAGTGAGCATGCCCAGAGCGCACTGTTTACGGGGCTTTCAAGCCTATCCTATCGTGCCTGCAAGCCGCACGGGTATTGCGTGACGGGCATGACCCTTATTTATCAACACAGCTTTTAGTTTGACGCACAGGGCGACAAATACCACGATTGCGTTTTTTTAACGATCAAGATGACGGAACTCATAACCGTTTCGAGATAAAAAAAGCCGTCACATCGGACGGCTTTTTCATGCAGCGGCAATAATAAACATGCGCTGCGATATCAGTAATCAACCAATATTAGTTCTTCGATTGATCAACCAATTTATTTTTGGCAATCCAAGGCATCATCGCACGCAACTTGGCGCCGACTTCCTCGATTTGGTGCTCGGACGTCAAGCGACGGCGGGAGATCAGGGTTGGTGCACCAGCCTTGTTTTCCAGGATGAAGCTCTTTGCGTATTCACCAGTCTGAATATCTTTCAGACATTGGCGCATGGCGTTTTTGGTGTCTTCAGTGACGATGCGCGGGCCAGTGACATACTCACCGTACTCTGCATTGTTTGAGATTGAGTAGTTCATGTTGGCGATACCGCCTTCATAGATCAGATCAACGATCAATTTCAATTCATGCAGACATTCGAAGTAAGCCATTTCCGGTGCATATCCAGCTTCAACCAGAGTTTCAAAACCGGCTTTGATCAGTTCAACGGCACCGCCGCACAAAACAGCCTGCTCACCGAACAAATCTGTTTCAGTTTCTTCGCGGAAGTTGGTTTCGATGATGCCGGCACGACCGCCACCGTTCGCCATGGAATATGACAAGGCGATATCACGGGCAGAACCTGATTTATCCTGATACACAGCGATCAGATGAGGTACACCACCACCTTGCGCATAGGTACCACGTACAGTGTGGCCCGGTGCCTTAGGTGCAACCATGATGACGTCCAGGTCAGCGCGTGGCACGACTTGTCCATAATGTACGTTAAAGCCATGAGCGAACGCCAATACCGCGCCTTGCTTGGCATGCGGTGCGACGTTTTCGTTGTAAACCTGAGCAATATTTTCATCTGGCAGCAAAATCATGATGACGTCAGCAGCTTTAACTGCCTCGTTGACTTCAGCGACGTTCAGGCCGGCATTTTTTGCCTTGTCCCATGAAGCGCCGCCTTTACGCAGAGCCACAGTTACTTTACAGCCGGAGTCATTCAGATTTTGTGCGTGAGCATGTCCTTGAGAACCGTAACCGATGATGGTAACGTTCTTGCCTTTGATCAGGGACAGGTCGCAATCTTTGTCGTAGAAAACTTTCATTTTTATTCCTAATAATTTAATTGTTTGGATTGTTTAAATTGAGTTAAAACAGTTACTTTATACTTTTAAGATGCGTTCGCCGCGTCCTATACCTGAGCCACCAGTACGCACTGTTTCCAGGATTGCCGTGCGGTCTATCGAATCGATAAAGGCGTCCAGCTTGCCTTTGTTACCAGTCAATTCTATGGTGTAGATTTTTTCAGTGACGTCAATGATGCGACCTCGAAAAATATCCGCAGTGCGTTTCATTTCTTCACGTTCTTTACCTACAGCCCGCACCTTGATCAACATCAGTTCACGTTCTATGTGCGCACCTTCGGTCAGATCAACCACCTTGACCACCTCGATCAGGCGATTCAGATGTTTGGTAATCTGCTCGATGATGTCATCCGAACCGGACGTGACTATTGTCATGCGCGACAAGGTGGCATCTTCAGTTGGCGCTACCGTCAAGGTTTCAATGTTGTAACCGCGCGCAGAAAATAAGCCGACCACACGTGACAAAGCACCGGCTTCGTTCTCAAGCAATACAGAAATGATATGTCTCATTACAGATCCTCCGAACCAAGCAACATTTCAGTCAGACCCTTACCTGCCTTGACCATAGGCCAGACATTTTCGGATTGATCGGTAATGAAATTCATGAATACCAGCTTGTCCTTCATGGCAAATGCCTCTTTTAAGGCACCGTCCACATCTGCAGGATTTTCTATCTTCATGCCGACATGACCATAGGCTTCAACAAGTTTGGTGAAATCTGGTAAAGAATCCATGTAAGACTCAGAATAGCGGCCGTTGTAGTCGATCTGCTGCCATTGACGCACCATACCAAGCGCGCGATTATTTAACAAAATAATTTTTGGCGTCAGATGGTATTGCTTACATGTCGCCAGCTCTTGAATACACATTTGTATCGAGGCTTCACCAGTAATACAGGCAACTGTCGCGTCCGGATTCGCCATTTGTACGCCCATCGCATAGGGCAAGCCAACGCCCATAGTGCCGAGACCACCGGAGTTAATCCAGCGCCGCGGTTTATCAAAGCGATAGTATTGCGCGGCCCACATCTGATGTTGACCTACATCGGATGTAATGAACGCGTCACCCTTGGTAATTTCCCACACTTTTTGGACAACGGATTGCGGTTTGATGACTTCAGTTGAGGTTGCGTATTTAAGGCAATCACGTTTGCGCCATGCATTGATCTGCGTCCACCAATCAGCCAAGGCTTTTGTGTTTGGTTTAGTTTCAGCAGCATTGAGCTGAGCCAAAAACTCTATCAGCACATCTTTTACGTTGCCAACAATTGGGATGTCAACTTTGACGCGTTTGGAAATTGACGACGGATCAATATCGATGTGAATAATTTTTCGCGGATAGGAAGCAAAATGCTTAGGGTTGCCAATGACTCGGTCATCAAAACGCGCACCAATCGCTATCAACACGTCGCAATGCTGCATCGCCATGTTGGCTTCATAGGTACCATGCATACCTGGCATTCCAACGAATTTTTCATCGGAAGCACGGTAAGCGCCAAGCCCCATCAGCGTATTGGTGCAAGGGAAACCAAGCAGATCAACGAGTTTATTTAACTCTGGCGCAGCGTTCGCAAGAATCACGCCGCCACCGGTATAAATCATAGGTCGTTCAGCCTGCAATAACAACTGCACAGCTTTACGAATCTGACCCGAATGTCCTTTATCCACTGGCTTATACGAACGCATCTCGACTTCTTTTGGATACGCATAAGTAGTTTTGTGGTTACTGATATCTTTAGGAATATCAATCAACACTGGACCAGGACGGCCAGTCGTAGCGATAAAAAACGCCTTCTTTACTGTCGCAGCTAAATCTCGAACGTCTTTCACCAAAAAATTGTGCTTGACGCAGGGGCGTGTAATGCCGACGGTGTCACATTCCTGGAACGCATCCTGGCCGATGGCATGACTCGGCACCTGACCGGAAATGATCACCATAGGGATAGAATCCATATAGGCGGTAGCTAGGCCAGTGACAGCATTAGTCACGCCGGGGCCGGAAGTCACCAAAGCGACGCCAACTTTATGGGATGAACGGGAGTAAGCATCAGCGGCATGAATTGCAGCCTGCTCATGACGGACAAGAATATGTTGAAACTTATCCTGATTGAAAATTGCATCGTAGATATAGAGTACGGCACCGCCCGGATATCCGAACACATGCTCAACACCCTCTTCGGCAAGACATTTGACTAATATCTCTGCGCCTGTAAATTCTGAACTCATAATATGTATTCCTTTCAAGGTCCATAGGAGATTGATCGGATGTTCTTTCCTGGCGAAACTGCGTTGCTAGGCTATTATCTGACATTCCTTTTTGTGCTTTTACGCCATCCTTGGTACGTCCGTTGGACATATTTCCAGATAACGCTTAAGGCGACTCGTTCAGTCAGTGATTAAGCTTTACAACAACAAATTTCTCACGCTTATGGCATGGGTTAGAACAAACAGCTAATTAAAGCGTACCTGTTGACGACGACATTGTGGGTCGAATCAAACAGGTATTTACTGCTCCGAGATTTTGGAGCGGAATGGTAAGGTACTGCGTTGCAGCATTTTGGTCAAGTTAAATTCAATATTCTGGGTGGCAAAATACTTGCCTGTTCGGTTACTTTAATAAAAAAACAGGACACAAAAGATATTTTTTGCTAGCATAAGCGCAAATTTTCTTCGGAACTTTGTTGAAAATGCGTTATAGAAATATAAAATTGACGCAATTCTCAATAAATTCTCTCTATTTAAATACAAATACCAACGTTTCTCATGGCGAACGCCAACTAATGGCTACAGATAAAGAATTATCCAATTTCCTTGAAGGTGTGGAGCGCCGCGCATTCAAGCATGCGCTCTACACTGTGCGCAATGAAGAATCTGCCTTGGACATTGTCCAGGACTCGATGATAAAACTCTCTGAAAAATATGGTGACAAACCTCCAGCAGAATTGCCTTTATTATTTCAACGCATTCTCCAAAACACGATATTGGATTTTTTTCGCAGGGAGAAAGTACGCAATACCTGGGTAAGTTTATTCTCCAGCATCACTCCAAATAATCAAGAAGATGACAATTTTGATTTACTGGAAAGCTATACGGCAGAAGATGGGACAGAAGCTGCTGAATCAACAGCGGATAAGCATGAGCGAGAACAAGTACTCAATCTTATCGACGCAGAAATACAAAAACTTCCGGCACGTCAACGAGAAGCCTTCCTCATGCGTTATTGGGAAGACATGGACGTGGCTGAGACAGCTACGGCAATGGGCTGCTCGGAGGGAAGTGTAAAAACACACTGTTCTCGTGCTACACATGCATTGGCGGCATCACTCAAGGCGAAAGGAATACACTTATGAACTATTCAAAAGAAACAAAAGATCTCGATTTCGCCTATAAAGTGCGACGTGCACTAAACGAGTCAGCTGAAAATTTACCAGAATCAACATTAGATCGCTTAAGTAATGCACGGAAAATTGCCCTTGCTCGCAAAAAACAGGAAAATCCAAGCGCTGTATTTATATCAAAAGGTATCCTCGCCGGCAATTCAGGGCTGTCCTTTAAAGGACCAAACTCATGGTTTGGTAAGTTAGGTGTTATCTTGCCTATGCTTGTGTTAATGCTAGGCTTGTTTAGCATTTATGAGTATGAGCAACAGCAACGAATCAATGATCTAGCAGAAATAGATGCAGCGGTTCTAGTTGACGAATTACCTCCAGATGCCTATCTGGATACCGGTTTTAGTGCTTATTTAGATAAAGCAGAGGAGTAGGCGTGCATTTTTTTAGCATGACAACAAAGATTCAACAATTAGGTTTTATTCTCATTTTCGGAACAATTTTCGAGGTGACGTCAATTGCTTGTGCGGCTGACATTACGCCTAGTCTTCCGTCTGCGCACAAAATCACACCACCCCAAGTCACTACAGAAAATGCAAAACCCTTGTGGGCAGCCTTAACGCATCAACAAAGATTGGCATTAGCGCCACTTGCTCCAGTCTGGGACAAAATGGACGAGATTCGCAAAAAAAAATGGCTAGAAATTGCGAATAAATATGCTGCAATGAAACCGGACGAACAATCTCGGGTTCAGGAGCGCATGCAAATTTGGATGAAACTCACGCCAGAACAGCGTATGCAAGCGAGGGAAAACTTTGCTCGCACAACTCAAATTAAGCCAGAACGAAAGTCTGCCCAATGGCAAGAATATCAACAACTGAGCGATGATCAGAAAAAACATCTTGCCAATGTAGCAAACAAACAAAAAAGCATAACTAACTTACCACCAGAATCACAACGAAGCGTAAAACCCTTGGCTCCCATAAAAACTGGACCAAAATCTGCTCCACTGACTCCTCTGCCGCAATTAACGCAACCAGGTCAGGCTAAGCCGACTCCTGTAGGTGCCTCAAACATCCCTGCGTCGCAAACAATGGCGAAGTAACTGTATCTCAAGAAAAATCAATGCACTCAACAGCTACACCAACACTCAAACGTCGTTTGATTTGTATGATTTATGAGGCGTTACTTTTATTCGGCGTCATTTTTATTGCCGTTTTGCTGTTTGACGTCTTAACGCAAAGTAAGCAAGCACCAAGCATGCGTCATTTACGTGAATTATGGATATTTTTGATCATTGGGCTCTACTTTGTCTTCTTTTGGATCAGAACCGGTCAGACACTGGCAATGAAAACTTGGAGGATTCGATTGGAAGATAAGGACAATCGTAAGCTCCCACTCATCAAAGCATTAGTACGATATTGTTTGGCATGGATGTGGTTCTTACCCGCATTAGCTATTGCGTCGCAACTAAAATTAAGTCCCTGGAACAGTTTAATTATTGTTGCCGTTGGTTTTTTACTGTGGGCATTTACGGCGATCCTTGACAAAGATAAACAATTCCTCCACGACAAATTGGCGAAGACTCGCTTGGTACATGTCGATGTAGAATCGCCTTCAAAAAAATAGTAACGCGCAATTAAACACATTTTCGCAAGAAAATACTGTGCTTTTTTTGCAGTTGACGTGTTCAATGTTATTCTATGACAATGTTCTTACTGCATGAAATAAATGCCCGCCTTCATTCATCTGCGCCCGCGTCCCTAATCGTCATCGTGTGATAAATGGAAGGTTTTCCTGCCGATGGGCAGTGACAGATCGATTAAGAGAATAAAATGCAACACAAAGCTCCTCGTCGTACCCGAGAACGCATACTTGAACTATCACTTCGCCTATTCAATGAGTTCGGAGAACCGAATATCACGACAACGGTCATCGCCGAAGAAATGAATATTTCACCAGGAAACCTTTATTACCATTTCCGAAACAAAGATGACATCGTCAACTCAATTTTCGTTGAGTTTGAAAATGAAATCAATAAAAAACTTGCATTCCCAGAGGGACGCAAGGCAAATATTCAAGATATATGGACGTATCTGCACCTCACATTTGAGCTGGTGTGGCGTTATCGATTTTTTTATCGCGACCTGAATGATTTACTTTCTCGCAATCGAAAACTGGAACTCAATTTCAAACAAATTCTGACCCATAAAATCAAAGTCGCTACTGAATTATGTCTCGGCTTAAGAATTGATGGAGAGTTTGAAGGAACCGATATGGACATTGATGCACTTGCAACCAATATGGTTGTTGTTGCAACTTATTGGTTATCCTATGAATATGTACGAAACCCAAGAAAATATACTGAACTACAAACCATGTCGGAATCTTTAGCGCGAGGCTGCTATCAGGTTATCGTTCTCATCAGCCCATATTTGCGTGGTGATACCAAAATTGTATTTGAAAGACTATCGCAAGATTACTTAAGCAAGATGAAGGTCTGAACGGACAATTATTGATGAAATCCATTTGCGTATATTGCGGTTCATCCAAAGGTTCATCTGAAGTCTACGGGATAGCTGCCCGCCAATTGGCTGCAAGCATGCTCAAGTACCAATTATCGCTGGTGTATGGCGGTGGAAACGTCGGTTTAATGGGAATCATTGCAGATGAGGTCATGCATCTTGGGGGGCATGTCACTGGGGTAATACCGCAGGCCCTTATGGATAAAGAAGTGGGTCACGTGAATCTCAGTGAACTGCATATCGTTCGAAATATGCATGAACGCAAGGCCTTGATGGCTGAATTATCTGATGGCTTTATCGCGATGCCCGGCGGCATAGGCACATTAGAAGAGCTGTTTGAGATGTTCACCTGGTTGCAATTGGGGTTTCATGAAAAACCGCTAGGTCTTCTCAATGTAAATGGGTTTTACGATAGCTTGATTTTATTTTTAAAACAGACTGTCCAGAAACATTTTTTGAAACAGGAACATCTCAATCTTCTAATTATAGAATCTGACCCCGACCGACTCCTGCAGAGGCTCAACGAATTTACACCTCCGCATTTGAACAAATGGCTTAACAAAGACGATATTTAAAACGCCAAACACTACTCTCCTACATCGTCAGTTCAGGATTTTCAAGAAGAATCGCCTCCCCCCTAATCAACTGATATGACAAGTAAGCGGTGAGTAGCCAATGTACAAATCGAGCTAGATATTGCCAGAGGCATCAGATGGCATTATGCGTAATTTTCACCAACAAGGTAGGGCTTCTTAGCAATTAAGAGGTAAAATACGGCTTCGATCGCACTCTAAACGGCAATACAAAACCATGAAATTTTCCAAGCAATTTCAGCTTTATGAATCCGAAGCTACGCAATTCATCAAAAGTCTCAAGGAAGCCAATCCCAAACTTGAACAAGGTCAACGTGAAGGACGTGCACTGCTTTGGGACAAGACACCGATAGACCTTGAAACGTTAAGGAGTGTCGATGAGTCCCGCATCAACCAACAAGCCTATGTGTATCAAAACAAAAACTAGTTTTACCTAGATTCCCTACGCAATGCACAACCTGCCTGCGACAGAGTTGCCACTCTTGGGCGCAAATGACAGTACGCCCAATGTGGTAGATGGCTTGGCATTTGCAAAACTGTATGGCGAACCACTCTTCAAGCTACCCAATGACCTATACATACCTCCTGATGCACTAGAAATATTTCTAGAGGCTTTTGAAGGTCCATTGGACTTATTGCTTTATTTGATTCGTAAGCAAAATTTCAATATTCTTGATATTCCAATGGCGCAGGTGACTTTGCAATATTTGAGTTATGTAGATCAGATTCGCAAGCACAATCTGGAACTTGCTGCGGAATACCTCTTGATGGCAGCGATGCTAATCGAAATCAAGTCTCGCATGCTCTTGCCAAGCACTAAGAGTGAAGTTGGCGAAGAGACGGATGATCCCAGAGCGGCATTGGTGCGACGTCTGCTGGAATACGAGCAAGTCAAACTGGCAGCTTACGATCTCAATACGATTCCGCAGTTAGGCCGTGATTTTTTGCATGCCCAGGTTTTCATTGAACAAAATACAGTTTTACATTGGCCACATGTCGATGCAAGTGATTTACAGGCAGCATGGGCAGATGTCTTTAAACGTGCAAAGTTAGTCGCCCATCATAAGATCAGCCGCGAGGAGCTATCAGTACGAGAGCACATGAGCGGAATTTTACGTCGCTTGCAGTCAGCAAAATTTGTTGAATTTTCTGATTTATTCGATGCATCAAAAGGCGCGCCTGTATTGGTCGTCAACTTTGTAGCGCTACTAGAATTAGCCAAAGAAACCTTGATCGAAATCACACAGGCTGAAGCTTTTGCGCCAATCTATGTTCGTCTCGCCTATACGCCAACCTAACGTTCCAACAAACGAAATGGCTACGATTTTTACTTATTAAAAACCATATGAAAATTATTTTCTCCATCGAAGAATTACGCGATCAGTTACGCGGCCAATTACGTACTGCTTTTGTTCCAACCATGGGCAATTTACATGAAGGACATCTATCTTTGATTCGCCTCGCAAAAAAACATGGTGATCCAGTCGTCGCATCCATTTTCGTGAACCGCCTTCAGTTTGGCCCCAACGAGGATTTTGACAAATATCCGCGAACGCTCCAGGCCGACATAGACAAACTGGAAAAGGAAGGTGTTTATGTCTTATTCGCACCGACAGAAAAAGATTTGTATCCTGAGCCACAAGAATATCGTGTCAATCCACCGGATGATCTTGGCAATACGCTTGAAGGAGAATTTCGCCCTGGCTTTTTTACAGGCGTGACTACTGTAGTATTAAAATTATTCTCATGCGTGCAACCTAAGGTAGCGGTCTTCGGCAAGAAAGATTATCAACAATTGATGATCATTCGCAACATGTCCAAACAATTTGCTTTGCCAACAGAAATTATCGCGGCAGAAACATGGCGTGCCGAAGATGGTCTGGCACTTTCCTCGCGCAACAGCTTCCTCTCGGCATCAGAACGTGCTGAGGCTCCTGCACTTTATCAAGTGCTCAATGAAGCCGCGCAAGAAGTTCGCAATGGCAATACGAACCTCATTGAAATCGAAAAACGTGCGATGGAAAAATTGGCACAGCGCCATTGGAACCCGGATTATATTTCGATCCGTCGGCGCGCTGACCTACAGTCGCCCAACGCCACCGATTTACAACAGCATACTGAACTGGTGGTACTGGCGGCTGCAAAAATTGGCGGCACCCGTTTGATCGACAATCTGGAAATTTAATGTGGCAAACGCTTCTTCATACGCTATTTTTTGGCTCTGCCTTTGCCTTATTTAATCCATTTGCCAACGCAACAGTAACAACATTAGATGATGCGCAGCGTAGAATCACTCTTAACAAACCAGCTCAACGGATCATCAGTCTGGCCCCCCACGCAACTGAACTACTGTTTGCGGCAGGCGCTGGCCCGCTGATTGTCGGGGTCAGCGAATACAGTGATTATCCAGAACAAGCAAAAAAAATAGCCTCCATCGGAAATATCTTTGCATTGGATCTGGAGCGCGTCATTGCACTCAAGCCCGATCTGGTCGTCGTCTGGGGAACCGGGAATGCCAAACTACTTAGCAATAAATTACGCGACAATCATATTACTGTCTTTGAGAGCGAACCTCACAATTTTGAGACGATAGCCACTTCAATGGAGCGTTTGGCGATACTCACAGGAACAGAGCCTATTGGCAAAGTCGCGGCGACAAAATTTCGCAACCGGCTAGAATCATTACGCCAGACCTACAAGCTAACAGAAGGTCAAAAATATGTGCGCGTGTTTTACCAAGTCTGGCGAAAACCGCTGATGACACTCAATGATCAGCATTTAGTGTCATCAGCTATTCGCTTATGCGGTGGACAAAACATTTTTGCCGGCATGAAAGAAATCAGTCCGACCATCAGCGTTGAAGCGGTGCTCTCATCCAACCCTCACGCTATTATCGCCAGCTCTGGCGAAAAACAAGACGTGCTGGCTGACTGGTTGCAATTTCCGGGACTACTGGCAGTAAATAAGGCTAACTTATTTACCATTAACGGTGACTGGATGAATCGATCAGGCCCGCGCATACTCGATGGCACAGAAGTATTATGCAAGAATCTCACCAAAGTCAGAACCACACTTTAAAGAGCGAATGGACTCGTCGCATCATTCAATTCCAATCGCGCGGATCAACCTGATAATACGCTCTTAGCTGATCAAATAAATGAGGATGATATCGCGCCAATTGCGTTGTTTTTTCAAAGAAAGTTTCAGTCGCCACCGCAAAAAATTCTGCTGGGTTGGTCGCGCCATAATAATCCAGTACGCTTTCGGTTTGCGTTTCTGCAGAATGCTGAAGCATCGCAAATTCACGGGACATTGTCTCGGACCAACTGCGATAGCGGGCCTTGTTGTTCAATAGCGGCGCGCCATTGGTACGACCCGATTCACTATCTAACTGATGCGCAAATTCGTGTAATACAACGTCATGTCCGTCGGGCAAATTGCCATTGTTTTTCTGCACGTGATCCCACGCCAAAATTACCCGTCCATCACTCCATGACTCACCAGATAACGTTTGATTACCATGGGTCACTATCCCGCCCACGCCAGTTTCGATGCGAGGCGCAATAAATGCGGATGGATAAACCAGGATCATTTTTAAGTCAGGATAGACGCGAGTCGATCGGTTTAACAGCAACATGCTGGCTTTGCCGGCAATCGTCAACCTCACCTCATCCGTGATTTCAAATCCATCGCACCCGAGAAATTTTTTCTCATACAAGAATTGTTTGATCAAACGTTTCAATTGCAACTGCAAATCTGTCGGCATTCTTGAATAAACAGGAATATTTTTTCGCAATATTTTAGAAAAATGCGCAGGAAATGGTCGCGCAATGGCACGTTGCAAAAGAAATTTTGGTAATGCAAATGCTACCAAAAGACCAAAGAGAGTCACAGTAAAAATACCAAATAAGGTCATCATCAAATATACCTGCTATCAGTTGCCAAATACATACATTCTTTCTCAAATTGTTACTTAACTTTTTTATATGGATCTAAGTTTTATCCTGAGAAGGAGATGGGTCGATTTTTTTGAAAATCAATAGAGGTGAAAAAACCGGGTGCAAAAAAACAAGCACGATTAATGCAGATACAATAACCGCCATTCTTCTCTGTTCCCACCTTTTTTGATTGTCTCTAATGCGCAAAGGCATACTCTACGCGACTGCATGCTATACCGCATGGGGATTATTTCCGCTGTATTTCAAAGCATTAAGTGAAATACCTCCTATGGAAATTTTATTCCACCGGATGTTATGGGCGTTGATATTTTTAGTCATGGTTCTCGCATGGCGCAAGCAATGGTCATGGATACCGCTCCTATTCAAACAACCAAAACTGATTGCCGGTTTTGCAACCAGCGCTGTACTGCTGTCTGCCAACTGGTTTATCTATATCTGGGCAATCAATAACGACCGGGTGGTTGATGCCAGCCTAGGCTACTTCATGACCCCCCTGGTGAATGTATTGCTCGGCTACGCGCTTTTGCATGAACGCATGCGTCGCATTCAATGGTGGGCTGTAGGAATAGCCGCTAGCGGTGTTTTATGGCTGACGTTTCAAACTGGCCACCCGCCGTGGATAGGCTTGTCGCTGGCCTTTTCTTTCGGCATATATGGCCTATTGAGAAAAACAGCTGCGTTGGGCGCATTGGAAGGCCTATCGCTTGAGACCTTTTTACTATTCCCGTTTGCCCTGGCCTACTTATCCATATTGACGATCAACGGGCAAAGCGCGTTTCTTCATAACAGCGGACCAACCCAGCTGCTACTCCTTGCAGCTGGCCCCATCACGGCTATCCCTCTCTTGCTATTCGCTGCCGGTGCTCGCCGCATTCCTATGGCCACCTTGGGCTTACTCCAATACATCTCGCCCTCGATACAACTTTTGCTTGGCGTATGGCTGTATCACGAGCCATTCAGCATTGAAAGATTAATAGGATTTGCCGCTATTTGGCTTGGATTGATCGTGTATTCAGCCGAAGGACTGCGTTACACGTTCATGAGAGAGAAAAAACAAAATTAAATACCAGATATGACTTATTCAAGACAAGAGAATCGCTGTCCTACTCCATGCTTTTAATCCATTGCTCGGCGTCTTCCAAGGACTGAAATATCTTGAAGGGCCAATCTACCGCAGCATAATTCTGAGCGGCTATCGGCCCGGTGAATGCCGCACCCTCAAGATTTTCAGGGATAACGTAAGCCGTGGCCTTATGAGCGAGTCCTGCCCCTTTTAACATCACCAGCAACTGTCCATGCGCCGCCATCACTTCGGGTGATGCCAAAACACTTTCAGTAAAAGTAACGATTTCAAAAAATGGCCCTTGCGACGCCACATTACTCAGAAACTCTCCTTCAAGCGTTGCCAAGGCTGTGGTTAGTTCGATATTGAATGGCCCGCAAGCATTAACGCAAATAGTCTGCCCGTTCAAATGCATTTCTACACGTCCATGCAGCCTGAATTGATCTTGTTGATAATGGTCAGTGGTATTTTTCATTGGTTAATGTTTTATTATCTAGTCTCATTTTTCATTGAATCGTGATGTATTCACATCAAAAATTCTGTCTCTCGTCAACTATACAACGCGGTCAGAGCAATGCGTTTATTTTATACATCAACGTTGGCATCCTGCACATCGATCATCGTGAGTTTAAATCAAAGGTCTCGTTTCATGCTAGAGTAACGGCTCGCTAGGGGTCCTGAAATAAAGAAAACACACGCTTTGCTGATGTTCTTTATCTTGGGTGAGAGAGTCCCTTCTACCTGATCTGGATAATGCCAGCGAAGGGAAGCGCAAAGACTTTTCTTCCTTTGTTTGCTCCCGCGCTGCGCAGTGTCCCAACACAGCAAATCGCAAAAAGAGCAAACAATGTCAAAACCTTATCTCATGTTCTCCATCATCGCTGCATCCATTGCGCAAGCATTTGCCATGACGCCCGTTGCCTTTGCACAAAATACCGACAATTCGCTTGCTGAAGTGGTTGTCACTGGCAGCAGAATTGACAAGGTGAACAGTACCAAGGCCAGCGGATTTATCGATACGCCTTTGCTGGAAACCCCACTTTCCGTTACGGTGTTTACCCAGGCACAGATGCAAGACTTGCTGATACGCCAGACCAGCGATGCGATGAAATTCGATGCCAGCGTTAACGATGCGTACAACGCTGTCGGTTATGCAGAACAGTTCTCGATCCGTGGCTTTGCATTGGACAATTCATCAAGTTACCGCAAGGATGGCTTCGCGGTTCCCGGCGATGCGTCCATACCATTGGAAAATAAAGAACGTATCGAGGTATTGAAGGGGATTGCCGGCTTCCAGGCTGGTTTTGCGACACCAGGTGGCATCCTGAATTACGTGACCAAGCGTCCTACCAGCACGGTCATGCGCTCCGTCACGCTGGAAGCCAGCGAGCGTGGCACCCTGTATGGCGCGGCCGATCTGGGCGGCATGTCTGATGACAAGCGATTCGGTTACCGCATCAATGCCTCAGGCGAACGTTTGCGCTCCTACATCAAGGGTGCAAATGGCGAGCGTCAGTTTGTTTCGGCTGCATTCGATTGGCATTTGAGCAGCCAGGCCTTGCTACAAATGGATCTCGACTATCAGCATAAGTCGCAATTAACCGCACCCGGTTTCCAGCTCAGCAACGGCATCGAGCTACCGCGCGGCATTCAAGCTGACATGATGCTCAACGATCAGCCATGGGCCAGGCCGGTTGATACCCGCAACAGCAATATCGGCCTGCGATTTGAATATCAGTTCAATACTGATTGGCAAGCATCAATTGCGGCAAACAAACATGAATTCAAGCGTGACGATTACACCGCCTTTCCTTATGGCTGCAGCTCAGCAAACCTGTATCCCGGCTATTGCGCCAATGGCGACTACGATGTGTACGACTATCAAAGCGTCAATGAAGCCAAATCGCAACTCGGCACGCAGGCATTGATCAACGGTAAATTCCTGACAGGCGCGCTCAAACATACATTCGCCGCGGGTTTATCTCACTCAGAACGTCGCGATTATTTTGGTGACTATGTGTATGCGTGGGCAGGCGTCAGTAACCTCTATCACCCAGCCGTGGTAGTGCCAGAGCCAGGTAATAAAACGGGCGACATCCTGTTACGCCGCACGGATAAAGAATGGTCGGCATTCATGCAAGACATCATCAGCATCAACGACAGCTTAAAACTGCATGTAGGCTTGCGTCACCTGAACATTCAGCGCACGCAACTGGTCAACATTGGTACCGACATCCCTGACCTGGTTAACCGCGGTTATGAGCGCAATTACCTGCTTCCTAGTCTGGCCTTGGTCAACAAGCTTGGCGACAATTGGTCGACGTACGGCGCGTATTCGGAAGGTCTGGAGCACGGTGGCCTGGCGCCAATTCACACCACCAATGAAAACCAGTTCATCGATCCGGCAAAATCAAAACAAGTTGAATTCGGTGTAAAGGCAGATCTGCAAAAAGATCTTAGCATTTCTGCCGCTGTGTTTCGCATCCGGAAACCGCTGGAATATACCCAAACCAATAGCGATGCCAGCACGACCTATGTCAGCAATGGCGAGGCTATACACACAGGATTGGAATTCTCCGCACAGGGCAAGTTAAACCAGGACTTCCGCATAGGTGCCAGCATGACTGCCATCGACACCAAGCAAAAAAATACGGGCGACCTCACTTTGGATGGCAAGCACGTCACCAACGTACCATCGACCAAATCCACCTTGTGGCTCGATTACACAGTGCAGCAAGTCAAAGGCCTGGGCTTGAGCGCAGTCTGGCAGCATTCCGGCAGCAAGGCTTTTAGCCCCGACAATAGCGTAACGGTACCGGCTTACCATGTGCTCAATTTTGGTGCAAGATACGCAACGCAAATGGCCGGTAGCGCTGTGACCTTGCGCGTCCATGTTGACAATGCACTTAACAAATTTTACTGGCGTGACGTGACGCAATCTTTGGGTGGCTATCTATTTCCCGGTGCACCGCGGACTTACAAGGTATCAGCCCAGTTTGATTTTTAGATTGAATGCGCTAAATCAATAGAAAAAATTGCTCTAATTTCTATGTCTATCTAACCGAACTAGCCTGTTTGATCAGTGAAACTGCATTTAGCGCATACTCTGCTTGTCAAGAACGGCTAAGCCGTGGATAATCCCGACCTCGCATCTCTTTCGAGTACCTATTTGTATCCGAAGAAAACAGCCCGCTTTCACCAGCGGGCTTTTTCTTCCACCTTGCAATGAATTTATTGCCTTGTAAATGATGTAAATGTGCTCGCTTTTGTTCTTGCCATCGCAACCCGAAGGCATTTGTTGTCGTATTCGATTTCGTTACATGAAAAACAGCATAACTAATTCCACTCCAAGCACTCCTGAAAAAGCAGCCTCAACGCTTACCCTGGGAACAAAAACCATCCAGCGAAAACCAGCAACAGCACCAGCATCAAGGACTGTTGTCTTGCCGGTCGTCAGCCAGAACACAGAATCGATGGGGCAGACAGAGCAAGCAGACACGACAGTGGCAGCTCCTGTAGTGACCGTCGTGGTCACTAAACGCCGTTCGAGACTAGCGGCGGTTGCGGTGGAAGCATTGCCTGAAAATGCTGGCGAACCGGCAACAGCGGTCGTCGCTGACATGCTGCCAGCCGAGGTCAATGCAACAGAAATTGAAACGGCATCAGTCATTAACGAAAAAATCGAAGAAATCGCCTGCGAGACAATAGCAACGCCTGTGCAAAATGCGGCAGAAATCGACACTGAAGTTTCGCCGCTAGAAAACGTACCAGCGGTGGCAAAACCAGCTGTTGTGGTGACAAGAAAAGTATCTAAATTAATCAAAAAACCAGTTGAAGTTGCGGCGCCAGTCGCAGAATTGACAGTGCCGGAAGTCACTGCGCCGCCGAAAGCGAGCATTGCAAGCAAAACGCGTATCGCCACAGAAAAATCTAGCCCGGCGCTAGCGGCTGCTACGCTTGCCGACATCGACACTTCCGGCTATGTCATGCCGATGTTTCGAGAAGCCGCCAAGCGTGGCCGCAAACCTTCCTCACCTCAGGTGTACAACGAAGAGATTCACGCACTCAACGCGGTCGAATCTTCAGAGCTGAAACGTGCAGCACGCTCCAAGGCAACCAAAAAATCCGGTGCAGGCGCGGTGGTCAACGAGGCCGCCACCAAAGAACAGTTGGAACAAGTACGCCTGCGACTGACCAAGTTAATTCAGCTAGGCAAGGATCGCAGCTATCTTACCCATGCCGAAATCAACGATCACTTGCCAGACAATATCGCCGATCCGGACATGATCCTGGGCATCATCAGAACCTTGAATGATGTCGGCATTGCAGTCTATGATCAAGCGCCGGACGCCACCATGATGCTGTTGACTGACAACGTAGCGGCCGCCGTCAGCGATGACGATGCAGAAGCCACTGCCGCTGTCGCGCTCTCTACGGTTGATTCTGACTTTGGCCGCACCACTGATCCGGTACGCATGTACATGCGCGAAATGGGCGGCGTCGAACTGCTCACGCGCAGCGGCGAAATCGAAATTGCCAAGCGTATAGAAAACGGCCTGAAAGACATGCTGCAAGCGATCTCCGCTTGCCCGTCTACGCTGCAGGAAATGCTCGCCATCGCTGACAAGATCGCCAGTGACGAGCTTGCCATCGACGACATCGTCGATGGTCTGCATGATCCGGATGAAAAAGACCATGTGGCATTGAATCTGCCGATAGTCGCCGCCGACGCAGAAGCGGAAGAACTGGAAGAGGAAGATGACGAGGATGAAGAGGCCAGCGCAGAAAAGGCCAACGCCATCAGCGCCGAACAACTCTTGCAACTGAAAACCACGGTCCTGAAAAAATTTGCAACGATCGCAGTGCAATTTGAAAAAATGACGGCAGAGCATGCCAAGGGCAGCTACCAGTCAGCTGCCTACAAGACAGCGCAAGAAGCCATCTCCAGCGAATTGTTAGGCATACGCTTTAGCGTCAAGACCACAGAAAAACTTTGCGACATCTTGCGCAAGCAAATGAGCGAACTGCGCCAGACCGAAAAGAAGATGCTGGATTTATTCGTTAATAAATGCGGCATGCCACGGCAGCATTTTATTGCTGAATTCTTGCACAACGCCACCAATCCTGGCTGGCTGGAAACCGAGATAGTCAGCACGCAAGCCTATGCCGTGCTGCTCAAGCGCCATATCCACGCCGCCAGAGAATTGCAAGGCAAGCTCATTCATCTTGAAGAGCAAGTAAAATTGCCGCTGAGTGATTTACGCATCGTCAATAAACTGATGGTCGCCGGAGAAAAGCGCGCCAGAGACGCCAAGAGCGCCATGACCGAGGCTAACTTACGCCTGGTGATCTCGATTGCCAAGAAATATATCAACCGCGGCATGCAATTTCTCGATCTGATCCAGGAAGGTAATATCGGCCTGCTCAAGGCAGTCGACAAATTTGAATACCGTCGCGGCTACAAGTTTTCTACCTATGCTACCTGGTGGATCAGGCAAGCGATTTCGCGCGCGATTGCCGATCAGGCGCGCACCATCCGCGTGCCGGTCCACATGATAGAAACGATCAACAAGCTCAATCGCATCAAGCGTCAGTGGATGCAACAAACCGGTACCGAACCAGACTCGGCGACGATCGCAGAGAAGATGGAACTGCCGGAAAACAAAGTGCGCGAAATCCTGAAAATCGCCAAAGAACCGGTTTCACTGGATGTGCCTATCGGTGACGACGGCGATTCGCAACTGGGTGACTTCATTGAAGACAGCATGACCCTCTCGCCAGTGGCCGCAGCAATGCAAGCTTCAGTGCAGGGCAAGCTGAAAGAGATTCTCGATTCGCTCAGCCCGCGTGAAGCCAAGGTATTGCGCATGCGCTTCGGCCTGGAAATGGCCAGCGATCACACCCTGGAAGAAGTCGGCAAGCAGTTCGATGTCACACGCGAACGCATACGCCAGATCGAAGCCAAGGCGATGAAAAAACTCCGCCACCCGTCACGCTCGGACCAATTGAAGAGCCTGCTGGAAAGCCATTAAGATCGCCTGCCGGGGTCTGCTATACGCATGGTGAGCACCAGAGCGCAAAATCAAAACAGGCACCCTGCCAGCACGCACTATCCATGCGCCTGCTGGCAGCATCAAGGCTGCAGCCCGCATGGGCATTGCGTCAGCGAGGTAGTGTTTTTTAAAAATTACCGGGTTGCGTGATACTCAAAGCTTCAATGTATCCCAAACATGTATCCCAAACACTCTAGCTAACTGGCCAGAAACGACAGGGTGAATTGCACCTGTTCCACCCGCTCTGCCAGACTACCTTCCACCAGCAAGAACGGTATTTCCCTCTCCTCCAAAATACGCAAAAGCTCTTCGTGAATATGCTGGCGGACCGCCGCAGATTCGCGCTGCAAACCATCTGCGCTCCAGGGAAAATCGGGGGCCGTCACCAGCGTAAAGTCGTAGGTATGGGATTGTTCCAGCTGCGCCAAAGCGGCATCAGCCTGCTGAAAATAATGCCGGCTGTAGATCGCCGTCATCAATGGGCTGGTATCGCAAAAAAGCCAGTCCCTGGCGCGCAAGGCGAATTCTTTTTCTCTTTGCACTTGGGTGGCAGCGATGAGAATTTGCTCTTCCTCTTTCGGTACGCGCTGTTGGGTATCGACAAATTCACGCAGATATTCTGGCACCCAGACAGTCTGATAATGCGCTGCCAATGCTTCAGCCAGGATGGATTTACCGGATGATTCTGCACCAAGAATCGCGACTCGCGTTATGGGCAATGCTATTGGCAATATTATTGCTGACATGCTTTACCCCATGCGCGCCAGCCCATCATCGCCATCACCACAAACACGGCATACAAGATAGCAGTGAGCATCAGGCCTTTATAAATATAGAGGCCGACATACAGTACGTCGACTATGATCCAGACGAGCCAGTTTTCCCTCTTTTTGCGCGATAACAGCACTTGCCCCAGCAAGCTGCCTGCGGTTAAAAAACCATCGGCATACGGTACATCCGTATCGGTAAAGGATTTCAAAAACCAGGCCAGCGCTGCAAAACCCAGCAGCCACGCAAGCAGGGACACACCCCGGCCCTGCATCGTCAGAGAAGAAACCGTCAGCACCTTACGCTCACTATCTCCCCATAGCCAGAGATGCCAACCCCAGATCGACACCAGAATGAAAACGAATTGCAAGCCCATATCGCCATACAGACGGGCATCTAAAAACACCATGGCATACAGACCGGAAGACAGGATGGAAAACAGCCAGGCCCAGTGCAACTGGCGGATATTGAGCGCAACAGTGATGGCGGATAAAATGAAAGAAACTAATTCCAGTGGCGTGGTGCTAAAGCCTGACAGCAAGGGTAAGGTTTGATTCATGCGGTGATTGAAGTCTTCAGGTTGAATCTTGATAGAATAGCGAACAGTTGGCGAACGAATCGGATACAAAAAAACGCAAGCGCAAAAGAATGGCGCCATTATCACTGATAAGAACAGCATTGTCATTGCTGGCGAAAGCAAAAGCCAGATGACCGTTCACACAAGTCAATTGATTCATTTAAAAAAACTCAACCACCACCATGAAAAAACAACCTGGTTTTACGCTGATAGAAATGATGGCGGTGATCGCCATCATCGCCATTCTGGCGGCAATGGCAGTGCCATCTTATCTATTCAAGGTAATTCGTGAGCAGATAGAAGGGTCTATTCCATTGACCGACGTCGTTAAAAAACCGATCGCGCTCGCCTGGCTCACTACCCAGACTTTTCCCGCAGATAATGCTGCGGCCGGATTGCCCAGCCCGGACAATTTCGTCAATAATTATGTCAGCAGCGTTGCGATACAAGATGGGGCGATTAACATCACTTTCGGCAATCGTGCCAGCGGCCCGCTCAAAGGAAAAATATTGACGCTGCGCCCAGCGGTAGTGACGGATGCGCCTATCGTGCCTGTTACCTGGGTCTGTGCCGGAGCCGAGGCACCGGACAAGATGACCATCATGGGAGTGGATAAAACCTCGATAGAGCAAAATCACCTGCCCCTGGCTTGTCGGCGCAGGGGCAAGTGAAGACACCACTACAAGCGAGGGAAACGCAGATTTATTCCGTTCGCCCTGACGGTTTTGAATTGATCTGCACTACAGCCTAGAATTTATGTTCCAGCATGGCGCGGACAGCAACCGTGGTCGGCGTGGTCGTGGTACGCATCAAAGAACCTTTTGCGTCAACGTAGGTCGTCGCCGAGATATTATCCTGATGCAGCACGTTACCTAAAGAGACACGCAGATTGGTCTTAGGATCAAACTTCCACAGCGCATACAAATCCAATACCCGTTTTGGTATTGAGTACGCACTCTGTTCAACCGAGATGCGCACTGGCCCGCCATTTTGAAAACTGTAGTTACCGCCCAAAGTCAGCGGCAATTGATCGAGTTTGTAATCAATGCCGACATTCGCGCTGATCGGTGTTTGTGAATCAAGACGATTATTCGGGCCGGGCACAGAACTCAAATTCGACCAGTTAAACGAGAGATTGGAGCGAAAATCAATCGCTGGCGCATCACTCATGATAGAGCGCAAAGGGAACTTAGCCTCTAGCTCTATACCGCGGGTAGTCGCGATGCCGTCATTGATCGGCATCGCGATCCAGACACCGGTCGCATCGGATATGTCGGTGCGCGTGATGTCTTCAATCCTGCGCATGAAAACACTGGCACTGAGCATGCCACCGTCCGTCAGGTAGTGCTCGAATGCGGCATCCAGTCCCCAGGCCAGTTCTGGCTTCAAATTAGGGTTACCCATACGATCGGGGCTGGTGGCTTTATTGTCATTCGAAATAAACCGTCGCGGGATCAAGCTACCGGTATCAGGCGCTTTATAAGTACGGGTTAAACCCAGACGCACCTGATCATTCTTGCTATCAGGGAGTTTCCATAAAGTTTGCAGGATCGGGCTCCAGACGCTGGACTTGTTATTCACTTCCGCATAAGAATTTCCCTTGCTGCTGGTGTCCAGCCCTTCCCAGCGCAAACCGGCGTAGATCGACCAGTTTTTTGAGACGTTCCATTCGTCTTGCACAAACAAGGCTAGCCGCACCACTTCAGCATCAAAAGTCTCATCGAGATTAATCGGATTGATGACAGGATCATTTACTTCAGGTTTGAAAACTTGATCATGCTGGGTACGGTTTTCGTTACGCTTGCTCAGCGCGCCATCCCAGCCAGCGGCAATTGAATGATCGGTAACGAAGGGAGCAGTATATTTGCCGCCCCAGGTGAAGCCCTGATCGCTGGCGCCGGAACTGGCCTTGCGATCCAGCGTTTGCAGGTGCTTTGCGTTATAGCCTTGGTAACCCACATCCGAACTGCGCTTGTTATAACTGACACCCAATTTCACATCGAGCTTGGCACTGTCTGCCAGCTTACGTATCCAGTTGAGATTGCTGCGTATCATGGCAAATTCAGATTCGATTTGCGTCAGGTCGCTGGCGTACAAAGGCAAATCGCCGCTACTCACCTGTTGATTGAAGCCAGAAAAACGATTCGCGTGCACAAAACTTTGCGAGGTCACGGTATCGCCATTTTCCAGGTTCCAATTCACCCGTGGCGAAAAACCAAGGCCGGTAAATGTCCCCCAATCCTTGGAGTCGGTATGCCGATCCAGCGTAGGAGTGCCATTGGCACCCTTGCCTATCTCATCGCTGCTGGAAGGACGCTCATATTTTCCGGAATTGAGATTGCCCGAGATGGAATACGACATGCGCCCAAGCTTGTCGGAAAACTGCAGACTGACGTTAGCGCCGTATTTGCCACCCTCTTCCTGCATGCCCACTTTCAATTCACGCTGTGCCGTGACGATGGCCTTTTTCAGCACGATATTGATGGCACCGGCGATGGATTGCGTACTCAACTCGGCGGTGGCGGAACGAATCACCTCGATGCGCTCGATATTGTCGGGCGAAATGGAATCGAGCGAAAACCCCGGCGGGCTAGGCTCACCATTGAGCATGATCTGGGTGTAACCGGCCCCTAGGCCCCGCATGCGTATGCTGCCGCCGCGACCCTGTACGCCACCGATGGTCACGCCAGGCAAACGCTTTAATACATCGCCGATATTGGTATCGCCATAACGCACGATCTCTTCCTGCGTCACCACAATCTTGCTGGCGGTATCCTGACGGCGCTCGTCATACCCTTTGGCGCCGCTGATCTCCACTTTTTGCAGCTTATCGGCAGCTGGCTTGGCCAGATTGGCTGGCTTAGTTTGCTTAGTTTGCTTAGGCAGAGCCTCAACTGCATCCTCCTTCGTGGCTTGTTGCGCATGCGTACTGGAGCCGTACGCCAACAAGAGCGAAAAAGGCAATAAAGCCAGGCGAAATGGGGACGAAAGTATAGGCATGAAGATGGCGGAGTAAAAGGAGAATGGCGCTTCGACCGGACAGCAACCCTAAAGTTCCTGCCGATCAACTGTCGAAACAATATGATACAAAGGCGTAAGAGTACCCTAAGCACTCCTTACTCTAGACGGAAGTCTACATCTCCAATCGCGTCAATGCCGCCAATAGAGGGGCGCAAGCATCGGCTACCCTATCCAGACTTTGTTCGCGCAAGGCTGCCAGGTCAAGCTTCACCTCACTCTTCAATCCGGCCCACGCCAGCAAGGCGGCGCAGGCGTCCGGATGATCGAACAGGCCATGCAGATACGAACCCAGAATCTGATCGTCGGGCGAGCGCGTACCCTCCTCTTCGCCATTGATCATGAACACCGGCTGGGTGTCGCTGCTGGCGTAAGTCAAGCCCATGTGAATCTCATAGCCCTCAACCCTCGCCGCTTTATCCCGACCGAAAGCGCACACACCGGTGACTTGCTGCAGGCGTTTTTCTTGCGTCAGTTCTGTCGTGATATCGAGCAAACCCATGCCAACCGAATCGCCAGGCTGGCCTTCTACCCCATGAGGATCTTTCACCACATGCCCCAGCATCTGATAGCCGCCGCAAATACCGATGACTTTGCCGCCGTAGCGCAGATGCTTGTCGAGCACTTCCTGCCAGCCTTGCGCTTTGAGAAAATCCAGATCGGCACGGGTGTTTTTACTACCGGGCAGGATGATCAGATCAGCGGAAGGAATGGCGTGCCCCGGCCCGATGAATTGCAGATCGACATCCGGATGAAAGCGCAGCGCATCAAAATCCGTGTGATTCGAGATGCGCGGAATCGCCGGCACGATGATGCGAAATTTGCCGGCATTATTCTGGCTGGATTGGATCGCATCTTCTGCATCGAGCATCAAGCCATGCAGGTAAGGCAGCACCGCCAGCACCGGCTTGCCCGTCTTTCTTTCCAGCCAATCGAGGCCAGGTTCCAGCAAACTGATGTCACCGCGAAAGCGATTGATGACAAAGCCGATGATGCGATTTTGCTCGGACGCCGACAGGCAATCAAGCGTGCCGACAAAATGCGCGAACACCCCGCCGCGGTCAATATCCGCCACCAGAATAACCGGGCAATCTACCGCCTCGGCAAAGCCCATGTTGGCGATATCGCGCTCACGCAGATTCACTTCAGCCGGGCTGCCCGCGCCTTCGACAATAATGGCATCGTACTGACTTTGCAGGCGCACATAAGATTCCAGCACGGCTTGCATCGCGATGGTCTTGTACTGATCGTAATCCCGCGCATCCATATCAGCGCGCACCTTGCCGTGGATGATGACTTGCGCCCCGGTGTCCGACGACGGCTTCAGCAGAACCGGATTCATGTCGGTGTGTGCCGGCAAGCCTGCCGCCAGCGCCTGCAATGCCTGGGCACGGCCGATCTCGCCGCCATCCACCGTCACGGCACTATTCAAGGCCATGTTCTGCGGCTTCATCGGCACCACCTTCACCCCCTGCCGGTGCAGCAGCCGGCACAGTGCTGCCACGACGGTAGTCTTGCCTGCATCGGAGGTGGTGCCTTGCACCATCAGTGTGGAAATTTTCATGGGTTTTCGCTTTAAATGCATTTGCGTGGAATATCAACAATACCTGTCAATTTAACATACTGCCATCCAGTATATTTTCACTACACTGATATAACGTGCGCAATTGGCATATTTTTATTTAAATTTATGGGAGTATCACTTATAGCCTTGCTGCCAATCCGCAATCATCTTCTGCAATTGCGGCAAGCCGTGGGTGATCGCGGATGGCCCCGGCGATAGGATATCGGCTGATTTTATTTCAAGCACCCTGCTGTTTTTCAAGGCTGGTATCTGTTGCCAGCCTGCGCGTTCTGCCAGGGTTTCCGGGCGAAATTTTTTGCCGCACCACGAGCCTATGATGATGTCCGGCGCACGCAGAACTACCTCGTCAGGGTCGGCGATGATGCGCTCTTTGGCGCTGTGATGTTGCGCCAGATCGGCGAAGGCGTCTTCGCCGCCGGCGATGCTGATCAGCTCGGAAACCCAGCCTATGCAGCTCATCATCGGGCTGTCCCACTCTTCAAAATATATTTTGGGCTTGCGCGTCCACTGTGCTGCCTGGGTTTTGGCGTCAGCTATTTGCTGCTGCAGGCTGGCGATGAGTTGCGCGCCCTGCTCTTGCCTGTCAACCAGCGTGGCCAGCACGGCGATCATGCGCAGGATGCCCGCGACATCTCTTTGGTTGAAGGCGTGCACCTCGATACCTGCACTGATTAAATCCCGGCTCATCTCGGCTTGCATGTTCGAATACGCGATCACCAGATCTGGCTGCACGGCGAAAATGCGATCGAGCTTGGCGGATGAAAACCCGCTGATCTTAGGTTTCTCTGCGCGCGCCCGCGCTGGTCTGGTGGTGTAGCCGGAGATACCGGCGATGTATTCTTCTGCCCCCAATGCATATAGGACTTCTACCGACTCGGTAGAGAGACAGGCAATCCTTTGGTAGTGGCTCATGGTTTTTCTCCGCGGTGCTTGCGGGCGTTATCCATTGCTTCACACACGGCTTTGGCACCGTCGATAATGCGCGGGCCTGCACGATTGAGCTGATCGCCATCGATCGCCACCAGGTTGCGGTTTTTGACTGCCAGCATCGTGCCGAATGTTTTCCATTGCTCGATGCCGCTGACACCCTGATTTTCGCTGTCGCCGGACAAGATCAGTTCCGGATTTTCCTGTATCACGGCCTCGGTGCTGAGCGTGGGAGCCGCCGCGCTCAGGTGGCCGAAAATATTTTTTCCACCGCAGACGCGGATCACATCGCTGACGATGTTTTTGTCGTTAAGGGTAAAAATCGGCTTACCCCAGACTTGATAAAAGGTGCGTACGGTGCTCTGCTTCTGGTAGCGCGCGCTGAGTTGCGACAGCTGCTGGCTAAACGCGCCAGCAGCCGCCTGCGCTTGTTTTTCGGTGCCAAATAAACTGCCTAGCTTGAGCAGGGTTTCGGGTATTTGTTCCAGCTTATGCGGTTCACTAAAATAGTAAGGAATGCCCGATTTGCGTAAGGGTTCCAGCTGGCGCTCAAAAGCGCCGTGCATCCAGACCACCAGCAGATCAGGCTTCATGGCGATGATGCGCTCGATATCGAGCTGGCGGTTATCGCCGACACGCGGTATCGCCTTGGCTGCTTCCGGGTAATCGCTGTACTTGACAGTGCCAATGATTTGCTCGCCGGCACCGGCGGCAAAAATCATTTCCGTCACATGCGGAGACAAGCTGATGATGCGTTTGGCCGGACTGGCCAGGGTGATGACGTTGCCCGCATCATCGGTCACACTGATGGCGGCATGCGCCTGCGAGGCTATCGCCTGCACGATCAGAAACAAGCTGGCTAACATCAATTTATGCATCATTTTTTTGTCCACGTATCTATTCCTGTTGTTGATGCCGTCGTTAATGCTGCTGTGAGTTTTTGCCACCCGGCCTCATCGGGTGGCAAGCCAAACCGCAAGCCGCGGGCGGCATCGCGAAACAATCTGACCCAGATGCCCTGCCCGGCCAGATGCTGCCAGAGCTGTTCTGTCTTGCCCTGCAATGCGGCATCACTGCACCACTGAAACAGGTGCGTACCGCTGGAAGAAAAACCGTGTTCTTGCAACAGGCGATGCAAACGTGTGCCTGCCATCTGCAAATAGAGGCGCGTATCGATCTGCCATGCACGATCTTCTAACGCGGCATGGGCGATCTGTTGTGCAGGCCCGCTGATAGTCCAGGGGCCGAGCATATTTTGCAATTGGATTAACAGGGAAGTCTGGGCCGCGACGAAGCCCAGACGCAAGCCTGCCAGGCCAAAAAATTTGCCGACCGAGCGCAGCACGATCAAGCCGGGCTGTGCCGTCGATGAGGCTACGCTAAGCTCACTTGCGGTATCGCCGAAAGCCTCATCGACGATCAGCCAGCCCCCGCGCCCGGCCAGTTGCGCCGCCCAGTCCAGCAAGGTCTGCGCAGCGATCGTTTCGCCGGTAGGATTATTCGGATTGCAGAGCACCATCACGTCGGCTGTCGCGACCGCAGCGCCCAGCTGATCGTAACAACACTCTTGCACCTGATGCGCATGCTGACGCCATTGATGCGCATGCTCGGCGTAAGATGGCGCGGCCACCACGACCCGCGATGCGCCATAGTTCAGCGAACGCAAACGCGGCAAAGCCTGTATCGCCGCCTGTGTGCCGGCCACCGCCAGCATGGCGGGTGCGCCATAGAATTCTTGTGCGGCACGAGATAAGGCTGGCAGCGTTTCCGGCAACCTGTGCCAGGCTTGGTCGGCGACGACCGGCACCGGGTAATAACGCGGATTGATACCGGTAGAGAGGTCGAGCCAATGCGCCACCGGCCTGTCATAAAGTCGTGCCGCTTCTTGCAAATTGCCGCCGTGTTCTAGCATAAAGATTCCGCGTTATCAGAAATAAAAGGAATAAAAAGGGGTAACGATTGCCTCAGGCATTGTCAGGATCAGGTATATCGATAAAAAATCAAAAAATGGCATGCCCAGCACGCCCTATCCATGCGCCTTTTCAGCCTGTCTGGCTTGCAGCCCGCATGGATAGGGCGCTCCGCCTAGGGCGTGCTGGCGGTGCCTGTATTTCAATTTCCCTGCAATCCGTCATTACATGAACAGCACCCACGCCAGCAGGCAACCCATCCACAATAAGCTGGCGCGCAAGACCAGCGACCAGGCACGCTGAATGTCTGGCGCTGTCGCTGCCTTTCCTGCCCCCAGCGACGGCCTGATCTCTGGCACGCCATCGTAGGTCGCCGCGCCGCCCAGAGCCAATCCCAGCGCACCTGCGCCGGCCGCCATGACCGGGCCGGCATTCGGGCTAGGCCAGGCCGGTGCCTGCTGGCGCCAGCATTGCAACGCCAGCCGGGTATTGCCGAGCGCGGCATACGATAAGGCGGTGAGTCTGGCGGGCAGGTAATTGAGTACGTCGTCCACCCGCGCCGCTACGCAGCCGAAGCGCAGCAGGCGTGGGCTGCGGTAGCCCCACATGGCATCGAGGGTATTCGACAAGCGGTATAGCAAGGCCCCGGCACCGCCGGCAATGACGAACCAGAACACCGTGCCGAACACCGCATCGCAGCCATTTTCCAGCAAGGATTCGGCGCTGGCCTTGGCCAGATCTTCTTCGCTGGCATTGCCGGTATCGCGGCTGACGATGTAGGAAGTCAGGCGTCTGGCTTCATCGATGTCGCCAGCTTCAAGCGCCTGTTGTATCGGCGCGGTATGGTCGTGCAGGCTACGCAAACCCAGGCAGAAATACAGCAACACCGCATGCAGCAATGGCGCCAGCCAGAGGCTGATATGGGCGCACCAGAGCAGCAGGATCTGGCTGGCGATCACCACAGGCAAGACCACCAGCATCCAGGCCAGAGCGCCCCGGATACGACCCGCGCCGGGGGTATTCCAGCGCCGCTCGATGGCATCGGCCAGCTTGCCAAAGCCGACCAGAGGATGCCAGCGTTGCGTTTCGCCCAGCATCAGATCAAGCGCCAGACCCAGCACCGCGCACAAGACCAGCAGATTCACGCTGAGCATCAACATGGCGGCTGCTTTAAATGCAGTGGCAAGCCAGCGGCAACCCAGCTTACCTGCTCGCAACGCGCGGCCACCGCCTGATTCAGGCGCCCCGCCTCATCGACAAACCAGCGCGAGATCGCCCCATGCGGAATGATGCCCATGCCGACCTCGTTCGAAACCATGATGACATCGCCGGCTACCGTTTCCAGTGCCTGCAAAAACGCCGCGCGCTGCTGAGAAAAAATCGCCGGTGGCGTGATGTGGCCAACCTCAGGATAATCGGCAGTATCGGCAAACAGACAGTTCGACAGCCATAAGGTCAGGCAATCGATCAGGATCAGATTATCGCTAGTGCTCGCTTGCAGCAGCGTCTGGGCGAGGCCGGTCGTACACTCGAGCGTACGCCAGTCTGCCGGACGGCGCTGCCGGTGATGCGCGATGCGCGCCTGCATCTCGGCGTCGCCCGCCTGTGCGGTGGCGAGATAAATCACCGGCTTGCCAGAGGCGATGGCGAGCTGTTCTGCATAAGCGCTTTTGCCCGAGCGTGCGCCACCGAAAATAAGGGTACGGGTCATCGCAACTTTTTCTCTTTAAGGTTTTTTTAAAAACAGCGCGGCGGTGGCTGCCGGATTGGAAGCGAAGTAGGCATGGAAATACGATGCCTGCAAATTGCCGACCTGATAAATCGCTTCGCCCGCTTCCTTATTGGCGTGTTTGATGGTGCGGGAAAGCGGCTTGAGGCTGGTTTCAAAACGTGAATAATGAAAGGTGTGCCCGCGCAATTCACCCTGCTTTGTTGTCAATGCCTGCCCACCCAAAGCGGCCAGCCGTTGCTGCATGATCACTTGCCCGTCCAGCAAACCTGCCATGTTCCAGCGCACATTTTTTTGATCAGTCAATGATTCTGTCAGCGCCATCATGCCGCCGCATTCAGCCAGGATAGGCATGTCTGCTGCGTGTGCTGCACGGATTGATGCTTGCCAGAGTGTTGCGCTACTAAGCGTCTGCGCATGCAGCTCAGGGTAGCCGCCCGGCAAGTACACCGCATCGGCCTGTGACGGCACCGCATCGTTATTGAGCGGGGAGAAAAACACCAGCTCAGCGCCCAGATCACGCAGGCAATCGAGGTTGGCAGGGTAGATGAAGGCAAACGCGGCATCTCTGGCGATGGCGATGGTTTTACCCTGCAATAATGATGGCGTAGCAGGCAGGTTTTTTACCTGTTCAAAATGGGTCGCTGGCAAGCTATTCCAGGCCTCCATATCGATCGACAATTCATCGGCCAGCTGATCGAGTATGGCGTCGAGTTGCCCCACTTCTTGCGGCAACACCAGGCCAAGATGCCGCTCTGGCAACGTCACGCTTTGACGCAACAGGCTACCCAGCAAGGGAATATCGCGCATGGCATCCGCCACCATCTTGGCGTGCCCGGCCGAGGCAATTCTATTGGCGATGACACCGGCCAGATGCACGGGGCCAAAATCACGCAAACCCAGCGCCAGGGCACCGACCGTCTGCGCCATGGCAGAGGCATCGAGCACCGCCAGCACCGGCACGCCAAAGGCATTGGCCAGATCTGCCGAGGACGGATTGCCGTCATACAGGCCCATCACGCCTTCGATCAAAATCACATCGGCCTCCAGCGCCGCCTGTGCCAGCATCGCTTGCGAAGCTGGCTGACCGACCATCCACAGATCGAGCGAATGTACCGGCGCACCGCAGGCGCGCTCCAGCATCATCGGGTCGATAAAATCGGGGCCTGTTTTAAAAATGCGTACCTTTTGCCCGAGCTTGATCAGCTTGCGCGCCAGCGCCGCGGTGGTCGTGGTCTTGCCCTGACCGGAGGCGATCGCCGAGATCAGCACCACTTTGCATGAAACCGCGCTCACCACTCTATCCCCGCCTGCGCCACGATACCGTCCTTGAAAGCGTGCTTGATGACCTGCATCTCGGTCACGGTATCGGCCACTTCAATCAGCTCTGGCGGCGCACCGCGCCCAGTGATGATGACGTGCTGCATCTCTGGCCGGGTATCGAGATCGGCAATCACTTGCTGCACATCGAGGTAGTGATATTTGAGTGCGATATTCAATTCATCGAGCAGCACCATGCCGATCTCGGGATCGGCTAAAAATTTCTTCACCTGCTGCCAGGCCAGCTGTGCTTTCTCTACATCGCGGTCGCGGTCTTGCGTGTTCCAGGTATAGCCCTCGCCCATGGCATGGAAACTGACTTCATCGGGAAAGCGTCGCAAAAAAACTTCTTCGCCGGTAGACATGGTGCCTTTAATGAACTGCACCACGCCGACTTTCATCCCGTGTCCCATGGCGCGCATGACCATGCCGAAACCGCTGGAACTCTTGCCCTTGCCATTGCCGCAATTGATCACCAGCACGCCGGTCTTGCGCTGCGCCGCATCGATCTTTTGATCCATCAATTCCTTCTTGCGCTGCATGCGGCGCTGATGGCGGGTGTTGATGTTGTCTGTGGTTTCTATAGTGTTCATGCGTTTTCTTGATTAGATAAAAAGTACAAAGCAAAAAACTGTCCACGAAAAGCACGAAAGGCACGAAAAAGGGCAAAAAAAATACGTATTTATGTCTGTTTAGAAATTTCGCGTTTTTCTTTCGTGCTTTTCGTGTCTTTCGTGGACAAGGCCTTTAATAATTATTTCCAACTCAACTTAATTTTTAGGAAGAAAAATGCTTTGTTCGCCATGTTGGAAGCGTTCTATCGGGTGACCCAGGCACAGGCTGAGCTGCTCTGCCGTCATCACCTGGTGTACGGGCCCGGCTAGCCAGGAGCCGTCGCCCATCATCAGCAAGGCATGGGTGGCGATGCGGTGCGCCAGATTCAGGTCGTGGCTGACCATCACCACGGCTTTGCCCGAAGTGCGACAAAGGCGGGAAAACAATTGCATCACGCTGACCTGATGCGCCAGATCGAGCGCATTGGCCGGCTCGTCGAGCAGCATGAGCTGGGCATCCTGTGCCAGCAAAGCGGCAATCGCCACGCGTTGGCGTTCACCGCCAGAGAGGCTGCGCACATCGCGCTGCGCCAGATCGGCCACATCCAGCTCTTGCAGCGCAGCCATGGCGATATCGACGTCATCCTGCGATTCCCAATAATGCGCATCGTGATAAGGATGGCGGGCGCTCAATACCGTCTCGATGGCGCGGTAACCGAAAGCATCAACCCTGCCCTGCGGCAAAAAAGCGCGCTCTTTGGCCAAATCGCTCAACGCCCAGGCGGCGATGTCTTTGCCCTGCATCTGCACCTGCCCGCGATCCAATTTTTCAATCGGACGCAGCCCCGCCAAAGTGCGCAACAAAGTGCTTTTACCCGCGCCGTTGCGGCCGATCACGCACCAGCATTCACCCGCCTGTATTTGCCATTGCAGGTCCTGGAGCAAAATACGCTCAGAAATCGCCAGACTGAGATGGGTGGTTTGCATCAGCGCCGGCATCAGCGTCTCCTCAATTGGTGCAGCTGCAGCAGGAAGACAGGCACCCCGATGATCGCCGTGATCACACCCACCGGTAACTGCTGCGGAGAAACTATCGATCGCGCCAGCGCATCAGCCAGCACCAGAAAACTGCCGCCGGCCAGGGTCGCAGCCGGGATCAGCAAGCGATGATCAAAGCCCAACGCGAAGCGGCAGGCATGCGGAATAATCAAGCCAACAAAACCGATACTGCCAGCGCCACTGACGGCACTGGCGGTCAGCAAGGCGGCACAAAAAAACAGGGACTTGCGCAAGACACCGATGTTGATGCCCAGCGTGCTGGCATTATCGGCATGCATGGCGGCGACATTGATGGCGCGCGCGCGGCGAATCGCAAACGCGCCCACCGCCAGCAAGATCAGCCACGGCAGGTAACGTGATTGGGTATTGGATAAATCGCCTATCATCCAGAACACCATGCCACGCAGGCGACTGTCTGGCGCGACCGATAACATCAGCGTGACGATGGCGCCGCAGCCTGCGGCGACGATCACGCCGGTCAGCAATAACAAGGGAGCGCTGCCTTCCGAACTGCCGCTGCCGCGAAAATCGCGGTAGGCCAAGGCGAACAGTAAGATGGCGACGCCAATAGCACCGGCAAAGGCGGCCAGGTCGACCATCCATGCCGCACCAAAAAATAAAATAGTGGCCAGTGCACCGACCGAAGCGCCGCCAGAAATGCCCAGCACATAAGGGTCGGCTAAAGGATTGCGCAACAAGGCCTGCATCATCACGCCGGCCAAGGCCAGCGTGCCGCCAGTGACAAAACCGGACAAGGCACGCCCCAGGCGAAGCTCCAGCAAGGTGGCAGCCAGGGTGGAAGATTTACCCTGAACAAGATCCATCAGGGCATAAAAAAGCTCGGGCGCAGATAAGGAAACTGAACCTATCAGGCAGGCAAATAAAATACTGGCAAGTGCCAACAGGCCCAACCCCCAAAGAATCAACTTTGCGCGTTGTGCGGGGTGTGCTGGATGGATCAAAGTCATCGGTCCGAGACTCCCAGTAAGGTGGCTCGTATTATTGTGCATAAATTCATGGTAGGACGCCCTCTCACGCGGATCGCTTACGCAAAAGGGCGTTATGGCAATTAAGCAATTTTCAATCGTCAACCATCTTCAGTCAACGCTAAAAAAACCATCTATTTAAAGCCGTAATTCAATCCCAAAAACACATTTGACCCAGCGGTACTGTAGTTCTTTGCCAGCTCATAGTCTTTATTTAAAACGTTGTTCCAGCGCGCAATTGCAGTCATATTGGGCGCCAGATCAAAGGTTCCGTACAAATTAAGCAAGGCATAACCAGGCAAAGATTTACTATTTGCGAGGTCATCGAAACGCCTGTCAGAGAACACACTTTCAATGCCGAACTTGGCCTTGGCGATCGTGTATTCAGCTGCCAGACTGCCATGCTGTTTAGAACGGCGTGCCAAGCGTTTTCCAGTAGTATTATCGACAGGGTCTTGCAGATCGAGCGAAGCGCGTAAGCTCAGGGCGTCCATCTGGGTAGAGGCACCCATAGTCAGGCCGGACATCGTGGCTTTATTCACATTGGCAGCGCAGCCATATTTATAATCGGGACTGACCGGACACTTATCACCGCTGGTATACACCAGCAAGTTCGTCGCCTTATTCTGGTAATACACGGCACTAAACTGAAAAATGCTGTCATCGTAATAAACCCCAGCTTCGGCATTTTTCGCCTGTTCCGGCTTATTCGTAGCGACACCGTAACCCGGGTAGTACAACTCATTGAACGTCGGTGCGCGGAAGCTGCTGCCATAGCTGGCATTGAGACGCAAGGCATCGGTCAATCGGTAGCCGTAGGCGATGCTGCCGGTAGTGTGTTGACCGTATTGAGAGCTGTCGTCAGCACGCGCGCTGGCGCTGGCCAGGTGTGCATCACGCTTGAGCACATACGATGCCGCAACAGAATTGGTACTACGGCTAAAACTGTGCGCTAAGCTGGTCGCGTTAACTTTTTCTTCGCGACGCTCTGCCACCAGCTGCAACACATCTTTACCGATGCTGATATCGTTCTGCCAGTTCAAACTGGTTTGCGTGGTATCGATCTGGCTCTGGCCGTAAGAGGCATTGCTATAACCTTTATCGGCAGTCTGCGCCAGCTGAACATTGCTGAGCCAATTGTTTGCCAGTTTAGCTTTTGCATTTAAAGCTAAGGTTTCTAGCTTTTGTATGCTGCTGTCATCATAGCCCGGGCCGGAGTCAAACTGGGATTCAAGACGACTTTGCAGGAAGTTCAAACCAAGCTCAACATCCTTGACTACCATCCAACCGAGACGACCGCTGACACTATCCAAAGAATGGCCATCCTTATCGGCGTTGAAGCTATACTTTCCCGCTGCTGGCTTGGTCGCAGAAAAACCGTCTGCCGCCTCATGTCCTGCATTCAAGGCAAAATTTAGGTTCTCAGCAATAGCACCGGAGATACCGACATCGATCTTACGCATGCCGTAACTGCCGAGGCCTGCGGAGACAGTGGGCGTCATTACTTTGCCACCTTTTTTAGTAAATATCTGGATCACGCCCCCCATAGCATCGGCACCATACAAACTCGACAGCGGACCATAGACAATTTCTATGCGTTCGATTTGCGACAAGGGAATTGCCGACCAGCTAGCGCCGCCAGTGGTAGAGGAACCTATGCGTACGCCATCGACCAACACCACGTTCTGGGCATTTGCACCACCACGCATCAAGACTGAGGCGGCAGTTCCTGGCCCGCCATTGCGATAGATTTCTATGCCACGCTGTTGCTGTAAGAGATCAACGATGCCAGAAGCGCCGGATTTAGCGATCTCTTCAGCATCGATGACAACATTGTCGGCCAGCACATCTTTGGCAGCCTGAATCTGGCGACCGGCCGTCACGACGACGGTAGGGGCAAATTCAGCGGCTTCAGCGAAGGCAAAAGAGGAAGGGAATACAGCGGCCACAGCTAAACTGATGGCGAGGGGTTTACATACAGAAGTCATAATCAATTCGAAAAAAGGCATGCAGCCAACGTCCCCGCAGGCTGCGTGAATACAAAGTGCCACTGAACGAATGATGACGCATCATGCAACAACACCAAGCCTTGCCTGGAATTAATGACATTGATACTGAATCGGTAAGTCGAATCTACATAGTAAATCTGAAATTGAATTTCAGATTTAAAAAATCGGTTGTCGAAATTTCCCCGTTCGCAGCACTTCACTTATTCTGGCCGGTATCCGGGCTGACAAGCATCACCATCTGACCTTCCCATGCACATTGCACAGTGGTAATGAAGGATGGTTTACCGCGTGAATCAGCTGCAAAATACAACTAATTAACGTGGCGCTTGTACACCGTTGCGGGGGCAGCACACTTTATGCAAATTCAAATCTAGCATTGTGTTTCCCGTTTAACCGCAGACATGGACATGTCTGCGAGCACCAAAACAGTGCCATTTTAAAGGCGGAACGCTTTGGCGGCAAGTTCAATTATCTTGCAAGTGCTTTTTCAGCACTAGGCCAGTTGATCAAACCTGGTGGTAATCGATAGCCAGGCATCAAACAGGTTCTGATGCAGATTGGATATTTCAGTGAACCTGGCGCCGACCTGATACCAGTCGCCGCTGAGCCGGATGTGCAACAGCATGACCTTGCATGGCACCTGATAGCGCAGGGAAGACGACTGATCTATGCTGGGCATTTCCATCATCAGGCGATAGGTTTTGTTCGCATCCAGTGCGATGGGAGAATGGAACAGAAAACTTCCGCTCGATATATTCACGACCTTCAATGGAATGGCATTACCGTCATCCAATTCTATGGCGGCACGCCAAGTGACATTGGCTCTGGGGTTTTTTCGAAGCTCTATCATGCTGCCAATTTTTTCCTGACCATGCGAGAAATGGCATTGTCAATGATTTACTTTTTAAAACGTAACATTAACACAATTTAATTTGCAATTTGATGCATTCGCCAAATTGAAGATGTTTTTTCTCTCTGGCAACCCGTGCAGCCAAATCTCCCGCCTGCATGCCAGCCTCATACGCCAACATCAGGCGCATGCTGCCTGCATGCGCAACAATGGCAACATCAGCCGGCATGTTATCTGTCAGGTCTTCCAGAAAATGAATCACTCTTGCCGCCATCGCGATAACACTCTCGCCACCACCGGGCGCGTAGCCGACGACATCGGCAGCCCAGGCGTCAATCTCTGCACGGTCAATGGCATCCCAGCTTTGCATTTCCCATTTGCCAAAATGCATTTCCATCAGACGCGCATCAAGCACCGGAGCAGGATGCAGCAGGCTCGCCAGCCGGGCACAGCGCTGCAGGGGACTGGAAAAAACGGCAATACCGGCTGGCAGAGCACTTTGCAGTTGCGGCAGGACAGACCGGCAATGACTATCGTTGGCGGCAATGTCTGACTGGCCATAGCAAATGCCTGGTGCAATTTCTGGCCGTGGATGACGGATCAGATAAAGCTGCATGCGCGTTCAGCTAAAGCGCGGCAAGGCCAGCAAGCCGAGATAAAAAGCTACTTCCGACAATTGCTGAATAGCGCCCAGGCAATCGCCGGTATACCCGCCGATTCTGCGGACAAACAGGCGTGCCAGCCACCAGCTTGCAAGAATCAGAAAGACCATCGCGATCAAGAAATTCGCCAGCGGAATCAAGCCCAGATAGAGCAAACCGGCAATAGGCAGCATGACCGTGAGCAAGGCGATCAGCCACTCGGCAGTCGACATGTGCTGCGCCAGCGGCTTCGCCTTGCCTTCGAGCCTGGCATAGTCGAGCCGCCAGATCAGCGTGCAGGAGGCCAACCGCGACAAGGGATGGGCGATCAGCAAGGCGGGCACCACATACAGCACCGGCAAGCTCACCAGCAACGTGATTTTAAAGATCAGCATCAGCACGATGCCGATCGCGCCATACGCCCCGACGCGTGAATCCTTCATGATCTCCAGCACCCGCTCCGGTGTCATGCCACCACCAAAGCCGTCGCAGACATCGGCAAAACCATCCTCATGAAATGCCCCGGTCAGCCAGATGCCCGCCACGGTTGCCAGCACCACAGCCACCGCTGGCGGCCACAATAGCGACGCCAATGCATATACTGCCGCCGTCACCAACGCCACAATCCATCCAACGGCAGGAAAGTAGCGCGACGCCTGATGCAGCCAGGCAGGATCAAAACCTACCCAGCGCGGAATCGGGATGCGGGTAAAAAATTGCAGGGCGATGAAGAATAGTCGCAGTTGATGCATATGGTGCTTCTCTCAGAATGTCACTATTTATTCGCTTTTTTCGCTGACCTGCGCAGAGCTAAAAGTCGCCATCTGATTCAGGAAATTGACTGCCGCCTGCACCAGCGGATAGACCAATGCCGCGCCCGTCCCTTCGCCCAGGCGCAGATCGAGTTGCAATAAGGGGCGCGCGTCCAACGCGGCCAGCATTTTGCTATGACCGCTCTCATCCGAACGGTGCGCAAACACGCAGTAATCCAAAATCGCCGGCTGCAATCTCGCCGCCGCCAATAAGGCGCTGGTGACGATGAAGCCATCGATCAGCAATATCATGCGGCGTTCGGCAGCGGCCAGCATGGCGCCGACCATCATGGCGATCTCAAAGCCGCCGAACGTTGCCAGCACCTGCAAAGGCGTCTGCGCATCTTGATGCAGCGTCGTAGCCTGCTCAATCACATGCTGCTTGTGCAGAATGCCATCAGCATTCAAACCTGTACCCGCGCCGACACATTGCGCCACCGCAATACCGGTCAGCTTATGCATCAGTGCGGCGGCGGCGGTCGTATTGCCTATACCCATTTCGCCGAAGCCCAGTACGTTGCCAGGCAAGTTTGCTACCAATGCCATGCCATGCTGCATGGCGCTGTGGCATTGTTCGCTCGTCATCGCTGCCTGCTGCGCAAAATTACGTGTGCCGTTCGCGACTTTCCTGTCGAGCAAATTCTCACGCGGGCCAAAATCATGATTCACGCCGGCATCAACGATGTGCAGCTGTATGCCGCATTGGTTGGCGAACACATTGATTGCCGCACCTTGCGCTAAAAAATTCTCGACCATTTGCCAGGTCACATCTTGCGGAAACGCAGAGATATTTTCCGCCACCACACCATGATCGCCGGCAAACACGATAATCGCCGGCTGCGTTAATGTCAGTTGCGTAGTCCGCTGTATCAAACCGATTTGCTGTGCCAGGCTCTCCAGTCGCCCCAGGCTTCCCAGCGGTTTGGTTTTGTTGTTGATGCAAGCGGTCAAAACGTCTGCGAGGGCGGAATCTTGCGTGGAAAGTATGCTTGGTAGCGTCATCATAAAATAGATACAGTCAAAAAAATGGGCGAGCCAGAAAGTTGGCAAGTGTAGTGCTTAACGCGCGCTTAAACAAATGATTCGACTGCTACGCCATTATTCATTTGTTTCATGTCAAGCTTTCAAAAGCACCATGGCCATCACGCAACACCCATGCGCCCTGCAGGCCAGATGTGCGAATTCAAGTTCGAATTGCGACGGAATTGGGTTGTAGATTAAATAGTACTTCATGTGGAGTTTTGTAACCTAATGTCTTTCTTGGCCGATGGTTAAGACGATCTTCAATGTGTTGAATTTGTCGATTGGAAAGGTTCTTGAGAGACATTCTTTTAGGAATGTACTGGCGGATCAATCCATTGGTATTTTCATTGCGTGACCGTTGTCGTGGGCGACCAGGGTCGGCAAAGAAGACCGGTAAACCCATGCTTTTGAAATGGGCAAATTCAGAACCATTATCCAAGGTGAGCGACAGAGCGGGTAAGCCATTT
>JAUSNO010000022.1 GCA_030645915.1 Undibacterium sp.
CTTCTTGCAGTCAGGCTCACGAACACTGGCATTACTCTGCTCCGCACATGCCCTTCTGCCTGCCTAACTCCGAATTGTCGTGAAATCACCGGACCAGATGAGTTCAGCTCTGCAAAATATTAACTTTCGGCTCATAATTCACCATGTTTGTATTAAGAGAATTCATTGATTATGCTTGAGCGGAAAAAGGTTTTAATTTCACAGAATATTTAATATCGTGCATTTTTAAAAATTATAAAAACCGTAGAAAAATCATCGGTTTACATAGACAAATTACGAAATTCCACCTATAATCTTGCTTCTGTAGTCGTTGGTGACAAACGATGAATGTTTATCTGAACTAAGCAATAAAATGGGTGCTTAGCTCAGTTGGTAGAGCGGCGCCCTTACAAGGCGTAGGTCGGGAGTTCGAGCCTCTCAGCACCCACCATCAGATAAATGTTGTTATGCACAGTTAAGTAGTTTCGGAGCGGTAGTTCAGCTGGTTAGAATACCGGCCTGTCACGCCGGGGGTCGCGGGTTCGAGTCCCGTCCGCTCCGCCAGATGTGAAAAAGACGAGCAGATTGCTCGTCTTTTTTTTCAAAAAAATATCTGACATGATATTTTTGATTCTTATAATTTCTGGAACACAGTGCAATGTCCTAATTACACTGTGTTCCTGTATCTCGGCTTAAATCAATTAAGCTGCTTTTAAAGTTTCCTGCTCGCCACCAAGAGCAAATACCAAATCATCCAGCATACTCGCTAATTCTGATGTCATTAATATAAAATCTGCATCAAATCGTTCATCTTCATTATTTGTTCGGCTTTCTTTATCTTCATCAAGGATATCCAAAGGCTTAATGCGTTTTAGCGTCAGAGTCTCGGTAAGGACAAAAGAAATTTTGTCATCCCATGTTAACGCTAATTTTGTGCATTGTTTTCCTGCTGCAATATGGCGCTGTACATCATCCGCATCAATTGAATGATTCACATATCGTACAGTTGCCTTGTCTTCGGTGTGAGAGCGCAACTCGGTATCTTGGTCGATAGTGAAGCCTTTAGGCGCTTCGTTACCAATCAGCCAATCAGTCATCGCTGTCTGCGGTGATAATTTGACACGCAAACTTTCTAAAGGTAGCTTGTCGCACTTGAGCAAAAGTTTAATAACTTCGTCAGCTTTACTCGGACTTGATGTATCGATTACTAGCCAACCGTTGACTGGATCTATCCAGACCCAAGTACTGCGTTTTATACCAAAAGCGCGCGGCAACAGTTCATCCGTGATTCTTTCTTTCAAATCCTTCATCGCTTTACGCCCAGGTGCAAAACCCTGTTGTTCTTCCAGCTCAGCGGCCCTAGCCTTGGCAACTTGATTGATTACTGCAGACGGCAATAATTTTTTCTCGGTAGATAGCAGTAAGAGTAACTGCTGATTGACATGGTGTATCAATTGCTCATTTTCGCGCGGAGACGCCCAACCTTCGCTCTGCATTTCATTCGAAGGGCATTGCGAAAAAGCTTGCGATGCTAATTGCACACTTAATTGATCGATATCTACCTTCCAGGGAGATGGAAGACGAAAAATCTGTAAATTCTTAAACCACATGTTGAATCCAAATAGGAAAAGCGACTTATTCTACACGCTCATGACGACAAATGGCTCATGCTCATAGATCGATTACTGCCCAAGGTTTTTGACTTGAAAAACACTCAGTCCTGAAACTGCCACTTCTGAAGTAGTAAGAATAATGTGCAACAGCGGTGACATGAAGGACATCGGTCTAGCCAAGCCAGTATAATGTTTATTGTTAATTACCAGTGTGTTTGCCTTGCGGCAAATCAAAACCGACACGTTATGCTTGCTCAACAAAAAAAAGTAATCTTAGAAATTATTCAGAACGCCATCGCCCCCTTGCTGGCGGGGAGTGATTTGACTCCAAATATTGTTCTGGAACGACCTCGTGACCCATCGCATGGTGATATTGCCTGCAATATTGCGATGCAGATCGCCAAATCGCTTAAAAAAAATCCACGTGAACTGGCGCAAATTATTGTTGCCTCTTTGCTTGAGCAAAATAATACACTGATTGAAACGGCTGAAATTGCAGGGCCTGGTTTCATCAATATCAAGCTAGCACCAAGTGCTAAACAAGCAATTGTTCAGATAATTTTGCAACAGGCCTCACAATTTGGTCGTGGATCAACTGGTGCTGGTAAAAAAGTGATTGTAGAGTTTGTTTCTGCGAATCCAACTGGTCCTTTGCATGTAGGTCACGGCAGACAAGGTGCCTTAGGCGATGCGCTAGCTGCATTGTTCGAAGCGCAGAGCTATGAAGTTACCCGTGAATTTTATTATAACGATGCGGGTGTGCAAATTGGAAATTTGGCGCTCTCGGTACAGGCGCGCGCCAAAGGCATCAATCCTGGCGATGCAGGTTGGCCAGAATCCGCCTATAACGGCGATTACATCACCGAAATAGCGCATGACTATTTGGCAAAAGATACCGTTTCAGCTAGCGATGGCGCAGCGGTTACAGCCAGTGGCGACCTCGAAGATATCGATTCGATTCGACATTTTTCGGTGACTTATCTGCGCCGCGAGCAAGATATAGACTTATTGGCTTTTGGTGTTAAATTCGATAATTATTATCTCGAATCTTCCTTGTACATTGATGGCAAAGTCGAGGCAACTGTCGAAGCCTTGAAAGCGGCTGGAAAAACCTACGAGCAGGATGGTGCATTATGGCTGCGCACCACGGAATATGGCGATGATAAAGACCGTGTGATGAAAAAATCAGACGGCACTTATACCTATTTTGTTCCTGATGTGGCTTATCACAATGTTAAATGGCAGCGTGGATTTACCCAGGCCATTAATGTGCAGGGTAGCGACCATCACGGCACCATCGCGCGAGTGCGTGCTGGTTTGCAAGCGATCGATGTGGGTATTCCGCAAGGGTTTCCAGATTATGTCTTGCACAAAATGGTCACCGTGATGAAAGATGGTGCTGAGGTTAAAATCTCCAAGCGCGCCGGATCTTATGTTACGGTGCGCGATTTGATCGAATGGTCTGGCAACGGTGATGTGGTTAAAGGCCGTGATGCGGTCAGATTTTTTCTTATTTCTCGTAAAGCAGACACTGAATTTGTGTTCGATGTTGACGTTGCGCTTGAGCGTTCGGATGAAAACCCTGTCTATTATGTGCAATACGCTCATGCCAGGATTTGCTCTGTGCTGGCGCAATACAGCAGCGATGAAAGTACTCTAACTGGACTACAATCGGTGGATTTATCCCCTCTGGTGGCACCACGAGAAGCCTTGTTACTGGCAAAACTGGCAGAATATCCGGAAGCATTACAAAGAGCATTAGAGGAGCTCGGTCCGCATCAAGTTGCATTTTATTTACGGGATCTGGCCGGCGAGTTGCATAGCTATTACAATGCCGAACGGGTTTTGGTTGATGATGAAGCGACCAAGATGGCACGGTTGGCGCTTATGCTTGCGACGCGACAGGTCTTACGCAATGGCTTGGCATTGATAGGTGTTTCTGCACCAAATAAAATGTAATGAATTTTTAAATCGGAGAAGCATGAATTCTCATCAAGTAAATTTGTTTCGTCAGCATGGCGGAACACTCATGGGTATGGTCATTGGCTTGGTCATCGGGCTCGGTATTGCAGTTGCAGTTGCATTGTTGATCACGAAATCGTCAACGCCGTTTACCAACAAAAGCGGAAAAGTTGATAAAACGGATGCACCTGTAACGCAAATGCAAGATCCCAATAAGCCATTATATGGAAATAAGGAAGCGGTAAAGGATGGTGTAAAAGATTTTGCGAAGGCGATTGACAGCGGTAAGGCTGTTGATACCGTTAGCGTGAAACCGGAAGTGAAATCTGGCACGATATCCGTTGAAAAACAGACTGAAAAGCCAGAAGCAAAAATTGCCGATTCCACCTCGAAAACTGATGTCGGAGACGAGAAATATATTTATTTCCTTCAGACTGGTGCATTTCGCGAAGCAGCGGATGCCGAAAGTGCGCGTGCAAAGCTAGCACTAATTGGTTTTGAAGCTCGCATCAGCGAAAAACCCTCTGATAACGGCAATCTATACCGCGTGCGTATCGGGCCATTTACTCAGCTTGAAACAATGAACCGAATGCGAACGAAACTGTCTGAAAATAGTGTTGATGTGGCGGTAGTTCGTACCGTCAAATAATAGTTTGATCAATTGATAAGGAAATGTGATGCGCTTAATTAAACAAACACTCGGGCAGCTATTCATGGTGGTGAGTTTGGGCTTGATAGCTACTGCAGCGACTGCGTCGGTGAGTAATCCGGAAAATGGCAAGGAGTATACGTTATTGGAAAGACCGCAGCCAACCGAAGGCGGCAAGAAAATCGAAGTGATTGAATTCTTCGCTTACTATTGTCCGCATTGTTTTGTGCTTGATCCTACGCTTGCTGATTGGGTAAAAAAACAAGGTGACAATATTGTTTTCAAGCGCGTGCATGTATCTGATCCCCGCGTTGTACCGCATCAGAAATTGTTTTATTCTTTAGAAGCGATGGGTAAGGCCGAGGAATTGCATATGAAGATTTTCAATGCTTTTCATGTAGATCGCAACCGTTTGCAAACCGATGCTGATGTGCTTGAGTTCGTCACAAAAGCGGGTATCGACAAACAGAAATTTCTCGACGTATACAATTCTTTTGCGGTGCAAAGTAAGTTGAACCGCTCTGCGCAATTGATGACCTCGTATCAGATTGATTCATGGCCAAAAATTGCTGTGGATGGCCGCTTTATGACTTCCCCGGTGATGGCCGGCGCTGGTCTGGGTCGTGTGTCTGAACTAGCGCAGAACCAGGCGTTGTTACCGGTACTCGATGCATTGATCGCCAAAATTCAGAAAGAAAAAAATGTTCCTGTGGCTGCTGAACAAGTCAAAGCACCCGCCAAGAAAAAATAAAGTTTTACTGAAATGAATACAAGTCCGCCCCAAGAGGCGGACTTTTTTATTGGGAGTTCACGCATGACAACAGTTTTCATCACTGGTGCATCTTCGGGTCTTGGTGCTGCACTTGCCGAATGCTATGCGCTTCAGGGAGCTGTGCTTGGATTGGTCGGGCGTCGTGGCGATGTGCTGGAGCAATTGCGCCAGCGTTTACCTAACGCGGACCAGCATCGAATCTATGTACTCGATGTGACTGACCATGTGGCGCTGACAGAGGCCGCCGCCGATTTCATTCGTGCCGTCGGCAAGGTCAATGTGGTGATCTCCAGTGCGGGGATATCGGTTGGAACGCTGACCGAATATACTGACGACCTGCCGGTTTTTTCGCGTGTGATGGAAATCAATGTGATGGCAATGGTCGCTACCTTCGCCCCCTTTATCGTGAATATGAAACAGGTCGGAGGACATGAGCAATGCCGCCTGGTTGGCGTTGCCAGCGTGGCTGGAATACGCGGTTTGCCAGGCGCAGAAGCGTATAGCGCCTCTAAGGCGGCCGTGATCAGTTATTGTGAATCGCTACGGCTTGAGTTAAAGGCGAGCGGCATTCGCGTGGTGACCATCGTCCCTGGTTACATTGATACGCCGATGACAAAAGTAAATACCTATGCCATGCCCTTTCTGATGCGACCAGAAAAGTTTGCAGTGAAGGCGATAGAGGCGATTACAACGGGCAACTCTTACAAAGTGATTCCGTGGCAGATGGGCATCGTCGCCAAAATACTGCGGACGCTTCCCAATTTTTTGTATGACTTTATTTTTTCCAAGGCACCGCACAAGGCGAGAGTGAGCAAATAATGGAATTAATTGATGCCATCGGCCAGCGACATATCGCGATCGTTACAGCATCGGATGCGCCTCGGATCATTAGTCTGGTTCCATCCATTACCGAATTATTGTGTGATCTCGGACTGGCGCGTTTTATCGTCGGACGTACGGGTTTTTGCATTCATCCGGCCGAAGTGGTAAAGCATATTCCCAAGATTGGCGGTACCAAAGACGTTAACATAGCAAAAATTCGCACACTGGCGCCGACGCATTTGCTGGTCAACATCGATGAAAATGAAAAGCCGACGGTCGATCAGCTAGCCGAGTTTATTCCTCACGTCATCGTCACCCATCCTATCGCTCCACGCGATAATCTTGCCCTGTACCGACTGCTTGGCGGCATCTTTGGCGTGGAAACGCGCGCTGAACAATTATGTCGCGCATTTGAGGATGCTTACGCGCAAATACCCGCTGTAACTTCTATCCAGACCGTCTTGTATTGCATTTGGAAAGACCCGTGGATGACTGTTTCGGCGGATACCTACATCAGTCAGATGCTGGCCCTGAAAGGATGGAAAAATTGGGTATCGCCCATCGTGCAACAACGTTATCCGGTATTTGAATGGAATCAGGATCTACTGGCAACAATCGACGCTGTATTGCTATCGAGCGAACCATATCGTTTCACGCAGGATCACGTTGATAGCTTAGAAAAACAATTGGGGAAGCCTGTGCAACTGGTCGATGGAGAAATGATGTCCTGGTATGGCAGTCGCGCAATTGCCGGATTGAACTATGTTCGGTCATTGGAATTCTAGTCAACGTTCAAATGACGCATCAAATGACAGATAGCTCATAAAAGACACACTGGTATTGACACTAAACCAAGGGCGCGATGATACTGCAAAGCATGCAGTTGCATGGTTGAGGTTTTGTGTCTGACTATATCGTCAATTCAGACGGTGCTGACACTCGCGTTGCAAAGACGCTCTTTTGTTTGTTTGCTTTTACACCATCCCATCCTATGTGATTTGCCCATTATTTATCGAACCATGTTGCAAACTGATTGACCGTGCCAGGCGCGGTTTTGAAAAAAACAGACCTTTTTGGGAGTATTTTGATATGACAATAATGAGAAAAGCAGTTTTGTTGGCCTTGTATGGCGCCACCTCAGTCGCTGCCATGGCGCCGGCCGTGACTTTTGCGCAAGCAGTGCCTGCAGCGGATAAAGCGGTTGAGCCAGGAGTGCAAACAATGACCATCGTTGGCTCTCGCCGGGCTAATAATTCCGCCACAGACACACCGTTGCCGATAGATTTTATTTCCATGTCCAAGGTCGCTGAGCAAGGCGGACAGTTCGATTTGGCGCAGACCTTGACCTACCTGTCGCCGTCCTTTAATTCCACCAGACAGACCGGCGCTGATGGTGCCGATCTGGTCGATTCTGCCGCCTTGCGCGGTTTGGGATCAGATCAGACCCTGGTTCTGGTCAATGGGAAACGTCGGCATACGACGGCACTGGTTAATTTGTTTGGCGCGCGCAATCGTGGCAATACCGGTACCGATCTCAACGCGATTCCGATGATGGCGATTGCCAATGTACAGATCTTGCGTGACGGTGCGGCTGCCCAATATGGCTCCGATGCGATTGCCGGCGTGATGGACATCAGCCTGAAAAAGACACTGGGTTGCGAAGCTGTATTCGGATATAGCCAATATTCGGCCGGCGACGGTAAGAATTATTTGCCATCCGCTTATTGTGGAATGGAAATCGGCAACAAAGGCGTGCTCGGCATTACGGTTGAATACAATGACCGTGGTCGTTCCAATCGCGCCGAAGCAGGCAACCCGCGCACGATCGGAGACACCAAGGCACAGAGTAGCAGTGTCTATATGAACGGCGATTTGCCTAATGGCGGTGGCGATAAGCTGTATTTCACCCTGGGTGCGCAAAAACGTAAAGCGTCTTCTGCCGCATGGGCGCGCGGTGGTATCGGTTCAGATGACATCCCTTCACGCAATTCGGCGGCCATGTATCCGAACGGATTTGTGCCGTACATCAACGGTGACATCAACGATATTTATGGCACGGTTGGCTACCGCTGGCAGCTGGGCGAATGGCGTACCGACCTGTCGCAGACCTATGGTTACAATGATTTGAAGTACAACATCAGCAATACCTTGAATGCATCGATTGCCAATCAGGATTTGTTGGGCGGCGGCAAGGGGATCAGCCCGAATCGCTTCGACGCCGGTGGGTTTTCGTTCGGCCAGGCGACCACGAATCTGGATGTCAGCCGTTTCTACGATGGCGTCATGAGCGGAATGAATGTCGCGTTCGGTGGCGAATATCGCAGTGAGAAGTACAAGATCAATGCCGGAGAGCCAGGTTCGTATAACGATGTGGATGGTGTCGGTTTTGGCGGCAATGCCGGTAGCCAGGGATTCCCTGGTTTTCAGCCGGGCGACAGAACCAATAAGAGTCGCAACAGTATCGCCGCTTACGTCGACATCGAAACGGATGTTACCAGCAAATTTAAAGTGCAGACCGCGTTGCGTGGCGAGCGTTACAGCGACTTCGGTTCTACCCTGACAGGTAAGCTGGCGGGTAGTTATAGCCTGGACAAAAATGTCGTCTTGCGCGGCTCTTTGAGCAGCGGTTTCCGGGCGCCTTCCTTGCAGCAGGTTTATTTCTCTTCCACCTTCACTGACTTTATCAGCGGTGTGCCACAAGACGTCGTGCTGGCCCCTAACGGTGGCACGATTGCCAATGCTGCAGGCATTCCTAAGTTAAAGGAAGAGACGTCCAGGAACTACACTTTGGGCTTAACTCTCAAACCTGCGAATAATGTTGCCGTGACGGCCGATTTGTATCGCATTAACATCAGCGATCGTATCGTCTTGTCAGGACGTTTCGATGCCGATAATTACCCTGCTCTGGGTGCCACCCTGGCCGCATTGGGCGTCGGTCAGGCACAGTTTTTTGTCAATTCCATCGATACCAAAACACAGGGTCTGGACTTGACTGCATCGCATAAAATCGATCTGGCCGGCGGCAAATTTTCTACTTTCCTGGGGTTGAACTACAGCAAGACCGAAGTGACCAAAGTGAAGGCTCCACCGTCATTGTCTGGTTTTGAAGACGTCTTGTTATCTGAACGTGAGCGTCTGTTCATCGAGCAGGGTGGCCCGCGCGTTAAAGCCAATCTGGGATTTGATTACAGCCGGGGTGCTTGGGCCGGAGATCTCAAAGTCATTCACTTTGGCGAACAGACACTGGGTACTTTCACGGGTACCGCAGGCGGCATGCCTAATGCCTATTATGCGCCAAAGACCTCGGCTGACATGAGCTTGACGTATGCCTTCAATGACAGCACCAAACTCACCGTTGGCGTGACCAATCTGCTCAATGTTCATCCAAGTGAGCAAAATCCCGATGAAACCGATAACGGTTTTAAATATGACAGCGTGCAGTTTGGCTTAAACGGCAGAGGATATTTCGCACGTTTGTGGAAGAAGTTTTAAGCGCACTTTATAGCTGCACTTTGTATGAGTAATTATGAGTAATAATGGGGTGGCGATTGCCACCCTATTTTTTTGCGGTAACGACCCTGGGTTCGACGTTCGCCTCCTGGCAATTTTTGGCGAGCAAAATCTGAAAAATGCTGAAATTGGGCTTACACCATCAGGCGCCAGGGATCGCGTAAATCGTTTTTCCTGATGCCGCATTGCCATAGTAAATCCTTACTTTTGGCATCGAAAGCGGCAAAAACTTGTGCTGTCTTGAAGTATTCTGCTGAAGTCAATTTATGCAAAATGTCACCGTTTAACAGGGTGGATTCCAATTTTTTGTCAGCGTCAGTGAGAGGTGCGCGAACTAAATTTGTGTTTGACAGCTTCATCCCCTGCAATTGAGCGAGCAGATGGGGTATTTCTGCCGAAAATGCCGGCCGGCTAAAATAAGCATCAATCGCCGTCAATTCAGCGTTTGACAACCCCTGGTTCAAGGCCTCTTGAATCAAGTCAGAAAAGCTGTCTTTTGGCAGCGCAGCAATACAGCTCAGGCTATCTTTGGACTGCGTTCCAAGCGCGCGAGACGTCACGATGGAATGCTGAAATGCCGCCAGCAGTGGTTGCGCCAGCGTGCGGGCGGTCGCACCGCCAGCGGCTTGTGCCGGGATTGCCATCATCATCAAAACAGACAACAGGCCATACTGAATGTGAGGCAAAAAGTGAAAAACAGGAAAGCGTAGCGGTCTGGACATGTGACACCTCGATAAAAATGTATCAAAGAAATGTTTGCTCATGTCACGATGGCAACATGGTGAAGCGCAGTGTCGCAGCAAGCGAGAGGGGGCTTGAGTGAAATGCCGGGGGTGCTGATATCTGCACCCGCAAGTCCCGTTATCTGCCACCTTGCACCAGATTTCAGCTTGGTTAAGCGTATAAATTTCATCAAGGGCAGCGCCAGCGCGCACTGTTCATGCGCCTGCTGGCGGCATGTGCCCTGAAAGGCGCATGGACAGTGCGTGCTGGCAGGGTGCATGGTGGCATTTTATAAATGCATTGTTCCTGGCTGACAACTCGTCAATTGAAGTCTTTATTTCTCAGTGTATGATGGACTCTCGCGAGATATTGAACGTATTTAAGGATGGCTCAGACATGTCGCAGTTGATTCAAATGGTCAATCGGTTTCTCCCGTCACTTGGCAAACGAGTGGCGGTGATGAGCTTGGGCCTGTTGATCGCTGTTGCGTTGCCGGCGCAGGCGCTGGAAACCTTGCGGGTGCTGACCTGGCCCGGTTATGCCGATAGCGACCTGGTTGCCGAATTTGAGAAGCAATATAAGGTGCGCGTCGAAGTCAGTTTTGTCAGTTCAGACGATGTTTTAAGACAAAAAATTAGCGCTAACAAGGGCGGCGATTTTGATGTCTTTGCGGCGAATACGGCAGAAATGCAGTATTACAATGAACAAAAATTGCTGGTGCCGCTACGTCTCTTCAATATCCCGAATACCGCCTATCAGTTGCCACGTTTCCGTAACACGCAAAATATCCCGGGTATTGCCAATGGTGGCGAGGTGTACGCCGTGCCCTACACCTTTTCCGAGATGGGGCTGATCTATGACCGCGCCCAGTTTAAGGAGGCGCCGACTTCCCTGATGGCGATGTGGGACCCAAAGTACAAGGGCAAGATCCTCGCCTTTGATGCCAGCAGCCATAATTTTTCGATAGCATCCCTGGCCCTGGGCGAAAAACCATTTCACATCGAAGAAAAGAATATCAAGGCCGTCATACACCAGCTCATCGCCCTGCGCCGTAATGTACTGACCTTTTACACCTTGCCGGAAGAGTCTGTCGAACTGTTCCGGCGTCATTCCGCAGCGCTGATGTTTGCCAATTACGGCAGCCAGCAGTACAAGATGTTGCGCGATTCGGGTGCCAACGTCGGTTATGTGATTCCACGTGAAGGCGCTCTGGCCTGGCTCGATTGCTGGGCTGTCACCAAGGGGGCGAAAAATCAGCGTCTGGCAGAAAATTGGATTAACTACATGCTGGACAAAAAAGTGAGCGGCGAGTTGACCAGACGCCAGGGCTTATCGAACACCATACAAGTAACGACGGTGAGTAAGGATACCGATAAAATCATCTGGCTGGAACCGGTCGAAAATGATCAGCGCCGGGCAGCGTTGTGGGCTCGTATTATTTCCGGCGATGTGCCAGAAAAATTTTAACCCATGCAAAAAAATATCAAATACAGCATAGGATTCCGCTTGGGGCTATTGCTGGCCAGTTTTGGTCTGGTCGCAATGAGCATCGTTGCTTACACTTCTTATGCCAACAGCCGCAGCGCCCTTTTAAAGGCGGCGCAAAGAGATTTGCTGACGGCGACGCAGGTGCTCGGGCGTAATTTTCAGGCCAGTATTGATGAGATTTCTGCCGATACCTTGCTCTTGGCGCGGCTTCCGGCCAGCCCGGCTGTCGCCAACGCCGCCCTTAGTCCCCGACCTGCTACAGAGGATGCCGTAGACCGCGAGCGCAAGATGCTGGCAGATATTTTTTCGGGGATGCTGGAAGTGCATCCGGAATACGTGCAGATCCGCTTGATCGGCACCGCCAATCATGCACTGGAACTAGTCAGGGTGGATCGGGACGATCATAGGATCTCGCTTATCCCGGTCAGTGACTTGCAGGAAAAAAGCCATTACCCCTACGTCTTCGAGACCATGCAGCTGGCGCGGGGACAAGTGCATGTATCTGACATTACGATCAATCACGAAGTTGGCGCGCATTCCGGTCTGGATAAGCCCTCGGTAAGGGTTGCTGCACCCGTGTTTGGTCTCGATGGCAAGGTGGCGGGGCTGATCGTCATTAATCTCGATTTGAATCGCCTGTTCACGCGCCTCAAAAGCGATCTGCCAAGCGCTTATCAGCTGTATCTGAGCAATCACTGGGGCGACTATTTGATTCATCCTGATCCGGCGCAGACCTTTGGTTTTGATCGGGGGCGCCGGGTCTATATCCAGGACCGCTTTAAAGCGGTCAATACGCTGATCAATGGCAGAACCGCCAGCGTTGTGACCGATATAGAAATACAAAAATCCAGACAGGACGATCTCGTGAGCGCGTTTGTTCGCTTGCCGTTTGGAGGGGGGCTTAAAAAGAATTTTGTTGTTCTTGGATTATCCCAGCCGGTCGTTAATGTTGTGTCAGAAATCGATAAGCTGGGCTGGAGCATGGTCCAGGTGATCTTGATACTGGGCGCTCTGGCCGTGGTTTTGGCGGCGCTGGTATCGCGTGCCGTGACCGGTCCGTTAAGAATGATGGTCGATGCCGTCAGGTTATTTTCCAAAAAACAGGTGATGAGCGAATTGCCCTCTGGCAGGCGCGATGAGATCGGCTTGCTGGCACGCAGCCTGAACCACATGCAGGAAACGATAGTTGAAAACATGCGTGAATTGAACGAGAGCCGGCATACGCTCAAGCATCTGGCGCAGCACGATTCGCTGACCGGCCTGCCCAATCGCGCCCTGTTTGACGACAGATTAAGGCAGGCAGCCTCGCAAGCGCAACGCGACAACACCCGCATGGCCTTGCTGTTTGTCGACCTCGACGAGTTCAAGGAGATCAACGATACCTATGGCCACCACATCGGCGACCTGTTGCTCACCGCTGCGGCCGAACGGATGGCGGCGTGCGTGCGTCATGCCGATACGGTCGGGCGCCTGGGTGGCGATGAGTTTGTGGTACTTCTGCCGTATATCGATGTCGAGAAAGACGCTGTACTGGTGGCAGAAAAAATCTGCAATGCGCTGCACATTCCGCTTGATCTCGATGGCCGGACTTTGCTGATTTCAGCCAGTATCGGTATCGCCATTTATCCTGAACACGGCAAGGATGAGCTTACCCTGTCACGCAGCGCCGATGCCGCCATGTACCGGGCCAAAGAAGAGGGCGGCAATTGTGTCAAAGTTTTTGAGGCGGCAGGCTGAGGCGCACTGTTCATGCGCCTTCTGGCAGCATGTGCCCGCAAACCCGCATGGATAGTGCGTGCTGGCCTACCCCATTGTTGAAAAACATGAGATCTGTTCAGCGATTCGTCAACGAAACCCCGGCAATCACCAGCAAGCCGCCTATCACCATCGATGCCAGAATCGGTTCGCCCAGCATCAGGGCGCTAAAGCTGATACCGAACACCGGCACCAGGTTGTTGAACACGGCGGTGCGCGCCGGGCCTATCTTTTTCACGCCTTCGTAATACCAGACAAAACCGATGACGGTGCCGAACACGCCGAGGTAGGCGATAGCCGCCAGTACCGGCATCGTCAGATGGCTGCGGTCAAGCTGGGGCAGCTGAAACAGCGCGCCCAGACTCAATAGCAGCAAGCCCCACAGCGAGGCATAGGTGGTAGCGGCAATCGGGCTCAGCCCCTTCAGGGCGTGACGCCCGAGGATGGTGTAGGCCGCCCAGGCGCAGACGCCGGTGAACATAAACAACTCGCCGGCACCCACCGAGCGCGAAATATCCTGTGCCGCCTCAATCAGATCACCGCGTGTGATGACGATGGCCGCGCCGACGAAGGCGATGCCTATGCCCAGCCATTTTTTAAAGCCGAGTTTTTCGCTAAACAGCATAGCCATTGCCAGCGCGGTGACGATCGGGTTAAGCGCCACAAACAGCGCGCTGCGTCCGGCAGGCATACGTTCCAACGCGGCAAAAAAACAGATGTTGTATAAAAATATCCCGGTCGCACCGAGCGCAAAAGTGGCATGGATTTGCTGCCGGTTCAGCTTCGGCAAACCGCCTTCCATGCGCCAGGCTAGTGCCAGCAATAAAACACAGGCCACCAAAAAGCGCCCGGCGGCGGCGATCATATGCGGAATTTCCTTGGCCACGATGTGGCCGGCAATGAAGGTGCCACCCCAGAACAGCGCGACGCAAATGAGTTTGAGGTAGGTAAGCAGCGGTGGTTTTTGCACGATATTGTTTTTATTTTGGTTGGAGATTTTGTCCACGAAAGACACGAAAAGGACGAAAAAAAACAGAACGTTTTAATGTTTGAGACCTGAGATTCTTTTCGTGTCTTTCGTGCTTTTAGTGGACGACGTTTTGCTTTTGTGGTTTTTTAAAGATGAATTGTTAGCACTTTGTGCACGATCACTTCACAACAAACCGTATCACCCCATCTTCACCAAGCTCACGCCGCAAGACGCCGTCAAACCAAAGCTTATGCAAATGCGCCAGCGCTTCGCCTAGTGCAAAGGTGAGCTGATGCGCATCCAGCGGGCGGGTGAACATGATGGGCACGATGTCGGTGGCAGAGCGTGGCGTGGCGCAGGCTTGCACCACCTCGGCCAGACGCGCTACGTGATGATCGTTGAGTTGGGTGATGCGCGTGTGCAGGCCGGTGAAGGGTTTGCCGTGCGACGGCAGGATCAGCACCTGCTCCGGCAAAGTGCCGTATTTTTGCAGGGAATCGAGATACTGCTGCACCGGATTGGCTTCCGGCTCGATGGCAAACACCGACACATTGGTGGAAATGCGCGGCAACAGCATATCGCCGGAAATCAGCAAATTCAATTCCGCGCAATACAGCGAGGCATGTTCGGGCGAATGGCCAAAACCGGTGATGACGCGCCAGCCATGCTGGCCGATCCGTATCTCCTGCTCATCCTGCATGCGGCGGTAAGCCGTAGGCATGCCGGGTACCAGCTTGGTGTAATAGCTCTTGCGCTCGGCGATTTTTTCCTGCATTTCGGCCGAGACCAGGCCGTGTTTCCTGAAGTGCGGATACATCGCAGAACCGTCCACGCCGGGCAAACTGGCCGCCATCATGCGCGCAAACGCGTATTCGCCGGTGGTCATCCAGAGCGGCGCGTTCCAGCGTGTGCATAACCAGTCCGCTAGGCCGACATGATCAGGATGGCAGTGGGTGGCGATCACACGCACGATGGGTAAGCCGCGCAGGCCGTTGGCCTGATCGCCGAACAGGATTTCCCAGGCGTCGCGCGTGGCATCGCTGCCGATGCCGCAATCGATCGCGGTCCAGCCGTGCACCACGCCAGTGTCGGTCGGGTAATGGTCTTCGATCAGCCACAGGTTGATATGGTTCAGGGCAAACGGCAGGCCCATTCTGATCCACAGCACGCCCGGGGCGATCTCTATGGTTTTGCCAATGTCTGGCAAGGTCTCGCCAAAAGGGTAGTGGAGTTGCATTTCTAAGGCGTTCATTCCTGGTCTCTTTTTTATTTGGTTTGTTGCTTGCAGAATGTCCTACAATGCGTTTTTAACGTGATTTGACGTTAACGTAAACTGCGATCTAGTCGAGATTGTAAAGATAAAATCGATTTCCTGTATTTTTAAAGCTATGGCCACCTACACCATTACCGAACTCGCAAAAGAATTTGACATCACGCCGCGTGCCATTCGTTTCTACGAAGATCAGGGCCTGATCAGCCCAACCCGCGAAGGCCCGAGCGGGCGCAACCGCGTCTATACCGCGCGCGAACGCACCCATCTCAAGCTGACCCTGCGCGGCAAACGCCTGGGGCTAAGCTTGTCGGACATTAAGAGTCTGGTCGACATGTATGGTTCCCCCAAGGATACCGAAGTGCAGCTGAAAAGCTTCCTGGACGTGCTGGCGCGCCATCGTTCGGCACTGGAACTGCAGCGCGAGGATATCGAGATCATGCTGGCAGAAATCAGCGCCCACGAGGAAGAAAGCCAGCGCCTGCTGGCATTGGCGAAGCTGGACGCTAATGCGGATGCGCTTAAGTAAAAATACCGTGAAGAGACAGTTTCCTCAATTGACGTTTACGTTAACGTCAATTTGAAGTATTATTTTCTTCCGGATAAACATCCTTCGTCAACGATCGGAATTTATGAGCAATCAAGCAACCTCTGAAACACTGGATCACCAGCTGGCGTTGACGCTGCTGGAGAGCTTCAATCGGCCGGGTGCCCTGATCTCATGGAACGCGCGGCTAACCAGCATGACGCCCGGTGCCTGCGAAATCAGTTTGCCGATGAGCCAGATGGTGAACCAGCAACATGGTTATTTTCATGGCGGTGTGATCGGCACGATGGCTGACGCTGCCGGCGGCTATGCCGCGAATACATTGCTGATGCCAGTGAGTGAGTGCTTAACTGCAGAATATAAGATCAACTTCGTTGCACCAGCCATAGGCGATACCTTGATCGCGCGCGGCAAGGTCTTGAAGGCGGGCAAGACCTTGGTGGTGGCCAGCGCCGAGGTGTTTGTGATTCATCAGGGCAAGGAAAAACTTTGCGCCATCATGCAGCAAACCCTGTTTGTTATTCCCAAAGAATCACCTAAAGTGAATGGCTAATTGCCGATATTCCTGCAATCGCCATCTGCCTAAAATTTCAACAATAATTTAACCAATAATTTAATTAAACCACGTGAGGACGACATGCTGCATTTACCAGGTTTGACCTTTGATCATGGCGAAGACATCGCCGCTTTGCGCGAAGCCGTACAACAGTTTGCCAGCGCCGAGATCGCGCCGCGCGCTGCCGAGATCGACCGTAGCGACCAGTTTCCTATGGATTTGTGGCGCAAGATGGGCGATCTGGGCGTACATGGCATGACGGTGTCGGAAGAATACGGCGGCGCGAATATGGGCTATCTGGCCCACATCATCGCGATGGAAGAGATCTCGCGCGCTTCGGCCTCGGTCGGCCTGTCATACGGCGCGCACTCAAACTTGTGCGTGAACCAGATCAACCGCAACGGCACTCCCGAGCAAAAAGCCAAGTATTTGCCTAAGCTGATTAGCGGCGAGCATATCGGCGCCTTGGCGATGTCCGAGCCGAACGCCGGTTCAGACGTGGTCAGCATGAAGCTGCGCGCCGACCTGAAAGGCGACCGTTATGTGCTCAACGGTAACAAGATGTGGATCACCAACGGCCCCGATGCCGATACCCTGGTGGTCTACGCCAAAACCGATCTGGCAGCCGGCCCGAAAGGCATGACGGCTTTCCTGATCGAAAAAGATTTCAAGGGTTTCAGTATTGCGCAAAAACTCGACAAGCTCGGCATGCGCGGTTCGCACACGGGCGAGCTGGTATTCCAGGATTGTGAAGTGCCTCTGGAAAACGTGCTCGGCGGTGTGGGCAAGGGCGTCAATGTCTTGATGTCTGGCCTCGATTTTGAGCGCACGGTGTTGTCCGGCGGCCCGCTCGGCATCATGCAGGCCTGTATGGACGTGGTGGTGCCTTACGTGCACGACCGCAAGCAGTTCGGCCAGGCGATTGGCGAATTCCAGCTGATGCAGGGCAAGCTGGCCGATATGTATTCGACCATGATGGCGTGCAAAGCCTACGTCTACGCAGTCGGCCAGGCTTGCGACCGTGCCAAGAACCCCGAAGCGATCCGTGCCATCCGCAAGGATGCCGCCGGCGCGATTCTTTACTCGGCTGAAAAAGCCACCTGGATGGCGGGCGAGGCGATACAGGCGCTGGGCGGCAATGGCTACATCAACGAATATCCGGTCGGACGTCTATGGCGTGACGCCAAGCTGTATGAGATCGGTGCCGGCACCAGCGAGATCCGCCGCATGCTGATAGGGCGTGAATTGTTTGCCGAAACCAAATAATGAGTTAAGCAGACGCATGATCCATGCGCCTTGTGGCTGATTTGTGGCCTGAAAGCCGTATGGGTGTTGCGTTGTGTCATTTGAATTTGTGATTATCGTCTGGAGAGGAGGAGTTTGGTTAAACTAGAGGCTAGCAGTAGCCACGCAGCCAATTTAATCTGTTTTATTTCTAGCCGCCAAACATCACCATGACCCAAGTCGCCTTCCCCAAACTGCTGTCATCGCAGATCGCCTTCGATATCGCCCGCACGATACTCGATGGCTTTGACAAGCATTACCGCCTGTTCCGTTCCACCAGCCAGGGGGCAAAAAAGCATTTTGAAACCGGTAACTGGAAGGCCGCGCAGCTTGCCGCGCGTGAGCGCATCGGCTTTTATGATGCGCGCGCCCGAGAGTGCGTGCAATTACTGGAAGACGAGTACGAAGAAGAAGACCTGAGCGATGAAGTCTGGCGCGAGGTCAAGCTGCATTACATGGGTTTGCTGATCGACCATCTGCGGCCGGAATTGGCCGAGACCTTTTTCAATACGGTCTGCACCAAGCTGTTGCACCGCACCTATTTCAATAACGATTTCATTTTCCTGCGCCCGGCCACCGCCACCGAATATCTGGAGAACGAAGACACGCCGCCGACTTACCGCGTGTATTACCCGGCAACCGATGGCCTCAATTACACGCTCAAGCGCATCGTCACCAACTTCCAGCTCAATGCCAGTTTTGCCGATCTGAACCGCGATGTCGCACTGGTCGAGGCGCGCCTGCGGACAATTTTTGGCGCTGACCGGTTGGAGCCGAACCACCAGATCCAGGTGCTGGCGAATCTGTTTTACCGCAACAAGTCTGCCTATCTGATCGGCAAGGGCATCAACGGCAACCGGGAATATCCTTTCGTCGTACCGATCATGCACAACCGCAAGGGCGAGCTGGTGCTCGATACCGTCTTGTTCGACACCATGCAGATCACGGTGCTGTTCTCTTTCACGCGCGCCTACTTCATGGTCGATATGGAAGTGCCGTCAGCGTATGTGCAGTTTATCCGCAGCATCTTGCCGAAGAAGCCGCGCAGCGAGATTTACACCATGATAGGCTTGCAAAAGCATGGCAAAAACCTGTTCTATCGCGACTTTCTGCATCACCTCAAATACTCGTCCGACATCATCGAAGCCGCCCCAGGTATCCGCGGTCTGGTGATGCTGGTGTTTGCGCTGCCATCCTTCCCTTATGTGTTCAAGCTGATCAAGGATTATTTCCCCGCCCCCAAGGAAACTACCAAGGCGCTGATCAAGGAAAAATATCTGCTGGTGAAAAATCACGACCGCGTTGGCCGCATGGCCGATACGCTGGAATATTCCGATGTCGCCTTTCCGCGCGAGCGTTTTTCTGAAGAGTTGCTCGCAGAAATTAAAAAATATGCACCTTCCTTGCTGGAAGTGAGCAATGATGAAATCATCATCAAGCATCTTTACATAGAGCGCCGCATGACCCCGCTCAATATTTGGCTGACGGAAGCCGAACAGCGCGGCGACGATGCGGCGATCGAGCATGGCCTGATCGAATATGGTAACGCCATCAAGGATCTGGTCGGCGCGAACATTTTCCCCGGCGATATGCTGTACAAGAACTTCGGCGTCACGCGCCACGGCCGCGTGGTGTTCTACGATTACGACGAGATCGAATACATCACCGACTGCAAGTTCCGCACCATTCCATTGCCGCGCAATGAGGAAGACGAGATGGCGGCCGAGCCTTGGTATCCGATCGCCAAAAATGATGTTTTCCCCGAACAATTCGGTACTTTTTTGTTGGGCAATGTCAAGGTGCGCAAGTACTTCATGCTCCATCATGCGGATCTGCTGACGGCGGCGTATTGGCAAGGGCGCCAGCAACGCATTCTTGACGGCAAAGTGGATGATGTCTTCCCGTATCCGCAGGAAATCCGTTTCTGCAATCAGACCAAGCCAGAAGTGGCATGCGCCAGTAGCGAAAAAAATTGAAACCCCTTTTTTTAATCTAATGTGAAGTTAACACCGGAGAATAAAATGAATGATCCTATCGTAATCGTTGGCGCCGCCCGCACTCCCATGGGCGCGTTTCAAAGTGACTTCGCCAGCCTGACTGCCAGCCAATTGGGTGCAGTGGCCATCAAGGCCGCGGTAGAACGCGCCGGTGTGAAGCCGGAGCTGATCGAGGAAGTTTTATTCGGCAATTGCCTGATGGCAGGCCAGGGCCAGGCACCAGCGCGCCAGGCCTTGCTGGCGGCGGGTTTGCCGGTATCGACAGGTGCCGTCACCCTGTCAAAAATGTGCGGCTCTGCCATGAAGGCAACCATGATGGCGTTTGATTCCATCAGCGCCGGCAGCAATGAAATTCTGGTCACCGGCGGCATGGAATCGATGACCAATGCGCCTTACCTGATCCCGAAAGCGCGCGGCGGTTACCGCATCGGCCACGGCATGATCATGGACCACATGATGCTCGATGGTCTGGAAGATGCTTATCTGAGGGACGAGAAAGGCGGAGGCCGCTCAATGGGCACCTTTGCCGAAGATTGCGCGGCCAAATACGAATTCACGCGTGAAGCGCAAGACGCGTTCGCCATCGCCTCCGTCAAGCGCGCGCAGGCGGCCACGGCCGATGGTTCATTCGCATGGGAAATCGCTCCGGTCACAGTGTCTGGCCGCAGCGGCGATGTCATCATCGACAAGGATGAAGGTCCGCTGAAAGCCAAGTTAGACAAAATCCCGGCCCTGAAACCAGCCTTCAAAAAAGACGGCACGATTACCGCCGCATCCTCCTCCTCGATCAACGATGGTGCTGCCGCACTGGTATTGATGCGCGAATCCAAGGCCAGAGAACTCGGCCTGACCGTGATCGCCAAGATACTCGGCCATGCCACCCATGCACAGGAACCGGGCTGGTTCACGACTGCACCAGTCGGCGCGATCAACAAGCTGTACAAAAAACTAGGCTGGACCACAGCCGATGTCGACCTGTTTGAAATCAATGAAGCGTTCGCGGCGGTGCCGATGGCTGCCATGCATGACCTGGGCATCACGCATGAACAGATCAACGTACACGGCGGCGCCTGCGCCTTGGGTCACCCTATCGGTGCATCCGGTGCGCGCATCATCGTGACCCTGATCGGCGCGCTGAAAAAGCAGGGCAAGAAGCGCGGTGTCGCTTCGCTTTGTATCGGTGGCGGTGAGGGCACCGCCATGGCGATCGAACTAATGTAATAAGGTAGGGTGCGCCATGCGCACCTTTTTGCCAGCAATAACCATCGGTGCGCATGGCGCACCCTACCGAAATAAAGAAACAACATGCTACTCACGCCAGAACACGAAATGATCCGCGACGCCGTGCGCGCCTTTGCGCAAGAACGATTGGTTCCCAACGCGGCACGCTGGGACAAGGAGCATCATTTTCCGGCGCAGGAGCTGAAAGAGCTGGCGCAGATGGGTGCCTATGGTGTGGCCGTGCCTGAGGAGTTTGGCGGCGCCGGGATGGATTATCTGTCTCTGGCCTTGGTGCTGGAAGAAGTCGCAGCCGGTGACGGCGGCACTTCTACCGTGATTTCGGTGAACAATTGCCCAGTCTGCTCCATCGCCATGATGTACGCCAACGATGCGCAGAAAAAACAATGGCTAACTCCACTGGCGCAAGGCGAGATGCTCGGCGCATTTTGCCTGACCGAACCACATGCCGGCAGCGACGCGTCTGAATTGCGCACTACCGCCAGGCTTGATGGCGGCCATTATGTGTTGAATGGCGTCAAACAATTCATCACCAGCGGCAAGCATGCCGATGTGGCGATTGTCATGGCAGTGACCGATAAGGCTGCGGGCAAGCGCGGTATCAGCGCGTTCTGGGTCGATACCAAAACGCCCGGATATATCGTCGCTAGCCTGGAACAGAAGATGGGCCAGCACTCATCCGATACGGCGCAGATCCTGTTCGAAAATTGCCGCGTGCCAGTCGAAAATCTGATCGGTGAAGAAGGCCAGGGTTACAAGATTGCGCTATCGGGATTGGAAGGCGGCCGCATTGGCATCGCCTCGCAATCGGTAGGCATGGCGCGTGCAGCGTTTGAATCTGCGCTGGCCTACGCCAAAGACCGCACCAGTTTTGGTAAGACGATTTTTGAACATCAATCGGTGCAATTCAAGCTGGCCGACATGGCCACCCAGATCGAGGCGGCACGCCAGCTGATCTGGCATGCTGCCAGCATGAAAGACGCCGGCTTGCCGTGCCTGAAAGAAGCGGCGATGGCGAAGTTATTCGCCTCTGAAATGGCCGAGAAAGTCTGCTCGGATGCGATACAGATTTACGGTGGCTACGGCTATGTCAGCGATTTTCCGGTAGAGCGCATCTACCGTGATGTGCGGGTGTGTCAGATCTATGAAGGCACTTCGGATATCCAGAAAATACTGATCGCCCGTGCGCTGAGTGCATGAAACAAAAGTAAAAAATAGGAAGTCAACAATGAGTGCCACCATAGAATACTGGTTTGATTTTGTTTCGCCGTATGCCTATATCGCAGCGCAGTCAATTGAAGCGCTGGCGGCAAAATACGGCCGCAGCGTAGAGTGGAAGCCGGTGTTGCTCGGGGCCGTGTTTAAAAACACGGGTTCTATGCCCTTGACCATGCGCCCTCCTGTCATGTCTGACTACTTTAAGCATGATTTTCAACGTTCGGCGCGCTTTGCCAAACTACCGTTCGTGTTGCCTGATCCATTTCCGATCAACACGCAAAATACCGCCAGAGTGTGTTTGTGGATGCAGCAGGTAGCGCCACAACGGGTGGGTGAGTTTGTCCGTAGCGTGACGCGTGCCTATTTCAGCGCCCCGGCAGCAATCAATGATGCCGCCTGGTTATCCGCTCATGTGCAGGCGATGGGCCTGGATGGCGCCGCAGCAGCCGCCGCATGTGACGATCCCATCTTCAAGGATCAGCTCAAGCAGGCTTGTGAACAGGCGGTGGCGCAAGGTGTTTTTGGCGCACCGTGGATAGTCATAGACGGGGAAGCATTCTGGGGTAATGATCGCTTGCCGCAGGTAGAAGCATGGCTGGCAAACGGTGGTTTTTGAACCTAAATGATTCAATCGATGACTCGGAGACGAAAATGAAAAAAGGTTACAAGCAATTGGTAGACGAAGCTAGCGCAGAGATCAAGACTTATAGCGTGGCAGAAGCGCTGGCAAAGATGCATGAGCCGCACGTGCAATTCATCGACGTGCGTGATATCCGCGAGCTGGAGCGTGAAGGCATTGTCCCCGGCGCTTTCCATGCGCCGCGCGGCATGATCGAATTCTGGGTTGATCCTGAATCGCCGTATTACAAACCGGTATTCGGCGAGCGCAAGGAATTCATTTTGTTTTGCGCCGCGGGCTGGCGCAGCGCGCTGACGACTAAAGCCGTGCAAGACATGGGGCTGGAAAACGTTGCCCATATCGACGGCGGTTTTACTGCATGGAAGGCCGCGGGCGCCCCGGTTGCAGTCAAACAAAGCAAGCCGATAAAATGATGTGTCCTTGCGGCTCAGGAAAATTGTTTGATGCCTGCTGCGGCCCCTATCTTGCAGGTACAGCCATCGCGCCGACGGCAGAAGCCCTGATGCGCTCGCGCTATTGCGCGTACAGCCTGAAGGACGAAGCCTACCTGCGCGCCACCTGGGATGAACGGACGCTGCCGGATGAACAATTGGTGCATGACGATCCCACCCAGTGGCTGGGTCTGGAAGTGAAGCAGCATACGCCGGATGGCGACAGCGCCACGGTGGAGTTTGTTGCACGATACAAGATAGGTGGGCGTGCGCATCGCCTGCATGAAGTGAGCCGTTTTGTGCGCTATGACGGTCGTTGGTATTACGTGGATGGCAGTTTCCCAAAAAAGTAGTTACAAAGTTAAATACGAAGAGATAACAAATGACGACCCTAGATTCCAAACTCAACAGCCGTTCTGAAGACTTCAAGGCCAACGCTGCCGCCATGCAGCGCGTGGTCGATGACCTGAAAGAGAAGGTCGCGAAGATCGCACTTGGCGGCGGTGATGCTGCACGCGACAAGCATCTGGCACGCGGCAAACTGTTGCCGCGTGATCGTGTGCAAACCTTGCTCGATGCCGGTACGCCGTTTCTGGAATTCTCCCAGCTCGCTGCCTACAACATGTACAAAGAAAAAAGCGGCCTCGATGCCGCACCTTCCGCTGGCGTGATTACCGGCATAGGCCGCGTGGCCGGGCAAGAGTGTGTGATCGTCTGTAACGACGCCACGGTCAAGGGCGGCACCTACTATCCGCTGACAGTCAAAAAGCATCTGCGCGCGCAGGAAATCGCCGAGCAGAATAATCTTCCCTGTATTTATCTGGTCGATAGCGGCGGCGCGAATTTGCCGAATCAGGAAGACGTCTTCCCCGACCGTGATCATTTCGGCCGCATCTTCTTTAACCAGGCCACCATGTCTTCCAAGGGCATACCGCAAATCGCGGTGGTGATGGGCTCGTGTACCGCTGGCGGCGCGTATGTGCCGGCGATGAGCGATGAATCGATTATCGTCAAGAACCAGGGCACGATTTTTCTGGCTGGCCCGCCTTTGGTCAAGGCCGCTACCGGCGAAGTGGTCAGTGCCGAAGATTTGGGTGGCGGTGATGTGCATACGCGTATGTCCGGCGTGGCTGATCATCTGGCGCAAAACGATACGCATGCCTTGTCGATGGCGCGCACTATCGTCGCTAACCTCAACCGCCAGAAGCCGCAGCAGATGGTATTGAAAGCAGTGGAAGAGCCGAAGTTTCCCGCGCAAGAATTGTATGGCGTGATCCCGGCCGATACGCGCAAGCCGTTTGATGTGCGCGAGGTGATTGCGCGCGTGGTCGATGGCAGCCATTTTGACGAATTCAAGGCGCGCTACGGCACCACGCTGGTCTGCGGCTTTGCGCATATCCACGGCATGCCGGTTGGCATCATCGCGAATAACGGGATTTTGTTTTCCGAGTCCGCCTTGAAAGGCACGCACTTTATCGAGCTGTGCTGCCAGCGCAAGATCCCGCTGGTGTTCCTGCAAAACATCACCGGCTTCATGGTTGGCCGCAAGTACGAAAACGAGGGCATCGCGCGCAACGGCGCCAAGATGGTGAGTGCCGTCGCCACCGCCAATGTGCCTAAGTTCACGGTGATTATCGGCGGCAGTTTCGGCGCCGGTAACTACGGCATGTGCGGCCGCGCCTTCTCGCCGCGCTTCATGTGGATGTGGCCGAATGCGCGCATCAGCGTCATGGGCGGCGAGCAAGCCGCCAGCGTTCTCGCCACCGTCAAGCGCGATGGCATAGAAGCCAAGGGCGGCGCCTGGACAGCGGAGGAGGAAGACGCCTTCAAGCAACCGATCAAGGATCAGTACGAGCACCAGGGCCATCCTTATTACGCCTCGGCGCGCCTGTGGGATGACGGCGTGATTGATCCCGCCGATACGCGCATGGTATTGGGGCTGGGTCTGTCGGCGGCATTGAATGCGCCGATACCGGATGTGAAGTTTGGTTTGTTCAGAATGTAAATTCGGATGTAAATTTGGTAGGGCGGGTGCAACCCGCGCTGTGGATCTGTTCACTAACGGCGCGGGTTGCACCCGCCCTACCAGTCATTGATTGCTAGTAAGGAGGAACGATGTTTCACACACTGGAATTGATGCGTGACAATCGCGTCGCAACGGTGACCTTGAACCGCCCTGATGTCAGGAACGCCTTCAACGAAACCACGATCGCCGAGCTGACGCAGGCTTTCGGCGTTTTGGGCGCAGACGACAGCATTCGCGCTATCGTGCTGGCCGCGAATGGAGTGGCATTCTGCGCCGGTGCCGATCTGAACTGGATGAAGAAGATGGCAGACTATACCTACGATGAAAACCTCGCGGATGCCGGTCAGCTGGCAACGATGTTGCATACGATATACAGCTGTCCCAAGCCAGTCGTCGCCAAAGTGCAGGGCGATTGCTATGCCGGCGGTATGGGTCTGGTGGCGGCCTGCGATATCGTTGTGAGCGTGGATAGCGCGCATTTTTGCTTGAGCGAAGTCAAGCTAGGCTTGATACCGGCGACGATTTCACCGTATGTCATCAAAGCCATGGGCGAAAATGCGGCACGCCGTTATTTTCTGACTGCAGAGCGTTTCAGTGCAGCCGAAGCGCACCGCATAGGTTTTGCGCATGAGGTGGTGGCGGCAGAAATGTTAGACGCCAAAGTGGCGGAGCTGGTCAAGGCGCTGGTCAGCAATAGCCCGAACGCGGTCAGGCAGGCCAAGACGCTGGTGCGCGAGGTCGGCGGCAGGGCGATCACGGCGGAGTTGATCGCCGGCACGGTACAGGAGATCGCGCAGATACGCGCATCGGATGAAGGACGCGAAGGCGTGCGCTCGTTTCTGGAAAAGCGTAAGCCAGATTGGTTGAATTAAGTAGCAAAAAAATAAGCCTCTCCGCGTAAGCGGGAGAGAGGGCTTAAGATGTCAGTATTGCAAATGTGACACGCACTATCCATGCGGCTTCCAGGCCGTTTATGCCCGAAAAGGCGCATGGATAGTGCGTGGTAAAATCTGCGGTTGAGTAAAAAATGGAGTTGGATTGAATTTACCTATGAAAACAGAAGGCGTCGCCTTAGACTGGGTAGCGCGTAGCCTGAAAAGTGTCTGGCATCCGTGCACGCAGATGCAGCACCACGAGACTGTGCCGCTGATCCCGGTCAGCCACGGTCGCGGTGCCTGGCTGTTTGATACCGAAGGCAAGCGCTATCTCGATGGCATCAGCTCGTGGTGGGTCAACCTGTTCGGCCACGCCAATCCGCGCATCAATACAGCGCTCAAGGACCAGCTGGATAAACTCGAACACGCGATGCTGGCAGGCTTTACCCATGAGCCGGTGGTCAGGTTGTCGGAAAAACTTTCGGCGCTGACTGGCGGCGTGCTCGGTCATTGCTTCTACGCTTCCGATGGCGCCTCCGCCACCGAGATTTCCCTGAAGATGAGCTTTCATTTCTGGCGCAACAGCGGCCAGTCCGAGAAGCAGGAATTCATTTGCCTCAAGGGCAGTTATCACGGCGAAACCATCGGTGCGCTGGCTGTCACCGATGTCGCTTTATTCAGAGATGCGTACGGCCCTTTGCTGAACAAGGCGCACGTGGTGGCTTCGCCCGATGCGCGTCAGGCGATAGCAGGCGAAAGCGCGGCCGACGTGGCGCGCCATGCCGCCGCCGATCTGGAACGCTGTCTGCAGGAACGCGCCGGTAAAATCGCCGCCGTCATCATCGAGCCGCTGGTGCAATGCGCCACCGGCATGGCCATGCACGACCCCGAATATTTGCGTTTGGTCAGAGCGTTGTGTGACCAGTATCAGGTTCACATGATCGCCGATGAAATCGCGGTAGGTTGCGGCCGCACCGGCACTTTTTTCGCTTGCGAAAGCGCCGGTATCTGGCCGGATTTTGTCTGCCTCTCCAAAGGCATCAGCGGCGGCTATCTGCCCTTGTCGCTGGTGATGACGCGTGATGAAATTTATCAGGGCTTCTATCACAGCGACGTCCGCCGAGGCTTTTTGCATTCGCATTCCTACACCGGCAATCCGCTGGCTTGCCGCGCCGCGCTGGCGACGCTGGAGATTTTCGAGACCGATGATGTGCTGGCACAAAACCGCGTCAAGGCGGCCGCGATTACGCAGGCCTTGCAGCCCTTGGCGCAACATGAGAAAGTCATCAACTTCCGTCAGCAAGGCATGATCTGGGCCTTTGATGCAGTGCTGGACGATGCCGCCGCCAGCACATTTTCACGACGTTTTTTCAGCACCGCGCTGGAGCAGGAATTGCTGTTGCGCCCGATAGGAAAAACCGTGTATCTGATGCCTCCGTATATCCTGAATCAGGAAGAGATCAGCAATCTTGGCGAGTGTGTTTTGCGCGTTTTTAACGCAACAACCGCTGGAAGACCAATATGAATTTAATTGAACAAATTGAAGTCCAGCTCGATGCGCTCAATGCCAAGAGCTTGCGCCGTCGCCGCCGTATTGCCGATACCGCCTGCGCGCCGCGCGTAACGGTTGATGGCAATCCCATGCTGGCGTTTTGCAGCAACGATTATCTCGGCCTGGCTGCGCATCCCAAGATCATCGCCGCCTTGCGGGAAGGCGCAGAAAAATATGGCGTCGGCAGCGGCGCTTCGCACCTGATCAGCGGTCACAGCCGCGCCCATGCCATGCTGGAAGAGCGTCTGGCCGATTTCATGTCGGGCTATATCCCATCTGCCGCTGCGCTGTATTTTTGTACCGGCTATATGGCCAATCTGGCGATGTTGTCCGGCATGACGGCGGTAGCTGGGCCAGACACCGTGATCTTTTCAGAAGGGCTGAATCATGCCTCGCTGATCGATGGCGCCAAGCTGTCGCGCGCCCAGGTCAAGGTATTTCCGCACGGTGATGTGCTGGCGCTCAAGGCCATGCTGGAAAACAGCAACGCCACCAGCAAGATCGTCGTTACCGACAGCGTGTTCAGTATGGATGGTGATCTGGCACCGATCCCCGCGATACTTGCGCTGTGCGAGCAGCACAATGCCTGGCTCGTCATCGACGATGCGCATGGCTTTGGCTGTCTGGGTGAACATGGCCGTGGCGTGCTGGAACATTTTGATTTGCATTCACCCAACGTCATCTATATGGGTACGCTGGGCAAGGCCGCCGGCGTCGGCGGGGCCTTCGTCGCCGCGCATGCCACCGTGATCGACTGGCTGGTGCAAAAGGCGCGCCCGTATATTTACACCACCGCCGCACCGCCCGCGCTGGCGCACGCCCTGCTGACCAGCCTTGACATCATCGCCGGCGAAGAGGGCCATGCGCGCCGCCTGCATTTGCAAGACCTGATCGCGCAATTGCGTCGCGACCTGCGTCTCAAGCGCTGGGCGCTGATGGAATCGATCACCGCGATTCAGCCCATCATCATTGGCGACAACGCCGAATCCATGCGCGCCGCCGCCAGCCTGTACGAGCAAGGCCTGTGGGTGCCGGCGATACGCCCGCCGACAGTGCAGGAAGGCACGGCCAGATTGCGCGTCACCTTGTCTGCCGCGCACACCAATGACGATGTGGCCTGTGTGGTAGAAGCGATCAATGAGCTGGAGTCCGCATAATGAACGTTCAACAGGCTCAACAGCGCAGGCATGATTTTTTTGTCACCGGCACCGACACCGAGATCGGCAAGACCCTGGTCAGCGCGGCACTGTTGTTCGCCTTGGCAAAAACGGGTTTGCGCACAGCAGGGATGAAGCCGGTCGCTGCCGGCGCCACTCTGATCGATGGCGCCTGGCATAACGAAGATGTGGATGCCTTGATGGCCGCCGCCAGCGTGCCGTGCGCGACGGAACTGGTCGCGCCGTATCTGATGCGCACGCCGGCGGCACCGCATATCGTGGCGCAACAGGAGCAGGTCAGCATTTCGGCCGCGCATATACTGGATTGTTACAGCCAGCTGACGCGCCAGGCCGACGCGGTCATCGTCGAAGGCGTGGGCGGTTTCTGCGTGCCGTTGAACGCAGAAATCACCACGGCAGACATCGCAGAGCAGCTAGCCTTGCCCGTGATTTTGGTGGTCGGCATGCGCCTCGGCTGCATCAACCATGCACTGCTGACAGCGCAGGCGATTAAAGCGCAGGGATTGACGCTGGCAGGCTGGGTCGCGAATACCGTCGATGCCGACATGTTGTATTTGAACGAGAATCTGGTCGCCATACGCGATCGGCTTTCAGCGCCTCTACTGGGCTGCATCCCTCGTTTGCAAAAGCCGTCAGCGCACGCTGCCGCAGAGTTTCTAAATTTAACTATTTTGAAGTAAGGAAAAATCATGCAAGAGAACACCGCTCCACTCAGCTTCCAGACACCGGTCAAAACCATCAAAGCCGAAACCTGGCCCGTCGAAGACGTGCTCGCATTGTTTGATCTGCCATTCAATGAGTTGATGTTCAAGGCGCAGCAAACGCACCGCGACAACTTCCCCGATGGCGATGTCGAACTGGCGACTTTGCTCTCGATCAAGACCGGCGGTTGCGAAGAAGATTGCGGCTACTGCCCACAAGCGGCACGGTATGACACCGGCGTAGAAGCCAAAAAAATGCTTGATGTGCGCGAAGTGCTGGACGCAGCCAAAGCCGCACGCGAAAACGGCGCGACCCGCTTCTGCATGGGCGCCGCCTGGCGCTCACCGAAAGAGCGCGACATGGAAAAAGTCGAGACCATGGTGCGCGAAGTCAAAGCTCTGGGTCTGGAAACCTGCGCTACCTTGGGTATGCTGGAAGAAAAACAGGCGCAGCGTCTGGCCGATGCGGGTCTGGACTATTACAACCACAATCTCGATACGGCGCCTGAGTTTTACAGCAACGTCATTTCCACCCGCGATTATCAAGACCGCCTTGATACACTTGGTCATGTGCGTACCGCCGGCCTGAAAGTCTGCTGTGGCGGCATCGTCGGCATGGGCGAATCCCGCCTGCAGCGCGCCGGCCTGATCGCGCAACTGGCTAACCTCAATCCCTATCCCGAATCTGTGCCGGTGAATCATCTGGTGCAGGTAGAAGGCACGCCTCTGCACGGCATCGATCCGCTTGATCCTCTGGAGTTTGTGCGCACCATCGCGGTCGCGCGACTGACCATGCCTAAGGCGCGTGTGCGCTTGTCCGCTGGCCGTAGACAGATGGGCGAAGCGGTGCAGGCGATGTGCTTTTTAGCCGGCGCGAATTCGATTTTTTACGGCGATAAATTGCTGACCACGGGTAACCCGGATGCCGAAGATGACCGCGTACTGCTGGCTAAGTTGGGTCTGAAGACGCGTGGAAAAGTGGAAGCAAAAGCTGGCAGTTGCAATTAATTGATGTAGAGGCTTGTCCACGAAAAACACGAAAGGCACGAAAAATTCAATCTGGTTGTCGTCCCCGTGCGGCAAAGGTTTTGGCTTTATTTTCGTGTCCTTTTGTGTTTTTTGTGGACGATGTTTTTCTTTTTTAAGAAAGTTTTACCCATGTTCACCAAAATCCTCATCGCCAACCGCGGCGAAATCGCCTGCCGTGTTGCCGCTACCGCCCGCCGTATGGGCATCAAGACCGTCGCGGTGTATTCCGAAGCCGATGCCAACGCCAAACATGTGGCGGTCTGTGATGAAGCGGTGTTGATCGGCCCAGCGCCAGCTAAAGAAAGTTATCTGCGCGCGGATAAAATCATCGCCGTCGCCCTGGCAACCGGTGCGCAAGCGATTCATCCTGGCTATGGTTTCTTATCCGAAAACAGCGATTTTGCCGATGCCTGTGCCAAGGCCGGTCTGGTCTTCATCGGCCCGCCAGCCTCGGCGATCCGTGCCATGGGTAGCAAATCCGCCGCCAAGTCGCTGATGGAAAAAGCCAACGTGCCTTTGGTGCCCGGCTATCACGGCGAGAATCAGGATGCCGATTTCTTGCAGAACGAGGCTGACCGCATCGGTTACCCAGTCTTGCTCAAGGCCAGTGCCGGTGGTGGTGGCAAGGGCATGCGCGTGATCGAGCACAGCCTCGATTTCAAGGCGGCTCTGGCTTCCTGCAAACGCGAAGCGATCAGCTCGTTTGGTGACGATAAGGTGCTGGCAGAAAAATACCTGCAGCGTCCACGCCATATCGAGATCCAGGTGTTTGCCGATACCCACGGCGATTGCGTGTATCTGTTCGAGCGTGATTGCTCGGTACAGCGCCGCCATCAAAAAGTACTCGAAGAAGCACCGGCACCGGGCATGCCGCCAGAGCGTCGCGCCGCCATGGGTGAGGCCGCAGTGGCCGCGGCCAAGGCGGTTGGTTACGTCGGTGCCGGTACGGTAGAGTTCATCGCCAATCAGGATGGCTCTTTCTATTTCATGGAAATGAACACCCGCCTGCAGGTAGAGCATCCGGTGACAGAAATGATCACAGGTACCGATCTGGTCGAGTGGCAATTGCGTGTGGCTGCCGGCGAGAAACTGCCGCTGCAACAGTCTGAACTGAAGATACACGGCCATGCGATAGAGGCACGCGTGTATGCTGAGAATCCGGAAAAAGGTTTCCTGCCATCCATCGGCACCTTGCGTCACGCCCGCACGCCGAATGCAGTGAATTTTGAGCTAGGCGGCAGCACCGAGCCGGCGGCATTCCGCATCGACAGCGGCGTACGCGAAGGCGATACCATTTCACCGTTTTATGACCCGATGATCGCCAAGATGATCGTCTGGGGCAACGACAGAACAGAGGCGCTGGCGCGCATGGCGCAAGCGCTGTCGCAATACCAGATCGTCGGCCTGTCATCAAATATCGCCTTCCTGAAACGCCTGATAGAAAGCAAGGCGTTTTCCAGCGCCGATCTTGATACCGGTCTGATAGAACGTAATCAATCAGATTTATTCCCGGAAGTTATCCCAGCATCACTGGCAACTCTGGCGCTAGCCAGTATCTCCTTGTTGCAGTCGGAAAAAACCGCCGGCGATAATCCATGGCAAAGCAGCCAGGGCTGGCGCATGAACAGCCAGTTGCAACGTCAATTGCAACTCGACGAAGAAACGCACGCCCATGCAGTCCAGGTGACGTATCAGGCCGACGGCTGGCTGGTGCGCGCCGGTGACGCCGTGGCGCAGGTCAAGCTGGTATCCACAAATGTCAGCGATCTCGTGTTGTCCATTGGTGAGCAGACCGTACAGGGCACGGTAGTGCGCGACGGCGAATACTTGCACGTATTCAGCCAGGGCGTGCACACGGCTTTGCACTACAAGGACGCTTTAGCCCATGCCGGCGAAGCAGAAGCCGAAGGCGGCCGCCTGACGGCACCGATGCCGGGCAAGATCGTCGCGGTATTGGTCAGCAAGGAACAGGAAGTCAAAAAGGGCGACGCGCTGCTGATCATGGAAGCCATGAAGATGGAACACACCATCGCCGCGCCGCATGACGGCATCGTCGAGGAAGTCTTGTACGCGCTGGGCGATCAGGTCACAGAAGGCGCGCCTTTGCTGACGTTCAAGCAGGAGTAATGTTGTGGAACCCTTCTCCCGCAAGCGGGAGAGGGGCAGGGATGAGGGTGGTTGATCAATCCAAATGTAAAAAAATGACGGAAAAAAATCATATGCGTATTAATCTGAAACCATTTCAGTTTTTGCAAACACCCTCATCCCCGACCCTTCTCCCGCGAGCGGGAGAAGGGAGTTAAGCATGGATATTTATTTTCCTAAGAGTCCTGCCAGGCTCCCGGAAGACTTAAAAACCTGGGCAAAGGAAATGCGCAAAAATATGCCTGTTGCGGAAGTCTTGTTGTGGAAATTACTACGCAATCGTAGCATCGCTGGCGCCAAGTTCAGACGGCAGTATCCGGCAGGCAGGTATATTCTGGATTTTTATTGTAATGAAAAGAAATTAGCGATCGAGTTGGATGGCAGCCAGCATGCCGATCAACGTGAATATGACCAGCAACGCGATGCGTATTTACATACCTTGGGCATACGAATTTTAAGATTCTGGAATAATCAGATGTTGCAAGAAACCGATGCCGTTTTGGAAGTGATTTATCAAGCGCTTACAGACTCTCCAACAAGCTAATAAGAACCCCCCTCCCGCAAGCGGGAGAAGGGAGTTAACCGCTAACATATAATGAATATGGATATCATTTTTCACGCCACAGGTGGCAACCCGGAAGCTTGGCTCAACTCACTCCAGCAAGCCATGCCGGGTGCCAACATCCGCGTCTGGCAAGAAGGCGATACCGCCCCCGCCGATTACGCGCTGGTCTGGAAGCCACCCGCCGCCATGCTGCGCGGACGCACCGATCTCAAGGCGATTTTCAATCTCGGTGCGGGTGTTGATGCGATTTTGCAGCTGGGTGATGCGCTGCCGGCGGGCGTGCCCGTCATCCGGATAGACGATGCCGGCATGGGCGTCCAGATGGGCGAGTTTGTCACGCATGCGGTGCTGCGCTATTTCCGCCGGCTCGATGACTATGCGATGCAAAACCGTGAGCAACTCTGGCGTTGCCTGGCGCCGTATGAAAAAGAAGATTTCAGCATAGGCGTGCTCGGTCTGGGCGTGCTCGGCAACCGCATCATCGATGCCTTGCGGCCTTTCGGGTTTCCGCTGCATGGCTGGAGCCGCACACAAAAAGATCTGCCCGGTGTGATTTGTCACTCAGGTCAGGAAGGTCTCGATCACTTCCTGCGCGCCTCGCGCGTGCTGGTGGTGATCTTGCCGCTGACGGCAGAAACCGAAGACATTCTGCATCACGCCAATCTTGCCAAATTGCCGCGTGGCGCCTATGTCATCAATGTGGCGCGTGGCGCGCATCTGGTCGATGCCGATCTGCTGGCATTGATACGGCAGGGGCATATTGCCGGCGCGACTCTGGACGTATTCCGTGAAGAGCCGCTGGCGCCAGCGCACCCGTTCTGGCAAGAGCCGCGCATCAGGATTACCCCGCATATTTCGGCGCTGACGGTACGCGGCGAAAGCGCACGCCAGATCGCGACAAAAATTGCCGCATTAGAAGACGGGCAGCAGGTCATTGGCCTGGTCGATCAATCGAGAGGATATTGATATGTCAGCATTGCCAACACAGGTAAAAATCGTTGAAGTCGGCCCGCGTGACGGCCTGCAAAACGAGAAAGAAACCATCTCCGCCGAGATCAAGATCGCCTTGGTCAATCAGCTGACCGAGGCCGGTTTTAGCAACATCGAGGCAGCTTCGTTTGTCTCGCCAAAATGGGTGCCGCAGATGGCCACCTCCACCGAAGTGATGGCGGGCATCAAGCGCAAGCCGGGCGTGATCTACTCGGTGCTGACACCGAACATGAAGGGCTTTGAAGCCGCGCTCGCCGCGGGTGCCGATGAAGTCGTGATCTTCAGCTCGGCCTCGGAAGCCTTCGCGCAAAAGAACATCAATTGCTCGATAGAAGAATCGATACAGCGCTTTCAGGAAGTCGCCGCTGCCGCCAAGCTTAACAAGATCCGCCTGCGCGGCTCGATTAGCTGCGCCTTCGGCTGTCCGTACCAGGGCGAGGTTGATCCCGCCAGCGTGGCCGATGTGGTCAGGCGCCTGCGTGACCTTGGCTGCGACGAGATCGACATCGCCGACACCATAGGCGTCGGTACGGCGCGCCATGTACAGCAGGTGATGCAGCTGGTGGCGCAGGATTTCCCTATCAACAGTTTGTCGGGGCACTTCCACGACACCTACGGCCAGGCGCTGGCGAATATTTACGCCAGCCTGGAAGTCGGCATTTCGATTTTCCATTCTTCCGTCGCCGGCCTGGGCGGCTGCCCTTACGCCAAAGGCGCGACCGGCAATGTGGCGACCGAAGACGTGCTGTTTTTGATGCAGGGGCTGGGCATAGAGACGGGTATTGATCTGAATGCGGTGGTCGATGCCGGACAATTCATTTCCACCCATCTGGGACGCAAGGCGGTCAGCCGTGCGGGCAATGCCCTGGCGGCTAAGCGCCTGGCCTGAAAAGACCGCATCAATGAAGTTATCCAGTGTTACGCAAGGCAAGAACAATAATTTCAACCTGATCCGCATCATCGCGGCGCTTGCCGTCCTTTTTGGTCATAGTTACGCTTTGCTTGGTCAGCCTGAGCCTCTGGGCAAGCTTTTAGGCATGAGTGTAGGGTCGATTGCGGTGGACATTTTTTTCATCACCAGCGGCTTTCTGGTCGCGGGTAGCCTGCTGGTCAGGCAAAACATCGGCGACTATATCTGGGCCCGAGTGCTGCGCATTTTTCCTGCATTGTGGGTCATGCTGGTGCTGACGGTATTTTGTCTTGGGGCGCTGTTAACCTCATGGCCGCTGGCGGCGTATTTGTCGCACCCCGATATCTATGCATACTTGATGAAATGCGCCAGCCTGGTGACGGGCGTCGCCTATTCTCTACCTGGCGTATTTGATCAAAACCCTTTCAAGAGTGTGATGAATGGCTCGCTGTGGACGATGCCATATGAAGTCACCATGTACTTTATTCTGGGCATTTTCTGGCTCGTCTATCGTCTTGGCAAGCGAGCGAATCTGCCCCAATCCGGCTGGGGTGTGGTGGCTGCCGTATTGATATCGTTGCTATTCCTGTTTGAGCAACTTCACCTATTGGATACAGGGGAATTTGTCCGGACTTTCTTCATGTTCTTCACCGGCGCCGCTTACTTTTTATTGAAACAACGCGTCACGCTGTCACATCGTTTTTTTGGCTTATGCCTGTTCGCTTTGTTGCTGGCGGGGGTAGCCGGCAAGCACGCATTTTCCATCGTCTACTACCTGACGATTGCCTATCTGCTGTTTTACCTCGCCTACCTGCCCTCTGGCGCGATCAGAAAATACAATGCGCTGGGCGATTACTCCTACGGCGTGTATATCTACGCGTTCCCGGTGCAACAGGCGCTTGCTGCTACCTATCCGGGAATTTCAGTAGCGGCGATGCTGTTGGGTTCTGCCACGGTGACGCTGGCGCTGGCTATCCTGTCGTGGCATCTGATTGAAAAGCGCGCGCTACGCCTCAAAGGATTTTTATCAACGCGCCCCGCCGGATTATCCGCTACAGGGGCTTCAACGCTCGTCAAATAGCTGTCAATTTAAAAAATGCCATGCCGCTCACGCAATACCCATGCGGGTTTGCGGGCACATGCCGCCAGCAGGCGCATGGACAGTGCGTGCTGGAAGGGTGCATTTTCCAGTTTTCATCCTTTTCCGGTATTTTCTGGCGTTTATTACCACCGTAAAATCAAGCCACGGCGCAGAAAACACCGATAAAATGCCACGCACTTTGCAGCTTTTCCTGCAATGCAAAACTCTCTTATTTTTTTAGGAAAAATCATGGCAATGGATGTAATTGACTATCAAATTTTTGGTGATGACATGCAGTTCGTCGAGATTGAATTAGACCCCGAGGAAGCCGTAGTCGGCGAGGCCGGCGCCATGTTTTATATGGAAGACGAGATCCAGATGGAAACCATCTTTGGCGATGGCTCTGCATCCCAGGGTGGCCTGATGGGCAAGCTGATGGGCGCAGGCAAGCGTCTGGTAACGGGCGAATCGCTGTTCACCACGGTCTTCATGAACGGTGGCCGCAGCAAGCGCAAGGTGGCATTCGGCGCGGCCTATCCCGGCAAGATCGTCCCCATGCATCTGGGTGAGATGGGCGGCACTTTGCTGTGCCAGAAAGATGCGTTCCTGTGCGCTGCCAAGGGCGTGTCGCTGGGCATCGCGTTTCAGAAAAAGCTCGGCGCCGGCTTCTTTGGCGGTGAAGGTTTTATCCTGCAGAAACTCGAAGGCGACGGTCTGGCCTTCATCCACGCGGGCGGCGCGATCATAGAAAAAACCTTGCAGCCTGGCCAGACCTTGCGCGTCGATACCGGTTGCGTCGTCGCGTTCACCAGCACTGTCGATTACGACATCCAGTATGTCGGCGGCATCAAGACCGCCCTGTTCGGTGGCGAAGGCATGTTCTTTACTACCCTGCGCGGCCCGGGCAAGATCTGGCTGCAGTCGCTGCCGCTGGCGCGCCTGGCCAACCGCATCGTCGGCGCATCCAAGGTCGGTGGCAGCAAGGGCGGCGAACAAGGTTCGGTGCTGGGCGGCCTGGGCAATCTGTTCGAGAAAGACTAGTTTCGCGTCGGCATTGTTCTTCCGGCAGGCGCATGTTTGCATGGTCTGCCCATGCCAACATGCGCCTGATGTCACCATGTAGTAACCCGCGGTTACCCGCCGCCGCAGAAATGCGCCAACAATACTGACTCCGATTTTAATTAAACAAGGAGACATCATGGCGGCGAAAAAAATACTCATGCTGGTGGGCGATTTTGTAGAGGATTACGAGGCGATGGTGCCCTACCAGACCTTGCTGGCGGTGGGGCATGAAGTGCATGTGGTCTGCCCCGACAAGATCGCCGGTGACTATGTCGCCACGGCAATCCATGATTTTGAAGGCCAGCAAACCTACACAGAAAAACCCGGCCACCGCTTCGGCATCACCCATGATTTTGCGGCTGTCGATGCCACCCAGTATGACGGCCTGGTGATCCCCGGCGGCCGTGCGCCAGAATACCTGCGCCTCAATCCGAAAGTGATCGCGCTGGTGAAACATTTCGCGCTGGAAAAGAAACCTATCGCCGCCGTCTGTCATGGCGCGCAGATACTCGCCGCCGCCAAAGTGCTGGAAGGCGTGCGCTGTTCCGCCTATCCGGCCTGTCGCCCCGAAGTGGAATTGGCGGGCGGCCATTATGCAGAGATCGCCGTGACCGAAGCGGTAACCCACGGCAACTTTGTCACCGCACCGGCATGGCCGGCACACCCCGCCTGGATGGCGCAATATCTGGCGCTGCTAGGCACCAGGATCACACTGTAAGAATAATCGTCAGAGGTATAATCGACCGGACAAAGCTGCTCACGGCTTTGCCCGGTCGCTATTATCTGAAGGAGTTTCCATGTGTGAAATTTTTGTCAAAGCCGACCCTAGCCTGTACGAGGCGAAGGCCCATTCGATACGCCTGCACGGCGTCGTCACCTCCGTCCGGCTGGAGAAATTATTCTGGCAAGTGCTGCAGGAAGTCGCCGAACGCGACGGCATGAACACCAACCAATTAATCACCAAGCTCTACGACGAGCTGATCGCCTATCGCGGCGAGATCGACAATTTCTCCTCCTTCCTCAGGGTCTGCTGCCTGCGCTATTTATCGATGATGGTGGATGGCGGAATCTCTCAGGACAAGAGTCTGCCCCTGGCCGGATTGGCCAAAACCAAGGCCAAGACCGATGTGCGGACGTATTTGTCTTAGGATTTTTGCTGGCGTTGCAATGACTTGATTCCACGTCGCTGCGCGTGAGGCCATTGAGCTATACACAGAAAAATATAAAAAGCATGCCGCCAGCACGCACCATCCATGCGGGTTTGCGGGCAGAGTGGCTGAAGAATCACATGGACAGTGCGCGCTGGCGGTGCCTTGTTTTGGTTTTATTCCGCTCGATAAATTTTAGGCGACGACCTGCAATTGCAGGGTGTATTACGTCTGCGGCTATGGACTCTTTACTGATCGAGGGTTGTGGCCTTGTGCCAAAATCCGCCTAAGATTCCGGGAATCACGATTCAGCAGATAATTCCAAAAACTGAAACCGACTCAGGCGTAAAAAAAATTAACAGAATGAGCACCAGCAGAAACCCAAACGCGACGCTGAGGTAGATGCGCCAATATGTTCGTGAATCTAAAAGAAAAACGATGTCATCAATCCAGTCAAAAATAAACATAAAAATCCAATTTTGAGTTGTTTTCGGTAATCAGCCATGGGGGGCGGGTATAACCCGCGTCGTCGAAAATCCTGTGGTTTCAATTGATTGAAGCAATTGTAAAATCAATCGATATCCTAATCCAAGTTTTGCTCGATAGCGTCATCTCCACCCCAATTCGACGAATATCTTCCTTGTTTGACTAAACGATGAAACGAAGACCAAGGCCATGCGTTCGGTGTTTTTACCAAGCCATGTTTGACGGGATTGACATGCACGTAATCCATATGCGCGGTGAAATCACTCTCGTCACGAATTAAATGTTCCCAAAAACGATGCTGCCAAATCGTGCTTTGCTGCTTTTTTTTCTGCGTTCAGTCTGAAAATCTGCGCGAAAATAGTTGGCGCCAATGGCAAGCGTCACTTCGCGTTTAATCAAGCGCCAACGCGTAGAAAAATCGGCATCGCCTTCCGGAAAAGTCCAAATGCAATGCAAATGATCGGGCAGCAATACCCATGCCTCAATGATAAATGGATGTGATTCACGCACCGTGATAATCGCGGCACGCAAGGCTACCCGCACATCATCATTCGTCAAAATTGCTTGTCGACGCTTGGTAACCACTGTGAAGAAATAAGTGACCCCTTGAATATCCGCGCGACGGTATTTGGACATAATTAGAGCGCTCAAAAAAATTGAAAATACCACTCTGGCATGAATGACGTGTTGAAAATAATCGTAGGGCGGGTGCAACCCGCGCCGAATGACGTTTGAGAATCACGACAGATTCGCTTGAATGCAGCGTTTATATTTGAACGATAAATCGTTGAGAAATTAATTCACAGCGCGGGTTGCACCCGCCCTACATGGCTGAAGCAGAACACCAACTCACATGTATTAAAAAACGCGAAGATTCTAAAAGAATACACCTTAAAAGTTATTCCTTTTACCCCAGAAAACAGGGGTTACATGATTCCTAGTATGGAGGGTATGCTTAATCGAGCAGAACGTACTTTTCAGACAGTCTATTAGAGAACTCTTGTGAATTTAAAACTGAGAGTTGATCTTCAGCACTCTCCGTAAGCACCTCAAAAAGGATGCTCGATCCGAAATTTCTAACGTCGATAACTTTTAAGTGGGGTTTGTAGGACGGCTCTTTAACAAACTCTGTGTTTGCTATGTCTATGAGTTGCTGCTTGGTTACAGGAATTTTAGAGGACATTTGTGATCCTTGTTGGTTGTGAGTGAGGGAAGTACATAACGCAAAACTAAGGGGCTGCGTGTTTTTACGCAGTCCCGCTTGAGTGTAATGTTAATTTTTATTTTCGCTGGCACTATCTTGAGATTCCATAAATGCGCGACGAAAAGCCATAGGATTCGATATACCAGGGATTGGCGCCTGGGGATTCCCAGCACCTGAAATGACTAAAGTTCCGTAGTCAAAAATACGTCCAAGGATGCCCTGATTGACTTGGATACTTTCGACTTTGTTTATATTCAGCTCAACCGTTTGACGACTAATGAAACCAAATTTGGCAATAACACGTTTGTTTGTGAAAGCAAGCTCTGTTGTCTTATATCGAATGTACGCTAACAACAAAAAAATAACGCCCAGCCCCCACGCAAAGAGCAATAAGACCCCTACGGCGAGTGAAGGGGCAAGAGACCACAAACTAATATTCCCAGTATAGATAACTTTCTCATCTTTGATTAATGCGCTTTCAATATAGCTTGCCATATTTACTTCCTTTTGGTTGGTGAAAAAAAATTAACTAGATATGTCCGTCACCGTGACGGGCGAATCGGACGAGTGTCGCATAACATTTCAAGAGAAAACGCTCAAAACCCTTGTGCAGATTGGCTTTTCGGTGAGGTGCCGCCTATTCAAGCGGTACGATCAACATCGTGAAAATCGTCACTTCTCTTTTTTATTTTATCAATCAAATTGACAACATTGAAATTTATTTCGAAGGACAACAGTCGCCCTTCAAGACATTCAAGATGCATCAGACTCCAGCCATTCCTTCACCTGCCGCGCCACCCAAACCGCGTCATCCAAAGGCAAGTCATGCCCCGCATCAGGATGCACCCTGATCGCACAATGCCATTTTTTTGCCAGCGCGATGGAGCACTGTGGATTGACCAAGCTATCCTGCGCGCCGGCGAGTAACAGCATGGGCACAGTTGGTGCGGCATCCGGGGCGCGGTAGCGCATGGCTGCCAGCAGCTGGCGCAGGATATTGCTGCGGCTGATCGGATATTGTCTGGCGTAGCCAACCCATTTTTCCAAGATGCCTGTTGCACGATCAGTGCCCGCCTGCTTGCTGGTGAGGCGCAGGACCAGCGCTTCACGCTGTGCCGTTGTGCCTAGTACCAGGAAGCGCAACAGGGCGGGGTAATTTTGTGGCCGCAGGCGATGGTGGAAGGGGTTGTGCGGTGCCAGGCTGGTGTTGATCAGCACCAGTTTTTCCAGCTCTGCCGGATGGGCTTCGGCCCAGGCTACCGCGACCATCGCGCCCAGCGATAGGGCGAGTACGCGGTAGGGCGGCGCGTGGCCTGATTCTTTGAGGTGATTGCGGCAGTGTTCGGCCATGTCTTCCACGCTGGTGGCGCTGGTTAGCGTGTGCAGGCTGCCGTTGCCGGGGAAATCGAGCGTGACGATATCTTGTCTTGCCATCGCCGCTTGAAATAAGGCGGGGAATTCGCCCCAGTGGCGCTGTTCGCGCATCAGGCCGCGCAGCAGTACCCAGGTGGTCATGGGCGGTACCAGCGCGCTACCGCTTGTTCCTGCAGGCGCAGGCGGGTCGGGCCATGGCTGATCCAGTTCTCATGGCCGCAGGCGGCGCGCATCAAAAAATCCAGCCAGACGGTGTGGCTGCGCAAGACCCTTTGCAACCTGTGTTGGGCGGTGGGGTTGAACATGCCGTGGCGCGAGAATAGCTGGCGCGGATTTTTCTTCACCCATAGCCACGAGCCCATTTCCAGTGTCAGCGGCAGGAAGGTGTTGCCCGGCTGCTGTTGCGATTTCAGGTAGAGATAATCCCAGACATCGCCGTGGGTGCGGTAGTTCAGGCTTTGCGGCTCAAACAGGTAGCGGTGATTGGGATGGGTCTGCTCGAACAATTCTTCCAGCGACAGGATGTCGGCCAGATGCTCGATAGGGTGCACGCAGTGCGCATGCGGAAACCAGACCCGGTCGCGCAGGCCAAAGCCGGAATGGCAATCGACCGCGATGCTGAACTGGCGGCCGAGTAATTGCTCTTGCACGACGCGGCACAGCGCCTGATTTTCTATCTCCATCTCGGCACCTGCGACACCGCGGTACCAGGGCAGGCTTGGGCTGTAGCGGTGGCCGCCTAGCAAAAACGGCACCTTGCCTGCCGCCTCTACCGGCGCATTGCGCATCAGATCTACGCCGTGCGGGTTGCTGCGCGTGGCCTGCCACATGCCGCCCGGGTTGATCAAAGGCATGAAGACCAGGCGTACTTGCTGCAGTAACTGGTGCAGGCTTTTGTCCCAGGCCAGACGCGAGAGCAAGCCCTGCATGAAGCTTAGCAGCACCTGCGTGCCGATGCGCTCGAGCCCATGAATGCCGCCAAAAAAACCGATTGCGGGGACGCCGGGATCAGGGTTGCCCAAGGCCAGTTGATACACGGGAAAGCGCTTGTGGCGGACATCCACCTCGCAGGCCACATTGACCTCAAGATGGCCTTTTCCTAGCGCGATGATGCGCTCCAGTTCACGTAATTCAGGCAGGGCGGGCATGGGGAGTCTTGTCGATTTTCATTTGAAGTTAACGAGTCCTTAATAAGTCGGAAGTACAATTTTTTAATCAACGAATTAGCGTGCCTAGGATAACTCAAGTCTGCACCTGGCCGAGCTTTTACCCTGCACCCTTCAGGCGCGCAATACTGCTATCAAGATGGCGCCGGATTGACGATTGCCGGCAGGTAGGCCTGGCAGAATTCCGGCGGCATGCGTTTCACTGTCCCGCTACTGATCTCTATGCAAACGAGCGTCCAGTGACCGCGCAGTATGACGGCCTGGTCTGTATCCCTGATCAATTGAAACCTGCGCTCCATCGTGAGTTTGCTGTCGCTGGCCACCAGCCAGGTCGCCAGGGTAAGTGCTTCATCGAGTACCGTTGGCAGCAGATAGTCGTATTCTGCGCGGCGTATCGCCATGGCCCGGTTAAGTCGCCGGTAGTCTGCCAGACCCAGTCCCAGGGATGTGGAGTGCGCCCAGCCTATGGCTTCGCACCACTGCACATACACGGCGTTATTGGTGTGATTGAGACCGTCGATGTCATTGCTGGCCGGTACCAGCGGTAGCGTGAAAGGCTGAGAATAATCCCAATTTATCATGGTGTTCTTTGCGTTGTGCCGTCAGGTCTGACAATTTACCTGATAGATGGCAAATTATCGAGGAAGCGATCAAGGAAGTCAGCTTTGTTCCTAACCGTTCAGGCGGGTGATCAGATGCTGTAAATGCCAACCTCGACAGCGTGAGAGCCCTGAGGTTCTGCCGGGATTTCTGCGCTAACCGTAGGCTCTTGGGGCGCAACGGGGGCGACCAGCGGCAGTATCAGCGTGAAACAGGTACCCTGTCCAGGCAGGCTGCTCACCTGTATCGTGCCGCCCAGCACATCCTGCACCAGATTGTAGACAATATTGAGGCCCAGGCCACTGCCACCCCTGCCCAGCTTGGTCGTAAAGAAGGGATCAAACACGCGTGCCAGATGCGTTTCCGATATGCCGATGCCATCGTCGTGTACCGTTAATCGGAGCTGATCTGCGCCTTGCAGGTTGGCGCTGATGATGACCTTACCCTGTTCGCATTCTTCAAAGCCATGCAGGAAGGCGTTATTGATCAGGTTGCTCAGGATTTGTACCAGGGGGCCGGGGTAGCTTTCCATCAGGATATCGCCAGAAATGGTCGGTATCACCGAGTGCGAGGTCTTGCGAATGGTCGGGCCCATGGTCAGCATGATCTCGCTGACGGTCTCGCTGAGGCGAAACAGGCGGCGGTTCATGCTGCTTTGATCCACCGCGATTTGCTTGAAGCTGGAGACCAATTCTGCCGCCTGATGCAAGCTGCTGACGAGTATGTCTGCACCCAGGCAACTGCCGTTGACGAACTTATCGAGCTTACTGCGGCTCAGGCTTTTCCCCATGTCTGCCGCAAACGCTCTGGCATTGTCCTGCAGGGTGCTGGCGACGGTCAGGCTGTTGCCGATCGGGGTATTGAGTTCATGCGCGATTCCCGCCACCAATGCGCCCAGCGCCGCCTGTGCGGCGGTGAGTTGTTGCAGGGCGTCGGTGAGCGATTGCGTTCTTTCATCGACGCGGCGTTCCAGTGTGGTGTTGAGGCCGAGGATTTCGAGCTCATATTCGTGCTTGTCGGTGATGTCGTCGTAAGCAAGGATCAGCAGGGATTCTTCACCCAAAGAGATCACTTTTCCTGAGATTTCGCACAGCATGTCGGGATGGCCGTCGCCATGCACCATCCACGCCGAGTAGGCGGTAATTTCTCCGGCTTGTGCCAGGGTTGCCAGGGCATCGTGACGAACCTGCAGGTCTCGCCACATGCCATTGGTATCGCCGCTTGTCCCTAACGCAGCCTCACGCTGGCGTCCAAACATGCGCACCCACGCGATATTCACGTCCAGAATACGGCAACTGTCCGCCATACGTGACACCGTCATGGCAACTGGAGAACCATCAAAAATACTGGAAAATTTCGCCTGACTGAACATCAGTGCATCTTCCGTCCGCCGGCGTTCGGTCAATTCGCTTTGCAGAGCCGTATTTTTTTGCTCGCGTTCGGCTATGAGGGTTGCCAGGTCATTGCGCATTTTGTCCAAATCAACCGCCAGACTGCCAATTTCATCATCGCGCTGCGACAGTAGCGGTTGCTTGAGATCACCCCTGGCCAGGCGCATCGCCCCCTGTTTCAATTCCAGCAAAGGCCTAAGCATGCGCCGTTCAAAAAGCAGCCAGATGAGAAAAAAAGAAATGCTGACCTGTGACGCCAGAGCCAGGCCCAACTTGATTAACTCGGTCCATAATTCTTGTTGAATGCGTGCCGGAGACACCTCCACAACCACCTTGCCTGCACGCGCACCGTTGTAGAGGATGTCGCGCTCCTCGCGCAAGGGGGTGGCTTCATATAGCGCCGGGTTTTGAGTCTGGACGAATATTTTTCCAAGTTCGTCGGTCGCCGTCAAACTGACAACGTCCTGATTGCGCATGACCGCTTCCATCAGTTCATTGGCGCCGTTGCGGTCTACGTTCCACATCGAGACCGCCAGGCCGCGAGAAAGCACGTCGGCGTACTGTTGCATCGGCACCCGCACGCGTAGATTGACCTCACTGTCAAAGCGACTGGAAAACTGAAAGTAGGCGAGGATCAAGGCAGGAAAAAGTATCCCCAGCCCGGCACCCAAAAAAAGCGTGTGGCGCAATGACTGGGATTCTCTGCGTCTGGGCAGGTTGGTATCGCTCACGATGGCACGCCTTTAGGGAGTTTCAAGATCCGGCACATGGTTGGGTAATCGCTTTTGCAACATCAAAAAATAGTTTTGCCAGACTAGCATCAAGCCAAAAAATGCGAAAGTCATTCTGACTGGAAAATTGAGTAATGCTTAAAATCGGCAACGAAAATGGCGTAAGCTTGTGCCGGCGCTGCAAGCGTATGCCCGGTATGATTCAGCAGGGTTATACGGCCGAGTGGATTTTGTTGGAAATTCTCGGTTGAAACGGTATTTATTTTGCCATACCTGCTTTTAGTGGCAAAATCAGTAACAAGCATGTGGTTTGTGGCTAGGATACGATAAGTTTGCTGCAGTGATTACTTAGATAGTATGGACAATAGAACCATTTTTACTAAAACTGCGAAGGGCTTGGGCGAGTCGATTGGGAAAACCAAGGCCTTGTCGCGCGATGCCCGCAAGGTCATCATTGAAATCAATGGCGTCGCCGCATTCAACGACCTGCTAGCCAAGCTGGATCATTTTTCAGAAGAAAAATTAACGGCGATCCTGGCCAAGCTCAAGGCGGATGACTACGTCCGCGAATTTAATCCCCCTCCCATCACCGGTGATGACGAATCCCGGCTTCCCGTTGAAGCCAAGCTTGATGACGCACTGACTGCACTTACCATGGGCGCCTTCTTGCGCGAACTGGAACCATCTACGCAGGAAACGCAGGGTCCGGATTTCTCCAAAGACGATCCGCTGTTCGCCAGAACAGAAATTGATACCCGCCAGGATGCCAGCTCTGTTGTGCCAAACGAAGCCAAGGCAAAAGGAAAAAAAAGCGCAGACGCCCCATCACGTCAAAAAAGCGAAGCAAAGGCGAAAAAAGACGCTGCTGACAAGGCAAAAAATGTCGCTGACGCAAAGGCGAAAGAAGATGCGGCTTTGATAGCGCGGCAAAAAATTGAAACACAATTAAGCAAGGACGCGGAACAGCAGAAGCGGCGCGAAGCAGAAGAAAAAAAAGACGCTGCCGAATTAGCGCATCGTGAGGAAGAGGCGCGTAAAGAAAAAGAGAGGCAGAAGGAAGCGGACGACAGAGCCTGGCACAAGTTTGAAGCAAAAGCGAAACAAGAAGCTGAAGCGTTGGCACTTCAAAAAGCCAAGGCCAAGGCTGAACAGGAATTTGAGGAAAAACAGCAACGCGAGGCAGAAGAAGATACGCGGGAACGTGCTCGCCTGGTAGCTGAAGAAAAAGCGAGGCAAGTCGCTGAGGAAAAAGAAAAGAAAGAAAGACAGGAAGCGGAAGAACTTGCCAGAAAATTGGCGAAGGCGCAGAAAGAGAAAGAAGCCGAAGATAAGGCGTGGCAAAAATTTGAGGCAAAAGCGAAAAAAGAGGCCGAAGAAAAAGCGCAGCGTGAAGCGGAAAAAATGATCGAAGTGCTGGCACGGCAAGCGATGGAAGAGCAGGCAAGAAAAGAAATTGCGGAAACAGAGAAGGCGGCGGCTGAAGAGTTGGCACGTCAGGAAGCGCAGCTGAAGGAAAAAAAGGAAGCGGAAGAAGCACTGCAGCGAGAACTGGAAAAAATAGCCGAGGAGTTTGCACGTATCGCGAGAGACGAACAAGCCAGGAAAGAATTGGCGGAAGAACAGAAAAAGGTCGCCGAAGCGTTGGCAATCAGGGAGACGCAGCAGCGCGAAGAGAAGGATGCCCGGGAGCTGGCGCAACGCGAAGCGGAGAAAATAGCGGAAGCACTGAAACGTCAAAAAACTGAAGCGCGTTTAAAAAAAGAGGCTGAAGATAAAGCCAGACGCGAGCTAGAAGCAAAAAATAGGAAGGAAGCCGCTGAATCAGCGCGGCAGAAAATACAAGAAGAAAAAGAGCGGGCAGAAATTGCGCGCAGACAGGCGGAGGAGAAAGAAAAACAAGACGCCGATGCCTTGGCGAGAGAGCAGGCAGGGCAACAAAGAGAGGCTGACGAAAAAGCGCAGCGCGAGGCGCAAGAGCAAAGCATGAAAGAGGCTGCAGAGGCGCAAGCGGAACTTGATGCTGAACATGCGTTGCAAATCGGCTTGACTCTAGCGGCCAACGCAGCAGACGAGCAACGCGCCAGAGACGAGGTTGAACGGCAAGCGCGCTTACTTGCTGAGGCCCAGGCAAAGCAAGAGCAAGATATGGAGCAGCAAAAAACTGCTAAAGACATTGCGGATAAAGTTGAGGAAGAAATAGCCAGGGGGAAAATCAGCGAAGCGGCAAATGCAGCGGAATTGGCTGCTCAAAAAGCGCAAGAGCAAGCGCGCGTCAATGCGATAGCAAGAGAAAAAGAACAAGCACGGCAAGAAGCGGCGGCGTTGTCGAGAGAAAGAATCGAAGAAAGAAACCGGAAGAAAATAGAGCAAAAGAGGCAGCGAGAGGCCGAACGCAAGTTAAGAAGGCATGTTGCAGACATGGCGCCAGTGAATGGCGGAAATCTTTATGGCGCCTCACGCAGTTGGGGCATGTCATTACTTGGGATTTGTTTTTTAGTGATCGTGGCTCTCCTCGCATGGTCACAGTTAACCAGTTTCGATGAAAAGATTGCACAATTTGAAAAAGCGGGCAGCGAGCAGTTACAGCAGAAAGTGAAAATTGATCAATTGCATTTTTCTTTTCTGCCGCAACCGCATTGGCGGCTTGAAGGGGTGGCGATAGGTGAGCAAGGACAGATTAAGGTGCAGCAGGTGAATGCCATACTTGATTTGGGCGCTCTTTCAGAGGAGACCCCAACATTCAAGTCAATTGAGTTTCAGTCGCCGGTTCTCAATGAAGAAGGTTTGAGCTGGCTGTTGTTTGGTCGTTCACAAAAACAAAGTATCCGGGTCAATCACATTTCCGCCAGCAGCGCAAAATTTAGTACGCCCCACATTAATTTGGGCGATTTCGAGGTTGAAGCAGAAATTGGTGCCGGTAATAGCTGGAAAAAAATGACGCTACAGTCAACCAATAAAGAGATGAACATTGAGCTGCAGCCTAAGGGTGAGCAAGTGCAGATCAAGTTCAATGCAAAGACACTTGCAGTGCCTTTTGGCTCAAGCTTAAAGTTCAGCACATTTAGTGCAGAAGGCATTCTTGAGCGAAGTGCAGTAGCGCTGTCTAAATTTTATGGCGTCATCTACGATGGCACGCTGACTGGCAACGCCAGATTAAGCTGGGATAAAAACTGGCTGCTCAAAGGTGACGTAAAAGCGAAACAGATTGACGTGGCGAAGTGGTTGCCGGAATTGTTTCAAAACGGTGAACTCGAAGGGAGCGGAAAATTTACCATGCAGGCGCGCGAGATCGGCAAACTTTTTGCTTCACAACGCATGAATGGTAATTTTTTGGCGCGTAATGGAACTATCCAAGGGGTCGATCTGGTCAAACAGCTGCAGGGTGGCGACAATACGGGAACTTCCTCCTTTAATGATCTGGCCGGTTGGTTTTCCTACGATACAGGACGAATAAAATTGGGCAATGTAAAACTGACAGCCGGCCTGGTGTCCGCAATCGGGAATGCGGATGTCGACAGCAATCAAGAAATTAGTGGCCGTTTTTCCGTTGATCTGGAAACTCCGGTCAGGAAAGCGCATGTTGACCTTGTGGTGTCCGGTCATCTTGGGAAACCGCATTTCGACTCCACTTCAACCGGTTCAAGGTAATCATCATGCTTTATTTAGTATTGAATCTGGCGCTGGCGCTAGGTGTTTGTGTTTTATTGTTTTGGCAGCAAAGTAAACATGTCACATTCAGCAAACGTGTTTTTACCGGATTGGGTTTGGGCGTGTTGCTTGGCACGGCGTTTCAGCTGATGTATGGAGTTGAATCTGGTGTCGTGAGCGACACCAATGCTTACCTCGATATCGTTGGCACAGGTTATGTCAAATTACTGCAGATGATCATCATGCCTTTGATCATGGTCTCGATTATCGCGGCGATACTCAAGCTAAGCGATGTAGGATCACTGGGAAAAATCAGCGCCTTGACTATCGGCATCCTGATGCTGACGACCATGGTCGCTGCGGTGGTCGGCATAATGATGGCCAAGGCGTTCGGCCTGACTGCGGTCGGACTGAGCGCGAGCGCAGCCGAACTCGCGCGTGGCCAGTATTTGCAAGGCGCGGTGTCGACAGCAAAGACGATTTCCCTGCCAAGCATGGTGCTCAGTTTCATTCCAGCCAATCCATTCCTTGACATGACGGGTGCGCGCAAGACCTCGACCATCGCGGTGGTGCTGTTCTCGATTTTTATTGGTATCTCTGCCACCGGCATCGCGTTGAAGAAACCCGATATCTTTGCCTCATTCAAGCATTTTGTTGAGGTCGCCCATGTCATCGTGATGCGCATGGTGACGCTCGTATTGCGCCTGACGCCATATGGCGTGTTTGCCCTGATGACACAAGTCGTCGCCAGCTCCAGTGTGCACGACATTTTTAATCTGATCAGTTTTGTCATGGCGTCCTATAGCGCCATTTTGATCATGTTTGCCATACACCTGAGCCTGGTTTTTGCGGTTGGCCTGAACCCGGTGCGCTATGTGAAGAAAATCTTTCCGGTATTGTTGTTTGCTTTCACTTCGCGCACCAGTGCGGGCGCGATACCGATGAGCGTTCAGACCCAGACCACACGGCTTGGGACTGCGGAAGGTATTGCCAATTTTGCCGCTTCGTTCGGTGCGACCATCGGCCAGAACGGTTGTGCCGGTATCTATCCGGCTATGCTGGCGTTCATGATCGCCCCTACGGTGGGCATTGATCCGATGACGTTTTCTTTCATATTGCCGTTGATTCTCATCATCACGGTCAGCTCGGTCGGTGTTGCCGGTGTGGGTGGTGGCGCCACCTTTGCTGCGCTCATCGTTTTATCGGCGATGGATTTGCCGGTTGCGCTGGCCGGTTTGCTGATTTCGATAGAGCCGCTGATCGACATGGGCCGCACGGCACTCAACGTTAGCGGTTCAATCACTGCCGGTACGGTGACCAGTCGCTTGCTCGGTGCGACCGATATGCGTATTTTCAATAGCGATGCCGAGGTCAATCTCGATGACGAAGGAGAAGTGAATTTGCCTGGTTCTGCATGACGAGATTAGCAGGTCATTTTTCGGTGATGTCGCATCAGCCGGTGCACAACACATTTCAATAAAACACATTACGCTAAAAGAGGAGAGCAAGTGTCGTATTCAACTATTCCCGCCGTCCTGACTTCGATCTCAGTTTCCATCACAATTGCCATGCTAACGTCGACAATTGCAGAAGCTGTAGTACCTGTCCCGCCTGTCGCGGCGAAAACAGCATGGCAAGAAACCCGTCACGGCGAGGTGGTGACGGATGACTATCGCTGGTTGCAGAAAAAAGAAAACCCGGAAGTCATTGCGCATCTCAACGCCGAGAATGCCTATACCGAGGCGATGACGTCAGGCATCAAGCCACTGGCAGATAAGTTGTATGGCGAAATCAAAGGGCGTATGCAGGAGGTGGATCTGTCGGTGCCGGCACGGCGTGGTGCTTATTATTATTACAGCCGTACCGAGGCGGGAAAGCAGTATCCGGTCAATTGCCGCCGGCATGCCGATGCCAGGTTAGCCTACGATGACAAGGCTCCCGAAGAAATTTTATTGAATCAAAATATGCTGGCGGAAGGGCAGAAATTTTTCGCAATAGCGGCGATGGCGGTAAGTCCGAATGATAAATTGCTTGCCTACACGACTGATACCACGGGTTACAGGCAATTTAAACTCCGCATCAAGAATCTGACGACAGGGAAACTGCTTAATGTCTATGCCGACAGAGTCACTTCTATCGCTTGGGCGGCCGATAACAAGACCTTGTTTTATGTGCAGGAAGACCCTGTCACCAAGCGCTCAGACCGGCTGTTCCGCATGGTATTGGGCAAGCCGGCGGTGCAGATCTATCACGAGGCAATCGAGCAGTATGCATTGCAGGTTCGCACCACGCATGACAAGCAATTTATTGTTCTCGATGCCCAGGCGACAGATACCAGCGAAGTCAAGTTACTGGCTGCAAATACGCCAAACGGCAAATTTCGTTCCATCCTCGGGCGCGAACAAGGGCATCGATACGATGTAGAGCATAGAAACGGCGAGTTATACATTACCACCAACAAGGATGCAAAAAATTTCCGCGTCGTGGTCGCGCCATCGGCGACACCCGATGCAAGATACTGGCGAGAGCTAGTCCCGCATGACAAGGATGTACTGGTGTTTGGCACTGAAATATTTCACGACTATCTGGTTGTCAGTGAAAAGACGCTGGCGCTCAACCGTTCACGCATATATGACTTCGCCAGCAAGCAGTGGAAGAGTGTGAAATTCGATGACCCTGTGTATCTGGCAAAGAGCGCCGGTACACCGGAATATACTTCGACGCGATATCGGCTCTCGTATCAATCCCCGGTCACGCCGCCAACGGTGATGGATGTCGACATGGCCAGCGGTGAACGTTACATCCTGAAACAGCAAGAAGTGGTGGGTGGTTATGATCCCAGTCGTTACGAAAGCCGCCGCTTATGGGCCACGGCACGCGATGGTGTGAAGGTGCCATTGTGGGCAGTCTACAAAAAAGGCGTAAAGTTTGACGGTGCTGCACCCTTGCTGCTGTACTCATACGGCAGTTATGGATATTCCACTGAAGCGAGTTTCTCGTTAAGTCGTATCAGCATGCTGGAGCGCGGTGTGATCTACGTGCAGTCGCATATCCGTGGCGGTACCGATATGGGCGAAAGCTGGCACGATGATGGCATGCTGATGAAAAAGAAAAACACTTTCAATGATTTTGTCGACAGCGCAGAATTTCTGGTCAAGGAAAAATGGACCCGCCCTGACCGTTTAATCATTCAGGGCGGCAGTGCCGGTGGCTTATTGATGGGAGCGGTAGTCAACATGCGCCCGGATTTATTCCATGCCGTGCACGCAGCGGTGCCTTTTGTCGATGTCATGAACACGATGATGGATGCAACGTTGCCGCTGACGACGGGTGAATATCTGGAGTGGGGCAATCCAAATGAAAAACCCGCCTACGACTACATGCGCAGCTACTCCCCTTACGACAACATCGAGCGCAAGGCATATCCGGCGATCCTGGTCACGACCAGTCTGAACGACAGCCAGGTCATGTACTGGGAACCGGCCAAATACGTCGCCAAGCTGCGTGCTTTCAAGACTGACAGTAATCCATTACTGTTAAAAACCAACATGGCAGCAGGACACGGCGGCGCATCCGGCCGTTACGACGCGATACGTGAAGGCGCGTTCAACATGGCGTGGATGTTTTCTCAGTGGGGTATTGCGGAGTAGCGTGGAACAAGTCAAGCACATTATGAATAAACATATACCGCTGTCAGCGCCTGAACTCAATGCGTTAAGTCATCGCACGCTGGACCATTACAATCAGCGTGCCGAGGACTTTTTTGCTGGTACGCGTGACCATGATGTCAGCCAGAATATCGCGGCCTTACTACACTATATCGATGCGCCAGCGCCATTTGTATTGCTCGATCTGGGTTGCGGTCCGGGGCGTGATCTTAAGACCTTTAGCGAACTAGGGCATCGGGCAGTGGGCGTCGATGGTAGCGCACGTTTTGCCGAAATGGCGCGCGCGTATAGCGGTTGCGAAGTATGGCAGCAGGATTTTCTTAAACTCGATTTGCCGGCTGCGTATTTTGACGGCGTGTATGCCAATGCCTCGTTATTTCATGTGCCCAGCCAGGCGCTACCGCGTGTTTTGCAACAGTTACACGCGACGCTTAAGCCCAATGGGGTGTTATTTAGCTCTAATCCGCGTGGCAATAACGAGGAGGGCTGGAATCAGGATAGATACGGCGCGTATCACGATCTGGAGAGCTGGCGCGCGTATATGACGGTGGCGGGTTTTGTCGAGTTGACGCATTTTTATCGCCCGCCAGGCTTGCCGATAGCCCAGCAGCATTGGCTGGCGAGCGTCTGGCGAAAGGTCTCGTAACGGGAGCTGCCTGCGTTCTGCCGGTGCTAAAAATCGATGTCAGGCGCATGCATTGATCAATGCTGCCTATTCACCGACCACCTGCTTATACACGGGCCCCCATTGCGGATGGCCGATCTCTTTTTTGGTCAAACTAAAACCCGGATCAGCGGCGCGCGCAGCCAGAAATGCCTGTTTGCATTCTTCGGTGCGCTTTGAAGTGCAATAGATGAAGGCGAGATATTTGTGCGCTAACGAAGCATCTTTTTTAACAGTAAAACCTGCTGCCAGTGCTTCTGTCAGGGACTTTTCTGCCTCGGGATACTGTGCTTCTTCGTATGAGCGTATTCCTGACAACAAGGCTTTTTCGCCCGGACGCGCCGATAGATCCGATAAGCCAACCTGTGCTTCCGGCGTGGCGCAAGCTGTTAGCAAGGTCGCCAATGACAGCGCAACAAGTGCAGTGCAGAGACGTTGAGCGTTAAAACCGATGAGCGATTTTGACTTCTTTTTCTGTATTGACTTCAATCGTGACTGCATGGTTATCGTCTCCATTCTTGATTTCAATTTTATGTTTACCCACAGGCAGATTGAGTTTGGTCAAGGGCGGTGCAATGCCTTTGGCCTGGCCATCGACAAAAACTTCTCCCCAGGGTGAAACTGCAATGTGCACCGAGCCAAGACTGATGGGCACTGGTTCAACTTTGGGCACTGCTGGCGCTGGTTTGGCCTTGGCTGCTTTGGCTAAAGCCAGTGCTTTTTTGTCGGGTGTTGCTGGCTTGACTATCTCCGGTTCTTCGATGACGGCAAGCGGGACTGTGGCCTTTTCTGCAGGCGTTGTTTCGACTGGCGGGATAGTGGCGACTGCCTGTTCCGGTGCGGCCACCAACGGCGCCGGTTTTGGGACAGATGGCTTCAGCGAGATCCATAATGTCAGGCCAACCGCCAGTATTCCGGCAGCGGCAAACATCATCTGCCGCGAACCAGTCCCGGTTTTTTTTACAATTCTGTCGTCTTTTGTGGCAATGGTCTTACCTTGTTCCGGGTTCTGGATTTTTGCGATGATGCGTTCGGTTCTTTCCTTTTCTAAAAACCGATTCAGGTCACGCGCCATGTCAGAGGCACGCTGATAACGGTCAGCGGGTTTTTTTGCCAGTGCTTTAGCCGCTATGCGCGCCAAACGCAAAGGCACATCAGATTTGATTTCCTGTGGCGGCACTGCTGCATGATGCGTAATGGCATGGAGTAAGCCGGGAACGTCGTTACCTTTGAATGGCAATTGGCCACACAGTAACTGATATAACATCACCCCCAGAGAGAAGATATCGGTGCGCGCATCGACTGTCTCGCTCTTGGCCTGTTCTGGTGACATGTAGTTGGGCGTACCCAATAAGCGGCGTTCCGAGAGCTGATCCTGGCCTTGGGTGGCGTCGACATCGGTCAGCTGGCGCGAGGCGCTGGCAATGCCGAAATCGAGTACCTTGGGCGTGGAAGTGCCGACAATAAAAATATTGGCGGGTTTGATATCGCGATGGATTACACCGTTTTCATGCGCATAATCCAAGGCATTGGCGATGCGCCCTATCATGTCGGCAATCTGCTTATAGGTGAACTGGTGGCCACTGGCCAGCATTTCACTGAGTTCTTTGCCTTCCAGATACTCCATGACAATGAATAACAAATCCCCCGTTTTATCGGCGTCATACACGGTCACGATATTCGGATGATTGAGTCGTCCGGCAGCCCTTGCTTCCTGTATGAAGTGTTTTTCAAACAGTTGCCTTTGATTTGCCGGAAGTTTAGGGTTGAGAACCTTAATGGCGACCTTGCGTCCAATCATGGGATCGCGGAAAAGGTAAACGATTCCCACGGATCCATGACCAATTTCACGTTCATAGACAAAGCGTCCTATGCGGCCTTTGGGGATGAGCGTAGGGTTAGATAAAGAAGCGAGATGCAGATCAGCAGTCATGGACGTTAGCATAACCTTGAAACCGACAAATTTCCAAATGCCAAAGCGATTCTTTGGAACTTATTTGGTGTCGTCCTTGCAAATTAGTTGGTCTTTTACACATGGAAGCCTGTTCTCCGGACGTCAGGCCAGAACTCAGGTGGTGCAGCAATTGATGGAAAACGTCGGGTGTGGGGTTCTTTTTGCGGTCTCTGGAACGGTATCTTCATGGTGGCTGCTGCATTTAATTTGCGATCTGTGCGTGTTTGCTGAGACGTTTTTCCTGATGATAGAATGGCTGAAATTTCTGGTTGCTTTTTGTTACAAATTAGATCAACGTTCTTATTTAACTTTCTCATTCAACTTTTAACTGGATGCAACAATTCATGACTAGCCACATCACCAAAGAAATTGCCCGGTAATATCCATCGACGATATGAAATCCCTTTCTTTGCTTATCATATTGACTTGTATGCTTTGTTCGCAGCGCGTACGGGCAGAAATCTATACTTGCAAAGACGCAGCAGGCCATACCCTGACGTCAGATCGTCCTATTCCTGAGTGCGCGGATCGGGCGATGTTTGTGCGACAAAGTCCTACTCAGAAACAAAAGGAAATCCCGCGTCCCAGGACTGCGGAAGAGCGCCGCAAGGCCGATGCAGAAGCAGAAAAGCAAAAACTGGACGAGCTGCAGGAAGAGCAAAGAAAAAGAGAAGAGCTGTATCTCCTGGCCAATTTTAAAAGTGAAAATGATATCGAACTGGCGCGTCAACGTTCGGTAGCGATCGTGAAAGAAAAAATTCAGGTAGGAAACGAGCAGATCAAGGCGATTGATCGCATTCTGACTGAACTTCAAAGTGAGCAGCAAGAGGCAGCGAAGAAATCTCTTGCAGAAAATGCCGAGTTACAGCGACGTGCCAATCAATTGGCGCTTTCCATAAAAAATACCAGAATCGCCAATGAGAAATACGAGGCCGAGCAAATCCGCATCAATGCGCAATTTGACGAGATCTTAAAACGTTATCGCGACATCGTCCTCAAGCGCAAAAAAATCTAAATCAACGTCGTTATAAGGCCAATGAAGCGCTGAAACGACACTGCCGCGCCAGGATTGGCCTCATTGCCCGCTTCGCCTGGATTAGGCATCGCAACAAATTTGACTGGAAGTTCTGGATCGATAATCGGCAATGAACTGGTCGAAATCACCGGTTTGCGAACGCTCCATTGCTTCCTGCTCTGCCAATGAAATTTGCGCCAGTGACTGAAAGTACGCACGCTCTTCTGCGCCAGGTGGTCGCGCTCTGAATTGCTCGGCCAGAATGGCACTTTGCTTTAATGCAAAGGTCGCGAATGAGCCGCCATGGTTGCGTATTTCTTTCAGTACGCGTGCCGATGGGGTTAGTTCCGGCTGCAGCAATCTTTCTCTTTGCGACTTCATGCTACGTGCATGTTCATCCGTCCCGCGCTGTGCATCGAGTAGTGCGGCAACCGGTGTGATCTTGTCCAGTAGTTCCAGTCCCCACGCCTGCAAGCTGATTTCGTTACCCGCTCTGTGCAGCTTGAGCTCCGGGCGTCTTCCTTGCTTCACAGTGAGGGCAAAATTATTCACGTTTTCATGGCCTTCGGCGTCATTGGTCAGCGGGCTTTCTTCCATTGCGCAGAATAATAAAAACGCATCGAGAAAACGTGAGGTTTCCAGATTGATGCCCAGAGGTTCGAAGGGATCAACGTCCATGCAGCGCACCTCAATGTATTGCACACCGCGTGCGCACAAGGCTTCTACCGGACGCTCGCCTGTGCGTATCACGCGCTTGGGACGGATGGTGGCATAAAACTCATTTTCAATCTGCAATACGCTGGTATTGATCTGCACCCATTCGCCATCGCGCTGCGTTCCGATTTCTTCATACGGCGGATACGCCTGTCTGACCGCGCGCGACAGGCTGCTCATGTATTCCAGCAGCGTGTTGTAGGGCGGCACCAGGCCATCCTGCGCGTTGTTCTGATAGCCCAGGTCACTCATGCGCAGGCTGGTGGCATACGGCAGGTACAAGGTATCGTCCGACATGGTGTCTAGTTGATGTGGGCGACCACGCAAGAACTCGGTGGAGAGCGCAGGCGAAGCGCCGAACAGGTACATCAGCAGCCAGCTGTAGCGATGAAAATTGCGAATCAGGGCGATGTAGCTTTCAGACTGGTATTGCCTGGCGTCGCCGGGCGTGTTTTCTGCCGCCTGCAAGGCGCGCCAGATGTCTTCGGAAAGCGAGTAGTTGTAATGGATGCCGGCGATGCATTGCATGCTCTTGCCGTAACGCAGCGCCAGGCCGCGGCGGTAGACATGCTTGATCATGCCGATATGCGAGGTGCCGTACCAGGCGATCGGAATTTCTTCTTCTGACGGTAAATGGCATGGCATGGACTGGCTCCACAGCATCTGGTCGCCCAGCTCGGTATAGGCAAAGCGATGAATGGCGTCGAGCTTGTCGAGCGCAATGGCGATATCCGGTTCGGCCGGTGTAATGAATTCGAGCAAAGATTCGGAATAATCGGTAGTGATCTGGGGATGTGTCAAGGCCGAGCCTAAGGCGCGCGGATGCGGCGTAGTATTCAACTTGCCATCTGCATTGACGCGCAAAGTCTCGCGCTCTATTCCACGCAAGCCTTGCGTTAACAGCGGTCGACAGGCAGCGCTGTCGAGTAATGTCAGGCGGCGTTGCAAAAGATCGCTGATTGGTTTATTCAAGGGTGTTCCTCTGTGGTTTGCGTTTTGCTGATCAGGTTAGCGCCAGCAATTTCCCGCAAGGATAGCCGAAAAACGGAATTGGGTTTTGCCAGGAAGTGCAAATGGGGGTGCTATTGCGGGAAGTCAAGGCGAGGATAGCTCGTGCATGAAGGTAAAAATAGTGTTGATGCACTGCCAGCACGCACTAGGCGGAGCGCACTATCCATGCGCCCTGCAGGCACGATGCCGCCAGCAGGCGCATGGATAGTGCGTGCTGGCCGGGGTGATTTTTGAAATAGTATTGCTTGTCATGGTATTTATGACTACAGTAAGCATGCTGTGTTGATTGCGCCGGCATTGGAAAAATTCTTTCCTCAAAGACATATTTGTTTGCCATAGCTGGGCGGCGCTGGCGTGATCCATTTCATTTGCCGGTCGAAATTTTTTTGAAAATGTACATCATGATAGGAGTTTTATGTCTCATCTTATTCGCCTGCTATTTTGTCTGGCTTGCCTGGCGTTACTCGGTTGCGGCAGCAACCAGGTTGTCGGCATGAGCACCGTGCAGGCTGCTGAACCATTGCCGGGCAACAGTCAGACCGTGACACTGCAAGTGGGCCAGACTGTGGCGCTCGCGCAGCAGGACTTGCGTATTAAGTTGCTTGAATTTCAGGATACGCGCTGCCCAAGGGATGCGCGGTGCGTCTGGGCCGGGCATGCCACGGCGACACTGTCGATCATCCGCCCGGGTGTGCCGGCGCAAACCATCGTCATCGGTACCGAAGCGCCACCTGCCATGCAACTGCCGTTTAAGGTCACATCGGGTGGCTTGCTCTTCACGCTGGTCTCGCTGGAACCACAACCGACGGCAAAAGGAGCGATACCGGTGGAATCGGTACGCGTGAGCGTACTGGTCGAGAAACCTTAATTCATCAGCTATTTTTTTGTACGGTCTCTTGATTGAAAGCTTGAAAAAATATGAAATTTGGCTACACCATTAGCTATGTTCCTGATGTCGATGCATCCATCCAGTTTTTTGAAAATGCATTTGGATGTCTCAGGCGTTTCGTGCATGAATCCGGTATGTACGGCGAGTTGAACACCGGCGAAACGACGCTGGCATTTGCCGCCCATGAAATGGGTGACATGAATTTTCCGGCCGGGCACGTGGCGGCCCATAAATCACCTCAGCCCTTAGGCATGGAGATCGCGTTTATCGCAGATGACGTGAAACTGGCACATGCAAAGGCACTTAAGGCCGGTGCGCTTGAATTGGCTGCACCGCAAGAAAAACCGTGGGGACAAACCGTGTCTTACGTCCGTTGCCCGGATGGCACCCTGGTTGAGTTGTGCTCTGCCTTGGCGGCATAAAAACTTCATCTGGCTTGATCGGCATCTAGCCGCCTTGATGTTTTCGTTAGTGGGTAGCGTAAATTTTGGTAAAAAGGAATACGATGAAAGCCCTTGGTTTTACTTGAATTGATCATCTAGCAGCCTGTCGGACTTAGGGTGTCGAAGCGAAAAATCGGCTGGGCGAGGGCAGATTTCATCGGATTTGCAGCGTCAATATCTAGATATTGACCAAAAAGCCGGTGGAATATGCACCGTTCAGGTGATTTTGCAGCCGACAACCCCTAAGTCCGACAGGCTGCTAGGATAATCACATCTGCCTGGCAACCACGCGCCCGGCCTTACATGGAGAGAGACAAATGATAGTCGGCCTGCCTAAAGAAATAAAAAATCATGAGTACCGTGTCGGATTAACGCCTTCCAGTGTGCGCGAGCTGACCTCGCGCGGACACAAGGTGCTGGTGCAGAATAATGCCGGCGGCGAGATCGGCTTAAGCGATGAACAGTACGCCGCTGCTGGTGCCCTGCTGGTGGAAACCGCCAAAGAAATTTTTGCCCTGGCAGACATGATCGTCAAGGTCAAGGAGCCGCAGCCCGCCGAGATCGCGCGGCTGCGTCAGGGCCAGATCCTCTACACCTACCTGCACCTGGCGCCCGACCCGTTGCAGACCGCGGGGCTGATCAAGTCGGGCGCCGTGTGCATCGCCTACGAGACGGTCACCGGCCCGGGTGGTGGCCTGCCGCTGCTGGCGCCGATGAGCGAAGTGGCCGGGCGCATGGCGGTGCAGGCCGGCGCCACGCACCTGGAGAAGAGCCACGGCGGCATGGGCGTGTTGCTGGGCGGTGTGCCGGGTGTGGCGCCCGCGCACGTGGTGATCCTGGGCGGCGGCGTGGTGGGCACCAACGCCTTGCAGATGGCCGTGGGCCTGGGCGCGCGGGTCACCGTGCTCGACAAGAACGTCGATCGGCTGCGCCAGCTCGATCTGGTGTTCGGCAACCGCATCAGCACCATGTTCAGCAACGCCCACAGCGTGGAAGAGGCGGTGCTGGCGGCCGACCTGGTGATCGGCGGCGTGCTGATCCCAGGTGCGGCGGCGCCCAAGCTGGTGACGCG
>JAUSNO010000008.1 GCA_030645915.1 Undibacterium sp.
TGATATTTTTTAAGTTTAACCAAATGACCTAGATCATTTGGCCGCGCTCTTTATCAAGTGCCCACATTTATTGACTGTTAATTGTTAAAGATCTGTATTCTTTCTTACCCACTTGGCTATCGATGCATCCTGAGACACTTCTGACCACTTCGTGTTTTCCGCTTCGCTGCAAATCGTTTTGTTTGTCAGCACCAGAGAGATGAGATTATGAAGCACTTTTTTATTTCCGTCAACCCCCTCTTTCTTTTCTGCCAAATCCCTTAACCGCTGATTCGACTTCCTGAAGGTGTTTCCGCTTGCGCTGCATGCTTTCTTCTTTACTTCTTTTCCCGTCTTCTTCAACGGGAGGCGAATCATAGCAAAACCAGTACTCCATTGGCAAGCAGTTTTTGGATAAATAATTTATTTATTACATTCGCATTTACCCATTTTATTAGCGCCTCATTGTCGATTTAAAGAATTCGATATTAATAAGAACTCTTTTACACAACAAGTGTCCATAAAAGGTTGAAATTCATTCTCAACTTTTTAAAAACTAGTAACATTAGTCGCCGACCATTTTGGCACATTAAAAAAGCAATTCAATTCTATCAGGAGAGCATTAGTGAAAGCCCCCATTTTTAGCGCTATCGCGCTTATGTTTATAGGCGCCACAAGCACCTACGCTGCCGAACCAATCAAGACGGTGACCTCATCCGCACCTAAAGTTTTATTATCAGGCATAGACAGCAAGCACAACGATGCCAGCATCAAGGCGCAAGATGATTTCTACCGCCATGTCAATGGAAAATGGTTAAAAGCAAGTAATATTCCAGCCGACAAATCCTCCGCTGGTGCGTTTATGGATTTGCGTGAAGCAACGATTCCACGTCTTCACGCAATTACCGAGGCACTCGCCAAACAGCACCCCAAGCCCGGCTCGGATGCGCAAAAAATTTCCGATTTGTATTCCAGCTTTATGGATACAGCCAGGATCGGGGCGCTCGGCTTAAAACCACTGGAAAGTGATTTCGCAAAAGTAAGCGCGTTAAGTGACAAAAAACAAATTCCGGCATTTATCGCCTATCTGAACCTGGTCAGTGTTGGTGCGCCGTTTGATATAGGCATACATCAAGATAATAAGGATTCAACCAAATACGTGCTTGACGTAGTCCAATCCGGACTGGGCATGCCTGACCGCGATTATTACCTGAACAACGAAGACGCAAAACTCAAAGACACGCGCGCCAAGTATCTCAAGCACATAGAGAAAATGTTCGCATTAGCTGGCGATAAGGATGCGACAAAAAACGCGACTGATATCTTAGCCTTAGAGACCGAGCTAGCCAAAGCACAGTGGACCAAGGTCGAACTGCGCGACCCAATCAAAGCATATAACAAGATCGACTTAAATAAACTCGACTCCTTGACGCCGGGCTTCGATTGGATGAGCTATCTGAACGACTTGGGCGTATCTGGAAAACTGGACTCGCTCATGATTAGCCAACCCAGCTACCTCACCGGCTTTAATAAGGTATTACAAGAGTCCTCGCTAGACACATGGAAAGCCTACTTCAGATGGCGCTTATTGAGTTCTGCAGCAACCCAACTGCCAAAAGCATTTGATGATGAAAATTTTTCTTTTTATGGCACCACTTTAAGCGGCACACCAAGTCAGGAAGTACGCTGGAAGCGCGGCGTTCGTCTGGCAGATGCTGGCTTGGGCGAAAGCTTAGGCAAGCTGTATGTTGAAAAACATTTTCCAGCACAAAACAAAGTCAAGATGGAAAAACTGGTCAGCAATCTTTTGCTCGCTTACAAACAAAGTATAGATACGCTTGATTGGATGAGTACTGAAACAAAAAAAGAAGCGCAGGCAAAACTCGCCACTTTCACCCCAAAGATTGGTTACCCGAATAAATGGCGTGACTATTCCAATCTCACCATCACTAAAGGCGACGCCCTTGGAAATTTGCGCAACACCCGCATGTTTGCCAGCAAAGTTGAGCTAAGCAAACTTGGCAAGCCTATCGATCGCGAAGAATGGGGTATGACGCCACAGACGGTTAATGCTTACTACAATCCGGAAATGAACGAAATAGTGTTCCCGGCAGCAATTTTACAGGCGCCGTTCTTTGATGCAAAAGCGGATGACGCGGTAAATTACGGCGGTATCGGCGCAGTCATCGGCCATGAAATCAGCCATGGTTTCGATGATCAAGGTGCGCAATACGATGGCAAAGGGAACTTACGCGACTGGTGGACCAAGGAGGATCATGAGAAGTTTGCCGTAAAAACTGCGGCCTTGGTCAAGCAATACGGTGCATTCAGCCCAATTCCAGGCTACTTCGTGAATGGAGAACTCACCTTGGGTGAAAACATCGCCGACAATTCCGGTCTGGCAATTGCTTACAAAGCCTACAAACTTTCATTAGGTGGAAAACCAGCACCAGTCATCAGTGGATTAACTGGCGATCAGCGCTTCTTCATGGGCTTTGCCCAGGTATGGCGTGGCAAGATGCGCGATGCAACCATGATTGTGCGTTTAAAAACCGACCCGCACTCCCCCGGAGAAATCCGCGCCAATGGCACACTTAGAAACATGTCTGGCTTCTATGAATCCTATGGCGTAAAAGAAGGCGACCAAATGTACCTGGCGCCTAAAGATCGCGTCTCAATCTGGTAATACCACTAGTAAAAACAAAAAAAGCCACGCTGATCGTGGCTTTTTTATTGTTCTTGGCATTAGGTTTTAAATATACTCCCTATTTTTCTTATAAAAAAAATCAAATAACGCATGTATATGCAGCGACACACAAAAATACTAGGGAGCAGTATAGCTATTCAGGCGCAGACCGAGACATGCTCAATCCAGCAAAAAACTGGACGACGGCATCGAGCTCTCGGGTGCGAGTAAATGCGGGCAAGCTTTGCCAGATCCGTTTTCCGTAAGGTTTGGAAATCAGACGCGGATCACAAATCATCAGGACGCCTTTATCCATCTCATCGCGAATCAAACGCCCGGCACCCTGCTTTAGATTGATGATAGCCTCAGGCAACTGATGATGCACAAAGCCATTTAATCCCTTTTTCTCCATCGCCTCGATACGTGCGGCCAAAACCGGGTCGTCTGGCGGCGCAAAAGGAAGTTTATCAATAATCACCAGTGATAAGGCATCGCCGCGCACGTCTACGCCCTCCCAAAAACTTTGACTACCAATCAGCACGCCGTTACCGGCAGCGCGGAATCGCCCCAGCAATTCAGTACGACCAGCATCGCCTTGCACAAACAGCGGGAAAGGTAACTCACGCTTTTGAAACTCGTCACGCAGTCTTTCAGCGCAATGCTTCACTGCCTTAATCGTCGTACAAAGCAAAAAAGTCCGTCCGCCTGCCGCTTCGATCACTGGCAACGCGGCATCTACTACCGCATCTGTATATTCTCTTGAATTCGGCTGCGGCATGCCATTTGGCACGTACAGCAAACCTTGCTCCGGATAGTTGAAAGGGCTAGGCCAGGTTCTGGCTGGCTCGTCCCACAAGCCCATTTGCGAAACATAATGTGTGAAGTCATTTTTGACCGCCATGGTCGCCGATGTAAAAATCCAGGTGCGTGGCACACCTTCCCGTTGCTTATTGAAAATAGGGGCGATAGACAACGGCGTCTTGTGCAATTGAAGCGAAGTGGAATATGCCTCTACCCACAAGACACATTCCGGTTTGCCGGCAGAATCTTTTTTATTGAGATCAAGCTCTTTCCAGTCGTGCAATTGATTATTCAAATCAATAGCGCGAACACGACATTGTTCCAGTGTCTCAGCACGTTCCGCTTGCTTTTCCAAAACAACGATCATTTCATCCATCGTGTCTTTAAGCGTTTCCAGCGCAGGAAAAAATGGACTCGATTCAGCGATTTGCATCAAAGATAAACGGATGGAATCCTGAGGAAAAGTCAACCGCAAATCGCGCGCAGCACGCTCAACCGGTGCCACCAGCTTCGCCCACTCGGCACCATCTCTGGCATGTGACAGTCCTTCTGCCAATACATCACGGCATAATTCCAAAATTTGGGAGGTAGAAACTGTGTCGCCAAAAAACAAGGTGGCCGTATCAGGTAATTGATGCGCCTCATCAAAAATAACGGTGTTGGCAGACGGCAGCAATTCTGCGATGCCGGTATCCTTCAAGGCCAGATCGGCAAAAAACAAATGATGATTCACTACCACTACATCAGCCTGCTGCGCCTCTTTACGCGCCTTCATGACAAAACAATCCTGATAGTACTGACATTCAGAGCCCATGCAGGTATCTTTGGTCGAAGTAACCAAATTCCATACCAACGCTGTCTCTGGCACCCTTGCAAGCTCCGCCTTATCGCCGGTGCTGGTAGTTTTCATGAATCGAGAAATATCACGCAAATAGCCGACATCTTCACGCGAAGTCAGCCGTCCATTTTGTAAGGTTCTTTCGAGATGAAAATGGCAAAGATAGTTGGAGCGCCCTTTCAGCAAAGCCACCGAAACTGGCGCTTTCAAGACTTTTTTTATCGTCGGAATATCATGCAGAAAAAGTTGATCCTGCAAATTTTTTGTACCGGTCGAGATAATCACTTTACCGCCCCACAGCAAGGCAGGCGTCAAGTATGCATAAGTTTTCCCTGTACCCGTTCCCGCCTCCGCCAGCAGGGTTTTTTGTCCATCAATAGCGGCAGCAATCGCTTTTGCCATTTCTGTCTGCGAGCTGCGTGGACTATATCCTTTTATTGACGCACTTAATGCTCCGGACAATCCGAAAATGCGCTCAACTTCTTCATCATGAACGCCAGCAATGTTTGGTTCTTGTATTTTTTCGTTCAAAATAGGTACGCAATTATGTGCAACAAAATGTAAAAGTTTTGACGATTAGTATCGCCATCAAAAGCTGGGGAATTACGCAGGAACATCGGGCATCATTTGCATTTTCAACAAGGTAATATGATCTTTTAGCTGTAATTTCCGTTTTTTCAAGCGTCGCAGCTGCAATTCATCATGATTAACATCCCTAACTAAGGTATCAATGACCACATCCAGATCTCGATGCTCGACTTCCAACTCGATAATGCGCTGTTGTATTTGTAATGGATGGCTCATAGTCGTCTGGTTAGAGGTAAAATGAAATTAATTTAAACAATAGAATTAATGGGAATATCTCATTAGTTTAATCTACCGAGACGTATGAGCCAATACAAGATCGAAGCCGGTACCGCACAGCACATAGGTGATCGGAAAGAGCAACAAGATAGAGCTGCTCTTTTCGCCGCACCTCACGCCCCCGGATACATGATGGCAATAGTGGCCGATGGAATGGGCGGAAAAAGCGGAGGAGCAATGGCCGCCGAGCAGGTAATTCGAACTGCAAAGATGTTGTTTGATGAATTCTATCCGGGAAACGATGTTAAATCATTGCTTGAAACAATAGTCAACGAATCACATACCGTAATTAAATTAGCAGGGATTTCTGCAGAAAAGGAACCTCACAGCACTTTTGTTGCACTCGTCATTACACCACATAAAGAAGCTATTTGGGCTTACGCAGGAGATTCTCGTCTATACCGTTTCAGCGGACCTAACTTTATTGAAAAAACAAAAGATCATTCTTATGTTGAGAAATTAGTTGACGAAGGGAAAATAACCGCTGAAGAGGCAAAAACCCATCGCATGTCAAATATTCTGGTGAATGTACTTGGTTCCAGTAGTGCCGCACCTTACATTTCTTTCGGCTCGCATAGCGGGCTAAAAGCAACTGATTCTTTTCTTCTTTGTTCTGATGGTCTTTGGCACTATTTTTCTGATGCTGAAATATCTGCTGCGGTGGCGGCAAATACACCAAGGCAAGCATCGGAGTTACTAATTCGAAAAGCGCGAGAAAGGGCAAACTCCCATGGAGACAACTGCACATTTGCCATTGTCAAACTGGTTAAACCTCCACCAGAGCAAAAGAACTATGTCGTCGAAAAAATGCGTCGAGCGATCTAAACTGCAGTATTCGATACTATAGTTGTGAATAAAAAAAGAGTCGCTTTTGACTCTTTTTTATTTTCCCGATGAAAAAAATCATCCGTTTGAATGTTTACCACGATGATTACACCTGCTTCATTTTATTTGCCATTAAAACCTGGTTTGCCTTCCGATCAGCGTTGATTTTTTGCATTGATGGACGATCTCCCATCATCTTCAAATAATCTCTTACAGGCAAATTATCTAAAAAATCACGGCCGAAAATAGCTTTTGTCGCCATCGAGATCAAGGGTAAATGCACGACGGCAGCGCAATCGGCCATAGTCATCTCCTCCCCCGCCACAAAAGGAGAGAATTGAACCATATCACTAAAGGCCTTGACATTCCTGACCAATAATTTTTCAGCTTTAGCCTTAACATCATCCGTTACTCTGCCGCCAAAAAATGCTTCTGCATACAATTCACGAGCGACTAACTCAAGATGCAACTCCAAAAATGTAATCAACTCTCGGTTCTGTGCCGCCTTATAAGGATCTTCTGGGAATAATGGATGTAATGGATATTTATCATCCAGATACTCCAGAATAACTTGGGACTCACACAAACTTCCGTATTCAGTCTCAATGTAGGGAATTTTTCCAAGAGGAGAATGAAGTAAAAGGTTTGGAGACCTGTCAGCCCAGACCAACACCTCTTCAAAAACAATCTCCTTCTCGATCAATGCCAATTTAACTTTGTTGTAATAATTGCTTATTGCAAAACCGCATAGTTTAATCATCTCATCACTTCCGAAAAAAACTTATTCTTTTGGGTTCGATATTTTGGGAAAATCAATTACTTCAAACTCAATCATACTTAAATCAGACCCGCTACTTGACTCAGTCAGATTTTGATTGTGATTGTGATTGTGATTGTGAGCTGCGCCATCGTTCAATTCTTTCTGACCATAAACAACAGGGCCCTCAATAGAGGCAACCCTCTCCAATTCATGCGCAATGGAAATCAACAATAAAATATCGCGGTAGACGGGTAATTCGAACCCTGTACGTTTACCTTCTCTATCATCAACGAGTAAACTCTCAAGGAAAGGAATTATTTCATTTCCGTTCCAAGTTCGGCATATACGCTCGATTAGATGCGGATAATCTTCCAGTTGCAAAACGCCTTGTAGTTGTAGCTCATTCTCATACTCAGGAACTTTTGCATTAAAGAAAGTGACGAATCTATCTCTTAGATCGTCATACTTAGGCCGATCTTTCACTAATCTATAAAGATCCAAAAGATAAAGCCATGGCACTGGTGAATCGGGATGAGCTACATTTGCTTGAGCATCCAGAATCTCTATCGCTCTTTGCGGGTCATTCACCGACATCCAAAATTCAGCCTCTTGGGTAATATCGGAAATCTCTTCCACTTTGACCGAACTCCCGCGCGAAGAAAAGAAGTTAAAAGTACTACTATTCGTTTCTTCTAACGTTGGTGTCCGTGGCTTTGCAGCACTCTGATCAAACAATTTATTCGTATCGACTGCTGAGATTTCATCGCTGGTTATATCAGCATCTTCTGATGTGACCAGAGATGGCGGTCGATACATATCAGACAATACATCGTCATCTCTTGCGGCACTAGGCTCATAGGATGCCTGAACATAGTCAACCATCTCTTCTATGCTCTTACGTCGGTCTGTTTCCTTTTTTTCTTGTCCCTGATCCCACCAGGACAATGCTGTTTTTTTCTGAACACGACGCACATAAACAGCCATTGCCAAAATTATCAAAAAACCAAACAACAATAACGACGCCAGGCTAATTATCCAATTACGCGAATAACTATTTCGTCGAATTTCGTCGAGATTGGCTTTAGCTATTCTATTTTGATTTCTTAATTGAGCAGTCTCATCCAAAAGTTTCTGCATCTTCTTCTGTGCAAGTGCCTGCTCTGAACTCGCTAACAGCGCAGAATTTTCACCTTGTAGAATAGCCGCCATCTGCCTCTGTGCTGCGCGCAACTCGTCCATATTAGCCGAAATCTGTTGTTCAATCGGAGCTGAAGAAAGCGTATCACTCATTTTCAAACCGTGTGATTCAATAGAACTATCTTCAGATAACCTTAAGACGTCTTTTGATGATTTTTCACGATTTATTGATTTTATTTTTTTTGGTGTTTTTGTGCTTACACGCTCTATAGAATTTTGATCGTTATTTCTACGCACAACTCTCTTATCGGTCTTTATATTGCGAGAAGTAACGATTGCGGTATCGATCGCGCTTATTGCAGTCTGCGAATTATCAGCAATACGTTTTACAACAACGTCTTCTTTTGCAGCAGAAAATGGAGAGTTTTTTTGAACTGCAGAAAGAAATTCAGGCGGATCTAAAAGAACCAAGAAATCTCTATGCAATTGAGTTTCACAACTTATATCAATAGTAATCTTGATAGCAGGCTCATTTAGACCGAGACCGGTAGACATCGAGATCACTTTGTTTTGCGCTGTTTGAGTAACGACTACAGCGGCTTGAGCGAGAAAGGTACCCTCTGTCGTGGCAACTTTAGCTCGAATACACGAATGACTTACGTCACCGACATCAGAACCTATCAAGATAACATTGGCTTTTAAAGGTTGACCAAGTCCAGATAACACCTTTAACTCACCCAAACCAAGCGCATGCGCAGGTAAAGCCGCGCCAAATATAAGTAGCTCAGCAAAGGCAAAACATAAAATCAATCGACGAATTTGAAAAATAATAATAGGTACCTCAATATTCGTTCATGGGACAAATTTAAGCATATTTTTACAATATTACTTACTTTATAACAAAGACAAAAGTAAAAGCCCCAAAAATTGTCGCTAACAATGTTAAATAATAATAAAACTATTATCAGAACCTACATAATTACTATGCTTCTCAAGCTGTGGTGTCATTTTTAAACTCAATGATTTTTTTTGCGATTCCCCGAAAAATGTTCACCTCCTCGATTTCAAGCTGAGTTCGAGAAAATAACCGCTTCAATCTGGGCATTAATTTTTTAGGGCTTGCAGGGTCAAGGAATTCTATCGCCATCAAAGCATTTTCCAGATGTGCGTACATTCCATCTATTGCATCTGATGAGGCCAGCTTTCCTTGAAAACCAATCTCCGGCGAACCAATTTTCTCGTCGATTTCAGCAACTCTACATTCATACGCAAGCAATTGCACCGCTTGTGCCAAGTTAAGTGACGAGTAATCAGGATTCGCAGGAATGTTAATCAAAGCATTGCAATTAACTACGATCTCATTGGGCAAACCATATCTTTCACTACCAAATACCAACGCAACCGGATTCTCATGCATTTGAGACAAATGGCTGGCAAAAGCTCTAGGAGATAAAATTGGAGGCGAAAATTCGCGTAACCTTGCGCTCACAGCAGCGACAAAATGACAGCCTGTTAAAGCATCATCAATTGATGACACAATTTTTGCAGACTGCAGAATATCTTGCGCCCCGCTGGCAAATGCAACGGCCTCATCGTTCGTTAGGGCGTCGGGAAATCGTGGATTGACTAAATACAACTCTGAAAACCCCATTGTTTTCATTGCCCTGGCAACTGCGCCGATATTGCCGGGATGGCTCGTCCCAACAAGTACAAAACGCAGGCGTTTAAAAAGAGATGTGTCAGTTTCAGGCAAGTTCATTTAAAATAGCGCTATTACGTGTTAATCCTTGATGGCATTTGCCGCTAATTGACGCGACGCTCTTTAATTCATTTTTGTGTAACATTTACATTTTTTCATCATATATGAGATATATGATGAAAAAAGTTTATGTTGCCATTTTAACGGAAACCCTTATGCACCCAATGCTCAATACGGCGATTAAAGCCGCTCGCCGTGGCGCGACTATCATCAATCGCGCATCTTTCGATCTGGATCGTGTTCAAGTCACTGAAAAACAATTTAATGATTTTGTCACGGAAGTTGATCGTGCCGCTGAAGCAGCCATCATTGAGGTGCTCACTCATGCCTATCCGGATCACGCGATACTGGCAGAAGAATCGGGGGCTTCCGCCAACCTGCACGACGACAATGATAATGTCTGGATCATTGATCCATTAGACGGCACTACCAACTTCATTCACGGTTTTCCACAATATTGCGTGTCTATTGCACTGCAACAGCGCGGCATTATTACACAGTCCGTCATTTACGATACGACACGCAATGAAATGTTCACCGCAACCAAAGGTGCAGGGGCTTTCCTGAACGACAAACGTATTCGCGTTACCCGTTGCGACAAACTTGCCGACGCACTGATTGGTACCGGTTTTCCTGCACGTGACTTATCCGCATTGGATGAATACATGGAAATGTTCAAGATCATGACCAGCAGATGCCAGGGCTTGAGAAGGCCGGGTGCTGCCGCACTTGATCTCGCTTACGTTGCGACAGGGCGCCTGGATGGCTTCTTTGAAAAAGGCTTGGCACCTTGGGATATCGCCGCGGGCGCCTTGTTAATTACTGAAGCTGGCGGCATCATTGGCAATTTTTCCGGTGATTCTGATTACTTGCACAAAGGCGATGTTTTGGCAGGTACGCCGAAAGTATTCGCTCAAATGGTCAATGCCCTGCAAGCTTTTGCAGGAAAAAAATAGACCTTTAACTTGGTTTTAGTTTTAATTACTTAGTATTAAATTGAGCGCTGGCGTCCACTCCTTACGAAGCGTCACTGCTTGAAACGATCTTTCGTTTTACTCTTACTGCTGTACTCTTACATATCGGGCATCCTGCCCGACTGTTCGTTTTTTTAGAAATTTGTATGACCACATTTACTGAACTCGGTTTGTCCGAGTGCATCGTTCGCGCAGTTAGCGAGCACGGGTACACGACACCCACCCCTATTCAACTACAGGCAATACCGGCAGTGATCAAAGGCGGCGACCTTCTTGCTGGCGCGCAAACTGGCACTGGCAAAACTGCCGGTTTCACCTTGCCGATACTTGAACGCTTATCCAAAGGCGCCAACGCGCCAAAAAATAAGACTGACCGTCGCCCGATTCGCGCTCTGGTTCTCACGCCTACGCGTGAACTGGCGGCACAAGTGGAAGAAAGTGTACGCACCTACGGCAAGCATACCAATCTTAATTCTGGCGTTATTTTTGGCGGTGTTGGCATCAACCCGCAAATTAAACTGTTAAAAAATGGTGTGGACATTCTGGTCGCCACGCCTGGTCGTTTACTGGATCACAAACAGCAAGGCACAATCGATCTGAGTCATATCGAAATTCTGGTGCTTGATGAAGCGGATCGCATGCTCGATATGGGTTTTATCCACGATATTAAAAAAGTCCTGGCAGTTTTGCCGCAAAAACGTCAGAACTTATTATTCTCAGCCACCTTCTCAGATGACATCAAAGCCTTGGCTGATCGCCTGCTGAATAATCCTGCGATGATAGAAGTAGCGCGTCGCAATTCAACGGTAGAAATCATTGCGCAAAAAGTGCACCCTGTAGACCGCGATAAAAAACACCCGCTGCTGGCGCACCTCATCAAGACGCACAGCTGGAACCAGGTGCTGGTGTTTACCCGCACCAAGCATGGCGCCAATAAACTGGTTGAACAATTGATTGCCGATGGCATCAACAGCATGGCCATCCATGGTAACAAGAGCCAGTCCGCCCGTACTAAAGCGCTATCAGAATTCAAGGATGGCAGCCTGACCGTCCTGGTGGCAACGGATATTGCAGCGCGCGGTATCGACATTGATCAACTGCCGCACGTAGTCAATTACGATTTGCCTAACGTACCGGAAGACTATGTTCACCGCATTGGCCGCACTGGTCGCGCCGGCGCCACTGGCGAAGCGGTTTCTTTAGTATGTGTCGACGAATTCAAATTGTTGGCTGATATCGAAAAGCTGATCAAACGTCAATTGCCGCAAGAGATCATCGACGGCTTCATTCCCGATCCGCATGCCAAAGCGCAACCGATACAATTGCGTAGCTTTGGCGGACAAGGCCAGGGCCAAGGGCGCGGCAACGGTGGTGGTGGCGGAGCGCGTTCTGGCAATCGCCCGGCGCGACCGGCGCAAGGTGGCTCACGTGACGGCAATCCGTCTCGTCCAGCGACCAAACCAGTAGTAAAGCAAAATACGCCACGTCGCTCTGGTGGGCGCGGTAACGTATAACAGCAACATATCTATCAAAAAGGGTGCGATCGCCAGGCGATTGCACCCTTTTTTTATTCACGAGAAAATCTCTTCTCCATGTAATTTCAGCACTGTTTTTGTATAGATAGAAATAATTGGGTAATCGAAGCAATTACTATATATTTCAATAGATAGTCAACATCTCGTTTTTGACATAATCGACAATGTTACGGATGATAACCTCACGATAGAAATAATCCACAGTGGAGTACCCATGCCTGAACCAATTCGCTTTTACCATCAAGGCCAGATCCAGCAAGTGGATCATGTCGCGCCTACGCTGACGATCTTGCAATATTTGCGTGAAGACAAGCATTGCACGGGCACGAAAGAAGGTTGCGCCGAAGGTGATTGCGGTGCCTGCACTGTCGTCATTGGCGAACTGAAAAATGGTCAGGTAGAGATGAAGTCGGTCAACGCATGCATACAGTTCATGCCAATTCTCGATGGCAAGGCACTTTTTACCATCGAAGATTTAAAACAAACCGATGGCGCACTGCATCCGGTGCAACAGGCGCTGGTCGAATGTCATGCTTCTCAATGCGGTTTCTGCACGCCTGGCTTTGCCATGTCCTTATGGAGTTTGTATCTCAAAAAGCAAGATAAGACCGCCCCGCCCTGCCGTAAGGAAATCGACGAAACATTATCCGGTAACTTATGCCGCTGCACTGGCTACCGTCCAATTATTGAAGCGGCAAAACGCATGGGCGAGTTACCTGAAGTTAACTTTGACGAAGCCACTCTGGCGACATCCCTGCAAAGTTTGCAACGCAATGAAATGTTCAGCTACCACGCTAAGGGACAAAATTTTTACGCTCCCCGTTCCCTAGAGCAATTGCTACAGATACGCGCTACCAAGCCGCAAGCCTGCCTCTTATCCGGCTCTACCGATGTCGGGCTCTGGGTCACCAAACAGATGCGCGATCTGGGCGACATCATTTACCTACGAGAAGTCAAGGAACTCAACGCCATCGTTGAAATCAATGGCATGCTAGAGATCGGTGCGGGCGTGAGTTTGAGCGATGCGTATGCGGCAGTGTGCCGCCACTACAAAGACGAATTAACCGAGATATGGCAGCGCTTCGCCTCTTTACCAATTCGCAATATCGGCACGTTGGGTGGCAATGTCGCCAATGGCTCACCTATAGGCGATTCTGCACCATGGATGATTGCTTTGGGTGCCGAAATCGTCTTGCTCGGTATCCTTGGAGAGCGGGTAATGTTGCTGGAAAACTTCTATCTGGATTACATGAAAAAGGATATGCGACCAGGCGAATTTGTCGCTGCAGTGCGCATCCCCTTACCGCGCACTGACTTGCAATTTCGCACCTACAAGCTGGCTAAACGCTACGATCAGGATATCTCGGCGGTGTGCGCGGCGTTTGCCATCACGCTCGATGGCGATATCGTGCGCGATGCCCACATCGCTTATGGCGGCATGGCGGCAACATCCAGGCGCGCCCCCAAAGCGGAAGCCGTACTGAACGGGCAACTCTGGAATGAAGCAAATTTAAAAAATGCCATGGCAATGTTAGCGCTGGATTACACACCCTTAAGCGATATGCGCGCATCGAGCGACTACCGCATGAAAGCCGCGCAAAACCTATTGCGCCGTTTTTGGCTAGAAACTCGCTCCGATGCGCCTATGGCCGCCAACGCCTTGAATGCGTTTGCCAGTGCGTAAGGAAAGAAAAAAATGACTACGCAAACTCACACGACACTCCCCGACAAACTCACACAAAACTGGGCCGAAGTCGGTGTATCACGCCCGCACGAATCAGCTGTTTTGCACGTATTGGGCGAAGCCACGTATACCGATGATATCGCTGAAGTGCATGGCACTTTGCATGCAGCATTAGGATTATCGTCCAAGGCGCATGCCAATATTTTATCAATGGATCTGGCGGAGGTAAAAAACTCGCCCGGTGTCGTCGCCGTCTATACCGCCAAAGATATTCCCGGCACCAATGATTGCGGCCCCATCGTCCACGACGACCCCATCTTGTCAGAAGGCTTGGTTGAATATGTCGGCCAACCGATATTTGTGGTGGTAGCGGACAGTCACGACAATGCGCGCCGTGCCGCCCGCAAAGCCGATATAGTCTATCAGGAATTACCCGCCACCCTGACGCCGCAAGAAGCAAAAAATGCGCAATCGTTTGTCGTGCCACCCATGCGCTTGCAGCGTGGTGATGCGCAACAGGCGCTGGAAAAATCACCGCATCGCATCAAGGGCGAGCTATTTGTCGGAGGGCAGGAACAGTTCTACCTTGAAGGGCAGATTTCTTACGCGATACCGAAGGAAGGCAATGGCATGCTGGTGCTTTGCTCGACGCAGCATCCGACCGAGATGCAGCATGTGGTTGCTCACGCATTGAATCTGCCATCGCACAATATTATGGTGGAATGCCGCCGCATGGGTGGCGGTTTCGGCGGGAAAGAATCGCAATCGGCGCTATGGGCGGCGTTAGCCGCGATTTCTGCCGCGCATCTGAAACGCCCTGTCAAACTACGCGCCGACCGCGATGATGACATGCTGGTCACCGGCAAACGCCATTGTTTCCAGTACGACTATGAAGTCGGTTATGACGACACTGGCCGGATGATTGCCGCCAAGGTCGAGATGGTGTTACGTGCCGGTTTTTCGGCCGATTTATCCGCGCCCGTGGCGACCCGTGCGGTTTGCCATGTAGATAACACGTATTACCTGGCCGATGTCGATATCATCGCGCTCTGCGGCAAAACCAATACCCAGTCGAACACCGCCTTCCGCGGTTTTGGCGGCCCGCAAGGCGCCATCGCCATCGAATACATCATCGATGAAATCGCCCGTAATCTAGGCAAAGATGCGCTGGATATCCGCAAGATCAATTTCTACGGCCGTAACGATAGCGAAGGCCGCAACGTCACCCAATACGGTCAGAAGGTCGTGGATAACGTGATCCATGAACTGGTCGCCGAACTGGAAGCCAGCAGCGACTACCGCGCTCGTCGCGCCGCAGTACAAAGCTTCAACGCCAGCAGCCCCGTTCTGAAAAAAGGCCTGGCGCTGACCCCGGTCAAATTTGGCATCGCCTTTAACGTCACGCACTTCAATCAAGCTGGCGCGCTGGTGCATGTGTATACCGATGGCTCCGTGCTGGTCAATCATGGCGGCACCGAGATGGGCCAGGGTATCAACACCAAGGTCTGTCAGGTAGTCGCACACGAACTCGGCATCTGTTTACACTTGGTGCGCGCCACTGCCACCGACACCAGCAAAGTCGCCAACACTTCGGCCACCGCCGCCTCTACCGGCGCAGATCTGAACGGCAAAGCGGCGCAAGCTGCCGCGCACACCATCCGCCAGCGTCTGGCTGAATTTGCCGTCAAAACGTATGGCGGCGATCTGGCATTAGTGCAGTTTGCCAATGATCATATTCATGTCAATCATCAAGCCATTGCATTTGCAGAATTGGTGCGCAAAGCCTACCTGGCGCGGGTACAGCTTTGGTCCGATGGTTTCTACGCCACACCCGGTTTGCATTGGGATCCGAAAACCATGTGCGGCAATCCATTTTCTTATTTTGCTTACGGCGCGTCAGTATCAGAAGTCATCGTCGATACGCTGACGGGCGAGTGGAAGCTCTTGCGTGCCGATGCTTTATACGATGCAGGCCAGTCGCTGAATCCGGCGATAGATATCGGCCAGGTTGAAGGCGCGTTCATCCAGGGCATGGGCTGGCTGACGACTGAAGAATTATGGTGGAACAAGGATGGCAAGCTCATGACACATGCGCCCTCGACGTATAAAATCCCGGCGATCTCGGATTGTCCGGACGACTTTCGCGTGAAGTTATTTAACAACCACAATGTGCAGGACAGCATTCATCGCTCCAAAGCCGTTGGCGAGCCACCCTTGCTTTTGCCCTTCTCCGTATTTTTTGCGATCCGCGATGCGGTGGCCAGCGTAGCCAATTACAAGTTCAACCCACCGCTGAACTCTCCTGCCACCTGCGAAGCCATTTTACATTCTATCGAAGCGGTCAATGCGATGGCTGACGCGCATGAATGATGTGGTGAATACCCGATGAATCACTGGCTTCATGCAATGGCTATCCAAACCGAACCTACAATATTGGTCACGGTGGCCAAAGTTGTCGGTTCGGCGCCGCGCGAATCCGGCGCAAAAATGCTGGTAACCCAAGATCAATGTTTTGACACCATCGGTGGTGGCCATCTGGAAATGCGCGCCATAGAAATCGCGCGTGAGATGCTGGCCTTGCCTGTCGACACTCTCGCCAGCCAGCGCCATCTGGAGCGCTTCTCGCTCGGGCCAGGTCTGGGCCAATGCTGCGGTGGTGCGATGCACCTGGCGTTTGAACGCATAGATCAACACAATCAGGACTACATTAGCTGCCTGAACCTGCGCCAGCAATGCGGGCAAGATACCTGGCGCGTGATCGCCTTAGACCAGCAGTTCGACGCGACGCTATATGATGCCAGCGGCAACCGCCTGACAGGACCGGACGCGGACGCGCAAGCACATGTAGTATCGCAAATCGATGGCTCCCACACTTGTCAGATCATTCTGGATCATACTGCGCAGCGTTGGTTGCTAGACCCATGTCTGGCGCATAAACCGCATCTGATGCTGTTTGGTGCTGGCCATGTCGGTACGGCGATAGTACGTGCCATGGGCGAACTGCCCTGCCAAATTACCTGGATCGATGAGCGCGAAGATATGTTCCCCTCCGTCTTGCCATCCAATGTCAGGACTGAGGCCACTGACACACCTGAGGCACTGATTGCCTCAGCTCCGCCAGGTGTCACGTTTCTGGTGTTGACGCACAGCCATGCACTGGATCAAACTTTGGCAGAACATATTTTGCGGCGCGACGATTTCACCTGGTTTGGCTTGATAGGGTCCAAGACCAAACGCATGCAGTTTGAGCATAGGCTGAGCGAACGTGGCACCCCTGTTCAAGCTCTGACGCGCATGGTGTGCCCGATAGGTGTACCAGGCATATACGGCAAAGAGCCCGCTGTCATCGCGGCATCAGTGGCCGCACAATTATTGCAAGTGTGGGAAGCCGCCCGACAAAACAATCCCCCTATTTCTTCTTGAAAGACGCGCCACTATGGCCATCACAACATCCGGCAACACCGGCCTGCAAGCCTACCGCGCCAGTGTGCTGCACTTCATGAATGACCCGGCGTTTCACGAAGACGCAATTACCTGGCATGAAGACGGCTTGTTAATCGTCAAGGATGGCAAAGTGCAGCTTGCAGGCGATTATGTACAACTAAAAAACATGCTACCGGGAGGCACATCCGTAGAGGATTACCGCGGCAAAATCATCCTACCCGGCTTCATCGATACCCATGTCCATTATCCGCAAACCGACATGATCGCATCTCCGGCACCAGGTTTGTTGCCTTGGCTAGACACGTATACCTTCCCGACCGAACGCAAGTTTGCAGACGCTGCGCACGCCGATGAAGTCGCCAGCTTCTTCCTCGATGAACTATTGCGGTGCGGCACCACCACTGCGATGGTATATTGCACCGTCCATCCAGAATCGGTGGAAGCCTTCTTCAAAGCGAGCGAAGCGCGTAATCTGCGCATGGTGGCTGGCAAGGTAATGATGGATAGAAACTGCCCTGAATTCTTGCGCGACACAGCCGAGAGCGGCGCACGCGATAGCGAAGCCCTGATTCAAAAATGGCACAAGCGCGGTCGCCAGCTGTATGCCATCACGCCACGCTTCGCCCCGACATCAAGTGACGTGCAAATGCAACTGGCCGGTGAGCTGGCGCGCGCCTATCCCGACACTTTTTTACAGACACACGTCGCGGAAAATACCGATGAAGTGGCATGGGCAAAGGCGCTCTACCCCAAGGCACGCAGTTATATGGATGTGTACGATCAATTCGGCATGCTGCGCCCGCGTGCCATGTTTGGCCACTGTATCTGGCTCAATGATACCGATCGCGCCCGCATGGCAGAAACGCAATCGGCAGTAGCCATTTGCCCGACCTCCAATCTATTTCTAGGAAGTGGCCTGTTTGATTTTGCGCGTGCCGATGCCCAACAAGTCGCCTTATCACTGGCCACCGACGTTGGTGCCGGCACCTCGTTTTCCATGCTCAGAACCATGAATGAAGCCTACAAGGTAGCGCGTATGGGAGGTACGTTCCTTTCTGCCATGCGCATGTTTTATCTGACCACACTGGGCGCCGCACGCAGCATGCAACTCGAAGGCACTATAGGCAATTTTGTTGCTGGTACCGAAGCAGATTTCATCGTGCTAGACCCGCACGCCACGCCATTACTGGCAAGGCGTACTGACCGTACCGACAGTCTCGAAGAGTTATTGTTTGCCATTGCGCTATTAGGTGACGACCGTACCGTAACAGCGACTTACGCTGCCGGGCGGCAGGTGTACCTGCAGCAGAAAAATGAGTAGGCCACGGATGCCAGTATGCAGCACGATCAATTCAAACGAAATTTCTAAAAATGATAGCGCAGTATCCATGCGGGTTTCAAGCCAATAATGGCCTGCAAGGCGCATGGATACTGCGTCATTATTTTCAACAATTAGCCAGCACCCGCTCACGCGGCGCACTGCAAGACATGCCATCAGGCATCACCCCAAACCCCAGCCTCCTGCGCATTCCCGGTTTTATGTACGACGACAGTCTATGGCAAGCAGAATGGCTAAGATTGATCGAAAAATGGCTATCACTGGACGTTGAACGTTGAATCTTGAAATAAAGAAGGCCAGATTTCTCTGGCCTTTTTTTGTTCCGGAATTGACCGATTACTTCGCGATCAAACCACGACGTTCCAGCAACGGCTGGATATTTGGCTCCTGCTCAGAGAAATCGCGGTACAGCTGCATGGCATCCTTGCTACCGCCACGCGACAACAGCTTATCGCGGAAGCGATCGCCATTGGCGCGGGTCAATCCACCATGGCTCTCTATCCATTTCACGGTACCCGCGTCGAGCACCTCTGACCAGATGTAGGCATAGTAGCCCGCGGCATAACCGCCCATGATGTGACTGAAATAAGTGGTACGGTAACGCGGCGGCACAGCCGCGTAATTCAAGCCCACATCCTTCAACGCTTTCGCCTCATACGCCATCACGCCATCGGCCTCAGGCAACTTATCTGCCGCTACCTGATGCCAGCGCTGGTCAAGCATGGCGGAGCCTAAATACGAAGTGGTAATAAAACCTTGATTAAATTTTGTCGCGGACAATACCTTAGCCAATAATTCTTTTGGCATGACTTCACCGGTTTGCCAATGGACAGCATAGTTAGCCAGAATCGATGGCCAGGTGGCCCACATTTCATTCACCTGAGAAGGAAACTCGACGAAATCGCGGGGTACCCTAGTGCCGCTAAAATAAGGGTATCTCACATTCGAGAACATGCCGTGCAATACATGGCCGAATTCATGAAAGGCGGTATTGGTATCGTCCCAGGTCATCAGGGCAGGCTTGCCTGCGGTTGGCTTATCAATATTAAGGTGAAATGCCACCACTGGCTTGGTCCCCATCAGTTCAGACTGGTTGACGTAAGAATTCATCCAAGCGCCCCCGCGTTTGGACGAGCGGGCATATGGGTCAACAATAACGAACGCCAACTGCGAGCCATCTTCGTTAAACGCTTCGTAGACCGTTACGTCTTCCTGATAGACCGGCAGATCTGAGCGGCGCTTGAAGGTGACACCATATAATTTGGTCACTGCATAGAAAACACCTTTTTCCAATACATTATTTAATTCCAGATATGGCTTAAGTTGCTTTTCATCGAAATCGTATTGTGCCTTACGTACCTTCTCTGTGTAGTAAGACCAATCCCAAGGTGCCAACGCAAAACTTTTTTTGCCTTTGGCCTTTTGCTCGCGATCTATCATGGCTTGCAACACCGCACCTTCTTTACGCGCATTGGCAACTGCAGCAGGCGCAATCTGCGCCAGCATTTTATTCACGGCTTCCGGGTTCTTTGCGGTCTGTTCAGCCAAACCGAACGCTGCGTAGTTTGGATAACCCATGATAGCTGCGCGTTCAGCGCGCAGTTTAGTCACACTGGAGACGATGGCACGATTGTCCCACTGGTTGCCGCGGCTACCGCGCACAATCGATGCCTTGTGCAGCCGTTCGCGCAAGGCGCGGTGATCAAGTTGCGGCAAGAGCGGCTGAATGGTGGTATTGAGCAAGGCAATACGGTATTTGCCTGGCTGCCCTTTTTCCCTGGCAGACTCGGCAAGTTTGTCGATCTCGTCATCAGATAGCCCGACAAGATCAGCACGCTTATCGACGAACAATGCTGAATCATTAACTTCGGCCAACACGTTCTGGCTAAATTTCGTTGCCAGTGTCGCCAGTTGCGCATTGATAGCCTTTACGCGCGTTTTTTGCGCTTCGGTTAAATTTGAGCCGGCACGGACAAAATCAGTGTGATAGCGCTCCACCAGACGCACGCTTTGCGCATCCAGCCCAAGCGAACCACGATTGTCGTAGAGAGATTTAATGCGTGAAAAAAGTGGCGCATTCAGGTACACGCTGTCGTTATGCGCTGCAAACTTTGGCGAATAGCTAGCTTCCAGTTTTTTCAGCGCGTCGTTGGTATTGGTTCCGGTGAGGTTCGAAAACACGCCCCTGCTTCTACCAAGTAATTGACCTGAGCGCTCCATCGCAAGGATGGTATTGTCAAAAGTGGCTGGCTCCGGATTATTGGCAATGGCCTCTACTTCCTTGAGGTGATCAGCCATGCCGCGATCAAACGCCGGCGCGAAATCGCTGTCCTTGATTTTATCGAACGGCGGATATTGCAAAGGCAGCGAACTTGGCTGGTAAAAAGGATTCGAGGCTGGTGCCACTTCCGAGCTTGCCGCTTGTGCCGGCACAGTAGTCAGACAGAAACTGGCAGCAGAGAGTGCCAGCGCCATGGATAGAGCAATGGGGGTTTTAAGCAACATGTATAGCCTTTGTTAGGATAATTTACGTTTAAAACAGTGGGGTGGTTCAACAGCGCCAAAGTATACTCGATTGAGATGCTTGGATTACCACTCCGTTTTGACGCACAGGCATTAAACCGAGATTTTTCATTAGGCGCACCCAAGGTGCTATTTGAGCGCTGACGCAATCCCGGTGCGGCTTACAGGCCGTTATCACGCCAGGAGGCGCATGTCTATTGCGTGTCCATTTTCGAAACGATATTTTTGCTTGAGGCCTTCATTGTTGAATATATGCTGAAGAATGGCTCCACTACACCAGCAAATCCCTCAAGCTGCGTGCGATCACCTTGGTGGCACGGCGCAAGTCTTCCAGGTTCAAGCGTTCATCAGCACGTTTGGCGTGCGATTCCAGTACGGTACGCGGGCCAGCGCCATACACCACGCCTGGTATGCCCAATTCACAAAACAGTCGAACATCGGTGTACAAGGGCGTGCCCATCGCGGGGATCTTTTCACCAAAAACCTGCTCCCCATGTTTCTGTATCGCCGCCACCAGCGGCGCGTTGCCGGGCAAGGGGCGCATGGCGTGGGCCAGCAAGATCCTTTTCACATCGACGCTGATACCTGGCATCTTGTCCGCCTCGTCCTTGATGACCTGGCGCAATGCCGCCTCCACCTCTGCGGGATTTTCTTCGGGGATCATGCGCCGGTCCAACTTAAATGTTACTCGCCCCGGCACGACATTGGTATTGGTGCCGCCCTGTATCGTGCCTACATTAAGGTAAGGATGGGTGATGCCCTCGACCTGTGACGTGACTTTTTTGTACAGAGCATTTTGCGCATACAAGGCACACAATATCGACGTTGTGGCTTGCAGCGCATCGACGCCGGAATCAGGAATCGCCGCATGCGCCATCTTGCCGTGCACCGTCACTTCCATCTGCAGGCAACCGTTATGCGCGGTGATGACCTGATACGAAAAACCCGCAGCGATCATCAGGTCTGGCTTGATGATCTTGTGCTTGAGTAGCCATGCCGGCCCTACTTCTCCACCGAACTCCTCGTCGTAAGTGAACAGTAATTCCAGATTGCCAGCCTTGGGCTTCGCCACCGCTTCCAGCGCCCTTAGCGCAAAGGTATAGGTGGAAAAATCGGATTTACTCACTGCCGAAGCGCGCCCGTAAATCTGACCGTTCTCGATCTCGCCACCGTAAGGATTTTTGCTCCATCCCTCGCCTGGCGGCACCACGTCGCCATGCGCATTGAGCAGGATGGTCTTGCCAGCACCGTAATGGCGGCGCACGACTAAGTTGGTGATGCTTGCCAGCCCGGTCGCATGCACTTCGGCTTCGGGCACGGCGTGTTTTTCCACCTCCAGGCCAAACGCCTGCAACAGCTCGGCCGTGCGTTCTGCATGCGGCGCATTGTTGCCTGGCGGCGTATCGGTAGGCACGCGTATCAGCTCCTGCAAAAAGTGCACTTGCGCATCAAAGTGGGCGTCTATCCAGGCGTCGAGTTTGTCGTATTCATTCATGAAATATTCTCAATAAGCTTATTTTTTGTTGTCCTGCATTGCCGTCTCAACCCATGCCCCGACGATGGCGCGCTCGCTCTCCGTCATCTGGGTCAAATTGGCCAGCGGCATGTCTTTTAGCACCACAGAGCGCTGATACACCCTGGCGGCATGTTGCCGGAGCAATTCCGGCGAATGTAGCATCACGCCCGCCGGGGCGGCGGCAAACCCCGGCTGCGTAGGCTGCGCCGAATGGCAGCTCACGCAGCGCGCATGGATGATGGCCTGCACCTGGATCAACTGCGCTGCGCTCGTCATTGCATCGCCCGCTTGCACATGTTTTACAGGTGCCTTAGGTGCGATGGCGATCGCCACCACTGTCAGCAAGAGCACGCCAACCGCCGGATAAACCCAGTTAGTGATGCCCTTGTGGCGCAGGTTAAAGAAATGGCGGATCAGCACGCCCGCAGCAACAATACCCGCCAGCACCAGCCAGCTATAGCTGTGGCTGTATGTCATCGCATAATGGTTGCTGATCATGATGAACAGCACCGGCAAGGTAAAATAATTATTGTGTACGCTGCGCTGCTTGGCTTTTTGGCCGTGAACCGGATCGGGAGCTAGCCCTTGCTGCATCGCCGCCACCAGTTTGCGCTGGCCAGGAATAATCAGCATCAGCACATTACCCACCATCATCGTGCCTATCATCGCGCCGACATGGATATATGCGGCACGGCCGCTGAGCAAGGTCGAAAGCACATACGCCACCGCAACGATGAACACAAACATCACAATGCCAAACAAACCATCTCGTTTACCGAGCGGCGAGCGGCATAGCAGATCATAAAAAATCCAGCCAAACAGCAAGCTACCCAGACCGACGCCCACCGCCTGCAAGCTACTTAAGTTGGCGACCGACTTATCGATCATCATGGCCTGCGCGTTGAAGTAATACACGATAAACAGCAAGGCAAACCCGGACAGCCACGTCGAGTAAGCCTCCCACTTAAACCAGTGCAATTCTTCCGGCAGGTCTTTCGGCGCGACCAGGTATTTTTGCGGGTGATAAAAGCCCCCGCCATGCACCGCCCACAGTTCACCCGAGACGCCTTTATTGGCAAGCTCAGAACCTGGCTTTGGCGGACGGATAGTATTATCTAACCAGACAAAATAGAACGAGGCGCCTATCCAGGCGATACCGGTGATCAGGTGCAACCAACGCACCAGCAGGCTGAACCAATCGAGACCGTAGGCAAGCAAATAACTCGGTAAAAAATCTTCCATGCATTTCTCTCATGATTGGTACAAAAATTTTGCAACACGATTGCCATGTCGATTCAGTGGTCAACTACAAAGGCGATTTTTGTCCACGAAAAACACGAAAGTCACGAAATTTGCAGCAGACGTTAAGACGATCTCATATTAATTGATCGATCGTTGTCCTTAAATAATTTCTATTTTGTTGGTTCGTGTGTTCGTGCCTTTCGTGTTTTTCGTGGACCACGCTCTTAATCTCATTTGACAGCAATGGCAAGATAAGCTTTTTAGTGGCATTTTTTATGCAAAATGACGTATATTTCAGATATTCGATTCCATATACCATTAACCATGTCACATTTGCCTGACCACCTCGATATCCACCTGATACGCATTCTGTACATGCTGCTGTGTGAGCGCAATGTATCGCGTGTGGCGCTTAAACTCAATCAACCGCAGCCCTCCATCTCCGCCTCGCTGCGCAAGCTGCGTGAGCTCACCGGTGACCAACTGCTGGTGCGCGGCGGGCGCGGCATGGTGCCGACCCAACATGGCGAAAGCCTGATGCTGCCGGCCAAGCGCATCCTCGACCAAACCGAATTACTATTTGTGCGCAAGCTGCCGTTTGTCTCGCAGGAAGAAGGCCGCACCTTTCATATCGCCGCACCAGATTATCTCGACATCCAGTTCCTGCCCAATGTCGTGGCACGCGTCCGGCGCGAATCGCCCAAGAGCCGCATCGTCATCCACGGCCTGGGCGCCGAAGTAGATTACGTGCGCCTTCTGTCAGATGGCGACATCGATCTGGTCATCGCCAACTGGGTAGAACCGCCCGAACACCTGCACCTGTCAAAACTGTTCGAGGACAAAATCGTCTGCGCCATGCGCGCCGACAACCCCTACGCCAAAAGGACGGAATCAGGCGACATGACGGTTGAGGATTACCTCAAGCTGCCGCACGTCGCCCCCGCCAAAATGCAATCGGGCTATCACGGCGTGATCGATACCCACCTGGAAAAACACAATATGCGCCGCAACGTCGTGGTAGAAGCCGCCTACTTCGGCCTCATGCCCTACATGCTGATGCAAACCGATCTGGTGCTCACCACAGGCAGGCAATACCTCAGTGGATTTGAAAAACACCTGGCGTTAAAAACCTTCACCGCCCCCATCAAATTCCCGCCGATGCGTTTCTACCAGCTATGGCACCAGCGCGTGCATCACGCACCGGAACATAAGTGGTTGCGTGACCAGATTAGTGAAGCGGCTAAGGGCTTGCGTGGGAATTAGGCTTGTCGTTCGTTTAAGAAAATGAATTCTTTTAGATTGAGAAGCAGCAAGTTAATTCAATTTGCAGAAACAGAGAGTAAAGCGACCGACTGCTAAAGATCAGAGCAGGCTATCAAGATTCAACAATTTGCTTTTTTAACGAAAAAATGAGGTGAACTGCGAAAGGAAGCTAACTTGAGGGAACAACATTATCACGGCTTCACTCTCGATTGTCATGTTATGTTTCTGAATCATTTTGGTAATGGATCGAGCGGTACAATACGGCAAAGTTCGGCACTGTAGGTGAGAAAAATAGTTCTACCAACAATTCGAATTTTGCCTAATTCGCTAATTAATTCTGGCGACAATCGTTGCTTATGAAAAGCATCTAGAAAGTCAATGAATGCATTAACTATAGCTTCGTACTCCGTCTCTGTTGCCGATTCCTGAATGAGCAGTTTGAACTTGAGACCATCCTTCGCCTCAGCTAGAATTGAAAACAATAAAGAGTATTGACGTGAAGCTGTAATCTTTCCAGCCGTACTTAGGACTGTGACGGCAGGCGCTTTATCACCAATCAATCTGGCGTAAAGTGTCTTGAGTCCTTGTTTCATCAAACCATAATGATCTTTACCCATCTCTTTGAGTATTCCATCAAAGTAAGATTTTCCAATATATAAAAAAACAGCGGTAGGTATAAACCACTCCATGCTTGCCTGAGGACCAACTGGATCGCGTTCTTCCATATCAATTGGCGCCCCTGAACGCGCTAATAGGCGACATAGCTCATCGAAAGTGTCGGCAGTAATCGGGGAACTGTAGCTAAGTACGAGAGCAGGCATATCGTGTTCCATTTGAGACAAAAAGTGATTTAATTTGACAAATTGCCCATTAACCTTGAAACCAGAAGCGGATACTTGTTTTGAATCTCCGCAAGGCCTTACGCGGCCTAGGGTAAGTTAGTTCAACTGTATATTTGGTCAGTTTAACTAAATTAAAAAAACGGCACCATGCGTTTTTTTCACTCACCTTGCCAGTGCCAGCCCAATAGGAAGGAAAGATTTTTGTTTTCCGGGTCGTCTGATGAAGAATGCAAGCCAGCGTGCTTAACTCCCCCGATAAGTCGAATACGCCCAAGGTGACACCACCAATGGCACATGATAATTCTGTGTGGCGTCGGCGACGCCAAAGGCCAGCGTGACGAGGTCGATGAATTTGGGTGTGGGCAGCGTTACGCCCTGCGTGTCAAAATAATCGCCTGCTGCGAAGACCAGTTCATAACAGCCAGTTTTGAAATCGACGCCTTCGAGCAAAGGCGTATTGCAGCGCCCGTCCTGGTTGGTGACTTCGGTTTTTAGCAGGGTTTTAACGCCCGCCTCGACTGCATACAATTGCACTGTGACACCGGCGCCGGGCTTTCCCTGGGTGATATCGAGTACGTGTGTGCTGAGCTTGCCCATGGTTTTCTCCTCTATGGCGTATATGGCGATGCTGAAAATATCTATCAGTCAAATCATATACCGCCAGTAGCCGATCAATATACACTCCCCGATATATAAACCATGGCGGGAGCCGGCACGATGATCGATACCTACCAGCATTATCCGCGAGACATGCACGGCTATGGCCGCAAACCGCCGCATGCGCAATGGCCAGACGGGGCGCGTATTGCGCTGCAGTTTGTGCTTAATTATGAAGAAGGCAGCGAAAATTGTGTGCTGCATGGCGACAAGGCGTCGGAGACGTTTTTGTCAGAAATCATCGGCGCGGCGCCTTTTGAGATGCGCCACATGAGCATGGAATCGCTGTACGAATATGGCTCACGCGCGGGCCTATGGCGATTGTTGCGCATGTTTGAAGAGCGGCAGTTGCCGCTGACGGTGTTTGGCGTGGCAATGGCATTAAAGCGCAACCCCGAGGCGGTGGCCGCCTTCGGCGAGTTGGGGCACGAGATCGCCTGCCACGGCCTGCGCTGGATCAGCTATCAGCACATGGACGAAGCCACCGAGCGCGCGCACATGGCAGAGGCAGTGCAGATCATTAAAGAGATGACGGGTGCTGCGCCCGCTGGCTGGTACACCGGGCGCGATTCGCCCAATACGCGCAAGCTGGTGGTGGAGCATGGCGGCTTTCGCTACGACGCCGATCATTACGGCGACGATCTGCCGTTCTGGCAGGAGGTGGCGATCACTGACGCCACCGGCGCACCCGCCAGCCAGCCACACCTGATCGTGCCCTACACGCTAGATACCAATGACATGCGCTTTGCCGCGATGCAGGGTTTTAATTCGGGCGAGCAGTTTTTTGCCTATCTCAAGGATGCGTTTGACGTGCTGTACGCCGAAGGCGATGCGCAGGGGTTGAACCAGCCGAAGATGCTGTCGATAGGTTTGCACTGCCGTCTGGTGGGTCGCCCGGGCCGGGCCGCCGCGCTGGCGCGGTTTCTCGATTATGTGCAGTCACACGACAAGGTCTGGATCACCCGCCGCATTGACATCGCCGAGCACTGGCATACGACCCACCCTTTCAATGCATCCAGCAAATAGACCTATGACAAACACAAGCACACTGCAGCACTTAAATGCTTGCGCGCCCGGCGAATTTATCGATCTGCTGCATGGCATTTACGAACATTCGCCGTGGATACCGGAACGCGCCGCGGCAAAGCGCCCTTTCGCCACGATAAGCAGCCTCAAACTCGCGCTGCAAGAGGTAGTGACGCAAGCGCATCTGGACGAGCAATTGGGTTTGATCCGCGCCCACCCCGAGCTGGCAGGCAAGGCGGCGATTGCCGGTGCTCTCACCAAAGAATCCACCGGCGAGCAAGCCAAGGCAGGCTTGAACCAGTGCAGCGCGGAGGAATTCGCCACGCTGCAAAAACTCAACGCCGACTACAACACCAAATTCGGTTTCCCTTTCATACTCGCCGTTAAGGGGCCGGACGGCAAAGGCTATACACGCCAGACGATCATTAGCACCTTCGCGCGACGGCTAAAGAACCAGTGCCAGGATGAACAGGCCGAGTGCCTGCGCCAGATCGGCCGCATCGCCGAGCTGCGCCTAAATGACTTGCTGGCGCACACGCTGCAATTTGGCCTGACGGTCATGGAATGGGCTGAAACCCTGGCGCAATGGAGCGACGACGAAGATGGCTTGACCTGCGCCTACCTGACGGCAGCGCATCAACAAACCGCGCAACAGATCGCCCGCTGGATGCAAGAGGCTGGCATGCAGGTGCAGATTGATGCGGTGGGCAACGTGGTGGGACGCTATCAATCCGACCAACCCGACGCCAAAACGCTACTGACCGGATCGCACTATGACACCGTGCGCAACGGCGGCAAATACGACGGCCGCGAGGGCATCTTGCTGCCCATCGCCGTCGTCAAACATCTGCATGAGAGGGGCGAAAAGCTGCCGTTTCATCTGGAGATCATCGCCTTCGCAGAAGAAGAAGGCGTGCGTTTCAAGAGCACCTTTTTGGGCAGCAATGCCATCATCGGGCAATTCGATCTTGCGCTGCTGGACAAGCGTGACGACGATGGCATCAGCATGCGTGACGCCATGACAGCGGCTGGCCATGACGTTGCGGCGATTGCCCACATTGCGCGCAAGCCTGACGATATTTTAGGCTTTGTCGAAGTACACATAGAGCAAGGCCCTGTCCTGCACAGCAGCAATCTGCCGGTGGGCATCGTCACCTCTATCGCTGGCAGTTGCCGTTATCTGGTCGAGCTGCAAGGCGTTGCCAGCCACGCTGGCACAACACCGATGCACATGCGAAAAGATGCCGCGGCGGCGGCGGCGGAAATCATTTTATATGTAGAGAAGCGCTGCGCGCAGGTGGCGACACTGGTGGGCACCGTCGGCCAGTTGCAGGTGCCAAACGGGTCGGTCAATGTAATTCCCGGCGCATGCCATCTTTCGCTCGACATCCGCGCCGCCGACGATGCGATACGCGATGCGGCTGTGGCTGACATCACGCGGGAGATAGAAGCGATCTGCCAGCGCCGCCAAATCGAGCTGAGCTTAAACCAGACCGTCGCGGCAGCGGCAGCGCCCTGCTCACCGTGGCTGATGCAGCAGTTAGCTGCAGCAACCGCGCGGGCTGGCGTGCCGGTTTTCCACTTGCCATCGGGCGCAGGCCACGATGCGATGGCGCTGGCCCGCATCACCGATGTGGCGATGTTATTTACCCGCTGCGGCAATGGCGGCATCAGCCACAATCCGCTGGAAACCATGACCGCCGACGATGCTGAAACATCGGCACAGATCTTGCTGGATTTCTTACGTCACTTCCAGACAAAAACGGATGTGGGCAGTTGAGTGATGCGTACGCTTAAAAATTGAGGGTCAAAGAATCAGGATCGCGCGGAAATCATTGACGTTGGTGCGCGTAGGCCCGCTGACAACCAGATCATCCAGCGCAGAAAAAAATCCATAGCCATCATTATTTTCCAACATGGCTTTTGCACTCAGGCCAAGCCCTGCGGCGCGCGCAAGCGAGTCTGGCGCCAGCACCGCACCGGCGTTATCTTCCGATCCGTCTATGCCATCGGTATCACAGGCAAGCGCATACATATTGGCATGGCCATCCAGTGCCACTGCCAGACTTAACAGGAATTCCGCATTGCGTCCGCCGCGACCATTGCCCCTGACCGTGACCGTCGTTTCGCCACCCGACAGCAATACGCAAGGTGCCTTGAATGGTTGCCCGTGTTTCGCCACTTGTCTGGCGATGGCGGCATGCACGATGCCGACATCACGCGCCTCGCCTTCTATGCCATCCGACAAAATGTAGGCATTGATGCCTGCTGCGTCCGCTGTGGCAGCCGCAACCTCCAACGCGTCCTGCGCGGTAGCGATGACATGCTGCGTATTGCGTGCAAACCGGGGATCATCCGGCTTGGGGGTTTCTCCTGCGCCTGATTCCAGATGATGCCGGATATTGTCTGGCACCTCGATATGATATTTTTTCAGCACGGCCAAAGCGTCAAAGCAGCTGGTCGCATCTGGCAAGGTGGGGCCGCTGGCGATGATATCGGGATCATCGCCCGGCACATCGGAAATCAACAGTGTCACTACACGGGCCGGTGCGCAGGCCAGAGCTAACCGCCCGCCCTTAATCGCCGACAAGTGCTTGCGCACGCAATTCATTTCCGATATCGCCGCACCACTTCTGAGCAAGGCCTTGTTGATCGCCTGCTTCTGCTCCAGGCTGATGCCGTCAGCCGGCAGCGCCAGCAAGGATGACCCGCCACCGGATATCAGGCACAGCACCAGATCGTTTTCGCTCAAGCCCTGCACCATATTCAGAATACGTGCGGCCGCATGGCGACCCGCCTCATCCGGCACCGGATGCGCCGCCTCGATCACTTCAATTTTCTGGCAATCTGCGCCATGGCCATAGCGTGTCACGACCAGACCTTCAATCGGCCCCTGCCAATGCTGCTCTACCGCTTTCGCCATCGCGGCAGCCCCCTTGCCCGCACCGATGACCAGCGTGCGGCCATTCGCAGGACGTTCGGGTAAAAATGCTGGCAGACACTTGTCTGCACTCACTGCATTCACTGCGCTGGCATATAAATCGAGTAAAAATTGACGCGGTTCAGGCAAAGACATGAGGTCACACTTTCAATAAATTCATCAAACTCAAACTCAAACGCCATGCGCTGCGCGCCAGCCCAGTCCTTCTATGGTTCCGGCTTGCGGTTTATATTCGCACCCTATCGAGCCCTCATACGACATCGCATCAAGTTGCAAAAATAAATTGCGGAAATTGATCTCGCCCGTGCCCGGTTCAAACCGGCCGGGATTATCCGCCAGCTGTATGTGTTTGATCATGGGCAAATTTGCCTTGATGGTATGAATCAATTCGCCCTCCATCCTCTGCATATGGTAAATATCATATTGCAGAAAAATATTATCCGAACCGGTTTCCTTGATGATGTCGACCGCCTGCCCGGTATGTGACAGGAAAAAACCGGGAACATCAAACGTATTCACCGGCTCAATCAAGAGGCGCAATCCGGCCGCTTTTAATTGATCAGCCGCGAACTGCAGGTTCTGCACAAACACCTGACGGGCGGTCTCCTGACTGATGCCGGGAGGCGCGATGCCAGCCAGGCAATTGAGCTGCTGAATGCCAAGTTTTCTGGCGTAATGAATCGCGAGGTCAACGCCTTGCTTAAACTCGGCTACGCGATCAGGGTGACAGGCAATGCCGCGCTCACCCGCATCCCAATTACCTGCCGGCAAATTATGCAGCACCAGTTCGAGCTTGGATGAGGCAAGTTTACTGGCAATGTCGTCCACATCATAGGCATAAGGAAACTGAAACTCGACCGCTTGAAATCCCGCTTGTGCAGCAGCCTCGAAACGATCAAGAAACTCAAACTCAGTAAACAACATACTTAAATTGGCAGCTAATTTTGTCATTGCTAACGCTCTCTACATTTCTTTATGCCGTAGAAGCGGCATGCTTCTCACGTAATGTTGATTATATCCAAATCAGTTGGGTAACTCAGCGCAAGTTAACTATACTTAAGGTAGTTTTTATCGCCACCGTCGGCGTTTTCCGGACTCATCATGCACATAGAAGAAACCCTCAAACTCGATTTCAAGGATGTCTTGATTCGCCCGAAGCGCTCTACGCTCACATCGCGCTCCGAGGTTGAATTGCAGCGCGAATTTACCTTTCACCATTCGCGCAAAATCTACCATGGCATTCCCATCATTGCCGCCAATATGGATTCTACCGGCACCATGGAAATGGCGGCGGCATTAGGCAAACACCAGCTGTCAGTGGCATTGCACAAGCATTATGATGAAGATGCGCTGGTGAGTTATTTTTCCAGTTTGCAAAAGAAATCCAACGCGTTTTACTCGATGGGAATTGCACAGGCAGATTTCGACAAATTTGCTGCCGTCATGGCCAGAGCACAAAACGCGATTGAATATGTCTGCATCGATGTGGCCAACGGCTACACCGAAGGCTTTATCAATTTCGTCAAAAAAATACGTACCAGCTACCCGTATCTGACCATCATGGCGGGAAACGTGGTGACCGGCGACATTACCGAGGAATTGATACTTGCTGGTGCCGACATCGTCAAGGTAGGCATAGGCCCAGGCTCGGTCTGCACCACGCGCAAGATGACCGGCGTCGGTTATCCGCAATTATCGGCGGTGATCGAATGTGCCGATGCGGCGCATGGCCTGGGCGGGCAAATTTGTGCCGATGGCGGTTGCGTAGTGCCTGGCGATCTGGCCAAGGCCTATGGCGCAGGGGCTGATTTCATCATGCTGGGCGGCATGCTGGCGGGACACGATGAATGCGCAGGTGAACTGGTAGAGCGAGATGGCCAGCAATTCAAGACATTCTATGGCATGAGCAGCCGCACCGCGATGGACAAATACGCTGGCGGCGTGGCCAAATATCGCGCGTCGGAAGGCAAGGATGTACTGTTACCCTATCGCGGCCCGGTAGAAGCCAGCTTGCTCGACATCTTGGGCGGGGTGCGATCAGCCTGCACCTATGTCGGTGCGCACAAGCTCAAGGAGCTGACCAAGCGCACCACCTTCATTCGTGTCACGCAACAACTCAATGAAGTATTCGGCAAGTCTTGATCAGGTGTCCGTTCAACAATAAAAACAAGCAAGCCCAGCACGCAACATACATGCGGGCTGCAGCCTCAACAGGCTGGAAAGCCGCACCGGTATTGCGTGCTGGGCTTGCTCGTTTTTGAAATTGGCGCCATCTACAGGCCAGATATGGATGAGATCGTCCATAAATGTCCACTTCTGGCAAATTGCCCGAATGCAATAAGCTACTGTTTTTGCTAAAATATGCCTGTTTGGTGTTGAATAGGCGTTTGCGGTTTTCATACACAAACGTTGAGGTCAGGCCTTTACTCCCGGGCAATCGGTAATCGATATCTGCTTTCGTGCCATATATCTGCTTTCGTGCCATACCGCCATACAGTATCAGGAAACAACGTGACAGCGCCTTATCACTACAACATGATCGAACAGCTGCACATGAGCGAACGGGCGCTGGTCAATCGCGTCTTTTCCACCCAAGACAATGTCCGTGTCATCGTTAAGATCTTAAATAAAGAGTTTCCATCGTTCCAGGAAATCGGGCAATTCAAACGCGAATATGCGATTGCTTGCCGTTGCCTGCACGCCGGTATTGTGCGCCCTCTCGCGTTGCGGCAAAAGGCCGGTCGCTGGACAATCATTCAGGAAGACATCAATGGCCAGTCGCTCAACAAGTTGCTGCATGAGCGAAAAATGCACAATAGCGAAGCAAGCTCACAGCCAGCCATCCCGCTCAGCGATTTTTTCGATATTGCCTTGCAACTATGCTCGGCGCTAGAACTGGTACATAGCAAGGGCGTTATCCACAAGGACATCAATCCCTCCAATCTGATCTGGAATGGCGAATTGCGCCGTTTGCAACTGATCGATTTTGGCATTGCCTGCGAACTTGGACAGGAAACGCCGGGCATTGACCATCCCACTACATTGGAGGGCACTCTGCGTTACATGGCTCCGGAGCAAACCGGGCGCATGAACCGCATTGTCGACTATCGCGCAGATTATTATGCGCTTGGTGCGACGTTTTATGAACTGCTGACTGGGCAACCGCCATTCGCCGCCACCGATGCGATGGAACTGGTGCACTGTCATATTGCACGCACACCGGATTGGTCGCTGCCAATACTGAGCAGCCTGCCGGGACCGATGCTGGCCGTATTGCAACGGCTATTGGAAAAAAACGCAGAGCAGCGTTACCAGAGTTTGCATGGACTAAAAAAAGATCTGGCATTGTGTCAGGTAGTGATGCAAGAGCCGGCTCAGGCATACAATCTACCAGCCAGTCTGTCGGGTCATAGCGGCAAGTTCCTGATTCCTCAGAAGCTATATGGCCGCGAGCGAGAAATTGAAACGCTACTCAGTGCCTTCGATCGGATCAGCAACGGGCCCAGCGAGATGCTGTTGGTCGCTGGCTATTCCGGTATCGGCAAATCGGCCGTGGTCAACGAAGTTCACAAATCTATCGTCGCACGTCGTGGTTGTTTTGTTTCCGGCAAGTTTGATCAATACCGACGCGACGTTCCATATGCCTCGCTCATCCAGGCGTTTCAGGAACTGATACGGCAATTGCTGAGCGAGCCACAAGAGCAGGTGGAGCAATGGGCCGGACAGCTACGTGAGGCGCTGGGTGCCAATATCGGCGTCATCGTCGCACTGATACCCGAACTTGAACTGATCGTGGGCGCGACCGAGCCAGTAGCGACACTGCCCCCGGTCGAATCACAAAACCGCCTGAATCTGTTGTTCCAGCGTTTTATTGAGGTTTTTTCTTCTGCCGATCATCCGCTGGTGATCTTCCTTGACGACCTGCAATGGGCCGATGCGCCAACGCTCAGGATGATCGAACTCTTCATGCGCGCCACCGACGAAGGCTATATGCTGTTCATCGGTGCATATCGCGACAACGAAGTTAACGCAGTTCATCCACTAATGACACTATGCGATCAACTCAAGACCGCTGGCGTGCGACTCACTTCCCTGACGATAAACGCGCTGACCGAAGCGCATGTGGCGCATCTCACTGCTGATACCTTGCGCGTCCCGGCTGCTGATTGCGCAGCACTGACCAGTCTGTGTTACGAGAAAACCAGTGGTAATCCCTTCTTCCTCAATCAGTTCCTGCACACCATCCACGATGCCGGCCACCTGAGTTATCAGTTCGATCAGGATACCTGGAACTGGAACATGGAGGCGATCAACAACGCCGACTATACCGACAATGTAATCGATCTGATGCTGGAAAAAATCCGCCGCCTGCCGCCTGAAACGCAACAATTACTGCAACTGGCTGCGTGCATCGGCAATCGCTTCGAGCTCGAGACGCTGGCGGTGATCGGCACTAAAGTCGACTCTGGCATCAGCGTCTATTCAAGCTACCAGACACAAAAAAATCTCTGGCCAGCACTCGAAGCCGGCCTCGTCCATCCGGTCGATCAGCATTATAAGTATCTAGGAGAAGAACCAGCCACGACGCAGATTGCCTATCGCTTCCTGCATGACCGCGTACAGCAAGCAGCCTACGCCGTCGCCAACGACAGCGAACATCAAAAAAATCATCTGAACATCGGTCGCCTGATGGTTCGCCATGCGACACAAGAGACGTTGAAAAAAAGATTATTCTCAATCGTCGAGCAACTCAATGCCGGCAGGGAACTGATCGACGACACGGATGAGCGCCTGCAGCTGGCGATCCTGAATCAGCGTGCCGGAATGAAGGCACGCAGTTCCGCCGCCTTTGACGCCGCGTTACGGCATATGCGCATTGGCATTGCACTGTTGCCAGAAAACGCCTGGCAGCACCATCTCGATCTGACTCTTGACCTGCAACTGGGGGCCGCCGAAAGCGCTTATCTGTGCGGTGAATTCGCTGCTGCCGAGGCGATTTATCCGGTGGTGCTGTCACATTGCCTCACGACCTTGCAAAAAATCCGCTGCATCGCAATTCAAGCCCATCAGTATCAATTGCAAGGACGCCTGCACGACGCCATCGCCATATTGCGAGAAGGACTTAGCCTGCTGCAAATTGAGGTTCCCCAAGAAGAATCAGCGGCGCAAGCACACATTGCTGTCATCTTTGCAGACACTGAACGGCGCTGCAGCGGTCGCAGCATGCAAGACCTGTTGACGGCTGAAGAGATGCAAGATCCCAACGATTTAGCGGCCATGCAGTTGATGCAGGGTCTGTGGATGGCCAGCTATTACGCTGGTCAACAGCATCTGAGTATGCTGATGGTATTGTCAATGACACGCTTGTCTTTACAACGGGGCAATTGCGATTTCACGTCAGTGGCCTATGTGGCTTATGCTTTTTTTCTGGCAGGCCATCAAGATGCCGAACACAGTTACCGCTTCGGCTCGATGGCGTTTGAGCTTGCCAGACGTCGCACCAATCTGAACACGCGCTCGCTCACGGTTCTGATGTTCGGCGCGATCATCAACCACTGGACTCGCCCCTTGCGCGGTTCTGACGCACTTTATGATGACGCCTTCAATTGTGCATTGGATAGCGGTGACTTTGTCCAAGTGGGCGTGGTCGCAGCAGTACGAGCCACGGATCGTTTGATCCTGAGTCAATATTTGCCAGAGCTATTGCAGTCGGTTGAACGCGATCTCGCGTTGATGCGCAGTCATGGCCACACCGATCTGGTCGATTGCGCCATTGCCGGAGCAGTGCAGCCGATCAAATGCCTGATGGGTAAAACCTGGCGCACCGATAGCTATGACGATGACAGCTTTAGCGAGGCACGATTTCTCGGCAGCTATGGCGGCTCACGTCTGTATCAAGCGTATTTTTATCAAGGCAAAATCCGCAACGCCTATTTTTTTGACGGCGAAGACGCAGAATCACTGGTCGACAAGCTGGACATCGTCGTACAGATACTGCGCGGCCAGGCCAAGGTTCCCGAAACTACCTTCTATGCCGCGCTGATCCTGATTCGAGTGTTGCGACGTAACCCGCAGCGCGCCGATGCCAGCGTATTATTTACGCGTATCGAATCCCTGCGATCCGATCTGGCCGCCTGGGCTGCAATAGGACCAGACAACGTGACCGCCAAATACCTGCTAGTGCAAGCTGAAATCGCCCGCTATCAGCAAGACATGCCGCTAGCGCTACGCTGTTATCAGCAAGCCATCGACGCCGCCCGCGACGCCGCTTACATTAATATGCAAGCCCTAAGCAACGAGCTTTGCGGCGAATACTGGCTCGACCAAGGTCAGCACCGTGTTGCCAAGGTATTTTTGCAGGACGCCCTATCGCATTACCGCCAGTGGGGTGCGGATGGCAAGGTGACGCAACTTATCAGGCAGTACGAGGCTCTCCTGGCAGAAACTGCCGCGCATTCCCTCAGTCGAATACGCCAGCCCGCATTTACCTCGCTCACAGAAAACGGTACGACATCTGTCAGCACCACGTCGGCCAACGCCGCGCTTGACCTTGCTTCCATCATCAAAGCTTCTCATGCCTTATCGAACGAAATCGGCCTGCGCAACGTGTTACAGCGCCTGATCGCCATCGTGTGTGAAAACTCCGGTGCGCAGGTGGCGCGCCTACTCCTGTTTAACGATGAGATATGGCGCCTTAACGCGGAAATGAACGACGAGACAGTATCGATATTGCAGGAGCGCCAAATCATTCTAGATGCCGACAGCGATCCGCAGTTTCCACTATCGCTACTGCGTTACGTAGCTCGCACCGGCGAAGAGATCATTGAAGACCACATGGCAATCTCGACTAAATTCGCCACGGATTCCTATGTGCAGGCGCATCGCCCAAGATCGGTGATGTGCTTGCCGATCAAACAGGCAGGACTGATTCGCGGCATGCTTTACCTCGAGAACAATCTGCTTCACGCCTCCTTTACTGCTGAGCGCGTTGAGTTTCTGCGCATTCTGGCTGCCCATGCGATGATTTCCATTTCCCACGCCCGCTTGCACGACAGCCTGGAACAACGGGTAGCTGAACGCACTGCGCAGCTGGAGGATGCCAATCGCAAGCTGGCAACACTCTCTGCCACGGATGGTCTAACCGGGCTCGCCAACCGCCGTCATTTCGATGAAATGCTGGAGCGCGAATGGGCCAGAGCCAGCCGCACCAATCAACCTTTGGCGGTCATCATGATCGACGTTGATCACTTTAAAAAATATAATGACTGCTACGGCCATCAGGCCGGTGACGAATGCCTGAAAACTATTGCTGCCATCCTGCAAAAGGGAACGCGCCGCGTGAGCGACCTGGCGGCGCGTTACGGCGGTGAGGAATTTTCAATCGTGCTACCAAATACAGAAGCAAGCGTAGCCCATCAACTGGCAGAAGCGGTGCGGCTATCAATAGAAAGTCTAGACATGACGCATCGACAATCACCGCTAGGCAAGGTCACGATCAGCGTCGGTATCGCCATCAGATCCAGACGAGAAAATGACGCAGATAGCCTGGTACGTGCTGCCGACGAAGCGCTCTATCGCGCCAAGAACAATGGTCGAAATTGCATTATTTTAAATTGAGGATCGACTTAAATCAGCATTGGAGCGACATTGGTCGACATGAGCACGCACAAATCAAATCGTCATTGATGAAATTTAAGAGCAGTTCAATTTGATTTCCCCCATCATTTCAGCCAATATCGGCATACCAAATTTCTGCGAATAAAAATGTAAACATGAACACCCTCTCTTTCCCTCAACGCCGAATTCTCTTGGTTGATGATGAGCCAATGACGCTTGCCATCATTCGGCTCGCCTTGCAAAATGCCGGCTATCAAACCATCGAGGCCACCTCGGGGCAGGACGCCCTGGTACTGGCGCGGCAATTACGGCCAGATCTGGCATTGCTAGATGCAGTTATGCCTGGCATGTCGGGAATAGAATTGGCAAAGCACTTGCATGAAGAAATCCATGTGCCATTTATGTTTGTGTCCGGTTCCGGCGAAGTGGAGATCGTCAGGCAGGCAACCGAGCATGGCGCCGTTGGCTATTTGCTCAAGCCTTTCGATGTCGCACAAATTGTTCCAGCAGTCGAAGCAGCACTTGCTCGTGCCGATGAAATTAAACAATTACGCCGCTCAGAAAGTGACCTGACAACGGCGCTCAACGCCGGCAGAGAAACCAGTATGGCGGTCGGCATACTCATGGCAAAATTTAAAACGGATCGAAATACCGCATTCGAAGTATTGCGCGCCTATTCACGATCAAACCGCTGCAAAATTAATGATGTCGCAAACCGTTTGCTCGCCGCAGAAGAAATGTTTAATCATTTCAATGAATTATTTTCAAAGCATTCCGATCAGCCCTAAGCTGTCTCAGCTATCAGGCGCTATATCTAATAATAAACACGGGCTTGCGCTGCATCAATGTTAAATCATGTGTCTTCTATTTCCACATGGAAACAATGCGCTATACTAACGCCTACACATCGCTGACTTGCTAATCCACGTTTTCATCCTTCTTAGCGCCTTGCACTAAACGCACTCTGAAGATCATTGACAAGTTATCGATAGTTACCCGCCCTTCCCCCGCGGACATCAAGTAGTACTCCGGCCCAATTCCGCCGATATTCTCCCTTTAAATTATTTGCATTTTATTTCGCCTTGCCATTGGCATATCAACTCGCGATTTTTTGCAAATTTGTTTGGAAAATGACAAAGGAACACAATGTCTGAGCTTCAAAATATCCCCGCAGATAATGCCGTAATCGCTACCACCGAGCTTGAATTTCTCGCTTTCAAAATAGGCCAGGAAGAATACGGCATCGACATCCAAAAGGTGCAAGAGCTGCGCCGTTACGAGTTACCGACCCAGATGGCCAATGCACCTGATTATCTAAAGGGCGTGGTTAATTTGCGCGGCATTATCGTGCCGATTATCGATATGCGCATCAAATTTAATTTGGGAGTTGCCAGCTATGGCGACTTCACCGTTGTCATCATTCTTAACATCACCGGGCAATTGACAGGAATCGTCGTCGATAGTGTCTCTGATGTCATTACCTTGTTACCGGAACAGATCAGACCGACTCCACCGCTGGATATCACGCGAGAGTCGAATTATCTGATCGGTATCGGAGCGCTGGAAGCGCGCATGCTGATTCTGGTCGACATAGACAAGATGATGTGGCCTCAAGAATTGCAAGCAGCCTGAAACACAACTGTTATCAACCCTTATCAAAAAAAGGCGGAGAGATTCGGCAAGATCCGATTGCATCCTCCGGAAAAATATAATGAAGGAATGTCTGAATAAGTCCCAAACATTCCGTGATTGTTAAAATTTTTTCTTATTACAAAAAATGCGACTTCAAAAAGGCAAATTCAAATGAAATCAGGCGTTTTAATTCCTGCTTTACTGCATCCGTGTGCGATTTCTC
>JAUSNO010000017.1 GCA_030645915.1 Undibacterium sp.
AACCATCTCAACCCGGCGATTTTTAGCACGACCATTTTCATCGAGATTATTTGCCACCGGAGAAAAATTTGCTACGCCGCGCGCTTGCAGGCGATCAGTCGCGATGCCGAAACGCTTACTCAATGCATCAACAACCGCTTGCGCGCGTTGCTGTGACAAGCCTACATTGGACTCTACAGTGCCCTGGTTGTCGGTGTGCCCGACGATAAAGACTTTGATCGAGGCATCGCTCTTTAAAGTCTTGGCCATCTCTTCTAAAGTAGCGCTGGATTCTGCTTTAACTGTGGCTTTGCCAGTGTCAAACAGGATGCCGTACAAGGCAATTTTTCCATCACGTTTGAGTGAGTCAGTAATTGCTTTTGCATCGACAGTTACCATACCGGTTTCGATACTGGCTGATTCGATGATCTGGACGAATTGCCGAACCCTGCCTTGAATAGCAGAGCTACCCTCATCGCCGCCGACCAGACCTATCTGGACGTGAACTATGCCACTGGCGCTTTTCTTGCGGGCGCTGATGTAGTGAAAAAATGGCTGACTTCCACTGTTAAAAGTACCATCCACATAAACATCAGATTTTACCCACTTGGCTTTTCGAGGTAAGTAGCCAATCAACGGTTGCACACTTAATTTATCGCACAGCGCTGTCTCGCAAGCGAGCATTGTTTCAAAACCCGCAGCACTCAATGCGCGTTGATAATTACGAAATATCTCTAGAGGACTGCGCCCTTTAGGTGCCCAATAAATCTTATTGCTGATCTTCCCTTCCACAGTTTGCAGTACCGCTTTGCCTTTTTCGCTGGCAGCGATTTCGGCAATGCCGTAATTATCATCACCATACATATACAGCAATGAACCCGCGTAGCGGGATATCAATGGGTGATCGCTACCACCTGCGCGGTCGGTATCATACTCACCAGCAACAACTGATGAACTCGCCAGAAACACCGTCAACAACAGACTCAATAAGCCACAAGATTTGATTCGATTTAAGAACATTTTTTTCCTCGTTGGAAATGATAAAGACGAAGTGAATAGATATTTGCTCGTGATCAATTGATTGTTACATTCAACAATCGCATCGCTCACTTTATTAATTTACTTACAATATTTTATCAGCACTATCAATACGCTCATCGTAAAAATGTAAGTGGATGTAAATGCGTTGAAAATAACGTCTAGCCTTTAGCGTTCCCGGAAAACCCTGCGATAGCAAACCGCGGATACGGACGGCAATGGATCATCACCCTGAGTTACAAGGCTAGCGCCCTCTTAACGTCCGCTCAAATACATTTTTCTTTGCGTCAAACGGCTGGAAAATTAGCGATACTCCTAGGTAGTATAAGAATACATCAACCTGAATCGCGCTATTTAATTGCGTTATTGGCAATAATATCAATATACTCCCCTATTTATTAAATAATGCCGATACGGAACCATAGTCTGCGCATCTGTCAAGACTGGCGCAATCGCTCAGATTGCGTATCATCTGCACTTCATTTTAATTCTTCACTGATCACCCATGCTGCCTTCGATAGAACAACGTCTTGCCCTTGAACTTGCCGCCAAACCGATGCAGGTTGCCGCCGCCATTGCCTTGCTCGATGAGGGCGCGACCGTGCCGTTTATCTCGCGCTATCGGAAAGAGGCCACTGGTGGCCTGGACGACATCCAGTTGCGCTTGCTGGAAGAGCGTCTGCGTTATCTGCGCGAACTGGAAGCGCGCCGCGCCGCCATCATCAGCTCTATCGAAGAGCAAAATAAGATGACACCGGTCTTGCTCGATGCGATCACGCACGCCGAAGACAAGACCAGGCTAGAGGATCTGTACCTGCCGTACAAACCCAAGCGTCGCACCAAGGCGCAGATCGCGGTGGAAGCTGGCCTGTTACCGCTGGCCGATGGCTTGCTGGCTGAACCAAGTTTGAATCCCGAAGAAGTCGCCAGCACTTACCTGAAGCCAGCCTTCAGCACTGATAACGGTGACAATCCGGGTGTGCCAGATACCAAGGCGGCACTCGATGGCGCGCGCCAGATTTTGATGGAACGTTTTGCCGAAGACGCAACGCTGCTGCAAGCCCTGCGCGAATATTTGCTTGATCACGGCATCGTCGAATCTATCGTCGTACCAGGCAAGGAAGAGGCTGGCGCCAAGTTTAGCGATTATTTTGCTTACTCGGAAACTTTGGGCACGATACCGTCGCACCGCGCACTGGCGATTTTCCGCGGCCGGCGCGAAGAAATGTTAACGGTCAATCTGCGCCTCGATACCGAAGAAGAAAAACCGAAATGGGATGCGCCTTTAAACCCGTGCGAAAGCCGCATCGCGGCGCGTTTTGGCGTTAGCAATAAAGGCCGCCCTGCCGACAAATGGCTGTCCGACACGGTGCGCTGGAGCTGGCGCGTGAAGGTTTTCATGCATCTCGATACCGAGCTGATGAGCAACCTGCGCGAGAAGGCCGAAGTGGAAGCCATCAACGTGTTTGCGCTGAATCTCAAAGCGCTCTTGCTAGCCGCACCGGCCGGCCCACGCGCCACCATGGGCCTCGATCCTGGCTTGCGTACCGGCTGCAAAGTGGCGGTGGTCGATGCTACCGGCAAGGTCGTCGATTACACCACGATTTATCCACATCAGCCGCGCAATGACTGGGATGGCTCTTTGCATGCCTTGGCGCAAATGGCGGCCAAGCACAATGTCTCTTTGATCTCTATCGGCAACGGCACTGCATCGCGCGAGACCGACAAATTGGCGCAGGATCTCATCAAGATGAAACCTGAACTGAAGCTGACCAAGATCGTCGTCTCCGAAGCCGGCGCCTCAGTCTATTCAGCATCCGAATTCGCCTCGAAAGAATTGCCCGATCTGGACGTGACTATCCGTGGCGCGGTATCGATCGCGCGCCGCCTGCAAGACCCGTTGGCCGAGCTGGTGAAGATCGATCCCAAATCAATCGGCGTCGGCCAGTATCAGCACGATGTAGGCCAATCTCAATTGGCGCGCTCGCTCGACGCGGTGGTGGAAGATTGCGTGAATGCCGTCGGCGTCGATGTCAATACCGCTTCTGCACCTTTGCTGGCGCGGGTGTCCGGCCTGTCTTCCAGCGTGGCGCAAAGCATCGTCAATTATCGCGATGCCAAAGGCATGTTCACCTCTCGCGCCGATCTGCGTTCGGTGCCGCGTTTGGGTGACAAGACCTTTGAACAGGCGGCCGGATTCTTGCGCATCATGGGTGGCAATAATCCACTCGATGCCTCGGCCGTGCATCCTGAATCCTATCCGCTGGTAGAGAAAATTCTGGCCGATATCAAGAAGGATGTGAAAGGCGTGATTGGCGATGAGCGCTTGCTGAAATCGCTGAGTCCTGCCAAATACGCCGATGAGAAATTCGGTATCCCTACCATCACCGATATTTTAAAAGAGCTGGAAAAACCGGGCCGCGATCCGCGTCCGGAATTCACCACCGCCACCTTCAAGGATGGCGTGGAAGAGATCCGCGATCTGCGCCCCGACATGATCCTGGAAGGCGTGGTCACCAACGTCGCCGCCTTCGGCGCCTTTGTCGATATCGGTGTGCATCAGGATGGCCTGGTGCATATTTCTGCGCTATCAAATACCTTCGTCAAAGACCCGCACACCGTCGTTAAAGCTGGCCAGGTCGTCAAGGTAAAGGTATTGGAAGTGGACGAGAAACGCAAGCGCATCGCCCTGACCATGCGCCTGACCGATAGCGCGCCGCAGCCAGGCAGCCAGCCTGAACAAAGAGCGAATCGCGATGATGCCAAGCGCCTTAATCAGCATCAGTCCAAGCAAAATAATGCACCGGCACCGGCGAATAATGCGATGGCGTCGGCGTTTGCCAAGTTGCGTTCTTAAGCTGAATTGAAAATAAAAATCGGGCGAAATATTTCGCCCGATTTTTTATTCATTTGAACGGAAGACGCCGGTTTATTTCGGCAGGCGCAAGATAAATACGGCGCCATTCTCATTGCCCAGAATGACTGTTCCGCGTTGCCCTGCATTTTCATGCAACTCTGCAATCCTCAGCGCCAGACGCAAGCCTAGCCCGGTACCCTCAGGGGTAATCGCCGCCGAAGCCCCTGTATCGGCCAGCACGCTGGCCGCGTAACCGTCACCGTCATCGTGTACGACGAACTCCAGAAATTCATCCAATTCCCTGGCAGCCAGCGTGATATGACTATGCGCATAACGCAAGGCGTTTTGCAGCGCGTTTGACAGCAGCATACGCACCAGCGTTTCGTCATAAAACCACAGCGTCGGTGCGCTGGCACAATCGATGTTGATCATGATCGATGCAGAGCTCTGGTTCTCTGCGCCCAGTTCGACCAGCAGGTCGGCAGGCGCATGGGCGTCAACGGCCAGGCGCAAGATGCTGGTTTCCGATTTATAAAATATCAGTAGTCGCGTCAAGGCTTCCGAGGCATTCAGTGCGGTGAGCAAGGTCGCCACATCGCCGCGCGCTTCGGCCTGGCCTGCCAGTTGCGCCAGGCTATTCTTGACATCGTGTATCGTCAGCGCGGCGATTTCGGCAAAACTCATGATGCATTCTCTAGCTTGTATTTGGTCTGCACTTTCAGCATGAAGGCAGCAATTTCGGCAAGCTTGGGATGCTGACTATTTTGCGTAATGACGGCTTGCTGAAATGCTTTCGCATTATTCAGCTTGTCGGCATCCATGCCATTCATAAAAACATCCACCAGTAAGGACAGTGCTGCATTGGAGACGATCTGCAGATTATTCGGCAGCTGCTCGGCGGCATCGCTGAGCATGCGCGCGGCTTCGGCAAACTCGCCCGCTTTTGCCTTGACGATGGCGCTATTGTTCAGATCAATGACTTCCTGCGCTGATTTTTGGATCAGCAATTTGGCCGCCTCTTCACCGCCATGGTCTTTCATCAGATGGACGATGCGCCCGTGAATCGCGATGGAGTCAGGATTGTTTTGCACCACGGTCTTAAGCACCGCCATCGCCTCTTCCACCCTGTCGTTAGCCAGGCAAGCCTTGGCGATGGCCAGGTTGGTGGCCTCAGGCAATTTTGCGGTACTACCTTGCAGAGCCAATTCCAATGCCTTTTTGGCCAATTCCGGCTTGCCTGACTTGTGTAGCGTAACCGCCTCCACCGCAGCCAATAGCCGCACGTCATCGGCGTCCTTGAAAGTTGCCTTGGCTTCTTCGATCAGGGCCACCGCCTTGGCCAATTCGCCCATCTCGGTCAAGGCATTGCCAAGCTTGGCCACGTCGCCCGACATGCGCAAAGGCGAATTTCTGGTTTTTTTTACGACAATGCTGAGCGCTTTTTCGACGCGGGTGAAATCGCCCATGTCTTCGGCGATGCCGGCCAATGAACGTTGCCGCGCCATCGAATTTGGCGCCACTGCACAGGCGCTATCGAGAATGGCAAGTGCAGCCTCGCCCTGCCCTTCGTCCGTATGGATGCGCCCGAGCAGATCGTAGGCGGAAAGCAAATTAGGGCTGGCACTGATCAGGCCGCTCAAGACAGTTTTGGCCTGTCCCGCATCACCTTTCCCATTGAGGGCTTTGGCCAGACCCAGACTCGCCCAGGGCATGGCACGCGTCGCCAATGCCTGTTGATAAAATTGGATAGCCGCCTCAAACTGCTTGGCCATGACCAAGGCGTTACCCTTGATTCTCAAGGCATCGACCAGATACTTGTCTCTGGCTGCGACGATCTCGTCGCAGGCCTTGATGATATCGAGCCAGGCTTCCTTGTCCTGCAATTTATCTATCGTTGCCAGACGCGCCTTTTTGTCCAGCAGGCGCTCGAGGCGGGTCTTCAGGGTTTCCGCGGTAAAGGGCTTGAGGAGATAATCGTCGGGCAGACATTCAGCCGCCGTGATGACGCTTTCATACCCGGTTTCTGCCGTGATCATGATGAATAGAGTGGCACGACTGATGGCATTGGTGGTGCGCAGGTATTCCAGAAATTGCTGGCCATCCGTGCCAGCGCCCAGAAAGTAATCACACAAGATGACATCGTGGTTTTTCTGTCGAATCAAATCAAGCGCATCGCGCACGTTACCGGCAACACTGACCTTGGGAATGCCGAGCGATGCAATCTGACCGCGCAACGAGCTGCGCATATCCGGCATGTCGTCGATGATAAGAATTTGCTTGTCTTTGTAGGACGTCGGAATAGCCATGAATTTCACCCCTGGTGGGAATGTCAACTGCGACAGATCGAAATGTGAATACTGAGAATCGAGTATCCCTCAATACAATTCATGTGGCAATGGCAAGCATCAACATTTGTCGATGCCGCCATGCAATTAGATCAATGTATCAGGGCTGAATAAGCAATGGTGCAATCGTAGCTGCCCACAGTTGCGCTGCGCGATCCAGTCCTTCGGCTGAAAAATGGCACTTATCGCTACGCAAGCCGGGATGAATATCATAGTCAGTATCAGGACCAAGTTTAAAGCGTGGATTACTCGCCACCTTAGCCTCGATGGCGCTACGTATCGCATCATTTGGCTCAGACCGACATACGGTGGACAGCGCCACGAGAATCGGGGCACTGACACCGTTTTGATCAAGAATACCTGCCATTTTATCCAGGCCGGCAGAGTAGGCACTTTGAGTAGTGCCATCGCGGGCATCCTCTTCGCCCTGCTGCCACAGCACCAATTGTGGCGCCAGTCCCAATACCTGCATGGACTTAAGTTGTTGCTGCAGATGTGCGCGTATCGGACTTATATCATTCGTCCATTCATCAATAGCAGTTGCATCAACACCTAGCACCGAGATCACGATAGGGCGATGCACTCCCCGCTCCAGCCTGGCAAAATGCCGCGGCAATCGATACCAGATGCTGCCGCCGGCACCGGTAGCGCCTGGCAGAGGGTCGACTGCCATGATGCATTTTCCATCAGCGATCAGTGCAATTGGCACATCTGTATCGCCGGCGCGTGCGCCGTGATTGGCCGCATTCGATTGCCCCAGCGCCAAAATGACGATCGGATGCCGGGCGGCGATATTCGCACACGACACCACTGGCTCGGTATCTACACGAACAATCTTATCGAGCTTTAACGATAGTCTGGTTTTCTCAGACGGCAAGCCAAACCCAGCGTACCTGCCAAGCACAATGATCAGCAATACCACCGCCGCCACCAGCAGCACCCGTCTTATTAAACCCGGTCTCATGCGCGCGCCCACTATGCCAGCACTTTGGCGCGATTCTTGTATCGCGACCGTATCCAGCGCATGGCTGGCTGCTCTATCCAATACGTCACTGCAGCAGCCAACAGCAGGCTAGCGCATAGCGTCAAGCCTATCGCTACATCTAAAGAAAATCCTATTTTTTGCAACTGCAACATCACTGCCCAACCTATGTTTTCATGTAATAAATAGAGCGGATACGAGATCGTGCCCAACCAGACGAGAGGCGCAAACCGCAACAGCGCGAAGCGGTTTTGCGCGGCGAAAAATACTGCGGCGGAAAGAACTATCGCCAAAGCCGCGACAAATGCCGAATCACAAAAAAACAGCGTCGCGATCGCCATGAGCGAGGTTTGTGCAGGTAGTTTCCATGCTCCGGCGCCTTGGCGGTGTAGCGCCAGATAAATCGAGATACCTAGTGCAAACCAGGGAATGAACTTCAAGATCAACAGGCGAAACACGATCCATGGCAGGTCGATGGCAAAATAGCGCTCCAGGATAAAGTAGCTCAGCCTAAACAGCAGCAAGCCAGACAACACATAGTGCACGCGGCCCAGAGCCTTCAATTGATACAGGGCGAACATGCCACAATAAAACAGTAACTCAACCTCCAGCGTCCAGTACACGCCATCTACACTGGGCACACCAAAAAAACTGTGCAGCATCAGCATATTGGCAAATGCCGCTCCTACCCCGACCAGTTTGCCGGGCAAGCCCAACAGATGGCAGATCAAAAAAGTCAACGCGATCGCGACCCAATAAGCAGGAAACAGGCGGCTGAAACGCGAGACCACAAAATCCATAGGCTTTGCGGTTTTTTCCAGCGTCATAAAAATCACGAAGCCGCTGATGATGAAAAAGAGGTTGACCCCGTAATGGCCATCAGGAAAAGCAATCGAAGGCAAACTGCCTGTTCCAAATAGCTCGGTAAATCGCGTCGTGTAATGGAACAACACCACCGCCAGGGCGGCCAGCCCGCGCAGAGCATCCACTTGTACAAGACGGTTGGAACTGACTGAAGACATAATTGATATCGGGAAAATGGCCAGCAGGCACAGCACATGACTGCGGCAGGCAATAAGACGCTTAAAAAAATTTGCGCTACATTAGCACAGATCAGCGCAATTCAAGAGTAAAGGAGTGATCAATTCCAGCCAATTCCAACACGCCGCGCCATGTTTTTACCACGCTGAGGCCAACGACCATGCCCTCACACCCCCAGTCCCGACTTGATGACGTCGAGCCGCCCACATAGACGGAAAGCCTGAGCTGATGCAAATCAAGAAATTTCGTGTTGGATAAAAATATACTCCCCTATTTTTCATTAAAAATAAGCCGATACCGCACATATTTAATGCGACATTAAAAAATACATAGGGGAGTATATATGCATTCTCACTACAAAAAGCCCACAGGCAGATGCGTGAGTACCTGCAGACTTTCCTTTATAATGGCGACACCTTATTTACTTCATCGATTACCTAGGAATAGCCATGAGCGACGTACAAAACTGGATCAAAGAAACCGTTACCACTAACCCTGTCGTGCTGTTCATGAAAGGCACCGCGCAATTCCCGCAATGCGGCTTCTCCGGTCGCGCGATTCAACTCATCAAGACTTGCGGCGTTGAAAATCTAGTCACCATCAATGTGCTGGAAGATCCAGCAGTGCGCCAGGGCATCAAGGATTTTTCCAACTGGCCAACCGTACCGCAACTGTATGTTAAAGGTGAATTCATCGGCGGCTCCGACATCATGAATGAGATGTTTGAAAGCGGCGAACTGCAAACTTTATTGCAAGCGTAATTTCAGGATGCCTGCAGCAATCGGACCACGCAAGCTGATCGTCGCCATCACCGGTGCGACCGGCGTCATCTACGGTGTGCGCCTGTTGCAGGCCTTGCGCGAATTACCCGAAGTGCAAAGCCACTTGCTGATTTCTGAAGCTGGCGTACTCAACCTACATCAAGAACTCGATCTGAATCGCAAGGATGTCGAAGCCCTGGCCGATGTCGTCCACAATGTGCGCGATGTCGGCGCCAGCATAGCCAGCGGCTCTTTCCAATCGGACGGCATGATCATCGCGCCGTGCTCGATGAAAACCCTGGCGGCGGTGGCCAACGGCCTGTCCGATAATCTGATCACACGCGCTGCCGATGTCGCTTTAAAAGAGCGTCGACGCCTGGTACTGATGGTGAGAGAAACGCCGTTCAACCTGGCCCACCTGCGCAACATGACCTCTGTCACCGAAATGGGCGGCATCATCTTCCCGCCCCTGCCCGGCTTTTATCATAAGCCACAATCAATACAGGAAATGGTCGATCACACTATTGGCCGGGTGCTTGATTTGTACGCATTACCTCACCATCTAACACCCCGCTGGAACGGCTTGAAAGAAAGCTGAACTAGGCTTTATTTAATTCTGCAACCGATCGCGCTGCGTCTTGTTGCGCACGCCCAGCGCCGCTCGAAGCAACAAAAAAGCTCAAAACAGAAAAATAGCTCTCAAGGGTACGATTAGCGTATTGGAATCGAGCCGCAAAAAGAAAAATCCCACCGTCATTTCTAACGATGGGATCTTAATGGTGCGACTGCCGGAACCGCATTCCTCTCCTAACTCGTTGATTATTAACGAAAAATCCGTTCCGGTTTTTTATTATGGCCGCAAACTTGGACACAAAAAAATACTCATTAAAATCAAGGACTTAAAATAGTCTATATTCAAAAAAGAAGACGCGCAACTATTTTAAAGAACTATTCTGTCTATGGCATATGTATCGGATGTCACACTATGTGAAATCAGCATTATTGATTTATAAAGCTTTTTTTCGTTAAACGCGACATATCACTTTTGTGGCAAATATCCTTACGTTCAATTGCTTCAAATCAACAATTGAGTTCCCTCGATATTTAGTCTTCCGTCAGGTGACTATGAAGAAGTAGGCTACTAAGTTGATTTTAACGAACAGAGAGCCTCCATTGCGCCGCTAGCCTTTTCGACTCCGCTCGATCAGCATCAAAACTACTTCTTGATAAAATGCCAGTAGCTAACTTTTGCAAATCCTGATTCCCTTGCTCGGCTCCAAGACAAGCCTAGTTGCGATAAGCGATAATTGTCGCAACTAGGCTAGGGTGCTATGTCCTGACAAATTAATTTAATTCTTGAGTAATATGCGCTCAATCCGAAACTTAGGGCGATGGTCACCCATAAGTGCCCTCAAATCTTTGATGCTAACGGCGCTAACTTCGTGCATCCGAATTAATAACGATGCGCCAATAGGTAACCGGCGGTGACGGATTTTGCTGATAACAGGTGGCGCGACTTCCAATATTCTTAAAAGAGCTGCGTCGTTTTTTATGTGAAGCAGTTTTATTATCGCATCCAAAAGTGCATCAGGATCGTAATTCACTTCTTCTGTTTCAAGGTCTAATAAGTTTGACATTATAGAATTCGTTGTTGGCAATAATGACTATATTGTAACGCGGCAGTCATATTTCAATATCTGATGCCAGGACATTACTTTTGAAATTTTTTAGTTGCAGGCCCCGCTATTTTGCGTACAAAAATAACGTCCTTCAGTGGGCAGCAATAACGCCGCGGCCTATTACGCAATTAGGCGTCAATAAGCGTTCTTAGATGATCGATTTAGGAATGTAATCGGTCTGCTCCGTATATACGATCTCTTTATTTTTGAAAGCTGCACGCCATACATCGATTGTAATTGGCAAGATATTTTTGTAAGCTGATTCTGTCGTAAAGTAACGAATAATATCGTTATCGATGAATGCCACCCAAAGTTCGCCTCTCTCTCCTCGCATGACGATTGCTTCCATGATGGTATATAAGCCGCGCACCCCGCCAACTCCGATGGTAGCGATAAATGGATCCAGATTATCCTGTTCGCCTATTCCCTGAAAACATACGCGAAAACTCTCATAATGAATTCCCAAAAGACGGTAAAGGCGTGCCAAATCCAGTTCATCCAAGATTGCGCCATCAAATATGAGGTCGCGCTTTCGAATAAATGTCCCACCGAACCAAGCGCCCATGCCCCTCCAGTAACTACATGTTCCTGTTTCCTCAATTTGTATAATATGTGTGTTTTCACTAAGGCGTCGACGAATAACGATCTCGCATATTTCGCTAAGATGCTCACTCGACTTTCTGAAATATGCCAAGTCTGAGGCCACAATCCGCGCATACCCATTAATTGTTCCGGTATGTGCCCCGGAGTACACTTTTAGGTCAAATAGAAATCCTGCAGGGCCTACTTCATATATGAATATCGAACCGCCATTCATTCCACCGTCATTGACGGTCTCCCAATTACCCCACCAAATTGGCACGCTCGGGCCTGCATGACACAAGGTATCCACGGAAGAAACCAGAGCTTCCTTTAACCCTGCTTCTAACTTAGCCGTTAAAATGCCACGAGCCGTGGCTTTATCTGAATTTTCTATTTCTTGTTCATAGCTAATAATTCGCCGTCCTCGTAAATCGAACGGCAATACCTCTGGACCACCATGAACTGTATTCTGAATCAACAAAACCCGATTCCATCCAAGTTGGGCTATTGCATATCCGAGTTCTATAAGCACGTTGGGATTTGGTGTTGGTCTTCCTCCCGATTCCGCATTAATAATTGAAACATCACATACAAATATATCGGCCAACGTGATTTTAGCAAAAATGCTGTCTGATATCTGAGGAGAACCTGCTTGCCCCTCTGTATCACGGTCTAGGACCGGCTCGATAGATTCAGTTTTGTCCTTGTGAATGTTCTTAAGCGCACGTTCTAGCGCTGTCTGAATGAATCCACGATTAGTTGAATTTGGCAAGTCCGATTGCCATGAGTAAAAAACTGTTCGTTTCATCGAGATTCCAAATAATAAAAGCTAACCATTGACTTGAGGCACCAATGAATTAAAAGTCGGTCATGTTCATCACGACAGCGCACTTGTCATCAAACCTCCCTCCTCACTCGCATTTTTTTCATTCTGGGTTACAAGAATTGACCGAATCGACAAGCGATCTAAATCCCACCTCGTCGGCGGCTAGTGTGGCAGAAGGCGCGAACATAAGATTGAAAATTCTTGTATCGGTGGTTCGATCCGCACCGATTCACCAAGAAATTACCTTACAAAACGCCAACCGGTGATGGTTGGTGTTTTTGTTTGTTGAACAAAAAGTCCTTGTGTCAGGTCTGTTTCCGGCGCGCTGTGGCATCTCTTCTTCGGCACTATTTTCCAGCTGTCTTCGCAGCCTTCTCGACCCAAGTGCCAAGGTTGTTATATCCGTCGTCCTTTATCCAGAGATAAAAGTCGTAACCAGCAGGAAGTTGCCCGCATCGCTCTGACGTGTTCCCATTCAAGTCCTTTATCTTGCTAATATCTATACCCAACAAGCCGTTGCCTCTCGCGATGCTCTGTTCGATTTCGTATTTCACCCATCTGCTTTTGCATGTCTGATCGCCCACAAGCACCACAGTGACCGACGTGCCTTTTAGTTGATTATCGATCCAATTCTTGATCGCTTGATCACCCGCCTTTTTTACTTTTTCAAAATCAGCTTTATCAATAAACCCGGCAGTATCTTCACCTTTTGTGATTGCACTATTTCGAACAACCATTGCCCGAGAAACGTCTTCATATTTGAAGCTAAAAAAAACCTTCCTTGTCATATTTCCTCCTTTGTAAAACACTCACATTGTATTAACACCGTGACCAGTGAGAAATCGAGCAGCCATACGGGCAAAATTTATTACTTCACTTGATCTCGCTTTTCCGTCACCACGATACCCAGCTCCTCATGAAACAATCTTGCAAAATCAATCCTGTCATCAATTTGGCCGAGTTGATCCGCCAATTTCATAGCCGCACCGCCCGGTGAGCGTACCGCAAGCACCTTCGCGCTAGGGTTCATTTTCTGAAACAACTGATATTCATCGATAACTCCATCCATTCCACCGATGAACACTGCAGCATCGAATGGACCAGAAAGCATCTCTGTCCTTAGGTGTGCTAGGCTCTTAGCGCGATCGTCTTCGACTGCGTCAATAAAGACCACATTGCCGAAGCGAGCATTTTCATCCGGAAAAACGTCTTCAAATAATCGACTCTGATACAAAATCACCGCTTTCGCATATTCAATACCGAGATCCTCACATACGGCCCATACCATGGGAGTAATTGCAGGATGTCCACCCCATACGAGCAATCGCCGACCTAGACAAACTGTCAGCAACTCACGCACTGCAAACTGAATCAAAAATGGATTCGCCGTCAGGTGATAGTCGCCTCGACCGGCAACTGGAACACTTGCCGAGAGAAATATTCTACGTATCACATCGCCTCCCAGCCGCCGAAGTCCCAAACAGCTTCAGTCTTCTTGACCCATCTTGTGCCTGGCACTTTTTGTGCAAGCCATTCCATATGCACCTGCCAACTGCGTTTCAATCCGAAATGGTCATACACAACCGCACTTTCTTCGCCACCTGCCCGTTCAAATGTTTCTTGCAGAAGGAGTGATGTTGGAACCCCAATTGTCGGTTGAATAACGAGTTTTCGACCAGATCGAAGTGTCAGATACATCGAACGATTAGAGCCGACGCAATCAATTTTCCCTTCTACCTGCTCTATGGCATCCTGAACCGCAGTTACCATACTTAAGTGCCGGGTAGCGTGACTTAAGCTCCTCACGTTCTCAAGCTGAGAACAAATTCTTTCGATTGCAGAAAACCCAAGCTGCCCAATATCGTCTAGCTCATCCGGAACCAACTCCACAAGACTTGCAGTTCCAGTATATATTGACGGCGTTGTATCAGGCCATTGAACGCGCAAAACACCAATGCCTTTTGCCAATGCGCGACCATATTCAGCGCTTGTCCAGCGGCTCTCAAAATATTTTGGTGTCTCCAGCATGATCAACACATCAACGTCGCAAAGTTGATGCCACAAGGTCTCCTGAAAGTCCACAGCTGGGCCGATTCCCTGCGTATCCAAAAAAACATCAAATTGCCTTGCCGACAGCTCTGCGAAAAGCTGCACCGCAGCGGCTGTTGCTTCATTTCGGCGATAACTTAAGAACACTCGTCGTTGCCTTGGTAGCAGTCCAACACACTCTAACAACGCAGAGAAAATACGATCTGGAGACACCTTGTCAACGAAAAGACAATTTAATCGCCGCAAGCTCAAAGGAATCTCGGTTGCGACTGACGCGTCGTTAGATGCGACAGGCAGGATTGAGATCGATTCACAGTCCATAATTTTAGAAATGTCAATTTCTACTGAACCAACGCCCCCGAAAAAAATTGCTGCCGCTGCGGCCCTACTGCCTGGCCTAAACTCAGCAGGTTGAATCGCCAAAGAAATTTCTTCGCCAAACTTTAGCTTGAATCGCCAACAAGTGTCGGTAAGTTGCTCTTCCAATTTGCGCAGTTGATCAACAGTTGGCGAGCCAAAAACAGCGAGTTCATATAGGGGCATCTTGCCTCCTTTGTGAGGTTGAATAACGTTTGCATGCCATCTAGGCACCTAGCATGCAACTACCCAAAAATTCTACAGAAAATCCAAAATATTTACCTGAATGGCAACGTTACCGACACCATCATTACCTGTTCTATCTAAGTCCGTTTACGTAGGTTCCGCCAGTGGTTTTTCCTGTGGGGAAGTATGCGAGCCCACCTACACCTGCCGGAGTAATTTGAGGATATAACTGTAAATATTCATTCCCATGATGCTTCCCGGATGAATCCGTCGTTGGAATTACAATAATTCGATCGTCCCCCTTCTTCCCATCCGCATAGCCAATTTCCCATGGGCACCATCTAGATTGAGTTGAGTTCCCAGTCGCAAGAAACAGAAACCAGTCGGCTGAAGCAATGCGACTTTTAATTCTGCTAGCAGTTACGCGATCCGGAGACTGCGGCATTTCCGAGTCCTGCCAGTCAATGTACACATCCCAGCCAGCTTCCTTCAAAAGCGTTTGAAGACCTATTGCAAGTAGCTTGTCGATATGACTGTGGCACAAAAATGCTGTTGTCTGTCCCGCACGCGGCGTCAGGCTCTTGTGTATCACACCCCGTTGCGATGCACGTGTCAGGTCAGATTGAGTAATAGCCATATGGGTCTACATTAAGGTTAAAATTTTCAATAAACACATTCGGCATGAATATTCTCGAGCTCTAATAATATTTCCGAATAAATCGACTACTATGACCGGATGCGAAATCTGGCTCGCATTTCCGCCACTTCCTCCTCTTTTCCTACAGAGCCAACTTGAACAAAGGTACGTCAGTTTCACCATCGCCGAAAGCGTTTGCGTGCTTGGTCGACAAAGCGTCCAACGTACCGAATTTCACGACGCGCTGCATATGCATTGAGTCCTTTCGAGTCGGCAATAGTATGGGCGTCTGCAAGGTACTGAGCGCCCTTCCACCAGTGACCAGTGACTACATTTGCGAATGCCGCTTTCACGAGAGCTCGCACCATATCACCATGATTAACCAGCATCCCTCGCATTTTTTGATCGCGAAGGAGGTCAATACCCTCTTCCAGGGTCCTTCGTCCCTTTCTATATTCGCGATTTTGCACCTGCGCAAACCCTAATTCGCAAATAATGGTTCCGAGATCTGATTTCGATTGTCCTTGTGAAAGGCTAACCTGAAAACTCCTTTCGTACAGCTCAACGGCCTCTGTGCAACGTTTTTCCAATAAACAGGCACTTGCACGAACGGCCAGAATTCCCGCTGCGGCATGCGGCTCGAGCTTCACTGCTTGATCAAGACATGAGTGCACTTCAGACAACACGTCCGCGCGCATAGGACTGCTAACCATTTTTGCCAAGGAGTAGTAAGAGCTACCAAAAGCTCCCACGGGATCCACAATTGAAGCACCAAAATAATCAGTTCCCGATACAGACAAATGGCGATCTTCCCGGATCGCGCGCCTGACCTCGGACAACGTTACCAGCGTCGGCATGGTTCCCATACGAGTGTGTCCATGATGACCACTCCAAGAAGCAGCACCATGCCAAGTCGTAAGTGCTGCGTTCCAAGCACTCAAAATTTCTGGCTCTCGTACAACAATTTTCCCGGCAAAATCCAGAAGCGGCGTGACCATCAGCTCGCGCATTACCAACCAAGCCCACGCCAACTTTTCGTCCATATGATCGTCAAACATCCGACGTCCTTGCGCCGTCATGAGCGAGAGCACGCTATTCATGTCAATTGAAGGAGAGGCATATTGATCAAATCCCGAATTTGGCAAATCCAGGAAGTGCATGGGCGTCTTTGATTGCTCACCAAACTTGCGATCCCGACTCCTCATCAATCTTTCGACAAGCACGTCCGGGCGAACCTCGGCAGAACTTACTCTCCACCGTTCAGCATGCGACTCGTTTAACAAAATTGCTATCACTGCACTCGATATCTCTGCATCGTCGAGCTGGTCAGGCTGCGACGTCGGCCCCAAAAATCCAAAATCGAGCAAACGTAAAATTTGAATTTGTTGGGCGAATCGAAAGGCTTTGCTACACAAACGATAAATCGGCTTTCCCAAGATCGCTGCCTGGTACAGCTCAAGCTCGAAAAACGTGCTCGTCAGCTGAGTTCCGTCGAGATTTAGGAGATGCCCTTGACCTTCCCCAAATAGGATAAATATGAATTTTTCGCAAGACCTTACTTGCTGAAGCAGGTACTTTGCAATCGACAGATTGCTGTAATGAGGTGCCTTAAGTTCAGGACGTTGCGCCTCTGACACGAATGCACCACCATGCTCACCGGCCGCTTTAGCGATCTCCTTTCGAAGCTGAGCTACCTCGTTGGTCTCCAGCCCTCCACCCTCTTGTGACAAGTATGTGCAAGATGACACAAATGCTTTTGCCACAATTGGCAGCGGGAACTTGTCGAATGGTTCGGTTTTAAGGTCACTCATAGATTTAGCAATGCACTTGGTCCGCTCGGTTTTTTTCGCATTAACAAACGTAAATAGACTACCTGTCTACTGTGTTCGACAGTCGTCGTCGGGCAAATATGAGAGATATTTGCCAAACTATTACCCCTTCCAAACATCAGCAGTTAGCGGCAGCGCGTTGAGTTCAGCGCGGGCTTCACGCCAGCTTGGATAATGCTCATCAAGAATTGCGACAAAGCGATCACTATGAGTCGGTTCGATTAGATGCGCCATTTCGTGAACGATCACGTACTCAAGCAAATCCTTGGGTTTCTTCACGAGTTCAGTATTCAAACGAATATGTCCCGCATTGTTATTGCAACTACCCCACTTGGTTTTCATTCTTTGCAGAAAATACCCTGTGACGTTCACCTTCAGCTTCGGTTCCCATTTTTTAATCAACTGAGGGACTAATTTATGAAGCAGGGATTTATGCCATGCATGGATCACCTCTGCCCGTTTTTTTGCGTCGCTGTCGGGCCGGATGATCAATGTGATTCGCTTATGATCCAGCTTGACCATAGGTTTGGAATCTTGATGTTCAACCGTCATCAGGTAACGCCGCCCCCATACATAGTGGCTTTCACGTTCGATAAACTTGCGAGGCGATTCCCTCGCCTGATTTTCCAGTTTTTTCTGCTGCTCCCGAATCCAGCCTAGCTTCGAGATCGCATAAGCTCTGGCGACTTCCAGACGGGTTGCACTGGGGGCAACCAAGCTCACGCGACCATCTGGAGGGTGCACGCTGAGGTGAACATTTTTGATGTCTTTTTTCGTCACCAATATGTTGATCTCGCCGAGTTGGATGGTCTCTGTCATTAGTATCCCGGCTGATTCTTGATGATCTCAAAAAGCGCAGATGTGGCGTCCCGATCACGGTCCAGGATCGGAAATATTGCATTGAGCACTTGCGCTTCACGAGCCTGGTCGCCCTTCCATCCAGCTGGCGCATTTTCCCGCACTACGCTGTCTAATCGAACCGCTAGAAGAGCTTTGTCTGTATCGCGATCAGGGTATTCAAATTTACCGCCTGGCAGACCCGCCAGATTGTTGTAGATCACGGTCGCTTCACGTTTGCCATGCAACTCTGCTGGAGTTCCATCCTCCGGCAACTTGGCCGCCAGCCGCCTTACCAAATCTTCGGCCTTACGCAGAAATTCTTCATACGTTGCAGTATCTGTGCGACTCTGTTTGATCAGATCACCTAGCAGCTTGGACATCTGTTCGTAAAACCTCGGGTCGGTAAGCTGATCGCGGATGATGGTTTTGCGAACGTTGTTAATAATCCCCTCGGCAACTGCATTCTTTGAGAGCTTGCCTTTTTCGTTGAGTTTTTTTGCAATCGCGTCGTGGATGCCTGTCTTGATGATCAACTCGGTTAACGACATCTCGCCCAGTTCCCCCAGCTCTGTCGCCGGGTCGGCCTGAATGTAGGTATTGATGAGGTGGCGCATATCTGTCTCAAAGGGCTTGATGTCCAACTCCTCACCTGAATGCTTCTTGATGGCTGAGCGAATCTCAGCGTAAAACTCGACTTGTTTTTGCAACGTCCCAGCCTCTGCATCAGAATAGCCCGCTTCGGTCAAGTCCTGAGCAAGGTCGGCGAAGGCCCGCGCAAATAGTGCCACAGCCTTATAGAACGACACCCGCAGCGCCTCGGTTTCGGTCAATGCGTTTGCATTGGCCGCGTCACCACAAAAGTAATGCAGAAACTGCTCCACCTCGCGGGGTAGCGGCACTGGCTCACACAAGTAGCCCAACGCTTGGCGCGCGTTGTCCAGCTGTTTCTTGCCTTCTTCCAACCAGTTTTTAAGGCGCACGTTGTTATCGCCGCCATTGCCCGCATCGATATCCAGTTCGTCTGAACTGTATACCGCAATCGCCTGCTGCACGTCGCCAAACAGTTTCTTGAAATCGACGATGTGGCCGTACTCCTTGTCATCTCCATCTAGTCGATTGGTGCGGCAGATGGCCTGAAACAGGTTGTGGTCGCGCAGCTCGTTGTCGAGGTAAATGTAGGTACAGCTTGGCGCATCGAAGCCAGTCAACAACTTGCTCACCACAATCATGAGTTTTAGATTCGCCGGCTCCTTAACGAAGCGGCGCTTGACCTCGTCCTCATACTGTTTTGTCGTTTGGTTGTTTTTGAGAACATGCTGCGTGTAGGTGTCGAATTTATAGCGCTCGTCACTATTAGCTGGCTCGCGCGAGATCGCGTTGTGGTTCGGTTCAAACGATGTGATGATTCCACAGTAGGTTCCGAAGGTCGTGTTCTGGAAAAGCCGGAAGTAGTGGCATGCATCGTAGATCGAAGCAGCCACCAGAATCGCCGTGCCGCGGTTGTTATCAAGGCGTGGTTTAGTGTCGAAGTCATGAATGATGCTGAAGATGATGCGCTGTTTGCGCTCTCCGGCGCTCATCAATGCCTCCATGGTCGCCCAACGCTTGCGCAGAATCGCTTTCTGAAAATTATTCAGCGTCTTGGTCTTCTTTGCAAAATACTCTTCGATCGCCTTTGGTGAGGTCAGCCTCTCCGGCACGTCGCGCGCATCGTATCTAAGATCCAGCACGACCTTATCTGCCACCGCCTGATGGAACTTATAGGTATGGATGTAAGTGCCGAACACATCGCGTGTGAGCTGTTTATCTTTACGTAACAGCGGCGTACCAGTAAAGCCGATGAAAATTGCCCCTTCCAGCCAACGCTTCATCTGCTTATTCATATCACCGCCCTGGCTACGATGACATTCATCTACGAAAACATAAACCTTGCCATGCACCTTTGGTGGCGTACCTTTCAGGTCGCTCACGTCGAACTTATGTATCAGTGCGCACATGAGTCGCGTGGTAGTCGCACCAAGTTGTTGTACAAAATCCGCCCGCGAGGCAATACGCGGCGATGGTGAATTCTCGCCAATCACACCCGCATTGCGCATCACGCCGACGATTTGTTTGTCCAGTTCATCGCGGTCGGTAATAACCAAAATGCGCGCCTCAGGGTCATGTTCTAGCAACCACTTGGCAATCAGCACCATCAAGATGCTCTTACCGCTGCCCTGGGTATGCCAGATCACACCACCCTCACGCTTAGCGATGCGCTCTTGCGCCGCCTTCACCCCGGCGAATTGATGTGGCCGAGGCACCTTCTTTTGACCCGCATCAAAGATGATAAAGTTGCGCATCAGATCTAGCAGCCTATCCTTATTACAGAGCTGCGCCAGTGGCCGATCCAGTAGCGCACCTGCAGTTGGTATCACACCTACTTCAGACGGCGTCTGATCTTTCCACTCAACAAAAAACTGCTCAGGCGTACCAGTGGTGCCATAGCGCAGCCCCTGCGAATCGCTGCCTGCCAACACTAGCTGCACCGTGCTGAAAAATCGTTGATTGAAAATTTCTTCTTGATTAGTGATGAGCTGACGCACCCCATCAGCCAGTTCCACCGAGCTGCGTTTGAGCTCGATTACCACGATGGCGATACCATTGATGTAGAGCACGATGTCCGGGCGACGCTCAAAACCACCTTTGAGCGTCACTTCCTCGGCCAGAGCGAAATCATTCTTCTCAGTGTTTACCCAATCAATCAGATGTACCGTTTCGTATGCCTGACCCGCAGCGATCTGCACCGGCACGCCGTAGCGCAATAGTTGGTAGGTGCGTAGGTTAGACTGATACAGAGTGATGCCAGTAACGTCGGCAGCCAACTCCAGCTTTTGCAAAGCCGCAGAGATATGGGCAGACGAGTAGCCACGCGCAGCAAGATTTTCGCGCAGGATAGCCGTCTCTATTGAACGGTTATTCTCTCGTTTATTCCACTCACCGAGATAACGGAAAACGAGACAATCGGGCTGCGTTTTGTCGGTGAATAGGTCGATGACTCGGTTTTGCGTCTTGCGTTCTGAGCGTGGTTGTTCATGCATGCGCTGGCTCCCTGCCACTGTCATTCGCAATAAATGCTACGAGTTTCATTAGGTACGACTCTATTCCTTTTGGATCGACACGCCATTCTTGCCTGGTCTCGCCTGCCAAAAATTCCAAAGCACGGAGCACATTGGCTACATTCTCCTGAATCTCTGCACCTTGGTCTTCATAACCTACGACATAACGGCCCTTGTCAAATCGAACTGAAAACCGCAGAGGTAAATCATTCTTAGTGCATGAAATATAGAAACGAGGCTCCGTATCTGCGTCGCTGACATCTGCGTAGTACATAAATTCCAGCGGAGCATACTTAGCCATGTCTACTCTCAGCGCGAAATAAAGTGCGTAGGTGAAAAGCTCAGCGTGCATGCCGTTCATTTGGGTCTTGCTTAACAGGTATATCTGCCCAGATGGGTCGAACCGAAGGCAACGAGATTGGCAATAAGCGATTGCCAACGGCGTTTTAACAAGAGCCTCGACCCAAGGTTCAAGACCCGAAGCGCTCTCAATGATGCCATCCATTTGCTTCGGAAGATCCATAGAAACATCGATCCTGTCAAAAAGATTCTTTACCACTTCACGCGCTTTACATGGGTCTCTCAGTAAACGCTTCCAGCTAGCCTGATCACCAATAGAATTAACCAACAGCGATTGATTTCTACTCTTTGGCAATAAATAATTCCCCAAGCACAGCAGAGCTCGCTCCCACCGAAAATCAGGCAACTCTTTCAGTCCACGCTCATCAAACATAACGGATGCTTTTCCGAAATATTCCACAAATTTCCCCTGATATATTCGATGTTGTTCATTATCCCAATCATTGATCGGCGCCTCTGACGTAATGCCGCAATAATCCAGCAGGAACGCAATCTGGCCACGGAAGTAACCATGTGCCTCAGCGCGGTCGATAATATCACCCCAACTATCTTTCGCGCGGATCAGCTGAGCCTTCAGCATTTCCTCTTCGATTTGGTGCTTTGAGAAACCGGACGCCGTCGAGTTCACATCAGCAAAGTAATCGAGTATGGTAAGCGACTGAGGAAGCAAATCTTTAAGGCCACTCATGCTGCGCTGAAGATCCTCTGTACGATTGTATTCGGTGTTTTCCGAAAGGTTGAAGACAACTCGCATCCAATTTCTGAACTGGCCACTATCATTTTTGCCAGAGTTAAATTTCAAGAACAGCACGTACGCCGCAAACTGAACAATTTCTGTATGTGAAAGAGGCCTCTGTGCAGAAACTATTCTTTGAAACTGTGCTCGTTCATTAAAGTGTCGACCATCTGGCAGATGCGTTCGCAACCCAGAACTGCCGTCGCTCCAGGCATCTAGCAACCTAATGAGGGAAAGCGTGAAATCCTCATTTAGCCAACTTCTGGCGTGAAAATCACCGTAGTTTGGCGCTCGAACGATAGTCCTCAAGCGATCGATGTCTTCTACAATCCTGTCGCTATTTGTATCCCTGGTGATCAGGGCGACTGCGCGAAACACATTCATGATGGCACCGTCGTACTGATTACTCACATTATCCCGTGCACCCCAAAACAAGTCCGCCCAGGCGTTATCCATGCGCCAAGAAAAGTACTCTGCAACCGTGCTGTTTGTGTCAGCAACGTCCAATGAAATACCCGAAAACTGCTCTTTTAACTCGCGCTCATACCGTGCCTTGAATGTCTCGAATGGGGTAAGTGGCTTACCGCGCGAATTCATCTTGATGTATAGATCATCAGATAAGCCGAAATCCTTCAGATCAAGTAACTCGAAAGTTATAGCTGGCTGCTTCTCGCTGATCAACCTCTCGAACAGATTGGAGGAAGACGCGAACCGGACATGAATGGCATCCAACATGAAAAGCACGGATTGAATGGTTGGGTCTAAGCGCCAGCTACGAAAATACCAAGGCTGATCGGTAATCAAAGCACTAAGCTGGATAACATCTGCAGGCATGTCTTCGGCTTTAAAACTGACGAAGGCGTCAAAGAACTCGTTACTGCTGGGCCGGACGCTGTAGGAAAAGCGCGACTTACCATTTGCCCTGAACATACTAGAGAAGACCTCCCACTTGTTATCCTTCCATGCCAGATACCAATGCAGAAGAAAAAGTGTCGTGAGCCGTTGCTGCCCGTCGAGTGGCAAGAATCGGGTCTCCTCGCCACCTTCCACACTGCCGTAAATAAAATCAAGGTTAAACGGCAATGACGGATCATCTGCCGGTTTGTTTAGTGCAACCTGAATCGCCTGGAGAAAGTCATCTCTAACCTCTGCTTCCTCCGGCCGCCCTTGAGCATAGTCACGCTGGATGATAGGGACGCGAATTCTGCCATGGCGATCCAGTAGCTGCTTGTAATTGATGCGACTATCCAATGTACTCATTGGCCGACCTCCGTTTTACCGATAAAAAAACGGGACAAGGTCTCGGACATAACCTTCAAATAACCGTTGCAGTCCTCCTCCCCCCAAAACATCATGTTATCGACTTCAGGGCTATAGCATTTTAGGAACACATTGCGAGTACAAAGGGGGACGAAAATTCCCGCTTGATCCAACTGAAGAAGCCGCTGTCGCTTAACGGCGAAAACCGCATTCTTGTAGCTCTTGTTTGTGTGTTCGTCGAGCAATGCAAGATTGGCGATGCCATGGTCAGCGGACTCATCCGTACCTTCTTTAAAGTAGGCGATAATTCTGTCATACAACGGATCAAAGATCTCATTGACGGCATTAACTTGCGGCAGCACCATAAATGACTTGATGTCTTCCTGAAGCTCTGGTTCTGCGCGCATGGATTCAAGATATCTGCAACAGGTATCCAGCCATTTCACGCGCTCGGAATGGCGCTCTGGCTTGTCGGCGGCAACCGAGCGAACGTGCTCGATATTCCAGCTCCCATTTTTAAAACTGTCGAACTGGAAGCGCAGGTTAGACTGATTGTTTTCAAGCAGTGTTGCCACGTTAAATAACAACAGAATCGACTTAATTCTGGATGAAGGATATTTGAGCGCATCCAGCCTGTCTGCCACCCGTTCGCGGACTTCTAACTCGCTCAGAGGCCAGACAGCTTTTGCTTCAATCGAATGAGTGAATATTTCTTGTCGAAGGCGCCGCTGAAAAGTGCTTTTTGAGCTGTTGCCAGAAAACCCCCGAATCGTATTCAGCGATAAACCTTGGCTGACCAAAAACCCCACCATGTGGAACAGCACGCGGTCTTCGTACCATTCCTCGAGAAGCAGAAATACCTGCTTGATTTTTCGCCACTCGGCTTCAAGGGTTACTCCCGGTTGCTTCAACCGCATGCCAAAGGTAAAAAAGATTCCGTAAGGGTCATGTTTGAACGCCTCGGGAATGGTATCTTCACTGGCTACTAGCTCGAAAAGAAGGCCGATGCGATTCTGCGTTCGGTCCAGATCATTGCTGACGAAATACCAGAAGGCATCCGATTGCAGCGTTTTCTCTATATGGTCCCATTCGTAGGCGATCAGCGTTTGCAGACCGCGAGATTCCGTCTCATCTCCGTTGGACCGTTTCAGGAACAACGCTCGAATCAGCTCATCATTCGTCAGCGCAATTTTACCGACGTTAAGCCGGGTAAAAACATCGACAGGGTGTTCTGTTTCTGCGATCTCATACCAGATGACCTTCGCCTTGCCCTGAAAGGCGGATTTGATTTCCTCAAGCTCGCTCTCCTTGTCGGAAAACCAGTTTTCGATCGCATCCATTGCCTTTTTTAAATGGAAAAAATCCACGTTTTTACCGGCAATCTCATCTGTAGGTTCATCAAGGAAATTGAGGAGATCTGGCCGTGTTTCGTATTCGATAGAATAGATTGGCTGCCGGTATTTGTCCATTAGACGCCCGTTGAAGTGGCGCAGAATCAGCATCAAGGTGGTGAGGCGTTGCTGCCCGTCGACCACTTCATACCCACCTCCCTCTGAAATTCGCATGACTAAGGGTTGCAAGCAATAAAAGTCGTCAGGCTGCGGATTACGGCGTTTGGTAAATTCGCGAATATCCTCTAGCAACTGGGTGACTTGCAAAGACGTCCAACGGTAGCCACGCTGATAGGCCGCAATGAAATAGCGCTGAGGTTTTCCATCGCTATCTAGCCGAAGTTCGTTGACTGTCTTGAGGGTAATGGCCTGCTCGTTCATATCAACCTTGTCCTTCCTGTGAGTAATTCCTGCATCATGGCCTGCTTGAGGGCTTGGGTCTTGGTGCGGCGGGCTTGCAGGGCGGCGAGTTCGGTGTCCATGTCGGAGAGGATGGCGGCGATGGCGGTTTGCTCCTGCAGCTCGGGAAACGCGAAAAGAATTGGATTCAAATCCTTCGCGTGAATATGCGGCTGTGCGCCGCCAGTCTGTGCTTTGTAGATAACCTGCTGTTTGCACAGTAGGTGATAAAAGACGAAATCGAGGCAGTAGAATTCCGATTCGCTGATGGTAGAGCAGTCTGACGCGAAAATTGGTGCATCGTAGAGCGCTACATAACCAGCGCTTGCGCCGGACGCGCTGATCGTGATGGTGCGGCCAAATCGATTTGCGGAAGCGTGAAAATAGGCTGGCTGCTTGCCGCCTGCGATAACTGGAATGTCTCCCGGCAACAAGGTGGTGCTCGTGATGAGCTGCCCTTTTCGAATCTGAACCACTTCCCCCAAACGCTTCACTTCCCACTCCCCACTGAACCCGGGAAGGCGGGTTTGGCCGGTGAGGAGTTGCTGCATAGCTGCTACTTTGAGGCCCTTCTTTTTGGCGATGAGACTATCCAGCCCGCCCAGCAGCGCATCCACATCGCTCAATGCCATTGCGATGGCGCGTTGTTCGGTTTCCTTGGGAAAGGGAACAGCAATCAAAGCGATTCGACCAGTATTGAGATTCAACTGGTCATTCCCAGCGGCAACGACTTCTCTAAGCCGACGGATTTGAGAGTTGAGGAAGAAACACAGGAATCGTTTTTCGCCCGCACTCTGGCTCACCAAGGCAGCAATACCATCGTTGGCACAGCAAGTAATCGCGAGCACTTTTGACACACCGAGAGTTCTCGCACCGCTGTTCACTATTACCAATGTGCCGTCTTGCAATGTGCGGCTAAGCTGTGAGCCTTTCTCCGTAAGTTTCGTGGCAGTGTCTGTCACAAATAGCTGGTCGGTCGGGATATTTGTGAGCGACCCAACGGTAAGCCAGGGAATAAAATTTCCGTTGAAGTAACGTGCGTCACCTGCCGGTCGTGGTGATCCACCACGAACTACATTGCCCAACTCTCCGAGACACTTTACCTCCCAATCCTCCGGGATGACGCCGACCTCGGTCTGTTTGTAGCCGGGTTTCACTTCCATACCGCTCCCATCTTTTTGAGGTGTCCGTCCACACGGGCGGCGAGTATGGCTACCTCATCGGTAAGTTGGGGCAGTGGTGTGGCGTAGCGCTCGGCCAGTTCGCGAATGCGGCCGGTGAGGGTTTGCGAGACGCGACCCAGCTCGCCCTGTACGGCGACGGCCAGGTGAGTCATCCACTTGTCGTCTACCACCAGGGTTTTGATTTGCGCCTCGGTCAGTTTGGGGTATTTGGCATCGATTTTTTTGTCCAACTCGTCTTGCGCGGCTTTGCGCTTGGCCTTGACATTAGTTTGCTGTTCGAGCAACTTCGCGTAAGCTTTCAGCGCTACGCACTCTTCTGCATAATCCGGGTTTGATTCGACTTTTTTGAGCGATGCTTTCACACTCTTTGCAGTGACCTTCGGAGATTCGCCCTCCTTGGCCTCATTGGCTTCGGCAAGCAGCCCATCTTCGCCGCTATGCTCCTCACGCATTTCGTCGAGTTGTTGTTCCAGCGTGGCGAGCTGATTATCCAGCGTGGCTAAAACATCGCGCTCTGCAACAAAGTATTTGGCGACCAAGATGCTGGCGGGAAGCAGGTCTGACTTGAAACGGCGTTTGCCTTTGAGGTAGTCATGCGACTCGGGCCAGACCAGTTTATTGCTTTTATCCTTGACCTGCACGATCTCGCGCGGCTGTACGCCCTTGGCCCAGCCGTCGGCTGCAATCAGGTAGGCGTCGTCTTGCAGAGTGGTGGCCCAATAGTCCATCAGGTGTTGGTAGATGTCGTAGGCGTCGAGCAACTTAGCGGGCTTGAAGGTGGTGAGCAGCGCCTCTGCTATGGTCTCAATTAGCGCCTTGGGGTGGCCGTCTTGCCCAAAGGCGGTGAGCTGCCGCGTAGCGACTTTCCGCCATTTGGCAAAGAGTTGCGTGGCAGTTTGGTTGAAGGTGGTGAATTCGGCGTGGCCGAAGATGGCTGGCTTGACCTCGAATAGCGGCAGCGTGAGGCGGGCATAGCCAAGCCGACCAGCGGACGCAAACAGCGCGGCGCGCACACCGGGCAGCACCCGCCAGTAGGCGGCCAGCTCATTGTCGGGGTCGTCCAGATCGCGCTCTGGAATACCACCGCGTAGGTGACCGTCGATGTCTTGCAGATCTTCTGGGTCAGTGCTGTCGATATAGCGCGGCAGGTTGAGGTTGAAGTCGTTCTTGGGATCTGCAATTTCGCTGAATGGCACTATACGCGCGTAGTGTGGGTTGCCAATGTCTTGGCGCATGAAGGTGTCGACGATTTTGTGGATGTCTTGCTCGCGCAGGCGGTTTTTATTACCGTCTTTGATGAAGGCTTTGGCCGCATCGATCATGAACACGCCCGCTCTGGCGGTGGCGTTTTCTTTGTCCAGCACCAAAATGCAGGCCGGGATGCCGGTGCCATAGAACAGATTGGCTGGTAGTCCGATAATGCCTTTGAGAACACCGGAGCGCACCAATTTCTCGCGGATGATGGCCTCGGCATTGCCGCGAAACAGCACGCCGTGCGGCAAGATGCAGGCAGCTTTGCCGCTGCCACTTTTCATGCTGCGAATGATGTGCTGCAGGTAGGCGTAGTCACCCTGCTTGGTAGGTGGCACGCCCCAGGTGAAGCGTTGATACGGGTCGTCAGCTGGAGTAAGGCCAGTGCTCCAAGTCTTGTCAGAAAACGGCGGATTGGCAACCACGTAATCGTACGTGCGCAGGCTTTCACCATCTTTGAACTTAGGCGCGGCCAACGTGTTGCCAGAGAGGATATTGGCGGTTGGGAAGTCATGCAAAATCATGTTCATGCGCGCCAGACCCGCCGTAGTTACGTCTTTCTCTTGCCCTTCCAGCGTGATGCGTTTACCCGCCTGAGCTGCCACCTTCAATAACAAAGAGCCCGAACCACAGGTAGGATCGTAGGCGGTAGTAGAGGCGATGGTGTTATCCGGAGAAATGCCAATTACGTTGGCAAGTATGCGGCTGACCTCTGAAGGCGTGTAGAACTGGCCCTTGCTCTTGCCGCTCTCGCTGGCGAAGTGCCGCATCAAGTATTCGTAAGCATCGCCCAGGATGTCGTCATGCTCGGCACGGTTTTGTGAAAAATCGAGCACTGGATTCTGAAAAATACCGATCAGGTTGGAGAGTTTCTCCACCTTGTCTTTACCTTCACCGAGCTTGTTAGGGTCGTCGAAATCGGGAAAGTCGCTGCGGGCGAGTCGAGCATTCGCATCCACCAGCGGCGCGATGACCTGTGTATTGATCTTCTCGCCGATATCGCTCTTGCCCTTGAGCGCAATCATGTCTTTGAAGCTCGCGCCCTTGGGGATGATCACCGGCGGGGCGAAGTCGTCGCTGTCTCCATACTTGTCGCTGATGTACTTGATGAACAACATGAACAGGACGTAGTCCTTGTATTGGCTGGCATCCATGCCACCGCGCAGTTCGTCGCAGGAGGCCCAGAGGGAAGAATAGAGATCTGATTTTTTGATTGCCATTGATGTTCCTATTTTCTTAATGTGTTAGTTGCCGGGGCTTGATAGCCTGGCGCGAGTTTAGCGTTTTCTACCCCGTATAGCGCAAGCGGATCGCTGAGCCAAAGGCGGTATTGTTCTTCTTTAAGACTGTGATCTGGCGATGCATCGATGCACCAGCGCAACAACATGTAGCCTGCGACTGCCGCCCTGACACGCAAGCGCATAGAGCCGTTTTGCATTCCATAATCTAGCTCTATAACCTCAGGGCGATTCAGTCGCGGGTGAGGCACCAGATCGAGCACTACGATTCGGGTCCATTGGATATCGGCGTCCATATGTTCGTGCGCCGCCGATTCTTCATCGAGAATAATCGGATTTTGAATGCGCGTGATAACAAAATCACGAAACTCTCCGGACTTGCGATCAAATGCTCGTACGTGCCAGCGCAGACCTGTATCGACAAGCGCAAACGGCACAATGACACGCTGGGATTCGCCGCTACTCATCGACTGATAACGAATTGCCACCGGGCGTTTTGCGTGGATGGCCCGACAGATAGGCGCAAGCACGTCGATCCGCGGGCAACTCAATATCGCTGGAAACTCGCATGGGATCAGTGATCTAGCCTCGCCACCAACCCCATCACCGAAACCTAGCGAAAGCGCCGACAAGACGCGCTGCGGAGGATGATCAAAAATCGGGGCAAACGACATGCTGATACGGTAACTCTTGCTACTGTTGTCAAAATCAATATTTTGCGGAGCCAATTCCCGGTACATAGCGATATCACGGGTTGCGCCAGCAGGAGCAACACCGAACCGAGCTGAAAGATCTGGACGACCAATCTCGCCCATGAAATACAGGCGAAACTCAAGATAAGTTAGTCGTTCGCGCTGAGCCTGGCTCAGGCTTCCGACGCGCTGCGGATGCACCAACAATCGCTCCTCAGTCATGAAAAACGACGGAAACATCAAATTCAAACCACAATCTGCTCATTTTTCACTCAATACATCATCAAATTGATTAGATGGTACATTGGTAACTTGCTAGATGCAATTGATTTCTGGCTTGCATTCCTGAGTAACCGAACTGATCGGCGAGGTCCAGGCAAATCAACATCGCCGCCCGTCTCGTCAACGCAGTCCGAATCGATAGAAATTTCGCACATATATTATTTTCATTGTCACACCCGACCAAAGCCCGTAACCATTACAGACTTTCTGGCTTTTTCACCCAGACGCAGAAAAAGGAAAACTCAACAATGCGAGCGCATTAGTTATCAAACAAAACTTGCTACCACGCAGCCTTGATCTGACTTTATCGCTTCTGTATCGTGACATTCACTTACGAGAAAAATACAGTATCGCAAGTAGACATTATCGTAAGCTGGAAATAAATATTTCCCACTAAAATAAATTGTGAGACAAGGAATATCAGATCGGATTATTTTTTACAGGCGCAAATTATTGCGGATATGTCGTCAGAAATTATTCCACTACTTTCACTTTGATTGATCCACCAGGTCGACCAACGTACAGACGGAAATCTTTTCTTCCATTTGGAAATTCATCGTCAAGAATCAACTGACTTGTTAGAACGGTTATGGCAACTGCCGTGTCAACATAACCGGTATCAGTTTCTTTATGTGTGGTTACGTAAACATCAGGCTCCGCATCTGCTTTGAGCGTACTCGTGCGACGAATGGCGAGTGCTATGACCGCTTATTTCGCTATCAATAGAGTTATCGTTATTTTTCAATTTCTTAATCCTAACTGTGTAGTCGCATCAAAGACCAGTTCGTTCAGATCACACGAACGACCGCTATCGTCTTACTGTTGACGGTCGCGACTGTCTCTAGAAAACTGACGATGATCATTCTTAACCGTACTGTTAACAAACTAACGAGGGAGTAGTCACAAGTAAAATATTTCAATTCTAACTCAGCGCATCTACAAGATACTTTTCGTATGTTTTACTAGCGAAAAAATTGTTGCAAACTGCGTGGAGTGTAGCGAGAAAATTTCCAATTACTCCATTATCCCAACAGATGATTGAATCGCTGCGTTGACGGCGAAATCAACCGCACGCCTGACCGATCTATCATCATCGCCAATATCTTGCCGCGCTCCTTTTAACTATCCTTTATGAACATCGTTAAGCGTCACTTCTGCCGTCCAATTGACCCTCGCTGGCATAATGTTAATCGTGGCTTTGTAGCGATAGTGATTTTTATCGATATCGTGAAACTCATAACCATCATGTTGTAGCCGCATATCAAATCCTTTAAGGTGTAGTGTGGTGAATACACGACTCAGATTGTGGCTCAGCATGTGTGAGCCATCGTTTTACATAACTCAGACAAACAAACATCTTATTCGTTATCTCTGAGATTATGGGAGTGTTAGCGCAGGTTGAATAGGCAGGATTGATCTATCCGATGACAACGATGGAACATTGATTAACTTCATTAATAATGAATAGACATTCCATCTTGACGCCAATACCTTGACTTCATTTGAGCATGCGACTGCACACGTGGGCAATCTGCAAGATGAATATATTCTTGCACGGCGCCTTCAATGCCGACATCCGCAAGGGAGGTACGCTGAGCGACCTCAAGCACTGCAAAATGGTGAACTGATGAGCTTTGACCGCGCTATCTCCAATCCACCGTTCAGTCAGGCTGCCTGAGGTTAGCATTTAACGTAGGTTGCTTATTATTTATCCCATCATGCTATTACATGATGGGATGACGGACTTGGATTAATACTATGCTAATGATCGTCGATATTCAGCAGGAGTCACATTAAGAAATCGGCGGAAGAAGCGAGTCATGTGACTTTGATCGGAGAATCCGCTGTTGGTCGCGACGACTTTCAAAGGTAAGTCTTTTCGAGAAAGCAATCGCTTTGCATGTTCAAGCCGTTTTCGCATGACATAGACATGCGGTGGGCATTCGAATTCAGTTTGAAATTTTCTGATCAGACTAAATACGGGAAGCTGCGTTAACTGCGCCAAGTCTGCCAAAGTAATATTCTGCTCAATATTTTCTTCTACATAACTGACAATGAGTCGGCATTGAGTAGTCGTAAGCCTTCCATAGGCACGATCGTCACGAAGAACTATATTCGCGTAACGCCTCAAAACATGAATGCATAATTGATTTTTTAAGGCATCTGCATAAATACGCCCTCCAATTTCACCTTCAGTCAATTCATGTTCTAGCATTGCTGCTAGGTTTGTAATGACAGGATCTTTGGCCCTGAGCAAATCATACATCTCGATGTCCTTAATATCGCGCTCTACAACTTCAGCGGCAACATCGGCCAAAGTGTTCTGCGACAAATAAACGTGCGAAACATTAATTGGACTATTCCATCTCCATTGAGACTGCTCAGCACGGGTAAGGATCGACATCACACCTGGCTCAACAATGTCCGTATTCCATAACCCACTGCCACGCCTGCTCATTTCGGCGCGGCCGCCTTTATAGACAACGATCATAAAATCGCGCATTTCTGGTATTACTACATCCAGCTCGTTGTAGCGGTACCCTTTGAGAGTAATTCCTTCCCAGCCTCTGGAGCTGCTATCCAAGGTAAGGTCACCAGGAATCCATCTAGGTATCTCTTCTGGTGAAATCAATTCCTTCATTTGGTGTTCTCCTCCAAATCACTGCTGATGGACTATGCCTATGAAGAATAGACAAGCTTATCGATTTTTATATTTTTTTTGATTTTTTTTGTTCGCTAGTTCTATAAAAGCATTAGGGGAATATTATTTTTGCAACTAAATTGACAATTAATTTTTAGCAACTAACGCGACCGCTTTGCATATAAATATCGCTAAAAATACCTAGCATGTCAATTTATATCTTTTCAAATTTGTTAATTACTGAAACATTCCCATTCTTTGTTAATGAGGTATTTATAAGGCTCGTCCCTAATTAAGAAGAATCCAATAAATAATAAAATCAGTTTTTCATTCTTCAATTCTTTAATGGACTAAAAACCATTGGGATTCAAATTCGTTCCAATACAACAGCAATGCCCTGTCCTACGCCTATGCACATGGTACACAGCGCATAACGCCCACCTGTCGAATGAAGTCGGTTGATGGCCGTTGTGACAAGCCTCGCGCCAGACGCACCGAGCGGGTGCCCCAAGGCAATCGCGCCGCCCCATGCGTTAACACGTTCATCGTCATCACGCAATCCCAGCTGACGCAAAACCGCTAAGCCTTGAGCAGCAAATGCCTCATTGAGTTCGATCACATCCAATTGCCCAAGTGTCAATCCAGTCAAAGCAAGCACTTTTTGCGTAGCCGGTACAGGACCAATACCCATGATCCTGGGTGGCACTCCTGCAGTTGCCATACCAAGTATACGGGCACGGGGCGAAAGCCCATGTTTTACGGCACTTGCTTCATCGGCTAACAGCAGGGCACAGGCGCCATCATTGACGCCACTGGCATTGCCGGCGGTTACGGTACCGGCTGGACGCACGATGGGCTTAAGTTGTGCGAGGACTTCCATGCTGGTTGCGCGCGGATGCTCATCATGCTCCACGACAATAACAGCCCCCTTTTTTTGTGCAATCGTCACAGGCGTAATTTCCCTTGCCAAGTGACCCGCTTTTTGGGCCGCTACTGCGCGCAGCTGGCTATTAAGGGCCATCAAATCCTGTGCTTCACGCCCGATATTAAAGTCAGTGGCAACGTTTTCGGCGGTTTCTGGCATAGAGTCAACACCATATTGTTCCTTCATCAGTTTGTTGATAAACCGCCAGCCAATGGTGGTGTCATAAATCGCATTATTGCGGCTAAAGGCACTCTCAGCCTTTGGCATGACGAAAGGAGCCCGGCTCATACTTTCGACTCCACCGGCAATCATCAAGCCCGCCTCACCAGCTTTGATTGCGCGAGCAGCCGTACCTATAGCATCCAGGCCAGAACCACATAAACGGTTGACAGTGGTTCCCGGAACGTCAAGCGGCAGGCCCGCCAGCAGACCACTCATACGGGCGACGTTGCGATTATCCTCGCCAGCCTGGTTGGCACAGCCAAAGATCACATCGGTAATGGCGGCCCAATCAACGTTGGGATTACGCATCATCAAAGCTCGTAACGGAATAGCACCAAGATCGTCGGCTCGCAAACTACTCAGAGCGCCGCCATAACGACCGAAAGGTGTACGGATTGCATCACAGATAAAGGCTTGATTCATAGGAAATCTCTATTCGTATTTTAAGAATTAACTCAGCAGAGCAGAGAGGTCAGCAAGCACAAAACCGAATCCGGCCTCGCGCGCCAAAGTCTGCAGATCTTGTTCAAGAATTGTGCGGTCTTGCTGACGCGCCCAGAACACCGGGCCGCCCTCCCAAGACGGAAAACCATAACCCTGAACCAACACCACATCGATATCATTAGCACGACTAGCGATGCCGTCGTTGAACAGCAGCGCCGCTTCATTAACCATGGCCAATAAGGCGCGACGCTGAATCTCGGTAGGGCTCAAACTACGACGATTGATACCGCGCTGCTGGGACGCCTTTTCTATGATGGCATGTACGATTGAATCGGTAAACGGGGTTTGTTTGCCACTCTCATAACTGTAATATCCCGAGCCACTTTTACGACCCAGGCGACCTTGCTCGCAAAGATGATCAAGAATGGCAACGTAGCGCTCACGTTGGTCGCGAGTTGCAGTTTGTGCTTTGCGCATGCGCCAAGCGATATCCAGACCAGACAAATCAGCCACAGCAAACGGTCCCATGGCAAAGCCGAAGGCCTGCAATGCACTGTCCACGTCTTCTGGCCATGCACCATCTTCCAACATGAATTCACACTGTTTGCGGTAAGCATTGTAGATACGGTTGCCAATGAAGCCGAAAGCGTTCCCGGTAAGCACTGGTACCTTACGAAGTTTTTTTCCTAATTCCATACCGGTAGCCAAGACGTCTGCACCGGTGTGCGCACCGCGCACCACTTCTAGCAATTTCATGACGTTAGCTGGACTGAAAAAGTGAAGCCCCAGCACGTCCTGCGGGCGTCCGGTGGCATTGGCGATGGCATCTACATCGAGATATGATGTATTGGTGGCTAATACAGCACCTGGACGTGCATGAGTGCCAATTTTCTTGAATACTTCCAGTTTCACGCTCATATCCTCAAAAACCGCTTCCACCACGAGATCGGCATCACTCAGCTGCACCCAGTCGATAGTACAGGTCAGACGAGATTCATTGGCAGCAGCCACGTTGGCCTTGAGCTTGCCTGTTGCCACGCGGTGTTGATAATGCTCAGTTACGCGCTGCTCCCCACGTTGCAAAGCATCGATATGCTGCTCTAGCAGAATCACGTTCAGCCCTGCGTCAAGCATGCAAATGGCAATGCCAGCACCCATGGTGCCGGCACCAATCACCGCCACAGTTTGTACCGGGCGCGGGGTTGCTTGCATCCCAGCTGGAAGTTTGGTCGCTTCTCGCTCAGCAAAGAATTGATGACGTAGCGCCCTTGACTGCGAGCTTCCTTGTAACTTGAGGAACAATTCTCGCTCACGCTGGAGTCCAAATTCCAACGGTAAAGTAGCAGCAGATAATGCGTCTAATAATGCCGTATAAGCTGGCTGTAACTGCTGGCGTGGCGTCAGTTTTGTCCGCGCAATCGCGAGTCTCTCCTGCACAGCGGCAGTCTCAAGCTGACGGTCACGAGCTCGAGGTAGAGGAGTGGAATCGTTAATCAATTCGTCTGCCAATGCGTTGGATAGGTCACAGGCTGCTTCAAGCAAATTGTCCTTAACGACTTTATCGAAAAGACCTGAATCTGCAAGCTGCAGGCCAGTTCGAGGCTCGCCGTTTTGCATCATGGCCAGAGCTATTTCCAGGCCGGTCAGTCGCGGCAAGCGTTGGGTGCCGCCCGAGCCAGGAATCAAGCCCAGCAAGATTTCAGGCAGCCCAGCTTTAGCGCTCTCGAGTGCAACGCGTCCGTGGCAAACCAACGCAAGCTCTAGACCACCGCCGAGCGCTACACCACTCATCGCGGCAACTACGGGCTTGCTACTGCTCTCCACGTGGTTAAGTAAGTTGGGCAATATTGGCTCTGCCATTTGTAACGGCTTACCAAATTCACTGACATCAGCACCGGCACAAAAAGCTTTATCGTTACCTGTTATTACGATGCCGCGTACAGCTGGATTGGCATTGGCTGCGTTGAGCGCCTCCACAATATACTTCCGCAATGAATGACCCAAACTGTTGACGGGTGGATTGTTTAAGACGATGACGGCGATCGAGCCATGAAGTTGAAACATAGATGAGATTCTCTTTTATTGAGTCAGGTGATGCCAAGGTGGTGTAGTTCAGCGATTTCAGAATCTGAAAGATTCGTCATTTCGCCCAACACTTCATCCGTGTGCTCTCCGAGCAATGGAGGCGGACGGCGATATTCCACTGGCGTTTGCCCTAGCTTGAGCGCGCTTGCCGGCACACTGACCTGACCTGCTGTAGGGTGCGTTAAATCCAAGCGCATTTCGCGCGCCTGCACTTGTGGATTGTCGAACACCTCAGCCAAGTCGTTGATTGGTCCGCAGGGAACGCCTGCCGTTTCCAGAGCCGTTATCCATTCTGCACGGGTTTTACGCAGCATCATCGGTTCCAGCAGGGGGACAAGTTCTGCGCGATTGCGCACGCGCTGAGGATTGCTGACAAAATCTGGATGGTCGGCCAAAGCGGCCTCATTCCCTGCTTCAACGAACTTACGAAATTGACTATCGTTGCCACAGGCCACAATCACCCAGCCGTCCATTACCTTGAACACTTGATAAGGCACTATATTCGGGTGGGCATTACCCCAACGGGTAGGGGACTTACCAGTGGCTAGATAGTTACTGCCCATATTGGCCAACATCGCGACCTGAACATCGAGCAGGCATATGTCCAGATACTGGCCTTCCCCGGTGCGCTCACAGTGGTTCAGCGCGGCAAGAATCGCGATGGTGGCGTGCGCACCGGTAAACAGGTCGGTGATGGCGATCCCGGCCTTTTGCGGTCCAGCGCCTGGTTGACCATCGCGCTCGCCGGTAATACTCATGAAACCGCCCATTCCCTGCACGATGAAATCGTAACCAGGACGAGGTGCATAGGGTCCAGTCTGACCAAACCCTGTGATAGAACAATACACCAGACTAGGATTAATTATCTTGAGGCTCTCATAATCAAGCCCATAACGGGCAAGTTGCCCGACTTTATAATTTTCGACCAACACGTCGCACTGAGTAACCAACTCTCGCAGCAGGTTCTGCCCCTTGACGCTGGCAATATCTAGTGTGACTGAACGCTTGTTGCGATTAACGGCCAGATAATAGGCCGCCTCTGTTGTGTCCTGACCATCGACGTCTTTGGCGTAGGGTGGCCCCCATTGACGCGTGTCATCGCCGGTGTCGGGGCGCTCGATTTTGATAACGTCCGCACCGAGATCGGCCAGTGTCTGGGTGCACCATGGACCAGCCAGTACACGGGTCAGATCCAGCACGCGAATGTGACTAAGGGCGCCCATAATCTTGGTTCCATGTTATGCGAGCAGGCAAAGTCATTGTCTGACAAACGTTTGTTAAGGTTTGTATCAGCTGTATCGTGATGATGTCAGTTTGATTGTCCATCAGTTTTGGCGCATCAGGTGCTTGCCGATGATCAGTTGCTGAATCTGAGTGGTACCTTCATAGAGGCGCAATAGACGTACATCGCGATAAAAGCGTTCAACCTTATATTCGTTAATGTAACCCGCACCACCATGAATCTGTACGCCACGATCGGCTACCCGTCCCACCATTTCGGTAGTGAACATTTTTGAACAAGAAGCCTGCATACTCACTTCAGGATCGGTGATCCCAAACGGCTTCGCATCGTAACAACGGGCTGCGGCCTGCACCAACGACCATCCCGCCATTAATTCGGCCTTACTGTCGGCCAGCATCGCCTGCACCAGTTGAAAATCACCAATACGTTGGCCGAACTGCTTACGCTGTTGAGCATAAGCGATACTTTCTTGCAAAATACGACTGGCCATGCCACATGCTAAAGCGGATACATGTAGACGGCCACGGTCTAGCACCTTCATCGCGGTCTTGAATCCCTTGCCTGGCACACCACCAATGATGTTAGTGGACGGCACGCGCACGTTATCCAGATTGACATCACACGTCTTGGTTCCGCGCTGCCCCATTTTTTTATCAGATTTCCCCAAAGAGAGACCCGGTAAATCAGCTGGTACGATGAAGGCGGAAATTCCACCAGCGCCCGGTCCATCGGTTCGCGCCATCAAGGTGAAAGCACCGGCCCGTGGCGCGTTGGTGATATAACGCTTGTTGCCGCTCAATAAATAATCATCACCATCTTTCTCGCCGCGGGTCTTAAGTGCAGATGCGTCCGATCCGGCATCCGGCTCTGTCAATGCAAACGAAATCATCAACTCACCGCTGGCGATTTTTGGCAGATACTCCGCTTTCTGTGCTTCGGTGCCATCCATCAAAATACCCTGAGAGCCGATTCCTATATTGGTGCCGACCACAGAGCGAAATGCCAATGCGGTATGACCTAATTCGTAGGCCACTTCACACTCCTGCGCTATCGAGAGTCCAATGCCACCATATTCCTCCGGGATGGACAGGCCAAACAAGCCCAATTCTTTCATATCGTCGATGATGTCGTCGGGCACCAAGTCATGTTCTTCAACGTAATTTTCAGCAGGAACCAGACGCTCCGCAATAAAACGTTGAACACTGGATTTGAGTAGTGAGAAAGTTTCTTGATCTAATGACATAATCTAAATTTTTTAGTAAATGCTAAATGTCTATCCTGCATTTTGCATGCTCGGATAAAATTTCGAGTGAGTTAATTAAGCTGAGTCACAAATTTAGTCGTGAGGTATCCGTCGAAGGTCTCAATACCTCCCTCACTACCGTAACCACTTTCCTTGATACCGCCGAATGGTGTTTCAGCAACCGCCAATCCCAAATGATTGATGGACACCATGCCTGCCTCAAGCCCACGCGAGATGGCATGCGCGTTCTTGTTAGAGCTAGTGAACGCGTAAGATGCCAGGCCAAATGGCAAACGGTTAGCGCGCTGCAAAGCCTCCTCAACCGTTTTGAAACGTACGATACCAGCCATCGGCCCAAACGGTTCTTCGTTCATAAACCGGGAATCTTCCGGCAAATTTGTAATGACTGTTGGTGCAAAAAAATTACCGTCGCCCTGTAAGACATGGCCACCCGTCAGGATGTCGGCACCACATTGCCGCGCGTCCTCGACAAATCCTTCCATCGCTTTAACACGGCGGCGTTGTGCTAGTGGTCCCATCCGTGTATCCGGATCCAAACCGTCACCCACTTTCAAGGATCGGGCTTTTGCGACAAAACGCTCGACGAACCGGTTATAAGCACCGTCCTGGACAAAAAATCGGGTTGGCGAAATACAGACCTGTCCAGCATTGCGAAACTTGAAGCCAGCTAAAATATCCGCGGCATTGTCGATATCTGCGTCATCACACACGATCACCGGCGCATGCCCCCCCAGCTCCATAGTGCAGCGCTTCATCAGTGAACCCGCTAAAGCGGCCAACTGCTGGCCCACTGGCGTTGAGCCTGTGAATGAAATTTTGCGCACTACCGGCGACCTGATCAAATGATCCGAGATCATCCCCGAATCACCTGAGACGAGGTTAAGCACACCTGCAGGCAAACCGGCATCATGGAACAGCTGAGCGATTGCGAGCACTGCGCTAGGCGTGTCACTTGAACCCTTAAGTATCACTGAGCACCCCGAACCCACTGCCGCCGCCACCTTACGAAAGGCTTGGCTAAAAGGGAAATTCCAGGGTGAAAATGCTACGCAGACACCAATAGGCTCACGTAATACCGTCTGTTGCACCTGACTGTTGCGTGCGGGAATAACACGACCATAGATGCGACGGCACTCCTCTGCATGCCAGTCTGCATGTTCAGCGCAGACTGTTACTTCTCCCACTCCTTCAGCAAGCGGTTTACCTTGCTCTAATGTGATGTTGCGACCAATAGTGGGGGCACGCTCACGCATGAGTTCCCCGACCTTGCGCAAAATCTGGCTACGCAACATCGGAGAACTGTGACGCCAAGACTCAAAAGCACGTTGAGCACTCGACAACGCCTGGTCCAAATCGGCATGAGTTGCGTGAGGCAGCTTGCCTATCGGCAGGTTCGTAGCAGGATTGAGCACATCTTGCTCGAACCGGCCACCACCTTGGACGAAGGTGCCATCAATATAAAGACTGAGTTCTGGATACATTTTTGTTTCCTTGCAAATGTCAGGGGATGAGAACCGTGCGACCGATCACTTTGCCATGATGGAGATCGGCCATAGCAGCGTTAATCTCCGCCATAGGACGACGGGTCACAGGAATAGCTTTCATACTTGTTCGTTTAACCAACTCGACTAGCTCGCGCAACTCAAGCAGCGAACCAACATAACTTCCTTCGATAGCCAAAGGGCGCATGGGAATTGGTAATAGCGGCATCGTGATATCCCCGCCCATCAGTCCGCAAATAACAATATGCCCGCCTCTTGCGCTGCAGGCGATGCCGAGCGTCACGGTTGGTGTGGCACCCACCAGATCTAGCACAGCACGCGCACCACCATCGGTGGCTTGAATAATCTGCTGAGCCGCATCTGCGTCCTTAGCATCAATTACGGCCAAAGCACCTGCAGCCAACGCGGCTTCGCGCTTGCTTGGTTCGATATCGACAACGATGGCTCCTTTACCGCCCAAGGCTTTCAGCACTTCAATCGCCATTAAACCTAAACCACCCGCGCCAATGATGACCACTGGCCCCTCATGTATGCGATTGCCCAACTTGTTAATGGCACTGTAGGTTGTAACACCAGCGCAGGCAAGAGGCGCGGCCTCCGCATAGTCAAGGTCACCGATATCTACTAAATAACGAGGATGAGGTACGATCACGTACTCGGCAAATCCACCTGCACGTACTATCCCCAAGGCTTGACCTTTATTACAAATATTTTCTTCCCCACGTTGGCAGGTTGCGCATTCTCCGCAACCTATCCAAGGATGAACGAGGCTGCGCATACCTACCTTTATCTCACCCGCATCACTACCTGCGGACACAACTTCACCACAGATTTCGTGGCTAAGCGTCATAGGTGGTTTAATACCCCGGTCCGCGAGCATCAGTTTTTTTCCTCCACCCAAGTCGTAATAACCGTCCCATAAATGTAGATCCGTATGACACAAACCAGCGGCTCTCACACGCACGAGAACTTCGGTACCTTGCGGCTGGGGAATCTGTTTTTCTACCAGCTCCAAGGGCTGGCCATGGTTCATGACGCAATAACAATGCATAGGATGTCTCGTAATTGAATAAAGGAGATTCGAGTTACTCAGGTCAAACAATTGACAATAATCATCAAGCGAAAGCGACCGGAGCAACTCTTCTACAATGGCAGTATTGGCCTCTTTGCGTAGGCCTGAAAGTTTTTTAATCAGTTAGCGGTGTAACCGCCATCGACCACCAATTCGGCACCGTGTACGAAGGATGATTCATCTGACGCAAGGAACAAAACAGCTTGAGAAACTTCAATTGGCTGTGCCGGACGGTTGAGAAGCGTCGCTCCCAACAGAGCTGGACGAATGGCAGGGTCGGCGAGCATGTCTCTGGTCATTTGTGTCTCAATGACACCAGGATGGACTGAGTTAACACGAATATTGAACGGTGCTAAATCAACTGCACAGGACTTGGTAAACAAACGCACAGCGCCTTTGGATGCTTCATAAGCACTTGCACCGGGAGCACCGACTAGGCCATAAATAGACGATACATTGATAATATTTCCTCTGCCGGCCTTTTGCATGAATGGAATGACGGCACGGGTACCTATAAAGACACTACGTGCGTTGACGTCGAAGGTACGATCCCAGTCATCATTGGTAGTGTCTTGTACAGGTTTCAGTATCAAAATACCTGCGTTATTAATCAGCACATCAATACGGCCAGCTTTTTCAATGATCTGGCTCACGGCAGCGTTCCAGTCAACCTCTTTGGTTACGTCTAATTTCAGGAAATCAGCCTTGCCTCCATTTTTGCAAATACTCTCCACAGTAGCTTGGCCTAATTCAATATTCATGTCAGCCACGAATACCCATGCGCCTTGTGAGGCGAGCAATTCGCTGTGCGATTGCCCCATGCCCATTGCGCCGCCGGTCACCAGAATTACTTTATCTTGTACACGTTTCATGATTTGTCTCTTTAGTTTAGTTATGTTAAAAAATATTTAGCGCAAAAATTACTGGAGTACGAAGCCTTTGTAGCCATGGTTTTTGACATCCGAGAGTTGCTGCCGGTAAGCGCCCAGTCCCGCCATGTAGAAGTACACGGTGTTGGTTTTTCCAGGAATGTTGGCACCAAAAATCCAGGAGTCAGCCTTCGGGAACAAGGTCATATTGGCGATGTCTTGGCAGGTTTTTGTCCAACTAAGCTCTGCTTCGGCAGTCGGCTCTACCGTTTGAATGCCCTTAGCATTGACATCCTGAATCAGTTCGCTGATCCATTCGACCTGACTTTCGATCGTAGGAGGCAGATTGGTAAAAGGACCGTTAGGACCTAAGATCATGAACATATTGGGATAGTTAACATTCATGACACCCAAATAGCTGGTCGGACCATTTTTCCAATGATCCTGGATCGCCAACCCTTGGCGGCCACGGATATCAATTTTCGTGTAATTACCATCAACCGCATCAAAGCCGGTAGCAAAAATAAGCATATCTAACTCATGCTCAACACCGTCGGCAGTTTTCACACCTTTAGGTGTAATCTCCATAATCGGGTTAGCTTTGACATCCAGCAATTGGACATTTGATCGGTTGTAGGTCGCGTAGTATCCGCTGTCACAAAGTGGACGCTTGGCGTAGAGATCATGCGGCGTAAGCTTACGTGCAGTCTCCGGATCTTTGACGATCTCTGAGATTTTTGAGCGAATGAAATCCTGTGCTGCCTTGTTGGCTTGTTCATCTACCGCGATATCAGAAAAAGTCTCAAACATAAAACGGAATCCGCCGCCGTTTTCCCAAGCTTTTTGGAAAATAGCCTGACGTTCTACTTCGGACACACTCATGGCTGGCAATGTGCTCTCCGCGAATCCAAACGCGACCATAGAAGCTTTTACCTGATCCCAAATCTGGTCGTAATTTTTCTTGATCTCGCTCACATACTCATGGGAAACAGGGCCATTACCCACAGGAACACTATATTGAGGCGAACGCTGGAAAACAGTCAGATGCTTAACTTTAGGAGCAATGGCGGTGATAACCTGAGTACCGGTAGAACCCGTACCGATGATGCCGACTCGCTTACCTTCAAAACTCACATTCTCTGGCCAGTTCGCCGTATGGTGCCACTCGCCTTGAAATGTCTCGAGTCCCTTGATCTTAGGGATGTTCGTGGCCGATAATAAACCTAGCGCTGTCACAAGATGTTTTGCCGTGAACGCCTCACCGGCGTCCGTTTTTACCTCCCAAAGTCCTGTAGCTTCATTGAAGTGCGCCGCAGTAATACCGGTATTTAGTTGAATGTCAGACAGTAAATCGTGACGTTTTACAACCTTCTCAAGGTATGAGAGGATTTGCGGCTGGTTCACGTAGCGGGTAGTGATTTCCATTTCCTGCAGCAATTCTTTATCCCACGAATAGCAGTACACGAAACTCTCTGTATCAGACAAGGCACCTGGATAGCGGTTCCAGTACCAAGTTCCGCCAATACCACCCGCCTTGTCGAAGAGACGAACCTTAAGCCCTTGCTCATCACGCAGTTTTTTTAACGTATACAGGCCGCCAAAGCCAGCGCCCACGACAATAGCGTCATAGTGTGTTGTTGCTGTCACAGTACATCTCCTTGTTACGGCCACGGCTTCCTGATGCGAAGACCCTGGCTCGCTAATAATTATTAATAATGATGAAAAACCAAGAGCAATTAACGCTCACGGAAAACTAAGAATTAAGCCGTCAGAGGCTTTTAAACCAATGAGCAATGCGACTCAACTCGTCATCGGCTTCGACCGCACGCCCAGCCAGAATCGGAAACACATGCTGCATACCCTCAACGACCGAGAGAGTGACGTTTACGCCTGCAGCGTTTGCAAGTCGCGCCAGATCAGTGGCATTGTCCAGCAGCGTTTCCTGACTACCGACATTCAGATACATGCGTGGAAAGCCCTTGTAATCAGCCTTCAGCGGATTAGCCAACGGATTACTCCTGGAACCGTTCTCACCAAGGAACATACCTGACATACCTTCAAGAACTGCCTTACTAACCAATGCATCGGTCGCATGATTGCTCTCTAGAGTCTTGCCGATATGTTCCATGTCAAGCCAAGGTGAAAATGCAATGACCGCACCGGGCAATGCAATACCATCCTCACGCAACTTGAGGGCCGTTGCTATAGCCAAGTTACCGCCTGCCGAGTCACCACTTGTAGTGATGTTCTCGGGCTTGAAACCACGGGCCAACAGTTCCCGATATACCGCTGTCGCATCCTCAATCTGAGCAGGGAATGGATGTTCTGGAGCACGACGGTAATCAATAACCAAAGCGATGACGCCTAAATGCTTGGCGAGATGAGCTGCGAGCTTGCGGTGACTTGCGGCAGAGCCAACTGCGAAGCCACCACCATGGGTGTATAGGATGATTTTTGCAGCATCCACACCAGCAGGAAAAGCCCAGATTGACTCGACACCAGCTACTACTTCGGATTTATAGGTAACGCCTTCCGGCTCCATAGTAGGCTGATGCCATTCGTCAAAAAGGCTGCGTAAATCAGCAAGGGTCATGGCCGGGTTGCCCGCCATACGATCGGACCATGATTGATACAGCGCGCGTAGGAAATTCGCTTCAGTTGATATTTTCATATTAATTGTCTCCGTTCATTATTTTGAGAATTTTAAATACCCGTGCATTTTCCCAATTTGAACCATGAAAGAATTGAACAAGCTTTACAAATTTCTTGTACGGAATTGCAGCTTGGATTGAGCAACATTTAATCCACTCAAGCTCAATAAGTGTTGATTTGCAATGAAAACTGACCCGCCAAACACGCTAATTTGCATCAGGTGCTAACGTCATTTTATTGATTTTATGGACAGAAAAATATCGTGAGCTGAAAGCGTACGATCTGGCAAAATCTAAGACGGTCCAGAGCAATGCGGTGGTAGGTTGATCAAGCCAGGTAGTTTATTGAGGAAATCAAGCCAGCGCTTTCCATTCAAACTTGTCGCTGTTGCAGCGTCTTTCCCTATAGTAGGCAGAAAGAGATAGCAGGGTTTAAAGTACGAGAACAGTCTTGTTTAGAATGCTGAGCACAACATGTTCGTGATGTGACTGCCGTTAGGCAGCAGGAAACTCCCTCCTTTTTGCGTAAGCAAAAAGGAGAGAGCCAGGTGGATGTCGCCACCGTCAAAAACTCTCTTACAAAGCTTTGATCATCTCTGGAATTGCCTCGAACAGATCCGCCTCCAGGCAATAATCAGCAATGCTGAAGATCGGTGCCTCCGGATCCGTATTGATCGCTACAATTACTTTCGAATCTTTCATACCTGCTAAGTGCTGGATAGCGCCGGAAATACCTGCTGCGATATACAACATAGGAGCGACAATTTTACCTGTCTGCCCTACCTGAAGGTCGTTTGGAGCGTAGCCCGCATCCACTGCCGCACGACTAGCACCAATGGCGGCCCCCAATTTGTCGGCTAATGGAGTAATGACGTCAGTGAACTTATCGGCACTACCTAGGGCGCGCCCGCCTGAAATTATAATTTTCGCGGCAGTTAGCTCCGGGCGATCATTCTTGGCAATCTCACTGCTGACATAAATACTCTTGCCTGATGCAGTAACTGCTGTGATATTTTCGACAGCTGCACTTCCAGCTTGACCTGCCATATCAAAACCTGTCGTGCGGACAGTAAGAACTTTCACGTTATCACTGCTCTGCACGGTAGCGATGGCGTTGCCAGCATAAATGGGGCGATCAAACGTGTCGGCTGAAACTATCTTAATAATGTCGCTGATCTGCGCCACATCAAGCTTGGCGGCGACACGCGGGGCAATGTTTTTGCCATTGGAGGTAGCTGCGAATAGAATGTGACTGTAGTCGCGGGCAATGGATAACACTTGAGCTGCGATATTCTCAGCCAAATTATGCGCTAGTGACTCACTGTCAGCGTGGAGGACCTTGCTGACTCCTTCGATTTTGGTGGCAGCCGCCACCGCATCCAAAGCATGGTATCCAGCGACTAGTACATGTACATCTCCAAAAGCTGTCGCAGCTGTAACAGTATTAAGGGTCGCGCTTTTGATGCTGATGTTGTCGTGTTCAGCTATAACAAGGGCTATCATATTTTCGGTGTTCCTATATTAAGTACGTGTTTTCTTGCAACCCGGGCGTTTTTTACAAAACCTTAGCCTCATTCTTAAGTTTCTCGATAAGAGTAGCCACGTCTGGTACTTTGATGCCAGCGCTACGCTTGGCAGGCTCAGTAACTTTGAGAGTTTTGATACGCGGATGAACATCTACTCCGAGGTCAACCGGTTTTATTATCTGCAACGGTTTTTTCTTAGCCTTCATGATGTTAGGCAAGGTGACATAACGCGGCTCATTTAGTCGCAGATCACTGGTAATCACTGCGGGCAGGTTCAATGTCAGTGTTTCCAGGCCACCATCTACCTCACGGGTAACATTAACTTTTCCATCGTAAACTTCAATCTTGCTGGCGAATGTTGCCTGCGGTAGTTCCGCCAGAGCGGCGAGCATTTGACCGGTTTGATTTGCATCATCATCTATAGCTTGTTTGCCGAGAATGATGAGACTTGGTTGTTCTTTATCGAACAAAGCTTTAAGCAGTTTGGCGACTGCCAGCGGCTGCAGTTCGACATCAGTTTCGACCAAAATGCCGCGATCCGCGCCGATGGCCATCGCAGTGCGCAAAGTTTCTTGACATTGAACGACGCCACACGATATCGCCACAACCTCAGTGGCAATCCCTTTCTCTTTCAAGCGGACTGCTTCTTCGATGGCAATCTCGTCAAACGGATTCATACTCATCTTCACGTTTGCCAAGTCAACTCCGCTACCATCTGTCTTGACGCGAACCTTAACGTTATAGTCCACTACGCGTTTTACGGGGACGAGGATCTTCATAGAAAACTCCTACTTGAGTAAATAAATGTGAATAACGGTTATCGAAATGAAAGTGGTTGCCATCAACCTGGTTCAGGTCGATGAAGACTTCTTTCAAAAGATTATTTTTTTAATTAAGCCAGAGAGAAAATTTCTCGATCTGACGATAATAAAAGCAGGAAGGGGCATCAAAACAACAACAGAATTAAGCGCCTGATGATCGTCTTTGATGAGCATGACAATTGACATCTGAAAGCTGGCAGCAAATAAATTCCACTAGCAGGCTGTTCTGGCGCGATAGGTTCAACAGCTTCCCCATTACTGGTTTTCAATTGATTGATGTCCATATTAAATAAGTATTACCCTTCGGAATTTATTTTCTGAAAGGATAGAGCGATATTTGTTTTTATATCTCTATATCAACAGGGGCCATAACAAATATCGCATCTAATAACTTTATCGGATCCGCTCAAGCATCTCCGGACCAAAACCCTTCATATCGAAGTTTTTCTCACCGATCTTCAAGCTGCGGGCAACGAAGACAGAAGCGCGCTTTTCCTTAAAGTCGATGTGAGTCCCTTGGACCGGAGGATAATACGTCACACCATCTTCACCCTTTTGCTGCCTGAAGTCGAACTGTACGTGTCTCCATATTTCGCCTTTTTTATCGTACATTTCGCCCATGTAAACCACTGGAACCTTGGTATCAACATAGACAATTTTTTTGCTATATGGATGCTCCGCCGGAGGGGTGCCTTCTATCACATAAACTTCACGGGGCTGATACTCGAGAAGTGGATTCCAGTATGGTGCTACGCCGGTATTGATGGAGGTCCATTCGGCTGGCGTGCCTTTCTTACTAGCATCTACCTTTGGATTCGTATTCGTTGATACAAGAATCCAGCGCTTACCTATTAATTTTGTCTGTTTGTACAATGAAGGACGAGCATTCCAAACGTAAATCTCATCATTCAGCATACCTAACCCACCAACTGGGTCCATCCAGGCGCTGCCGGATAGACGCCGGATACGGCGAGCACTCTTGATATACGCCCATTGGTCTTCAAAACGCGACTGATCGTAGCGTACTGTAAAAGTCCCGGTACCCTTGATATCCTCGGGGGCTACAGCCGCGTAGAGGGTTTCCGTAAGTACGGATCCATCGCCGAGTACAGGTTCACCGCCATCCAGACGATTTTTCTTCCACAAACGGACAAAAGCGTAGTCTTGAACTTGATCAACGCCTTTATTGCCATCAATTAATACCCATGCAACACGATAATTAATTTGATTACCTTGAGGTGCTGCATAGTAAAAGTTCCACATGACCTTATCACCGGCATTCGGATCCTTGTCCGAAATATCCGGGAACGGCAAACCGGCAACATAACCCGTCACCTCACGTGTCGCCGTATCAAATTTTACGCGATCAGAATACTTCTTCGTGGCGACATCCACCGAAGGATCCAATGCAAGTGGGCGCGAATTAGTGAGCTTCATTTTGAGGCCCCAGTTGCGGATTTGCATCTCGATTTTATCGGTAAGCAATGCCGCAACTGAATGCCCTTCAAAAGTATCCGCCTTCACTTTGTCTATATTTTCTTTACTAATTACTGTTCCAGCCGGTAACTCTCCTGCAATACCGATAGAACTGAACAATGTTACAAGCAAGCCCGCAACTGCGGTGAGATGAGTATTTGGTTTCATATCATTTTCCTTAAATCAAAATTGGTAGGTGGCTCTGATCAAGAGCTGATCATGGTTAGATAAAAAGTCAGACAATGGATAAGACTGTTCTGCCTTGGCACCTTTGCCAAGCGGTTGGTGCTTTGTATAGAAAAGATCTGCTTCAGCACTAATGCGCCAATTATTTCCGTACTGATAGGAGATGCTTGGAATGATGAAAGCATCCCCGGTACTTAGATTTCTTCCGACGGCTATTTGTGGATTCAACTTACTGTTCATGTAATTAAGAACAATAAAAGCCGTCAACACGGTATCGTGCTCTTTCAACTTTGCTGGATACCCACCAAACGCCACCGCATTTTCATAGGATTTGAAATTCTTAATCCAACTGTCAAATAATTGAACCGAAGCAAAAGATGCTTGATTAGTTCCGAGCCAGTCCATTAACCTCAATTGCTTATCTGCACGTAAGGTGGTCTTCACGACATCCTTCTTGACTACTGCGCCCCAACCTGGAAGTGGGATCGCATTCGGATCACTGTTGTAGAGATTGCCCTGCTGAAATGCAATTTCAGCGTTCAAAACAGCGTCAATCGCCGAAATTTCACCACTTACGCTGGCAGAAGCCACTGAGATTTTTGGAAAGATGAAATTGCCAAGTACCCCTGTCGGTGTTTTGTAATAGGGCGTTGTCACCGGATTTATCACCGGGTCACCCTGGAATGTCGTCACATATGAAAACGAATAGTTCAATTTATCCGTTGATCCAACCCAGCGAAAACCGCCAGTGACATCCTTATAGTTTCCTTTTGGATGTTCATAATCGTATGGCAATATCGTCAGGAAATCATTGCCTCTATAGGGTTGAGGCATCCATCGCCCGCCATATAAATCATAGGTATTTCCAATATCTTTTTTACGATCCAAGCCGGGACGAACGAGGATCTGGAGATTGCCGTTCGCCTCTGGTACGTCAATCTTGGCATTTACAAGAATGAGCGGCTTTCGCAATTCATCGCCTTCCCCTTCAAGAAATTGTCTCCAACGATAATCAAATCCATGAATCACGTCTGATGGATGAAAGAAGTCGGTTTCACCCCAGACAATTTGCTGCTTGCCGAGTCTTAATTTGACTCTATCGCCCAAATTGGCATCCACATAAAACTCTCTTAAGTCGGCGTTACGAAGCTCCTTCATCAGATCAGCCCCCGGTCCGCCCGGGGTATTGGTCTGGTTTAATTTCTGAAGATCTCGCTGATAGCGGGTGTTACCTTCAACATCAGCTCGTACAATACCGGACCAGGTAAGGTCACCGGTCTTGGCAGAGGCGTTCAGCGAGGCTGAGCCACGCAGCATAGACAACTTACGCTTATCATCGCCAGGCACATCGGGAGCATCGGCAAGATTCCAAGAAGCCCAACCTCTCAGGTATCCGCCAACTTTAATGTTGCTGTTTGCATCGCCTTCGCTTTCCGCATCAGTCGCCTGTGCAACGACAGATGTACAGGTAATCGATAAGGGCACGATGGCCAAGGTAAGGAATTTCAATACCTCTCTGTTACTGCGCTTTTTCTTGATCATTTATTTCTCCTAGTAATTTTTATTAAATTCCCAACTGATATTCAACTGCCACCTACAAAATTATTTCCTCTCTTTTTTATGCCTCAGGTTTTGTTCCAATAATAAAATCGGGCTTGAAGACGTAAACCATGGCCGGCATCAGGAGCAGCGCACTGATCGCGGAAATTCCTAGCCAGATCGCCATTAATATCCCCATATCTGCCTGAAAACGTAGCGAGGAGCCGAACCACAAAACCACGCAAGCAGTCAGAGTAGCGGCAGTGATTAGGACACCTTTTCCAGCCGACAATAGAGATTGAGTTATCGCTCGTTTCAAATCACTGTGGTGATGTAATTCCTCTTTAATGCCATCCACGACGTAGAAGGCATAGTCGACCCCCAAGCCAATGCCTAGAGCAGCGACTGGCAAGGTGCTGAGATTCATTCCTATCCCGTTCCATGCCATGTAAGCGAAGGTCACGGTGTTTGAAAGAATGACCGGAACCATAAAAAAGATACCAGCTGTGGTGGAGCGATATGCGACAGCGCAGCACAGCACCAAAACAAGCAGTGCAAGCGCAATACTCTCTATCTGCCCAGCTAGAATGACTTCATTCACGGCTGCCACCACCCCAATCAAACCACCTGCCAGCAAATAGGTACCTTGTTCCAGAGGATTATTGGCGACGAATTCTTTCAAGCGAGAGATTGCGGTTCGTACACTTTCGCCCTGATGATCTTTGAAATAGAAATTCACCGGCGCATTTTGGTATGCGTTGTCAGAGAAACGCTCCATGTCACCCGGTTCGGTTCCGGATTTGAACATATAGATGAGTTCGCCATTTTCAGACTTATTAAGCCCAAACTCTTCGTAGCGTGGATTATTCTCGCGTAACAGCTTACGGACAGGAGGGATAACGTCTGCAATAGAAAGTGATCCGCCGATCTCTGGCTGATTTGCCATAAATTTTTGCATAGACTTCATGTTTTCTAAAACGGCAGGCTCTTTAACGGCATCAGGAGCTTTCCCGCTAAAGACCACATACATACGGTCTGAGCCCTGAAATTGCTTGTTAATTTCAGCTGAGTCAGTGTTATATGCGGAGTCCTGCCATAAAATCGGTGAACCTGAATCAGCATCACCCACTTTAAGTTTGAATGCCTCAAAACATGACACAATAAAAAGTACCGCAGCTATCGAAAGAACGGTATAGCGCCAGCGTGAAATTGCAACCGAAATGCAGAAATTGAGTATCGTGTTTAATACCGGACTGACATCAATGCTGTGTGCAAATTTTTGTTTACTTGGTAGCCATGAGAGCAGCACTGGAGTCATGATGCAGGCACTAACAGCGATTGTCGAAACCCAAATCGTTCCAATCACTGAGACCTTTTGCATTAATGGTATTGGCGTAAGTATGACGACTATCATGCATCCTGCATCAGCAACCACACCCAGCATTCCTGGCTTAAATAACTGCAACATTGCCGCTTTTGCCGCCGCCACAGAGTCGCTTGCTCCGTTAAGCAATTCATCATCAAAACGTGATACGAGCTGGACCGAATGCGAAATTGCACGTGCAGTAATCAAGAACGCAATCACTATCACAAGGGGATCAAGGTTATAGCCAATAAGACTAGCACTACCCAAGGCCCAAATAGCACTCGATGTTCCTGCCAAAAGAGGAAGCAGGGTTCCCCTCCAGGTTCTTGCAACGACAAAGAGAAGCGACACCAGACACGCTACTGTCAAAACAAAAATCTCCAATGTCTCAGGTAGATATTTATTCACCCAGCCGTACAATATAGGTTCACCGACTACATTGACTGAAATTCCCTTCCCCTTGGCTGCATCGGCAATTGCCATAACCTGAGGAAATATTTTTTTGTAATCTACCGATCCCTCATAGAAATCTACGGTAATTAAAGCAGCTTTCAAATCCTTAGAAACATACGCCCCATAAATTAATGCGTTGTTCAATACAGAGGTTTTAAGCGCATCCAGAGCCTCTTTTGATTTTGGTACGTCGGGCCACATGACCGGCTTCGTTTCTATGCTATCCGTAGACGCTTTAACTTCACGGAGTTTTTTTGATGCAAGAGAAATAATCTGAAATGGATTGACACCCTCTACCTGCTCAAGACTGGTAGTTACTTTTTTTATTTCGCCTAGGACTTCCGGCGTAAAGATATCCCCTTTGTCTACACTGAGCATAATACTCACGACATTTGAGCCACCAAATCCCTGTTGAAATTTTTCATGTACTTGGACGTAGGGATGATTGGTTGGCAGCAGGTCTTCAAATGCCGTTTTCACATTGACGCGAAAAGCTGATATCGCCATCAAAACAGTAAGCAGAAAAAATATGCCGGAGACTGCAAGGCGGCGTCGAATACAAAACTCAACGAAACGTTCAAGTTTATTAAAGGTAGAATTTTTCATTTGTTATACGATCAGTTTTTGATGTTGGCTATTCACAAGGCAGTTTGATTTATTGCTGCGAACCTCGCACCGGCAATAAAATAACGTCCGGGAATATTGATAATGCTTACATACCAAGCACGATCATTTGGATCAATACGGACTGCCTTCCATGTCGAATCATCATTCGCGCCGATGACAACAACACCTTTATCTCCTACAGCCACCCAGCTACTGCCATTCCAGGTCAAGCCAAATAAATGTTCCGAAGTAGCCGATTTGGCTTGTGCCCAAGTTAGCCCGCTATCCTGAGAAACCAATATTTCTCCACCCAAGCCTACTGCGACGCCGTTGCCCGGAGTTCTGAATACAACGCTCATCAGACTCGATTTAATTGGACTTTTTACCTCGCGCCAACTCATTCCGTTGTCAGAGGAAACCTTGATACGCCCGAATTCACCTACCAGCCAACCGTGACCATCCTTGAAATAAATATCATTCCAGGCAATATCTTCAACCTCTCCGACCACTGTCCATGTGAGCGCATAATCAGCTGAGTGAAGTATCAGTCCCCCTTCACCGACAGCCCATGCATGCCCATTAGGAAGCACCCTCACGCGCATTAACTTGGTGGCCATTTGCCGGCTTGGTACATCCACCTTTTTCCACGTAGACCCACCATCGACTGTTCTTAGAATTGCGGGGCCATTTCCTACAACGACAGCGCGCTTGTCATCCCAGGAGCCAACATCCTGAAGTCCTGTCGATACACCCGATACCTGCCTTTCCCACGTAGCAGAACCGTCATTGCTTCTTAATATTTTTCCATCGCTTCCTACCAGCCACACAGCTTTACCATCAGGCGAAGTGACTCCGTAAAATCGATCACTTCGCTCAAAAAGTTGTTTCTGCAATTGCGCGGAATGGAGCGCTGGCTTAATGTAAATGCCGGCGTAGAGCAAACCGGCAATGATCAACAAGGGAGCGCCTGAGGCCACTAGCTTCAATATTTTTTTCATTTTTTACTCTGGAACAGACTCAAATGATTCGTCAGAACGTGATCTATCACGCTCAGCGGCTTAATTACACCGAAACACTAAGTCATAAAATGGGGCGAATAAAGGCGGAAACTTAGTTTCCTATCGTGCTGCTATAAAGCAGTGCTACACACGGCTACTCTTTGTAAGAGCGAATCCAGCGTAGATTTCGCGTTGCCAACCCGCTATGTGTTAAACAAGGGCTAGGTCAACTTCGAGATTAATTGGTCAAACTCTACAATTTAAGAATTGAGTTATGCCACTCATTAAAGCTAAGCGGATAATCGATTGTCAATGCCAAATTTGCTGCCTTACAAACGAAGCTGCATTGGTAAAGGGCGTGTGTAATTCCTATTTCGTGCGAAATGTTCATAGTGCTTGTCTCTGTTAGTTATTTTGATAATCGCTACTATTGATTCATTTTGCCAATTTGAATGACGAAAGCATTGAACAACCTTCGCAAATTTCTAGAATAAAATTGCGGACCTTGTTTGATGCATGATTGAATCGATTCGATCTTGATACCGTGCTGAGATCTGACAAATACGCCTTGGTAACAGATCCAACAATGTTGATTTCTGATGACCAAAATAACGTTATATTGGAAGAGCTAGAAATGAAGGAAATACTAAAGCAAGCATATATGACCGAGTTCAAAGAGCTTACTTTCAAACGATCGTAATATGCAGTCGATTCCGACAATGGTTAAGTGATTCGGCCTAAGTAGCCAGGCACTATTCAACTGGATTACGTCATCAAATGAAGGCAAACTCAAAGAGACTGACGGCACGAGAGTGACGCAGGAAACAATGGAATTGTCCGTATTACGCGCAGAGGTCGCCCGTTTGAAGCGAGAGAGAAAAATCATAAACCAGCGACGTACTTCGCGAGGGATATTCTGTGAAGTATGTTGCTGACGGGTTTTGATACACCGGTCTGCCAGATTATGTACCTAGACCGCAAGCTAAGCGAACATATCCTATCAGTCCGAAAGATGAATGACGGTAGCCGCACCGTCATTCATCTTTGATCTACTTGGTGTCAATAAAAGCGTGTGTCAGCTCAAGACTGCATTGTCGAGTGATGGGACTATCTTTTACTTCAATTTTCCCTTGTGCTCTTAATACCTTGCCAGAAATTGTGCCATCGAAATGCACAGTCCATCCGTCATCGGGTGTGTTTTGACCTGTGCCATTTAAGGTAACCTGATTTCCCATTCTTGCGACCAATTTTTCAACTCCACCGGTTTTCGTTACACGTTCCAATGTTCCCTCATAAAGCGTACCAACTGGTACTTTTAACACCACCGAAGAAATAAATGGTCCTTGTAGTCCTTCAGTAGCACCGTCAATACCAAGACAGGAATAGTCGCCACTCCATTCACCTGCCCAACGGTGGAAATAGTAGTAGCTAGAAATATTGACAGTCAGTGCTTCAATCACCGGCTGGATCTGATCAATCTCTAGCAAAAAATCATCATTTTTGCTTTCTGTTTTTTGTGTAATGAAAGTGACTGGCTGCTCCACTACTTCATCAGTAATCCCGGATAATTTCAGCGTGCCTCGGCATGATTGTTTTTTAGCTTCAGCGTTATATCCCTCATTGACAATCGCAGTCAATTCGATTTTCAATGCTTTCATTCTAGTCGCAATCATTCCATTGGGATCGTTCTTCTCCGTAGCGAGCGTTCCCAATCCCTTGAGAATATTGTCAGTTAATATGGTTTGAAACAGTTTTATGGTTTCGGGTTCCGCACATCCTGGAGGCTTACTGGAGCAGGCAGAAACTAAAAGCAATGCAGCCGCTAATAAAATCGACTTGATAAATTTCACATGGTTGAACGTGAGTATGGTGATGATTTTCATAATTGTGGAGGAGGTGAATGGTCTGTTATTGACTCTAGTTTTGACGCTGACAAGGACACGGTCAGCGCCGTAGAGAATTGATTTAACCAGTGAATCAAGAATGGATACTGTTTAACCAGCGATACGGCTCTTATTTTTCAGTTCACGCTGTTTTTGATCCTGCTCTATACGAGCACGATCAGCATCAATGCGTTTCTGTTCTTCCGCTTGACGTTGAGCGACTTTTGACTGCGCTTCGCGTTGCCGTTGCTCGGTGTCGGACTTGGCGATCGCTTGTTGATTTTGATAGGCTGCTTTCCGACGGTTACGTTCAGTTTCCACCCATTGCTGTGTTGCTTTGCCATATTCAGTCAACAGTTGTGGCAATGCTCGTTTGTAGGAATGTTGGCGGTACTGCCCCATTATTTTTGCATCACACCAGCCACCAGCAGTTTGCAAATTATTGAGTTCTCTGGAAAGCTCACTCGACCTTGAATTGATATTGGTGTTAATGAAATCTGGTGGTTGTGTCCCTAACGGTTCAATATTTGCTGTGTTGATATAGGCCATGAGTGCAATGACCTTTGCTTTGAATTCCGCAAAACATGCAGAATCATTTGGTAGCGGTGAGACACCATAATCATTTCGTAAAACACTGATGACCGACTGTGCTACGACATCCTCATCATCACTATTGATATTACTTTTGCCTATTGCAGTGAACTCTCCGTTTCTTGTTGCTTCCAAAAATGCCGATAAGTTGGGATAAGATGCGACTTGTTCTGGTGCTGTTTTTTGCTGTGGCACCATCCCTAACGGCAAATTAGAAAGATTTTGAGCATTACCGCTTTGCTGTGATGGTGCTTGTGTTGACGTTTGTTTTTTCACGGCATCTACTGCGCTTTGAAATAATTGGTTGCCAAAATTACTTTGTGCAAAACTGGCAGAAGAAAGACCGAGCGCGCAGACGCTGCTCAATGCCAGCGTTAATGTTTTCAGGTGTGTTCGATAAGTAAGGGTAGCCGCGAATTTCATAAATTTCCTTTTGTATCATTTTGGAGAATGAGTAGTCTGGACAGATGCGTCCAAATCAGAGGGCTACATATATTTCATTTTTTGAAACATATGCAGTGTAAATGCTGCGTTATGTGTTGTATACACTCCGTCGTTATTCATACCGCAAAAAGGCACCATATGATCCATGCCATCCGCCATTTTCCCCGCAAGACCAAATGCCAAGTCCAAGCTCAAACCAGCGAAGACTGACACTGTTTCCGCATCCGTTTCTAGTGCTGAAGTCGAAACGCCAGACGTTATTAAGCGCACCAGCAATGAAGTCTCTGTCGCAGTAGGTAAATCATTGAAGGCATTTAGAATTGCCAGAGACCTGTCGCAAGAACAGTTGGCAGGGGAAGCGGAGCTGGATCGCACATACATCAGCTTGGTCGAGCGAGGCTTAACCAATCCAACCATCCTAACGCTTTCCACCATTTGCTTCTGTCTGAAGATTTCTCTCTCAGAATTGTTAGAACCCGTTAAAGAGAATCTCAAACCAAGCTGGGCAGACCCTGATGCGGTAAGACGTAGACAGAATCAAGCGTCACCCGACCGGATAGAGAAACGCACTCGACTCAGATAAGCTGATCGAATCTGTTCTCATCTGTTCCAATAGTTTGGTGGTGAGTGCCTTGCTGGTGCCAGGTATGAAGCGACGATTATTCAGAAGAGTCTGCTGACGACATTACTGTCGAACAGCCCCACGTTGCGGATGTAGCGCCCCACCATCTGCTCTGACTTATGTCCTGTCTGACGCTGTATCTGCCAGATGGGCGCACCGGCGTTTGCGGCACTGGTCACCAATCCCGCACGTAAGCTATGCGCAGAATAGCCATCCACTTCCATGCCTTTCACCTGCATACGTGCATGCAGAATCCAAGCAATGCCAGCGCCACATAATCCACCGCCAATATGGTCGTAACGGTCGATTTTTCTAAAAAGAGCTGTCGATTTTGTGGAATTGCCATTTTGACCATTAAAATCACTTAAACACGCTATCCAGTCTCTTAAAGCACGTACCGCGCAGACAGTAGTTTCAGTGCTTGGCAGTGCAATTTCACGTCCAACGCTGTTTTGGTCAGTTTTGGCGCTACGTAGATGAATCACAGCTCCACGACGAACGAAAATTACGTCTTTTATAGTCAAATTGGCAAGTTCGGATCGTCTAAAACCACCATAGAAGCCAACCAGCAACAGCGCACGGTCGCGGCAATTTCTCAATGCCGAGTATTCCGCTACTGGTTTAATCAGTTTGCGCATCAACGCAGGTGTCAATGGTTTCGCCTGTTTCTGTGCGCAGCCATGGGCACGACGGATACCGCGCAATGTTGCCTTGACCAATTGTGATTGTGTCGGTGATGGCAGACCTCGTGCCGCATGTTCTCTGGCAAGTGCCGCCAAGTGTCTCGATAGTGAACTCACTTTGAGCGTTTTGGCACATTCCGCTAAGTATCTGGCCACTGTTTGCGGCGTCGCTGGAATCGTGCCGCCCCAGTGTTTGTAATGCGCCATATCCGAGGCATAAGCTCTTATAGTATTGGCGGACAATCCACCCTCAATATACGCTGCCACGGTCGCCAATTCTTGTGCCAATTTTGCTCGGCGCAATTTTGCCAATTGCGTCTTGGTGCCGGTGATCTTTCTGTTCTTGTGTAAAGATTGGTTGGCGATTGAAGGTTTCATGAGTGCTTCTCCTCAGCGCGTGCCATCGACGCATACACAGCAATCGCTGAAGTTAATCTCACCGTCTCCACTGCCATCACGCAACTGTCGTAATCAATACCAGCGTGCTTTAGTGGATGCAAAACTAATCGCCCGTTGTGGCCGCAAAAAGCAATTTCCTCTACGCCGGGGTCAAGTACCAGCAGCGCATCGGTTTTAAATCCAGTGCGTGCGTCACCAGTTTGCATGCCTTCAACACCGACCACCAATACAAAGTGTGAATCGCCAGATTTGGGGTAACTGAATGCGACGATCACAATAGTGCCAGCCGTCAGATGTTTCTGTGTGAATTCCGCGATTCCTTTATTACCAGCGCGCTTAATCCTGACTCGGAGTCCAACGTCGAGTGCCAGAAGAATTTCACAAAGCTGCCGCGTTTCCATGCCACTGAAATAATAATCTTGCGCCAAGTCCCACAGCTTTTTAGCGATACCGGAACGTGCTGTCGTCATCTTCTGTAACTGACGTGGACTCGCTATTCCAAGAACCGCGAGCGCCATGGCAATCGTGTGAATGCCGCAAGCGCCATCAACATCACTTTGTCTGAAATGCAGGCGGATAGGTCTGCCAGCTCTTTGCTTTATGCCTGTGAATCTTGCGGCATTTGGCATGACGCCTAAATATGAACCTGGCACAATATTGTGGTGCAGACGCTGGACATGCCATTGCCGTTTCGCGCTAAGACTTGTTAGCTTATTGGCGGTGCCAATGTCGCTTGCTTTGTTGATGACTTTGTTCATGGTTTTACCCTTTAGTTGATGCGTCACAAAACGTCAGGCGTGTAGATCCATGTAAATAAGAATCTACACTTTTGCCCTGATTGAAAGTGACTTGGGGAATAAGTTAGTGAGTTAATTTAAGACTGCGATGTGAAACGTGACAGCCAAATGCGGTGCTACTTGCGAGACTGTTTAACTACTTTGCTTGCCTTAGCTATCTTGCCGCTAACACGATAAGGATCACGGCTAAGTAAAAGACGGTTTGCCGTAGCCTCGATGTGGTGACTGATTGCACTCAAATCACCTAATTCGGCAACTAACCAACCGATGGCTTCTACCGTGGCAGGGCCACATTGTTCACCATCGACTGCATCGGGCGCAGCTAATGCCAGGCAAGAACCGATGGCAGAAGTACCTAAATGCAGTGTCCTTTGCAATGTGTTGGCACACAGTGCAATGTTTGTTAGCGTAGTGTCATCCACATTAGTTAGTGCGGCACAGTCAGGCAAATCATGTATCGCTTGTGACGCCTTTGCTGGCGGATTTGGACTCCCTGAACATGCCACTAATAACTGCGTAAACAAGCTATACATTGGGCGTGTCTGAATTTCAGAATGGGCTGAATGGTTCATGGCTAATATTCTCCAGGTAGTAACAAAGTCGTGACGCTACGGTCATATTCGGTGATGATCCATAGCGACTCTTTTTGTGCGCCGAGAACATACGCTGATAACAGACGTGAGTGATTAATGAGAGCTTCATTATTACTAAGCGCGTCGTCGGCACAGACATCGCCCCAGTCGCCGCATTGGTGTCGGGTGAGTAGTACGCTGGCATTGACAGCACTACGGTCTAGCAAATCCAGAGCACCGGAAGTTGCCACGACTTGGCCAAGGGAAAACAGCGGTGGCTTGATAACACGCTGTATGGCGAGCATCACTAGGCTGGCGATGGTAGGTGCGTTGGCCGCTAGCAGTGTCTCCGCGTTTTGATTTTCTGTTGGTTCATTTGGTTCATTTGGTGTCATTGAGGTAGTCATGATGTGTCCTTGTGAAAGTAAAAGGCGAACGCTGTCCTCCGAGAAATCGGATACCGAAAGCGCAGGGAAATGCGTTCGCCAGATGGTGGTAAAAGTTGGAGTAAAGTGGATTGCTTGCTATGGAGGTATTGCTGACGAACTGCTATGACGGTACTGCGAAGGTATTACTGGTGCTGCGGATGCTTACTTAATTACTCAACTCAGCTTGACGGTTGTTGTGTCTGGCTTTTAGGCCACTGAGTAAGCATCTTGGATCGACAAAATTGTTAGGTATGTCTTGCGATAGTGCGGCAGCCTCATTGATGTCTGTGGTGTCACTGAGTCCCATCGCTCGGTCTCGACATAGCTTGAGCGCCGCTATGTAATCGCCGGGAAACAGCTTCACCTTTTCTAATGCGGTTTTGACTAAAGGACGTTGCTGCATTAATGTCACTGAACACAACTCGTCAAACAATTGCTGATTCTGCTCATTGCTCAAGTTGGTCAATGCGAGTTGGCAGCCAAATTGTGTCAATGTACTGGCATCTAATGAGGCTGGGTCACTGACTGTGGCAATCACCATGCCCTCAAAATCACTAACGCATTTGCGTAGCACTTTCATGAAACTTCTGGCGATCTGGCGACCATTTGTGCGTTCGATATTAGCCGCCACCAGATCGAGGTCTTCGAGTACCAAGACCACTTCATGGTTGGTGGCGTCATAGAATACTAGCTGGATATTATTTTCTATCTCGCTGGTGATCCAACCTCTTACATCTGAAAAGGTGCACGGCATTAACGGTGCATTGAAATGCTGTGCCAATTGTGCCGCTGCCGTACTCTTGCCTGATCCGCTTGGCCCCGTGATCATGATGGCGCTGGCCGGTGCGGATTCACATGCCAACAGATTTTTGAGCTTGACGCGGTCATTTCTGTGCATGCTCAAGTTTTGCCAATCGAATGGTAGGCTAAACGCATTAAATACAGCGGATGATCCATCGGCATAGCGCGTGAACTGGCGGCGACTGGCTTCAAATAGCGAGGCGTTTTCTCTTAACCAGATACCTGCACATTGATCTGCTTCGACTTCATTCTTATCCGGCAAGCTGCTCAATACCCGTTCTAACTTATCTATGTGGTACGGTAAAAGCTTGGGCAATGCCGCTATGGTCTTTTTCAACATGTCGGATAAACCATATTGTGCCAATCGCTGTTCCACCATGACGTGCCTTGTTGCGTTCGGCAGCACTATCATGCGGTACACCAAATCGAAGCGACGCCGATAAGCAGGATCAATCTGTCCGACGCGGTTGCATATCCAGATGGTCGGTATTCGATTCGACTCCAGCAAACGGCACATCAAGGCCTTGGTGTAATCGATGGAACCAGTTTGACTGTGCATAAAAAACTCATGAACGAAGACATCCTCACATTCATCAAACAACATCATGGCTTGACCGTGATTGACTAGCATGAGTTGTGCAGTGGTGTAGGCGCTCAATCGTTGGTGGCCGCTCAGGGGCGTTCCAGTACTCGCTTGTTCTGCGCCTACCGCATACAGTTGATAGCCCAGTTCTTTGGCAATCACTCTGGCCAATTCTGTCTTGCCGGAACCTGGTGCGCCATACAGTAAGATATTGACTCCATTGGTTCCATGGACTACTGCTGATTGAACAGAACGCATGATCATTTCTGTTTCGACACCAAGGTGCCTGAAATCCATAGCCTGCAATTTGGACAACTCTGCTGGCGTAGCAAAATGCTGAAGCATCGCGTCTTCGCTGGCATGCGGTGCGCACAGTGTTTCTGTCAACAGCACATCTGGTTGGATCAGATTTTGTACGCACGTGACTCTATGGTGGTGACTGATAAAGCCTAGTCTTGCCAGTGTGGATTTAGCGTCTAATGCTTGTCTGACGTTTTCCACATCGAGTTCTAATATGACTGCCAATTTACGGTATGCGTCGGTTTTACCATTTGCGGGAATCTCAGCCAAAATATGGCGGAAGCTAGGGTACTCAAATTGGCACAGGACAAAAATGACTAGCCGTTGCTCTGTATTGGTTAGCTGCAAGCGGACAGCGAGCCACGTCAAGTTTTGCCAAAGCGTGCCTGATGGTACTGGCTCTGCGATGTTGATTTCTTCTATGTGCTCGGCCATTTGTTTGCGGATGGCTGCATAGGTGATAGTCGTTGATTTTACGGGGAGTTCTTTCAAGTCAAAGAAATTCGTTAGCCATTCTGGTGCGGCAGTGCTTCCGGTCGAGACTGAACCGATTAGCCTGTTTAGATTTAATCCTATTCGTTGCATCCAGATTGCGATGTAAGCCTGTGGAAAAGCATCCATATCGCTGCGATGATGGAATTCGGACATGATGTGACTCCTTGTATGATTGAGAAAGTAAAACGGAATCTCTTAGCAATGGACGCGCAGAATCATCGACAGGCGCGCAAGAGCAACGCATCGAAAATCGAGCAGAAATGTTGAGGGTGGATATGCTAAGAGTACCGACTAGGACTAGAGCAAAGATGCCCTATTATTGAGCACCTTTGATCAAATTATGGTGAAAATTTGAATTTTAATGCAAGTGCGAATTTAGACATATTTAGTTAATATTGTCTATATTTACGTGATTTTAATTAATTATAGCATATTTTACGATAATTATTGTTATTTTTCTGGAAACTATATTGTCAGTTACCGCAGAAAGTGAAAGCTGTGCCAAAATTGGTGAAAGAAGCGTCCGAATATTTATCAATCGCTTTTTTTATAATACGTGAACACACAGCTACTTCTAATTCCTATTCGCCATCGCCATCGCAAGGGGATAAATCAAATCGCACCGCCACCGCCCGTCACCTAGCAATTTTTGACTTTATTTTGCACTTCACCTACGTCAGGGTATCGAATAATACAAGCTGTCAATTGATGCCATTTCACATCGTGGTTGGTTTCGCTAAAGTTCTTTTGTTGAAGAATCCCCATGTTTGTCATTGTCAAATTTTAGATTACGGTAAATGAAATTTCTTCAATACTGATCTTGTCATGAATTGGGACTGCTCTTGGTAGATATGACCATCCGCGCGATGTAAAGGTCCGTCAAAGACAAACGTACGTTCACGGGTGCGGCTTAGCGCAACATACAGCAAACGCCTCTCTTCACTGGTATCGCCACACTCAATAGAACGAAAATCTGGCAACGATCCTTCAACAACACCAAGCACAAAAACATAGTCCCATTCACGCCCCTTCGCACCATGGATAGTCGTGGTCGTGACGAGGCTCGCCGACAATGTCTTATTTACTCTCAGCTTGAGTTCAGTGGTGCTATTTACGGTGTTGCAAATCGGTTCCCATTGCGCCAGCTCCGTCTTTATATTTTTGGTCAACTTGTCATCTGTCCTGAGTAACTTCTTATAGACCTTAGTGGCACCAATATATTGACCTTCTAGTGTTGGACACGTTAATGTTTTTTCCAATAGCCGTCTGCATGCTGCGCGTACTGATGCATCAACGGAAAAATGCACGGCTGCTGATGTCAATATTGCGCGCTCCTTATTGCGACGAGAACTCTTATCATCGGTGCCAACCTGTGTTTTCCATTGTTGGGCTAGCTCGACAAGATTAATCACACACTCTAAATGACGTTGATCTTGTTTCCTGTATAAAGGTTTAGTATCAATATGTTGCTGGCGTAGGGCTTGTTCAATATGATTTAACCGTCGCTTGTGACGCGCCAATATAGCGATCTTATTCAAATCAATTCCCGCATCAACCAGCCTTTGAATTGCACCAATTACTTTTGCCTCTTCTCTGTCGCTTACCGTACATCGTACAAACACAGGTTTTTGACCAGGGCATCTGCCAATAATACGCAATGGTGTTGTCGATACATCGTTGAGTACTGCGCAGGCCGCATCCGCAGAACGCTGCGTCAATCGAAATGAATTGGTTAGTTGCAATGTTTGCGCGTCATCCACCATATGTTCAAGATTCCAGAACTTAGCGCCTGCAAAGCCAAAGATAGATTGAAACGGATCACCGAAGACCATGACATTGGGAACTATGCTCATTATGGCTTTTTGCAATTCAATCTGATCAGCGTTTAGGTCTTGGCACTCGTCAATAAAAACATATTGAATGTGTTTAAGCGCCTTGGCCAATGCCGATGAATCAACGTGCAGCATATCCCTAAACTCTAAGTACCCGTATTGCTTGCGTAGTTTCTTATATTGAAGATTGATTGCCTTTAGCTCGGGGAGACACTGATTGAGCGCATAAAATTGACTATTGCTATCGTTAACCAGTTGATGCGCGATTTCCTTATTTCCACCAATACGTTTCAGAAATTGGGCAATCTTCTTCGCCGCAGATACTAAAGAACAATTCAATGTATTGAGTATAGTTTTGCGTTCTGCGGGACATAATTTGATCGCCTTTCTTACCAAGTTAACGCGCTGAGTATCATTGATTGGCGTTGATTTACTTCCGCCGCTCAGGAGACATGATTTACCGAAGGAATGGAACGTCTGCACTTCTATCGCATTACTCAACCTAGTGTCAAGAACATCAACACTATCATTGGAGAACGCAAGAACAAGTATCTGCTTTGGTTGAACATGCCGTCGATCAGTTAACCACTTAATACGCGCGCATAAAGTAGTTGTTTTGCCTGTTCCGGCATACGCTAATACTTGAACGCGCGGTTGTCGTGTGCGTATGATCGCAATCTGTTCTGGGGTAAGTTTCATCATTATCTGCATTAATGTTTGAAGTGTTATTTAGCATCTGGCATGCATATTTCGCTGTTTAGGTTGCGTTTTTGCAAGCGCAAATTACCTGCTTTTTATGCTGGTAGATGCAACGAAACACTATAAATACCAGTATAAAAGAGAGTATTTCTTATGTTTATTAGGCTCATATCTACGTAAATATTGGAAATGTGATGGTTATTATCATTACTCGATAAAGCACCGTTTAAGCCAAGATCAAGGATGCATTACGCATAGGCGTTAAATGAGGTATCAAATTGGGGTATCTTCGTATTAAATTTTGAAGGACAAATACGCCATCAACTTCAGCCGTCATCAAAATTGCAGTTGCTCTATTGCGTAAGGCGGTGCCGGACAATTCAATGGTCTCAGGCTCTAATAATGTTGGAATTTTGGTTTTTGAAAGAAGATCAAATAAATTAAAGTTTCCTGACCAAAAATTATTAAACTGAAAATGAACAAGATCACCGAGGCAATGAATGCCAAGGTTGGCTATCGACGCACCATTATAAAAACGATGCTCAATGTGACAGCAATTGTCTTCCGACCGTGATCCCCACAACTTAGAAGGCCTGTCTGCGTAGGCAACTACATTACGACTCACTTGCGTTCCATCGATTGAACGGGGTGAGTAATAATAGGAAGTTTCGTAGCGTGTAACCAAGCATGAAAGATGCCGCACTTTCATATGGCCAAGTATAAAGTCACGGATCAATATTGCGTGATCAGAACATTCGCGTGATGAATATGGGATTAAGTCCAATGCCAGCTCAAGATAATATGGCGTCACTTTATAACGCCCTTGTGTAGCGCGATATAGCTGCTTCAACGCCTTTATGCTTGGCTGGTGAAAATCAAGATACAACTCGCGCTCCGGGTGATATTTTTGTCCATCAGAATTTGAATGGACTATCGGTTTAATTTCTCCCTTGCAGTATCTTTGAATAGCCGCCAGCGGAATATCTGGACAAGGATGGTCAAACGCCAGCTTCACCCTATCTATCCCTTTTACTGATGTTTTGATTAACTCAGTCACATTGAGCAATGCGGTGTTCGGCCTGGTAAGTATTCTGTTATTAGCGGTATTCATATCATTCCAGTAGAGAATTAGGTGTTTAAAAATCCACGCCAATCGGTATTTACACGTTGACATCCAAGAAGAATTTGGCTTGCTTAAAATTAGCTGTGACATGTGACAATAAGTTTTTTCTGTTGCAAATCAGCGAAATTGTCTTTTGTCACATGTCACATGTCACATGTCGCCTTAGGCATCAAGGGTCATAATTTTGGAATGAATGACGTAGAATCGAAGTCGCGTCGCACTCCCGCCAGCGCCTGGTATGCGTCGTTGTTGCTGTTTATTTTCCTTATCATGGATCAACAGACCATGTTTTTCCAAGGCGTTAAAAATATCAACGCTCGCAAATTGACTAAGAAATTTATCTTTAAAGAACTCTGGCCAAAATAGATAAATTTTCGCCTCCCCTTTACCAGTGACGAGCCCAGCTTTGCCATGATTTCCAGATCCGGAATACATCTCAAGCGAAGTAAAGGCATTGCTTTGTTTCTGCTGAAAGAACTTCTTAAACATTTGCAAAACACGATCTTCAACCGATATGTTGGTCTCTTCATAGTATTCGAGCCAACGCAAGAATATTTGATCGAAGGCGTCTGCAATGTCTTTTTCTGCCCACGGGGCAAGTTTGAATTTTCCTGCGCAAATTAATGCAAATTTCAATATGGCAAAATGTTTGCATGCGCGAGAAATGTATATATTTTCACGATTGAGTTTATATTTCATAACCCAACGTTCACAATACTTCGCCATCAAGTTTTTTCCATTTCGCTGAATAGTCGGAAGATTATCGAGAATCGTTTGAAGGTATGCTGGTCCGACTACGCCGTATTGATCTGAAAGTACGTCACACATTCGTACGCGGCTTTTCACTGGCCAGATTTGACTTCCAGATACCTCACTTTTTATAGTTCGGCATGGATACAATAAAACATCTGGGTGTGACTCATCAAAAAGAGGTTTTCGCATTTGTATTTGTGACTCGAAAAAATCCTTTTCGGTTGGGGCCGATATTATTGTGCGTATCGGCGATTTCTTCGCCAATGGTGATGAGGCGCTGGTTATTCCCGCCATACCTAAAGCTTGCGTTAGGACTTTTAAGTTTGATGTAGAAAGCTGACTGATAAACGACGGCAAATCCTGATTGCGAATCATCTTCTTAAATAGCGCGGCTTCTGTTAACCCCTGGTCGGATATTGACGGTGAGTTGAATATACTGCCTGCGATCTTGCTGGTCATTTCCGTATTTAATATTGAATCCCCGAAAAGAGCGATTGCAAAAGATGGATGGTCAAGTGGTTGAAGCAATGGTGCTGCAAACGCAACAGCTATCAATGTGAGCGAGTCATGGTCTTTATGGCTTTCTGATGCACAATTTTTCCAACCATCAACAGCTCCACTCTGAATGATTGACTCACAATGATCTGATATGTTTTCGTAAGGTTTTCTTTTTACTGCTAAGACATTGTTGGCAAATGCGAATGCTTTAGTATTCTCACCAAGCGTTAGATACCCCGCTGAATCCACAACAAGCGCAATGGATTCTGGCTTGGCAGAAGCGATATACTTTAGAACTTCAGCTTTGTGCTCAGGCGATTTGAATTCGAGACCACTGTTGATTAGCTTATTCGTCAGAAATTTCTCGGCATCTCGCGAGGCATCGGGGATACATATCCTTTTTGAGAAAAATCGGGTTTCAACTCGATATTGAATGGCTGGCTGTTCCCCAGTTTTATTCGATATGCGTGCAATCGCTTCAATGCCATCAGGATGTTCTAGGGTTAAATGGGGTGGCACGAGAGCACTGTCACAGGTGATTGGAATAACCGTAGTAGGCTCATTTTTATCTTCCATGTGAAAGCTTGTGCCTACTATTTTTCGATCTAACGATCGCTCACGGATTACTTGCCTTGATATTGGCGAGCTCATTTTAATATTCATGGTTCACCTCATCGGTGAGTGATCCCACATAAAATTGCAATTTCATACTATTCCTTTATTGATCAGACGAAGTTAAGCAATCGCTTCAAAGAAGTCGACGTTTAATTAGGTCTAGTTTCGAGGCATTCAAAACCCTTATTTTTGCAAGAGTTGTGGGGCCAATTAAGACCCATAAATCAACAATGCCAATTGGTTATTGAATGCTACTGAGTAATTTTCTGATTTCAGTGACATCTCAAGCAGTGGTGCGAGGGCCAATTTTCTTGCTGGCAGGGAATCGGCCATCTTTGATGCCTTGCCACCAAGCTGATGAATATGAACTTTTGATGTTCCATTATTTGTCTCCTGAGAGGTGACACGCGAGTGTATTGCGGCTAGCAGCGACACGTTCTTCTATCCATGCGTCCACTTCGTGTTCCAACCAACCGACAGCTCTTCCGCCACCCAAACGGATTGGCGGTGGGAATTCATTTCGTTTTATAAAATTGTGTAGTGTTGAGTTGCTGATCGCCAAGCGATCAAGAACCACATCTTTGCGTATGATGCGTGTCTGAGGATGATGTGATGAACTGGCGAAGGTAAACTGGTTAACTTCTTTTGGTAGATGGCGATACATTAAAGCTCCTAAAAGACCTGTCCAAGTGACAGTACATTCAGTGTTCGCTTTTATGCGTTATTTGGAAATTGCGTGTTCACGGTTCTTATATGATTTACGTGAACAACTCATAAAATAAAGTTTATAGTGCTTTATTTTCCTTGGTTTTTTTGGGAAGCCATTCTGTTTCAATTGTTCGAGCAATAATATAAATACCCTCATACAGTAGAGGTATTTTTTTAACGATTTCTCTAGAAAATTCCGCTTTACTTTGGTTTTTCGGAATTCGTTTATTCCACTCTTGAAGAACGTAATTTCTTACCTCATTATTTTTCAGCGATTTTGCATCCCCAGCTTTTTTTGCATTCGCCTTAATTCCTTTTGGAACACCTTCGGCAATTCCTTCAGATTTCATGTGCATAATCAACAAAAGAAGGCTATAGGGTTCAAGAGTATTTTTTGTGGCAAATTCGACAAATTCTTTATTACTTAAATTTTTATAATTTTCATAGAATAATTTTGCTTGCTCCTCAGAGGTAGACATATTTTTCAGAAAAAACTTTGCCACTTCCACATTTTCTTTACATCCTTTCACAAATATAGGCTCATCGGATAAAGAGGTAAATATGTAGGAATTCGTTAGAAACATTTCGTCTTTATACATATTATCAACATCATCCTGACTGTGACTTGAATCTGGTGCTGATTGTGAATTTTGAATTTCATTTTTTTTATTCATTATTTACTCTCTAGACCCTTTAGAAAAAATTGAAATATGTAAGTTATTTTGCTTATGTCTTCATGCGGCTAAGTTCTCAGTTCCTGGCACTTCGTACATTTCAGCTCTTTTTAACTCGTCTAGATAGTTTGACCAAGTTCTCATCATTTCACGCCTGTCGTCAAGATATTTGGCTTTTTGATATTTCCCTTTTACGCCTTGCACTAAATGCGAGAGTTGCCGCTCAATCTTTTCTTCGCCCCAGCCGAGTTCTGCAAGAGCAGTCGCGGCTGTATGACGGAATCCATGAGGCTGAATTACATCGCTCGAATAACCAAGTGACTTTAACGCTTTATTTATCGTTCCATCACTAATTGGACGTCCACCTGAGCCCGCGCTGAATATATATTCGCCTGAGCCAGTAAAAGGGCGCATTGATTGAATAATTTGGAGGGCCTGCGCGGATAAGGGCACAATATGGTCAATGTCTGTTTTAGTCACAAAGTAGCGCCACTCTTTGGTTTCAAAGTTGATGTCTTTCCATTTGGCTTGACGGAGTTCGCCAGGTCGAGCGAATACCAATGGTAAAAGTTGCAGGGCCGCCTTTGTAGCTGGTGATCCAATATATTGATCAATATCGCTCATCACTTGTCCAAGAATTTTAGGATCTACGATATGAGAAAAATTCTTACTCACATGTTTTTCAAGTGCGCCAAGTAAGTCGTGCGCGATGTCGTGCTCAGTTCTGCTGGTTTGGATCGCGTAGCGCCATAGCCCAGACATGAGCGTTCGCACTCTGTTTGCTGTTTCAGTAACGCGCTGGCCTTGATTGTTCTTACGGTTTTCTATTCTGCGTAAACACGCCAATAGTTCCACCGCTTTTATTTCTGCTATTGGCTTCTTACCCAAGTAGGGAATCAGGTCTTTTTCAAGATAGGAGCGGGTTCGCGTTTTGTGTGTCTCAGATAGTGATTCAATCTTAACTTTGAACCATTCCCAAGCAACAGCTTCAAAATTATTTGCTGCCGCTTCTATTTTAGCCAACTTGACAGCTTTTTTGCTTTCACTGGGATCCACACCATCTGCGATCAGTTTTCGTGCAGTAGCACGTCTTTCACGGGCTTCTTGAAGTGATATTGTTGGATACTCTCCAAAGCTTAAGCGATTGGCTTTGCCGCTGGCTTGTCTGTATCTCATACGCCAGATTTTGGACCCCGTCGGAGATATTTCAAGATTCAACCCACCGCCATCTGCCAAAGAATATAGTTTTTCCTTTGGTTTTGAGTTTCGAATCTTGGTGTCGGTGAGCGGAATCGCTAACTTTGGCATTTTGTGTCCAAAAAAATTATGTACTCAATTATGGCCACAAAAAACGTGGCTGGCAATAAATCACATTGGACGTTAAAAAACAAAAAACCCACATTCTCATAGTGAGAGATGCGGGTTTTTGCATGATACTGAACTTCTTGAAACGTGTTATTGGTGCCGACTGCCGGAATCGAACTGGCTACCTGATGATTACAAGTCAACTGCTCTACCAAGTGAGCTAAGTCGGCGAAACTTTTACTGCTTTGATCAATTAATTTCTCAATCAATCTAAGAGAACGAAATTATAGACTACTTTATTATTTTTAGTGTGGGTTTTTCAAATTTTTTTTGTGAGCCATCGACAGATACAGCCGGAACTACCTTATCTTCAGTCTCTACTTTCGATCCGATGGCAGCCAAACCCAAGCTAGGCCGTGTCGGTGCAGGGGTATCCAGAGTCTCCCCATCAGTTGACGTGGTCGAATCCAATTCAAATGCCATACCTTGTCCATTTTCACTGGCATACACCGCCTGAACATTGGCAACCGGCACATAAATTTCCCTCGAAACACCACCAAAACGAGCATTAAAAGTGACCGCATCATTACCCATTTTCAGTCCACTCGTCGCACCAAAACTTATATTCAACACGATTTCACCGTTGCGCACGAATTCCATCGGCACCTTTGCACCGCCGAATACCTTAACCGCCAGATACGGAGTAAAGCCATTGTCGGTGCACCATTCATAGATGGCACGCATAAAATAAGGTTTAGTTGAAGTCTCAGACATAGCAGGGGAATTTTCACGAAGAATACGTTAAGGATAGGCTTTGCACCCAAAAACAACAAGGCTGACATGATTGAGATGTCAGCCTTTTGTCAAAACGAATATGGCAAATTAACGACGCATGACTTTTTCAGATGGAGTCAAAGCTTCAATGTAAGCAGGGCGAGAAAAGATACGCTCTGCGTACTTCATCAACGGCGCTGCTGTCTTAGAAAGTTCAATACCGTAATGATCAAGGCGCCATAGCAATGGTGCAACAGCAACATCCAGCATCGAGAATTCCTCACCCAACATATATTTATTCTTGATGAATAAAGGTGCCAGTTGAGTCAGGCGATCACGTATTTCAATCCGTGCTTTTTCTTGCATTTTTGCCGAAGTAGAAGATTTCTCATTCTCCAACGTATGCACATGAATGAACAATTCTTTTTCGAAATTGAACAACATCAGTCGTGCACGAGCACGCTGCAAAGGATCTGCAGGCATCAACTGAGGATGAGGAAAGCGCTCATCAATGTATTCGTTAATGATATTTGATTCGTACAATATCAATTCACGCTCAACCAGAATAGGCACCTGACCATAAGGGTTCATGGTGGAAATATCTTCTGGTTTATTAAATAAATCAACGTCGCGGATTTCAAAATCCATGCCTTTTTCAAACAAGACCAGACGGCAACGTTGAGAGAATGGGCAAGTTGTACCCGAATAGAGAACCATCATTTTTATAGTTCCTTAAAAACGATTAGGGTGAGGCGCCTGTTTTGCGCACCCCACCCTGTGATAACACATCCGCCAACTAACCTACGGCGGACGACTAAATTACTTCACTTCTTTCCAGTACGACGCATTCAAACGCCATGCCAGTAAACTCAGTAGCGACAGAAACATGACCACCCAAACACCTAGGCGCTTGCGTGTGCTTTGTGCTGGCTCACCCATCCATTGCAAATAAGCGACCAGGTCGGTTACCGCACTATCATATTCGGCAGTGGTCAATTTACCGTCTGTCACCTTTTCAAAACCGGCAAATTTATGCACGACCTTAGATTCGTCATGTGCGTCTTTTTCTTCGACGAACTTGGCATTGCGAACACCTTGTAATTCCCACAAAGCATGCGGCATACCAACGTTCGGGAACAACATATTATTCCAGCCGGTTGGTCTGCTATCATCTTTGTAATAGGTGCGAAGATAGGTGTAAAGCCAGTCTGCACCAGACCCAGCATTTGATGCTCTTGCACGCGCAATCACAGACAAGTCCGGAGGAACTGCACCAAACCACTCCTTTGCATCTTTCGCTGCCAGAGAAGTCTTCATCAGATCACCGACTTTTTCGCCGGTGAACAACAAATTTCCCTTGATCTGATCTTCTGTCAAACCGATATCTTTCAGACGGTTGTAACGCATTGAAGATGCAGAGTGACAGTTAAGGCAATAGTTAACAAACAGCTTGGCGCCATTTTGCAACGCCGCCATATCATTACTCCGGTCCTCGGCTTTATCCAGAGGAAATCCGCCAGTATTAGCCAACACCATAGTCGGAGCAAAGACCAGCGCGGCGATCAATTTTTTAAAAAATTTCATGCTTATTATCCCTTTTGACGCTTAGTGCGCAGAAAATGTCACGCGTTTAGGCACAGGTTTGAATGTCCCCATCTTGCTCCACCATGGCATCAGCAGGAAAAATCCGAAATAAATTACGGCACAAACCTGTGAAACTTTTTCACCAATAGGAGATGGCGCCTGAACACCCAAGTATCCCAAAGCGACGAAAGCAATGCCAAAAACGATATAAACGTATTTGTGCCAGTCTGGACGGTAGCGTATGGATTTCACTGGTGACAGATCGAGCCAAGGCAATGCACCCAAGATCATTACTGAAGAACCGAACAACACCACACCCCAGAATTTAGCGTCAAGTGCACCAGGCATCATGCCGGCAAGTGCGACCAGAGCGATTCCAGCAATCGCCATTTTAATTTTCGATGGCAAGTTACTCGCCACAAAAATCAAACCGACATACGCGACGATACCAACCATCACCACATACATGAACTCGGTAGTAGTTGCACGCAAGATAGAATAAAACGGCGTGAAATACCAAGTTGGCGCGATATGCAAAGGTGTCATCAATGAATTGGCTGGAATAAAATTATTGTATTCCAAGAAGTAACCACCCATTTCAGGGGCAAAGAAAACAACAGCGCTAAAGATGACCAAGAATACGGTCACGCCAAAAATATCGTGGAATGTGTAGTAAGGGTGCGAAGGAACGCTATCAAGCGGATGTCCGTCTGGGCCCAAATTTTCTTTCACTTCAATACCATCCGGATTATTCGAACCGACTTCATGCAGAGCGATCAGATGTGCGACCACCAAACCAAGCAAGACGAGAGGAATAGCAATGACATGAAAAGAGAAGAAACGATTGAGCGTTGCGTCAGACACCACGTAATCGCCACGAATCCACAGCGACAAATCTGGACCGATGAATGGAATAGCGCCGAACAGATTCACAATAACTTGTGCGCCCCAATAAGACATTTGTCCCCATGGCAGCAAGTAGCCAAAGAAAGCTTCTGCCATCAAACACAGGAAAATCGCAAAGCCAAACAGCCAGATCAATTCACGAGGCTTACGATAGGAGCCGTACATTAACGCACGGGTCATATGCAAATAAACAATGATGAAGAAAGCAGAGGCGCCTGTTGAATGCATATACCGCACCAACCAGCCCCAAGGCACTTCACGCATAATGTATTCTACCGACGCGAACGCCATACCGGCATCTGGTTTGTAGTGCATCACCAGAAAGATACCGGTCACAATCTGTATCACCAACACCAACATTGCCAGTGATCCAAAAATATACCAAAAATTAAAATTTTTCGGTGCGTAGTATTGACCCCACTGATCATTCCACAACTTAGTCAGCGGGAAGCGGGAGTCGACCCAATTGAGCGCCTTATCAATAACAGGGGCGTCAGCCGGAAGTTTTTTCTCAACAAATGCCATGATTAAGCCTCGCCTTTCTCATCTTTACCGATGAGGATTTTAGTTTCCGACAGATACATATGCCGGGGCACATCCAGATTTTGTGGTGCTGGCTTGTTTTTATAAACCCGACCGGCCAAATCAAAAGTGGAACCATGGCATGGGCATAAAAAGCCGCCAGTCCAGTCATCCGGCAATGATGGCTGTGCGCCTGCAGCAAATTTCGAGCTGGGGGAACAGCCAAGGTGAGAACAAATACCTACTGTCACCAATACGTCGCTATGTTCAACTCTTGAACGATTTTGGTTTTTACAGTAGTCAGGAATATCCATGGTGTAAGGCAAATCTGATTTTGGATCAGCAACCTTATCTTCTGTCTTAGCGAGGCTAGCCATCATTTCTGGCGTACGCTTGAGAATCCAGACTGGCTTACCGCGCCATTCAAATACTTTCATTTCACCCGGTTTTAAATCCGAGATATCCGCTTCTACCGGCGCGCCCGCTGCTTTCGCGCGCTCGGATGGCTGGAAAGTGCTCACTAACGCACCCGCCGTTGCCAAACCTGCCACACCACCCACCGCGCACGTTGCGACGAGCAAGCCGCGACGGCCGGAATCGACCTGCTTTTCGATACCCATACCAACCCCAATCTATCAAAAATCAAAACTTGATGAAGCAAAACCCACTTCTAACAACCTTAAATTATAAAGGAGCTGAGTATGGTTTTAAAGAAAAAGATGTATCTATGAACAAACTAATGCGTATTTTCTGACATTTTGCTATTTATGTTTAACGATTTGGCTTAACAATCACTAATTTAAGTGCTGCGAATAATTGCATTTGACACAAATTTTGACAAAAAACCGTTCAAAAAATAGCACTTACACATTAATATGATCAAGGTTTTAGCTAATTTTTCGATTTACCATTTTTAAAGGATTTTCCATGAGCATGATGCAAGAATTCAAGGACTTCGCCTCAAAAGGCAATGTAGTCGACCTGGCTGTAGGTGTCATTATTGGCGCAGCATTTGGGAAAATTGTTGATTCACTGGTCGCTGATGTCGTTATGCCTATCGTCGGAAGAATTTTTGGTGGACTGGATTTTTCAAATTACTACATTCCACTGAATGGCCAGGCAAGCAGCTTGGCGTTGGTCGAGGCCAAGAAAGCAGGTGCTGTATTGGCCTATGGCAACTTCATTACTATCGCATTGAATTTTATTATTTTGGCATTTATTATTTTTCAAATGGTCCGCATCTTTAACAAAATGAAAAAAGAGGAAGTTATAGCGCCTGCTGCCGCACCTGCGACGCCTGAAGACGTCGTTTTATTGCGTGAAATTCGCGACGCCCTGAGAAAATAATTTCTCCACAATTTTATTGGCGTTGGTTACATGCCATCGACCTGAGGGGCGATGGCATGCATTTATACAGGATTATCGATATCAACAAAATGATGTGTAACGCCAAACTGTTGTGCGATATGCCGCCCCAATGCCTGGACTCCATACCGCTCGGTTGCATGATGCCCACACGCGATATAAGCGACACCTGACTCCCTCGCTAAATGCACAGTGGACTCTGAAATTTCCCCGCTTAAATAGACCGACGCGTCAGCCGTGATTGCATCGCCAAACATGTTTTGCGCCGCGCCCGTGCACCAGGCAACCTGACCAAGTAGTTGATCTGGATCACCGACCAATAATGGCTTACGGCCCAGCTTGCTTTCAATATGTTTCGCCAGTTCACCAACGGTCAGAACCAAACCGTTTTCCATTTGACCAATCCAGCCAAGGTCATCCTCACCAAACCTTGCTGTTGGAATGAGGTCCAGTTGTGCAGCCAGTGTTACGTTATTTCCCATTTGAGGATGTGCATCCAAAGGCAGGTGATAAGCGAACAGAGATATTTCGTTTTCCAGCAATATCTTTAGGCGTTTATGCTTTTGCCCAATGACGCGCATGTCCTCGCCACGCCAAAAATAACCGTGATGGACTAACACTGCATCGGCCCGCAGCAGAGTGGCCTGTTCCAAAAGCGCCAGACTGGCGGTAACGCCGCTCACCAACACTTTAATTTCAGAGCGACCTTCCACCTGCAGTCCATTTGGGCAATAATCACGGAAACGTGCTGTTTGCAATTCCGTCGAAAGAAATTGTGCCAGCGTATCCCTATTTACCGAATTTATTTTCATACTCAACTCTTCTTATGCGTCGTTTATGGCTATTGTTTGCGCAAACCGCGACTATCGGTTTAGCGCTGTGGTTTATTGTAACCACCTTAAAACCCGATTGGATAGGCCAATTATCAAGATCCAATCAAAGTCTGCAACTGTCGTCGTCAATGAACATCCGGGAAGCGCCGGTCACCGCGATGCCTGCGCAGACGACCTATAGTATTGGCGCAAAACGAGCCATGCCTTCCGTAGTCAACATTAATACCGCCAAAGAGTCGCGCAAATCCGATAATGCACTTCTCAATGATCCATTCATCAAGCGTTTTTTTGGCGACCAGCCAAATCCACAAAACGAACGGCAAACCAGCCTTGGGTCTGGCGTTATCGTTAGTTCACAAGGCTTTATTCTGACTAACTATCATGTCATTGAAGGCGCAGATGAAATCGATGTCTCTTTACCGGATGGACGCAAAGCAATGGCCAAAGTCGTCGGGTCTGATCCCGAGACAGATCTCGCGGTCATCAAAATTAACTTACCGGACTTGCCCGCCATTACATTTGGCCATTCCGAAGTCACCAGCGTAGGCGATGTAGTACTCGCCATCGGCAATCCATTTGGTGTCGGTCAAACTGTAACTATGGGCATCATTTCTGCGCTCGGTCGAAATGATGTCGGGTTAAATACTTATGAAAATTTCATACAAACCGATGCAGCAGTCAATTTTGGAAACTCCGGTGGTGCGTTGGTCGACATACAGGGAAATCTTCTCGGGATCAATTCAGCGATCTATTCACGCAACGGCGGCTCTTTGGGTATCGGTTTCGCCATTCCCGTCACGACCATCAAAATGGTAATGGAAGGTATCATCGCCGATGGTCAAGTGGTAAGGGGCTGGATAGGGGTAGAGCCCCAAGACATCACGCCTGAGATGGCGGACAGTTTCAACATAAAGCAGACCTCGGGAGCCATCGTCGCTGGGGTGATTCGAGGGGGTCCTGCCGACAAGGCAGGGATCAAACCAGGTGATATTTTGATTGCGATTGAAGGTAAACCAGCGGCGAATAAAACCGAAGTTCTGAACTTAATTGCGCAATTGAAACCTGATACCAAAGTCAAATTAACATTGTTACGGAACGCATCGGAGTCAACGGTAAGTGTACTTATCGGGAAACGCCCTTCCATCAAGCGGGAAGAGTAATTTTATTATTGGAATAGAGCCATGCATATCAAGGACTTGACGCGTTTTTTATTCGAACTATCTGAAAACAACAACCGCGCCTGGTTTGTCATGAACAAACCTCGCTACGATATTTTACGTGCCGAATTTTTGCAGTTAGTCACCGAGTTGATCAACGACATCAGCAAATTCGATCCCGCAATCGCTGACTGCGAACCGAAGAAAGCCTTGTTCCGAATCAACCGCGACGTCCGTTTCAGAGCGGATAAATCGCCATATAAAACGACGTTTTCAGCGTCCATTTTACCGAGCGGCCGCAAGAAACCTAGCGAAGGTGGTGGACCAGCTTATTATTTTCAAATGGATGCAACAGGAAGACTCTTTTTTGCGGTGGGCGAATACATGCCGCCATCAGACAGATTACGGGCCATACGCAATCACATTGTGGCAGACACGGCGGGGTTTTCTAAAGTGTTGAAAAACAAGGGGCTCAAAGATACCTTCGGCACCCTGCAGGAAGAAGGCAAGTTAATCCGGCCACCAAAAGGAGTTGATGCCGAACATCCGCAGATAGAGCAACTAAAACTCAAAAATTTTATGGTGTGGACAGAATGTCCGCTTGAAGGGATGGACACAGAAAAACTTCAGCAAACCTTGGCCAAGGGATTCAAAAATGCCTATCCCTTGATCAGCTGGTTACGCAGCGTGGTTTATTCTGCAACGTGATCCGGTGCTTGTGTTGCCTTGACGAATAAAGGCGCTACTAGCAAGCCCAATTCAAACAGAAACCACATCGGGAATGCCAAGGAAAGCATACTGACGATATCCGGTGGAGTGACGATTGCGGCGATCACAAAAGCACCCACAACCACATAAGGACGTATTGCCTTGAATTTCTCGACAGAGACCAGTCCCATTCTCACCAAGACAATCACCACAATCGGCACCTCAAATGTCACGCCAAAAGCCAGGCACATAGACATGATGAAATCGAGATAATTTTCGATATCAGGCGCGACAGTAATTGATGTCGGCGCAAATTCGTTGATGAATTTAAAGACGCGACCGAAAACAAAGAAATAACAAAAAGCGACGCCTGATAAAAATAATAACGATGAGGATATGACCAATGGCGCGACCAGTCGTTTTTCATGAGAATACAGGCCAGGGGCGATAAACGCCCAAGCCTGATATAAAACCCAGGGTAGGGCCAGCATGAATGCCACTAATAGCGTCACCTTCATCGGCACCAAAAATGGCGAGATGACACCCGTCGCTATCATCTTCGCGCCGACAGGTAATGAAGCGATCATGGGTTGCGCCAGGAAATCATAAATGGCAGAAGGACCAGGCCACGCAAATAGTGCGGCACAGGCGATTGCAATCCCTATTGACGCTTTCACCAGGCGATCGCGCAACTCAATCAGATGTGAAATGAAACTATCTGCTGCGCCCTGCGAATTTAAGTCAGTCATGCAAGGCCTGTAACAAATTTGAAATGGTGAAACATTTAATAGAAACTCACAGCTGATTGCGGCTTAACACGATGACGTGCCATCCGAGCAGAACCGGACATGACACGTCCGCGATGTCCGTTACGATTTTTGTACCATGCTGGCAATGCGGAGGTGCGTGCCAGTTTCTTACGGCGAAAATCCTTAGCCTTAATAGAAAGCGCTTCAACATTTGGTGGACTCAAAAAACCTGAGCCACCGTCTTGTCCGTGCCACGCAGAATTCAGATCATTCTCTGTTTCTGCCACGCCTTGCGCGATAGATTGCTCAACATCTTGCGCTGCATCCTGCACATCTTTTTGCATTTTGCGCAATTCATCGAGCTCTATCTCTCGGCTGACTTCAGATTTCACTTCGTTGATGTAGCGCTGCGCGCGACCAAACAAGGACCCAGCCATACGTGCAACCTTGGGTAAATCTTTAGGGCCAATTACGATCAGCGCAACTACGCCGATCAGCGCCATTTTGCTGAGTCCTAGATCTATCATAAGTCCTTTTTCACCAGCAGCTTATAGCTTGGTTTTTTCCTTGGTTTCAACATCAACGGTCGTATTATCGGCGACTTGCTGTGTTGCAGTCGTAGCAGGTTTATCCTCTTCACCTTTTACGCCATCCTTGAATCCCTTGACAGCTTTGCCTAAATCACCACCGATATTTCCCAGTTTTTTAGTGCCGAATACCAGCATTACAACCACTAGCACGATCAACCAGTGCCAAATACTCATTGAGCCCATGTTTTTCTCCTTTGAGAGCTTACTCTCGTCAATATAATCAATCTGGCAGCGTTACGTCTTAACGCTGCCCCTGCCATGGTTTGGCTCCACCAATGACATGCATATGGAGATGATACACCTCTTGTCCACCGTCCGGTCCGGTGTTGATCAGTGTTTTATAACCGCCTGACAAACCTCCGTCGGAATTATTGTGTACGCCACAACCTTGCTCTTGCGCCAATCTTGGCGCCATTTCAAGCATTCTGCCGAGCAATGTTGCATGTGCAGGTTGAGCATCAGCCAGCGTGGCAAGATGCAACTTGGGAATGATCAGGAAATGTACCGGTGCGGCAGGATGAATATCCTTGAAAGCCAGTAATTCTTCATCTTCATAAACAACATCGGCAGGAATCTGTCTGGAGATAATTTTACAAAAAATACAGTTATCCACGTTAACCTCAATCATGGTTCATTAAATTTATTCGGACTGACTTGCTTCGTCATGATCACGAAACTCGTCTTTGCGAGCGGCTTTTTCTTCGATGCCGGAGATACCCTCGCGGCGCGCCAACTCATTCACCACATCTTGAGGCGTCAGATCAAATTGCGCCAGCAGGATCATGGAATGAAACCAGAGATCTGCGCATTCATACAATAATTTGGATGCATCGCCAGAGACGCGGGCATCTTTCGCTGCCATGACCGTCTCGGTCGCTTCTTCGCCTATTTTTTTTAAAATAGCGTCGTCACCTTTGACAAATAATCGTGCCACATAGGAAGTCGCAGGATCGCCGCCATTGGCTTGCTTGCGGCTCTCAATAATGCCAGCCAGGCGCTGCAAGGTTTGCGCTTCGTTGATGTTCATCGGGCTAGCCTTATTTGTAAATAGTCTCAGGGTCTTTTAAGACCGGATCAACGCTTTGCCAATCACCTTCATTGACGCTGCCTTCAAATTTCTGGAAAAAACAGGAATGGCGGCCGGTGTGGCAGGCAATGCCGTCGACTTGTTCTATTTTAAGCAAGACCACGTCTTCATCGCAATCAAGGCGTATCTCCAGCACTTTTTGGATATGCCCGGATTCTTCGCCCTTGTGCCACAATTTCTTGCGTGAGCGGCTCCAGTAAACTGCTTCGCCCAGCTCTACCGTTTTAGTCAGCGCATCACGATTCATCCATGCGAACATCAGCACATCGTTGCTCGATGCCTCCTGTGCGATGACCGGCACTAAACCGTGTTCATCCCAGCGCACTTTATTCAGCCATTTTGACGCGCTCACACTAACCTCATCGCAATATTCTGTGCCGCCATGAATTGCTTCGCCTCTTGCACCGTATGCTGGCCGAAATGAAAAATACTTGCAGCGAGCACCGCATCAGCACCGCCGATTTTGATGCCGTTAGCCAAGTCCTGCAATGTGCCAACACCGCCGGAAGCGATCACGGGAATATCCACCGCATCCGACACCGCACGGGTCAAGCCCAGGTCAAATCCTGAACGCGTCCCGTCTTTATCCATACTGGTCAGCAAGATTTCTCCGGCACCAAGGCGAGCGACATTTTTTGCCCACTCGACGGCATCCAGGCCAGTGGCGTTACGTCCGCCATGGGTGAAAACTTCCCATTTTCCAGGAGCGACTTGTTTGGCATCGATCGCCACGACTATGCATTGCGAGCCATATTTTTGTGCAGCATCGGCCACCAGTTGCGGGTTGGTAATCGCCGAGGTGTTGATACCCACTTTATCCGCACCGGCATTGAGCAGGCGGCGCACATCGGCCACCGTACGCACACCGCCGCCAACCGTCAAGGGGATAAAAACCTGGGACGCCACCGCCTCTATCATCGGCAAGATCAAGTCTCTGTCATCCGACGACGCTGTGATGTCGAGAAAGGTGATTTCATCCGCGCCTTGTGCATCATAGCGGCGCGCGATTTCAACCGGATCGCCGGCATCGCGCAGCTCTTGAAAATTGACTCCCTTAACGACGCGACCAGCGGTCACGTCAAGACAAGGGATGATACGTTTTGCTAATGTCATTTCGGATCTTCTTCGGTATCCAGATCGCCGATATAGTCACCGTCCAGTTCGCCACTCAGCTCGTCGGCTCTATCCTGCGCGGAGGACAGATCGAGCGTGCCTTCATAAATCGAGCGACCACAAATGACGCCAGAAATACCTTCATCCTGCACCGCGCAAAGCGCTTCAACATCCGCCAAAACATGGATGCCACCGGACGCAATCACGGGAATACTCACCGCCTGCGCCAATTTGACCGTCGCCTCAAGATTTACGCCGCCCATCATGCCGTCGCGCCCGATGTCGGTATAGATAATTGCCTCAACGCCATAGCCTTCGAATTTCTGCGCCAGATCGATGACGTCGTGCCCTGACAATTTACTCCAGCCATCCGTGGCGACCTTGCCGTCCTTGGCATCGATGCCGACGATGATCTGACCGGGAAAGGCACTGCATGCATCTGCCAGAAAGCCCGGGCTTTTGACCGCCGCGGTACCGATAATAATGTAAGACAAGCCATCGTTAAGATAGCGCTCTATCGTATCCAGATCGCGAATCCCGCCGCCCAATTGCACAGGGATTTCTTCAGCGCCGGTCTCTTCAGCATAATCGCGTACCGCCTGGATAATCGCCTTGACTGCGGCTTCATTGACGGGCTTTCCGGCAAATGCGCCATTCAAATCGACCAGATGCAGGCGACGTGCGCCCTGCATTAGCCAATGACGCGCCATCTCGGCGGGGTTATCGGAGAATACGGTGGCTTGATCCATGTCGCCTTGTTTCAGGCGTACGCAGTGACCGTCTTTGAGGTCGATAGCAGGAATGAGCAGCATGATAGGTTGAAATTTAGATGTTAATTAATGGGAAGCTAAAAAATTTAACGCGACTAGGTAAAAATCGTTTTATGGTTTCCAGTGTACAAAATTCTTGTAGAGCTGCAATCCTGCGGACGCACTTTTTTCAGGATGGAATTGTGTCGCAAAAATATTATCCTTGGCCACGGCACAGGCAAATATGCTGCCGTAATCTGTCGTGCCAACCGTGTGGTGCGCCAGCGCTGGTTGGGCATAATAACTGTGCACAAAATAAAAATAAGCATCGTCGGCGATGTCTTGCCACAGCGCATGTGGCTGCGCTTGCCTGACGCGATTCCAGCCCATTTGCGGTACTTTAAAACGTGAACCATCATCCTGCAACTTGCCGCTCAGGTCGAAGCGCACCACTTTGCCGGGCAATAATCCCAGACCGGGCGTGTCGCCTTCGGCACTGATATCAAACAGCATTTGTTCACCGACGCAGACGCCAAATAATGGCTTGCTGCGCGCCGCTTCCAGCACGGCTTCCTGCACACCGGAGTCACGCAGGCTGCGCATGCAATCTGGCATCGCGCCCTGGCCTGGCAAGACTAGCCGGTCAGCGCTTTTGATATCGGCGATTTCACCGGAAATTTTTACCTCGGCATCAGGCGCCACGGCGCGCAAAGCCTGCGCTACCGAACGTAAATTCCCCATGCCGTAATCTACTACTACAATTTTATTCATAATTAATTTGCCAGCAGATAATGAATGCTCAGCTAGCGAAAGGAGTTAGAGGCTGCCCTTGGTGGATGGTATGGTTCCAGCGGAGCGTGCATCAAGTTCAGACGCCATGCGTAAGGCGCGGCCGAAGGCTTTGAACACGGTTTCGCATTGATGATGTGCATTGTCGCCACGCAAGTTGTCGATATGCAGCGAAACCAGGGCGTGATTCACAAATCCCTGAAAAAATTCATGCGTCAGATCGACATCAAAAGTGCCTATCATCGAGCGTTTGAATGGCACGTGAAATTCCAGACCAGGGCGGCCGGAAAAATCGATCACCACGCGTGACAAAGCTTCATCCAGCGGCACATAGGCGTGGCCATAACGACGGATACCTTTTTTGTCGCCCATCGCAATGGCAAAGGCCTGGCCCAGGGTAATGCCAACGTCTTCCACCGTGTGATGCGCATCGATATGCAGATCGCCCACCGCTTCAATTTCCAGATCGATCAAACCATGGCGGGCAATCTGATCCAGCATGTGATCCAGAAATGGCACGCCGGTATTTAATTTTTGCTTGCCGGTGCCATCGAGATTGATCGCGACCCGGATTTGAGTTTCGTTGGTGTTGCGTGTGACTTGCGCGGTACGTTGGGCTTGCATGGTATTTGGCTTTGCTTCAGCGTTGGTATTAAAAATTATTAAGATTACAAGGATGCACTTAATGCATCAAGAAAAAGGGCATTTTCTTGCGGAGTGCTGACGGTGATGCGCAGACAATTCTCCAGCAGAGCATGCATTTTACCTACATTTTTAACTAATATTTTTTGTTTCAGCAAATTAGCGAACACTTGTTCGGCTTGCGGAACCCGAATCAGCAGGAAATTTGCTGCCGACGGAAACACGATGACACCTGGTAATTGCCTCATGGCTGCGGCCAGCGCGCTTCTCTGCTCGCGCAATTGCGCAGCCTGGTCATCGAGTATGTCCACATGCTGCAACATGAATTCTGCAGCCGCTTCCGTTAGCACGTTGATATTGTAGGGCGGTCTCACTTTTTCAAGCTCATCCAATAGCGCCTTGCTACCGGACATATACCCGAGACGAATGCCAGCCAGGCCTAGTTTGGACACCGTGCGCATCACCAGCAGATTATCGAATTCAGCCAGGCGCGGCATGAAACTGGTTTGTGCAAAGGGCTGATACGCCTCATCGACGATCACGATGCCGGTGTCGCCCACCGCACGCAAGATGGCCTCGATGTCGGCCACTTCAAATAAGGTTCCGGTAGGATTATTCGGATAAGCCAGGTAAGTGATCGCTGGCCTATGCTCAGCGATGGCAGCGAGCATGGCGGCCTTATCGAGCGTCAGATCCGCGCACAGCGGCACGCCGACAAAATCCATGCCAGCCAGGTGCGCCGACATGGCGTACATGACAAAGCCCGGCACCGGAGCCAACACTTTGGCGCCCGGTTTGGCGCAGGCGACCGAGACCATGGAGATCAATTCGTCTGAGCCATTGCCCAGCACGACATCATAATTTTCCGGAATGCCGAACTGCTGCCTGATCGCGTTTTTGAGTCCGGTATAACTGGGAACCGGATAACGATTCAGGGCAACTTGTGCCAGACGCTCTGCCAAGGCGCGCTGCAAATCGCTGGATAAGGTGTAGGGATTTTCCATTGCGTCGAGTTTCACGAAACCGCTGGAATCGGGTACGTGATATGCCGATAGAGCAAGCACTTCAGGACGGATGATGTTGGCGATCAGGCTCATATATTTTTCAAACGATTAAAAATGAAGGCGTTCTATAGGGTTTCTGCCAACACTTCTGGCGAAATTTCTGTCGCCATGTCAGGCTGCGTGTCTCGACTTTTAGCTTTAGGGTTTTTAGTCGCTTTGGCACTTTTGACAGTGCTGCCTTTTTTACGGCCTTTTTTCCCACTCTTCACATTCGGGATTTTTGCCCGCACCGGTTCGGTCGGCAAATTGCTTTGCACTGACAATTCGGCTTCCGGCGAAGCGAGCCGGTCTTGAATAATCTGGCAATAATCCGGGTTCAGTTCAAAGCCGACAAATTGCCGCCCGCAACGCCTGGCGGCGATGGCTGTGGTGCCGCTGCCCATAAACGGATCGAGCACAATGCCGCCCGGCGGGCAGGATGCGCGCACCATGCGCTCGATAATTTCCAAGGGCTTTTGCGTCGGATGGTCGGCACGTTCAGGATCTTCTTTATGCAGGCGCGAAACGCTCCAGACGTCTTTCGGGTTGTAGCCCAGCTCCAGCCATTTGGCACCGACAAAAATCGAGCGCGAGCGCGCCTTCTTGGTGACAGCATCGTAGGGGATTCTGACGGCATCGAGGTCGAAATAATGCCCCTTGCCCTTGGCAAAAAAACCTATCGTGTCATGCACCGAAGTGAAGTTTCTGACACTGCCCCCCATCGACGGCACGCGTCTGTCCCAGATGATTTCATTGAGCATGGTCATGCGCTGTTTCAGCATCACAAAAATCTCGGGCGAATAGCGCCAGGTCAAAAAAATGTAGAGCGAACCAGTCGGCTTCAATTTCGGCAAGACCGCATCGATCCAGCGCTCTGTCCACGCCAGGTATTCAGCCGATGCCTGCTTATCTGAATCGTTGCCATAATCCTTGCCCAGACCATAAGGCGGATCGGTCAGGATCAGATCAATGCTGCCGTCAGGAATTCTATCGAGACCTGAGATGGCATCTTCATTGAAGAGCTGATCGATATAGCTATTCATCTAATGGATGATCGAAAATTGAAAAGGTGGCAGGTCCACCACGCACTGTTCATGCGGCTTGCAGGCCGGATAGGCCCAAGAAGCGCATGAACAGTGCGTGTTAGGCGTGCTCATTTTTAAGTTTTCTGCTTTAAGTTAGGCTTTAAGCGATATTCAGCACTGCGCGCATGCGCCTGCAAGCCTTCACCATAAGCCAGCTCGGCGGCCACTTTGCCCAGGCTTTGTGCCCCTTGCTCGCTGACATAAATCATCGAAGAGCGTTTTTGAAAATCGTAGACGCCAAGCGGCGACGAAAAGCGCGCCGTGCGCGAGGTTGGCAAGACATGATTCGGGCCGGCGCAATAGTCGCCCAAGGCTTCCGACGAATAACGGCCGAGGAACATGGCACCCGCATGGCGGATCTGGTCCGCCCATTGCTGCGGATTTTCCGCAGAGATTTCCAGATGTTCGGCCGCGATATTATTGGCGATATCGCAGGCTTCCTGCATGTCGCGCACCTTGATCAGCGCGCCACGGTTCGCCAGTGAAATGCGGATGATGTCCTTGCGCGGCATGGTATCGATCAGCCTGGCGATACTGGCTTCAACCGCATCCAGATACGCCGCATCGGGACACAATAAAATCGACTGCGCCAGCTCATCATGTTCGGCCTGAGAAAACAAATCCATCGCCACCCAATCAGGATTGGTCGTACCGTCGCAGATCACCAGAATCTCGGACGGGCCGGCAATCATGTCGATGCCAACCGTACCAAACACACGGCGCTTGGCCGCCGCCACATAGGCATTGCCAGGGCCGACGATCTTGTCGACTTGCGGTATCGTTTTGGTACCGTAAGCCAATGCGCCAACCGCCTGCGCGCCGCCCACCGTGAACACCCGATCCACACCGGCGATCGCGGCGGCCGCCAAGACCAGCGAATTTTTAACCCCGTCCGGTGTCGGCACGACCATGATGATTTCTTTGACGCCTGCCACCTTGGCCGGTATCGCATTCATCAATACTGACGACGGATACGCCGCTTTGCCACCTGGCACATAGATGCCGACGCGATCGAGCGGAGTGACTTTTTGCCCGAGCACGGTGCCATCGGCTTCGGTATAAGAGAAGCCGGCCGAACCACATTCCGCCTTCTGTTTCTCGTGATAGGCGCGTACCCGTTGCGCTGCGGTTTCCAGCGCGCTACGGCGCTCAGGCGATAATGAAATTAATGCAGCTTGCATCTCTGCCTGCGTGATCTCCAGATCGGCAATACTGCTGGCGGAAAGCCTGTCGAAGCGATTGGTCGTCTCCAGCACGGCAGCATCACCGCGTTTTTTTACGTCCAGCAAAATGTGTGCGACGACACGATCAATCGCTTCATCTTCGCTCGCTTCAAATGCCAGTAAATTCGTCAGCTTTTCATTAAAATCTGCCTGAGTCGAATCGAGACGAGTGATCAGTGGTGGGTTGATTTGCGACATATTCAATACTTTCGGGATGCGCCGCGCGCACCGTTCAAATTGCACTATTCAAGGAAGAGTCATCGGGCACTGCCAAGCACATCAGCTTGGATGGAGTGCCTTGGAGGCGCGGGCAAACGCCTCAAGTATCGGCTGCAAACGCTCACGTTTCATTTTTAATGCAGCCTGGTTCACCACCAGGCGCGAAGAAATATCCATGATGTGCTCGACTTCCACCAGATGATTTGCCTTCAGGGTGTTGCCGGTGCTGACCAGATCAACGATCGCATCCGATAAGCCGACCAACGGTGCCAGTTCCATCGAGCCATACAATTTAATCAGATCGACGTGCACACCTTTGCTGGCGAAATGCTCGCGTGCGATTTCAGTGTATTTGGTGGCGACCCGCAAACGCGCGCCATGACGCACTGCCGTTGCATAATCAAAGCCAACCGAGACCGCCACCGACATCCTGCATTTGGCAATATTGAGATCGATAGGCTGATACAGACCTTCGCCGCCATGCTCTTGCAAAACATCTTTGCCAGCAACACCAAAATCTGCCGCGCCATATTGCACATACGTCGGCACGTCAGAGGCGCGCACGATGATCACGCGCACTGCCGGATCATTGGTGGCCAGGATCAATTTGCGTGAAGTTTCAGGATCTTCCATCACGCGGATGCCTGCGGCCTCTAGCAGCGGTAGGGTCTCTTCAAAAATGCGGCCTTTCGATAAGGCCAGAGTCAGTTGCTGAGTCATATGGTTTGCTTTATTTCACTCGTTGAATGTGGGCACCGACACCGGACAATTTCACTTCCATCTTGTCGTAACCACGATCCAGATGGTAAATCCGGTCAATCAAGGTCTCGCCTTCCGCCGCCAAGCCGGCGATCACCAGTGACGCAGAGGCGCGCAGATCGGTGGCCATGACGGGGGCGCCGACCAATTTATCGACGCCATTGACGATGGCGGTATGTCCGTCGATCTCAATATGCGCGCCGAGACGATTCATCTCTTGCACGTGCATGAAGCGGTTTTCAAAAATGGTTTCGGTCACTTTGCTGACGCCCTGGGCGATGCAATCGAGCGCCATGAATTGCGCCTGCATGTCAGTCGGGAAGCCCGGATATTCCGTGGTGCGGAAGCTCACGGCCTTCGGGCGCGCGCCCATTTGTGCCCTGATCCAATCGGGGCCGCTGGTAATAATTACGCCAGCCTCGCGCAATTTATCCATCGCCACATCGAGAATATCGCTGCGGGTATTTTTTAAGGTAATGTCACCGCCGGCTGCCGCAACCGCGCACAAGAAGGTCGCCGTTTCAATGCGATCGGCGATCACGGTATGCGCAGCGCCGTGCAGGCGATCCACACCCTGGATCACTAAACGATCGGTACCGATACCCTGAATTTTTGCGCCCATCGCCACCAGCAGGTTTGCCAGGTCAGTCACTTCAGGTTCACGTGCCGCATTTTCCAGCACGGTTTCGCCATCGGCCAAGGCTGCCGCCATCAGGAAGTTTTCAGTGCCAGTGACAGTGATCATGTCAGTGACGATTTTTGCACCTTTGAGGCGCTTGGCTTTGGCATGAATATAACCAGCTTCAATCGTAATCTCGGCACCCATGGCTTGCAAGCCCTTGATGTGTTGATCAACAGGGCGCGAGCCTATCGCGCAGCCACCCGGCAACGACACTTTTGCCTCGCCAAAACGCGCCAGCAAAGGTCCCAGCACCAGGATAGAAGCGCGCATGGTTTTCACCATGTCGTAAGGCGCTTCCCAGTTATTTACTGCAGCGCCGTTAAGCGTGACGATGCCGTTTTCCTGCGTCACGGCCAAGCCCATTTGTCGCAACAACTTGAGCATGGTGGAGACATCTTGCAATGAAGGCACATTGCTCAGGACCAGATCGTCCGCAGTCAGTAAACCGGCGCACAAGATCGGTAGCGCCGCATTTTTTGCGCCAGATATGATCACATCGCCGTTGAGGCGATAGCCGCCTGTAATCAGTAATTTATCCATGGTAATTTTATTGAAATTCTTCAGGTGTGAGAGTTTTCATCGACAGCGCGTGAATTTCTTCACGCATGCGGTCGCCCAAGGCTGCGTAGACGATTTGGTGGCGCTGTATCAGGCGTTTGCCGACAAACGCAGGCGATACGATCACCGCAGTAAAATGCTGTCCGTCACCGTCGACTTCGAGGTGGGTGCACTCCAGACCGGCAGCGATATATTCTTTGATTTTTTCAGGAGTAGGAAACACGGTTTTCTTTCAAATTAATTTGGTAAATACGACATCACTCTTGCCGCTATGGCAATCCAATCGTGTTAATGCCTTAACTTATAGCCACGCTTCAGCATTTGCACGGCGACCGTCGCCAGAAAAATGAAGAAGGTAGAGGCGATAGTGGCACTCATCCAGGGGCTTACATCAGACTGAGCAAAAAATCCGTAACGGAAGCCATCGATCATGTAAAAGAAAGGATTGAAATGCGACAAATTTTGCCAGAAAGGCGGCAAAGAATGAATTGAATAAAAGACACCCGACAAAAATGTCGCAGGCATGATGAAAAAATTCTGGAACGCCGCCAATTGATCAAATTTCTCTGCCCAAATGCCGGCAATCAAACCCATCGTACCTAAAATCGCTGCCCCCAGCAAAGCAAAAATGGCTATCCACCACGGTGCTGCGAAGCTTAAATTGGCCATCCACGCAGTGACGACAAATACGCCCATACCCACCGCTAGTCCACGCACAATGGCCGCCAGCACGTAGCCGCCAAACAAATCCCAATGCGACAACGGGGTCAGCATGACGAATACCAGATTGCCGGTGATCTTGGATTGAATCAATGAGGAGGAGGCATTGGCAAAGGCATTCTGCAAGATGCTCATCATCACCAGTCCGGGAATTAAGAACGCCGTGTATTTCACTCCTGAAACTTGCACATGTCCTTCAAGCACATGTCCAAAAATCAGCAAATACAGCATCGCAGTCACGATGGGTGCGGTAACGGTTTGTGTTGCCACCTTCCAGAAGCGCAACACCTCCTTGTAAAACAGTGTTTGAAAGCCGGTCATTGTTGATCTCCCATGATTTGCAGGAAAACGTCTTCCAGATCGGCCTGTTGCAGATGCAGATCTTCCATCACACAACCCGCGGTACGCAAGGTTGCCAGGATGGGTTCTACTTCGGTGTAGTCAGTAATGCGCAACATGTATTGTTGATCAACCGCAGGCCCCTCATGCTGGATCAGCAAGGGGTGCAAGCTGGCAGGCAATTGTCCATGCGCCAGCGTGATCTTCATTTGCGAGCCGGAAATTCGCTTGATCAGTGCAGACATGCTATCGAGTGCCACCACCTTGCCGGCCTTGAGCATGGCAACCCGGTTGCACAGGGCTTGCGCCTCTTCCAGATAATGCGTGGTCAACACCACGGTATGGCCTTCCGTATTGAGCCGCGCAATGAATTTCCACAGCGTCTGACGCAATTCAACATCGACACCTGCAGTTGGCTCGTCCAATACAATGACCGGTGGCTTATGCACCAGCGCCTGCGCCACCAGCACACGACGCTTCATGCCGCCGGATAAGGCACGCATATTGGTATCGGCTTTATTGGTCAGATCGAGGTTTTCCATGACCTCGTCTATCCATTTATCGTTGTTCTTCAAACCAAAATAGCCGGACTGCATGCGCAAGGTTTCGCGCACGGTAAAGAAAGGATCGAACACCAGTTCTTGCGGTACGACGCCGATGTTTTTGCGCGCCGCACGATAGTCATTGACAACATCATGCCCCTGTATCGTCACACTGCCAGAATCGGCCCGATTAAGGCCCGCGATAATCGAAATCAGTGTGGTCTTGCCGGCACCGTTAGGTCCGAGCAAGCCAAAGAACTCCCCTTCTTCGATAGTCAGGGAGACACCGCCCAGCGCCTTCAAGGACTGGTAACTTTTTTCAACATTGGTAATTTGTATGGCAGCCATGTGGCAATGTGCACTCTTTGTGCGTAATAGGTATCGCCGCTTTGCGGCGAAAACCTTCGATTATAGGGGATTTTTTGTTACAGGATGAGCGCTAATCTGATAATGCGTGATCATGTATGGATGATCCATGCATGATCAGATCGGAGCTAACGCAAAACGGAAGGGGTCAATGTCGCCCGGAAGGCGTGGCGATCAGGAAATCTGATACGCCATATAAATCCATCAGACTGTTCAATGTGGTAGGTATGCCATGAAAAATCAACGTCTTTCCGCTTGCATTTGCCGCACGTTGCCATTCAAGCATGACAGCAACTGCTGAAGAGTCGACCAGTGCCAGTAAGGACAAATCAAATTCAATCTGTCCTTGGGCAATCGCTGCCAAACCAGATTGCACTGTACTAAGCGCATTGTGCAGATTGAGTTCTTGGTCAGGCTGATACATGCAAACTCCTATTATTTTGCTGCTGTCTTGCTTGCGCTGGGGGTAGCCAACTTTTTATTTTTTTCAACCAGGGTCTTGATCAAGCCATTGATACCGGATTTAGTTACCTCGGCAGCAAAACTGCCTTTATAGGTTTCCACCAGCCAGGCACCAAGTACATTGATATCATATATTTTCCAGCCAGTTGCTGATTTTGCCAGGCGATAGCTCAACTGCAAAGGCTCGCCTCGCGTCTGGATAACCTGGCTCTTCACTTCCACTTCGGTATCATCAGGCGCACCTCGGAATGGCTTAAATTCCACTTTCTGATCTTTAATCTGCGAGATGGCGCCAGAATAGGTGTGTACCAGCAAGGTACGAAACTCGTTGATCAGTTGCTTTTGCTGCTCAGGGCTGGCATCACGCCAATTTTTTCCCGCCGCCAGGGATGTCATGCGCGTGAAATCGATATGCGGCAAAATTTTGCTCTCGACTATTTCGAAGACGCGCTTCTGATCACCCGACTGGATGTCCTTATCCGCTTTAGCGATATCAAGAATTTCCTGACTCAGTCGCTTGATCAGTGCATCTGGAGCCTCATCGGCTGCCATACAACTTCCGACAAAACTTAAACTTACCAGCAAACTCAAAAGAAATTTATTAATCAGTTTCATATCTCAACTTTCCATTTGCGCCAGATGCGCTTATTAACAATAGGTATCTAATCGTTTAGTGTCACAACTGGTTGACATCAGCAATGATTAGTTACACAAGATTTACAAATTCATCACTTCAAACTTATTCTTCGTCCGGATTGACCTGTGAGGCGCGGCGCTGAAGATAGGCATCGCGAATAAACACATACTTATCCAGTGCAGCTTCTTCAATCAGACTGCCCGCATCAAGAAACGATGCGCGTTTATCAACTACTTTGACTGCCGTACCAAAATAGCGCGTACTGGTCGGTGTCTGATAGGACCAAAGGTCCCCTTTAAAATCGACGGGCGTGGCGATCACATCGCGCACCGTAGAGGCCCCGAGAAATGGCAGCATCACATAAGGTCCAGATCTCACGCCCCATCTTCCCAGCGTCTGTCCAAAATCTTCCCTGTGCTTGGGTATGCCTCCAGCGGAGGCAATATCGATCAATCCAGCGAGGCCGAAAGTAGAATTGATTGCGACGCGCATGACATCATTCACACCATCTGTCACCCTACCCTGTAACAGACTATTAACAGCAGTCCAGACATCGCCAACGTTGCCAAAAAAATTGCCAATGGCAGTCTGCATGAACGACGGCAGGTACGATTGATACGCTTGCGCTATCGGCTTCAAGGCAATTTCGTCGATTTGCTCATTAAAACGAAACATGACGCGATTAAAACCTTCCAATGGATCACGCGGATTATCGCCAATATTCGTTTTGACGCTAATCTTGTCCAAGGTCTTAACGGTTCCCGTTTTGATGGTATCAATCGTCGTGTGTGCACTGGTCTTTATGCTACTTACTGTAGAACAAGCCCCCAATGACAGGCTCACGATCAAAATACCGGCAAGTCGCAACAGATTTGAATGCTGACGCTGCGATCTCAAGAAAAAGTGTCTTGGTGTTTTCATTTACTTTCATCCTTGCCTTCAGCCGCTTTACTGAACAGGAATTGACTGATCAGATTTTCCAGCACGACTGCAGACTGTGTCATTTTTATGCGATCACCTGCCACCAGGTTCGCCACGTCACCACCAGGTTCCAGGCCGATGTACTGCTCACCCAACAAACCCGATGTCAGAATTTTTGCCGAGGTATCTTTTGGAAATTTATAGCGATTTTCCATTTGCAAAGTCACGGTGGCTTGAAACGTCTTGTCATCAAAGCGTATCTCTCCCACCCGACCAACAACAACGCCGGCACTCTTCACAGCAGCCTTAGGCTTGAGACCGCCGATATTGTCAAACCGGGTAATCACATCGTAGGTTTTATCAAAAGAAAGTGTACTCATGTTGCCAGCCTTCAATGCCAAAAACAGCAAAGCGGCAGCGCCCAGAAGTACGAACAATCCAACCCAGAAATCCATTGATTTTTTTTGCATAATTAACCTTTTACATTGCCGAAAAGTGCTCTGAATCACGATCGAATTGAGCGCTTTCAACGATGTTCAAATACCATTTATCGTCTTTGCATCCGAAACGCCAGAAAAGAGAAACCAGGCGTATCGCTATTTACATTTATTGAAACATCCATGCTGTCAGCAAGAAATCGAGCCACAACACCAGCAGCGACGAGATGACCACGGTTCTGGTGGTTGCTCTCGCCACACCTTCAGGTGTCGGGCTGGCCTCATAACCTTGAAACAGGGCTACAAAGGTAACAGCAAACCCAAACACCAAGCTCTTGATGACGCCATTGCCAATATCCTGCCAGACATCGACACCCGCCTGCATTTGCGACCAGAACGAACCCTCATCGACACCAATCAGTTTTACGCCGACCAGATAACCGCCAATGATGCCCGTCGCATTAAAAATCGCCGTCAGGATAGGCATGGCAATCACTCCGGCAAGAAAACGCGGGGCGATCACGCGTTGCATGGGGTTAACCGCCATCATCTCCATGGCGGCCAATTGCTCGCCAGCCTTCATCAAACCGATTTCTGCTGTCAGAGAAGTCCCGGCACGGCCTGCGAACAGCAAGGCTGTCACGACCGGACCAAGTTCTCTTGTGAGCGATAAAGCCACCAGCAGACCCAATGCTTCTTCAGAGCCATAACGATTGAGCGTGTAATAGCCCTGATATCCAAGCACAAAACCAACAAACAGCCCTGATACGGCAATAATGACGAGCGAATAATTGCCGATGAAATGAATCTGATCTGTCACCAGTCGCGGCCTGCGCCACAGACCTGCCGCATTGGCCAGGATGCTAAAAAAACTGCGCGTGGCGTATCCCAGATCTTCACTGGTTTGCCTGACCATTTGTCCTACACGAGAGATCATCACGCATTACCTCCGTGTGGCCGTTTCAGGCCAAGGTCATCTGCCAGGGTCTTGCCAGGATAATGAAAAGGCACCGGACCATCAGCCTCTGCATGCACAAATTGTTTGACATACGGGTCAGTTGACTCCAATAGTTCCTTCGGAGTTCCTTGCGCAACGATTTTTCCTTGTGATAAAAAATAGACGTAGTCTGCGATCGTGAATGATTCATGCACATCATGAGAAACCAGGATCGAAGTCGAACCGAGCGCATCATTCAGGCTTCTGATGAGGTTGGCAATCACCCCCATGGAAATAGGATCGAGGCCGGCAAACGGCTCGTCATACATAATGAGTTGCGGATCAAGTGCCACGGCACGCGCCAATGCTACCCGACGCGCCATACCGCCAGAGACTTCCGAAGGCTTCAAGCCGGCTGCATTGCGCAAACCGACCGCATGCAGCTTCATCAGTACCAGATCGTGAATCATACTTTCTGACAAATTGGTATGTTCACGCAAGGGAAACGCCACATTTTCAAACACGCTCAGGTCTGTGAATAAGGCACCGTGCTGAAACAACATCCCCATCTTGCGTCGCAAGGCATATAAATCTGCAGTGCCAAGCGACTGCACAGCCTGGCCGTCGACAACAATCGACCCGCGCTGCGATTGAATCTGACCGCCGATCAGACGCAGGATAGTGGTCTTGCCCGAGCCGGATCCGCCCATGACGGCAATCACTTTGCCGCGGGTAAAGTCCATATTGAGGCCAGACAAGATAGGCCGGTCACCATAGCCAAAGTGTAGATCGCGAATTTCGACGAGATTAGGCACAAAGAGAATTAAGATTTCAAAACCGAGATTGTAAACCAGATCAGTGAATCAGGTTTGTACCAACCCATGTTTAAAATGTAACAGAATTTTAAATATTCTGAATATATTGAATTTAAAGAATATTAACAAGATAAATAAACATTTAACCGAATTTAATTCTAAATTGATTTTAAAACATTCGAAAAATTAATGAACTTTGAGTCAGATATATTTGAAATTCGCGATCATTTACGATTTTTAACAGGAAAAATTTACCTGCAAACGTGAACCCATCGATCACGGACCAGACTAGGTCAACAAGCAGCCACGGCATTTTTATGCCTGCAACAGCGTTGGCATAGACGCCCATTTTGCGAAAAAAAAACCGATGGCGTACCATCGGTTTTTATCTGTATTAAAACAACATTACATACGCTCAAAAATCACTGCAATACCCTGACCGCCGCCGATACACATGGTCGCCAGCGCGTACTTGCCGCCGGTGCGATGCAGCTCGTAAATTGCCTTGGTGGCGATGAAGGCGCCGGAGCAACCGACCGGGTGGCCGAGCGCAATCGCGCCGCCGTTCGGGTTGGTCTTGGCCGGGTCAAGGCCGAGTGCCTTGTTCACCGCGATAGCTTGAGCGGCGAAGGCTTCGTTGGCTTCGATGACGTCGATCTGGTCTAGCGTCAAGCCGGCTTTTTTGAGCGCCAGCTTGGTGGCCGGGATCGGGCCTTCACCCATGATTTCATTCGGCACACCAGAGACTGCATAAGACACAATGCGTGCCATCGGCTTTTGGCCTGCCTTGGCGGCGACATCGGCTGCGGCCAGCACGAAGAAGGCGGCGCCGTCGTTGATACCGGAGGCGTTGCCGGCGGTAACCGTACCATCTTTTTTGAAGGCCGGTTTCATCTTGGCCAGCGATTCCATGGTGGTGTTGGCTTTGCCATGTTCATCCACTTCAAACACCACTTCACCTTTGCGCGTTTGCTGAACGATAGGCACGATCTGCGACTTGAAGCGCCCTTCGGCAATCGCTACCGCGGCGCGGCGTTGCGATTCCACGGCGAACGCATCTTGCTCTTCGCGCGAGATATCCCACTTGGTCGCCAGGTTTTCTGCCGTGATACCCATGTGGCCAACGCCAAACGGATCGGTCAATACCGCGACCATCATGTCGATGGCCTTGGCGTCGCCCATGCGTGCACCAGAACGCAAGGCCGGCATCATGTAAGAGCCGCGCGACATGACTTCAACGCCGCCGCCGATACCGTAATCAAAATCACCGAGCATGATGCCCTGCGCAGCGGTAACGATGCCTTGCAAGCCGGAGGAGCATAAACGGCTCACTTGCATGGCGATAGAATCCATCGGCAAACCAGCCTGGATGGAAGCAACGCGCGAGACATAGGCGTAACGCGAATCAGTAGGGATGCAGGTACCGACCACGGCGTTACCAATCAATTGCGCATCGACACCGGAACGGGCGATGGCTTCCTTCATCACGATACCGGCCAGCTCGGCCGGTTCCATGGTGGATAAGGAACCGCCAAATGCACCAATTGCGGACCGGACCGCGCTGAGAACGACAACATCTTTGCTCATGAGAAAACTCCTTCAAATAATCGATTAACTGCCCGCCAAACTGGTGAGCCCTAAAAAAATGCAGCCTGCAAATGCACGCACCCGTCAAATGAACCCTGCGACACCCTACATGATAACAAGATCCGTTTCGGCTCAGCCGGAGTTTCTGAGGCTTCCGGTAAAAAATCTGAAAAGTGGCCACGCCACAGCGCAATCTGCATGCGGCTTGCAGGCCAATCTGCCCGCAAACCCGCATGGACAGTGCGTGCTGGCGGGGGTGGTTTTTAGATTTTCACATAGATATTGCTGAAATGGATATTGGTATTTTTACGGTATCAGCCGGCGCTGGTTTCTATGACGGGCGAACCCATCAGGGTTTTTTGCACCGGGCATTTTGCCGCGATGGCGACAAGTCGGCTACGCTGCTCTTCGCTCAAACCTGCGCCGTGCAGTATCACCTGCTTACGGAAAATATCTTGCACGCCTTCCTTATGGTGGGTCAGCGTCACTTCTACCTTATCGAGCGGCCATTGCTGCTGGCGTGCATACCAGCGCACGGTCATGGCCGTGCACTCGCCCAGGGCTGCGGTCAGCAGATCGAAAGGTGAAGGCCCCAGATTGCCGCCTTGGTCTTCCAGCGGCTCATCGCCCTTGATGCTGTGGCCAGAGACGGCAATATCCACGGCAAAGACGCTTTCGCCTGTTTCAATGACATGGGCAGAGATGGTTTTATCAATCATGGTTTCATTCCGGTAGGGGGATAAATTCTTCTTCGTCGCCAGGCACTTTGGCGAAGCGACCGGCTTTCCAGTCGCTTTTTGCCGCCTCGATGCGCGCCTCTGAAGTCGAGACGAAATTCCAATAAATATGGCGTCGCCCGGGTAGGGTATCGCCACCCAGCAACACCAGATGCGCATCGCTGCTGGCGCTGATGTGGACGTCCGCCGCCTCGACAAACACCGGCATGCTGCGCGGCTGTATCACTGCATCGCCTATGCGCAGCTCGCCCGAGACCAGATACAAGGCGCGCTCGGCATATTCCAGCGGCAGCTGCAGCTGGGTGCCAGCCGGCATCCTGGCTTCTACATAGAACAAGGGGCTGAATACTTTCACCGGGGCGGTGTATCCATATGCCGTTCCTGCAATCAGCTTCAGCGCAACCTGATTGATCTCGAATGCAGGCAGGCTCGCGGCGCTGTGGTGATGGAATTCAGGCGCGACCTCTTCAAACTCTTGCGGCAGCGCCACCCAGGTCTGCAGGCCATGCAGGGTTCTGGCTTGCGCACGCTGCTCTGGGCTGCTGCGTTCCGAATGCACAATGCCACGCCCGGCGGTCATCCAGTTCACTGCGCCGGCCAGAATTTCCTGGGCAGATCCCAGGCTGTCGCGGTGGAACATATTGCCTTCAAACAGATAGGTGACCGTCGCCAGGCCGATGTGCGGATGCGGGCGCACGTTTATCCCTTCTCCAGCAGCAAAATACGCCGGCCCCATATGGTCGAGAAAGATGAACGGCCCCACCATATGCCGTTTGGCAAAAGGCAAAATACGCCCGACGCTAAAACCGCCCAGATCCTTGTCGCGCGCGCTGATAGTGAGAAGAATGACACTCATGGCTTATCCTTTGCTGGTTTGAGGCTGGTTTTTCGTCGATTGTAAATCCAAAGCAAATACCTTGCGCGCATCTGCACCGGCGTTACCGCTTAGCCGGAATAGAGACTGGCCGAACTGCCCTTGGACGAGGTGATGACGAGGAAAATCTCAACATCGCCCGTGCCAACACGCCCTATCCATGGGCATGCTGGCGGCATGTGGCTGGAAAGGCGCATGGAATAAGCGTGACAGGGCATGCCTTTTTTCATTTTCTGACAAGAAAAAGCCCCAGATCACGCTGAGGCTTTTTTATTTGCGACTTATTTCAACTTAGCGCGGCAACACAGAATCACCCATCAAGGCGGCATCCACTTCGCGTGCGCATTGGCGCCCTTCGCGGATCGCCCATACCACCAGCGATTGGCCGCGGCGCATGTCGCCCGCTGCGTAGACCTTATCTACATTGGTCTTGTAGCAGCCTGCGCCGTCGGTAGTTGCCTTGGCATTGCCGCGGGCGTCTGCGTCTACCCCGAAGGCTGTCAATACTTGCTGCACTGGCGAGACAAAACCCATGGCCAGCAAGACCAGATCGGCTTTCATTTCGAATTCGGAATCCGGCACTTCGGCCATCTTGCCGTCTTTCCATTCAACGCGGCAGGCGATCAGCTTTTCCACCTTGCCGCCCTTGCCTTCCAGACGCTTGGTGGCTACCGCCCAATCACGCTCGCAACCTTCTTCGTGCGAGGAAGAGGTGCGCAGTTTGGTTGGCCAGTAAGGCCAGACCATAGGCTTGTTTTCTTGCTCAGGCGGTTGCGGCATCAGTTCAAATTGCGCGACCGATTTGGCGCCATGGCGATTCGATGTACCGACGCAATCAGAACCGGTATCGCCACCGCCGATGACGATGACGTTCTTGCCGCTTGCCATGATCTGATCCTTGACCTTGTCACCGGCATTGACCTTGTTTTGCAACGGCAAAAAGTCCATCGCAAAATGCACGCCCTTGAGTTCACGGCCAGGCACCGGCAAATCACGCGGTGTTTCTGCACCGCCGGCGATGATGACGGCATCAAAATCTTTTTGCAGTTGTTCCGGTGAAACGGTTTCTTTCGACCAGTTGGTGATCGTGCTCGGGAAATCCTTGCCGACCAGGACACTGGTGCGGAAAGTAACGCCTTCTGCCTGCATCTGCTCCACACGTCTATCGATATGCGATTTTTCCATCTTGAAATCTGGAATGCCGTAACGCAGCAAGCCACCGACACGGTCATTTTTTTCAAACACGGTCACATCGTGACCGACGCGCGCCAATTGCTGCGCCGCTGCCAGGCCTGCAGGACCGGAGCCGACGACGGCGACTTTTTTGCCGGTCTTGATGGAAGAAACTTGCGGTACTACCCAACCGTTTTCCCAGCCTTTGTCGATGATGAAATGTTCTATCGATTTGATGCCGACCGCATCGTCATTAATCCCTAATGTGCAGGCGGTTTCACAAGGCGCAGGACAGATGCGGCCGGTAAATTCAGGGAAGTTATTGGTTGAATGCAAGGTATCCAACGCCAGCTTGTAATTGCCGTTGTAGACCAGATCATTCCAGTCAGGAATGATGTTGTTGACGGGGCAGCCGTTGTTGCAGAACGGGATGCCGCAATCCATGCAGCGTGCACTTTGCACTTTGGCCTGATCGTCGGTCAGATGCAGTGAAAATTCCTTGTAATGCTTTTTACGCGTTTGCGGCGCTTCGCTTGCTTCCTGCAAGCGCTTATATTCCATGAAGCCAGTAATCTTACCCATTTTCTACCTCAATTTTGTGGCGGGACAGTGCCCATTCATTCCTGAAATGCAGAGGAGTTGCGCACCTGACGATGCCGTCAGGTGCGCCGTTCATCTCTATGCAGCGACTTTTTCTTTTTTAGCATCCGACTGCCTGGCGGCATACATCTCCACCAGAGCACGCTTGTATTCAGTCGGAAATACCTTGACGAACTTGGCACGGCTACGCGCCCAATCGTCTAACAAATTACGCGCACGGGTGCTGCCTGTGTGCTTGAAGTGACGTTCTAAAAGCTTGCGCAAGATGGCTTCATCCGTTTCGCCTTCACCGCCACGCAAGATACTGTGCCAGAGCGCTTTATCCACGCTTGCCAGTTGCACGTCGCCAGCCAGAACTGGATCTAAAGTCACCATGGCCATGTTGCACTTGGCTTCGAATTCACCCTCAGGATCGTAGACATACGCGATACCGCCAGACATGCCGGCGGCAAAATTGCGCCCGGTGTCGCCCAGCACGATCACGGTACCACCGGTCATGTATTCGCAACCATGATCACCGGTACCTTCGATCACCGCCAGCGCGCCAGAATTACGCACAGCAAAGCGTTCGCCAGCGACACCATTGATGAAGGCTTCGCCAGAAATCGCGCCGTACAAGACGGTATTGCCGCAGATAATGTTATCGACCGCCCAGCCGCGGAACTCGGTGTTCGGGCGAATGATGATACGTCCGCCGGACAAGCCTTTGCCGACGTAATCATTACCTTCGCCGACCAGATCCAAGGTCACGCCATGCGCCAGGAAAGCACCGGCAGATTGGCCGGCAGTACCTTGCAACTGGATATGAATGGTGTCATCCGGCAAACCGGCATGGCCATATCGTTTCGCCACTTCGCCAGACAACATCGCGCCGACCGTGCGGTTGCGGTTCTTGATCGGAGAAATGAAAGATACTTTTTCACCCGACTCCAAAGCAGTCTTGGCCTGAGCAATCAGCTTGACGTCCAGTGCTTTGTCGAGACAATGATCTTGCACATCGACATGGCGAATTTCAGTACCGGCAGGCATTTCCGGTTGATAGAAAATACGGCTGAAATCGAGTCCCTTGGCTTTCCAATGCGTGATCGCATGGGATTTATCCAGCAGATCAACCCGACCGATCAATTCATCGTAAGTGCGGATGCCCAACTGCGCCATGATCTGGCGTACTTCTTCAGCGACGAAGAAGAAGTAATTGACGACATATTCAGGCTTACCAGAGAATTTTTTACGCAATTCAGGATCTTGTGTCGCAACACCAACCGGGCAGGTATTCAGATGACACTTGCGCATCATGATGCAACCTTCGACGACTAGCGGCGCGGTGGCAAAACCGATTTCATCTGCACCCAGCATGGCGGCAATGGCGACGTCGCGGCCAGTCTTCATCTGTCCGTCAGCCTGTACCCGCACGCGGCTACGCAAACCGTTCAAGACCAGCGTCTGCTGAGTTTCAGAGAGGCCGAGTTCCCATGGCGTACCGGCATGCTTGACTGAAGACAAAGGCGAGGCACCCGTACCGCCATCATGACCGGCGATCACCAGATGATCGGCCTTGGCTTTGGAAACACCGGCAGCAATGGTACCGACGCCTACTTCAGACACCAGCTTGACTGAAATCGAAGCATTAGGATTAACGTTTTTCAGATCGTGAATCAGCTGCGCCAGATCTTCAATCGAATAAATATCATGATGCGGCGGTGGCGAAATCAAGCCCACACCAGGTACCGAGAAACGCAGCTTGGCGATGTAATCGGATACCTTATGGCCAGGCAATTGACCGCCCTCGCCTGGCTTGGCACCTTGCGCCATCTTGATCTGGATCTGATCGGCAGAGATCAGATATTCCGTCGTCACACCAAAACGGCCAGACGCCACCTGCTTGATGCGTGAGCGTAAGGAATCACCTTCTATCAGAGGAATGTCTACCTGCACCACATCTTTGCCCAGCATGGAAGCGAGTGTCGCGCCCTGCTTGATAGGGATGCCTTTGAGTTCTTGCTGGTAACGCGCCGGATCTTCTCCGCCTTCGCCGGTATTCGATTTACCGCCGATGCGGTTCATTGCTACCGCTAATGTGGCATGTGCTTCGGTACTGATAGAGCCGAGCGACATCGCGCCGGTAGCGAAGCGTTTGACGATCTCTTTTGCCGCTTCGACCTGATCCAAAGGGATCGCCTTGGCCGGGTCTATCTTGAATTCAAACAAGCCGCGCAAAGTCATGTGACGCTTGGATTGATCATTGATGATCTGCGCATATTCCTTGTACGAGTTGAAGTTATTCGAGCGTGTCGAATGCTGGAGTTTTGCAATGGCATCCGGTGTCCACATGTGGTCTTCACCACGCACGCGGTAAGCGTATTCGCCGCCGGCATCGAGCGCATTGGCCAGCACAGGATCATTGCCGAAAGCCAGTGCATGCAGGCGCAAGGCTTCTTCGGCTACCTCAAATACTCCTATGCCTTCCACGTTCGATGCCGTGCCTTTAAAGTATTTGTCGACCAGAGACTTATTCAGGCCGATCACTTCAAAAATCTGCGCGCCGCAATACGACATATAGGTAGAAATGCCCATCTTGGACATGACTTTCATCAAGCCCTTGCCGATGGCCTTGGTGTAGTTGTAGATCGCGGTTTCCGGTGACAAATCGCCCGGCAAATCCTTTGCCATATCCGCCAGCGTCTGCATCGCCAGATATGGATGAACGGCTTCGGCGCCATATCCCGCCAGCAAGGCGAAATGATGGGTTTCACGCGCCGAACCAGTTTCCACCACGAGGCCAGTAATCGTGCGCATACCTTTGCTGACCAGATGCTGATGCACGGTCGAGGTTGCCAGCAAAGCCGGAATCGCGACGTAGTTGGCATCCATCTTGCGGTCGGTGATGATCACGATGTTGTGACCGGATTTCACCGCATCAACGACTTCGGCACAGATCGAGGCCAGACGCGCTTCAATACCATCTTTGCCCCACGCTACCGGATAGCAAATATCCAACTCATACGATTTGAACTTGCCGCCTGTGTTGGCACTGACGTTGCGCAGCTTGGCGATACCGGCAAAGTCCAATACCGGCTGCGACACTTCCAGACGCATAGGCGGATTGATGTTGTTGGTATCGAGCAGATTCGGCTTAGGGCCGATGAAGGATACCAGCGACATCACCATCGCTTCGCGTATCGGATCGATAGGCGGATTGGTGACTTGCGCAAACAATTGCTTGAAATAGTTATACAGGGGCTTGAGCTTGTTCGACATCACGGCCAGGGAAGAATCATTTCCCATGGAACCGGTCGCTTCTTCGCTGTTAACCGCCATCGGCGCCATCAGGAATTTCAAGTCTTCCTGCGTGTAGCCGAATGCCTGCTGTCTATCGAGCAGCGTGGCGGTTTCTGGCGTGTTGTCTTGCTCGCCTTTGAGTTCATCGAGTTTGATGCGAACCGATTTAATCCATTGCTTGTACGGCTTGGCGTTGGCGTAGGTATCCTTGATTTCCTTGTCGTCGATGATGCGGCCCGCTTCCAGGTCGATCAGGAACATTTTGCCCGGTTGCAAGCGCCATTTTTTGATAATCTTCGATTCAGGGATAGGCAAGACGCCGGATTCGGACGCCATCACCACCAGATCGTCATCCGTGACGATGTAACGTGCCGGACGCAAGCCATTGCGATCCAGTGTGCCGCCGATCTGGCGGCCATCGGTAAATGCCATTGCGGCCGGGCCATCCCACGGTTCCATCATCGCCGCATGGTATTCGTAGAAGGCGCGGCGGTTGTCGTCCATCATGGTGTGATTTTCCCAGGCTTCCGGGATCATCATCATCATTGCCTGGGCGATCGGATAGCCGGCCATCACCAGTAATTCCAGCGCATTGTCAAAACTGGCAGTATCAGACTGGCCTTCAAAAATCAGCGGGTACAGCTTTTGCAAATCATCGCCGAGCACGGCGGATTTCATCACGCCTTCGCGCGCGCGCATCCAGTTGAAGTTACCTTTAACCGTGTTGATCTCGCCGTTATGCGCAATCATCCGATACGGATGGGCGAGTGGCCATTCCGGGAAAGTATTGGTTGAGAAACGCTGATGCACCAATGCCAGTGCGGAGATGCAGCGCTCGTCTTGCAAATCTTTGTAGTACACGCCAACCTGGTCTGCCAGCAGCAAACCCTTGTAGACGATAGTACGTGCCGACATCGAAGGCACGAAATATTCTTTGCCGTGGATCAGCTTCAGGGCTTCAATCGCATGGACTGCGGATTTGCGGATCACATACAGTTTGCGTTCCAGCGCATCGGTCACCATGATATCCGGGCCGCGACCGATGAAGATCTGACGGATTACCGGCTCTTTTTCGCGCACGGTGGGCGACATAGGCATCTCGCTATCGACCGGCACATCACGCCAGCCGACGACGACCTGGCCTTCGGCACGCACTGCACGCTCGATCTCTTGCTCGCAAGCCAAACGTGATGCGTGCTCCTTTGGCAGAAAAATCATGCCGACGCCGTATTCGCCTTGCGGTGGCAAAGCGATGCCCTGTTTCGCCATTTCTTCACGATAATACTGATCCGGGATCTGGATCAGGACACCGGCGCCATCGCCCATCAGCGCATCGGCACCGACTGCGCCCCTATGGTCGAGATTTTTCAAAATGAGCAAACCTTGCTCAATGATGGCGTGAGATTTTTTGCCTTTAATATGCGCGACAAAACCTACACCGCAGGCGTCGTGTTCGTTTGCTGGGTCGTACAGGCCTTGCGCTTGCATCATGATTCTCCGTTAAAAATAAGGTAATCCGTAGAATAGTGCAGCGCAGCAGATTATTCAATAAGAATAATTAGGGTCGGAGTAATAATTAATTTATCTTAAATTATTTTCAATTTAATTAGGGACATAGTAAATTCGAGCGAAACGCTTACAAAAAAACTTTTTATTTGCTTACATTGATCGATTTACGAGGCCTGCCACGCTTGATTGGCTCTACCCGTCGCGCTGTTAGTTTCGCCATTTCAGTCTTAAAAACATCAGAGCCCAATAGCCAACCCTTCATTGTCGCATCCGATAAAATCTTTATATCCAAAGACGATAAGCCATGTGCCATCATTTCCCTATAAGCTGCTTCGCGCTGGAATGGTGTATTTCCCATCGCCCAATAAGCAGGATGATCGGTGATCAGGGGATTGGTCTTCATGCCAATATGATGTTGGTAACTGGACCAGGGATAATCGACCGCATCAGTGACCAGATTTGAACGGAGAGGATTAGATTCAACATATAAACTACAGGGCAAGAAATATTGATTCGCTTCCATCACAGTTGCCTTGTAGCGCCCCTGCCAAAGCGTACCCTTGCGCTGATACTTGCCATTGAAATAAGGGACATAGTGACGGCCTATCCACTGCATCATCTTCCCCAAGCCAGTTTCATCGCTTGGAGTCAATAGTAAGTGCAGGTGATCCGGCATCAGCAAGTAGGAGTGAATGGCAACTTTAAATAATCGCGATGCCTCGCCCATCCATGCCAGAAACGAGGTGTAATCCTCCTCATCAGCAAAAATGACTTTTGCATCATTACCCTTTTGGATAATGTGATGCAGTTGATGCGGGATTACCAGACGCGGAAGCCTTGCCATGAGTATGCAATCATTAAAGAGACTGCGGCATTGTAAAACAAGAAGATAAATAATCTCGCTCAATATCCATCATTAGGCCGCAAAACTCAAGGTTGCGAGTAGCTGGACCACATGCAGCCCTAAGAGAAATAGAACAGCATGCCCGCCAAATTACTCACAAAAGGGCACTTAAAACTCTTCCCAATCATCCGCTGCTTCAGTTTTTTTGGCTGGTCGTACGACAGCGGCTTTACTTACTGAAGAAGATTTTATGACACTAAGTCTTTTCGTTACACTGGCATTGGCAGGTTTAGCTTTGCTCCTGATTTTTGCTTGCTGCTGAGGCACTAATTTCTCTTGCCCAAAATCAGCATTTGCATCCACTTTAAAGACACTTACCACTTGCAAAAGATGCCCGGCTTGCTCTTGCATTGCAGCCGCGGCGGCGGCGGCCTCTTCAACTAATGCAGCATTTTGCTGCGTTACATTATCCATTTCCGCAATCGCCAAATTAATTTGTTCGATACCGGAAGTCTGCTCGTTGGTAGCCACTGTGATTTCTTTCATGATTTCGGTGACATGCCTGACGCTGTCGACGATCTCCTTCATAGTGCCACCCGCCTGATCGACCAACTGAGAACCGTGTCGAACATTTTCTACAGAATCGTTAATTAACGTTTTGATCTCTTTCGCTGCACTAGCCGAACGTTGAGCAAGATTGCGAACTTCTGAGGCGACGACTGCAAAGCCCCGTCCCTGTTCGCCCGCACGTGCAGCTTCCACTGCAGCGTTTAATGCGAGGATATTGGTTTGAAAAGCGATCCCGTCAATAACAGAAATAATGTCGACGATTTTTTGCGAGGAAGAATTGATCACTCCCATAGTCGCCACAACTTCTGCGACCACATTGCCACCTTTAACCGCAACCGCAGAAGCAGATGCAGCTAGTTGATTTGCTTGCCGCGCATTATCAGCATTTTGCTTGACGGTTCCGGTCAGTTCCTCCATTGAGGAGGCAGTTTCTTCCAGTGAACTTGCCTGCGTCTCGGTACGTGCAGAGAGATCCAGATTGCCCGATGCGATTTCTTTGGATGCGGTAGAAATTGCATCCGTACCACTACGAACCTGCCCAATAATGGCAGCTATACTGTCGCGCATCGATTTAATCGAAAATAAAAGACTGGATTGATCAGATTTTTTAAGATCAATCACTACCGTCAAATCACCTTTCGCGATATGCCGGGTAATTTCCGCTGCGTACTGAGGCTCACCGCCCAGTTGCTGCAAAAGACCTCGTGCGATGAATACACTAATACCAAACAAAACCGCAGCCAATATCAATGTGCCGATCGAAGACTCGATAAAGCGACTCTTCAATGCGGCATCTACCGTATCAATATATACGCCAGACCCAACAACCCAACCCCAAGGGACAAATCCTTTAACGTAAGACACTTTTTGCACTGGATTTTCGTTGCCTGGTTTAGGCCACATATAGAAAACAAACCCAGCCCCTTTGGTCTTGACAACTTCGACAAATTCTTTAAACAAAAACTTACCATTAGGATCTTTATTTTCTGACAAATCTTTACCGTCAAGTTCCGGCTTGATTGGATGCATCACCATTTTTGGCTGCATATCATTAATCCAGATATATTCACCTTCACTGTAACGCAAGGCTTTGATTGCATTCATTGCCGACTGCCTGGCCTCATCTTCGCTCATCTTGGCCTTTTCTATTAAGCCGTGAAAATGAACGACCAGACTGTGAGCCACTTCGACTGTTTGCCTGACGCTACTTTGGCGTTCCTCAATAATTAGGGATTTTTCGGAAAACAGAAAAAGTGACGTAAGAGTAACGATTCCGAACATTGCGCTGAGAATAAGAATCCCTAGTCGTTTCGCGATACTCAAATTATGAATTTGACTCAGGCTCATTATTTCTCTCTCCGCTAGTTATAAGTATTTGATTATATAAGAATATATTGATATACAGCAACTTTTTACATGCGAAGTTCACATAACCCATGCTTACTTTTCAGGGTAGATCAATAAAAATATAAATCAAATATATTGCAAAAAAATCTATGTAAATGTAATTTTCAGAGCTATCGAAAATGGAAATCACAGATAAAAATAGAAAAACAACAAATGTCCGAAGAAGAATTCCTAGCGCCTTATAAAACTGGTTTGCAACAAACGCAAAAAAGCCTCATCAGACCAAGTCTGATGAGGCTTTTTAAAATTTATATTGCTACTGCGCCGCTAAACCACGGTACTGACGAATGTAAAACAAACTTAAGCTAACGCAAGTGCCTTGTTTTTCAATTGAAACGCCTTCGATGGCGTTGCCGTATCCATTGTCGAAGCAACCTCTGGAGTGCCAAGCATCAATTCTGCTATACGATTGACCAGTGCCTTTGCCTGTGTCGCCAACTTGAAATGTGCTGGCTTTTGGCTTTGAACGATACTCCAGCGCACAATGGCGGAACGTCCACTTGCATCCAGCAAAGACTGATCACATAACCATTTTTCAAATGAACGGGTCGGTAGATCACTTTCTACCCAGACCAAATGATCCGATGTCATTCTTTTACTATACGATGGGCGAACCAATATTTCGTAAATCATTTTGAGACTCCTGTGATGGAATCTTCGCTTTAGAGTGTGCTGGCAAAGATTCTTTAGTAGCCAAAACGCGTAGTTTGGCTTTTCCGTTGACACACAAGAGGACAAAATGATGAAAATGTATAAAACAATTTCTGATTCAATATAAAAAAAGCAAATATATAAGCAGAATTCTGGATAAAACTTAATTTTTATCCATCTTTAAGAGACGCTGACACCCGCAATTTTAATCCAGTATTTTTTTACAATTCAACAACTTCCAGGCATCTCAAGCTTATTTTCAACGCCCCAAAGATCTTGCCGATTGCAGAAAACGGTACAACAGCGGCGAGTCGGCATACGCTACGTTGAAGCGAAACCACACTGAATCCGGCGTGCGCAACATAAAAAAGTCACTGGGCGAAAGCAAAATGCCGGACTTAAGTGCCAGATCCGCAACCAACTTGCCATTCCATTCTTCAGTAGGCGCTCCGGGCCAACCGGCGCTGACAAACATGCCGCCACGTGGTCGCGCCACTGGCACCATTCCGACATCGGCCAGTTTTTCTATCGTACGTTCACGTCCGGCATCAAGCTGGGCGACCAGGCGTTCCACCATGCGCCGGTAGGGCCGCGCAGAAATTGCGTGATACACCGCGCGCTCGTTAATTTCTGAGGTGGTTAAACCAGCCAGCATCTTGACGCGCGTCAGTTCCGGCAACAAGGCATTGGAAGCCGATATCGACCCCACCCTTAACACTGGCGACAAGGTTTTAGAGAAACTACCAACCCTGATCACCCTGCGCAAACCATCCATCGCTGCAAGCGAAGCTTCGCCGCTGGCTGCCAGTTCGCGATAAATATCATCCTCAACCAGCCAGAAGTCGAACTGTTCTGCCAGCCCGAGCAAGCGATGCGCCTGCGCCAGACTAAGCGAAGTGCCCAGGGGATTTTGCAGCACGGTGTTGACGAACATTAACTTGGGTTTTGTGAGCGCAAGCTGGCGTTGCATAAAATCGATATCCAGCCCTGCATCACTGCGCGGTATGCCCACCGGTATGCAGCCATGGTAACGAATCAACGACAGCAAATTACTGTAGCCAGGATCTTCCACAAATACGGTATCGCCTGGCTTGCTGAGGGTGCGCAGGATCAGGTCAAAGGCATGGGTGGCGCCATGCGTGAGCAAAATCTGGTCAGGCTCTACTGCGTACAGCTTATCGGTCAGGGTCGTCGCAAGATGCTGGCGCAAACTGGGGAAACCCAAGGGATGACCATAACCGCGCAGGCGATTGGCGGGAATCTTCATCGCATGGCGCACTGCCTCCAGAATAGTCGCCTCGCCATACCATTCTGGCGGCAACCAGCCGGCACCGACCGGCAGGGCATCGGATACACCCGAGTACAGATCAGGCGTTAAGGCATCGATCGCCGTCGGCGTCGCCTGAAATACCACATTCTGCTGCGCTGCCGCCACCTCATTGCGCGCCACGACATAGCCAGAGCCGGGGCGTGATGACAACAAACCGCAGCTGACGAGATGGCCATACGCCTCCACAACTGTAAAGGTGCTGATGCCATTACACTTGGCAAGCTGGCGCACGGAAGGCATCTTTGTGCCGATGCGCAGTTCGCGCTTGCTCACCAATAGTGTGATGGCATCAACGATCTGATCGACCAGGCTATGCTGCTTGCTTCGCTCTAAGCTCAGTACTGGCCATGCCAATTCTGCTGTCTCAAGTTGCACATGCTCGAATTTGATACCGTTCAGATTCATCGTATTATTCACCTTCGGGTCAGCAATGACGTCGCTGAAATCAATAAAACTGTTATGTTAGCACCACCTGTACGGTTGCCACGTTTTAGTGTTTGTGTATCTGTGCCGTGACTCTGGTGCTGTCTATGATGAATTCTATATTTTGCGTAGCGCACTGTTGTTTTGCCTATCAAGACTACCTACCCGTATCGCCAATAATGGAGAAACCCATGAACGAAACCAAACCAGCATCGATGAACGCCTTCTGGATGCCGTTTACCAACAACCGTGATTTCAAGGCCAATCCGCGTTTGATGGTATCGGCAGAAGGCATGTATTACCGCGATGTCGATGGCAATCAGGTGCTCGATGGCACGGCGGGTTTGTGGTGCGTGCCATGCGGACATGCGCAACCTAAGATCGTCAGCGCCGTGCGCGAGATGATAGGTCAACTTGATTTCGCCCCGACCTTCCAGATGGGCCACCCTGCCGCGTTTGATCTGGCAGAAAAACTGATGGATTACACCAACCATCGTTTCGGCCAGGTGTTTTACACCAACTCGGGATCAGAAGCAGTCGACACCGCCTTGAAGATGGCACTGGCCTATCACAAGGCACGCGGAGAAGGATCACGCACGCGCCTGATCGGGCGTGAGCGCGGCTACCATGGCGTCGGTTTCGGCGGCATGTCGGTCGGCGGCATCGGCGGCAACCGCAAGAGTTTCGGCCCCATGTTAGGCGGCGTCGATCACTTGCCGCACACGCACAATCTGGAAAAAAATGCCTTCACCCGTGGTGAGCCTGAACATGGCATGAACCTGGCCGATGAGCTTGAACGCATCGTCGCATTACATGATGCATCGACGATTGCCGCCGTCATCGTCGAACCGGTCGCTGGTTCCACCGGCGTGCTGATCCCGCCCAAAGGTTATCTGAAACGCCTGCGCGAACTCTGCACCAAGCATGGCATCTTGTTGATTTTTGATGAAGTCATCACCGGTTTTGGTCGCCTGACGACACCGTTCGGCTGCGACTATTTTGATGTGGAACCAGACATCATGACGACCGCCAAAGGCTTGACCAACGGCGTCGTGCCTATGGGTGCGGTATTCACCAAACAATTCATCTACGACACCTTCATGGAAGCGCCGCCAGGCATAGAGCTCTTCCACGGTTACACCTACTCGGGCCATCCGTTGGCGTGCGCTGCCGCACTGGCGACGCTGGAAGTATTTGAAGATCAAAAAATTCTGGAACACGCCAAGAGCGTACAAAGTTATTGGGAGGATGCCATCCATTCACTCAAAGGTTTACCGCATGTCATCGATCTGCGCAGCATAGGCATGATCGCTGGTATAGAGCTGGAAAGCATCCCCGGCAAACCAGGGGCGCGCGCCTTCAGTGCATTCAAACAAGCCTTTGCAGACGGCGTGCTGATCCGCACCACCGGCGACATCATCGCGCTATCGCCACCGCTGGTGCTGGAGAAAAAACACATCGACGAGTTATTCGGAAAACTCACCACGGTTCTGAAGAACCTAGACTAAAACAACCAAGAGAACACTATGAGCAAGTTTGACACCATCGCCCATTTCATCAATGGCGAACATATTGATACACAGAGTGGCCGCTACGCCGACGTCTACAATCCTGCCTTGGGTGAACCTATTGCGCGGGTCGCATTGGGCACCGCAGAAGACGTCAACACCGCAGTTGCCGCTGCATCGGCGGCCTTCCCGGCATGGTCAGCGACACCGCCGCTGGCGCGTGCGCGCGTGCTGTTTAAATATCTGCAACTATGCCAGCAACACGTCGATGATTTCGCCGCCATGATCACGCGTGAGCATGGCAAGACTTTCGCCGATGCGCAGGGCGAAGTTGCGCGCGGCATCGAAATGGTGGAATTTGCCGTCGGCATTCCGCAATTGCTCAAAGGTGAATTCACCGACCAGATCGCGCGCGGCATCGATGCCTGGTCGATGCGCCAGGCACTCGGCGTGGTGGCGGGCATTACCCCGTTTAACTTCCCGGTGATGGTGCCGATGTGGATGTTTCCGGTGGCGATCGCTTGCGGCAACACCTTCATCTTAAAACCATCTGAACGCGATCCATCTGCATCCTTATTGCACGCGAGATTGCTGGCCGAAGCGGGCTTGCCTAAAGGTGTCTTCAACGTTATCCAGGGCGATAAAGTCACGGTCGATGCCTTGCTGGATCACGCCGATGTACAGGCCATCAGCTTCGTCGGTTCCACCCCGATTGCAGAATATATTTACGCACGCGGCTGCGCCAAGGGCAAGCGCGTACAAGCCTTGGGCGGTGCCAAAAACCACATGGTCGTGATGCCGGATGCCGACATGAACATGACCGTCGATGCCCTGATCGGCGCGGCTTACGGCTCTGCCGGCGAGCGCTGCATGGCGATCTCGGTCGTGGTTGCCGTCGGTGATGCTGGCGACAAACTCATGGGTGCATTGGCGGAACGTACCAGCGCACTGAAGATACGCGATGGCATGGCGTCTGATGCAGAGATGGGGCCAGTCGTCTCCGCCCTAGCCAAACAACGCATAGAAAAACTCATCACTGAGGGCGTAGAGCAAGGCGCCACTCTGGTCGTCGATGGCCGCAACTGCGTGGTGCCCGGGCGCGAGAACGGCTTCTTTGTCGGCGGTACTTTATTTGATCATGTGACTGCCGAAATGTCGATCTACAAGGAAGAAATTTTCGGGCCGGTGCTATGCGTGATGCGCGCACCCGACATCACCACCGCCATCAATCTGATCAACGCCAACGAATACGGCAACGGTGTGGCTATTTATACCCGCGACGGTGGCGTAGCGCGTGAATTCGTGCGCCAGATTCAGATCGGTATGGTCGGCGTTAACGTGCCGCTGCCGGTACCGATGGCCTTCAATAGCTTTGGTGGCTGGAAGCGCAGCATGTTCGGCGATCACCACGCTTACGGTCCGGAAGGCGTGCGCTTTTACACGCGCCATAAAGCCGTTATGCAACGCTGGCCCAACACCGCCAGTGCGGGCGTCGAGTTCGCTTTCCCACAAATGAAATAAGCACATTCGCTCTGCCGTGAACCAATTAAAAATTCGCAAATTCGACATCGATAACACGCCCGCCGAGGAGTATTTCTTGCCCGCTGAAAAACTGATCAGCGGCAATCCCAAGCAAACCGTCTGGCAACATTACACCGATCCGACCGAAAAATTTTTAACTGGCATCTGGCAGAGTGATATTGGCAAATGGCGCATCGCCTACACCGAGGAAGAATACTGCCAGATACTGGAAGGTGTCAGCATCCTGACTGATGCGGATGGCAATGCCATGGCCGTGGCAAGCGGCGAGAATTTTGTCATCCCCCGCGGCTTTGTGGGTAGCTGGGAAGTGGTGGAAAAGACGCGCAAAATTTATGTCATTTATGAGGCCGCAGATTAGAAAAATTTTTGCCTCGTGAGCAAAAAAATCGTTCATTACCGCTGCAAATAGTAATCAGGCAGCGAATTTCTAAAATAGGGCAAGCCCAGCACGCAATACCCATGCGCCCTGCAGGCACGATGCCGCCAGAAGGCGCATGAACAGTGCGTGCTGGCGGTGGTATTTTTAAGAATTCACCATAATTATGTCTGCGCTGCCAGGAAACGTCTTTCCCAAGCGCCTATTTCAGACAAATAACTCTGATATTCAAGTTCTTTCACAGCGCTAAACGCGGTGACGAATGCCTCACCTAACAGTTTGCGCGCCGAAGCGCTGCTCACCATCTGTGCATGTGCCGCCATAAATGTGGGCGCCAGATCGTGGCTGCAATCGTAGGCACTGCCCTCAACGGCGGCACCCGGCTGCAACTGTTCCTCCATCCCCGCCAGGCCGGCGGCGAGCGATGCGGCCATTGCCAGATAGGGATTGGCATCCGCTCCCGCAATGCGGTTTTCAACGCGCCGCGCAGCCGGTGCGCTTACTGGAATGCGCAAGCCCGCAGTACGGTTATCCACGCCCCATTGCAGATTGATCGGTGCCTGGCTACCGGGAATAAAGCGCCGGAAGGAATTGACTGAAGGCGCGAAGATCAGCATCAAGTCGGGCAAATAGGTTTGCAGACCGCCGATGAAGTGATGGAAGCGTGCGCTGTTGCTGCCGTCTTCGTTGCAAAAAATATTCTTGCCGTTGGCATCGACCACGCTTTGATGCAGATGCATGGAGCTGCCCGGTTGCCCCGCGATAGGTTTGGCCATGAAGACCGCGTTCATGCCATGCTTGATGGCGATTTCTTTGGCGGCGTATTTAAACAGAAAGGCTTGATCGGCAAGCTGCAGCGGATCGCCATGGACCAGATTAATCTCATACTGGGAAAGACCGACTTCGTGTATCCAGGTGTCAGCCTTGATCCCCAGCACGTCGATCGCGGCATTAAATTCATCCCAGAAAGGAGCAAGCTCGTTGAGCATATTCATGCTGAAAGCCGACTGACCGTTTTCGGCGCGACCGTTTCTCGCCGCCGGTGCGGCAAACGGCAGATCCGGATTGACGTTCGGCGCAGTTAGATAAAATTCTATCTCCGGCGCGACGACGGGTGTCAAACCTGCCGCCGCGTAACGCATGAGGACATTTTTCAGAACCGAACGCGGCGCGAACGGGCACAAAACACCGCTCAGTTCTACGCAGTCATGAAGCGCGAATGCACGCGGCACGCTGCTCCATGGAATGGGCTTGAGCGTGCTGTAATCGGGCACCAGACGAATATCCGGGTCAGCATCGGGGAAGATAGGATGATAGGAATAATCGCCCGTGATCGCTTGCATGGGGATCGCCTGCGCAATACGTAACTCATCCCCTTTGGCAAAACTGCGCGCCGGCATGAGTTTGCCGCGCGGATAACCGGAGACATCGGGGAATAAACATTCAACATCGCGTATGCCGCGTTGTTGAAAGAAATTTTGCAGGTCAGCAGGAGTCATGGTCGTCAGTTTTGGTGTTAGGGTGAAATAATCACGGCAACATTGCCTTTGATCTCTCGTTTTGGCACATCTAGAAATTCAATTCTCGGGATGCAGATCAAGGCGTCAACCGGAGCAATACGTCGGTAATGCGAGGATTTACGACGCAGATATGCGCCCGAAAATTGGATTTATAGATGTGCCTACAGTAAGTCCTTGATCTGGTAGTACAACATCCCAAGAACCAAAGCTGGCGTACGCATCAAAGGCCCACCCGGAAAAGGATGATGCTTGATCTTCGCCAGCAAATCGAAGCGTTCTGCCTGCCCGGCAATACTTTCGGCGACCAGTTTTCCCGCCATACCGGTCAAGGCCAGGCCATGGCCAGAAAACCCTTGCAGGTAATACATATTGCTGCCAAGCCGGCCAAAATCCGGCCCGCGGTTCATCGTGATATCGACGAAGCCGCCCCATGCGTAGGGCACGTCCAGATCCGACAATTGCGGAAACACAGCGAGCATGCGTTTGCGCATGCTCGCAATCAGGTTAAACGGCGTGGCGGCGCTATAGCTGACGCGCCCGCCGAACAGCATGCGGTGATCCGCCGTCGGCCTGAAATAATCGAGCACAAAATTGGTATCGCACGCCGCAGAGCGCTGGCGTATCAGCGCGTCTGCACGCTCCTTACCCATGGATTCGGTGGCGACGATATAGGTGCCGACCGGCATGATGCGTTTATTCAGTTCAGGCGCAACGGCCTTGCCGTAGGCATCCAGATAGACGTTGCCAGCCAATACCACGAAATCACAGGCGACTTCGCCTTGCGCTGTTTTGACGACTGGCTTGGTGCCGCGTACGATCTCCACCACCGGTGAGTTTTCAAAAATTTGCACGCCCGCCGCGCGCGCCGCAGCAGCCAGGCCCAGGCAATATTTGAGCGGATGCAGATGCCCCGATTGCGGGTCAAAAGCGCCGGAATGAAAGCGCTCGCTGGCGATCCAGTTCTTGATGTCTTTCGGCGCGATCGCTTGCATCTCGTAACCGTAGCGGCGCTGCAAATCTACTGTTGCCTGCGCCAGCTGGCGGCCTTTTTTCTCGTTAACCGCCACACTCACGTAACCGGAAACGAAGTCACAATCGATAGCATGATCGGCAATGCGCTGGCGTATCAACTGCAGCGCTTCGACGGTAATGTGCCAGGCACGGCGGCAATCTTCCGGCGCGAATTGCGACTCTATCGCCTCATCGCTGGCATAGCCGACTATCGCCTGCCCGCCATTTCTACCCGATGCGCCCCAGCCTACCGTTTTGGCTTCCAACACCGTTACCGAATAGCCCTTGGCCCGCAGCTCCAAGGCGGCTGACAGGCCGGCAAACCCGGCACCGACCACGCAGACATCGGCGACGATACGACCACCCAATGACGGCGATGCGGCAGGCCGATTGACGCTCGCTTCGTAGTAAGAATTTTGCGTTAACTGCGCTTCTCTGGCTTCTCTATTCTGCAACATATCAGAACCTGTCCATATAGCGCGCGGTTTCCCAGCTGCTGACATGCTGGCTGTAATCTATCCATTCGGCGCGCTTAAGGCCAACAAATTCATGCACAAAATCCTGCCCAAGCGCTTGCGTCATGATGACATCATTGTGTAACGCTTCGGCGGCGAGACCCAGGTTCTGCGGCAAAATGGTCAAGCCCAACTGAGCGCGTTCGGCGTCTGTCATCTCATAAATATCCTGATTTACTGGCTGGCCCGGATCGAGCGCTCGCTCGATTCCGTCAAGACCGGCAGCGATCACCGCCGCCAGTGCCAGATAAGGGTTGGCGGAACTATCCGGCAAGCGCCATTCGATCCGTTGATACACCACGCGCGCGACCGTGGTGCGGTTATTGTCGCCAAAACCGATGAAGGCAGGCGCCCAGCTGGTGCCCGACAAAGACTGGCCGCACATCAGGCGTTTATAGGAATTGACCGTGGGCGCGCAAAGTGCCGTCAATGCCGGAGCGTGCTGCAATAGCCCGGCCATAAACTGGTAAGCCGTTGGCGACAAACCCAGACCACGGGTGTCCTGATCTGCCGCGAAGATGGCATTGCCATCCGCATCGGCGAGGGACAAATGAAAATGTAAACCGCTACCTGGGCGGTCGGCAAAGGGTTTTGGCATCATGGAAAATAGCATGCCTTCTTCTTCGGCGATGTGATGCGCTGCCATCTTGAACAGCATGAAATTGTCGGCGGCCTTTAATGCATCGGCATACTTATAGTTGACTTCAAACTGTCCGCTAGCATCTTCATGATCGATCTGAAAAACACCGAGGCCACAGGCGTCCAGCGAAGCGGTCAGCTTTTCCAGAAAACGCGTTTGGCGCAACAAACTCTTGGTGTCATAGGATGGCTTTTCCAAGGTATCGCCGGATTCGGAAGCGATACCGTCCGGCTTGCGCTGCAACAGAAAAAATTCAGGCTCCAGGCCGGCGTTGAGGGTCCAGCCGCGCTCGGCCAGGCGCGCCACCTGCTTGCGCAAGATCTGGCGTGGGCACACATCAAATGGCTTGCCTACCACATGACCATCGAGCACTACACGCGCATAACCTGGCAACCAGGGCATGGCTTGCAGCGTGCTTAAATCGGCACGGCCATAATACTCAGAACGAACACCAGTACGCGGCAAACCCGTGCCCCAGATCGAGGGCCCGGAAAACCCAGCACCGGGATAAACGATGTCGGCCAGGTGTGGCAAGGGAATCAATTTTCCTTTGGCCACGCCATGAATGTCGGTAAATTGGGCAAACACAAACTTGATGTGTTGGCTGGCAAGCTCGGCCTGATGTTCAGTGATACTTGATCCAATATGCGTTACGCAATGAGGTTGAGGCGTGTTCATTATTTTATTTTCATACGGCGCAATACAATTACGCCTTAGCTGATACGAATCCAGGTAGTTTTCAGTTCGGTATATTTATCAAACGCATGCAAGGATTTGTCACGCCCGTTGCCTGATTGTTTGTAGCCGCCAAACGGCACGGTAATATCGTCGCCGTCATATTGATTCACGTGGACTGTGCCGGCACGCAAGGCGCGTGCGGTCTTAATTGCACGGCTCAAGTCCGCCGTCCAGACTGCGGCCTGCAAACCAAAAGACGAAGCGTTAGCCTCTCGTATCGCATCGTTGATATCGGTAAAACTCAGCACCGACAGCACAGGACCAAAAATTTCTTCCCGCGCGATTTTCATGCCGCTATCAACCTGATCAAACAAAGTTGGCGCAACGTAATAGCCGCCAGATTCCAGTTTCACCTGCTCGCCGCCGGACAGTAATTTCGCCCCTTCCGATTTGCCTGCTTCAATGTAGCCCATCACCGTTTTAAGCTGAGTCGCATCGACTATCGCCCCCATGACTGTCGTCTCGTCCAACGGGTCCCCAGGCTGAAAATTCGGCATCATGGCCAAGGCTTTTTCCAAGAATTTATCCTTGATCGAGGCTTCGACAAACAGGCGCGAAGGTGCATTGCAGCTCTCACCCTGATTGAAGTAGATTGAACCGATGGCAGCGTCCACTGCAGCATCCAGATCGGGGCAGTCGGCGCAGACGATGTTGGCCGACTTGCCACCCAGCTCGGTCCAGGCGCGCTTCAGATTGGATTGCCCGGCCATTTGCAGGATCTGTTTGCCGATCTTGGTCGAACCGGTAAAGCCTATGCAATCGACATCCATGTGCAAGGCCAGTGCAGCGCCTGCTTCGTGCCCATAACCAGGCAGTACATTGAATACGCCAGCGGGAATGCCCGCTTCCAGCGCGATTTCAGCCAGACGCAATGCAGTCAATGGCGATTTCTCGGACGGTTTCAAGATTACGCTGTTGCCTGCCGCCAGCGCCGGCGCAATTTTCCATGCTGCCATGATCATCGGATAATTCCACGGCACGATGGCAGCGACAACACCTACCGGCTCACGCGTAATCAGTGCCAGACTATCCGATCCAGTTGGCGCGATTTCATCGTAAATCTTGTCGATGGCCTCGCCATACCAGCGTAGGCAATTGGCAGTCGAATTCACGTCGACGCTTAAGCTGTACTTGATCGGCTTGCCCATATCCAAAGTTTCCAGCAGGGCCAGTTCGTCACCATATTTCAATACCAGATCGGCAAACTTGATCAACACCCGCTTACGTGCTGCAGGTGCCAGACCGGCCCATCTTCCATCATCAAAGGCACATCTGGCTGCCACTACAGCCAGATCAACATCGTCACTTTGGCAGCGTGCGACAGCACCAAGATTGCGGCCGTCAACAGGCGAGAAATTATCAAATTGCTGCGCAGATTTTGCCCATCTGCGCTGGCCGTCGATAAAGGCGCGACCATCCATTTTGAGCGCTGCAGCGCGTTCATGCCAAAGTGTCGTTGTCATTGCTATATCCGATTAAAAACTGAATCAAAACCACATTAAAAACTGACCACGGTAGAAACGCCAATCACATGATTGTCGCGCTTGTATTGCTCATCAGAAGTCTTGAACACATTGCCGCTGGAACGGTCATAGCGATATTCACCCTTCAGATTCACGCCTGGCATCAGTGCATAGTTCAAACCCAGCGAGAGTGCAGAACGGTTGGTGCCCTTGGTCGGATCAGCCACCAGCCAGTCTGTGCCATCAAACACCATGCCGGAACCAAACCCGTTGCGTCCATCAGGGCAATTGGCCTCTGCGCCGGTGGTGTCGAGGCAAACGCCACCAAAGGTTGAGCCAAACACACCGCCGCCATTTTTGCTATTGGACAGGTAATCCAAACGGGCAATCGCCTCAAGTCTAGGCGTGATCTTGTATGACGCTAGCGAAGAGAAACCGTACCAGGTCGATTTGTCTGAACTGTAGCCGTTGTAAGCGTTGGCGCCCTGGCGACCATAAGATAATTGCCCCTGGAAATTCCAATCTCCACGGGTGAAATAACCATCCACTTCCACCAGGTCGGTGCGACCAAACTGCACCTTGTCATCAAAGCCTGAATGGACTCCGGCAAAACCGAAACCACTGTATTCGCCCTTGGCATAATCAACGCGATAGAACAGACCTGGGGTCTTGTTACCGGCATCGTCGATACGGGCCTTGTTCAGGTTACCTACCATAATCTTGCTCAGCCATTTTCCTCTGCTAAGTTCCAGACCGGCACCGGTGTAAAAGTTGGCCGCAGAGAAGTCAAACAGCAGGTTGTGGGTGATTAACTTATTCTGCGTTGATGGTATATATTCGTAACCAGCCCAGTCTGGTATCTGACCGGCGATCAGACGTGTCGACAAGTCAGTCAGCGGGACGGAAATGCTCGCTTCATGCACCAGATTACCGAAGTTATAACCTGCCGCTGTACTCTTGCTTGGCATCAGCGTCATCTTGAATTTGGTGCCGCCTTCCAGCTCTTTTTCAAGGTTCAGCATACCGCTGCCGAAGTAGGTATTGTCGTAACCAAAGCTCTCTTCCGAACCGTTGACCGGGCTATTATTATTCAGAAAAACAAAGCTCGATGTCCTGGCATTACGGTTAACGATGTAAGTCGGATCGACATAACCGGAAAATTTAAGGCCCTTGAAACCGTTCGCCTCGCTCTGGTCTTCCATCGCCTCGGTTTTGATACGGATACGGTTGAACTCAGCCACGTCGACGGCATTGACAGTGACTTTATTCACTTCGGCAGTCGCTTTGATCGCTTCCGTGCCAGCCTTGTCAGCCTGAACCACAGCCTGGCCCGCAGCAACGTTGGCTTTATCGGCCTGCGCGCTGACCTTGACAATCAAGGCTTCGAGCTGCTTGACATGGGCTTTGAGAGCATCCAGTTCAGCCTTCAATTCTTTGGTGCTCTGGGCCATCGCGGTGACAGGAAATGCGACTGCGATGGCGACTGCGACTGCGAGTTTCTTGAACATTTGCATGGGAACTCCCTCTGTTATTGTAAAATAATTTCTGTAACTACCTTGACGCAACTACTTTCACGCAACCACGTTTTCATGACTAATCGCTATCAGCCTTAAACGCGGCAGAAACTTGTTTTTGACGCAAACGCTCGGCTCTGGCCATCATCAGACTGGACACGATGACGGCGATAGAGACGACCAGAATGGTCAATGCGGCGACGACGTTAACGCGCGGATCAAGGCCAAGTCGCGCCCTTGAAAAAATCACAATCGGCATTGTCGTTGAACCCGGACCGGACAAAAAAGCTGACAACACCACATCATCAAGCGACAAGGTAAAAGTCAGCAGCCAGGCCGACGCCAGCGCGGGAGTAATATTTGGCAGAGTGACGAGAAAAAATACCTGATGCGGGCGACATCCCAAATCCATCGCCGCCTCTTCAATCGACTTATCCATTTCCTGTAAGCGCGACTGAATCACCACAGTTGCATAAGCCATGCCCAGCAAAGTATGGCCGACCCAGATGGTGAACATGCCCCGCTCAGGAAAACCAAACATTTTTTGCAGCGATACCATCATCAACAATAAGGACAATCCGACGATGACTTCAGGCATCACCAAAGGTGCGCTAACCATACCCGCGAACAGCATCCGTCCATTGAAGCGCCGGTAACGGTTAAGTGTAAATGCAGCAAAACAACCCAAGATAACGGATGAGGTCGCACTCATCACAGCGATCTTAAGTGACAGACCAAAACCTGCAATGATCTCGGTGTCTTTGAATAATTCTGCATACCAGCGCAGAGAAAATCCACTCCAGACCATATCCTGACGCGAGCTGTTAAACGAAAAAACGATCAGCACAAAAATAGGTAAATACAGGAATAGATATCCTAACGACAGCCAGCCCCGGCCGAACCAGCGCTGCAAGAAATTCGCCCCGTTCATACACGCCCCTGTTGTTCGGCCTGATACTTATTAAAAATAGCCATTGGCACGAGAATCAAAAGAATCATCACCACCGTGACAGCAGAAGCCATCGGCCAATCGTTATTGGTAAAGAACTCGTCCCACAACACCCTACCGATCATCAAGGTCTCTGGCCCACCCAACAGTTCGGGAATCACGTATTCACCAACCGAAGGAATCAATACCAGCATGGAGCCGGCGATAATGCCGGACTTGGACAGGGGGACGGTGATCCGCCAGAAAGTTTGCATAGGCGTGGCGCCGAGATCGGCGGCGGCTTCCAGAAAACGCACATCCATTTTGACCAGATTGGCATACAGAGGCAAAATCATGAAAGGAAGATAGGCGTACACCATGCCTAGCACTAAAGAGAATGAGGTATTCATCATTTGTAGAGGCTGATCGATCACGCCCATTGCCAGCAAGATGTCATTCAAGATGCCATGATTGGCGAGTATGCCTTTCCATGCATAGATACGCAGCAGAAAAGAAGTCCAGAATGGCAACATCACCAGCATCATCAGGATTGGCCGGATAGTGGGCTTGGCGCGCGCCATAAAATAAGCAAACGGATAGCCAATCAAAAGACATAGCAACGTCGTCATGAGGGCGTATTTGAGCGAACTCAAATACGTCAGGATGTATAGGTCATCTTCTGCGATGAAGAGGTAGGTGGATATCTTGATCTTTATCTGGATGATGCCATCGACATACGACGCCAGGGTGCCAAAGGGATTGCCTGCATTTTCTACCTCAACAAAACTGAGACGCAATACAATCAGAAAAGGGACCAGAAAAGCCATCGCCAGCCAGACAAAAGGCACGCCGATCACAAAATGACGACCTTTCAGCCAGCGTAACGTGAGCATGTTTTGCAGGGAGTTAAGTGTTTTTTTCACCTGGGCCTCATTGCGTCAAGACAACGATATCAGCACCATCCCACCAGGCGAATACCTTCTGGTCACGGCACAGTTGCGTATCCTGATGGCGTGCTGCGTTGGTGCGCGAAACCCTGAGTTCAAGGCCAGTTGCCAGTTGCACGTGGTAGCGTGTTTCATTGCCAAAATAAGCAATCGCGCTAATCACGCCTTCTGCACAATTGTGACCCTGCTCGGCGGCAGAAGCTCGCTGCTCCAAGGTGGGTGTCTCAAGTTGCAAACAGACTTTTTCTGGCCGCACAGCGACGTGCACTTCCATCCCTTTAGTACCGGTAATGCCATGATTGACATAGTGCAGACCTTCTTTCGATTCAATCACCACATGGTCCGGCTCATCAATGACAACGCGACCCGGGAAGAGATTGACGCTGCCAATAAAATCTGCCACGAAGCGACAGTTCGGCGTCTCGTAAATCTCGCCGGGAGCGCCGACTTGTAAAATACGGCCTTCGCTCATCACTGCAATACGGGTCGCCATACTCATGGCTTCATCCTGATCATGCGTCACCATGACGCAGGTGACACCTACCTGCTCGATGATATTGACCAGCTCTATCTGAGTACGTTCGCGTAGTTTTTTATCCAGTGCGCCAAGCGGCTCATCGAGCAGCAAAAGCTGAGGACGTTTCGATAGACTGCGTGCAAGCGCAACGCGTTGCTGCTGGCCACCAGAAAGTTGGTGCGGCTTGCGCTTACCGTAGCTGCTGAGCTGAACCAGGTTCAGCATTTTTTCTACGCGTGCGGCGATTTCATCCTTGGGCATACCATCACGACGCAGACCAAAAGCGACGTTATCCCACACTGACAAATGGGGAAACAACGCGTAGGACTGAAACATCATATTGATCGGCCGCTGGTACGGCGGCACATTGACAATGTCTTGCCCGGCCAAAGAAATCTGGCCTGAAGTCGGCGTTTCAAAACCAGCCAACATCCGAAGCAAAGTTGATTTTCCGCAACCTGAACTGCCCAATAAAGCGAAAATTTCACCTTTATTAATCGTGACAGAAATATCGTCTACGGCGCGTACGCCGCTAAATTCCTTGACTAAATTACGTATCAAAAGAAATGGTTGGCTCGCATTTGATGCAACCGTTGAAGCAGTTTGTGCAGTCATATCAGCAATAATAATTTGGAGAACGCAAGGAAAATGGCTAGCGAATATCACCCTCGGCATGGACTGAGGGTGACCTGATGAATCATCACTAGTGGACTTACACCGTGAAATTAAATCCCGGTTTTAAACTTCGTGTAAACCCGTGTCATCGTGCGACGGATATCTGCACTCAAAGGTTCCGGGACAACCATCTTCTTTTTATCTTCATCGGTTAGATAAATCGTTTTATTTTCAGCAACCGACTTGACGACAAATTTTGTCGCGGCGGCATTCGGATTGGCATAAAACACCTTATTACTTAAACTCGCATGAACTTCAGGGCGCAAGATGTAATTGATGAATGCATGCGCGTTGCCTGGATGCGGTGCATCGACCGGTATTGCCATCGTGTCGAAGAACAAAGTCGCCGTCGTTTTTGGAATCAGCGCAACAATATTATTCCCGTTCTTGGCATCAATGGCACGCTGGCGGGCAATGTTAATATCGCCTGAAAATCCCAGAGCCATACAAAGCGATCCATTCGCCATGTCGTTGATATAGCCGGAAGAACTGAACAAGGTGACATAAGGACGAATGGATTGAAGCAAGCGACTGGCATCTTGGTAGTCGGAACTATTTTTGGAGTAAGCTGGCTTGCCTAAATATTGCAAGGCTGGCGGCAGGATTTCAGACGGTGCATCCAGAAGAGAAACGCCGCAAGACTTTAACTTTGAAATATATTTTGGATCAAAAACCAGATCCCATGCATTGTCAGGCATGGGCATGCTGCCCAACGCCGCCTTGACTTTATCCACATTGATACCAAGTGTTGTATAGCCCCAGAGCCATACAACCAAATGTTTGTTATCCGGATCTAATTTACCAATTTGCGCTTGTAATGCGGGATCGAGATTGACGAGATTGGGTATTTTGCTTTTATCGAGCTGACGTAACACCCCACCGTCAATCTGCATGCGACCCCAGTTGGACGATGGCACCACAATGTCATAACCTGTTTTCCCTGCGACTAACTTGGCATGCAAGATCTCGTTATTATCAAAGGTATCGTAACGCACCTTGATGCCGGTCTCTTTCTCAAAATTCTTGATCGTATCTTCTGCGATGTAATCGGACCAATTATAAATATTCAGTACTTTCTCTTCCTGCGCCTGCACAGCAGACATCGTCACCAGAGACACTGCTGTGGCGGCGAACAATGTCGAGACACTGCGCGTGAGCCGTTTTTTCAACTGCAAGGCTTTGATTGATACCATCATTTTTATCCCCTATCGAATCAGATTGAATTGGTTATTACTACTTCACATTAATACAACGCTTTTTATACGACTGCACTGCCCTACTGTCAAGCTAGCAATAACTATACCCAGCCACGCCCTTGCAAATCCATCAGCGTTTGATCAAGACAAGAACGAATCAGCTCAATCATTTCATCTATCTGAGCCACCGTCATGCACAGCGGGGGCGCAATGATCATCCTGTCACCCACGGCACGCATAATCATGCCGTTATTGAACATGTATCCACGGCAGATCATTCCCACACTTTGCGCATCATCAAACAACACACAATCGTGCACCACATCGGCTTTTTTTCGCACCAAATTCAAGCCTGCCACAAAGCCGATGGAATCGGCATAACCGACCAGTGGATGCGTTGCCAAAGTAGCGAACTGCCGCTTCAGATACGGGCCTGTTTCAGTAGCGACTTTCTCGACCAGTTTTTCCTGTTCGATGATGCGAATATTTTCCAGCGCGGCGGCGCACGCCACCGGATGACCGGAATAGGTAAAACCATGATTGAAATCACCGCCTTTTTCTATCAATACATCGGCCACACGATCGCCAACCAGCACGCCGCCCAGCGGGATGTAACCTGAGGTCACGCCCTTGGCAAAAGTGATCAAATCAGGTTTGAACCCCATCAGTTCGGAACCGAACCACTTACCCAAACGCCCGAAACCGCAAATGACCTCATCGGCAATCAGCAAGATGCCGTATTTGTCGCAGATACGCTGAATCTCCGGCCAGTAATTCGCCGGTGGAATAATCACGCCGCCCGCACCCTGCACGGGTTCACCGATGAAGGCGGCGACTTTTTCGGCACCGACTTCAAGGATTTTCTCTTCCAGCCAGGAGGCCGCTTTTAGGCCGAATTCTTCTTCCGTCATGCCACGACCGGCTTCGAAATAGTTCGGCTGACCGATATGTACAATGCCGGGAATCGGCAAGCCGCCTTGCTCATGCATGCCGCTCATGCCGCCGAGCGAAGCGCCGGCGACCGTGCTGCCGTGATAGGCGTTGTGGCGACTGATGATGACGTGACGTTCTTTATAACCGAGCAGATCCCAGTAGCGCCGCACCATGCGCAAATTGGTGTCATTGCCTTCAGAACCGGAGCCGGTGAAAAAAACGTGATTAAATTGCGGTGGTGAAATTTCCACCAGCTTGGCCGCCAGTTGTACAGCCGGGACATTGGTGGTGTTGAAGAAGCTGTTATAAAAAGGCAGCGTCTCCATTTGCTTATAGACCGCTTCTGAAATACTGGTGCGACCATAACCGACGTTGACGCACCACAGGCCAGACATGCCGTCGAGTATCTTCTTACCCTCAGAATCCCACAGATAAATTCCCTGCCCCCTGACCATCACACGGGCTCCTTTTTGGTTCAGGTCTTTAAAGTCAGTGAACGGATGAAGGTAATGCGCCGAATCTAATTTCTGTATCGCTTTAGTATCAAAAACTTGTTCTTTTGCGGCTTGTTTGACCGACGCCACGAGAGTGACGCTGGGCGTCAAGGAGTTGGAATACATGATGATCCTAAATTCTATAAAAAATATAAATGCAGATGCTTCAGCTGACTATTCCGCTTTGTATTAAACGCGAGAACAAGGCACGACGCCGACGACAGTGCTTTAGCACGGCAAGGCTAAGTAACGCCGTTATCGCGTTTAATACGAAGCGGAATTAGACGTGTAGCAGCAAATGCTCCCGTTCCCAAGGGCTGATCACGGTCATGAATTCCTGATGTTCCAGATCCTTGATAGCGGCATAGACATCGATGAAACGTTCACCCAACACACTGCGCAATTTATCTTCAGCGCGCAGGGCATGCAGCGCTTCCGGCAAACCCTGCGGCAATTCAAATTTCAGATCGTAAGCACTGCCCACTGTCATCGGCGTAGGTTCCAAGTGCTCAATCATTCCCAGATAGCCACATGCCAGAGTCACCGCCAGCGCCAGATAAGGATTGGCATCCGCGCCGATAATGCGGTTCTCCACGCGGCGATCCTGCACACCGGATTCCGGTACGCGGAAACCCACGGTACGATTGTCCAGGCCCCACTGGATATTGATAGGCGCGGCAGTGTGGCGCACGATACGACGATACGAATTCACATACGGCGCAACGATCGCCATGGCGGCAGGCATATAGCGCTGCAAGCCGCCGATGTAATGCTTGAAGATCGGTGCCGCTGAACCATCTTCATTGCTAAAAATATTCAGGCCGGTTTTGGAATCCACCACGCTCTGATGTACGTGCATTGCCGAGCCTGGTTCGCCCGCCATAGGCTTGGCCATGAAGGTCGCATACATATCGTGCTTGAGCGCAGCTTCGCGCAGGGTGCGCTTGAAGAAAAACACTTTATCGGCGAGGCCCAGGGGATCGCCGTGCAGGAAGTTAATCTCCATCTGGCCGGCGCCGATTTCATGAATCAGGGTATCGACGTCCAGGTTCATCAAATCGCAATAGTCGTAGATATCTTCAAACAGCGGATCGAATTCATTGACCGCATCGATGCTATATACCTGACGACTGGTTTCGGATCTGCCGCTGCGGCCAATCGGTGGTTTCAATGGAAGATCAGGATCGATATTTTTTGCTGTCAGATAAAACTCCAGCTCAGGGGCGACCACCGGTTTCCATCCCTTGTCTTCGTACAGTTTAAGCACGCGGCGCAGTACCGAACGCGGCGCAAAATCGACCAGTTTTCCATCGGCAAAATAACAATCGTGTATCACTTGCGCGGTAGGGTCTGTCGCCCATGGCACCATCGTGATGGTGGTCGGGTCGGCCTTTAGGATCATGTCCCTGTCAGTCGATGAAATGGCCCTGTCGTAGGCATCATCGTCGGTAGGATAATTGCCTGTCACGGTCATGCCCAATACCGCTTCAGGTATGCGCATGCCGCGCTCTTGCGTGAACTTGCCGCGTGGCAGAATCTTGCCGCGTGCCACGCCGGTTAAATCTGGTACCAGACATTCAATTTCAGTGACTCTTTTTTCATTCAGCCACAGATCCATATCGGTGTAGGTAAAATTTTCGCGGATTGCCATCTTGTTCTCTCTATTGTCTTGATCGTTGCGTCGCGTCTGAAATTACCGCAAGCGCTCTGGGGTTGTGCTGTTGGTGGTGGTCACTACGGAACCCGGCGTGCCCATCGCTCATAAGTTCTCATCCCAGTTTCCCCCGCTTTGCCTGATAGTCGCGACAGGCTTGACCAAACGCGTGGAACAATTTGACTGAATCCGGATTCTCGGCCATGCGCCATTCCGGATGCCACTGCACTGCCAGCGCAAAAGAGCCAGCCTCACCAAAACTGAAAGCTTCAACCAGGCCGTCATCGGCGCGCGCCTCAACCCGCAAGCCCGGCGCCAGTTGCGCCACGCCCTGACCATGAAGAGAGTTCACCATGATCTGCCTGATACCGCCAAGAATCGCCGCCAGACGGCCGGATGACTCCAGCGTAATACTGTGCACCGGTGCGTACTGCTCATCCAATGAAAGTGACTTAATCTCACGGTGATCCTGCATGCCTTCAACCTCTTGCACCGCCTGATGCAAACTGCCGCCAAGCGCAACGTTGACTTCCTGAAAACCACGGCATACTGCAATCAAGGGAATGCCGCGTTTGAGTGCGGCGCGGATCAGGGGCAAGGTGGTGGCGTCACGCGCGGCATCTTGCGGCAATGCCGGGTTATGCACTTCTTGTGCGTAATGACCAGGATGCACATTCGATGGCGAGCCCGTCAGCATCACACCATCCGCCACAGCCAGCACCGCATCAAAATCGGTCTCGCTGCCAAATGCAGGCAGCACCAGCGGCAGGCAAGTCGCGCCGCGCAGCACAGCATCAACATATTTCATTTGCGCCACATGATAAGGATGCGCGCCAATTTGAGCTGTACAGGCGGGAACAATAACGATGGGACTATGCATAAGTGATGTATTAAAAAATCAGCATTAATGAGGCATTGGAACAAAAAATCAAACTAAATATTAATATAACTAGATCCACTTGAAAAGTATTAAATATTCTGCGATGCACCAATTAACCTAGTGTAAGTTTTCTTTTTTCTTGGGGATCAAAAACTAAATACAGCTTAATTTGAATTTGGTATTATTGCGAGTGCCACTTCATTAATTTAAATAGAACCACTTATTAATCTATGTCACCCGCTTCTGATTTACTTGCAAATACGCTGGCGCAAACCGATTTCCATCCCGGCCTGCCGCAGCAGCGCCGCCTGTATGAAGCTGCGAAAGCGGCTATTCACCAACACCTGTTAGGTGCGGGTAACAAGTTGCCTTCCAGCCGCGACCTGGCGCGCGACCTGTCTGTTGCGCGCAACACTGTCATTGCCGCTTTCGAGCAATTGGCCGCAGAAGGCTATGTCACCAGCACGCTAGGCAGCGGCACCTACGTCGCCGATATTCAAACCCTGACCCCGGTTGGGGCAAAAACGACAGTACGAGCAGCAACCAGCGCTACAATAAATGCACCACCCCTATCCAAACGCGGCATGCAAATTACCGAATTCGCGGCTGGCCCGCGCTTCGAGATTCAGCCATTTGTACCAGGCGATGCCGATTTCAGCAGCTTCCCATTCAAGCTATGGCAGCGCCTGCAAAACCGCGTCTGGCGCGAGGCACGCTCCGAGTTGCTTGACTATGGCGATTCCGGCGGGCATCTGCCTTTGCGTCAGGCCATCGCCGAATATCTGCGCATCTCGCGCTCGGTCAAGGTATCGGTAGAGCAGATCATGATTACCTCCGGCACCCAACAATCGCTGGATCTGTGCGCCCAGCTATTGGCCGATGTCGGCGATACCGCCTGGGTAGAAGACCCCTGCTACTGGGGCGCACGGCGCGTGTTCGAAGCCTGCGATCTGGTGCTGCACCCGATCACGGTAGACGCCGACGGCATGGCGCTGGAAGCGGCAGACCTAGCCACCAATCCTAGACTGATTTATGTCACGCCATCGCACCAATATCCAACTGGTGCCGTGATGAGCCTGGCGCGCAGGCGCGAGCTGCTCGACGTCGCCGTGCGCAAAAATGCCTGGATACTGGAAGATGACTACGACAGCGAATTCCGCTATACCGGCCGGCCGCTGGCAGCGCTGCAAGGCCTGGATACCGGCGACCGCGTGGTCTATATGGGCACGTTTTCCAAGGTGCTGTATCCGGGCATCAAGGTAGGCTATATGGTGGTACCACCGGCCTTATCCGAATCCTTCAAGATCGCGCTGTACGACTTGCAGCGCCCCGGCCAGCTGATGGTACAGGCGGCGCTGGCGGATTTTATTTCACTAGGCCACTTCACTACGCACATCAGAAAAATCCGCCAAATTTACGGCAGCAGACGCGAGCTCTTGCGCAAGACATTGGTAAATCAATTCGGCCCGCAACTGAGCCAGCGCGTGACCATCTCCAGCGAAGAATCCGGTCTGCATCTGGTGGTGGAATTACCCGAGCATGTCGATGACGTAGCGCTGGAAAAACTGGCGGCAGAATCGGGCATGGCAGTCAAGGCGCTGTCCACCTACTATCTGGCACCACCGGTAAGGCGCGGCCTGCTGGTCGGCTATGCCTATGTCACACCAGATAAGATCGCCTATTACGGCAAACTGCTGGCATCGGTAATTCAGTCTGGCGTGCGGTAAGCAAACCGAATTCCTCAAAGTGACTGCGAAAATACGCAAGCAAGCGAACCTCCAAATATTGTCGATAAACTTTACACATGGTAAGTAGATACTACTGCAAACCGTGATGCCAATTAATTTAAGTCATTGATTTATTGGAATTTTTTATCGAAATCTTCATAAAATTTACACTGGCACAAAATTTGCTATTTCACGTTCACGAAGCTTTGTCGAATCGGCAAAGAGATTTCATGACCTTGGAGTAATACAATGAAAATTAACAAGTTTCTAACTACAGTAGGCCTGTTGTTCGGTATCGCGATGGCACCAGTTGCACAAGCGACGATCATCACCTTTACCGGTGGCACTGTTTCAGGTGGCGGTAACGTCTACGAAGAAAATGGCTTTCGCATTGAGGCAATCGGTGGTGGCGCGTCCTTCGGTGATTACTACGGTGTTGGCAACAACGTGATTCACGGTCACTGGCAAAATGGTTGCTGCGGCAATATGACCAAAATTCTTGTCACGAAGATTGACGGTTCAGCATTCGACCTTAATTATTTTATTCTGACATCAAACACCAACACAGGTGGTGGTCGTGCTGACGGTACAGAGAAAGCATACATCCACGCTTCTTCAGATGGCGTGGCTGACGATTACTCGCAGCTGTTGCCTCCTGAAGATTGGGGCTTTCCAGCCAGCCAGATATTTCTGGGTTCGCAGTTCGACAGTGTCAAAGCATTCTGGTTTACACAAAATTCCGGCGTGGATTGTTTCGGCATGGACAGCTTCTACATCAACGAAGTTGCTCCGCCAAATCCAAATGATGTTCCTGAGCCAGCCACATTGGCTTTGGTCATGATCAGCCTGCTTGCGTTTGGCGCAAGCCGTCGCCGTAATATCAAGTAAAAAATAGAAAACCACTGATTGAGCGCTGCATGGGAGAGCCCATGCAGCGCTTTTTTCATTGCGACCTGCATCCCCAAGCCAAGCATATCGATGCTCTGATCCGATATCCAAACCAATCGCGCTATTCCCGCTTATCCTAAAGCATGAATTTAACAATAGTTTTCAACAAAAAAAGCCCGCATTCGCGGGCTTTTTTACTTGCTTTCTACAAAATCCAAAAACGTACTATTTAGAACGGAATATCGTCATCCATATCGGAGAAGTTCGGTGCAGGGCGTGAAGCTGGTGCCTGGCGCGGTGCCGGTGCTGCGCTTTGACGTGGCGCTGATGGTGCGCCGCCACCGTAGGACTCATCGTCCATCGGTGCACCGCCACCCATGCCTTGACGGCTGCCGAGCATCTGCATGGTGTCTGCCTTGATGTCGGTGGCGTATTTTTCTACGCCGTCTTTATCAGTGTACTTGCGCGTGCGCAGGCTGCCTTCTACATAAACTTGCGAACCTTTTTTCAGGTACTGGCCGGCGATTTCTGCCAACTTGCCGAAGAAAGTGATGCGGTGCCATTCTGTCTGCTCTTTCTTTTCACCGGTGTTTTTATCTTTCCAGTTCTCGGTGGTAGCCACGGTAATGCTGGTCATGGCGTCGCCGCTAGGCATGTAGCGGGTTTCCGGATCACGTCCGAGATTGCCGATGATCTGGACTTTATTGAGTGATGCCATGCATTTCTCCTAAATTTCTGTGTGTCAATAGTTCAAAACTGATCGTTTAGACCTGAGCTGCGGCTACTGTTTTAGCGCGGCGCGGCAGCTCAGGCATTTTGCTAGCGATTATAAGCCAGAAGAGCGTCAATGCGGCGGTCACAATGAAGACTACCGCTGCGCCAGCGTGCTGATTGAGCCAGCCGCCCAGCAAGCCGCCGCAAGCCAGGCCCAAGGCCTGCAAAGTGTTATACACGCCCAGAGCCGCGCCTTTGGCGGCAGGCGGTGCCAGACGCGACACCAAAGATGGCTGACTCGCTTCAAGAATATTAAATGCCAGGAAAAAAGCGAACAGCAAGCCGATCAGCATCGCCGACTGATCCAGATATTGCCAAAATCCCAGTTGCACCAGCAATAGCAAAGCGATGGCAAAGATAAACACCTGTTTCATCTTGCCTTGTTTTTCGCCGATGAAAATCGCCGGCAACATGGCGATGAAGGAGCCGACCACGACAGGCAGGTAGACTTTCCAGTGATCGGGTAGCGGGATGTGGGCGTATTGCACCAGCGCCGACGGCACCACGACAAACATCGCCACCTGGCTCAAGTGCAGCACGAACACGCCTAGATTAAGGCGCATTAATTCTGGATTTCTCAACACCACACTCAAAGGTATTTTCTCTTCTTGCAACATCTTTGGTGACGCAGGTGTCACCCAGACAACGACAGCAATGGCCGCGACTGCGAGAATGGCAGTCAGCATGAAGATGCCATTCATGCCTATGCCCTGATACAGCTTGGGCGCCGCTACCAGCGACAGGGCGAAGGTAATGCCGATAGAGCCGCCAACCATGGCCATCGCCTTGGTTCTGTGCTCTTCCCTGGTGGAATCGGCAATCAGCGCCGTCACTGCGGCCGAGATTGCTCCTGCGCCCTGCACCGCACGCCCCAGCATGATACCCATCACCGTAGTCGATGCTGCAGCGATCAGCGCGCCCAAGGCAAACAGGATCAGGCCGATCACGATGATGCGTTTGCGGCCGAATTTATCCGAAGCGATACCGAAGGGGATTTGGAAGCAAGCCTGGCTCAGACCGTAAATGCCCATGGCCAGACCGACCAGCGTCATGTTGCCGCCGTCTGGCAGTGTTTTTGCGTGCAGCGCAAAAATCGGCAAAATCAGGAACAAGCCCAGCATGCGGAGGGCGAAAATCGATGCCAATGAGGTGCTGGCAAGAATTTCCTTGCGACTCATGCCCGCAGAGCCGGCGGATTCATCTTCGCTCAATGGTTTAGGGGTCGATGTTGCAATCATAGTAAGACAAAAACCGGATCAGGAAACAAAGCAGGCAGGTCGCCCGCGTCAAATTTCAAAAACCCGTTATAGTAGCAGGTTGCTTGCCCCGAAATCATAAATAGGGGACGCTTTACGAATAGCAACATGCCATACCTTGCGGAAAAATCACATGACACAAACCAAAGCCAAATCCTCCAAAAAGGCCAAACCTGCTGAAATCGACTTCGGCACCCATGACCTGCCTTTGGTAAAAAAAGACGAAATCCGCATACGCGGCGCGCGCACGCACAATCTGAAGAACATCAATCTCGATTTGCCGCGTAATAAGCTGGTGGTCATCACGGGTCTGTCCGGCTCGGGCAAGTCTTCGCTGGCGTTTGATACCTTGTATGCCGAGGGCCAGCGCCGCTATGTTGAATCGCTGTCTGCCTATGCGCGTCAGTTTTTGCAGCTGATGGAAAAACCCGACGTCGATCTGATCGAAGGCCTGTCACCGGCCATCTCAATCGAGCAAAAAGCCACCTCGCACAATCCGCGCTCCACGGTCGGCACCGTCACCGAGATCCACGATTACCTGCGCCTGCTATACGCGCGCGTCGGCACGCCGTATTGCCCCGATCATCCCGAGAATCCATTGGCAGCGCAATCAGTCTCGCAAATGGTCGATACCGTATTAGCGATGCCGGAAGACACCAAGCTGATGATCCTCGCGCCTGTGGTGAGCAACCGCAAGGGTGAGCACGTCGATCTGTTCGAGCAAATGCAGGCGCAGGGTTTTGTGCGCTTTCGCGTGCAGAGTGGCACCCATCCTGCCAAGATCGTTGAAGTTGATGATCTACCGAAACTCAAGAAGACTGAGAAGCACACCATTGACGTGGTGATCGACCGCGTCAAAGTAAAAGAAGAAATCAAGCAACGCCTGGCAGAATCGTTTGAGACCTCATTGCGCATTGCCAACGGACGCGCCCTGATCGTCGATATGGATAGCGGCCACGAGCAACTGTTCTCGAATAAATTCGCCTGCCCGACTTGCGGTTACAGCCTGCAGGAACTGGAGCCGCGCCTGTTCTCGTTCAATAATCCTATGGGCGCCTGCCCCGAATGCGATGGCCTGGGTCACATAGAATTTTTTGATCCTAAGCGCATCGTCGCCTTCCCAAATCTCTCGCTGGCGAGCGGCGCAGTGAAGGGCTGGGATAGACGCAATCAGTTCTATTTCCAGATGCTGTCTAACCTGGCGGCCTTCTATGAATTTGATATCGATACGCCGTTTGAGCAGCTGACGGAAGACGCGCAAAAAGTGATCTTGTACGGCTCGGGCAAGCAACAGATCCCATTCACTTACATCAATGAAAAAGGTCGCACCGTCATCAAGGAACATACCTTTGAAGGCGTGATCGTGAACCTGCAAAGACGCTATCGCGAGACCGATTCGATGGCAGTCAAAGAAGAGCTGGCCAAGTTCATCAACGAAAAACAATGTCCGTCCTGCCACGGTGCGCGCCTGCGCATAGAGGCGCGTTACGTCAAGGTCGGCACTGGAGCACAAGAGAAGCCAATTTATGAAATCAGCGCCCTGCCCTTAAGGCAAACCCTGAGCTTTTTTGAACAGCTCAAACTGGTCGGTGCCAAGCGCGATATCGCGGACCGCATCATCAAGGAAATCAGCTCGCGCCTGACGTTTTTAAATAACGTCGGCCTCGATTATCTCTCGCTGGACCGCAGCGCCGATACGCTTTCGGGCGGCGAAGCGCAACGGATACGCCTGGCCTCGCAAATTGGCTCCGGCCTGACCGGCGTGATGTATGTACTTGATGAACCGTCGATCGGCCTGCATCAGCGCGACAATGACAGGCTCATCGAAACCCTGCGCCACTTGCGCGACATTGGCAACAGCGTCCTGGTGGTCGAGCACGATGAAGATGCGATACGCTGCGCCGATTTTGTAGTGGACATGGGCATCGGTGCCGGCGTGCATGGTGGCGAAGTCATCGCGCAAGGTACGATAGACGACATCATGAAAAGCGAGCGCTCGCTGACGGCAAAATACCTGTCGGGCGAACTCAGTATCGCCGTGCCAAAGCAGCGCACGCCGTTCAATAACGAGAAACAATTCGTCATCAGCGGTGCCAGCGGCAACAACCTGAAAAAAGTCACGATGAAGCTGCCGGTAGGCTTACTGACCTGCGTGACAGGCGTCTCCGGCTCAGGCAAATCCACGCTGGTCAACGACACGCTCTACCTTGCTGCCTCGCGCCATCTGTACGGGTCACAAGCCGAACCTGCAGCGTTTGAAAGCATCAGCGGTCTGGAACATTTCGACAAAGTCATCGCGGTAGATCAGGCACCAATCGGCCGCACGCCGCGCTCTAACCCTGCCACTTACACCGGCTTGTTCACGCCAATCCGCGATTTATTTTCGACGGTGCCAGTCGCCAAGGAACGCGGCTATAGCGCCGGACGCTTTTCGTTCAACGTCAAGGGCGGCCGCTGCGAAGCCTGTCAGGGTGATGGCGTGATCAAGGTCGAGATGCACTTCCTGCCGGACGTGTATGTACCCTGCGACACCTGCCACGGCAAGCGCTACAACCGCGAAACCCTGGAAGTGCAATACAAGGGCAAGAACATCACCGAAGTGCTGGGCATGACGGTGGAAGACGCTTATGAATTCTTCAAACCAGTGCCGCTGATCGCACGAAAGTTGCATACGCTATTGGACGTGGGCCTTGGCTACATCCGCCTCGGCCAAAGCGCCACCACGCTATCGGGCGGCGAAGCGCAAAGGGTAAAACTCTCGCTGGAATTATCGAAACGCGACACCGGCCGTACACTGTACATTCTGGATGAGCCGACCACCGGTCTGCATTTCCACGACATCGATTTATTACTTAAAGTCATCCACAGATTGCGCGATCAGGGCAACACTGTCGTCATCATCGAACACAATCTGGACGTCATTAAAACCGCCGACTGGATAGTCGATCTGGGACCGGAAGGCGGCGCTGGCGGTGGCTTGATTCTGGCGAGCGGTACGCCGGAAGAAGTGGCAGCCAATCCGGAAAGTGTGACGGGGAAATACCTCGCGCCTTTGTTAAAGCATAAGAAGTAGTTAAAATAAATACGCAATATCCATGCGGCTTGTGGCAGCATTTAGGCTTGAAAGGCGCATGGATAGTGCGCAATAGGTTTTTAATAGGTTTTAAATTTCAGTGAAATCGAACGGTGAGCGGTGGGTTACGGCTGCGCCTAACCCACCCTACGATTTACGGTTGTTTTGAAGTTGATGTTGATGTTGATGTTGATGTTGATGTTGCCTCTGCTTTTGAATTAAGAATTCCGCTTCTGAGCTGCCGTTTGTGCGGGGCAGAAAACGGAACAAGAAGTGTCCTTGTCTGAGCCGAAGGCGAGTTGTGGACACTTCCCGTTTTTTGCTCTGCACAGACGGGAACCCGAAGGGCAGCGAAGTGCGGTCGCACCTCGGCGGCCCCCTTTCTTTTCTTACATTTTCTTGGCGAAGCAAGAAAAGTAAGTAGCAGCCGGTCTACCACCGGCCAGTAATCGAAAAATAACGTAATAGACCAAATAAATAACGAGCCCCATGTCCATCCGACTAATAATAGGCCTAGGCAATCCAGGCCCAGAATACGAACAAACCCGCCACAACGCCGGCTTCTGGCTAGTCGATCAGCTCGCTAAAAACGGCTTGCAGCGCGACAAAAATTTCAACGCACTGCTCGCCAAAGTAAAAATCGCGGCGGAAGACGTCTGGCTGCTGCAACCGCAAACCTTCATGAATCGTTCTGGCCAGTCAGTCGGCGCGCTCTGCCGCTTTTACAAAATCACGCCGGATCAAATCCTGGTGGTGCACGACGAACTCGATCTGCTGCCGGGCGTTGCCAAGCTGAAAAAAGGCGGCTCGTCCGGCGGCCATAACGGCCTGAAAGACATCACGGCGGCACTCGGTACGCAGGATTACTGGCGCCTGCGCATAGGCATAGGCCATCCACGCAGCCTGAACCTGAATCAGGGTGTGGCTGATTTTGTCCTGCACCGGCCGCGCAAGGAAGAGCAGCCTTTGATCGATGAAGCCATTGCCTACAGCCTGGATATCATCCCGCTGATGGTGGAGGGGAATTTCAACGAGGCGATGCTGCGCTTACATACTAATGCCAACGGCAACGCGTCAAAATGAGTTCGCCACTACAAATACATGCGGGGAAAATTGCGCTGGCGCATATTCGCGAACATGGTTTGCAGGCCAGGGATATCGCCGTCATTCCGGCAGCGGCGGGCGGCCCCAAGGGCTTGATTTTGCAAGCGCTGGATCAATGGATCTTTGGCGAATGGCTACCGAAGGCACCGCGTGAGCGCAGCCTGATCGGTGCCTCGATAGGTGCCTGGCGCATGGCGGCGGCCAGCCATGCCGACCCGGTGGCGGCGTTCCAACGACTGGGCGATTTGTATTGCGGCCAGCGCTATCCGGCCAAACCCAGTCCGGCGCGCGTCACCGAAGAAATCCACGGCCTGCTGCAACATTTTATCGCCGGGCACGAACACGAGATCGTCAACCAGCCACAACACCGTCTGCACGTGCTGGCAGTACATGGGCGCGGCCTGCTGCATACGCCGCAGAGCGCGCTGGCCAGCAAACTGGGATTCACGGCAGCGGCGCTCGCCAACATCGCCTCACGCGACTATCTGGCACGCCACATCGACCGAGTGGTGATAGGCGACAGGCGCGACTCTCTGCTGTGGATGAAAGATAAATTCGATGATTTCAAGACGCATTTCGCTACCCTGACCACTGACAATCTGCTGCCCGCCCTGCTGGCATCGGGCACGCTGCCGCTGATCATGCAACCGGTACGGCACATCGCCGGTGCGCCCGACGGAACGTACTGGGACGGTGGCATCATCGACTACCACCTGGCCTTCCCCTACTCCCGTCTGAACGACAGCACACAAGGCAATCTGGTGCTATACCCGCACTTCACCGATCACATCATCCCAGGCTGGCTGGACAAGGCGTTGCCGTGGCGCCGCGCCGGTAGGGGCAAGCACGCTCACTGGGTCGATAACGTCATCATGATTTCGCCGTCACCTGCGTTTGTGCGCACGCTGCCGCGCGCCAAGCTACCCGACCGCAAGGATTTTTTCTACTACGGCGTCAATCATGATGAACGCATCAGAAACTGGAAAATCGCCATGGCCGACAGCGAACGCATGCGCGATGCCTTTGCGGCATTTGTCGCCAAACCGGATCTGTCGCAGGTCATCCCTTTAAATTTCTAGCAGGCACGTGGCCTGACACGCTATGTTCATGCGGGTTTGCGGGCACATCGTGCCAGTAGGCGCATGAATAGTGCGTGCTGGCATGGTGCCTTTTTAAAAACAATTAACCCAGATTTTCCATTAGGATTTGCGCTGATGACGGATGCACTTTTCGAGATAGTTTTGATGCGAATGAGGCGCCAATAGCTAGCTATTGGCAACGAAGAGCCGCAAAAGTAGCCGAAAATGCGCCGTCAGCACGCCAATAGCACCGCAGGTGCGCCTAATGGAAAATCTGGGTTTAATGCCTACGGCAAAAGCGCAGCGACGATTGCGTGCTGGCATGTGTTGTTGCCGACATATAAATTTGTTTACCCTGCGCAATTTTTGTCCAATCCAGGTCTATGATCACACACCTGGGCAGCGGAGCGATCAATGGATACGACCAAGCGATTTCAACATCTGGAGGTGGACGAGTTTTTAACCTCTCTCGATTTTCTGCCTATCGGCATGAGCATCGTCGACACGCATTTACAGCTGCGCTACTGCAATACCGCATTTATCGAACTCCTCGATTTCCCCGAAAACCTGATCATCCCCGGCATGAGCATGGAAGCCTTGTTTCGCTACAACGCGCAACGCGGCGACTATGGTCCTGGCGATGCCGACGAACAGGTGCAAAGCAGGATGGCACTCTCGGCCAAATTTGAACCGCACCAATTTACCCGTACCCGCGGCGACGGTCGTATTCTTCAAATCATCGGTCGCGTGATGTACGACCAGGCGGGCCAACCTATCGGCTTTGTCAGCCTATATGAAGACATTACCAAAGAAAAAATCTACGAACAAAAACTGGAAAAGCAGCATCAGGAGCTCAGCCTCGCATACGAAGACCTGAAGCAAACCCAACTGGCGCTGTTGCAAGCGGAAAAAATGGCCACGGTCGGCCATCTGGCCGCGGGTATCGCGCATGAGATCAACAACCCTATCGGTTTTGTCATCTCTGGCGAAAATGCGCTGGAAGGCTACCTGAACGATTTACTCAGCCTGGTCGCGCATTATGAACAATTGGAAACGCATTATCCCGAGCAATCTCGCCAGCTCATGCAAAGCAATAAAGACCAGGTGGAACTGGCGCTGATCCGCGAAGATGCGCCCGCGCTGCTCAAGGAAATCCGCCATGGCTTAACGCGCGTCAAGGAGATCGTCGGACAGCTCAAGGTATTTGCTTTTGACCAGCCCAATCAGACAGCGGCAGCCGACCTGCGAGAGGTCGCTGACCGTGCGCTGGCCATCGCCGTCCACGGGTTTGGCCAGCAGATCAGCATACACAAAGACTACGCAGAGATCCCGCTGATACAGTGCAGCGCCGGCGAACTGGCGCAAGTATTTCTGGCGCTCTTCAGCAATGCCGGGCAAGCCATCTCAGGCGCGGGGCAAATCAGCATCAGGATCGCACAACAAGAGCAGAGCGTACGCTGCGACATCAGCGATACCGGCAGCGGTATCAAGACGGAACATCTGGCGCATATCTTTGATCCCTTTTTCACCACCAAAGCGGTAGGCAGCGGCACCGGCATGGGGCTGGCCGTGGCCTACAACAGCATCAAGCAGCAAGGCGGAAAAATAGAAGTGAAAAGCACGCCCGGCCTGGGCAGCTGCTTCAGCATTTTTCTGCCCTTGAGTTAAATGTGTTTATTCTTCAGCCCGGGCTGAATTCGCGCATATCTGTTACCGACAAAATCTTAGATTTGTATCGTTTGCGCCTGCGTTGATTCCGCCAGCAAGATGCGGGTGAATCTGAGAGCGCCTTTGCCCGTATGAATAGGCGTTTTGGTGGCGAGCGTAGCCTCAAGCTCGGCGATGCGCAGGTCATCCCTTTAAATTTCTAACAGGCACATGGCCTGACACGCAATGTCCATGCGGGTTTGCGGGCACATCGTGCCAGCAGGCGCATGAATAGTGCGTGCTGGCATGGCGTGTTTTTAGGTTTCACGCAGACCTAATCGATGCTGCCTGCAACTACCTCGTTGAAATTAGGTGACACGACCAAGATAGAAATAGGATGACGTCACAGCAACCAGAATTGGTACAACAAGAACTAAAACTGGCGCCAAACCTTCGTTAAGTGTAGAGGAGGTCCACGGAAATGGAAGTGCTGCGAGGAGCACAATGCTCACAGCAGAAGCCAAGAGAATTGCCCAACCACAGAATTGATTAGCACGGTACCAGATGCCGGTGTCAGCTAGCGTGCGAGCTGTCCGAAACCCGTAGATTCGGTTCGGGGGAACCCACTTGAAAATAAGTGGCAGAGCGACAAGTGCCAGGACGGACGACGTAATTAGTAGTTGCAGAGTTAGAGAAGTCATCAATCTATCCTTGAATATTTAACAAAATTGAGGCACCCGCATTTGGTTTGGTCAACTGCAACATAACTGTATGATTCATTTTAGCCCAAATGACAGCTTATTCTTTACTGTCAGGATCAGCCGCCTCCGGCAGCTTGCGGCCGCGCTGCTGCAAGGCCTGGCGCAGCAGATATTCGACTTGCGCATTGGCGCTGCGCAGTTCCTGCGCCGCCATGCGCTCTATCTCGGCCCACAGGACGGGATCGATACGCAGGGGGAAGGATTTTTTACCCGGGCTAGCCATTGCTCTGTAATCGTAAAAGATAGAAAGGCATCAATTGTAAAGCGTACCGGTATTGATGATGGGCTGCGTCTCCTTGTCGGAGCACAAGACCACCAGCAGATTGCTGACCATGGCCGCCTTGCGCTCATCATCGAGATGCACGATGTTGCGCTCGGATAAACCTTGCAGGGCTTCCTCCACCATCGTGACCGCACCGTGCACGATTTTTTTACGCGCGCTGATGATCGCTTCGGCCTGCTGGCGGCGCAACATGACCTGGGCGATTTCTTGTGCATACGCGAGATGGGTCAGCTTGGCGTCTTCCACATCAATACCGGCGGCGGCAAATCGGCTATGTAATTCCACCCGCATGGCGTTCGCCACTACGTCCATCCCGGCGCGCAGCGTGGTCTCGCCTTCGTGCAGGTCTTCACCATCGTCGTAGGCATATTGCGATGCCAGATGACGCAGCGCCGCTTCGGCCTGAACGTTGACGAAACGCTCGAAATCATCGACGTTATAGATCGCCAGCGCGGTTTCTTCCACGCGCCAGACGATGGCGGCACCGATCTCGACCGGATTGCCGCGCTTGTCATTGACTTTCAGCGGTGGCGTGTTCAGGGTGCGGGCGCGCAGGCTGAGTTTGCGCTTGCTGAAGAAGGGGTTAGCCCAGCGCAGGCCTTCGCTGCGGTCGGTGCCCTTGTATTGGCCGAATAACGACAGCAAAGCCGCTTCGTTCGGTTGTAGCATATACAAACCGGATAACGTAAAAACACCGAGTACCATCATCCCCACCCGCAGCAGTACGGCGGTAAATGGCGCTTCACCAATGCTCGCGGCAAACAGCGTGACCAGCAAGTAGATGCCGCCGATGATCAGGGCCACGCCTATCGCTATCATCAGATAACCGTCCATCGAGGTGCGTATACGCTCTTGTATCAGCTTTCTGACAGGGCTTTGTTTATTCGCTGCGTTCATTTCATCTCCTGTGAATTGATTCTTTGGCTTGATCATGTGAAATCAAAGTGATATCACTATAGGATCACTTTTGGGCTTTGTCAAGCAGGTTCCATTTCGCTTCCCGGTACCAAAAAACGGTTAATTATTTTTCCAGCGAACATCAATTGATCCGCAACATCACGCCATCGGTTAAGATGCCAGACGATAAAAAAAGCACTAATGCACTAATACGCAAATGAAAACCAAAATCAGCACTGAAGCTGCCGCGCTCTGGCAACTGGCCTGGCCCGTACTGATCGGGCAACTGGCTACCGTCGGCATGTCGGTGGCGGACGTCGCCATGACGGGCCACCTCAGCGCCGAAGATCTGGCCGCTGTCGCACTGGGCACTTCACTGTGGGCCATCGTGCTGGTGACAGTGATGGGCATCATGATTGCCATCAATGCAGTGGTCGCGCATGAAGTCGGCGCCAGCGCGTTTGAGCGCATCCCGCACATCATGCGGCAATCGATGTGGATGGCGTTTGGGGTTGGCTTGCTGGCCTGCCTGACGCTCAATCTCTCCACGCTGGTATTTGACTATCTGCAGCTGGAAGCCGGCGTGCATGCCAAGGCCGCGCAATTCGTCCATGTAATCAGCATCGGCATGCCCGCCTTTGCGATGTACCGCGCGCTCTACAGTTACACCACCAGCCTGAATCAGACCAAGCCCATCATGGTGATTGCGCTGGGTGGCCTGGTGTTTAACATTATCGTCAACTGGTTGCTGATTTATGGCCACTGGGGCTTCCCTCAGCTCGGCGCGACCGGTTGCGCGGTAGCGACTGGCCTGGGTTTATGGCTGATGCTGGGCGCCATGGCATGGTGGATACACCGCGCACCGGCCTACCACCAGACTTTCCCCTTCACGCACCGTGAAGCACCACACTGGCCCGAAATACGCAAGATGCTGCGCATCGGCCTACCTATCGGCGTGACTTACTTTGCCGAAGTGTCGGCCTTCTGCGCGGTCGGTTTACTGGTGGCGCGTTTTGGCAACGTGCCTATCTCTGCCAATCAGATCGCACTGAATTTTTCGTCGCTGGTATTCATGGTGCCATTAAGCCTGGGCATTGCCCTGACCACCCGGGTCGGGCAAACCCTGGGCGAAGGTGACTTTGTCAAAGCGCGTTTTGTATCGTGGGTGGGGGTAGGCCTGTCGCTGGCTTTCGCGGTGCTGTCGGCGGCATTCATTGCGCTGTTCCGGCATCAGATTGCGGCCGCTTACACTTCCGACCAGGCGGTGCAGGAGATGACGGCGACCTTGTTGCTGTTTGCCGCCATTTTTCAATTGTCCGACGCCACCCAGGTCGCGGCCTCATGCGCCATACGCGGCTACAAGGTCACCCGCACGCCGATGCTGATTCATCTGATGGCATTTTATGGCGTTGCCTTGCCGGTCGGCTGCGCATTGGGCCTGGGCATGGTGCCCGACTCGATGAGCTGGCTACCGCAACAACCCATGGAAGCGGCCGGATTCTGGATCGGCCTGGTCCTCGGCTTGACGGTCGCCGCCTTGCTGCTGGTGGTATTTTTACAGCGCCTTTCAGCAAGTAGGATCAATTTCGCTGCTGATTCCGGTAAAATAGCGGGCTAATCAAGGTACTTAGAGCTTGTTCATCTCAGTTTCCTACTCATTTCAAACCATTTAAGCAAAGATCACCATGAGTCTCCAATGCGGCATCGTCGGCCTGCCTAACGTCGGCAAATCTACCCTTTTCAACGCCCTGACTAAAGCAGGCATCCCGGCTGAGAACTATCCGTTCTGCACGATAGAACCGAATGTCGGCGTGGTGGAAGTACCCGATCCGCGCCTGGCGCAACTCTCTGCCATCGTCAAGCCTGAGCGCATCCAGAACGCCATCGTCGAGTTCGTCGACATCGCCGGTCTGGTTGCCGGTGCCTCCAAAGGCGAAGGCCTGGGCAACCAGTTCCTCGCGCACATCCGCGAGACCGACGCCATCGTCAACGTGGTGCGCTGTTTTGAAGACGACAATGTGATTCACGTGGCAGGCAAGGTCAGCCCGCTGGACGACATCGAAGTCATCCAGACCGAGCTGGCACTGGCCGACATGGGCACGGTAGAAAAAGCCATCCACCGCGAGAACAAGAAAGCCCGTTCCGGCGACAAAGATGCGGCCAAGCTGGTCGCCATTTTAGAGCGCATCATGCCGGCGCTGAACGAAGCCACGCCGGTACGTGCGCTGGGTCTGGATGCAGAAGAGATGCTGCTGATCAAGCCACTCTGCCTGATCACTGCTAAGCCAGCCATGTATGTGGCTAATGTCTCTGATACCGGCTTCACCGACAATCCCTTGCTCGATCAGCTGACCGCCTACGCCGCATCACAAAACGCCCCCATCGTCGCGATCTGCGCTTCTATCGAATCCGAGATCGCCGACCTGGAAGACGCCGACAAGGCTGAATTTCTGGCCGACATGGGCATGCAGGAACCTGGCCTGGATCGCCTGATCCGCGCCGCCTACAAACTGCTCGGCTTGCAAACCTACTTCACCGCCGGCGTCAAGGAAGTGCGCGCCTGGACCATCCACGTCGGCGACACCGGGCCGCAAGCGGCAGGCGTGATCCACACTGATTTTGAACGCGGCTTCATCCGCGCCCAGACCATCGCCTTTGACGACTTCATCCAGTTCAAGGGTGAAGCCGGCGCCAAAGAAGCGGGCAAGATGCGCGCCGAGGGTAAGGAATATGTAGTCAAAGACGGCGACGTCCTTAACTTCCTGTTTAATGTTTAAGATCTAAGATCTAAGATCTAAGCTCTAAGGTCTGATTAGACCAAGACGCCAGAACTCGGCAAACAAAAAAGGCTCCGTCATCCGGAGCCTTTTTTTGTTTTACGCATCATAACCTCTGTTGATGATCAAAAAATTGCAACCAGGGCATGCCCTGACACGCACTGTTCATGGGGGTTTCCAGCCACATGCCTGAAAACCCGCATGGATAGTGCGTGCTGGCGGCATGATTTGATTCCAGGTTTAACTGCTGGCTCAGGAATTAGTCTACATAAGCTTCAGAACCATGCCCTGTGACAGCGCGGCGCTGCCCGCGCGGATCGGCTCTTTGGCACCACAGTCCGCGAACCCGGCACGCTGATACAGCCTGGCGGCAGGCGTATCACCGACCGCAACACCCAACCCGACACGGTGCGCGCCAGATTGCCTTGCCCACTGTAGAGCTGCCTGCAGCAACGCATCACCGACGCCACGGCCGCGCGCTTCCGGTGCGACCCACATTTGGAATAAGTTAACGGTGCGGGGATCGCTGGCATCAGCCTTGGCCCAGACTACACCGCACGCTGCACCATCCATCTCAGCGAGCAGGACACAATCATGACCCGAAGCGACGGCATTGCGCAGGCGCTCAGCCCAGACTGCGTCAGGCCGCTGCGACTCCAGATCCAGCGTGCTACCGAAAGCCATGGGCGAATCCTCAAGCGAGCGCAACCGCAACGCCTTGTAGATGGGCCACTCATCAAGCTTGAAATTACGAACGAGGGTCTGCTTTGTCATATTTTTTTGATGATTAATGCTAACCGAAACTACGCACAACGTGCAGAAGACAAATAACGGAAGATTGAAATAAGAAGAAACAACAAAAAATCTATTTGCGCAATTTATGAGTAAAGGGACAGGTTAAGATTTTTAATGCTCATTCAAATTGCAACCACATCCATTGCAAGTCGTATTAAAAATGCTACGTGGCATTTTTATACCTAATACAGCGCCACCGTAAGATTTTATGTACCGCAATGCGGACATCTAATACCGTATCCGACTAGTCCTGAAGCTACCACGATGCCAAAAAAAAGAAAGTCAAAATAAATCCAGTTCGATAAAAATATTACGGTTACACCCATCATAAAAATGGCCGTTAGCAACACAAGTAAATATTTTTGGTAAGGCGTCATAGTTCTTGGCGCCTAAAGTGATTTAATTTTCATTTTGCAAAGATAACCGAGCAAGCCCAAATAGGCAATTTGTTTTAAATTTCTTGAAAGTCGCACGGATATCGTCTTTGAGCCGGGTACGATTATTATCAGTGAGGCAAAAGGCGATACCATGCGCAGCCCTTTGGATGCATCGGCTTAAATTCTCAACGAATGCCAGGCCCGACACGCAATACCCATGCGCCTTGCAGGCCAGATAGGCTGGAAAGGCGCATGGGTATTGCGTGTCAGGCTTGCCTAGTTTTTTATTTCTTCGATCGTATCGCCAGATAAACATGACTGGACCAGCCACCCGCATACTAATGCGGTCATCACCGAGCCACGATAAAGCGGTAAGATATGCTCTTGTCATATTCGCAAACTAAAGCCCACTTCTGTCATGCCGACCATTACCGCCCTCACCCTTTACCCGGTCAAATCTTGCGCCGGCATGGCGCTGCAAGAGGCGATGGTGACTGACGCGGGTTTGTCGCATGGCCCGGTCTGCGACAGGGAATGGATGCTGGTCGATAGCGATGGGCAATTCCTGACGCAGCGCGAGCACCCTAAGATGGCGCTAATACGGCCATCGCTAGCAGGCGGGCGGCTGGTCTTGCAAGCGCCTGGCGTCGCACCATTAACCCTGGCCTTGGAGCGGCGCGATGCTGCACAAATGCGCACCGTACAGGTGCAGGTGTGGGACGATATCTTGCAGGCTAGCGATGAGGGCGAAAGTAGCGCGCGCTGGTGTAGTGATGTCCTCGGCGTTGCATGCCGGCTGGTGCGTTTTCACTCCGATGCCCGCCGTGTGGCCAATAACAAATGGACCGCTGGCCGGGATGTGCCGACGCGCTTTTCCGATGGCTACCCCTTACTGTTGATCTCCGAAGCCTCGCTGGCAGATTTGAATCAGAAATTATTGGCGAACGGGCAAAGCGCCGTGCCTATGAATCGCTTTAGACCGAATATCGTGATTGACGGCATCGAGGCTTTTGAAGAAGATTATGCCGAGTCGCTGAATACGGACCGTGGCGGAACAAAGGAAGAGATGATCTGCCTCAAGCCTATCAAGCCTTGCCCGCGTTGCCCGATGCCGGCGGTGGATCAGGTGACGGCGGAGGTTGGCGTCAATCCTGTCGATACGCTGCAAAGCTATCGCTCGAATGCCTTGATGGACGGTGCCGTGACGTTTGGCATGAATGTCATCGTCAGCCAGGGTGCAGGACAATTTTTGCATGTCGGAGATGCGCTAGAATTGCATCTGGCCTTTTGAATTGCTGTTGTAAAAAATTTGCTGAAGGGTTGACCGGACATGCATAGCCAATCTACTGCACCTGCTGTTATGGACAAAACACCATGAATAAAGCGTTTACCAGACCGACGCTCAGCATGACAAATGAAGAGCTGCTTAAAGAAAACTGCTTGCTGCGTGATCAGCTGCAAGATTTCCTCGAGCGCGCGCATCAGAATCAGCAGATCATGTCGCGCCACCAAAGTCTGGATCTCAAACTGATAGGCGCAAACAGCTTTCGCGAGCTGATCATCACTATTTTCACCACCCTGCCGGAAACATCCGATCTGGATATCGTCACCTTGAGTTTGATCGATCATAAAAGCAGTTTGCGTGAAGTGCTCATCGATTTAAAACTGGATCTGAATGAATTTCCCCATCTGGTATTTGTCTCCAATGTGCAAGAGCTGGGGGCACTGGAAAGAGGCTTAAGCAAACCTCTGCTCGGGGCCTACAAAGAGCATGCACACGCCTCTTTCTTCGCTACCTGCGCAAAAAAACCGGGCAGCATGGCAATTATCCCGCTGATCAGGCACAACAAGCTGATCGGCTGTTTAAATCTGGGCAGTGCCGATCCGATGCGGTTTAACCCGAGCATGGCGACAGATTTCATCGAGAATCTGGCATCGATCATCGCCATTTGCCTGGAAAACGTCATCAATAGCGAACGCCTGACTTACATAGGCTTGACCGATGCGCTGACCAATGTCAGCAACCGTCGCTTTGTTGAGCAACGCATGCTGGAAGAAATCAGCCGCGCCAGACGTCAGCAATACAGCATCACCTGCATGTACATGGATATCGATTTTTTCAAAAAAATCAATGACCAATATGGGCACCAGAGCGGCGATGATGTGTTGCGCGAGGTGGCAAGCCGGATCAAGGCGGAACTACGCCTGAGCGATACCTTGGGACGTTTTGGCGGCGAGGAATTTGTCGTCATTCTGGTCAATGCCAATTTGCATGAGGCATTTCAGGTAGCGGAACGGATACGCATCAGTATCGCGAGCAAAACTTTTCTGCTCAGCATGGCAGGCGCCTGTGATACCAGCATTTCAATTGGGCTCTCGACACTCAACGAGGCCAATAATCAGGGCGATATCAGCACCGCAGCGCACGAGTTGTTGTGGCGTGCCGATCGCGCCTTGTATGATGCAAAGGAACAGGGAAGAAATCGCGTTTGTCATTCTGAAGAACGCGCGCCGACTTAAGCTGCGTCAGGCGGGTTTCTTCGCTTCCAGCTGCAGGCGTTCGTACTTTGCCTGCAATTGTTCCGGCGTTTCGCGCCAGGCGGGATTGAATGGAATGCAGCTCACCGGGCAGACCTGCTGGCATTGCGGTTCGCTGTAATGGCCGACGCATTCGGTGCATTTGTTCGGATCGATCTCATAGATTTCCGGCCCCATGTAAATTGCTTCATTGGGACATTCCGGTTCGCACACATCGCAATTGATGCAGTCATCTGTAATCAGTAAAGCCATATTTTATTCGTCTAGTGCAGCTACTTTTTGCTTGAGCCATTTATCCACTGAAGGAAAAACGAATTTAGAGACATCGCCGCCAAACATGGCGATCTCACGCACGATGGTGCCTGAGATGAATTGGTATTGATCAGAAGGTGTCAGGAACAAGGTTTCGACATCCGGCAATAGATAACGGTTCATCCCCGCCATCTGGAATTCATATTCGAAATCTGAAACCGCACGCAAACCACGCACAATCACGCGTGCATCATTTTTGCGCACAAAATCCTTGAGCAATCCGGAGAAGCTCTCCACCCGCACATTCGGATAATGGCCAAGCACTTCATTGGCGATCGTCAGACGTTCGTCCAGGGAAAAGAAAGGCTTTTTATTCTTGCTATCGGCCACGCCAACCACCAGCGTATCAAAAAGGCCGGACGCACGACGCACCAAGTCTTCATGACCACGAGTCAGTGGATCAAATGTTCCCGGATAAACGGCTGTGACCATCTTTGCTCCCTTTTTTACTTACCAAATATGGATATGCACCAAATCGAACGGGCATTATGCCTTAATTTCGGGCGCTTCATGTGCCAAAATATTGCGTTGCAATATATGAAAGTACACGCTGCCAGCCTTGTCCGCGCGAATCACATCCCAACCCGCAAACGCCTCTTCCAGCATGAAGTCCGGTGTCAGCGCCTGCTCTGCCTCGACATAGAGCAAACCGCGCGCCGACAGCAGCTTCGCGCAAGATGGCAAGATTTTTTGCAAAACACCCTGATTAAAGGGTGGATCAAGAAAAATGAGGTCAAAGCGTTGTTGTCGCGCAACCATGCCAGATACCACAGTCAGCGCATCGCCACGAATGAGTTCTGTCTGGTCTGCGCCCAGTTTTTGCCTGACCTGCTCCAACTGCCGGAACGCAGGCGTATGAAACTCCACCATCGTGACATGTGCAGCGCCTCGGCTGGCGGCCTCAAACCCTAGAGCACCGCTGCCAGCGAACAGATCAAGGCAACGCAGCCCCTGCCAGTTGGCATCGCATAAATGATTCAGCCAGTTAAAAACAGTTTCACGGACACGATCAGGAGTCGGCCGCAATCCTTCTGCGGTAATCACGGTGAGGGGAGTGCGTTTCCAGACTCCGCCGATCAGACGCACCTGATGTGCTGGGCGGCTGCTGGCGACGGCCTTTTTGCTTTGTGCTTTCATTCAGGGGAATATAGCTGGTACGGTAAATTTACCAACATGGGTCTGTTAGAATGCAGCATTCTAAGTCCATTTATGACTCAAACGTGTACTTTGTTGTCGCTTACGGCCACTAAAGTTAAGCGATGCACCGATGCTGTGCGCACATTTGAAGCAAGAACGGCATAACCTTACCGAACTCATTCACAGCCTCCGATGTTTAGCTTTTTCAAGAAAAAACCCAAAGATGAGCCTGCTGTACCAGCAGAACCCCTCACGGCAGTGATGCCACCCGCTGAACCTGAGGTTCAAACAGTCGCCGCTTCAGCACCTGAACAACGCTCCTGGTTTAACCGGCTGAAAGCCGGGCTATCAAAAACCTCATCGAGCCTGACAAGCTTATTTGTTGGCGCAAGAATTGACGAAGATCTCTATGAAGAACTTGAAACTGCGCTGTTAGTATCTGACGCAGGCGTAGAAGCGACCCAATTTTTGCTCGATGGTTTAAAACGCAAGGTCAAGGAAGAAAAACTGACTGAAGCCGAACAAGTGAAATCCGCTTTAAAGACCCTGTTGCTAGATTTACTTACGCCATTACAGAAGCCTCTTGAGCTGGGACGCCATCAACCTCTGGTGATGATGATTTCGGGCGTGAATGGCGCGGGGAAAACCACCACAATAGGCAAACTTGCAAAACATCTGCAGCAACATCAACAATCGGTGATTCTTGCCGCTGGCGACACCTTCCGTGCAGCTGCGCGCGAACAACTGACGATCTGGGGTGAGCGCAATAACGTCACTGTCATCGCACAGGAATCAGGTGACCCGGCAGCGGTCGCTTTTGACGCAGTTGCATCAGCCAAAGCACGCGGAACCAATGTGGTGATGGTTGATACCGCAGGACGTTTGCCGACCCAGTTGCATTTGATGGAAGAACTAAAGAAAATTAAACGCGTGATCGCCAAAGGTATGGATGGTGCGCCGCAAGAAATTTTGCTTGTTATCGATGGCAATACGGGACAAAACGCCCTCGCCCAGGTAAAAGCTTTTGACGAAACACTGGGGCTCACCGGTCTGATTATCACAAAACTCGATGGCACGGCAAAAGGTGGGGTGCTGGCGGCAATCGCCAAAACGCGCCCGGTACCGGTTTATTTTATTGGCGTAGGTGAACAGATTGAGGATTTGCAACCGTTCAATGCAAAAGAGTTTGTTGATGCCTTGTTCGATTAATTTCACCTGCCCCGTCATATCGCCAACTAAGGCAATTCACCTAGTCAATTAGCGGACCATGATTGAATTCAAAAACGTGTCTAAAGAATTTTCACGCGAGGTCTATGCCTTGCGAGAAATCTCATTGTCTATCGCCGATGGCGAGTTAATTTTTTTGGCCGGCCCTTCTGGCGCTGGCAAATCTACCTTGCTCAAGATGATCGCAGGCATTGAGCGTCCGAGCAGTGGGGCTGTTTTCGTCAATGGACAAGACGTCAGCAAGCTTAAAGTGGGGAGCCTACCCTATCTGCGCCGTAAGCTTGGCCTGATCCTGCAAGGACAAGGCTTGCTGACCGATAGAAATGTACTTGCCAATGTAATGCTGCCACTGATCGTTGCTGGCGCTACCAGTGCTGAAGCAGAAACGCGCGCGCGCACCGCATTGGAAAGAGTCAATCTGGCGGATAAAGCAGAGGCTTTGCCGTTGACGCTGTCTGGTGGCGAACAGCAACGCGTTGCTATCGCTCGTGCCATCGTGAATCGGCCTCAGATCATTTTGGCCGATGAACCCACTGCCTTCCTCGACCGAGACAATGCCAATAAGGTTATCAGCGCCTTGAAAGCATTCCAAAGCGCAGGAGTGACCTGCATTATTTCCAGCCACGATGAGCAATTTTTGGATCAGGCCAGCCGAGTTATTTATCTCAGCAAAGGATCGGTTACCGATTCTTGGAAATCTACCCCGATCGCAGGATAAGGAAGGATGACTATGTGGTTTCGTCAGCATGTGTATGCATTTAAGAGTGCGCTCTCCCATCTAAAGCTTAGTCCGGGAAATTTCCTGTTCAATGTTCTTGTCGTCGCTATTGCTCTGGCGCTGCCGATTGCCGGCCTGACCATCATTGAAAATATTCGTCCAGTTTCAGCGCAACTCTCGATAGAACCTGAAATCAGTATCTTCCTGAACCCATCAACACCACATGAAGATGCGACTGCACTATCTGCCCCTCTGAAACAATTACTAAAAAATGCGAACGTAACAGCAAAAGTCAGTTTTATCACCAAGGACAAAGCCTTGGCCGCAATGGAAGAAACATCCAGCCTCGCTGAAGTACTCGCAACATTAGGTGGAAATCCCCTGCCGGATGCCTATGTATTGTCGCTCTCCAACGCAGACGCAGGCCGTGTAGATGGGTTGGTACAGCAACTCAAGACATTGCCAAATGTGGACGTTGTGCAAGTTGACTCGGCTTGGGTCAAGCGCCTTTCTGCGTTGGTGCACGTATTGCAGATGGCGCTTTTGTTTTTAGCCGTTGCGCTCAGTGGCGTGGTCGTTGTCGTGGTCTTTAATGCCACCCGCTTGCAAGTGATTTCGCATCAGGCGGAGATCTCCATCACGCGCCTATTGGGCGCAACCAATAGCTTCATCCATAAACCTTACTATTACACGGGCGCTTTGCTTGGATCGCTGGCGGGTAGTTTGGCCTTGGCAATCGTTGCGATTTCATTACATCCGCTGAATCAATCGATAGCGGAATTTGCCAAATTGTATGCCTCCGAGTTTCATCTGACGCCTCTTGGTATTTTGCCTAGTCTTGCCTTAATTATGCTAAGTGTCGGATTGGGCCTCTGTGGCGCCTTTCTGTCCGTCCGTAGACAACTTTCACGCATCAATTAACTCGGGACATGAATTCTCACGAATTTCTGCAACTTTTCTCCTTATTAACGCTCTAATTATTATAGTTAAAGCAAATTGCACCCTGTTATTTGATAGCAGTTTCACACGTTATCTATATAAATACAGAGTATTAGCACTCAATCCCATAGAGTGCTAATATAAGAACTTATGTGATTGATTTAATCAAAATTTTATTTTTCGCAGTGACATAGCAATAGAAAATCAGGAGGAAAAATGACTTATTCATCGACACAAACCATCATGCCATCTTCGGAAAGTACGGCGCTAGCGCTAGGCTTTACCGGCAGCCTTGGTAACATTGATGCGTATATTTCGGCTGTCAACCGCCTGCCGATGCTGACGCACGAACAAGAAATCAATTTGGCAAATCAGCTACGCCAAAACAACGACCTCAATGCAGCGCAACAATTGGTTATGTCGCATCTGCGCCTGGTTGTTTCGATTGCTCGCGGTTATCTTGGCTATGGCTTGCCGCACGCAGACTTAATTCAAGAAGGCAATATTGGCTTAATGAAGGCAGTTAAACGCTTCGATCCTGATCAGGGTGTGCGTCTGGTTTCCTATGCCATGCATTGGATCAAGGCAGAGATGCACGAATACATCCTGAAAAATTGGCGTTTGGTGAAAGTTGCCACGACCAAAGCGCAGCGCAAGCTATTCTTCAATCTGCGCAGCCACAAAGAAGGCCTGGACTCGATGTCGTCCAAGCAGATCGACGCGCTTGCTACAAAGCTGGACGTAAAGCGTGAAGAAGTGATCGAAATGGAAATGCGTTTATCAGGTCGCGATGTCGCTATGGATGCTCAGAGTGATGATGAGGATGATAAATTTGCCCCTATCGCTTACCTCAAAACGGAAACCGAAGAGCCAACACGGGTCATCGAGGCGCAGCAATACGATCGCCTGCAAAGCGAAGGTTTGGAAACAGCGCTGTCAAAACTGGATGATCGTTCACGTCATATCATTGAGTCGCGCTGGCTCAAGAATGATGATGGATCTGGGGCAACTTTGCATGAACTCGCGGCGGAATACGGCGTTTCCGCTGAGCGTATTCGTCAGATCGAAAGTGCCGCACTGAAAAAGATGAAGGGCACGTTGGCCAGTTTTACTTAAGCTGGTGTAAATATAAAAAAGGCACTCCCCGGAGTGCCTTTTTTATAACCGCAAGATTACTTCAATAAAATTCTTAAGTCATGCGCAATCGGATCGGGACCTTGCCCATGGCGCAAGAATAAGCGGATACGACCTTCCCGATCAAAAACATAGCTTCCTGCAGTGTGATCGACAGTATATGAATTGGCGGTCTTTCCCGGCACCTTTTGATAGAAAATTTTGAAGTCCTTTGCTGTTTTTTCTGTCGCCAAACGGTCACCATACAAACCTAAAAATCGCGAATCAAAGTTCGGTACATAGGCCGCAAGCAAGGCTTGCGTATCCCGCTCCGGATCTACAGTCACAAACAAAACCTGCACCTGATTCGCCAGATCACCCAACTGCTTCATTACCAATGCCATCTCTGCCATCGTGGTGGGACAGACATCAGGACATTGTGTATAGCCAAAGAAAACAACAACCGCCTTACCTTTAAAGTCGGCCAATGTACGTGCCTTGCCATTCTGATCAGTCAACGCAAAATCCTTTGCATAGTCGAGACCAGTTAAATCCGTGTTGACGAATTTTTCAGCGGAATTCGTGCATGCGCCCAAGCTCAATAAAAGCGCCAAACTGACGAAAGCCATTCGAAGAAAAGAGAGATTCATAATTTAATATAGTGATCGACCAGCAAGGCTGCGAACAATAAAGACAAATAGATAATGGAAAAAGTAAATGTTTTACGTGCAAGAATATCATCATAATGACGATAAATACGCCAGGCAAAAGCAAGGAAAATTGCATCTAAAATCACGGCACTGACCAGATAAATCAGGCCGCTCATGTGCACGGCATAGGGCAACATTGTCGTTGCAGTCAAAGCAATGGTATATAACCAGATATGAAACCGGGTCAATTCAGGACCATGTGTTATTGGCAGCATTGGAAGTCCGGATTTTGCGTAATCATCTCGCCGATACATCGCCAGCGCCCAAAAATGTGGTGGAGTCCAAATAAAAATAATCAATACCAGTAACCATGCCTGCATTGGAACGTCATTGGCAATTGCGGCCCAACCCAAAGCCGGTGGCATTGCACCTGAAAGCCCCCCTATTACAATATTTTGCGGTGTCGCAGGCTTCAATATAATGGTGTAAATAACTGCATATCCGACAAAAGTAGCAAAAGTCAGCCACATCGTCAGCGGATTAACCATGCTGTACAGTACCCACATGCCCGCACCGCCAATAACGGCAGAAAATAACAAAATTTGACGTGGGGTAATTTCTCCGCTGGCGCTGGCACGGCGTGCAGTGCGCGCCATACGAGCGTCAATCTCACGTTCAACCAGGCAATTAACGGCAAATGCAGCTCCTGAAAGTAGCCATATTCCTACCGTAGCAGCAACAACCAAACGCCAGGCTGGCAATTCCGGGGTAGCCAGAAACATACCGATCACTGCACAAAACACCGCCAGTTGCGTAACGCGAGGCTTTGTCAGAGCCATATATTGAGCAAAGCGATTAGGGGATATACTTAAAGTTGTCATGACAATCAGATTACTGCGGCGCGCCGAACTCGGTAGTTTAGCATGGTGAGCAATAGCACGAGCAAAGCCGCCCCGGCATTATGCAAGACAGCAATGAGTAACGGCCAGGAAAAATACACTGTCGAGATGCCGGTCAACAATTGTATGAAAAGAACGATCAATATTTTATTTCCCAAATCTGCGAACGCGGGGATTTTTCGTGCCTGGTATACCGTAACAGCTACTGAAACAAACACCAGCCAGGCAAATGTTCTATGCACCCATTGAATGGCAACCAACGCAGAAAAAGGCAAAAAATCACCATTTGCCTTTTGACCTAAATGTCGCCATAAGGTAAATCCATGTTCAAAGTCCATTTCGGGAGCAAAAACACCATTGCACAAAGGATAGTCATGACACGCCAAAGCTGCGTAATTAGTACTTACCCAGCCTCCCAGGGCTATTTGCACACCAAGCATTACCAAGGCTAATGTCGCCAATGGAATTAGGTTTGTAGAAGCATGCCTTGGTCCATTTAAAGTCTGCATTTCGCGCGCGAATGACCAAGTCAGCAAACCCAATAATCCCATCCCCAGAAGCAGATGAATCGTGACAATTACTGGCTGCAGTTTTAAGGTTACAGTCCATGCGCCAAATGCGCCTTGCAAGCAAATGAAAAAGAACAGGAACGTCGGCAACCATGGAGAATGCTGTAGTTTCTGACGCTGCCACCAGGCTATGAGCATTTGTGACATGACCAACACTCCAACACTCATCGCCAAATAACGATGGATCATCTCTATCCAGGCTTTTTTTAAGGTCACAGGCCCTGTAGGCATCAAGTCTTGAGCTGCTTTGATCGCTGCATGAGATTGAAACGGATTTGCTTCGCCATAACATCCGGGCCAATCAGGACAGCCTAGTCCAGAATCAGTAAGCCGAGTAAATGCACCAAATATGATCAGATCAAAAGTCAGAAATAAAGTAATCGAAATCAACTTACGATATTTACTTGAATCTCTAGATGCCCAGACTAAACTCAGCGGCAATAGCGCAATTAGAAAAGCAGTGATGGCGAGCTGTATCCACATCTTTCAAGCACCTATCCAATCGCAGATGCACGCAACAACTTCGCGATATCTTTTTTCATCTTTTGAGGGTCCGCGCCCTTAGGAAATCGCATCATCAGATTGCCGAGCGGGTCGATCATGTAAATATGATCACTTACTTGCGTATCCGTCTCAGCGGGCAACCAGGTTTTCAATATGGCAGCATTCACTTTTACGATATGCATGCCGTCATATTTGCGTATTAATGTGGTATCTACTGCCTGCTCATCTGTAAGCAGCCAAACTCGCTCGACTCGCTCCATTTCCTTACCCTGAGTCAGACGTAATTGCCGCATATCATACAATTTTTTTTGACATGTTTCGGGGCATGTACCGCTATCGACCTGAAGCATGACCCATTTGCCGTTGTAGGCATCGAGTTCTTTTTTCTCTCCGCCGAGTAAAGTCCCTTCCAATTTTGGCATGGGGTAGAGGCGCGGATCCAGTATGGTTCCATAGTTGGTACGTCCACTCGGCTTAATGACGTAATACGACAGATAAGAAAAAACCATAGGGGCAGCGCAAACCGCCAATACAGCAAATAGCTTCCAACGACCTGCAGAGGTTCTTTTATTCACTTTTTCCACGACGAAATCCTGTAACAACAAAAAAAATAACTGCCATTAAAGACAGCGCAAACCATTGAAAGGCATAGGCTTTATGCTTATCGGCACCAGCTGATGGCAAGGGCCAATCGCGCTGCAAACCATCTGCTGAATCACTCGTTTGGTCCAAAACAAAATCAACCATCTTCAGTCCGGTTTTCTTAGATACATCAGCAAGATCTAAGTTCTGTAAAATAACGCCAGACCGCATCGGTTCGTTCAACCCCAATTGCATCACTTTATCCAAACTCAACCTCACAACACCCTCTACTTTGATATTGCCTTCAGGCGTCTTAAGCACAGGCATCTGGGTACGGGCAACGGGGTTTCTTGGCTGCCAACCGCGAGCAATCATGACATATTGCTCAGTGCCATTAATCTTGAACGGCATCAAAACATAAAAACCTGCCACCCCGTGCAGAGGCCGATTATCCAAATACAAGGGCCAATCGCGAATAAACTGTCCACTAATCGTCATTCGCCGAAAAGCGATATCTTTCGGCGCACGGTTAAGATCGACAGATGTGAGCTCAGGCATTTGCCCTCGCTGCAAAATCGCATATGCGATAGCTTCTTTTTCTGCCGCGCGCCGAGTTTGCCATTGTCCAAGAGCAATGCCAAGAACGCACAATACTAATGTACTCAGCAGTGGTATCAAGCGAAAACGAAAGGATTTAGGCATTACAATAGAGTTTTTCTGATTAGGTTCGCTGGTATGAAAATTCTTGTAGCTATCGCCTTTTTACTGATTTTTTTCAGCCTCGGCTCCGCTTTGGTCTATCTGATGAAAGACAAAGGTAAGAGCAATCGTACCGTTAAAGCATTAGGATTTCGGGTTGGATTCTCTATTGCCCTTTTCATTCTGATTTTGATTGCCTATCACTTTGGTTTAATCCAGCCAACAGGAATACGCTAACTTTTTTGATATCACTTTTACACCTATAAGGAAAAAGCCGCACACAGTGCGGCTTTTTCTATTACTTCTGGCGATGTTCAGGGATCAATATCAAATTAGAGCCAATAGACAACCACGTACAAACCAAGCCAAACGACGTCGACAAAATGCCAATACCAGGCGGCACCTTCAAAGGCAAAGTGTTGATCTGGTGTAAAGTGACCCTTCAAAACACGATATAAAACAACCGACAACATGATTGCCCCCATCGTAACGTGAAAGCCATGGAAGCCAGTCAACATAAAAAATGTCGATCCGTAAATACCAGATGTCAATTTCAGATTCAGTTCGCTATATGCATGCATATATTCATAGACCTGAAAACCCATAAACACAGCACCCAGCAATACTGTTGCGAATAACCATATCGCCGTCTTAGCGCGATGTCCTTCACGCAATGCATGATGAGCTATGGTCAAAGTAACACCAGAGGTCAATAGCAACGCCGTATTGATCGTCGGGATTGGGAAAGGTCCCATTGTCTTAAAGGCGTCAACCGTTCCTGCAGGGCCGATATTACCCCACTGCGCTGCAAAGTCCGGCCACAGGACTTTATGATCCAGATCAGCCAACCAAGGCATGCTGATGCTGCGTGCGTAAAACAAAGCGCCGAAAAATGCCGCAAAAAACATTACTTCAGAGAAAATAAACCAGCTCATGCTCCAGCGGTACGACACATCTACTCTAGCGTTGTATTTGCCCGCTTCAGATTCAGCGATCGCATCCCCAAACCATTTATACAGAACAACTAACGTTAAGAAAATACCTGCAAAGTTGAGGTATGCACCCCAAGTTATACCATTCACCCAAGCAGATGCTCCGAGCATGGTGATTAACAAACTTGCTCCACCAAGTACCGGCCATTGTGATGGGTTGGGTACAAAGTAGTAGGGTGCTTTAGCGCTGTGAGAACTCATTTCCATCTCCCGATACAATTTTTAAACTAAATTTCTTTATTTTGCTACGATACTTTTAACAATAACAATCAGTGTCGTAATGAATATTAACGCACCTATTACGCCAGCGATAATGACATGGATCGGGTTGAGTTGCGCCGCATCCTTTTCATAATCGCTCTTTTTTCGAATCCCCAGAAACGACCAAAATACCGCTTTAAGCGTCGCGGCAAACGAAGCTTTCCGCTTAGTAACCTGCTTTGATTCTTCTGTATCCATACTTACGTGCCTTCGCCGATAGTCTTCGGTTTTACACCTACCTCAAAAAAAGTATATGACAAAGTGATCGTTTTTACATCTTTAGGCAAACTTGGATCAATATAAAATACCACCGGCATTTGCCTTGCCTCGTTTGCTTCCAAGGTTTGTTGCTTGAAGCAAAAACATTCCATTTTTTTAAAATAACCTGCTGCCTGCTGTGGCGCATAACTAGGAATTGCTTGCGCATCCATTTTGTATGATTGCTTATTCACCACTTCATACATGACTTGGGTCATCTCACCCGGATGCACCTTCATACTAGATACCGTTGGGCGAAACCGCCAAGGCCCCTGAGTATTAGCATCGAACTCTATCGTGATTTCACGGCTTCTATCTATTTGTGAATTAGAAATTTCTTTGAGGGAAATATCTTTGGGAGTAAGAATGTTTACACCCGTCAACTCACAAATTTGCTTATAGATAGGCACCAGCGCATAACCAAAACCAAACATCACAAGTGCAATCACCAACAATTTGCCGAGCATGGTGGCATTTAATTTCTTAACGCCTGACTGCTCCTGCTTTGAATCTTGCTGTGAATCTTCCAACATCTGATCTTTCAAATCTATTTCAGCGGAACAATGTCTGCTTTACAAACACGCCAATAAAAAAAACTAGCACGACAGAAAACAGCATTAACGCAGTTCTCAAATTATTGGGGTTTTTCTCGTTTTTCATTTTTTTGATGAAAGCCCGATTAGAGATCGGGCTTCCTATTCAGTTTATTTAACTACCGGCGGTTCTTCAAAGGTATGGAAAGGTGCCGGGCTAGGAACTGTCCATTCCAATCCTTCTGCACCATCCCAAGGCTTAGCTTCCGCTTGCTTGCCGCCCTTAATGCACGGAATCACCACAGCCAGGAGGAAATACACCTGCATCAAACCAAAACCGAAACCACCGATAGTCGCCCATTGATTGAAGTCCGTAAATTGCGCAGGATAGTCAGCGTAACGACGCGGCATACCGGCCAGACCCAAAAAGTGCATAGGGAAAAAAGTGATGTTGAAAAAGATCAAAGAACCCCAGAAATGGATCTTGCCGCGCAATTCGTTGTACATGAAGCCAGTCCACTTTGGACTCCAGTAGTAAAACCCGGCAAACAACGCAAATAACGAACCGGCTACCAATACGTAATGGAAGTGAGCAACGACATAGTAGGTATCCTGCAACTGAATATCAATCGGGGTAACGGCCAAAATCAGACCGGTAAAGCCACCCATGGTAAATACGAAAATAAAGCCGACCGCAAACAGCATTGGCGTCTCGAAAGTCATCGAACCTTGCCACATCGTTGCCACCCAGTTAAATACCTTCACGCCAGTAGGAACCGAGATCAGCATCGTTGCATACATGAAGAACAATTGTGCAGTCACTGGCATGCCTGTGGTGAACATGTGATGCGCCCAAACGATGAAAGACAAAATCGCGATGGATGAAGTTGCATACACCATTGACGCATAGCCGAATAAAGGCTTACGGGCAAAAGCGGGAACAATCTGCGACACGATACCGAACGCTGGCAAAATCATGATGTACACCTCTGGATGTCCGAAGAACCAGAAAATATGTTGATACATCACAGGATCACCACCGCCAGCAGCATTGAAGAAAGAAGTGCCGAAATGACGATCGGTTAAAGTCATGGTAATCGCGCCGGCCAACACTGGCATAACAGCGATCAACAGATAAGCGGTAATCAACCAAGTCCAGCAGAACATCGGCATTTTCATCAAAGTCATGCCTGGTGCGCGCATGTTCAGAATGGTTGTAATGATATTGATTGAACCCATGATAGAAGAAGCGCCCATGATATGAATAGCGAAAATCGCCATATCCATACCAGGTCCCATCTGCGTGGACAGAGGTGCGTAGAGCGTCCAACCGGCAGCAGTAGCACCGCCAGGTACCCAGAATGAAGCCATCAACAGTATCGCTGCTGGCGGCATAAGCCAGAACGAGAAGTTATTCATACGGGCAAATGCCATATCGGAAGCACCGATTTGCAGAGGAATCATCCAGTTAGCAAAACCAACGAATGCCGGCATGATTGCGCCAAAAACCATAATCAAACCATGCATGGTTGTGAGTTGGTTAAAGAACTCTGGTTGCATCAATTGCAAACCTGGCTGAAACAGTTCACTACGAATCAACAATGCCATTACGCCGCCGGTCATCAGCATCGTAAAAGCAAAAATCAAATAAAGGTTGCCGATTACCTTATGGTTAGTGGCGAACAAATATCGCTTCCAACCATGTGGTTCATCGTGACTGTGGTCATCGTGACCATGAGAATGATCGTGTGCGTGATCGACTGCTGTGGTGCTCATCTCAATCTCCTGTTCAATTACTTACGCGCAGCCAGAACTTCGGCTGGCTGGACGATATTTTCTGCGGACTTGTTCGACCAGTTGTTGCGGGTATATGTAATCACCGCGGCAATTTCTGTATCAGACAAAGTGGCCTTCCAAGCTGGCATTGCATTTTTTCCGTTGAGCAACATATCAATCTGAGCCGCTTTTGGACCTGCAACAACAACCGAACCATCCAGTGCAGGGAATGCTCCTGGAACACCCTTACCAGTTGCCTGATGGCAAGCAACGCAATTGGCCGAATAGACCTTCTCACCACGCTGCTTTAACTCATCAACAGTCCATACCTTGCTAGGATCGTCAGCATTGGCTGCCATTTCCTTCTTTTTGGTATCTACCCATTTCGTATAGTCATCAGCTGAAACAACGTTGACCACGATAGGCATAAACGCATGTTCTTTACCGCATAACTCTGAACACAGGCCGCGATAAGTGCCAATTTTCTCTGCCTTAAACCAGGTATCGCGAACAAAACCAGGAATTGCATCCTGTTTCACGCCAAATGCAGGAATCGACCAGGAATGGATCACATCATTGGCGGTGGTGATGAGACGAATTTTTTTGTTTACCGGAACGAATACCTCATTATCGACTTCCATCAGATAATTATCGCCACGCTCTTCCGTTGGCAATACACCTGGAGCGCCAACCTGAGTTCTCGGTGTTTTCAAAGTTGACAGGAAAGAAATTCCTTCTCCATCACCCTTCAGATAATCGTAGCCCCATTTCCACTGCATACCCGTTACTTTAATCGTGATATCAGCGTTTGAGGTGTCTTTCATTGATACTAAAGTCTTGGTTGCCGGCAAAGCCATGCCGATAACGATAATAAATGGAACGATAGTCCATAAAATTTCAACTGTTGTACTTTCATGAAAAGTTGCTGCTTTGTGCCCGCGTGATTTACGGTGTTTTAGAATTGAATAAAACATCACGCTGAACACGGCAACAAAGATTACCAAACAAATTACCAGCATCAAATTATGCAAGGAATAAATTTGCTCTGCGATCTGCGTCACTGGTGTTTGCAAGTTCAACTCACGCACAGCAGGACCACCCTGAATATCTTTTACTGCCGCCCAAGTTGGCAAGCCTGCTGCCATGAGCGAAGCACCCAGCATTAACGACTGTAATCGCTTAGCATCTTTCATGATTTCCCCAAAACCCTGTTTAAATTTTTTATTAGAAGTGTCTAAAAACACATTAGTAACTTCTGCAACTGCGAGAGTATAAGGTGTAAAGCTGCTCTACATCAAGAGAAAATCAAGCAGAATAAATACACATTAACCATGATCCACCTCAATCATCAGCTAAATGAAGTGATCAGAAATTGAGTTAATCTAAAAATCTTGATGTAGATTAAAGTTGCTTTTTGGGAAAATTCACATGGATAATGGATTCGCCAGAAGCAGTTTTTCTGAGAACAGGTCGAAAAGCGTGGCCGTAAATTACCTCAAATGTCAGCGGGATACGCCCTTCCTGATTGCGCATCGTCTCTAGTGCTTCGCAAACCCGGCGGTAATCGTGCTTGCCGAGCATGCCATGGCGACGGGTCAATAAGGGATTGCCGCCCAAAGCGCGCGCATCGGCAAATAATTTATCCACGCTTTCATAAGTCAGCGTCAATTTTTCCATATCCATGACTGGTGTAGAAAACCCGGAATTGACCAGCATGTCGCCAAAATCATGCATATCGACAAAAGGCAAGGTATGCGGAGATTGGTCAATGACGGCGAATGCCTGCCGCAACTCCTGCATGGTGTCCGGGCCAAAGCATGAAAACATCAACAGTCCTTCGGTACGCAAAACCCTGCGCCATTCAGCAAATACCACATCAGGCTGAGGGTGCCAGTGCAGCGCCAAATTTGACCAAACGACGTCTACACTGCTGGAACCTAACGGCAGGCGGGCAAAATCGGCACAGGCCAGACCATGCTTTAATTCAGTGCGCAATGCGGAAGGTAGCCACTTATCCAAAAAACGACTGACGCTACCGGTCGCTGCCTGCAGCTTTAATGTTGCAGATACCAGCATCGCTGCAGAAGCATCAATGCCGACAATGTGTGATTCAGGAAAATAATCCTGCAACTGCATCAAGTCATTGCCTTCACCACAGCCTGCATCAAGTAGTCGCAACGGGTGAATTTTTACGAGTTCAAGCTTGTCTCGCATACGTCCGGCGATTTCGCGTCGCAAAAAATTAGATCCGTCGATACGGTCTGGATGTAAAAACAGTCGGCGAACAAGTTGCAAGTCAATCGGGGCGCTAAGCATCATAAAATAAAGGTTTACTGTTCAAACACACACAAAGTCAGAATGCGATAATGCACCAGTTTACACGCTTGCCTCTGATATTTGTTTCGCTCGCCCTTTAACTTGTCACATGCCAACCTTCAGACACCTCTGCGCACAATATTTCGACACAGGGATGGCAGCATTGCTGCCGTCTTTTTGTGCGCTTTGCGGAAAAAATGAAAATAAACTGATTTGTCTTGGCTGTCATCAGCAATTTTTTACTCCCTCTACAGCGCGTTGCATCCAATGCGCGATTCCCTTAGCGTCGCATGATCGCCAGCGGCTCTGTGGTGAATGCCTGAATAGTCCGCCATACTTTGATCACACCGTGACTGCCAGCAATTACGCAGCACCCGTCGACCAGCTTATCCTGGCACTCAAATTTGGCCATCGCCTGGCACTCGCGGGCTTGCTCTCCAATATGTTGCGAGATGCCATATTGCAAGAGCCTCAACAATATTTACCCGACTTGTTATGCCCAGTACCTCTGGGTCGGCAACGCTTGCAGGAACGCGGGTTCAATCAATCGCTGGAGATTGCAAAACCTTTATCTGTCCACTTAGGTGTCGAACTACATCCGCAACTCGTACGGAGAAACAGGGAAACTGCTCAACAGAGCAGCCTGCATCCGGATGACAGGCATAAAAATGTGCACAACGCGTTCATCCTCAACGACACTGCGATCAATCTGATCAAAGGCAAACATATTGGTGTGGTAGACGATGTCATGACTACCGGTACAACTTTAAATGAAATTGCCAGTTTACTTAAACGCTTTGGTGCTGCCAAAGTAACCAATTATGTTGTCGCCAGAACGCCACTTCACTAGCAGCCTGTCGGACTTAGGAGTTGTCGGCTGCAAAATCACCTGGACGGTGCATATTTCACCAGCTTTTTGGTCAATATCTAGATATTGACGCTGCAAATCGGATGAAATCTGCCCTCGCCCAGCCGATTTTTCGCTTCGACACCCTAAGTCCGACAGGCTGCTAGATTGCAATATCATTTCTTACATTTTTCCGTATAAATTGAGGCAATAACAAGCACACCATTATCCTCAGTTATCATTACGCCCTTATTCATTCAATTAAATCAAAAAAGAAGGAAACCATCTTGTTTCATGTTGTCCTAGTCGAACCAGAAATTCCGCCAAACACAGGGAATATTATTCGCCTGTGCGCTAACACTGGCGCTCAGCTACATCTGATTGAGCCATTAGGCTTCCCTCTGGATGATAGCAAAATGAAACGTGCTGGCTTGGATTATCACGATTATGCCACCATGAAAGTGCACAAAAACTGGGCCGCTTTTTTGGCGGCAGAACAACCAAATCTCGAACGCATGTTTGCCATGACCACGCATGGCTCTTCAGGCTTTGCATCCATCGCATTCAAACCCGGTGATTTTTTTGTTTTTGGTGCAGAAACACGGGGACTGGCGCAGGAAATACGAGAGTCGTTTCCCGTCACGCAACGCATTCGTTTACCCATGCGGCCAGACAACCGCAGTTTGAATTTGTCCAATGCTGTCGCTGTGGTGGTTTATGAAGCATGGCGTCAAAATGATTTCTCTGGCGGCGCATAAATAACGCAGCAATGGATCGACGCGGGCAATCACTCGCGGCAGTTTTCGCAATAAGAAAATCCTGACTCACTTGCGCATTAGCGCAAGCGTATTGTCTCAATCCACCCAGGATGCTGGTGACAACAGCAACAAAAAGCTTTATCGCTGAAGCGCTTTATGGTGAAATAGCATTCAACTCATGCTAAAACAGTTTCTTTTGACCACTTGTTTTTCATGATTCCGCATTTCAACAGCCGCATTTCTACTTCCTGGCACCACATGGACTTGGGACATATGATCCGAGAACTGCCTATAAAACTGCTGGTATCGTCATGAGCGACTGGGCACAGCAAGCATTTGAAGACGACAATGCCAACCTGTGCGCGTTGCTGGATGCCCTGCCGATTTGCGTCTCGTATGTAGATAGCCAATTGCGCTACCAATTTGTCAATAAAACCTTTCTGACCTGGTTTCATCTGGAGAAATCGTCAGTCATCGGCAAGCCCGTCTCAGCAATTATCGGATCCGCCGCATTCGAACAAATGTATGCCGATATAGAGCGCGCTTTTTCCGGGCAACGCGTCTCCTACGAAGCACGCCTGCAGCATGTGATAGGAGGAGTGAAAGACGTTGCTGTAGCGTTATCGCCAGCCATGTCTGTCAACGGTTCGGTGGTGGGTTGTTACGCCATGATTCAAGACATATCACAAAGAAAGCACAATGAAATAGAGCACCGTGCCAACGAAGAACGATGGCAGCTGGCATTGGAAAGTGCCGGCGATGGCGTATGGGACTGGTACCCGCAAACAGGGGTGGAAATTCTATCCAGAAGACTCAAGGAGATTTACGGTTACGCCGAAGACGAGATTGCCGATCTGCCTGAGGAATTGGATCGTCGCACGCATCCTGATGACATCGCGCAGATGCATAAGGACAGACAGGCCCATTTTGATGGATTAACGCCTATTTACAGCAATGAACATCGGGTTCAGTGCAAAGATGGCCGATGGAAATGGATCTTGACACGCGGCACTGTCATTCAGAGGGACGACGCCGGCAAACCCGTCAGAGTCATCGGCACACATACCGACATTTCGGAACGTAAACGCGCCGAAGTGGCGGTACATGAAAGTGAAGAACGCTTACGCATGGCACTTTCGGCAACCCATCAGGGACTGTATGACCTGAACGTACAAACGGGCGTAGCTATCGTCAATAGCGAATACGCCAACATGCTTGGATTCGCGCACGACAGCTTTCAAGAAACCCATGACGCCTGGAAAGCAAGATTACATCCTGACGACGCCATCATCACCACGCATGCATTTGCCGATTACATCGCCGGAAAAACGGATGAATACCGCGTGGAATGCCGTCAGCGGAAAAAAAATGGCGAATGGATCTGGATACTTTCTGTCGGCGCCCTGGTTGAATATGACCCCCAGGGGCAGCCGCTGCGCATGCTGGGTACACATCTTGATATCACCGAAAAAAAGAAATCAGAAGCGCTGATTTGGCAACAGGCAAATATTGATGCACTGACTGGTTTGCCAAATCGCCGTATGTTTAACGACAGACTGGAACACGATCTGCAACGAAGTCGCCGTACCGGCTTGCCGCTAGCCGTCTTATTCATCGATCTTGATCATTTTAAAATAGTCAACGACACGCTTGGACACGCCATTGGGGACGCCTTACTGGTCGAGGCAGCGCGCCGGCTGCAAACCTGCGTCAGAGAATCCGACACCGTGGCTCGTCTGGGCGGGGATGAGTTCACCGTGTCCTTGCCGGAACTGCATGGAAACGAGCACGTAGAAACCATCGCCGAAAACATCATCGAGCGCATGTCCGAACCATTCACATTGGGCAATGAAGACGTCTTTCTTTCGGCCAGTATCGGCATTACCCTGTTTCCTGGCGATGCAGAAAATCTCGATGAGTTATTGCGTCACGCCGACCAGGCAATGTATTGCGCCAAAGACAGCGGGCGCAATCGCTTTAGTTATTTCACGCCGAAGTTGCAGGCCGCCGCATTGGCGCGCATGCGGCTCACCAGCGAACTGCGCATTGCCATCGCCGAAAAACAATTGCAGGTGTATTTCCAACCGATAGTTGATCTCAGCACCGGACGCATACGCAAAGCTGAAGCCCTGATACGCTGGCCACACGCCGAGAGGGGATTTATCAGTCCGATGGAATTTATTCCCATTGCTGAATCAAGTGGAATCATTAGCCATATCGGCGACTGGGTTTTTCAAGAAACGGTGCGCTGGGTGCAGCACTGGCGTGAGAAATATATTGCCAGTTTTCAGGTCAGCATCAATCAATCTCCGGTCGAGTTTCAAGGTGATGGGGATCGCTATGCAAAGTGGATTGCACAATTGAAGCAACTCGGTTTGCCAGGACAAGCAATCACGATAGAAATTACCGAGGGATTATTACTCGATGCCAGCGAAAAAATTGTGGCTAAACTGCTGCAATTTCGTGATGCAGGCATCCAGGTCTCGCTGGACGATTTTGGCACCGGCTATTCATCACTATCGTATCTTAAGAAATTTGACATCGATTATCTTAAAATCGATCAGTCCTTCATCCGTAACCTGACCACCGACAAGAGCGATATCGCCTTATCCGAAGCGATCATCGTCATGGCGCACAAGCTCGGTTTAAAAGTGATTGCCGAAGGGGTGGAAACGGTAGAACAAAAAGAAATCCTGCGGCTGGCGGGCTGTGATTATGCGCAAGGTTATCTGTTTGCCAAACCAGTGCCGCCGGAAGAGTTTGAACTACTCCTGCAACGGCAATATACCTTATCCCTGTGACCGCACTTTTGCCAGCAGCTTGCTGGTAGAACGGTCATGCTCAAAGTCGATGGCGACTGCCTGGCCGCCATACGCCAGCACTGCCTGGCCTTCTGGGATTGCGGCCATATCGTAATCGCCGCCCTTGACATAAATATCGGGATGCACCGCCTGTACCGCCTGCAAGGCGGTGTCTTCATCGAATTCAAGCACTAGACTGACCGACTCCAAAGCTGCCAATACCGCCATGCGGTCGGCACAAGAATTAAGTGGGCGGTCGTCCCCTTTGCCCAGACGCTTTACCGATGCATCGGTATTCACCGCCACCACTAACGACGCACCTATCGCTCTGGCCTGCGCCAGATAAGTGACGTGACCACGGTGCAAAATATCAAACACGCCATTGGTCATGACGACAGGTTTGGGCAGACTGGCAATACGTTGTTGCAGCGAGGCGCGATCACTCAGTTTGTTTTCAAAATTTGGCATGGTGGAAAATATCATTGTTCAGGAAAGGTGCGGGCACCAACTTCCTCTATTTTAAGTGAAACCGGCAACGAGCGACGGTTTAAAAACATGCACGCCCAACACGCAATGCCCATGCGCCTTACAGGCCAGATAGGCTGTAAACCCGCATGGATACTGCGTGTCTGGCTTGCCTGATTTTTTTCTTACATCCAGCGCAGTAAAAGCTTCCAAGCACGCGCTTGTTCGGAATACGCTAAGATGATTCCCTTCATTTTCTCGGGAATCATCATGTCTTCTTTTCAAAAATTTGTTTTTGTCTTCGGCCTGGGCGTACTCGGCAGCGTAACGAATGCGATGGCGGCAACCGCCAGTTGCCCTGATGTGCTTAAGCATAGCTTCAAACGCCTGCAAGATGAAGCGCCGCAAGATCTTTGCCAGTACAGCGGCAAGGTCGCGCTGGTGGTGAATACCGCAAGTTACTGCGGCTTCACCAATCAGTACGAGGGCCTGGAAGGTTTGTATGCCAAATACCAAAGCAAGGGCCTGGTGGTGCTGGGTTTTCCATCCAATGATTTTGGCAAACAAGAACCGGGCGACAGCAAACAGATCGCGGATTTCTGCTTCAATACTTACGGGGTAAAGTTTCCGATGTTTGCTAAATCATCGGTCAAAGGTGCCGATGTGAATCCGCTGCACGCCGCCCTGATCAAGGCGACAGGCAGCACGCCGAAATGGAACTTCCATAAGTATCTGATCGACCGTCAGGGCAAGGTGCTCGCGGCCTATCCCAGTGACACGGCGCCGAACGATAAGAAACTGGTGGCCGATATAGAAAAAGCCCTGGCGCAATAAGACAGTATTTTGCCTAGGTTTTCTTAAAGGCTGGCAATGTCTGCGCCAGCCTGGCACCCATCTCCGCCCCCAATGCCTGGAGACCGCTCAAGGGTCTGACCATCACTTCGAATTCGACGATTTTACCGTCGAGATCGAATTGAATCAGGTCGATACCCTTGAGCTGTTTACCGCCCACCGTGGCGCTAAATTCCAGCACCACGTTCAAGCCGTCTTCTGACGCCAGCTCGCGGTGATAGCTGAAGTTCTCAAACACCCCCATCACCGTATTCAAAATCAGCACCACCGCCTGCGCGCTGGCATAAGGCTGATGCGCCATCGGCGAGCGAAACACCGCATCGGCATGCACCATCGCCGGCAAGTCGCTAAGGTTTTTTGCGGCGATCATCTTGTGCCAGGTGGCGATGGCATTGGCGACTTTTGGCTGTAATTGTGTCATTGCGCTCTCCTCGGTATTAGCTTTATCAAATCGTTGCGGCCAGGCGTGCGCCCTGATCAATCGCGCGCTTGGCGTCTAACTCAGTGGCGACGTCGGCACCGCCGATCAGATGCACCGATTGCCCTGCGTTTTTCAAACCTTCAAGCAAGTCGCGCTTAGGGTCCTGGCCTGCGCACAAGATGACGTTATCGACAGGGATGGTCTTTTGCTGACCATCGACGGTGATATGCAAACCCGCGTCATCGATCTTGTCGTAGCTGACGCCGGCAATCATTTGTACCTTGCGATTCTTCAGCGAAGTGCGGTGTATCCAGCCCGTGGTTTTGCCGAGATTGTCGCCAACTTTTGAGCTCTTGCGCTGTAGCAGAAACAGTTGCCGTGGCGAGGCTTCTACCTCGGCCTTGCAGAGTCCGCCGACGCTGCTGTAGCTGGTATCGACGCCCCATTCGGCAAAGAATTTTTTGCTATCCAAGCTTGAACTGGGGCTGGTGCCGCTGTGACTCAGGTATTCCGCCACGTCAAAACCGATGCCGCCCGCACCGATGATCGCCACGACTTTGCCTACCGGCTTCTTGTCGCGTAAGACATCGAGGTAGCTCAATACTTTGGCATGCCCGATGCCATCAATCGCAGGTACGCGCGGCGCAATGCCTGTGGCAAGAATCACTTCATCGAAGTCTTTTAAATCTGCCGCGGCAACCGGCGTATTCAATTTTAAGTTCACGCCAGTCAATTCGATTTGTTTACCGAAGTAGCGCAGGGTTTCATAAAATTCTTCCTTGCCCGGCACTTGCTTGGCGATATTGAACTGGCCGCCGATTTCTGTTGCCGCATCAAACAAGGTCACCTGATGGCCACGGCTTGCCGCCACAGTCGCAAAACTCAGGCCAGCCGGGCCGGCGCCAACGACCGCAATGCGCTTGGCTTTATTCAGCGGGGCATACACCAGCTCGGTTTCATGACAGGCACGCGGATTGACCAAACAAGATGTCACCTTGCCGGCAAAAGTATGATCGAGACAGGCTTGATTGCAGCCGATGCAGGTGTTGATTTCATCCGCCTTACCCTGTTCTGCCTTGCGCATGAAAAGCGGGTCGGCCAAGAGCGGGCGCGCCATCGATACCATGTCGCAAAATTCATCGGCGAGCAATTGCTCGGCCACTTCCGGCGTGTTGATGCGGTTGGTGGCGACCAAGGGAATCGAGACATGGCCTTTGAGCTTCTGGGTCACCCAGGCGTAAGCGGCGCGCGGCACTTTGGTGGCGATGGTAGGAATGCGCGCCTCGTGCCAGCCTATGCCGGTGTTGATGATGGTGGCGCCAGCCGCTTCCACTGCCTTGGCGAGCTGGATCACTTCATCCAGAGTCGAGCCGCCCTCGACCAGATCGAGCATCGATAAGCGGTAGATGATGATGAAATTTTTGCCGACTTTTTCACGCGTGCGGCGCACGATTTCTACCGGAAAGCGCATGCGGTTTTCATACGCGCCGCCCCATTCGTCGTCGCGCTGGTTGGTGCGTGCCGCAATGAATTCGTTGATCAGATAACCTTCTGATCCCATGATCTCGACGCCATCGTAACCGGCATACTGTGCCAATCCCGCACAGCGGACGAAATCGGCAATGGTTTCCTCAACCTCGGCTGTGCTCAGGGCATGTGGCACAAAGGGGTTGATCGGTGCCTGCAATGCGCTGGGCGCCACCAGCGATGGCTGATACGAATAGCGGCCAAAGTGCAAGATCTGCATGGCGATCTTGCCGCCTTCTTTATGTACGGTATCGGTGACAATTTTATGGTGATCGGCTTCCGCTTCTGTCGTCAACATGGCGCCGCCCTTCATCGGCCGCGCGCGCTCGTTCGGAGCGATACCGCCCGTCACGATCAGGCCGACACCGCCTCGGGCGCGCTCGGCATAAAACGCCGCCATGCGCGCAAAGCCGTTTTCCACTTCTTCCAGACCGACATGCATCGAGCCCATCAACAGGCGGTTAGGCAAGGTGGTAAAGCCGAGATCAAGCGGTTTGGTCAGATGCGGGTAGAAAGACATGGCGTTTCCTTTTTCAAAACTTTTGATAAAAATGCAGATATGCAACTGGTTGCATAAAATCATAACGAATCTTGTTTGTTTATGCAACCAGTTGCAGATAAAATGCATGAAAACAACATCTCAAGTCTGCTCAAACACCCATGTCCCTGCAACACGCCCTGCTCACCTCGCTCATCGAAAAACCCTCGTCCGGCTATGAACTGGCACGGCGTTTTGACAAATCCATAGGCTATTTCTGGAATGCCACGCATCAGCAAATTTACCGCGAACTGGCGCGCATGGAAGAAAAGGGTTGGGTAAGATCGAGCGAAGACGAAGGCGGCCGGCCAGGCAAACGCAGGTTTCAGGTGCTGCCATCCGGCAAGGAAGAATTAACAATGTGGGCCAGCACATCAAGCGACCCGATAGAATTGCGCGATGAAATGATGGTCAAGCTACGCGCCGATGCCGCGATAGGCCCGATCGGACTGGCAGATGAAATCAGCCGTCGCCTGGCATTACATCAGGAAAGACTGCGTTCGTATCAAGAGATAGAAGTACGCGATTTTAGCCAAGCGTCGTTGTCGCGTGAGGCGCAAATCCGGCACCTGATACTCAAGGCCGGCATTGCGTTTGAAGAAGGACGGATCGCCTGGTCAAAAGATGCCCAGGCGATCCTGCAACAATAAAACTACTTGGGTGTGGCGCGCTTGGCTGCTGCCTTAGGTGCAGCTTTTTTTGCCACCGTCTTGGGCGCGGCTTTGGCGCGCGACTTCGCCGGTGTTTTGGTCACTGCAGTCACTGCAGTCGCTGCAGTGACTGCAGTTCCTGCCGCTGCACGCGGTTTGGCAACGCTAGCCTCCGGCTTGGCCTTATTGCCAGGTACTGCAGCCGATGCGACCGTTGGATCGCCTTCCATCGCCTTGCTTACCGCCTGCTTAAACTGGTCTTGCAACAAACCCCACCACGCTGCCGGATTGGCAAACGGTGCCGCAGGTTCAGCCGACCCCGCGCTTGCCTTAGCTGCGGGCTTTGCCGGTTCAGGTTCAACTTTTTTTACGGGTTCAGGCGCTTTTTCTGCCGCCGGAGTCGCTGCCGGCATAGGCCAGGCTGCATTCGATTTTTCCTCTTTCGGTTCTGCCGCAAATCCACCCGATGTCGAGGCACTTTTCATCTGCTGGGCAAAACTGTCGCCCATCGATTTCAAGGTAGAAATCGTGGCACGTTGCACTTCCAGCGCTTGTATCGTGCCACGCAGCATGTTCATATTGACGGTCAGCCAGGATTCAACGGTTTGCAGATCCTTGATTTTCTTGTCCAGCTCGTCGATAGAGACGGTAGGCGTCACCATGCCGGGCAAGTGCATGTCGCCCCAGAGTTTTTTGACAAAACCCAAAGGATCATTCATGGACCCCATGCCGGGGATTTCAGCGCCTTGGAAAGGGGAATTCATCATGTGACTCCTTTAGTGATAAGTAATAACAATGCAGTCAATACGGACAGCCGCCATCAATAGCGATGTTCATCTTGCATCAGCCAAGCTAAGCCGTCAATCTCAATTGAAAATCCTTCCGGCAGAAAACGCACTTCCAGCAGCACAGCGATGTCATCGCAAGGATGCTGCAGAACGTTTACACTGACATCATGACGTCAAGCTCGCTAACCCATTCCGTGAAAAAACTGCCGATCAAGCGCAGGAGCTTTGTGTTTATTGTCGCAACGCTCCTCTTGCATGTGCTGGCCTGGCAATCCACCGGATGGAAGGACTGGTCTGCAAGCACGTCGCCAGGCACCGAAAATATGATTACGGTGAGCATGCGTACCATGCCAAACGCAGTCACGCCGGCAGCAATAATAGCGTCGCCCGATAAATTGACCGACGCTCCAGAACCTGAAACAAAAGTCGTCAAAAAAAATGCGCCAGCCATCCTGCATGAACCCGATTCGCCAATAGAAACAGCGCCAGGCAAAATAACTGCAGTGTTGCCAACTGAAAACGAAAGCCCGCCCGCTACGGTCTTGCAAGAAGAAGCAAGCAAGGAAGCGACGGCACCGGCTACCGAGCTTGCACCAGGCGATACTGCAGACGCGGTAACTCACCCTGATCAGGTGCGATATGCGATCAGGGCGCCAGAATCAGTGCAGATCGCCATGACACTGGTACGGACCAAACCAGATTCCAACCCGACATACGGCGTCGGGAGTATTTACTGGGAGGTAAGTAATGGCAAATACAACATGCGCATAGAGGCCGGAATAGACATGCTGATCACGTCCATTAACCTCTACAAGCTCAGCAGCGAAGGGCGTTTAGACAGTTTTGGAATTACCCCCGATATCAGTACAGAAGCACGACTGACCCGCGCATCCACCGCCACCCACTTCAACTACGAAGATAAAACCATTCGTTTTTCGTCCTCAAGCAAGACCGTCGCCATGAGCGATGGAGCTCAGGATAAGGCAAGCTTTTTGATGCAGCTGGCGGCGATTGGTTACGCTGACGAGCGGCAATTTATTCCCGGTCAGGAAATTCGCCTGCAAGTTGCAGAGGAAAGGGACGCTACTCAGTTTCAATTTATGGTATCGGGCAAAGAAGAAATCCAGACTACACTTGGCACCATTCTGACCTGGCATCTGGTACGCGCACCGCGACCCGGTTCGTATAATTCACAGCTCGATATCTGGCTTGCACCGACCTTAGGCTGGTATCCGGTACAGATCCGCAATACAGAGAGCAACGGTACAGTGACGCTACAGACGGCAACAAAAATCAACCAAAAACTTAACGCGGAAAATTAGCAATGCCATCCATTTACTCGCCGTTCATCAAGCTCTGCCGACTCTGCTTATTAAGCAGCCTCGCAGCAAGTCCGTTCGCGCTTGCCGGCAATAGCGCCGCCCCGCCACCGTCAGCAGAACTGCATTACAGCATCAAGGCAAAACAAAAAGGCATACCCGTCAGCGGAGAGGCCAATGTCAAATGGCAACTAGCTAACGTCAATAGTGCAAATAATGCCAACACCAAGCAAAGCTACAGCGTCATGACAGAAACGCGTGTCATGCTTTTTGGCAAAATCCTTGACGCCAGCAGCTACGGCAACATTGATGAATATGGGCTGGCACCGGATAAATTTGTCGAGAAACGCTTTGGCAAGGCAGAAAGCGTTACCCGCTTTGACCGCATAAAAAAGACCATACAATTTACCGAATCAGCTGAAACCTACCCCATTAAAGGAGGCGAACAAGACCGTACCAGCGCCACCTGGCAACTGGTGGCGCTGGCAAGAGCATCAGCCGATAAATTTATCGCGGGCAGCGAATGGAAAATGTTCGTCGCCGGCCGACGCGATGCCGAGCCTTGGTCGTTTAAAGTGGCCGGCACCGAAGACCTTGCCACGCCTTTGGGTGAACTTGCCACCATCCATATCATCAAAGCGCCGCCGCCGGATTCCAAAGGTCAGCAACTGGAAATATGGCTGGCGCCCAAGCTCGATTGGTATCCGGTGCGCCTGAAGTTTAGCGATGCAGATGGAGACCAGGTAGATCAGCTGATCAGCTCAATGCGCAAACAATAAGCGCAGCACAGGGTTACAATCGCAGACAGTGCCGAGATTACTCATCCAATACTCAAAAACACCTATTAAAATTCAACAAAATAGGGGAGTATATGAATAAATATCCAAATGACGCACGTATTACCTTTGTGTTTTAATAAATTAATATCATACTCACTCCCAGTATCATCATGAAAAAAAACAATGACAGCGCCCTGGTTCTCTTTAGCGGCGGGCAAGATTCCACCACCTGCCTGGCATGGGCCCTATCGCGCTACCGCCATGTCGAAACCATCGGCTTTGATTACGGCCAGCGCCATGCGATCGAGCTGACAATGCGCCCTAGCCTGCTGCAAAAAATCCGTACATTTTCAGATGACTGGAACAGCAAGCTCGGCGAGGATCACATCATCGATCTTGGCCTGATCTCGCAGCTGTCGCACACCGCGATGACCGAAGATATTGAAATCACCATGCAGGAAAACGGTTTGCCGAACACCTTCGTGCCTGGCCGCAACCTGATGTTCATGATGGTGGCGGCCACGCTGGCCTACCGGCGCAGCATGAATGTGCTGGTCGGCGGCATGTGCGAAACCGATTTTTCCGGCTATCCCGATTGCCGCGACGACAGCATGAAAGCCCTGCAGGTAGCGCTCAACCTCGGCATGGCAACCCGCCTGAAACTGGAGACGCCGCTCATGTGGATCGACAAGGCGGAAACCTGGCAATTAGCCGAGCATCTGGGCGGATCAAAACTGGTCGATCTGATCCGCGCCGACACCCACACTTGCTATCTTGGCGAACGCGGCACCCTGCACCCGTGGGGGCATGGCTGCGGCACCTGTCCGGCCTGCGCGCTGCGGGCGCGCGGCTATGCAGAATATGTAGCCAGCCGTTTGTAAGCCTACCGTTAGTTTCACCGACTAAAATCAGATGATTAACACTCACCACCGCCCGCCATGCTCATTGCTTTTCTGACTGACCTGCACGCCAACCGGGAAGCAGTCAGCGCCTGCCTAGCCCACGCCCAAGAACAAAAGGTGACGCAATATGCCTTTTTAGGGGATCTGGTCGGTTACGGAGCAGACCCTGCCTGGGTGCTTGATACCGTCATGGAATACGCCAGCCGCGGCGCGCTAGTGCTGATGGGCAATCACGACATCGCCTTGCTGGAAGAAGACCGGAAAGGCATGAATCCGGTGGCGTACCAGGTAGTCGATTGGACCCGCTCGCAACTTGATGCCAGGCACCTCGCTTTTATCCGCAATCTGCCTTATCGCATCGAGCTTCAGGACATGCTGCTGGTGCATGCCAACGCCTGGGCACCGGAAAAGTGGGAATACATAGACGGCACCATGGAGGCAACGCGCAGCATGCACGCCACCAAAGCACAGATCACTTTTTGCGGCCACGTTCACATGCCGACCCTGTATCACATGACACTCACAGGGAAAACCGGTGAGTTCCTGCCGACACCGGAAAACAGCATACCGCTCAGCAAACAACGCCGCTGGCTGGTCATACCCGGCTCTGTTGGCCAGCCGCGCGATGGCAATCCCGCAGCCTGCTATGCCACCTATGACACCAACACACTAGACTTGACCTACTACCGGGTACCCTACGACGCCGAAGCGGCAGCAGAAAAAATCATCACTGCCGGCTTGCCAGCAAGCCTGGCACTGCGCCTGATCACAGGAGACTGATTTGAGCGCAGCCATACAGCCGATTCAACAACGTCTGCAAGTGGGGATGGAATTTGACGGTTACCGCTTAGAGGAGAAACTTCATGTAGGCGGCATGGCCGCCTTGTGGCGCGTCACCGACCTGAGAAACCGTCATCAAAAAGAAGGCGAAGACCCGCTCCCGCCCTTGATCATGAAGGTGCCGCTGCTGTTTTCCACCGATGACCCGACCGCGATCGTCGCCTTTGAAGTCGAGCAAATGATCATGCCCAAACTCAAGGGCACGCATGTTCCACGCTATTTTGCGGCGGGCGATTTTGATGCGCAGGCTTACATCGTCATGGAACAAATTGCCGGTGTCTCGCTGCGCAGCCGCTTTGATGCGGCCCCCCTGCCGGTCGAGGAAGTGGTAAGTACCGGCATCAAAATTGCCCACGCATTGCAGGACTTGCACCGTCAGCATGTCATCCATCTCGATATCAAGCCCAGCAATATCATGTTCCGTCCGGATGGCGACGCTGTACTCATCGATTATGGCCTCTCACGCCACGATAAGTTACCTGATTTGCTCGATGAGGAATTTCGCCTGCCGATGGGAACCGGGCCCTACATCTCGCCGGAGCAAGTGCTGGGCGTGCGCAATGAGCCACGCAGCGACCTGTTTGCCCTTGGCGTCCTGATGTATCACCTGGCCACCGGTGAACGTCCCTTCGGCCATCCGACATCGGTTTCCGGTTTGAAAAAACGGCTATATCGCGATCCCATTCCGCCACGCAGCCACAATCCGGGCATTCCCAATTGGCTGCAAGAAGTCATTTTGCGCTGCCTCGAAGTCGAACCTGCCGCACGTTTCGATACTGCCGCCCAGCTTGCCTTCCTGTTGCAAAATCCGGAACAGATACAGCTGACGGCGCGCGCCGCCAAAACCGGCCAGGACGGTTACATGGCCGTGCTAAAACGCCGGTTTCATGCTGCAGGCGCCGAACCCGGCGCGCCGCTGAGCGTCTCGGAGCAGTTGTCGCAAGCGCCCATCATCGTGGCAGCTCTGGATCTGACAAATGGATCAGTCGCGCTGGCCGAGAACTTACGCAACATCACGCGCCGCATGCTGCAAACTGAACCTGGTGCGCGCCTGGCCTGCGTTACGATACGCAAGACCAGCCGGATTGGCATGGATGAGAGCATTGTTCAGCAAGGACAGAACATGCATGTGAAGCAGCTAGTCGAACTCAAACACTGGGCTCGTCCTTTGAATCTTAGCCCGGACAAAATCACGTTTCACGTCCTCGAAGCGCATGATCCGGCGGCTGCCATCATCGACTACGCGCGCAATAATCGCGTCGATCACATCATCATAGGATCACGCGGCACCTCAAGCATTCGCCGCTATCTGGGCAGCGTCTCGGCGCAAGTGGTCGCAGAGGCGGAATGTACCGTAACCGTGGTGAAATCGCATAACAAGTAAGGGCAAGCGTTTGCAGATCTGCGCGATTCAGCCGGAATTTTTCGCCAAGCTCAGCGTATCGCCAGTGGGAATTCCATCGGTCTTCCAGCGATCGAATTCAGTTTGTATCGCGGCTAGCGTTTGCTGACTGATTTCTGGCAAAGTGCCACCCAGAATATCTGCCGCTTCTTTAAAACCTCGCTCGACGGCGGCACGCACCTTTTCCAGCTTGGCAGGGTCATCCCCGATCGCTGCCTTGGCAAAACCAAGAATGCGCTCGGCAGTTTTTTGTACGCCGAATTCGCCATCAGCTGCAATCGCAGCCTTGGCCGCTTCAATCGCTTTCGGATCAGCCGTGAGTTTCTGTTCGCCGCTGACCACCTTGGCCAGATTCAGTCCTTGCTGCTCAACCAAGGGCAAGATCAGGTCGACGATGGCCTGCGCCTTGCGATTCGACTCCTCCAGCAAGGCCTCCAGATCTGGTTTTTGGCTAGCTTGCGTCAGGCGAGGATCGGTATAGGTCAGGTCAGCCTTGACGCCGGTATTCAACGCCACTGTATCTTCGGCAGGTTGCGGCACTGCAATGTTTTTGGGTGGAACTGCTGATGGTGCACTCTCGCGTGCCTTAAGCGGTGCGATGGCTGCGGGCATGGGGGTGACTACGGCACTGGGGATACGGATATTCATGCTGCACTCCTCTTTCTTTGGGGCAAACAAATCGGGTACTGCAATACGTACCCACGCTGATATTTAATAGTATCGACCAATTCGCTGAAAAGTGAAGGTCAAAATGAAAGTCGAATACGCGATGCAGTATAATTGCGCCTCATATTCATTGGGGAGTAGCCTCTTTCAGCGTATTTTCAAGCAGCTGAAAGAAACGCGTCAACATACTTGGCCATCCGGTCATGGTGCGTTTGATCAATTCAGTGTTTTACCTGTGTTGATTTGGCAAGACTTTTGATATATGCGTTTCCGCTACCCAAGGATGGGGCAGGAGACGTGTGTATCATTGTCAGTTTGCCCCATCCTGCACAAAATCATGGAAGCATTCCTCGTCTCTACCCTCGCTGTTGCCGTTGGTGAAATTGGTGACAAAACGCAGTTGCTCGCCCTGTTGCTGGCTGCACGTTATAAAAAACCCATCCCTATCGTACTTGGCATCCTGGTTGCCACACTGGCCAATCATGCTTTGGCCGGCTTGCTCGGTCAATGGGTCGTCAGCCACATCTCATCGGATTTGCTGCGCTGGGGATTAGGCTTGTCTTTCCTGGCCATTGCGGCCTGGACCATCAAACCTGACGAGATCGGGGATGAAGGCATCAATGAAGGTCGCTATGGCGTATTTTTATTGACCTGCGTGACATTTTTTCTTGCGGAAATTGGCGACAAAACACAACTCGCAACGGTCGCTTTAGCCGCCAAATACAGCAACCTGACTTTAGTCATTGCAGGCACAACCTTGGGTATGATGATTGCCGACGTACCCGCAGTCTTTCTGGGGAAAATTGCTGCACCCAATTTCCCTTTTCATATCGTGCGCTGGATTGCTGCCGCTGTCTTTGCGGTGCTGGGCGTACTGGTATTACTCGGCATCGGTGAGAAATTTTTATGAACAGAAATACAATAATAAGTAAGAAAGTAACGACATGAGTGCATTTATCTTAACGGCAGGAACCATCGTTAAATTTGGAACGATTTCAACCGCACTTTACCCCATCTTCCGCCATGGAATACCAGCCGATACGCCCAGACAAGGCTTTCAACATGGCGAAGAAACGCCAGCAGTATCGAACGGCATTTATGTCGGTGAACTGATGGCGTACTATGCTGCGTGTGCCGCCTTTTGCAATGCCACCAGCGCCTTGCATGCGGCAAACCAGGAAGTGCTATCCCAGTTCGTTACCCAGTTGCAAAATGCCCATGGCGAAAAACCGCGTATGGCAGAACTGGAAGACATCGCGGCGCAAGCAGGCTTGCCCGTCGTCTTGGAAATCACCCTGGAAGAAGACTGCCTCTTGCAGGCCGACGATCATTTTATCGATGACGACAATGCAGATAAAAGCTGGAAGCTATGGCGCAGCGGAAGTCTGCGGCGTCCGAGCGGCATACCGGCAAGCTGGATTAAAAAATTCTACTTTCCGCGCTTGCTTGATTATCGCGATGTTGGCAGCGCGAAAAATCCACGGGTACTGGAACAAACCACAGACAGCGCCCTGATGGTCGGTGGCCTGATGCAATCGTGGCACAAAGATACGCCTGGCGACTTGTTGGTGGCGTTTAAAAAGCAGTATGGCCGGATTAATTTTTCTCAGTCCAGCAATTTTGACGAGACCGCTCTTGAGCGGTTCTTTAATCTTAATGCGATGCTTGATCCTGCAATGCGCCTGCTCAATCAGATGTCGATATGGCAGGACATTGATGCACTGGCGAAGAAGCAGGAAATACCGCTCAGCTAAATCAAGAAGCGGGGTTGCGCTTGACAAAAAAGAGTGCAGTCCCGATCGCCATTAAGACTCCACCAAAAAAGCGATTCTGCTTTTTCAACAAACGCGGATCACGAAAGAAACGCTGCATGCGAGAAGCGGCAAATGCATAGCTATGCATCACGACCAGATCAACCAGACACATGGTCACCCCGAGTATCAGCAATTGCGGCAGCAATGATGCGTCAGGACTGATGAATTGCGGCAGCACAGCCACCATGAAGATAATTCCTTTTGGATTCGTCGCATTGGTAAAAAAACCGATCAGAAACCGCCTGCGCCAGCTCGGCAAAACTGCTTTCGCCAAACCTATACCGGTATCACTTGCCAGTTCGACTTTGGCACGCCATTGACTGATACCGAGATAGATCAGGTACAAGGCACCGACTGTCTTGATGACATTGAATGCGCCTTCCGAAGCCATCAATATGGAACCGACTCCGGCTCCCGCAATCACCAGTATCAGCAGCAAACCTGCCTGCAAGCCCATAATGGTACCGGTGGTTTTTTTCACACCGTAAGAAAGTCCGTGCGACATCGACAACACTGCACCAGATCCTGGTGAAATGGCAATAACGCAGGCGGCAACGAAAAAAGTGAACCAGGTAGCAAAGGTCATGACAGAAGAAAAAGAGTAGATGAAGGCCGCTAAGTTTAACAGCAAAATCTGTCATGGATTCGGCCTGTTTTTATACGTGCCGACTTACCGCCTTATCATCGCCGCCACCAATTGACTCTTCAAGGTCTTGATCAACGCAGTCTCATCGGGCGGCACGCCTTCATCAGCGGTCACGATGCGGTCGGCATAAAAAAAGCCCAGCGTTTTTTTCTGCACCACCAATGGCAATACGATGAAGCTGCGCGTATCGGGCAACAGATCCTTATGCCATTGCGGTAGTAATTTTTGTATCTTTGGCACCATCGCATCAGAAATCATCAGATCGGCATTGTTGTTCATCGCCAGATGAAAAAGCGTATTTTCTTCTGTCGACGGAAAAACAAATCCCTTTTGTCGCTCTGCGTAATTCTCGCCAATGGCGACGCGGGCCATGAACCGCGCATTTGGCGCATCACGCAGACATGCTGTCGCGAACCTGAAGCCCATGGCGCTGTAAAGCGTTTCGAGTACCAATAAAATCAGGTCGCTCAACCGGCTCTGATCTGAAACCAACATTTGTGTCACGTCCTGCACACCGGCTAACAGCAGGTCGCGCGCATTCGTCGGCTTGCCACTGGGATAGCGTTTAATCTCCTGGGCTTGATCAGAATCGAAACTTGCCAGCATGAATTCGCTCAGCGTGTCGGTATCGGTTATGTGTCCCTGTTCCGCCTCATGTGTGATTAAAGGCATCACAAGATCCATGCTGTTAGCCAATTGCCTGGTTTCGCTCTCAACTTTCCGTAAAATTTGTTCCAGCTGCGGCTGATCGATTTCCAGCGCCCTGCCAAATTTTTTCATCAACGGTTCACATCTCTGCGCCATGGTCTGTTGCACATATTGCGGATCGCCGTTAACCACTATATCGGCTAGTGCATCACTAAAGCTGGCCACCTGCTTGAGCCAGTCACTGCGATGCGCCGCTTTCTTCAATTCACCGCCATGCACTGGAGCGAGCGCCTGAATGATGGTGTCAGGAATTTGCCATTCCTGAAGCACAGCATCACTGAAGCGTTCATAACTGCATCCGAGCAAGCTTGTCACTGCATCGTGCGCCGCGCCAGAATCACTTGCCTGCCTGAGCTGAATTTGTTTGTATAGGTGATGATCAAAAGAGGCCACTAACACGCGCCCGATGTTTTTAAACAAGGCGGCCACCGCAACTTCTTCTGCATCGGGATATTTACTGTACTGTGATAATTCGCGTGCCATGATGCTGGCGCACAAAGCATGAATCAGCTCTTTACGCACGCTTTGCGCTTGTTTCTTATCTTCAAAACAATCTACCAGCAACATCGCCAAAGCACTGGTCTTTACCGCGTTAAAGCCGAGAAGGAATATGGCGCGTGAGATTGTCGTCACCGGGACGCCAGCTGCGGTACGGTAATGTATCGTATTGGAAAGCCGCAATATCTTCTGTGTCAGACCGACATCCGACAAGATGAAGTGTGCCAGGTTAGCAACCGAATCTTCACCTGATGAGGTAATTTCCACTACCTTGGAAATAGCGGCGCCCAAAGTAGGCAAACCTTTATCTTCCTTAATTTTTGCCAGCAATCGCTCGCGTGCTGCCAATGGTGCAGGCTGGTCGTTTTTTTCGGCAGGAGAAGTGTGCATAAATCAGCTATGAATATTTTTTCTGGCAACGTCAATGCCGTATTTTTTCTGTAAATCATCATATAAACCGCGTATCGCCTTTAAGCGCGGATTCATAGGATCGAGTCTGGCGGCTGACTCGATTAACTGTCTCGCCTGTACGCCCGTTTGTTGATCCCACCCTAGATTTTCCAGGCATTTTAGCGATGCCAGTGCCGCATTCATCACAACCTGTAAATTATCGGGAGACTTGCGTGCTGCCGATGTCATTAGTTCAACCGAGCCACGGAAATCACCTTGTTTGGCTTTTTGCACACCCAATGCCACCAGATCCATGACTTCTTTCTGGCTCCGTTCAGCCAACTCTTTACCCAGATGCCCTTTACCTGCACTTTCGAACACGCCCATCGCACGTGACACCGCTTCTTTGTTTGGCGCATTGCGCATCACATCCATGATGACTTCGGAGGCGGCGTCTTCCAGATCATTCTCGAGGCAACGCTTGGCCAAGCCCAGCTTCATGTCAGCGGATAATCCACCATGTTCACGACTAGCCGTCACGGCGTTACCCAATTCTTGATTCAAGCGGCTATCGCCGGTACCCGCATGCAGCATGGCCGCAGAAATCGCGCGGCAAGCCTCGGTCTTTTTTATTCCCACCATACTTTTTTCAAGATCGCGAATGACAGCCTTGGCCTGATCATGATCGCCCTTTTGGACCAAGGCATTCACCAGATTGACGTGATCTTCCGGGTCTCTGAATTCAGAATATTTGGCTTTGCTGACCACTTTTTTCAATACCGTTTCTGCAGTTTCAATGTCCCCCGTTTTCAGGGCTATTTCACCCAATTTACGCAGGCGACGCACCGCATGCGGCGATACCGTCACGGCGGTATCCAATACCACCTTAGCTTCAGGCAATTCGCCCACGGCTTCGTGCGTCTTTGCCAGCCAATCGTAAGCATCCATATACTTATCGTTTTCGCTCACCAGTATCTTCAAAAGATCTTCTGCCTCCTGAAACTTGCCTTGCATGAACAGGGTTTTTGCCAGACCTAATTTAGCCCAGGCAACGGCCTTCATTTCAAACAATAATTTATACAATTCTTCCGCCTCAGCGGCTTCACCGAGTATCACATGCAGCTCGGCCCGAAAACGCATGAAGTCGATGGCGTATCTTGGATATTTTGTCTCTCCATCAATGCAGGCAGCAATCGATTCACGTAGCGCACCCTGCTCCATCAATGTGTAAACTTGCATGAAGGCCTTGCGCTTCTCGATGGCCTTCATCACCCGCTCCAGCAGCATATCGGCAGTAAAGGGCTTAAGCAGATAATCGGAAGGGGCCAATTCGGCAGCGCTAACTACCTTGGCGTAGGCGCGCTCGGCGGTCACCATGATGAAGATGGTGGATAGAGGGGTGAGCTTGTGATGCCGTACGTCTTCCAGCAATTGCTGACCGTCCTGCCCGACGCCCAGATCATATTCGCACAAGACAAGATCAAACACCTTGCTCTGGATGGTACGTGCTGCTGTGCCTGCAGTCAGTGCGTGCTCTATTTTTGTAATGCCGCATAAATTGAGCATGTTATGCAAACTGACCCGCATGCCTGAATTTGGCTCAATCAGCAATGCTCTAAGTTCACTCAGATCGCTCATGTCAGCCTTAGTTATAATAATTATATTTAAACGATTTGTCGTAATTGCAACAAGGTTCTACTTCTTATTTCCGTTTTTCTCATTATAGGCATCTCAACGCCAATCGAGTCGTATTCTTTAACTCCCAAGCTGCCGCCTGCCCTTGCGTATTGATAGATTGACGGTGTCAATGACATGAAACTTTAACGCATTTAATAAGCGCATTTCACCACACCAGTGTATTGAGGAAAATTTTTTATCCCGTTTGCTTTGGCGCGACGCCAGCAGCGCCTGCCGAGCGGATTGAGACACCTGTCTGTGACAGATCCAGGCCCAGACCTGGGCCACAACCGGCGGCAGCGTGCCGTTCATCCTGACGCATGTTCGGTAGCGCACATACGCACCGGAATAATCACCTTAGAGTGCTGTCATCCGAACTGTCTGTTCGATCGTCGGGCTGTCCGGGCGAAGGTCATTCCTGGGAGCGTTCTATGCAAAAAATATTTCACCGCGTGCGTTTCTCGGTCTCGGTCTCGGCGTTAATTACGCTGTTGATCGGTTTCAGTCTCACTTTGCTCTTGTTCGCCTCGGTACGCCAGGTAGAATCAACCCGCCAGAACGTGCAGTTTCAGCAAAACGCCAAATTACGGATGATCGCGGTGACAAGTGGTTTGCAAGACGCCGTCGAACAAGTGGTAGTACTAAATCAAGTATTTCGCACCGTAGGCGTGATCAGCCGTCAGCAGTTCCATGTCTTCACAACACCTTTGCTGGAACGTTATCCGCAAATCCAGGCGCTCAGTTTCCAGCGCGTGATCATGCATGCCGATCGCCAGGCGTACGAAACGCAAATGAAACATCGCCATCCCGACTTCATGATTAGCGAAATCGTTAACGGTGTACAACAGCGCGCCGCCAATCGCGATCATTACAATGTCGTTGACTATATCGAGCCGATGGCTGGCAACGAAGCCGCGTTGGGGCTCGATACCGCCATTGCCAAAGATCAGGTGCCGGCAAGAATTGCATCACGCGCCAGCGGTCAGGTAGCAGCCACGGGCCTGCTTTCACTGGCCCAGAACAAGGGCTGGCACACGGGGTTCCTGGTACTGGCACCGGTATATCTTCAAGGGGCGCCACTCGACACCGTGGCCGCACGCAATCGCTCTACCATTGGCGAAACTGCTGCGGTGTTTCGTGTTGAGCATTTGCTCGAAGCCATACTGGGCAAAGCCGGCTTTCTCAATGTCCCTGGCATGACTATCAGTATTTTTTCCAGTCCAGACGCAGAACCGGCACATCTGGCATTTCGTCATGGCGAACCACTCACTGCGCCGGACAACAGCAAGCTGTTTCCACACTGGTTCTGGTTCGACTCGTCTGCTCCAGCCAGCGAAACCTTCAGCCTGGCAGGCCGGCCTTGGCATATCGAGGTAAGCCAGGCCGCCAGTCCATTTACGACCGCCAACAACGGCTCGCTCTATGTGTTGCTAGGCGGGATCTTGTCCAGCATTTTGGCCGCTGCCTATGTGTATGCCGTGGTGTCGCGCAGCGAGACCATCGAACGCGTCACGAATGAACGTACTGCCGAACGCACTGCTGCCTTGCAATTCGCTAACTTACGTCTGTCCGAAGACCTCGCTTTGCGCGTACGCACTGAAAAATCCTTGCGCTTGCGTGAACGTGTCATCGAAGTCTCCGCCAATGCCATCATCATTTGCAGCGCCAGCGCGCCCGAATATGCGATTGAATATGTTAACCCTGCCTTTGAACACATCACCGGCTATAGCGCCGCAGACGTAGTCGGCCGCCGGCTGGAATCGCTGCAAGGGAACAGCCAGGATCAGCAAAACATCGAAGAGATCCGCACGGCCCTGCGCGAAAAGCGTGAAGGCCATGCACTCTTGCGCAATTACCGCAAGGACGGCACGGGTTACTGGAACGATCTGTTTATCGCGCCGGTGCAGGGCGACGATGGCGTCATCAGCCATTTCGTGGTGGCGCAATATGACATCACGGCGGTGATGCGTTACGAAGCGGAACTGGAATTTCAGGCCAAGCACGACACCCTGACAGGACTCGCCAACCGCAATCTGCTGCGTGAGCGCCTGACCCATGCCATCGCCGATGCCGAACGCAATGGCCTGCCGGTCTGGGTCTTGTTTGTCGATCTGGATCGCTTTAAATTCATCAACGATACACTCGGTCATGAAGCCGGTGACATACTGCTCAAGACGCTGGCGATGCGCCTGCAATCGGTGGCGCGCGATGCAGATACCGTCGCCCGCGTGGGTGGCGATGAATTCGTCCTGGTCTTGCCGGAATATACGAATGACGCGCCTGGCCTGGCGGTCTTGCAGCAAATCATGGAGGCCGTGGCGCAGCCATTAATATTGGAACAACATGAATTCTTCCTCACCTGCAGCATAGGCGTGGCCATATATCCGCGTGACGGGCTGACGGCAGAGGCGCTGACCAAGCACGCCGACATCGCCATGTACCGCGCCAAGGAGACCGGGCGCAATACCTTCCAGTTTTATACCGCATCGATGAACGAACGCACGCTGGACCGGCTCTCGATAGAAGCCGATTTGCGCCATGCACTGGTGCGACAGGAATTCACTTTGCATTACCAGCCGCAAATCTGCGCCATCAGCGGCAGCATCGTCGGGATGGAAGCGCTGATACGCTGGAACCATCCGGTGCATGGCATGATTTCGCCAGACCGCTTCATCGGTCTGGCCGAAGAGATGGGCTTGATCATCCCGATCGGTGCCTGGGTTCTTAGCGAGGCCTGCATCCAGACCAAGGCCTGGCAACAGGCAGGGCTGGGTGATTTGCGGGTCGCCGTCAACCTCTCCGCACGCCAGTTCACGCAAAAGAATCTGGTGCAATCCATTGCTGATGTGTTGCACGCTACCGGCCTGGAGCCACGCTTTCTCGAACTGGAACTGACCGAGAGCATGGTGATGAATGATGTCGACAACGCCATCACGATTTTGCGCAACCTCAAGGGACTAGGCATCCATATCGCCATCGATGATTTTGGCACCGGTTATTCCAGCCTGTCGTATTTGCGCCGCTTCCCTATCGATGTCCTGAAAATTGATCAGTCCTTTGTCAACGATCTAATGGTCGATGCCGATGATGCAGCCATCGTCGTGTCTATCATTTCACTGGCACACAGCCTGCGTCTGCAGGTGGTTGCCGAAGGGGTGGAAAACGCCGAGCAGCTGGCCTTCCTGCGTGCGCATGGCTGTGACCAGATGCAAGGCTATCATTTCAGCCGGCCGATCGCGGCAGACGAATTTGAGTGCCTGTTACGGGCAGACCAGCCATTTTCGACCACGACCTCATTCACCGCAACGCAGGCAGCCAGTAATGCAAGCGCGATGAAAGCGCTACTCAAACTCATATGAATCGTGCTATCACGAAAACAACCAGCGATATCAAGATAGTCGACGCAAACGGCAAGGTAAAAATGCGCCCGAACAATTTAAAACGCAGATCACCCGGCAATCTGCCTATACCCAGTTTTTCCAGCCAGGGGAGCAGCGCAGAAAAAACAATGGTGGCGAAAAAAATAACCAGTACCCAACGTATCATGTGGTTTCCTTAAGTAAATACATCTATATACTCCCCATTAATTTCAGTAAAACTACCCAATCACGCATATAAACAGTGCGTGACAAAAAAATACTAGAGCGGAGTATCCATCATTACAGTCGATGACTGCGGTCATGCCGCAGCAATTCTGCTGGCAGCTCAACGCCACAGCCCAGCACCAGCACCTTGAACAACTCGCCCATTTCTGCCGGAGAAATCAGCTTCTGCACTGCATTCGCCTTGGGCAAATACTGCATGGGATCATCGGTAGAGGTACGCTGCAAAAATTGCGCGAGGCCCGCTTCGAGCAAGAATCCGGCCTGGCTGGTGTAGAGCAGCAAATCCAGTCCGGCATCCAACCCCGCCTGCGCCATCGCGGTGAAATCCACATGCGCCGTGATGTCTTGCAAACCCGGCAGATAGAAGGGATCGGGGTGCGCGTGATGTCGGTAATGGCACATCAGCGTGCCTTGCTCGCGCTGCTCCAGATAATATTCCGAACATGGAAAACCATAATCGAGCAAGATCGCCGCAGCCCCTTTGCCATTGGCTTGCCGGCCGGACAACAACATCTGCGCCAGGCTACGCATGAAGCCCATCGCAACGGGATGCACCTCGGTCAGATAGCCGACCGGCAGGTTCTCTGCATCCGGAATCTGCGCTACCAACCCGACATCGCAAGCGCGTTCGCTCAGGACAAAATGTGCGTCAGTATCTTCACCGCTCACACTAACGCCGCATTCCGCCCACGCGTGTTCACCCTTGACGACCAGATGCACCGGCATCGCATCGAGCACCTCATTGCCCAGCACCACGCCCGAAAACGCCTCTGGCATGGCTTGCAACCAGCTTACCTGCGGAAAGTCTTTCAGCAAGTCTTCTTGCCGGGATCTGAGTTCGCCAGACAATTCCACGATAAAATAGCGCTCTATTGATATGCCCGCTTGCTGATATTCAGACAAGATATCAAAAGCTAAACGTCCGGTGCCGGCGCCAAACTCCATGATGTTGGCCGATGTTTGCGCAAACAGCCTGGCACACACATGGGCCAGCGTGATGCCAAAAAGCGCAGACATTTCCGGTGCGGTTGTAAAATCGCCGTCTTTACCCAATTTGGCCGCGCCGCCGCTGTAATAGCCCAGGCGTGGCGCATATAAGGCCAGTTCCATATAGCGCGCAAAGCTGATCCAGCCTGCGTTGGCGGCAATCTCGGCGCGGATGAGTTGCTGTAAGGCGCACGAGGCGGCCAGCGCATCATCGGCAGGGACAGGAAGAGATAATTTGTTATTCGGTGTGGGATTTAAAAGTCGCATGCCGGTATTGTATAAAAAACGCAGCACTAAAGTTTAAAAACATTCTCATGACGACAGCAGCAAGAACGGAAGCAAGTTCGAATACCCGCCCGCGGCGCGTGGCCTTGGTCACCGGTGCAGCCAAACGCCTCGGTCGCCACATAGCCCTGAGCATGGCGCAGCGCGGTTGGGATGTGGCGGTGCATTTCGGCCACTCGCTTGACGAAGCGGCAACAACGGTCGCCGAGATACAGGCACTGGGCCAACGCGCCGTTGCCTTGCAATGCGATCTGGCCAACGAAAACGAAGTGCGCGCCCTGCTGCCGCGCGCCATAGCAGCATTGGGGCCGGTGCAATGCCTCGTCAATAACGCCTCCTTGTTTGAGCAGGACAGCGCAGAAAATTTTATGCCGCAGACGCTGGATAAGCACATGCAAGTCAACCTGACCGCCCCGCTACTGCTGGCGCAAGCGCTGCACGCCGCCACAGCCGATGGTGAGCAAGCCTGCGTGATCAATTTGCTGGATCAAAAACTGTATAACCTCAATCCCGATTTCTTGTCTTACACCTTATCCAAAGCCGCCTTGCACTGCGCCACCACCACGCTGGCGCAAGCCTTTGCGCCGCGCCTGCGCGTGGTGGGCATTGCACCCGGCATTACGCTGGTGTCTGGCGATCAATCGGAGATTGACTTCCAACTTGCGCATCAGCGCACGCCGCTGGGCAAATCGAGCACGCCGGACGACATTGCCAATACGGTATGCTTCGTCGCCGATTCGCCCGCCATCACCGGCACCACATTACTGGTCGATGGCGGCCAGCACCTGATTCCCTTGCAGCGCGATGTGATGTTTATCGCGACCGCAAACCCTGTTTCATCTAAATAAAAAACCACTATGCTATCTATCCTGCACCATCCTCAGCTCGCCGATTGCCGCCGCCTGTTTTTGCGCAACTATGAAATTTCGATCAATATTGGTGTGCATGAGTTTGAGAAAAAAGGCGAACAGCGCGTGATCATCAATGTCGATCTCTACATCCCGCTATCACTCTCCACACCAAAAGATGATCAGCTCGATGAAGTGGTCGATTATGATTTCATGCGCGGCACCATCGCGGCGCGCGTGGCGCAAGGCCATGTGCATTTGCAAGAGACCTTATGCGACGACGTCGCCCGTATCATGCTGGCCCATCCGCGTGTACGTGCCGTGCGCGTCTCCACCATGAAGCCCGACGTCTACCCCGATTGCGAAGGCGTCGGCGTGGAAGTATTTCAGATCAAGAACGAAGCCTAGAAACGACACCATCATGCAAGCCACAACAGTAGAACCAAGCGCACTCACGCAAAAATCGCAGGAAAAAATCACCTACGAAAACAATAAACTGCACAAGCGCCTATGCCGCCAGGTCGGCCAGGCCATCGGCGATTTCAATATGATAGAAGAAGGCGACAAGGTCATGGTCTGCCTCTCCGGCGGCAAGGACAGTTATGCCCTGCTGGATATTTTAATGACGCTGCGCGAACGCGCACCGATCAATTTTGAAATCGTCGCCGTCAATCTGGATCAGAAGCAACCGAATTTTCCCGATCATATTTTGCCCGCGTATTTAGAGAAACTTGGCATCCCGTTTCATATCGAAAACCAGGATACCTACAGCATCGTCAAGCGCCTGATCCCCGAGGGCAAGACCACTTGCTCGCTGTGCTCCAGGCTGCGCCGCGGCATCCTGTATCGCGTGGCCGATGAACTCGGGGCCAACAAGATCGCGCTCGGCCATCACCGCGACGACATCCTCGAAACCTTCTTCCTGAATATGTTTTTCGGCGGCAAACTCAAGGGCATGCCGGCCAAGCTGCAATCGGATGACGGCAAACACATCGTCATCCGTCCGATGGCGTATGTGAAGGAAGCCGACTCCGAACGCTATGCCCAGGTCAAGAAATTCCCTATCATCCCCTGCGATTTATGCGGCTCGCAAGAGAATCTGCAGCGCAAGCAAATCAAGAACCTGATGCGCGATTGGGAGAAGCAATATCCGGGTCGTGTCGAAAGCATTTTCTCTTCGCTATCGACCGTCGTGCCATCGCATTTGATGGACAAGAATCTGTTCAACTTCAAAGAGCTCAACGCCACCGGCATCGCCGATCCGAATGGCGACATCGCCTTTGACGAAGAGCCATGTGCAGTACCGACCAGCGTGATCTCTTTGCATTTGGATAGGGACGAGTAACGCCACCACGACCACAAGCGTCTAGCGCAGCGTTGTCACATCAAAATGCTGCGCCAATTTGGCTATATCCGGCGCGACCCATGCGGGCTCTACGCACTCATGTAAATGTTCGGCCATAAACCGTATTAACTGCATGGCAGCATGCGGCGTACGCCGGTCTTTTCTGCTGACCAGATACCAATTACTCTCTAGCGGAAAACCATCTACCGGTAAGATCGCCAGCTTCTCGCGCCCCTCTTCCAGCGTGTGTGCTGATATCACTGACAAGCCCAAACCCGACGCCACGCTGAGGCGTATCGCTTCGTTGCTTTCGATTTGCATGGTGTTGCCAAGATCAATACCCTGACTACTCAGCCAGGATTCAAACATCATCCGGGTAGCCGAACCAGGTTCGCGAATCAAAAATCGTTCTTGCCGCAGATCGGAAAAACTCAACTGTTTGCTTCTGGCCGCCCAGTGATCTACCGGCGCAATCAACTGTAGCGGATTTTTAAGGATGCGGGTGGCCTGCACATTGGGTCCGCTAGGTGGATGACTGAACAAATAGAGGTCGTCTTCCTGCTTGCCGAAGCGCTCCAGAATGTGGGCGCGGTTGCCGACGTTGAGCGTTACACTCACCTGCGGGAACAAACGGTAAAACGCCCCCAATATCCGTGGCAACACATATTTGGCGGTGGTGACGATGCCGATATTGATGTGTCCGGAACTGCCACCGCGTGCCTCCTGCAAAAAAACATTGAAATCGTCGAAGCGCCCAAGCACGTCGCATGCAGCGCGATACAGTTCATCGCCGATATGGGTAGGCACCATACGACCTTGCCTGCTATCAATCAGCTGTTCACCAACAGCCTCGCTCAATTTTTTCAATTGTAAAGACACCGTGGGTTGCGTGAGATGCAGAGCACGCGCTGCCGCAGTAATGTTACCGAGGCGCACCACCTGTACATAAACCTGTAGAAGTCGAAAACTGAGATGGCGGATGTTCATAAAACCTATGTATAGATAATCATAAATGTTTATATATTATAGTATTTATTATTCAATATACTTAAATATCGACACAATAGCGGCATCTTCTCTCACTTGATCGCGGACATGCCCGATATCGTTATTACGTTTTTTGCCTTGGGCCTGGTTGCCGGCCTACTTAAATCGGACCTTAAAGTACCCAAATCGATCTACGAGACATTATCGATATTGCTGATGCTTGTGCTAGGTCTCAAGGGGGGAATGGCTCTTCACGGCAAGTTTGAGGTTGCCATGCTTAGCCAGCTACTGCCCATCGCCGCATTGGGATTTATTTTGCCGCTATTTTGCTACCCTATCCTGCGCAGGCTAGTCGGCTTACCACTGGACGATGCAGCCAGCATCGCTGCGCATTATGGCTCTGTGAGTGCAGGTACGTTTGCCGTGGTGCTGACGATGGTGGAGGAGGCCGGGTTGCCCTTGAATCCAGAAACCACGCTGTATCTGGTGCTGCTGGAGCTACCCGCCATCGTTGTTATGCTATGGCTGCATCGTAGTCTCAGCGGGCAAGGCAGCAAGGGCAGTATTTTGCGCGAAGCGCTGACCAGTCGTGGCGTTTTGTTGCTTGGTGGCGGTGTGCTGATCGGCTATCTGTATGGCCCGATCGGTCTCAAGCCCTTAGCCCCGGTTTTGCTTGATGGTTTCAAAACCATGCTGGCGCTGTTTCTGCTGGAAATGGGGCTGTGCACAGCAAAAGTATGCTCGCCTCTGCCCTGGCAACACTGGCGCCTGATGGCATTTGCCGCACTCATGCCGTTTGTGCTGGCCTGGGTCGGCATCGCGGCGGCACTCGCCCTGAACTTACCTGCAGGCAGCGCATTGGTACTCGCAGGCATTACGGCCAGTGCATCCTATATCGCCGCGCCTGCTGCTATCCGCGCTGCCATACCCAATGCCAACATCGGCCTTGCCATGCTGGCCGCGCTGGGCATCACCTTCCCCGTCAATGTCCTGATCGGCTTGCCGCTGTATCAGCAATGGGTACAGTTTTTCTATTAATTTTTTACATATCAACCTTGAAGGAATCATCATGAATAAGAAAATAGCGATCGTCATGGGTTCACAAAGCGACTGGGAAACCATGCGCGGCGCCAGCGAACTGCTCACCGAATTTGGCGTGAGCTGGAAAGCCGAGGTGGTGTCCGCGCACCGCACGCCAGAGCGACTGTTTAGCTTTGCCAGCAACGCCAAGGCAGACGGGGTCGCGCTCATCATCGCCGGCGCTGGCGGTGCCGCGCACTTGCCTGGCATGTTGGCGGCTCTCACTCCTTTGCCGGTACTTGGCGTGCCGGTACAGAGCAAGGCACTCAGCGGCCTTGATAGCTTACTGTCTATCGTACAGATGCCCAAAGGCGTTGCCGTAGGCACGTTGGCCATTGGCGCTGCGGGTGCGTTTAACGCTGCATTGCTGGCGGTGCAAATGCTGGCACTCAACGATGATGCACTGTCGACCCGACTTGATGTATGGCGCGCCAAACAGACGCAGGCGGTTCTGAACGATAGCCAGATCGGCAGCCAGCCATGAAAGTGGCCATACTCGGCAATGGCCAGTTAGGTGACATGATGCGGCAGGCCGGACAAAGGATAGGTATTGAGGTCAACCTGCTCGACATCGACAATGACGAACTTCCCGGCGACGATGTCATCATCACGGCCGAGCGCGAGCATTGGCCAGACAACGCCTTCACTTCGGCACTACAAGGCCATCCAGGCTGGCTCAACCGGGCGGCGTTTGCCGCGCTGACCAACCGGCAAAAGCAAAAGGCGGTACTGGACGAACTCGATTTGCCGACAGCGCCCTGGTGCATCCCCGAAGTGGGCATGACACAAGCAGACCTGCACCAGCAATTGGGGCCGGACATTTTTTTGAAAAGTGCCAGCGGGGGCTACGACGGGCGCGGCCAGCAAAGATTGCGATTAAGTGAGCCTAAGCGATTACCCGACTGGTTCGAAGATGCAGTTGCAGAACAAGCGATTATCTATGACACTGAAGTCTCCATCATCGGTGCGCGCAATGCCCAAGGCAAAGTGGTGTGCTACCGGCTGACAGAAAACCGTCACGATCATGGTGTGCTCACGATGAGCTTGAGCATCAACGCATCCGACCGTTTCAGCGCCCTGCAAGCGAAAGCAAAGCAGATGCTGAACCAGGTTATGGAAGCACTCGACTATATTGGTGTTATGACGATCGAATTCTTTGTGGTAGGTGAGCAATTACTCATCAATGAGATCGCACCGAGGGTACACAATTCAGGCCATTGGACACAAGCGGGCGCATCCATCAGTCAGTTTGAGTTACACATACGCGCAGTTTGCAGCCTGCCTTTACCGCAACCTGAGCAACCTGGCGCCAGCATGATGATTAATTTGCTGGGTACAAAATATGACCAGAAATGGCTGGACCACAGCGCATCACAGCTGCATTGGTATGGCAAGAACTGGCGGCCAGGCAGAAAAATGGGACATCTTAATTTTTATCATCAGGAGCGACAGCATCTTGCTCGCTGGCTGGCAGATCTTGACCTTCCTGCTTCCTATGCGCCAGCAAGAGCATGGGCATTAGCCCGACTGCAGATGACCGAATAAAATAGGATGCACCGGCAAATCATGTTTTTTCGATACCACTGCGAGGATTTACCCCCAAGTTAACATCCGCCGGGCGGGCCAAACTCCCACCTCTTGTTAGGGTCATTTCCTTCAGCCGCTAGTTGTAACTACAATTAAATTTAGGTTTCATTCTTGCGCAATACGGCAATACGCTTGCGTTTATCATTTCCGTGTCGAGCTGAGAGTCTCGTCGATTCATTTACTAAACACCTTTATCAACTTCCAGGCCCACTCGGCGCAAGAATTAATCGCCTAGACAATCAAACATTTCGGGCTAATAAATAAAAAAAGCGATCCAGCCGCAAGCGCTGATCGATTTTTCCTTGCTCCAGTCCAAAGCTATGGCTAAACACCGCCCACCGAATCAGATTTCGATCAAAAGACTGATTCAAAAAACTATGTTTACTTAACTCCAGCAGAGTCGAGTAGCTTGCGATACCCAGCCGAATTACGCTCTGCTCGGATAGCGGCCCAGATGGCCTTTACCCGTTTAGAATCACGCAAATAAGTATTTTTATTGATTGCCAGATAGAGAGGCAGCACTGCATATGGCAGATCCGAACTCACGAACATCCCTTTAAATTTCGGATCAAGATTCACCAGATTTTCGGACTCAATTCCTTGAAGGACCGCTACATCGGCCTGCCCGCTGGCAAGTACTGCCAGGCCTTCTGCGGCGGTCTTAACAGAATCATTGATTGCCACGCCTTGTTCTTGCAAGAGAGTGGCAACTAAATATCCCCTTTGGACAACAACAGCGCGCTGCGGACTGCTGATTTTTTTGCCATCCCACTTCGCCTTTCCGCCCGAGCGGATGTACACGTTGAACCTGTCTTCATAGATGGCGGCGGCGGCATCAACACTACCGTCTGCATGCATAGGAAAAACGCTGTAGCGACGACGCTCGACTGAATCAGCTGCACCGAAAAAACCATCCGCAATACTCATGCGAACCTCTTCCTGACATCGTTTCCAGGGTTTTGAAATATAGATGAATTGTTCACCAAGAAGGTTTTCGACCCGTTTCAGAAGAACGATATTGAGCCCGCTACCGTCTGGCTGACTCCACGGCCGCTGGGGTATATCTTCAAAACAAAATGTCAATGGTGCCGCCAGCGTTGCGCCGGACATCAGTGCCATAAAAAAAACAAGTGTCAACGCAAAAATTTTCATCGTCGATGAAGGTGTTCGTGATCGTGCATACCTCATTTATGTCATGACATCCATTGTTGATTTTTCCCGTATTTCCACTTTAAAAACATGCATGGAGTCGACCAATGATAAGAAAACCTTATTTTCGTTGAATCGTGGCCGCCCAATGTTAATTTTTGCAAAATCGCTCGCCATCAACATTTGATCGCCTCAGCTGCGCTTTAATCCGCATTAGTTAGTTTCTCCCCCATTGGTCTGAAATCTGCTGAAGTTACCGGATCAAGACCGGCGCCATGTTCGTATATACATCAATTTTATCGATGAATTTATTAACAATAATCGACTAGTCCGATCTATTTGTAGCCACTACTATTGATTTCACAGTCAACCACAAAGGAGAAATTGTTATGCGTATCAATATTCAAGCAAGAGGGTTTGAACTCACTGAAGGTTTGCGCCAACATACCGAGCGCCGCTTACAGTTTGCAATTGATTGGGCAGGCGATGACGTGAAAACGGTAAAGGTACGGTTTTCAGACATTAACGGCCCACGCGGTGGCAACGACAAGCGCTGCACCATACAGATCCCGATTGCCGGGCAGAACGATGTGATGATTGAAGATACAGAAGCGGATTTATATGTTGCCATCGACCGTGCGGCCGATCGTGCGGAACAAACCCTGTCGCGCAAACTGGAGCGTACGCGTGAGCATAAGCATCAGCGTTTTAACGTCACAGATATTGATGCTACACGCGATGAAGATTCAACTACCTCGACGCCGACTGCGTCTTGGTCTAATTAATCATGACAAGCGTCAGCGTTTAAGCTGAGCGCTAAACTCATCAAGGGAATTGATATGCGAAATTATCCATCAGACAGCAATGAAGCTATGGCACGCATCCTCGCCTTATCGATGCTTGCCGATGGCGGCTTGGATCGGTCAGAATTAGAAGTCATCGTCACCACCAAAATTCTGACACGTTTGAATATGACTGAGGCGCAATTTGAAGAAGTCGTACATGCATTATGTCAAGATATGTTGCAATGCATGCGCGGCTTCGATTACGGCAAAATAGAACTAGATCGCAAGGTCATCAATCAGCTGCTGGCAGAAATCACCCAACCCCGCTTACAGAAATTACTGCTAAGTGTGATGCTCGCTGTCGTCGACGCCGATGGCCAAATGAGCGATGGTGAGGCGGTGCTGATATCGCAGGCACTCGATTTTTGGAGTGTTGATCTGGTCGAGGTAAGCCACGTGCATGCCTATCGCGCATTAAGCGAACACAGACCAGACGCCGTCAATGCCTCCCGGCGCAAGCATTGACGGACAGCCTGATCCCTTATTTGGCGAAATAAATTGGCGATGCAATTCATCGCGAATGTTACAGATAGCCCCTATAACTATGAGCACGATCAATGCATCGCAAACTACTGCGTCGTTTCTTACCTGACCGCGAAACCTTGGGGCAGTATGCGCTGACTCGACGTTTCGCGCCCTTTCTTTCACGCCATGAACTTTGGGCGATCAAGCGTAACTTAATCGCTGGTGGTCTGGCGGTAGGTTTGTTTTGCGGAATGATCCCCGGGCCTCTGCAGATGCTTGCGGCGATGTCGTTTGCCGTCCTGTTGCGTGTCAATCTGCCGGTGGCTATCGTTGGCACCTTCTTAAGCAACCCGTTGACCATCGTACCGCTGTATCTTGTCGCTTATGCCATTGGACAATGGTGCACTGGCGAAGCTGGCGCGAGCACGCTACCCGCATTGCCTGCAACGGATTGGGAACAGCCACGGCTAGCACTCAGCGCATGGTCGGACTGGATGCTGGCATTTGGCACTCCTTTAGTGACTGGCATTGTGATTTTGGCCTGTCTGCTGGCCATCACTGGATATACTTTGGTCCAGGTTGGCTGGCGCTTGAACGTACGACGTGCAGTGCGCCGGCGCCGTACCAATCGACTCAATCCCGACAGGACACAAGCACCCACTTCGGTCTGCAGCGACGAGATCGCTTAAAAAGTAAAGGAATTCCGACCATGGCCGCACTCAACTTCAAGCATCTGCGCTATTACTGGATGGTAGCCAAAACCGGCAGCATTGCGCGCGCAGCGGAGCAAATGCATCTCACGCCGCATGCCATCAGCGGGCAGCTCAACGAATTCGAACAGACCCTGGGAGTAGAATTATTTCATAAGGTCGGGCGCAATCTGGAGCTAACCGATGCGGGACGACGCATACTGGGCCATGCCGACACCATTTTCACTACGGGCGATGAGTTGCTAGACACCTTGCGCGATCAGGTTGCCACCAAAAAGCGCGCCTTTCGGGTTGGCGTCTCTGACGCCGTCTCGAAACCCATCACCTACCGCCTGCTTGCACCTGCATTAAGTTTGCCAGAGCCCTTGCGCCTGATCTGCAGCGAGGGTCGTTTGTCTGTGCTGCTGGCGGAACTGGCACTGCATCGACTGGACATGATCATCGCTGACCGACCGATGGCCACCAATCTCAATGTACGTGGCTACAATCACCTGCTAGGCGAATGTGGTTTAACCGTTTTCGGCGCACCGTCTCTGATAAAAAAAATCAATAAACCTTTCCCCGCTCTGCTCAACGAAGGCCCCTTTCTGCTGCCTGGTGAGGACGTCGCGATACGGCCTAAATTATTACACTGGCTAGAAATCAACAAACTACGGCCAAGCATTGTGGGTGAATTTGACGATGGCGCTTTAATAAAGGCATTCGGTAAAGCAGGCGCCGGTTTTTTTGTCGGATCGAGCGCGATGAAAGCCGAAATTTGCGCCCAATATGAGGTGCGTGCGATTGGTCAAATCGACGCGATTACGGAGCAAATTTATTTAATTACAACTGAAAGGCGCTTGATCGATCCGGCCATCATCGCCATCAGTGATGCCGCCAAACGCGATATTTTTGGGGCTAGCGATATCAAATGACTGGACTGTGATGACCTACAATTTTCAGCTGCAACGCGGGCAGGCAAAGACCCAACGTAGATGTCTTGAACCACTTCAGGTTTCGGTACTCACCAGATCCCAATCATTCTCCTCTTCATACTGGCACATCCAGTTGGCAGCCTGATGCCATTCCCTGACCGTCTCTGCGTTCACGCTGGCGGGGCATGGACGGCCAGTAAGTTGGCTGTGGCGTACTTCCCAGTGCAGGCGGTAAAGTAGGTCTGACCAATCCATGATGACGTCTTTTCTGCGCAGGCGCATGGCGGCGGCCAGTTTATCGGGCGCTTCCATTTCATGAGGGAAAAGCTTGAGGATGTTTTTAAGATTGGAGGTCGTTGCCTGCACCGCGATTTTTTCCGTCAGGCCGGCACACCATGCCAGAAAATACAGCGACTCCTGCCGCGCTGAAAACTGCTGGTATTGCTCTTCTGTCGGTGTCACCGCAAATAGAAAATTCTGCTCTTGCTTCGACAAGAAAGAAGTCATTTGGTGCAGATCGAGGTAACCGCGAAAACGCGTATTGTCGCGCGCTTGTGCGGCACTGCTTACCGCCCATAAAGCCATCAGCCGCTGAAATAATTCGTCGCCGCTGCGCAGCGTGACTTCTTCATCCGACTCGATCACATGCAGCTGCACATTGATGCGGATACCACGTTTATGCAGCTGCAACTCGGAGGCTTCTTTGCGTTGTTCTGGGTTCATGGTGATTGGTGTCGATCATATCGCTGATTCATCTTGGCGGGCATTATGCCATGCAGCTTTGCAATGCTGACGGCAAGCAACGCGCATGTTAAAATTTCGACCATATTTAATCGAAAGAATTCTCATGAACGTTGTCATCCTCGCTGCCGGTATGGGCAAACGCATGCAATCGGCTTTGCCCAAAGTCTTGCACCCTCTGGCGGGCAAACCCTTGTTGTCACATGTAATCGACACCGCGCGCAGTCTGCATGGCGCAGGCAATGCGAATATCTGCGTGATCTATGGCCACGGTGGCGAGCAAGTGCCGACTACCGTCGCTGCACCGGATCTGCGTTTCGCCCTGCAAGAACCGCAGCTGGGCACCGGCCACGCCGTCGCCCAGGCTAGCCCTGTATTGGATGACAGCGTGCCGACGCTGGTGCTGTATGGCGACGTACCCTTGACTTCCAGCGCCAGCCTGCAACGCTTGATCGCCGCCGCCGGCAGCGACAAGCTCGCGATACTGACAGCTGTAATGGCCGACCCGACCGGGCTGGGCCGCATGGTGCGCGAAGGCGGAAAAATCGTGCGCATCGTCGAACAAAAAGATGCCAGCGAAGAGGAAAAAAAGATCACGGAAATCAATACCGGCATCCTGATCGCGCCGACCGCACAACTCAAACATTGGCTCACCACGCTGTCGAATAACAACGCGCAAGGCGAATACTATCTGACCGATATCGTCGCCCGCGCCGTGCTTGACGGCGTGCCGGTGGTCTCGGCCCAACCCGATGCGATCTGGGAAACCCTGGGCGTGAACAGCAAGGTACAACTGGCCGAACTGGAACGCGTCTATCAAGGCACTATCGCCAGACGCTTGCTGGAACAAGGTGTCACCCTGCTTGATCCGGCCCGCATCGATGTCCGTGGCACGCTTACGTGCGGGCGCGATGTCAGCATCGATGTAGGCTGCGTGTTTGAAGGTATGGTCACGCTGGAAGACGGCGTCAGCATAGGGCCAAATTGCGTGCTTAAAGATGCACATATCAAGGCGGGCAGCAACATCAAGGCCTTCTGCCACATCGACGAAGCGATCGTTGGCGCCAAATCGCAGATCGGCCCTTACGCCAGACTGCGCCCCGGTACCGAGTTGGCGGAAGATGTCCACATCGGTAATTTTGTCGAGGTCAAAAACAGCCAGATCGCCGCCCACAGCAAGGCCAATCATCTGGCCTACATCGGTGACGCCACAGTCGGCAGCCGCGTGAATATCGGCGCCGGCACCATTACCTGCAACTACGACGGTGCCAACAAGTTCCGTACCGTCATCGAAGACGACGCCTTCATCGGCAGCGACAGCCAATTGGTGGCGCCGGTGCGCGTAGGCAAAGGCGCAACCCTGGGTGCCGGTACCACGCTGACCAAGGATGCGCCAGATGGCAAGTTGACGGTATCACGCGCCAGACAGATCACGATAGATGGATGGATACGCCCAGTGAAAATCAAAAAGTGACCTGCCCGCTGACGCACTGTTCATGCGGCCTAACAAGGCATCGTGCCCGCAAGCCGCATGGGGATTGCGTGGTGGCAGGGTGCCTTTTTCAGAAGTAAGCAATAGACGTAAAAAAACCCGCCTGAGCGGGTTTTTTTTGGACGATAAATCTTATTTAGCGCTGCGTTTGCGTGCCACTGCCAAACCTGCAAGGCCTAGTGCCAACAAAACCAAGGAAGCTGGTTCCGGCACTTGCTGGCCATCGTCGCGGCTGTTGATTCTGGCGGAGAAATACACAGTCTGGAAATCATTGCCGTTATTGCTGACGTAGTTCCAGATCCAGGTTGGTGAGTTTGCACCGTAACCGCCGCGCAGACCCCATGGGCCAACACCGTTGCTGCCTTCGGCCACCGCTGCGCTAGAGGCATTACCAAAACCAGTGGTATTTTGCATCCAGTCGGTCGGATTCGTTAACAAAGTTTGCGTCCCATTGTCGAATGCAAAGGCAGTGTCGCTCAGTGTGAACATGCCCAGGAAACCGCCAGGGCCACCCTGGTTAGTTGCCACCAGATGGATATATTGCGTGGTGTTCGCTGCCAGCAAAGCGCTCGATGTGTAGGTAGTCGGCCAGTCGACGCCAGAACCCATCAAAGTACCGAGTGTCGCATCACTGGTAGACACATATAAACGGAAAGTGTTGTCAACGTTGGTCGTTGCGTTCAGGATTGTCGCATTGGCAGTAGCGATGCTGACAATGGTCAGAAGCAAGGAGGCAAGTAAGTTTTTCATGGGATTTGATCTTAAAATGAGATTTGATTCATTACTATAAGCAATTTTTATACCAAAATAAAATTTCTATAAAAATCATATACTTAAGATATCAACGCGCGTTAACAATAAACCGACTGTAAAAACCTCCGACACTCGCATCAGTGCAGATAAGGATATTCATTATCTAATTATTATTGAATGACTTCCCGCCAATGCGCTTATGCGGGCGCCATGGGCACAGGATATCCGACCCCATAGCCTTGCGCAAAATCCACGCCTATGTCGCGCAATATCGCCAGTATTTGCTCGTTTTCGACAAACTCGGCTATCGTCTCCAATCCCATGACGTGCCCGATATTGTTAATTGCTGTCACCATGGCAACGTCAACAGTATCGGTCTCGATATCCTTCACAAAACATCCATCGATTTTTAAAAAATTCACCGGAAGATGCTTAAGATAGGCAAACGACGACATGCCGCTGCCAAAGTCATCGAGGGCGAATTTACACCCCTTCTCTTTTAACGCGAGAATAAACGCCCGCGCATTTAACAGGTTGGCAATCGCCGCTGTTTCCGTAATCTCAAAACAGATGCTTTGCGCCGGCACACCTGATGTCGCCAATTGTTCGCAGATGAAGCGCAAGGCTTTTTCGTCGTTCAGGCTCCCGCCCGACAAATTGATGGAGAAAAGCGAGTTAGCCGCATGCGGTAGCCCTGCAATATGCGCAAACGCCGTGCGGATGACCCAACGGTCTATCTCCGGCATCAGGCCATAGCGTTCTGCCGCCGGAATAAACGCCATGGGCGGCACAATTTTCCCATCTTCGTTGACCAGTCTGAGCAGCATTTCTACATGCTCATGATAGGGTTCGCTGCTATTGAGCGACACTATTTTTTGCACATAGAGCACCAGGCGATTCTGCTCCATGGCGCGGTAGATCCGCGTGTACCAGTCCAGCTCGCCATGACGCTTGTTCATGGCATTATCATCTGCCTGATACACGTGAATGCGGTTACGTCCCAGATCCTTGGCGGTGTAACAGGCAGAATCGGCGATCCTGAGAATTTCAGTCAGGCCCTTGCGTTCCGATGCCTGGCCACCAAAGCTGACCAGACCGATACTGACGCTGATAGGGAAAGTCTTTTCGTCCCAGACAAAATGAAAATCGCCAATAATATTCCTGAGATTTTCTGCAATTTGCAGCGCGAAATAGGCCGGGCAAGTTTCAAGTAACACACCGAATTCATCACCGCCCAGACGTGCCAGCGTATCGTTGGCGCGCAATGTCAGCCGCAGTAATCCGGTAATCTGGCGCAACAGTTCATCGCCGGCGCTATGTCCGCAAGTGTCATTGACGATCTTGAACTGATCCAGATCCAGATAAGCCAGCGCGTGCTGATGCCCGTGCAAGGTGGCGCTCTGAATCGCTTTTTCCAGGCGCCGCTCGAATTCACGGCGATTCACCAGATCAGTGAGCGCATCATGTGTGGCCTGATAGGTCATTTCGTCGGCCAGACGGCGCGCATCGCTGACATCATGAAACACCAATACTGCGCCGATAATCTGGTTGGCACGGTCACGCATGGGCGCAGCCGAATCTTCTATCGAGAACACGGTTCCCTGCCGGTTGATGAGGGCGCTATGGTGTGCCAGGCCGGTGATCTCGCCGGTGCGCAAGGTCACCTCTATCGGGGAAGGCGCGGTCTGCTGCGTCTCTTCGTTTATCAGCACCAATATTTTCGATATTGGCTGGCCACAGGCTTCGGCCATGGTCCAGCCAGTTTTGACCTCGGCTACCGGATTAAGGTAGGTCACGTGACCAAGTTTGTCGGTAGTGATGACACCATCGCCGATGGAGTTCAAAGTCACCTCCAGGCGCTGCTTTTCTTCAAACAATTCGACCGCCCTGATTTCCAGTTCACGCTTGCCGACTTCCATCTTTGCATAGGCAACGGCGAGCAGATTCTCGCTGATTCTCAGGCGCGTTTCAACGCCATGTCGCTCCAATGCCATTTGTATGGTTGCATGTAGTTCACGTTCGGAAAATGGTTTCACCAGATAGCCGTAGGGCTTGGTCGCCTTGGCGCGCTGCAGCGTCTTTTCTTCGGAATAGGCAGTGAGATAAATCACCGGGACATCCAATTTTGCGGCGGTGTCGATACCGTCTATATCACCAGAAATATTAATATCCATCAGCACGATATCAGGGAACGTATCGTTCACCGCCTTGAGTGCCTGATCATGCGACGCCGCTACCCGCGGCACGTCATAACCCAAACGAACCAGACGGCGCTGCAGATCGAGCGCCACGATACTCTCGTCTTCAACTATCAATACGCGTGAGGGCATTTTGTCACCTTTTTTCGTGATCAATCAATGGAAACTCAAGGGAAAATTGAGTTGGTTGGCGACGTCGTATCGTTAATGTGCCGTCTAGCTGCTGCGATAGCAAACTCACCAGACGCAGCCCCAGCGTTTCTATCTGGTCAATATCGAGATCGTCGGGAATACCTGCGCCGGTATCGCTGACCACTAACAGTACCCGGTTATTGTCCTGTTGCGACAAGCTCACGTTGATCTCGCCTTGCCCGCTATCTTGAAAAGCATGTTTCAATGCGTTGGTAACGAGCTCGTTAATCAGCAAGCCGCAAGGAATAGCGGAATTGATCGGCAAATAAACCGATCCCGCATTAATTTTCAAGCTAATTTTCTCTGCATCAATGCCATAAGAATTGACCAGATTCGGTATCAACGCCTCTAGAAAATCAGCAAAGTCAACACGGGCAAAATTATTTGATTGATACAGTGTCTGATGGATCAACGCCATGGACTGAATGCGGTTCTGGCTATCCATCAGCATGCCCTTTACAGCGACATCGCTGATCAGTGACGATTGCAGACTCAACAGGCTATGCACCACCTGCAAATTATTTTTGACGCGATGATGAATCTCGCCCAGCAACAAATCTTTTTCTTTGAGCGCCTCTTGAATCCTTCCCTCTTTTTGCTTACGGTCAGAGATATCGACAATCGACGACAACACCAAGATGCCTTCGTCTGTTTCTATCGGATTGAGACCTATCTCTATCGGAAATTCACTACCGTCCTTGCGCCGGCCAAACAGATCGCGACCGGCACCCATCGGGCGTGATTGGGGATCGCCAAAAAACATATCGCGTTTTCCCGGGTGCGCATGGCGGAACCGCTCCGGCACCAGTATCTCTACCATCTGCCCCAGCATCTCGGCACGGGTATAGTCGAACAGAATCTCTGCCTGCGTGTTGACCATCTCTATCCTGCCCTGCGCGCTAATCATGACCATGGCGTTCGGGGCAGATTCCACTACCCGGCGAAAACGTTCTTCCAGTCGCTTGCGTTCAGAGATATCGACAATCGAAGAGAGCACCATCATGCCGTCCTCGGTTTCAATCGGATTAAGGCCAATCTCAACCGGAAATTCGCTGCCGTCCTTGCGTCGCCCAAACAGATCGCGCCCCGCGCCCATAGGACGCGACTGCGGGTTCCCCAGAAACATGCCCCGTTTTTCAGGATGCCCGTGCTGAAAACGTTCCGGTACCAATATTTCGACCATCTGCCCCAGCATTTCGCTACGCGCATAATTAAACAAGCGTTCCGCCTGGGCATTCACCATTTCGATCCGGCCACGTGCATTAATCATGACCATGGCATTTGGCGCAGACTCCACCACCCGGCGAAACCGCTCTTCAAGGCGCTTTCGTTCTGTCATGTCCTTGATTATCTTGCCGTAGCCGTGCAAGACGCCATTCTGGTCCGACAAGGCAGTAATGACGACATTTGCCCAGAATTCAGAGCCATCCTTGCGCCGTCGCCATCCTTCATCTTCAAAACGGCCGCCTAAAGCGGCGTGCTCAAGCTCAGCTTCCGGCACTTGATCTCTGATAGCGTCTTCGGTGTAAAAAATTGAAAAGTGCTGGCCCAGCACCTCTTCTTTGGAATAGCCCTTGATATGTGCGGCGCCCTTGTTCCAGCTGCACACCCTGCCCTGCAAATCAAGCATGAAGATCGCATAATCTCCTATGCCGTCCACCAGCAGACGGAACCGGCTGTTATCGGAGTCACCCAGTTCCCAGGCATTCGTCGTATCGTCGGCCATGTTGTCGACCCCAAAAGAGTTGATATTTATTCTAGCATTGAACTTGATCACTTGCATTGAGCAAATTTTTGTCCACGTGAGTAAATTTTCCCTGCGTTTCTGTATTGATTAGATTGTTTATTATCGTAAATAAAGGAGTTCAGGCGCTGATGTGGCCGCACCTGTGTGAGTTGGATTGAACATCGTCAAATGCAGGAAATTGATCTCAGGCGAACGCCCGAGATCTTAGAATTTAGTCGAAAAATACGCCTGAATCGTCAGACCAATTCAGCGATTTTTACACTATCGAGAACGTCTACACTGTTCATCGTCGCGGTTGTCGCATTAGCGCCCGCGATAAAACCAAACAGATTCTTAGGATTGCTCATCACCGGAATCAGCGACATGCTCTCGCCCATATTCAATTCCAGCGCCACATCGCGCATGAAACGCAAGGCAGAATAATCTTCCAGCGCAAAACCGACTGAATCAAATACCGTCACCTGCGCGTCTGAAGTGCGGCCTTCTGCGCTGCCCTTCAACACCTGCCACAACTCGGTCACTTCAAAGTCAGCAGGCATCTGCTGCATGTCGCCTTCTATGCGCGATTGCGGTTCAAATTCACAGAACACCTTACCGTTTTTCAATACATCGCCATGCAGTTCTGTCTTGCCCGGGCAATCGCCGCCTACGCCGTTAATGTGCATGCCCGGCTCTATCATGTCCTGCGTAATGATGGTGGCATTGGTCTTGTCAGCAGTAACGGTGGTGATGATATCGCAGCCCTTTACCGCTTCGCGGGTGCTATTGAAGCGTTTGCACTTCAGGCCCATGCGCGTCAGGTTAGCGACCAATTTATCGGTCGCCGCCGGGTCAATGTCATACAGGTGGAACATGTCGATGCCGAGCAGGTAATGGAAACCCAATGCCTGGAATTCGCTCTGCGCGCCATTGCCTATCAGTGCCATGGTCTTGCTGTTGGGGCGGGCCAGCGCGCGCGCCGCAACGGCAGAAGTGGCGGCGGTACGGATAGCCGTGGTCAGGGTCAGTTCGCTCAACAGTTCAGGGATGCCGGTAGCGACATCGGCGAGCACGCCAAACGCCATCACGGTAGGCAGATTGTAGCGATGATTATTCGGGTGACCGTTAACATACTTGAAGGCATACGTCGTCTCATCGGAGATAGGCATCAGCTCGATCACGCCATCGTGCGAGTGGTTGGCCACGCGAGCGCTTTTATCAAAATCATTCCAGCGTAAAAAATCTTGCTGGATATACGAAGCGACGCCGCTAAGGCAAGCGGCAATACCTTTCTTCTGGATGATTTCGGCAACGCGCTCGGCGCTCAGATATTGCGTATTTACCTGTTTGGCGGCGTGTTTTTGCGTGTTAGTGTGATTCGACATGGCTGTCTCCGTTCTTTATAGTTTGTACTAAGTTCGAATTAGATGCGTTCGATAAGGCAGCATCTTGCCGGAACTCAGTGTCAAACAGAATCAGCAATTTTGTATCTATTTCGCTATAAATTTAGCATAATGGCAGATCAAATTGACGAAATGCACAATATGGATGCTCTAGATCAACAACTTATCGGCCTGTTGCGCAACAATGCGAGGCTCAGTGTTGCCACCCTGGCACACAAGCTCAAGGTCTCGCGCGGCACCATCACCAACCGCATCACAAGACTGGAAGACAACGGCATCATCGTCGGCTATACCGTGCGCCTGCGGCCGGATGCGCAACCGAACGAGATCCGTGCATGGATGAGCATTGCGGTGGAAGGCAACGAAACCCGCGCCGTCATTGCCAGTCTTTTAGGTGAGCCAGGCGTAGCGGAAATTCACGACACCAATGGCCGCTGGGACTTGATGGCCAGCCTGCGCGCCTCAAATTTATCGGAGCTGTCTGCGGTGCTGGAAAGGGTGCGCCTGATACGCGGCATCCAGAGTACCGAGACGAGCATTCATCTGGCCAGCTATCGGGTTTAGCAAACGACTTGAGCAGTGTCCTATGTATTTTTTACAGAGTCAGGTCGGCATTTGATTAGAAGCCTGTCGAAAGCAACTAATTGCCATATCCAGGCTTGCGCGAATGGCTGCGCCTCATCTTGCTGCGCATGCGCCAATCTGGCTCTTCATCTCCACGAGGATCACGTGGGTCGGTGTCTCTCCATTATTTTTCCCGATGTGCGTTTGCTTATCTGACCACATGACATCACCTGCTTTGAACTGGCGCTGCAAGACCTTGCCGTCGGGCAGAATGATAGCGCGCTTGAAGTCGGATAGCGTATAGAGAACGAAGGCCGGGTGCTGGTGCTGCGTGGTTTGATCGCCGGGAAGATCCTTGTAGTCCAGCACCCGAACGCAGTCATTCTCGAAGATCATCTTGTACTTGTCGCCATCCGTTTGAACCGGGTCCTGGGCATGCGCACTAAAAGACCATATCGCTGCGCTTGCGATGAATAAGATGCGAAGCATTGCGCCCCCTTCTTGATAGTGAACAGTGAATACTATTTTGAACAGAAACCTACAACGCCAAGCATCTACCTCCTTCGCGATGAATGACATGCGAAAAATCAATACCGCACCAAGGCCCGGTAAGTCAGCACAGTCTTGCCCTCTGCCGGCACGGTCACGTTCCACACCGCCGTATTGCTGGCACCCTTGACATGCGGATGGCTTGCGCTCATGACACTCCAGTCGCCCGGCATAGGTTCTTGCACTTTGACGGTAACGGCTTCTTTCTTGGCGTTTTTCAGGACGATTTCGTAAGCGCTTTCAAAGACGTAATTGTATTTACTGGTACCAGCCACTTTCTTGAAATCGGTTTGCTTCTTATCGGCAGTGACATCGAAGGCATCGCCCAGCTTGAGGCGTACTTTCTCATTTTTTGGAGTGTGATCAATATTGTCTTCGCCAACAAACTGGGCGTTGCCCGCCGCATCTTTTTTATATACGCGGATAATCCCTTTGGGCAGCGGCATACCCAGGTGTGAACTCTCTTTATTCTCCAGCTCGATGAAGACACCGATTTTAAGTTTTTGCCCCAGATCACCGTAGCTGCTTTGGTAGTAATAGTCATTCCCCTTGAGTAAAAACTCCTTGCGTGCCGGCACGTTGGCAGCCGATAACAAAGCGACTTGTTTGGTTTGATTCTCGGCGATAGTCGTTGGTCTATCCAATGTGTACAGGTGGTATTCGAACAGCGACTCTTCTGACATTTTCGCGGCAGCCGGCGCGGCCATTGTCAATGCCTCTGACCTGACTCTGCTCCCCGTCACGTTAACGCGTTGCACCTGATTCACATCGCCCGCCACCAGCTGCAATCTGGCGTTGCGATAACTGGCGCCGCTGGTATTGTTCAGCGTGACCCAGCCCGACATGTCGAGCTTGTCGTCAGCCGCGTTGAGCTCCACCACGTAATCAGCTTTCCAGCCCAGGCCACCCGTCAGGTAACTGAGCTCTACATTTTGTGCCGCCGCGCCGCTGTTGTTGAGCGACATGACCAGGGTAGGACGGTCGCGCAAATTGGCGGGCAATTCACCATACACGATACGGCCGGGAATGCCGGTTTCTATGCGTTCACCTATCTTGAAGACCGTGCCGTTTTGGGCCGACAAGACTTGCGCTTCTTCGCGCGTTTCGACGCCGGTGGCAGGGTTCATCCTGATGATGCCTACCGTCTTGCCGACATATTTTTCCAGCAATTTTTGCGGCGTGAGCAGATCGAAATCAAAATTCTGCTCGATCACGGCGAGGCTGCCGGGAGCGCTGACGCTGCGCAGCAAGGCCGTTTCCGGCCGCATCTGCGCACTGACATCACGGAAAGCCAGCGCCACTTGTCCGCCAGGCAGTTTCAGTTTGCGCTGGTCTTTGACCAGCGCCAGATTATTGTTGTAAATGGTGACGGCAACTTCTTGCTGATCGTTCAGCGTGCTGCGCTGTTCCACATTATCGGCAAGGGAAAACGTCGAAACCAGCAATAGCGTGAGCGCGGAAAGTGGGGGAAGTTTTTGCATAAGATTTCCTGAAAAGTGAAGCGATCTGAAAAGACATTCATATTCAATGACTAACACCCTGAGGCTAGCAGTGAAATTGATTTTCTGCAAATGCATGATTGATTTCCAAATGTAAAGTGTGTTGCAAATAGCCGGACTGGCTGGGGCGGCTAATAAGTTATGCGGACACTTCCCTCATAGCAAATGGTGCAACAGTTTCTGACCGGCCAAAAATTGACAATTCGCAAGTCCACCTCAAGCTGCTACGGCAAAAATACACTCAACCGGATCTGCTACCCCGGGGTTTTTTGTTCAATCGCAAGTCAACTGGAGTAGGTAACATGCGCAACGCCTCGCCCTTCGCCGTCACCCATACAAGCATCGCCGGCACCTCATCGACAACCGGGCGCCACATGGGATGGCGCAAACCGTTGAGCATGCTGATGCTGTCCTTGCTGGCCGCATTCACCACGCCCGGATACGCCATCAGTCTGAATTGGTCGATTACCGACATTGGGAAACTCAGCGGTTCCTATGGCAGCCTGGCGACCAGCATTAACAATGCTGGCGCAGTGGCCGGTTATAGCGGCTTTGACGACGACAGCAGCAAGGCCTTCATCTACCAGAGCGGCGCGCTCACCAATCTGGGCACCCTGGGTGGCTTTTCAAGCGTGGCCAATGGCTTCAACAATGCAGGACAGGTAGTGGGCGGGAGCGACCTCGGGCTCATCAGCCATGCGTTCAAGTACAGCGGCGGCGCCATGACCGACCTTGGTACACTCGGCGGTTTTTTCAGCGTAGCGCACGCCATTAACAATCTTGGCCAAACCGTGGGGAACAGCACGCTGGCCGATGGCAGCGTGCGCGCATTCATCCACACCGATGGCGGCGGCATGATCGATCTCGGCTTGCCAGGCGGAGATAGCTCGGCCTGGGGAATCAACGATGCCGGACAGATAACCGGCGTTTACCATCCGCCGGGCGACACCGGTGCGCGTGCCTTCCTGTATAGCAACGGCAACGTAACGGACCTCGGTACACTCGGGGGACAATATATTCATGCGGCAGACATCAATGTGGCCGGACATGTGATCGGGCAAAGTTCCGTTAGCGGTGATGCCGGCTATCACGCTTTCCGTTTCAGCAACGGCAGCATGAGCGACCTTGGCACGCTTGGCGGCCAATACAGCGGCGCCTCCGGGATTAACGCCAGAGGCCAGATAGTGGGCGGCAGTTACACCAGCGACAACCTGGGCTACCACGCCTTCATTTATGAGGGCAGCATGATTGACCTCAACGCAATCTCGTCGATACACAGCTCCGGCTGGACGCTCGATTACGCATCCGATATCAACGACGCGGGGCAGATCATCGGCCAGGGGTTTTTCAATGGTGAGCGCCGCGCTTTTCTCCTGACACCGGTTCCGGAGCCGGCAAGCTACGCCATGCTGCTGGCCGGCTTAGGCATACTTGGATTCATGCGACGCGGGCGCGTCAATCCGGGCGTACCACAAAGTTAACACGAGGCACGGCCAACACGCACTATCCATGCGGGTTTCCAGCATGCCTGGCCTGCAAGGCGCATGGATAGTGCGTGCCGGGCCTGCCTGTTTTTACTATTTCTATAAAATTTGCCATACCCAGCTGGAATGCCGGGCTTAATTCGCGATACGCCTTACTTTCGCGCGGACAGCCTTGTCACTCGCCGGCCGCGTTTGCGCAGCCTCGTGTAAGCGATGTATCGACGCCGCTGTCGTTGGATGGCGCATGGCGGAGGGCGAGGAGTCTTGTCCCAATCTGAATACCGACACGGTTTGCACCAGCTCGGTTGCCTGCATCTTCAGCGTGGTCGCTGCCGCAGCCATTTCCTCAACCAGTGCGGCATTTTCCTGCGTTACCTGATCCATCTGCATGACAGCCTGGCCCACTTGCGAGACACCCTGGCTTTGTTCATGACTGGCGTTGCTGATTTCTCCCATGAGATCGGTAACGCGTTTAATCGCGCTCACCACCTCGGTCATGGTATTGCCCGCGCGATCAACCAGGTTGGTACCGTGCGTTACTTTATCCACACTGTCACTGATGAGTGCTTTAATCTCTTTGGCCGCCTCGGCAGAACGCCCAGCAAGGCTGCGCACTTCGCTTGCCACCACCGCAAAGCCGCGACCTTGCTCGCCTGCGCGGGCGGCTTCTACGGCGGCGTTCAAGGCAAGAATATTGGTCTGGAAGGCAATCCCATCGATGACGCCGATGATGTCGGATATTTTCCTCGACGAGTCGTTAATGTCGCGCATGGTTTCCACTACTTGGGCGACCACTTCACCGCCGCTGACCGCCACCGAAGACGCGCTGACCGCCAGCTCATTTGCCTGCAGCGCGTTGGTCGCATTCTGTTTGACGGTGGAACTGAGCTGTTCCATCGAGGCCGCAGTTTCTTCCAGTGCGCTGGCCTGATTTTCTGTCCTTTCAGACAGTTCAATATTGCCTTGCGCCAGTTCGGCGCTGGCCGCGGCAACATTTTCAGAACCTACCCTGACATTGGTGACGACTGCGGACAAACCGCTCTGCATGCTGGCCATGGATTGCAACAACCTCGCTATCTCATCGCTGCCATTTGGCTCAATCCTGACCGACAGATCTCCTCCTGACATGGCCTCTACCACCTTAACCGCCTTTGCAATGCCGCGCGCGACCGAGCGGGAAATCACATACGCGATCCATCCGGTAATGAGCACGATCATGAAGATGATGATGCCCATGCGGGTGGACTTGGCGATAAACTCATCCCACAAATCATCGGTGTATAAACCTGAACCTACCACCCAGCCCCAGGCTTCAAAACCTTTCACATAAGAGATCTTTTCCACCGGCTGCTCCTGACCCGGCTTGGGCCATAGATATTGCACAAATCCGGCTTTATCCTTGCGCACTTTTTCTACGAAGGCATCAAACACGGCGAGCCCTTTCGGATCGCGGATATTACTACCGCTCTTGCCATCGAGTTCAGGCTTGATCGGATGCATGACGACATTTGCGTTCATGTCATTGATCCAGAAATAATCATTTTTTCCATACCGCATCTGTGCGATGGCGGCCTTGGCAAGCGCCTGCGCCTGCTCGCGCGGCATCTTTCCTGATGTCTCAAGCTGATGCGCCCATGTCAGTATGCTGGACGCTACTTCCACCGTATTAAGAACCAGTTGCTCACGATCCTGCCGGCTCTGCCGGTATTCACTCCACACCAGATACGAGGAAGCCGCCAACAAGCCAATAATGCTGATCAGCGTCAGCAATCCCAGTTTGTACATGACGGGAAGCCGGTTCAACAATTTTTTCATTCGATTTCACTCCGAAATTTTCTATTTATTTAAGTTGACGACAAAGATGCACCTGGCGCTTGGAATACGAAAAATCACGTCACAATGCGCATCGTCACTGATTTATTATTTTTCGAATTTGATCATAAACGGCAGGAGTGGATTTTCAACATGCAGAATGAGGCTAACCCTATTTAATGAAGGGTTATTAACAATGTTTTACAAATTGCACGATTTGCAGAGACATTCGCGTGGCGTGTTCACGTATTGAAATCAGGCGAAAGATTTGAACTGGCACGTTCTTGAAGTGATTTGTAAAAATAGCCGGGCATGCGCTTTTAGAATTTCAACCCAGGGCGTCGTTCACCTGATCATGAAACTCGGCCAGATTGACTGCATTGCTGATCTCGCGCGGCAGCGCATCGCGTACCGAAAACACGCCGATAATTTTTGATGCAGATGTCACGATGGGCAAATGCCGGAAGCCGCGCTCTATCATGATCAGCACCGCTTCCGAGACCTTGGTTTCTGGCGTGACGCATTGCGGATTGTGCGTCATCACCTCCGCCACCGTCGTCGTTTGCGGATTGAGCGCCTTGGCCAGCACCCGCGTCATCAGATCGCGCTCGGTCAGTATGCCCAGCATATTGCCGGTGGTATCGAGTATGAGTACGCTGCCGCAATTGGCCTTGGTCATCACGCAGGCGGCCTCCCACACGCTGGCATGCGGTTGCAGGCTGAGCACATGACGTTGCGACAGCGATTGGAATACGGTACGTTCAGTCATGATGCACTTCCTTTTTTTCAACAAAAATAACCGGTAAAACGCTAGCGCAGTGCAGCGTTGATCTTGTCCAGCGCCTTGGCCCCTGGGCATAGCGCGCCGACACCCAGCGCGTTGAGCGGCGTCTCATTGGTATTGAGCGAGACGTGCAAATCATGCGCCACCGGATCGATGTACAGCAGGCCGGTGACGACTTCGCCGCGTGCCTGATGCGCGTTCATGAAGCTGAGCGCGGCGTAGCGGTCGGTCGGGTCGTAATCGGTATGCAGCTTGCGCAGGCGTAGTAAGGAGCCGTCATGCTGGGCGACCTCGATCACTTCGCCCGGTGGATACTCGGCCGTGATTTCGCTATGCTGTTCCATGAAATCGATGCGGCTGACCGCCTCGTTATGCTGGCGCACATAGTCGTAACTCTTGGTACTGCCGCCGTGATTATTGAAGGTGACGCAGGGGCTGATGATATCGATAAAGGCTGCGCCGCCGTGCTTGATCGCGCCCTTAATCAGTGGCACCAGCTGCGCCTTGTCGCCGGAAAAACTGCGCGCCACATAGGTAGCGCCCAGCTGCAAGGCCAGCCCGACCAGATCGATAGGGCTGTCGCTATTGATCACGCCTTTTTTACTCTTGGAACCGCGGTCGGCGGTGGCGGAAAACTGTCCCTTGGTCAAACCGTACACGCCATTATTCTCGACGATATAAGCCATGTTCACACCGCGCCGCATGGCGTTGGCAAACTGACCCAGACCGATAGAAGCGGAATCACCATCGCCCGAAACGCCCAGGTACAGCAGATCGCGATTCGCCAGATTGGCGCCGGTCAGCACCGACGGCATGCGCCCGTGCACGGTATTGAAACCATGCGAAGCGCCAAGAAAATAATCCGGCGTCTTCGAGCTACAACCGATGCCTGATAATTTCGCGACACGGTGCGGCTCGATATCGAGCTCCCAGCAAGCCTGGATAATCGCCGCCGATATCGAATCGTGGCCGCAGCCTGCACACAGGGTAGAGATGCGCCCCTCGTAATCGCGCCGCGTATAGCCAACTTTGTTATGTGTCAGCGAGGGATGATGCAGCTTGGGTTTAACGAGGTAAGTCATGCGGCCTCCTTTTGTTCTGGCTTGCTATGCGCCAAGACCTGCAAGTCTTTGGCTATCGCATTGGTGATCGCATTTGTGATGAAACGCGCGGTAATCGGCGTGCCGTCGTAATGCAAGACCTTGATCATCTTGGCCGGATCAACCTCCAGTTCATTGACCAGCAGCGCATGCATTTGCGCATCGCGGTTTTGCTCGACCACAAACAGCTTGTCATGGCTGGCAATGAATGCATTCACCGATTCAGGAAAAGGGAAAGCGCACAGGCGCATCGCATCCAGTGCCACGCCCTGCTCGGTGAGTACATCCAAAGCCTCGCGCATGGCGGGGCTGGTCGAGCCAAAATAAATCACGCCGACAGCAGTGGGCTGCGCGGCCGCATGCAGCACCGGCTGCGGCACCAGCGTGGCGGCAGTCTTGAACTTGCGCAGCAAGCGCTCCATGTTGTAGATGTAATCGACACCTTTTTCCGAATAGCGTGCATACGGGTCGCGCGTGGTGCCGCGTGTGAAAAAACTGCCCTTGGTCGGATGCGTGCCGGGCAAGGTGCGCCACGGTATGCCATCGCCATCGACATCCTTGTAGCGGCCGAAATCCTTGCCCGCTTCCAGCTCGGCGGCAGTCATGACCTTGCCCCTGTCGTACTCGCGCGCGTCGTCCCAGACGAAGGGTTTGGACAGGCGCTGGTTCATGCCGATATCGAGATCGGTCATCAAAAATATCGGCGTCTGCAAACGCTCCGCCAGATCGAGTGCGGCGGCAGCGTGCTCGAAACATTCGTAAGGATCTTCGGGGAACAGCAACACGTGTTTGGTATCGCCATGCGAGGCATACGCGCAGGCCAGCAAATCGGATTGCTGGGTGCGCGTCGGCATGCCGGTCGATGGCCCGCCGCGCTGCACGTTGATGATGGTGGCGGGGATTTCGGCAAAATAGGCCAGGCCGATAAACTCCGTCATCAGCGAAATACCGGGGCCGGAAGTGGCGGTAAAGGCGCGCGCGCCATTCCAGCCTGCGCCTATCACCATGCCGATAGAAGCCAGCTCATCTTCGGCCTGCACGATGGCGAAGTTGGATTGCCCGGTGACAGGATCAACGCGGAATTTGTCGCAATATTTCTGGAAGGCTTCCGGCACCGACGATGAAGGCGTGATCGGATACCAGGCCGCCACCGTGGCGCCGCCATATACGCAGCCCAGCGCCACCGCGCTATTGCCATCGGTGAAGATCTGATCGCCGACCTTGTCCGCCTTGCGCACCCGTATGCCCAGCGGATACGCCATGTGAGTCTTGACGTAATCGCGCCCCAGATGCAAAGCCTTGACGTTGGAATCGAGCAGCATTTCCTTGCCCTTGTACTGCTCGGCAAACAGCTTCTCAAACACCTCGGCATCGACATCGAGCAAGACCGATAGCGCGCCGACATAGATGATGTTTTTAAACAGCTGGCGCTGACGCGGCTCGGCATAGGCGGCGTTGCTGATCTCGGTCAGCGGCACACCGATGACTTCGATATCCTTGCGGAATTTGGATTCAGGTATCGGCCGCGTGCTGTCGTAAAACAGGTAGCCGCCGCTCTCGATTTCGGCCAGATCGGCATCCCAGGTTTGCGGGTTCATCGCCACCATCATATCGACGCCGCCGCGCCTGCCGGAATAGCCTTTTTCGCAGACGCGCGCCTCGTACCAGGTCGGCATGCCCTGAATATTGCTGGGGAAAATATTGCGCGGACTAACCGGCACGCCCATGCGCAAAATCGCCTTGGCAAACAGCTCATTGGCGGAGGCCGAACCGGAGCCGTTGACATTGGCAAACTTGATGACGAAGTCGTTAATGGCTTCTATGCGTTTCATAGGTTCTCCTTGGCACTCTGGATCAATTGCCCGGCCTTGCCATCCCTGCATCTGGGCCCGGCCTGCGTGGTGTTGAGCAGGAATTTCTGCATGTCCCACGCGCCGGTCGGGCAGCGCTCGGCGCAGAAGCCGCAGTGCAGGCAGACGTCTTCATCCTTGACCATGATGCGGCCGGTTTTCAGCGCCGCCGAGACATACAGGTCTTGCGTCAGGTTGTTGGCCGGGGCCTGCAAATGCGTACGCAATTCTGCCTCGTCAGCGTTATCAATAAAGCTGATGCAATCCATCGGGCAGATATCGACACAGGCATCGCATTCTATGCAAGTGTTGCGGTTAAATACCGTCTGTACATCGCAGTTCAGACAGCGGCTGGCTTCCTTGAAGGCAGTGGCCGCATCAAAGCCCAGTTCCACCTCTACTCGTATGCTGGCCAGCGCCACTTCTGCCTTGGCCCAGGGCACTTTGAAGCGATCATCGAGCGATATTTCATTATGGTAGCTCCACTCGTGGATGCCCATCTTCGTCGACATCAGATTGGTCATCGGCGCGGGCCGCAGGCGCACGTCTTCGCCATGCAGAAACTTATCGATAGAGACCGCCGCCTCATGCCCATGCGCTACCGCCGTGATGATATTTTTCGGGCCGTAGGCCGAATCGCCGCCAAAAAAAACCTGCGCCAGCGTGGACTGAAAGCTGTCCTTCTGCAGCACCGGCAAACCCCATTTGTCGAAGTCTATGCCGGCATCGCTCTCTATCCACGGAAAAGCGTTTTCCTGCCCGACCGCGATCAGCACCGCATCGCAGGCCACCAGCACATCAGCTTCGCCGGTCGGCACCAGACTGCGCTTGCCTTGCGCGTCATACACCGCCTTGACGACTGCAAAGCGCATACCGGTGAGCTTGCCATCGCTGTGTTCGTAAGACTTAGGCACATGGAAATTAAGGATGGGGATACCCTCGTGCTGTGCATCTTCTTTTTCCCACGGCGAGGCTTTCATCTCGTCAAAGCCGCTGCGCACGATGACCTTGACATCAGTACCGCCCAAGCGGCGCGCCGAACGGCAGCAATCCATCGCGGTATTACCACCGCCCAGCACAATCACGCGCTGGCCTATGCTAGTAATGTGGCCGAAAGAGACCGAGGCCAGCCAATCGATGCCGATATGAATATGTTCGCCAATCTCCTTGCGACCTGGCAAATCCAGATCGCGCCCGCGCGGCGCACCGCAGCCGACGAACACCGCGTCGTAGCCAGCATCGAGCAAACTGCGCATGGACTCTACTCGCTGGCCGTTCCTGAAGTTAACCCCCAGATCGAGGATGTAGCCGGTCTCTTCGTCGATCACCGATTCCGGCAAGCGAAAGCGCGGTATCTGCGTGCGAATGAAGCCGCCCGCCTTGGCCGCGCCATCAAACACCGTCACCTGATAACCGAGCGGAGCCAGATCGCGCGCAACAGTTAACGAAGCAGGCCCGGCGCCGATGCAGGCGACACGCTTGCCGTTGGCCGGCGCCACTGTCGGCATGCGATGCCGTACGTCTTCCTTATTGTCGGCCGCCACCCGCTTCAGGCGGCAGATCGCTACCGGCTCTGGATCAGCGCCATTGCTCTCTTCCACCCGGCCACGCCGGCAGGCCGGCTCGCAAGGGCGGTCACAGGTACGTCCCAAGATGCCGGGAAAAACATTCGAGACCCAGTTGACCATATAGGCGTCGCCGTAGCGACCCTGGCCGATCAAGCGTATATATTCTGGCACGGGGGTATGGGCCGGACAGGCCCATTGGCAATCGACGACTTTGTGAAAATACGCCGGATCGTTGGTATTGGTCGCTTGCAACTGACTCTCCTGGTAATCGCGCGGACCGGCACAGCCATCAGAGAAAAAGACTGTTATACGGCCAACGATCTATTCGAAGGGAAAACAAGTTCTTTGCACTACAATAAAAGTATGCGCACATTCAGTGCAATGCACAATCGGATTCCCTCCTGCACTGCAACACACTTTATTTATGCCGCGTGTTTATTCTCGGCCAATTTTCTAGTCCTGAAAATACCAATATCCGGTATTCACCCACAAGGTTAATGCAAGGACAAACTCGGGCTTGCCTAATCCTGTCGCCAAGCTTGCGTAGTCCAGTGATTCACTATCGCACAGCGCCACCACGGCATCTTTACAGGAGGCGCCAAATTCATAGCGTTCGCCATCGATGTAACAGACGCCCTGCGCCACCGTAGCGTCCAGATAAAAACAGCGCAAGCCGCCTATGCGCACCAGAGTTTCCTGTTGTAATAATTCCAGCAATTCTGGCGCATCAAACGGATCTTCCAGCGCCTGCAAATCGAGTTGGCATTTTGTCCTGGACAGAAAGCTGCCGGCAAAATCGGCGACCATGGCATCGTCATCCAGCAAAGCCTGCATCTGCGCCCTGATCATCGAGAAATCGCTGGCGTTGATCTGCCCTTGCTGATGATGCAAGGGTCGCTTTGGGTCGCTGATCAGCGCATTGCCCAGCTCCTTATCGATCACATAGTCGGCCAGTCCGCTTAACATGTCGCGCGCGGATTTGCTCCTGAAGCCGACCGAAAAGCTCATCGAATGTTCCAGCGACACGCCATCGTGCGGGAAGCCGGGCGGAATATATAAAATATCGCCTGGCAGCAATTCCACATCGATAATCGGCTCGAAAGGATCGGTATGCAGCAAGGCCGCGTGCGCGGCAAATTGCCGGTGATTGCCGATATCGCCAACGCGCCACAAGCGCCGGCCAGAGCCCTGGCAAATGAACACATCGTACAAATCAATATGCGGCCCGACACCGCCGCCCGGCGTCGAATAACTGATCATCACGTCATCAAAACGCCACTTGGGAATAAACGAAAAAGGCGCCACCAGCTCGGCCACTTCCGGCGACCAGTGATTCACCGCCTGCACGATCAGCGTCCAGTCCTGTTCGCCCAAATGTTCATAAGATTCAAACGGCCCGACTTCAGCCTGCCACTGCCCTGCCTTTTTGTAGACCAGGCGCGATTCCACCTCGGCCTCGAAAGCCAGGCCAGCCAGTTCATCGGGGCTGATCAAGTCTTCAAACTGCCGGAAACCCTGGCGTATGACGACCGGTTTTTGTTGCCAGTAATGCTGAAGAAAATGCTCGAGAGAAAAATCGTCTAGGTGGAGTGTCAGCATGTCGTGCGCAATAACGAAGATAAAAACGCAGTTTTACCACCGATGCGCGAAGGTACATACGATGTAGATCAATGAAATTGGGATTGGCGTAGAAATGTAACGATACGAAAAATAAAAAACCACCCCTGCCAGCACGCACTGTTCATGCGCCTTAGCAGGCACATGCCGCCACGAGCCGCATGGGGATTGCGTGGCGGGCATGGTGTATTTCCAAACAAATTACTTACACGCAGAACTTAGCTTGGCCACGGATATACATGCCTCGCAACTGCTTATTTTTCCTGCAATTTTGCACTGCGGCTCACCGAGCGTATCACCACATATTGCTTCCTGAATTCCAGCCCGCGCTCCGGCCATTTGCTGGCGTAGGTGGTTAGCATTTCTACCGCTGGCGCAAAATCTTCTCCATTCACGCGGCAATCGGCGGCGAGCTTGCCTTCGTTGTCGCGCGAGGCGAACAGGCGCACGCCGAGGAATTGATCGGTTTGCAGCAGATCATGAAATGCCGCCGTGCTCTCGGTGAACAGGCAACAGGGGCAGAACGGATGCTCTTCTTTTTTCTTGGCTGCGGGCAGTGTCGCCAGATGAGAGACAGGGCCCAGCACCACCTGCCTGAAGCGCGCCAGGCCATCAGCACCAGCCACCACGCTCATCTCGATCACGGTACAGTTTTTTGGCGCATCGCTGGTCGCGTCTAGCAGCGCCACCAGGTCGGTCTGCACCCAACCGCGAAAGCCTTCGGCTGTCGAGAGCGCCTCGCTCGCGCCCATCGCATGCTGGTATTCGGCTATGCCATCGGGGAAATACTGCGCATGATGCAAGTGCAACTTGGTACAGGTGCGCACCCTATCCTCCGCCAGGTTAACCGCCTCGATCGCCTCGGCTTCAAGCGACATGCCGTCGGCAAGCACCAGACGCGGCAGTTTCCATTCAAAGGCTATCCCTTCGGCCTTCAAGACATCGGCCAGGGTCTGCATCGTGACCGGGTCGCTGTTGATCTGCGATGCTTTCAACCGAGTGACATTGGCGTCTGCGTTAGTTTCTGATGAAAAAAACTTATTCTTAAGATTCTTGAAAGCGTTGATGAGTGACATAGAAATATGGGCAAGTAAGGCTAAATTAACGAATGAAAATTAAATGCGGCGAGGCGAACGGCATTGTACGTTTTTAGTCATGGCTAATGTCTCACAACTAAACATTTTAATGATTTCGTTAAGCAATCGAGACCCAAATCTCAATCTCAATCTCAATCTCACCATCATCTACGTCCGGACAAAATTGACGATCGTAGACCTCGAAGCCGGGCTGATGAGCTGAATGATAGCTAGAATGAGGAAGTCATTCTTTTCAGGATTTTTTCCCAAGTATGATTAATTGTAGACAAAGGGCCACAGTGCAAAAAAAACGGCGTAATGTTGGACTGAAGTACGCATCCGTCCCATATCGCCAGGTAGCTCATCAAAGGACTCGACCTCAACACATGTATTCAATGCCGTTCCGGTCGTGACCGCACATCACACCATACGCATTGCTACCTAATTGGCCAGGCATGTGGCCTAGCGACTGGAACTATTGCCAATGCTCGACAATCCCTCGCCCTGAATCTACAAACATATGATTACGCCTTAAATCGGCTGACAACATCGGACGGTCATTCTCATATCGGATTGGTTCAAATTTTTCATGTGACGCTGCATGTACCATAAGGCGGGGGGAAATTTAACGTATCTCGCCTGCTGTATGACAATACTGTGATTAATTGAAAAACAAAACCGTAAGGTACGCTAAGGCACCTTACATGTTGATATAAAAGATGAAAAATTGACGTTCCCTATCTCATCTGGGGATAGATTGAAGATCGCCTGGCTTTGGTTTGAATATAGTGTTCACCCGAATTCTTTCATTCTCTTCTTCCACCTGCCTCTTAAAAAGTGCATTTGCTACCTCCACTTCTTTATTACTTGCAACAACGAAATCCCCCGTCGCAGATTTCCAAATTTTTTGTTGCTCCAAAATTTCCGCAGCAAGCTTTTGTGTATCACTTGCAATCATAGAATATATTTTATCCATCAGAAAAATTGCTTTATTCATCTCCTCTTCGTTCATCAGGAGCGCAAGGTCTTTTGGAATGTCTTTTCCTGCCGGCAATGCAGAATTTAAACGCTCAACAAAACGGTTATAACATCCCATCCAGAAATCAATACCTGCAGCAACCCGATTAATTTCTTCGTTTGTTTTAGATACAGATGGAATATTTGGACGTGGACAATCAACCGCACTCATCTTAACTTCGCGTCCATCGAATCCTGACATATAGTATTCAATCTCGGATTTACGCTTAACTCTCTGGGTCATTACACTTAAAAATTGTTGGGCTTTAAGGTTGCCATTTTCTGCCGCCTTCTTGAACCAGAGTTCGGCATTTTTCTCGTCAACCGGAGCACCATCACCATACCAATACATTTCACCAAGAAGAACTTGCGCATCAACGCTACCTGCCATTGCCAGCCTGCTGTAAATCTGCTTTGCCTGCTGATACTCCTTATTGGAAAAATGACGCGATGCATCTGCCATATCGTCTGCGTGCGAAAATCCGACACATCCGCATAAAATGAGTAAAAGTAAAAATTTTTGCATTTTTTAAATCTCCTTTTCTTTGTAAGAACGACCCCACTAACAGATTTTGAATGGTATTCATCTATATCGCTAACGTGCTGAGGCATAGAGAATTTACGATAAAGTCGCTGAAATGTAAATTATTAAACAATAATCTGACGACTGCATTGCTTCAATATACCGATGTAACGTCATACAAAGCTGTCAGATTGAAGGATATCTATGACTTACCTTAATCTTGCACAACCGCTTAATGAGTGAAGCAACAAAATGGAATTAACAGACAAACCGGCTTTACTCAGACAATCGAACCCTTGATCAGGCACAAATTCTTGCGCATCCGGGATAGCCTGTCATTTCGACCTAAGTTATAATCCGCCCCATGAAACCACTTTGGAAGAATAAGTTCGTCACTACCTGGATCGCCATTTTTGCGATCTTGCTGAGTGCGCTTGCTCCTTCCATTTCTTCTGCGTTGACGATGCGTAATGCCAGCTCGCCCGGCTGGTCAGAGATTTGCAGTGCCTCGAATGTTTATTCTTCAGCCAACAAGATGAGCAAAAAAGCGTCCGGCACATCGGATGCGCACGAATCCAAGCATTGCCCGTTTTGCCTGCCGCATGCCGGCAACTTTGCCTTGCCGCCAGCGGTGATGCCTTGCTGCGCTGTGGCTGCCGGCCATGACGCCTTTCCTCCCCTGTATTATCAAGCGCCGTCCCTGCTGTTTTCCTGGGTAACGGCCAATCCTCGTGGCCCTCCGCAACTGTCCTGATTCACTCCAACACCGTTAACGGTAGGTAGTCTTTACGTTGCGCATTGCAACGCATGACATATATCTACAAGCGGCCCTGAGTCTTTCGTCATAGGAAAAATGTCGCATCACGTCTGCTGATTTTTTGCATGTTGTGCTGCGCATTGAAACAACACCATGCGTCATCTTGCCTTTGCTCATAGCGACAGCCATCTGCCGTCCATCGTATTGCCACGCTCCGCCTCCATCCTCAAAGTGATGCTGGTGATCGGCTTGCACGCTGGCTTGCTGGCCGCTGCGCTACATGCCACCGGCGTGATGACGCGCAGCGCCGTGCCGCTGCCTATGAGCTTGATGACAGTCATGATTGCGGCACCCGCCAAACCCGTTGCGGCGACTGCATCGCCCAAGCCGGCTCAGGTGATACCACGTTTGCCGTCGGCCCAGCTTGCCTTGCCGGATACGCCGCAACTGAGCCGCAGCTTGCCGGCAGCAGTCAGCGTATCAGTGCCGGCTACAGCGGTTGCGCCTGTGGTGACACCTGCAATGACACCTGTGATAGCGGCGCAAGCAGTCGTGCCGACCTTAACCGAAGCCAGTTTCGATGCGGCCTACCTGAACAATCCGGCGCCGGCCTATCCCCTGATGTCGCGCCGCAATGGCGAAGCGGGCAAGGTCTTGCTGCTGGTGCAGGTGAGCAAACAGGGTACGGCGGCGCAGGTCGAGATCAAGCAAAGCTGCGGCTTTGCCAGGCTTGATGAGGCGGCGCTGGAGGCCGTGCGCAAATGGCGCTTTATACCGGCGCGGCGCGGCGAAGAAGTGATTGCGGCGAGCGTGGTGGTGCCTTTGACATTCAGACTCAATAGCTAAAAATTCACATTAAATATTCTCTTTAAAAAAAGACAAAAAATGAACTTCAAACATAAACCAATTTATCTCGCACTTATCTCAATACTCAGCAGCACGAGCTACGCAGCGGAGGTGCAGGTGCTCGATGAAATGGTGGTATCGGGCTCGCGCACCGCCACCAAATTATCCGAAACCCCGGTCGCCATCGGCGTCGTCAACGACAACATACTCAAGCGCGACAAACCCAAGACCATGGGCGAGGTGATCAACCGCATCCCCGGCGTCTACTGGAACGATCTGGGCAACGAGCAGCACAGCATGGGCATACGCCAGCCGATCAGTACCAATGCGGTGTACCAGTATCTGGAAGACGGCATCCCCATCCGCCCGCTCGGTGTGTTCAACCATAATTCACTCAATGAAATGAACCTGGCCGGCAGCGAAAGCGTGGAGGTCGTCAAGGGTGCGGCATCGTCTTTATATGGCAGCAATGCGGTCGGCGGTGCGGTTAACTTTTTGACGGCGCGGCCATCCGCCACGCCATTCGCCAGTGTCAGCGCGCGTGTTGACACTACTGCCGGCTTCAAGCGTGTGGATACTGCCGCCAGCAATAGCTGGGGCGACCTTGGCCTGCGCTTTTCGCATTACAGCTCACGCCGCGACACCAACAACTGGCAGGATTACAGCAAGGGCGATAAGGATTCTTTCTCGCTGCGCGGCGACTATGCTCTCAATAATTCTTCCCTGTTGCGCGCCACTCTGGTGCATACCGATCTGGATGCCGCCATGACCGGCGGTTTGAACGAAACCGATTACCGTAATACGCCGGGCAAGAGCATCAATACCTTCACCTACCGCAAGGATAAAACAACGCGTGCCAATCTGGCCTGGGAGGCAGAAACGCTACAAAATGGCCTGACCACCGTGACGCTGTTTAGCCGCAAGAACGATCACGGCCAGATCCCGAGTTACACGCTGTCGGGTTGCAATGCTGCGGCTGCCGTATGCCAAGGCACGCTCAACAATAACCATGTCGATTCGATCGGCCTCGATGCCAAGCATCAGCAGGAATTGAGCTGGCTGTCGTCGCGCCTGATCGCCGGCGTCTATCTGGACAACAGCGACAACCCTTATTTCAGCAATAATCTGCGCGTAATCCGTGACCCTGTCAGTGGCAAGAATCTCAGTTACACACTGGCCAATAGCACCAATCCAAAAGGCGTGCGCGACTACAGCACAGATATCACCAACACGGCATTTTTTGCGCAGTGGGAATTCACGCCTTTGCCATTGACACGCGTCGTGGTCGGTGCGCGATCTGACGCAATCAAATACGATTTCGTGAATCATCTCTCGCCTGCCGGCAGCGCCAATTATGGCGCCGCCAACGAGTCGCGCAGCTTCTCGCATGTCAGCCCCAAGATAGGCGCGACCTATGCATTGAGCCGCGACAGCAGCGTTTACAGCAATATCAGCCAGGGGTTTACGCCACCGGAAGTGAGCCAGTTATATGGCAAAACCGGCATCCCGAATCTTGCCCCTGCCACCTACAATAACTACGAGCTGGGCCTGCGCATGGGCTTTCTGGAGGGTGCGCTGAAACTTGATACCGCCCTGTACCGCCTTGACGGGCGCGACACCATCGTCAGCTACACGATTGCACCGGGCAATAGCGAAAACCGCAATGCCGGCCGTACCCGCAGCCAGGGTATGGAGCTGGGCTTGAACTACGATGCGGGCATGGTCGATGCGCGCATCGGCACCACGATCGCCACGCACAAGTTCCAGACCTATCAAGTCTCGGGCAGCCTCGATTACAGCGGCAAAGAAATGCCTCAGGCACCAAGCGACATCACCACGGCCGAGCTCGGCTACAAGCCGATGGCCGGCGCCCGGGTGGCACTAGAGCTTGTGCATCAAGGCGACTACTGGATGAACAACGCCAACACCGTGCGCTACGCCGGCCATACCCTGTTGAACCTGCGTGGCAGCTACCTCGTTACCAAAGAGTTGGAAGTCTGGTTACAGGCACGTAACCTGGCGGACAAACGCTATGCAGACTCCGCATCAAGCTCGTATTCCGGCGTCGGCGCCTATGTGCCGGATACGCAAAACTCGTACACGCCGGGTGCGCCGCGCAGCGTCATGCTGGGTTTGACTTATCGTTTTGGCGGCAGATAATCATGACAAATTATTCGCGACAAAATTATTTTCTACAAATCAGGCGACTGCTTGCAATGGCGGGTTTAGCTGCGATGCTGATGCCAGCCCTGGCACAGCAACAGATCATGAAGCTGGCCAGCGACAAAAAAACCTTGCCCACCATAGGCAGTGCCTTTGCCCCCGATGGCAGCCTGTGGCTGCTGCAGCAAGATGCGCAGGCACGTCTGACCCTGCAAGTGAGCAAGGACGACGGCAACAGCTGGCAACCGGCACGCGTGCTGGACACCGGCAGCGATACCGTCAAGACCAGCGGCGAGAGCCCGCCCAGGCTGCTCTTCGGCTCCGGGGGCGTGGTCATCGTCAGCTACGCCCAGCCGCTGGCGAAAAAATTTACCGCAGAAATACGCCTGCTGCGTTCCACCGATGGCGGCGCGACTTTTGCCGCACCGGTCACGCTGCATCAGGACCGGCAAGTCATCAGCCACAGTTTTTCCAACATGGCATTTGATGGCAAGGGAGTGCTGCATACAGTCTGGATAGATTCGCGCGAGAAAGTCGCAACCGTAGCTGCAGCCGCTGCCGCCGCATCTTCAGGCAAGGCCGGCAATGCCAATGTCGCCTATCGCGGCGTCTCGCTGTATCGCAATGTCTCGCTCGATGGCGGCGCAACTTTCGGGCCGGACACCAAGCTGGCCGACCACAGTTGCGAGTGCTGCAGGCTGGCGCTATCGGCAACGCCCGACGGCCGGGTTGCTGCAATGTGGCGCCAAGTCCTGGAGCCGAATATCCGCGACCATGCCTTCGCGATTTTGCCAGCGCTGGCTGATTTCTCAGCGTCAGCAACATCAGCAACACCGGTCAAGCCGGTGCGCGCCAGTCACGACAACTGGGCCATCGACGGTTGCCCGCATCACGGCCCCGGTCTCACCATGGCCGCGGGCGGCGGCTACCATGCGGTCTGGTTCGGCGACCGGGCGGGCGTGGCACAAGTACGCTATGGCAAACTCGATCAGACCGGCCAGCCGGTTGGCGAGGTGCAGCCACTGCCGGACGAGCGCGCCGAACACGCCGACATCATGAGCAGCGGCGGCAAGCTCGTCATCGTCTGGCGCAGCTTTGACGGCCAAGGCATGAATATGAAAGCCTGGGTGTCAGACGACGATGGCCGGCACTTCAGGCTCAGGCAACTGGCACGCACCGAGGGCGATAGCGATTACCCGCGCCTGCTGAACAAGAACGGACAAATTTTTGTCATCTGGAACACTACCGGGAAACGCCATGTTGAAGCTTTCTAAGTTGCAGCTCTCGAATTATCAGCTCTCCAAATACGCTTGCGCGCTGGCGCTGGCGCTGACCAGCATTCAGGTGCCGGCCGCCGCCAGAAAGATAGAAAATTTCGACGGCCGCACCTGGCCGCGCATGCAAAAAGAATTGCCACGCCCTGCGGCGGTAATTTTTTCCACCACCGATTGCGGCCACTGCCCCGCCATCATCGCTGCCATGGCAGAGCAGATAAAAAACCACAAGCCGCAGATTCCGCTGATCGTCGTCGTGATGGATGGCGATGGCCAAGCCGATCTGCTGCAAGAGCCACACTACCAGGCCGCCAGCCGCCTGTTCGTTTTCAAGGGACAAACAGCGGCGCTGCAATACGGCATCAACCCCAGCTGGCGCGGCATTACGCCATATGTGGCGCTGCTGCCCAAAGCGGGCGCAGTCAAGCTGGTGCTGGGCAAGCCATCCGAGCAAGAGCTGGACAACTGGCTGGCAGCCCGTACCAAACCTTAAACCAAAGTATCAGCGCCATTCATCGAGCGCATTTTCGGCAACACTCATTTCAGAAAGAATTTATGCAGCACTCAGCAAAACCTATCGTAATCGCTATCAGCTTCGCTTTGGCCGCCATGGCACAAACGGCACTAGCGCAGAACAATGTCACCACGCCATCTAGCGCAATCAAGGTCTTACCTGAGGCAAGCGTCTATGCATCAAGAATATCCACAATAGAAGCTTCCAGCTCCATTCTTGATGCGAGCCAGATTGCAGCGAAACGCACAGCCAATAGCGATACAGCGACGCTCCTTAAAGACATCCCGGGTGTCAGTCTTAATGGTGCTGGTGGCGTGTCCAGTCTCGCTGCCATTCACGGTTTGGCCGATGACCGGATACGCATACAAGTAGATGGCATGGATTTAATTTCAGCCTGTGCCAACCACATGAATTCACCACTTTCCTACATTGACCCTAGCAAAGTCTCCACAATCAAGGTGTTCGCCGGTATCGCTCCGGTAAGCGCCGGTGGCGACAGCATTGCAGGCACGATCCAGGTCAACTCAGCCGCGCCGGAATTCACCAAAGCTGGCGACGACATATTGATCAAGGGAGAAGCTGGCACTTTTTATCGCAGCAATGGTAACGCCCATGGTGCCAATCTATCGGCAAGCATTGCCAATGACTCATTGAGCGTCCACTACGCCGCCTCAACCACGCAAGCGGGTAACTATAGTGCGGCAAAAGACTTCAAGGCGGCGGCACAATCGGTTGGTACCAGTTCCTTCATCAAGGGCGATGAAGTGGCGTCGTCTGCATACAAGTCGGAAAATCAGTCGATCGCCCTGGCCCTGCGCCATGAACAACATGTGCTCGAATTGCAACTCGGCTTGCAAAGCTTGCCGTATCAGGGGTTTCCCAATCAGCGCATGGATATGACGGGCAATGACAGCCATCAGATCAATATTCACTATGCGGGGCAATATCTGTGGGGTAGCCTGGACGCACGCATCTACAACGAAAATACGCGCCACAAGATGAATTTCCTCGACGACAAAATGCCTATAGGTTCCAAAGGCATGCCTATGGATACCGAAGGAAAAACCAGCGGCGCCAAAATCAAAGCCGACCTTGCCCTATCAGAACGCGATACGCTCAGCGTAGGTGCAGAATACCAACGCTACCGTCTCAATGACTGGTGGGATCCGGTGGCAACTAGCGGCGGTATGGGTGGCGGTGCGTTTATCAATATCAATAACGGCCAACGCGACCGCAGTGATATTTTTGCTGAATGGTCGGCAGCCTGGAGCGCCCGGTGGCAGTCTCAATTGGGAATGCGTAGCAGCACTATGAGCATGAACACCGATACGGTAAAAGGCTACAACCCAGTCAATTACCCGATAGCCAGCTACGCGGCGTTCAACGCGGCTGATCGAAACAAGACAGATCACAATCTTGATCTGACAGCATCGCTGCGATTTCTTCCAAGTGCAGAAATGACACTGGAAGGCGGTTATGCGCGCAAAACCAGATCGCCCAATTTATATGAGCGCTTTGCCTGGTCGACCAACAACAAGATGGTCATGAACATGATCAACTGGACCGGCGACGCCAATGGCTATGTCGGCAATCTGGACTTGAAACCAGAAACCGCCAACACCCTCAGCGCGACCGCAAACTGGCACGATGCTTCCAATGAAGTATGGAAGCTGAGCATGACGCCCTACTTTACCCATGTGGAAAACTTTATCGATGCCGCACGTTGTCCAATCGCCGCCGGCACACCTTGTACGCTGGCAAATAGCACCGCCAATACCGGCTTTGTCTACCTTCAGTTTATCAATCAGACGGCCCGGCTATATGGTGCCGATATTTCCGGCTTTGCCACACTGGCAAAAAACGCGCAATTCGGCAATGTCACTGCCAGCGGTTTGCTGAACTACACCAAAGGCAAAAACCAGACTACCGGCGACCAGCTCTACAACATCATGCCGCTCAATGCCAAACTAGCACTCATACAACATATGGGTAACTGGACCAATACGATAGAAACGCAGTTTGTCGGTGCAAAAACGCACACTTCACAGGTGCGCAATGAACTTGCGACTAGCGGGTATAGCTTACTCAATCTGCGTAGTGCTTATCAATGGAAGCAATACCGTGTTGAGGTCGGGGTCGATAACGCCTTGAACAAGTTCTATGCATCCCCTACCGGTGGCGCTTACGTGGGTCAACGGCCGATGAACTACGGCATGCCCGTTCCCGGCATCGGGCGCTCTTTGTATGCGGCCCTAAGCATGAAGCTATAAGGGCATTTTTCGATGTTGAAGAGTGGGCACACTCTTCAAACGAAATATTGATGGCACGCCCAACACGCAATGTCCATGCACCCTGCAGGCCAGAGTGGCTGGAAACCCCCATGGACATTGCGTGTCAGGCATGGCACTTTTTGGTTTTTACAGAAATACAGCGCAACCATATCGCATTACAAGCGCATCATCCACACATCAAACAAAAGGAAACACCATGAAAAAGAACCTGCTCGCTACCCTGCTCGCGCTTTGCCTTTCATCGATGGCGCAAGCCCAGGTCACGGTGAAAGACGCCTGGGTGCGCGCCACCGTCGCGCAACAAAAAGCCACCGGCGCCTTCATGCAAATCCATTCAGCCAAAGACACGCGCCTGATCGAGGTGCGCTCAAGCGCAGCGGCAGTGGTTGAATTGCATAAAATGGAGTTGGTCGACAATGTCATGAAAATGCGTGCCATCGATGCGCTCGATTTGACAGCAGGAAAGACAGTGGAATTGAAACCGGGCGGTTATCACGTCATGTTGATGGAGCTCAAGGCGCAGGTGAAGGAAGGCGATATCATCCCGCTTAGCCTGGTAATAGAAGGCAAGGACAAGAAGCGCGAGACGATAGAATTGAAAGCCGTCGCCAGATCCATGAATCAGGCCGCTGCGCCCGCCATGCAGCATCATTAATCCACATCATCAAACTTCATTCTCAGCAACACGGAGCCATCTATGCAGACCAATAAATTCGATTACGCCATGGCGATGAGCGTCGCGCGTTGTTTCAATGTCGCCGCCATCTGTGCGCTGGCGATCTGGCACGGCTATGCGTTTTACCTGAACCAGGCGATAGCCCGCAGCCCGGCATCGCAGACCATTGAATTGAAATTGCAAGAAACCCCGGCTGCTGTTACCGCAAGAAATGGTATCTGATGGCGGGCATGCCCTGTCACGCAGTATCCATGGGCCTTTCCAGCCGGTCTGGCCTGTAAGGCGCACGGGGATTGCGTGCTGGCGATGGGGCAGATTGAACTCTACTTCATCGCCGATTTCAGCTTGATTCGCTCACCGGCCAGCATGAAATTGCCATGACCCTGATGATGGATGGTCCTGGGATTTTTGACCGCCGGATCGAGCCAGGCTTTGACTACCTCGATCACGAACATGCCATATTTGGCAACAAGGCCGGTATCGACTACGCGGCACTCCAGGCTGGCGAAGCATTCATCGATGAGCGGCGCTGTTACCAGGCTTGCCGGTTTTTGGGTCAGGCCGAACTGTTCAAATTTATTGATCTTCGCGCCAGAAGTATTGCCGCAGCCAACGACCTTTTCAGCGATCTCTGCGGTGGGAATATTGATCACACACTGCTTGCTGGCCTTGAGCATCTCGAACGAATGATTGCGGTTGCTGATCACGCAGCCGATCAACGGCGGCTCGAATTCGATCATGGTCTGCCACGACATCGTCATGACATTGGCGACGCCATCATGAAAGGTGGTCAGCAAGAGCACCGGGCCCGGCTCCAGCAAGCCATAGACCTTGGATAATGGATAGGATTTTTTTGTCATCGTGGTGCCACTATCCGCTACCTGCCCCCTGACGAGCTTGAGATTGATCAACTCAACAGACAGATGCGAAGCGGGAGCGAAAAATTTAGCTGCGCACCCAGCGCTGGTGCATACCGGGAGACGACCAGAGCTGGCTATCGGCATCGACAATCAGCGCATCCACGCCGGCCATCTGCCTGAGCCTGGCGCGGCCGGCATCAGCACCCGCCACCATGATCGCGGCACCCAGGCCATTGATCACGTCCAGCCGCTCGCTGATCAGCGTCAAGCCATGCGGCCCCTGTGTCGGATAGCCGGTTTTGGGATCGAGAATATGGTGCAGGCGCTTACCCTCGTGCATGACAAAGCGCTCGTAATCGCCAGAGGCGGCAACAAATCCTTTGTGTAAGGCGACCACACCCAGCAGCTGATCTGGCTGGCGCGGGTCACGCACACCGATACGCCAGTCGCGCCCGTTAAGCTGGCCATTGACCAGTACATCGCCGCCGCCGTTGATCATGGCGTTTTTTACGCCGTGTGATTGCAGTTGATGCATGCCTGCCTGCAAGATCGGCAGTTTGGCGATACCGCCCAGATCGAGCCGCATACCGCGCTTGCTCAGGTAGGCCGTGCCCAGGCGTTCGTTGAGGATGAGGCCTTTGCCATCGACCAGTGGCAATTGCGCCGCGATTTGCTGCGCAGTGGGAATGGACGGATGGGCCGCATCAAAATCCCAATCGCGCAAGGAGCCGACCGTCACATCAAAAGCGCCAACGCTGGCGAGCGAAGCCTGGCGCGCCATCTTCAGCACTTGCAGCATTTCTGGCGGCACAGTGACAGGCTGCACACCGGCAGACAGGTTGATGGCATTGAGCACGCTGGTGCTGCGATAGCGGCTCATCATGTCGGCCAGCCTGGCCATTTCGGCAAACGCGGCGTCGGCGGCACTTGCCAGCGCCTGAGTGTCGCTGCCCTGCAAGGTCAGGTCGACCCGCGTCCCCATCAATATTCTTGCAGACTGATGAATGTCGGCCTTGGCCTGCACCGGTGCCACCACCAGACCACAGGCAAGGAAAGGCAGCGTAAACGCCAGACGGCGGCGGTTTAGCTGGATAGATACGACAGGATCGATAGGGCGGGAAGACATGATTTTTCCAAAGGACAGATTAACGCGACTGATCAACCATATAAGCGACAGTTGCCTTGATTTCGTCGTCAGTGAGCGCCGGGTTACCGCCACGCGCCGGCATCTGGCCCTTGGCGCCGGTGAAACCTTCGATCGCATGCTTATTGAGCATATCCATGCCCTGGGCAATACGCGGACCCCAGTCAGCCTTGTCGCCTGGCTTAGGTGCGCCCGCTACATTGGCGGCGTGGCACAGCGAACAGGTCTTGCCGTAGATGCCTTTGCCTATGGTATTTTCAGGAACCGCCGGTGCAGCCACCACTACCGCGCTGGCAGAGGCGACGGCGGCGGAAGGTGCGGCCGTTTCTTTTTGGCCGCAGGCGCTGAGCAGGGCGAGACTGAACAGACTTAATAACAGAGCGGACGATTTCATAGTAATTTTCCTTGGTAATAAATAGCTAGGGTAGCGCACGCGCGCGAAATAATTCAACAGCGAGAGTGTCGCATATCAAGGTTTGAGGCAGCGCAAACCCGACACATAAATGAGCTGCTTTTTTGAATTTCTTGACGTTGGTCAATTGAAATTCTTTATTGATCGCGCACCATCGCATCCGTTGTCATATTTATTAACCACGGCCCGCCAATTCTGAATTCTGACCTCCGAAAAGACCAGCCAATAAGGATCACATCATGAGCCAAGATAAAACCAAAGAAATCGAAGCAGCACCCGCTCTAGGACGTCGCAAGTTTCTCAATACTGCAGCCATCGCCGGCTTAGGCACACTGGTGGCATGTAACGAAAAACCAGGCACTGCCGGTTCGGCCCCTGCCGCCGCATCAGCGGGGTCGGCACCGGCTGCCAGTCACGCCGGTAGCAATGCCACGCACCTGAAACCGGGTGAACTTGATACCTATTACGGTCTATGGAGCGGCGGTCATACCGGCGACATGCGCGTGCTGGGCTTACCTTCCGGCCGCGAGCTGCATCGTATTCCCTGCTTCGTACCCGATGCGCTGGTAGGCTGGGGCGTAACCAACGAATCCAAGAAGATCATGGGCACCAAGGCTGACGGCAGCCTGAAGTACACCGTGGCCGATACGCATCACACGCACGCCTCCTACAAGGACGGCAATTACGATGGCCGCTACGCCTGGATCAACGATAAGATCAACAGCCGCATCGCGCGTGTCCGCCTCGATTATTTTGTCTGCGACAAGATCACGCAGCTGCCGAATGTGCAGGGTTTCCACGGTATTTTCCCGGATAAACGCGATCCTATTGATGAAAAAATCAACTACACCACCCGGGTTTTCTGCGGTGGCGAATTTGCTATCCCGATGCCAAATACCGGTAGTGAAGACAGCAGCAAATACCGCTCCATGTTTAGCTGCGTCGATGCAGAAACGATGGAAGTGCGCTGGCAGGTGCTGATCGATGGTAACTGCGACTTGGTCGCTACCTCGTATGACGGCAAACTGGCTGCAACCAATCAGTACAACACCGAGATGGGTGCGCATTACGAAGACATGATGTCGGCTGAACGTGATGCCTGCCTGTTCTACAATGTGGCGCGCATCGAAGCGGCAGTGAAGGCTGGTAAATTCAAGACCATCGGCGACTCCAAGGTGCCGGTCGTAGACGGTACCCACGAGGCGAACAAAGATCCGAAGACTGCACTCACAGCCTATGTGTCTGTGCCAAAAAATCCGCATGGCGTGAATGCCAGCCCAGACGGCAAATACTTCATTTGCGCAGGCAAACTCTCGCCTACCGGTACCGTTATCGATTTATCGAAAGTGCTGGATTGGTTTGACGGAAAACTAGAGAAACTCGATGCCGTCATCGTCGCTGAAGTTGAGTTGGGTCTAGGCCCTTTGCATACGGCGTTTGACGGTCGCGGCAATGCTTATACCACGCTGTTCCTGGACAGCCAGATGGTGAAGTGGAATGTCGACGCGGCGATCAAGTTCCACGCTGGCGACAAGACGGCAAAATATGTGGTTGATCGTCTGGATGTACAGTACCAGCCAGGCCACGTCAATGCGTCGCAATCCGAGACCAAAGCGGCTGACGGTAAATATATGGCCGTCGGCTGTAAATTCTCTAAAGACCGTTTCCTTCCGGTCGGTCCTTTGCATCCAGAAAATGAGCAATTGGTCGACATCTCTGGCGACAAAATGGTCTTGATGGCTGACCATCCTGTGCGCGGCGAACCGCATGACTTCATCATTTTCAAACGCGATCTGGTGCGTCCAAAACAGGTCTATGACTTGAACGACTTCCCGTTGGCGGTGAAAGATCCGAAAGAGTCAGGCGTGGTACGCAATGGCAAAAAAGTCACCGTAAAACTGACCTCACAAGCGCCGGCCTTTAGTTTGCGCGAATTCAAAGTCAAGAAAGGTGACGAAGTCACTTTAATTTTGACCAACCTCGACAAAATTGAAGATCTGACACACGGCTTCGCTATTCCTAATCACAACGTTAACTTTATCGTTAATCCACAAGAAACCGCCTCGGTTACCTTCATCGCCGGCAACCCAGGTGTGTACTGGTGCTATTGCACCCATTTCTGCCACGCATTGCATCTGGAAATGCGCACCCGCATGATTGTGGAAGCATGAGAAATCGCCAGGAAATAAACTGAACTTACTATTTCCTGGCGAGCCCTAACCCGGTAGTTGCAGCTCCGGTGGCGTCTGGAATTTCTCCGGGCGCCACCAAACAAGCGCGGCGTCATTTGATGACGCGCTTGCTAAGCAGCCTGCCAGGCTTAGGAGTTGTCGGCTGCAAAATCATCTGGACGGTGCATATTTCACCGGATTTTTGGTCAATATCTCGATATTGACACTGCAAATCCGGCAAAATCCTCCCTCGCCCAGCCGATTTTTCGCTTCGACACCCTAAGCCCGACAGGCTGCGTATAGGAATAAAAATGGCTTTAATACGTAAACACTTGGCGACCAGAGTAGATTTCTGCCTGGTCGCATTTTTTCTGCTTTTGCTGACCTGTATCGCCTGGTCCGGCAATGCCCGCGCAAGCGCCTACGAGGCCGCGCTGCCGCCTGAACTGAAAACCGCAAAGGACATGTGCACGCTGGTCGCCTGTGCCGAGGTTTTTCCGGGTGCAAAAAGTTTTTCTGAACGCATGGGGCAACCACCCTATGTCGAAGCCTATGGCGATCCGGTAGCAGGCAAAAAGCCGCTGCTCGGTTACGTCATGCTGTCGACCGATATCACCGACACGCCGGCATACTCTGGCAAGCCTGTCGTCACCCTGATGGGCATGGATATCAAGGGGCGCTTTGTCGGCATCAAGGTGCTCAAGCATTCCGAGCCAATTTTATTGCTGGGCATCCCGGAATCGGCACTGCTCAATTTCAACAAGCAGTATCTGGGCAAGTCGGTCGCCGACAAGATAGAAGTCGGCCAATCGCGCCCGGATGAAGGCGTACTCGGCGTCGATGCGATCTCCGGCGCCACGGTCACGGTGATCGTGCAAAACCAGGTGATGATGAGCTCCGGCATGGCAGTCGCCAGACAAGTCGGCATCATCGCCCCCACGGTGCGCGCGCCAGCCAAATACGCGGTGACGGGCAAGCGTCTGTCCTGGGATCAACTGGTCAAGCAAGGCAGCGTACAGCGCCTGCTGGTCAAGCCGGAACAGGTTGGCCTGGAAAAAAATGCCGTGCCTTTTATCGAACTCTGGTTTGGTGACCTGAATCATCCGGATGTCGGCATGAGTTTGCTGGGCGAAAATAGTTTCAACAACCTGCATGCGCAACTCAAGGACAGTGAACACGCGCTGTTCGTCATCCGTACCGACGGCATAGAATCCTTCAAGGGATCTGGCTTCGTGCGCGGCGGCATGTATGACCGGATACAGGTCAAGCAGGATGCCGACTCGTATACTTTCCGCGATCTCGATTACCTCAACTTGTATGGGATAGAAGCGGCCAGTGCGCCTTCCTACAATGAATCAGCGATCTTCATCATCCGCTCCAAGGCATTTTCTACCGCGTATCCGTGGAAGCTTTCTTTCCTCGGCAACCGGGTAGACCGCGCCACCGGCACGCGTAGCTTTGCCACTTTCGATACCAAGTACTGGCTGGCAGATGAACTCTTGCAGGGCGGCAGACCGGTAGTCGAGGAAGCGGCGGCACCGTATGTACGCATCTGGACCTCGCGGGCGATCGAGATAGCCTTGTTCGGCCTGCTGCTCATCATGGTCACGGTGGTGTATGCCTTGCGCGAAAAGCTCACGCGCCTGTCCACCCACAAGAACAAGTGGCCGGTGAACATATTCAAATACAGCGCCTGGGCGCTCAGCATCGGCTTTGTCGGCTTCGGCGCGATGGCGCAACCGTCGATCACGCAGGTGCTGACTTGGTTTCACTCGCTGCTGTTCCAGTGGACCTGGTCATTATTTTTGACCGACCCGTTCATCTTCCTGTTCTGGATTTTCATCATCGTCACCGTGTTCCTGTTCGGGCGCGGCCTGTTCTGCGGCTGGATGTGTCCGTTCGGCTCGCTGTCCGAAGCGATTTACAAGGTTGGCGAAAAGATCGGCCTGAAGCGCTTTCAGGGTCATCTGCCGCGCGCCCTGCATGACAAGCTGAAGTGGCTCAAGTACGCGATTTTCTTTGGCTTGCTGACGGTCTCGATGTTCTCCATGGGGCTGGCCGAAAAACTGGCCGAGGTCGAACCCTTCAAGACCACTTTTCTGGTCGGCATCACCAATCGCGCCTGGCCTTACGGCTTGTTTGTCAGCCTTATCCTCGGGGTTTCCTTATTCATCGAGCGCCCCTACTGCAAATACATTTGCCCGCTGGGCGCAGCCTTGGCGATGCCTAGCACCTTCCGCTGGTTTGGCCTGAAGCGCAAGCAGGACTGCAATAGCTGTAAAGCCTGCGCGGTCGGTTGCGGCTCGCTGGCGATTGATGCGGCAGGCCGTATCGACCATCGCGAATGTCTGCACTGCCTCGATTGCATGGTGCTGTACACCGACGTCAAGGGTTGTCCGCCTTTGTCCAAAGAACGCAAACGGAGTGAACGCGATGGCCTGGAAATCAAGGCGATAGGCCGCGATGGTTATTTCATCCCGATTTATCCCGTGCCTGCCACGCCGGCATCGGAGGCTGTCAAGGCTGGCCCTGATCCGCGCATGCCGACCGACCCTGTCATGCCGCGTCATAAAATTGGCACGAGCGGCCTGCGCTGGGTATGGCTGGAACTGGTCGATCATTTATGGCCATGGAGCGCTGAAGGCTGGGCATCGCAACGTGCTTTGCAGGTCGCAGGCTTTGCGCTGGCGATTGCGGCCAGCCTGGCCTGGGTATTTACCGCCATCGGCCAGCTGTCTTCCGCCGCCATCATAGGCTGGTGGTTTGGCTGGAGCGTGTATGAAGTGCTGATACGCCTGTCAGGCCGCCGCTACGTCAAGGATGGCCCGTGGTGGCAAGATAATTACCGTTACGCCAGCGTGATGGACATGATCAGCTATGTCAGTTTCAAGAATCTGCTGATAGGCGCAGCGCTGTTCCTGACGCTGAAAACGCTAGGATTATTGTTGGTATGAGGAGATTCTTGCCCTTACTGCTAATCGCCCTGCCCGCCTATTTTCAAGCGGCCACCGTGCGGGTCAAGCCGGGTGATTCGCTGCAGCAAGCCATCGCCAGCGCGCATGCCGGCGATACGCTGGAGATTGCACGCGGCAAGTATGAGGGCAACTTCCTGATCGACAAGAAGCTCACGCTACGCGGCATCAATCGCCCGACCTTGAGCGGTGCGCAAAAGGGTGACACCATCCGCGTGACCGCGCCGGATGTGGTGCTGGAAGGCCTGATCGTGCGCGATTCCGGCGACAGCCTGAAGGACCAGAATGCCGGCATCTATATCTATCCGGGCTCACACCGCGCCATCGTCAAAAACTGCGATCTCTCGTACAACCTGTTCGGCCTGTGGATAGAGAAATCCAACGATGTCTTGATCGAGGGCAATCTGATCACCGGCAAGCGCGAATACAATTCATCCCAACGCGGCAACGGTGTGCAACTCTACAATACCAAGGGCGCGCGCATCATAGCCAACAACATCAGTTTCGTGCGCGACGCCTTGTATGTCGATGTCTCGCACCATGCAGTATTCAAATCTAATAAATTGCATCACAGCCGCTACGGCAGCCACTACATGAACTCTTACTACAATCTGTGGGAAGACAATGACAGTTACTACAATCGCGGTGGCCTGGCCCTGATGGAAGTGCGCGATCAGGTGGTGCGCAACAACCGCACCTGGGGCAACTCTGACCACGGCATCATGCTGCGCACCATGCAGGATTCAATAGTCGAAAACAACATCATCGCCGGCAATAATCGCGGCCTGTTCATCTACGATGTGGAGTATGTCACGCTGAAAAATAATCTGGTGGTGGACAACCATGTCGGCGTCCATCTGTCGGCTGGCTCTACCCGCAATCAGGTCGAGGGCAATGACTTCATCGGCAACCGCGAGCAGGTGCGCTATGTCGGCGCCAGGGATGAAAAGTGGGGCGAAAAAAGCGGCAACCACTGGAGCAATTATCTGGGCTGGGACAGGAATGGCGACGGCATCGGCGACGTGATGTACGAAGCGAATGACATGGTAGATAGATTAACCTGGCGCTACCCCAGCACCAAGTTATTACTGGCTAGCCCGGCGGTGCAGGCGCTGCGTCTGGTATCTCAGCAATTCCCGGTGTTACGCGTACCTAGCGTGGTCGATCCCAAGCCGCGCATGCAACCCAATCACAAGCAATGGAGGCTATGGCATGGCAAGCATTACCCTGGCCAATAAAGAATTACCAGCGGCTGAAATTGCCATACAGGTGCGTGGCGTCAGCAAGCATTACGGCGCACTGCATGCGGTCGATGGCGTTGACCTAAACGTGCAGCGCGGCGAAATTTTCGGCCTGATCGGCCACAACGGCGCAGGCAAAAGCACGCTGTTCAAGATGATGCTGGGCTTAACTGAACCGAGCGCTGGCGAGATCCTGATCAATGGCACGGCGGTGACCGGACGCGCGTTCCGCCAGACCCGCCGCCAGCTCGGCTATCTGCCTGAAAACGTGGTGCTGTACGACAATCTCAGTGGCCTTGAAACTTTAAAGTTTTTCGCCAAACTGAAAGGCGCGCCGCAGGCACAATGCGCCCCCATGCTGGAACGCGTAGGCCTGGCACATGCGGTGAACCGCCCCTTGCGCGAGTATTCCAAAGGCATGCGCCAGCGCCTGGGTTTTGCCCAGGCCTTGCTCGGCGATCCGCGCGTCCTGTTTCTGGATGAACCGACCAATGGCCTCGATCCGCAGGCGATACGCGACTTCTACGCCACCCTGCGTGATCTGCGCGACAGCGGCGTCACCATCATCATCACCTCACATATTCTGGCCGAACTGCAAGAGCGGGTTGACCGCCTAGCCATCATGTCGGCCGGCAAAATACAGGCGCTGGGCAGCGTGGCCCAGTTGCGCGAGCAGATGCACATGCCGCTGACAATCACGCTGCGCCTGGCTCAACAAGATATCGCGTTGGCGCAAGATGCGCTGGGCCATCTCGCCGGCGTGGGCTGCACGCTGATCCCGGAAGGCTTGTCGGTCAGCTGCCCGCGCACCAGCAAGATGGCAGTGCTGGCGGCGCTCAATATTCTGGGCAGCAAGCTACGCGACTTGAGCATACAAGAGCCTTCGCTGGAAGACGTATTTTTTGGATTTTCGGATTAAGGTCGGATCATGGAACTGAGCCAAATTTTTACCCTGGCCGCGAAAGAATTTCGCGACCGCATCCGCAACCGCTGGGTGCTGGCGGTGGCGCTGGTGTTCACGGTATTTTCCCTCGTCATCACTTATCTGGGCGGTGCGCAGCAAGGCCAGATCGGCCTCAAATCGATAGAGCTGACCATCACCAGCCTGGTCAGCCTGGTGATTTATCTGATCCCGCTGATCGCCTTGCTGCTAGGCTTTGATGCCATCGTCGGCGAGCGCGAACGCGGCTCGCTGGATTTGTTGCTGGCGCTGCCGATCACGCGCATGGAAATTTTGCTCGGCAAATATCTGGGCCTGGCGGGCGCGCTGACGCTATCGACCATCGCGGGTTTTTCACTGGTGGCGGTGCTCTTGTATCAGCAATTTAGCTGGGCCGGATTATTCCACTATCTGGGCTTCATGCTCAGCTCGGTATTGCTGGGGCTGGCGTTTTTAAGTCTGGCGGTTTTCATGTCGGTGGTGGCGCGTGAACGCACCCGCGCTTCCGGCATGGCGATTGCGCTTTGGTTCTTCTTTGTGCTGGTGTTTGACCTGCTCTTGCTCGGTGCGCTGGTTGGCACCAGCGGCAACTTCGGAAACTACGGCAGCGACATCTTCGCCTATTTGCTGTTGCTCAATCCGGCCGACGTGTTCCGTATTCTGAACGTTTTTTCTATGGATGATGTGCGCACCCTGTATGGGCTGGCCAGCATCATTCCCCCGGCGCTGGCCCAACCCTGGATGATGGGCAGCGTCATGTTTGCCTGGATAATTGTGCCGCTCGCGCTGGCACGCTGGAGATTTACCTCATGACTATGCTAATCACCCGCCGTACTTTTATCCTCAGCGCCATCGTCGGTGGCGCCTTGCTGGGCTGCGGCCAAACAGGTTCAAGCAAGCCTGTCACGCCAGTGGAAATAGACCCGCACACCACCTGCGATCTCGATGGCATGCTGCTGGCCGATTACCCGGGGCCGAAGGCGCAAATTTTTTACACGGGACAAGAGACGCCGACTTTTTTCTGCGATACGGTAGAGATGTTCCATACCGTGCTGGCACCGGAGCAAGTCAAGGCGATTAACGCCGTGTATGTACAAGACATGGGCAAGGCCGACTGGGAACAGCCGCGCGGCAACTGGTTCGATGCCAAGACCGGTTTTTATGTTTTGGGCAGCAAAAAACACGGTTCCATGGGCCCGACCATCGCCAGCTTTGCGCAGGAAGCCGACGCCAAAAAATTTGTCGCGCAATGGGGCGGCAAGCTCTTGCGTTATGCAGAAATCAAGCCGGACATGGTCGATCTGAGCGGCGGCGCGCTGCATGACACCAGGATGTAAGCCATGAGGCTGCGCCTGCCCGATGTGAAGCTCTACACTTGGGCGGTGCTCACGCTGTTAAGCGCCCTCGTCTTTATAAAACTGCTGCCGTGGCATGCCGCTTCGTCAGAATCAGAGCGCCTGGCGGTGATCGGCGAAATCTGTGTTGTCGCCCCCGCCACACCCTATGCCCCAGCTGGGGCATAGGCCTGCACGCACCGCGCACTGTACCGATCGATGCGCGCTGCCCGGTCTGTGGCATGTATCCGGCGCGCGCGCGCGACTGGGCCGCGCAAGTCATCTTCAGCAACGGCGACACGCAGTTTTTCGACTCGCCCCTGACATTATTTATCTACCTGCAAGACCCGGGGCGCTACAGTATCGGCCGCCGCGCCAGCGAGGTCGCGGTCAGCTATGTGAGCGATACCGCCGACGGCAAATGGATCAAGGCCAGTGACGCCTTCTATGTCAGCGGCTCCAGCGCGATGGGCCCTATGCGCGCCGGCAACCTGCCGGCTTTTTCCAGCATGACAGCGGCGCAGCGATTTGCCGACAGCCGTGGCGGTGTCATCTTGCAGGCGAATAAAATCAGTCCGCAGCAACTGCAAAACCTCAACGGCGCACGCCGGCATAAGCATACAGAACCTGGCCGCTGAACAAATCGCGCTTTCATGTAATACTCTTTGCTTCACAGGAGACCACGCCATCATGACAACAGCGATAGAATTCATCGTCAATAAAGCCCAGCTACGCGACTGCAAATTTGCCCCGCTGCTGATCCCCAATCAAGCCGATTTGGCAGAGGGGCACGTGGTCATGAAGATCCACAAATTCGCCTTCACTTCCAACAATGTCACTTACGCCGCCTTTGGCACACCCATGAAGTACTGGAACTTTTTTCCTACCGAAGAGGGTTGGGGCAATATTCCGGTCTGGGGTTTTGGCGAAGTCACGCATTCCAAGGTCGATGGCATCGAGGCGGGCGAACGTTTCTACGGGTATTTTCCGATGGCGTCGCATGTTTGCGTGACGCCGGTGCGGGTCTCGGAAACCGGCTTTGTCGATGGCGCAGAACATCGCCAGCCCATGCACGGCCTGTACAACCAGTATGTACGCACCACGACCGACCCTGGTTACACGGCGGAATCTGAAGATGCGCAAGTGCTGCTGCGCCCGCTGTTCATCACCTCGTTCATGATCGACGATTTTTTGCATGACAACGACTTCTTCGGCGCCAGCACGGTGCTCATTTCCAGCGCCTCCAGCAAGACTTCTTATGGCCTGGCATTCATGCTGTCTCTGCGCGCCGACAAACGCTATCAGGTCATCGGCCTTACCTCTGCCGGCAACCGGGGTTTCGTCGAAAGCCTGGGCGTCTACGATGACGTCATCAGCTATGATCAAATAGGCACACTCGCACAAGACCGGGCGGTGGTGTATGTGGATATGGCAGGCAACGGCCAGCTGCGCAGCAGCCTGCACCATCACTACAACGACAACATGAAATACAGCTGTGCCGTGGGTGGCACGCATTGGGATGAATTGAGCGGTGCAGGCAATCTGCCCGGTGCCAGACCGACACTGTTTTTTGCACCTGCACAAATCAAGAAGCGCAGCATAGACTGGGGGCCGGGTGGTGTGCAAACCCGGTTGGCAACTGCCTGGCATCAATTCATGCAACCGGTGATGTCCAGCCAGGCACCCGAAAAGGCCTGGATGCACATCACGCATGGCGTCGGCGAGGCGGCGGTGCGGCAGGTGTATCTGGACATGCTCGATGGTGGCAGCGCGCCCAATGAAGGGCATGTGCTGACACTGTCTTAGCCTTCATTGCCAGCATGTGGCGGCGATGCTGAATCGCGCATGCCGCGCTCCGCATGCCCAAGCAAGACAGCATTCAACCCAGATTTTCCATTAGGATTTGCGCTGATGACGGATGCACTTTTCGAGATGGTTTTGATGCGAATGAGGCGCCAATAGCGAGCTATTGGCAACGAAGAGCAGCAAAAGTAGCCGAAAATGCGCCGTCAGCACGCAAATAGCACCGCAGGTGCGCCTAGGAAAATCTGGGTTTAATATGGGTGCTGACTTTGTCGTTGCTTGTATTATCCATAGATAATACAAGCGGCACAGATATTTTTTTTGGGCTTTGTTTGATATTTTGTTAATATTTTTCTCGTAAAATTTCCTTAAAAATACTTGTCAATGGCGAACGATAAATCAAAAGATAAATCGAAAGGGAGTTTACTCACTTCAACGCTCGATTTTGAAGGCATGGATGATTTGCTAGCAAATTCATCGTCCAGTAAATTACCTGATCCCTTGTCTGATTTGGTTTTTGATTCTCCGCAGTCACAAGCGCGAAAGCCCGAAGTGACGCGTCCGCAGGCCGGCAAATCAGCTGCGGCTCGTCAATCAGAAAATCGAAAAAAATCCTTTGAACCCCCTCGTTTGCAAGTTAAGAAAAAAGGACCTGCGGCGCCAGTAAAGCAAGATCGATTTACCTTGTATGCGGCAATTATTGTTCTCGTCGGTTTGATGGTTATTTCTATAGGTATTTACCTCGCTAAAGTGGGAGAGCAAAATTCCGCCGGGCTCAGCTATATCGTGCTTCCGCAAAGTATTGTCAATGTTGATGGTTTGGTCGCCAGAGTGCAGGCAACTATTCAGGTGAGTGTGGATGACAAGGCGTGGTTAACAGAAAACAAGGCTACTTTGAGTGGTAGTTTTAATAAAGCGATGACCACTTTAGATCTTGAAGAATTGCGTAATCCCGACGGCATAGCGGCAGCACAATTGGAATTGAAAGAGTTGCTCAATCTTGAATTGAAGACGGATAAAGTTGAAGCTGTCCTGCTAACGGAGCTACTTGTTCAGGACCAATGATGAGAAAAATATCAGGTGACTTTCAATCAGCAAGAAAATATCTTGGTAGTAGGGATTTTTAGTCAACAATTTTTTATGGATAGGCGTTAATACCCAATGAATAGTCAACAGGGACTGGCATCATGGGTCATTACTATCATCCTAGCAAGGAACAGGTTCGCGCTTATCTGCAACGGCGCTTGGCAGAGCATTCCCCACCGCCGAGCCCCAAAGAAATCCGACGCCAGCTTGGATTTGAATTATTCGAAGCACAGCGGCAAAAACTTCCCAAATGATTGTTAAGCGGATTGATAAAAATAGCGCGCAGTAGCTGAACTCCGTCGAGTTCACCTAGGTGTCGTCACTTTATTGTCAGCTTTTTTATTGTCTGATGTGCTGTTTTGCAATCTACTCCTTCTTCTAAAATCACGCCTTTTCCCTGATTTTGGCATGTCACAAGTGATGCGAATATATTGTTTTTTTGCATCCAAACATGTGTTAATGTATTACTACTTATTTAATTCTTGCCATTTTATTTTGTTGAGATTTGAATGCGCCCTCCCACATGTACTTCAATGCATGCTAATCAGGTATCGTCCTCATGACAACGGTAGAAAATTCACGCGATTTTGAGTTTATTCAAGGTCTGACTGCTGAACTTTCATCGAAAGAATTGATATTCCCGACCTCGCTTAACGCCACGATGAAGATTCGTCATGCGCTGAATGATCCTGATATTTCCAACGATAACGTAGCGCGTATTGTCGGCGCGGAGCCCGTGTTGTCTGCGCAAATACTTCGGTTGAGCAATACCGTGTCGAACAATCCAGGTGGTAAGCGAATTTCCGAGTTACGTAATGCAACGAGATTACTGGGTTTCTCGGCAGTCCGTAATGTTGCCATTTCGGTGGGCATGAAGCAGTTGATGGAACATAAAGCGAATGGCCAACCGTCTCAGCTGATAGAGGGTTTATGGAGTAGAAGTTTGCGGGTAGCGGTTTTATCTTTCATGATTGCAAAAAAAATGAGCAAGTTAAGCCCGGATAAAGCAATGATGGCAGGCTTGTTGCATGATGTTGGCAAGTTCTACATTCTTAACCGGGCGCGCCATTATCGGGATCTGTTTGTCTCGGAGGCCGCTTTGTGGGAATTAGTCGATCAGTGGCATGCAAGCATAGGCGCAGTCATTCTTGAAAACTGGGAGATAGACGATGATATTCGGGTGGCGGTGATGGATCACCGCTCTTCAGATTTGTCGTTGACCAGCAAGCCTAGTCTCACCGATGTGGTCGCTACTGCCAATTTTTTGGATGCGCATTTTGTCGATAACACATTGATTGACTTGGATTGGAGCGCTATTCCTGTGGCGCTGCAAAATCTGCATCTTGATCTGGAGAAAAGTGAAGTACTGCTAAGTGAGACCAAAGATGAGTTGGTTTTGATTTTACAAGCGATCGCTTAACCAAACCTTCAGCGCGAATAATTTTACACATTGCCCGCTATTGATCATTCATCGCTGTCTAATTTCACCAATTCTTCAGCCGTGTCTTCCAGCAGCTGATCCATTGACGCCTGATCTAAGTTCAGGCTTGTCCACGAAAGCGCGGAGACTTCAACCGCTTGACTGTCTGGAGTGGTGGTGGTGCCGAGCACATGTGCTATACCATCCGCTACATGAATAATCGTGGCGAGAAAACCGAGTCCTGGTTTTTCCGGATGATGGTGGCCAGCAATCGCATTTTTCATCGTGTCAGAAAAATTCCACTCGACTGCCAATGCCTCACCAACTGCGGCATGGTCAATACCCAATACCTTGCGTTCGGCTTCAAACTGACTTATCTGATGTTCATTTCTATAGTCGATGGTGCTGGCATATTGCTCAGGGAATTGTGTCACCAGAACCAGGGTGCCAAGATCATGTAAAAGACCCGCAGTAAACGCAATATCAACATTGAAATTAAGTCGCTTGGCAATGAGTTTGGCGGCGATGCCGACGGCATTGGAATGACGCCAGAAGGCCTTGTGACTGAAACCTCTGCAATTATTTTCAGGAAAACACCCTGACAATGCCGCCATCATGATGATTTTTTTGACGGTAGAAAGTCCCATCAGGGATATTGCCTGCTGGATCGTGGTGACCTTGATCATCGTTGAGTAATACGCCGAATTGGCATAACGCAGGGTTGTTGCCGTTAATGCGAGATCATTGCTTACTTTTTGCGCCAACAGATTCGTATCAAGATCTTCGTTGTCGATCTCATTGAGAAGCTCCATGACGATCGCTGGCAGTGTAGGTAAATTTTTGACGTTCTCGGTAATCTGATTCAGCGAAATCGAATTCATCTGCGGCGCTCCGTTGCGAGAGTTATTATTTGAGAGAGAGTGTAGTGAGTAGCTTGCCTGAAATTCTCTGGGATGTGAGAATTTTTTGTGAAAAAACATAGCGTTTTTTACATGACAAAATGGGCTGCGGGGTTGAGGTGCGCATGAAATTTGATTTTTCTCAAATCATTGCGTCATGCGCTTCAATCTTGAATACGTAGCGGGCTGGAAATGCCCTTCCACTATTCTGTTCTTGTATCCAGACGTTTTTCACTGATACTGGCTTTGGCTCTCTCCAGCATGTCAATGGCGGCAGGGCCGCGTAGCAAGGTCACCGCAACTGCCAGTGCGTCGATGTAGGTCAGGTGCGCGAGACGTGAGGTCATCGGTGTATAGATATCCGGATCTTCTTCCACGTCAACGCTGATGTGCACGTCGGCTAACTCAGCTAACGGGCCGCCGCTGGCGCACAGCACGAGGATCTTGGCACCTGCATTTTTAGCTAACTGTACGCTGCGAATCAGGTCATGGGTGCGCCCTGTGCGCGAGAAGGCAACGACGAGGCAATCGCTGTTGAGCAATGAGGCAGATTGCGCCTGCAAGTGACCATCGCAAAATACCGTCGTCGGAATACCGAAGCGGAAGAATTTGAGCTGCGCATCGATCGCCAGCGCACCAGAGTAACCAAGGCCATAGCATTCTATGCGTCTGGCGCGTGCGAGCAGATTCACTGCCGCTTCAAAGTTGGTCAGGTTGGCTGAATTGCGCGCCTCCATCAAAGCAGCGATGGTGCGGTCAAAAACCTTGGGCAACACATCGCGTACATGATCTGCCTGATTGACATCCAGATGCAAGTAGGGGATGCCGGTGGCGAGACTCTTGGCGAAGGCCATTTTAAAGGTCTTGAAGCCATCGAAACCCATCGATTGCGAGAAGCGTGCAACGGTGGGTTCGCTGACGTCGCAGGCTTGCGCCAGCACACGTATCGACATCTCCAGCGCATCATGCGGTTTTTGCAAAAGAAATTCCGCCACCTGGCGCTCTGCGCGACTTAATGCCGTGCTGGCGATACGTATGCGCGCCAGCAAACCTTTCTCCGGTGGAGTGGTTTTAGGCGTATTGATGACAGAGAAGGCATTGACCATATTTCAGTTTGAAAACCTATTTTGGGAGCGTGATGCACTTAAAATGGTATGTAAAACATTAAGGGCACCAAAAGACCTCTATGTTACAGCGTGCTTCACTGAGTAGTGCGGCAATCGGCAAGTTACTTGTCGTCGCGTTTTCCAGCACCTGTCGTTTCTCGGTGCCGGTAATGACCAGCCAGATTTTTTCTGTTTGCAATAAACGGGGCAGCGACAGTGAAATGCGACTTTGCCGTGTTTGCGGATGCACTGCTGCCAGACAATTGAGATCATCATGCTGCGTAGGTGCATCGGGGAAAAGTGAGGCGATGTGACCGTCAGCGCCCATGCCCAGCAATACCGCAGTAAAGGCAGTTGGTAGCTGTTGCTTGAGCCGTTCACTGATTGCCTCTATCGCCACTTCTGGCGTACGCGCAGCATTTTTTAACGACACCAGTTGCCACTGCTTGCCATAAGACAGTGGCAGGCATTGCTTGAACAGGCCCTCGTTACTTTGTGCATCGTTGTCATCTACCCAGCGCTCATCGGTGGCGACAAGCTTGATGCTGTTTCTGCCACGATTGGCTAACATTCCATCGAGTTGCCGATAGATAGGCGCAGGCGTAGAGCCACCCGCAAGAGCAAAACAGGCTGGAAGGCGCGCCAATGCTGCGTTGTCTATTGCGCTTAACCATTCGTTTACCAGCGCATCGCTAAGTTCGGCGAAATTATTGAAACTGTTCAAGTGCAGCGTAGCCATTCTCACTTAGCCTTCCACATATTCTTCGCCCCAGGCGGCGCCGTTTTGCGCCAGCAGGTAACTCGATGCCGCCGGCCCCCAACTGCCGGCGATATAGGATTTTAGTCCCTCGCTGTCGTTGTTCCAGGCGTTCATGATCGGGTCTACCCATTCCCAGGCCGCACTCAATTCATCGTCACGGACAAATAGTGTCAGGTCGCCATGCAAGGCGTCTAGCAATAGGCGTTCGTAGGATTCCACCCGGCGCGAGTTGGACGCTTCGGCAAAATCCAGATTGAGCGCCACGTCTGACAGACGGATGCCTTCGCCCGGCTCTTTTGCCTTCATGAACAACTGCACGCTTTCTTCCGGTTGCAGCGAAATGACCAATCGGTTTGAGCGCAACGGCCCTTGCGATTTGCCAAAAATGGAATAGGGGATCGGCTTGAAGTTGATCGTGATTTCTGCACTGCGGCTTGCCATGCGTTTACCCGTACGCAGATAGAAAGGCACGCCAGCCCAGCGCCAGTTATTGATCTCGGCACGAATCGCGACAAAAGTCTCGGTACGGGATGAGGTAGGTACGCCAGGTTCTGACTGATAACCGATGACGGGTTTGCCATCCACCGCGCCAGCGCGATATTGGCCGCGCACGGTTTTTTTGCTGACTTCTTCAGGCGTAAACTTGTGCAAGGCACGCAGGACTTTAACTTTCTCATCGCGAATCGCATCAGGATTGGCGTTGACCGGTGGTTCCATCGCGACGATCGAGACCAGTTGCAGCAAGTGGTTTTGCACCATGTCGCGCAATGCGCCGGTGTGGTCGTAAAAGTCGCCGCGTGTTTCCACGCCGACTTGTTCAGCGATGGAAATATGCACATCCTGTATCCACTTGCGGTTCCACAAAGGTTCCAGGAACAGATTGGCGAAGCGCAGCGCCAGCAGGTTTTGCACCATCTCTTTGCCGAGGTAGTGGTCAATGCGGTAGATCTGATTTTCTCTCAGGTAGTTGCGCAGCGAGTGATTGATTTCCTTGGCGGACTGGGCGTCGCGGCCCAGCGGTTTTTCTACCACGACGCGCGCATTGCCTTCGACCAGACCGTGTTTGGAGAGCTGCTCAACCACAGGGATGAAGATATCCGGGCCAGTCGCCAGATAGAACAGCGTCGCGTTGGACTCAGAAGTGTGCAGGCGCTGTTTCAGGACATTGAAGTCGTCTGGCTCACGCGCATCAATTTTGGAGTAGTAGGTGAGGGCGAGAAAGTCCGCTACTTTTTCGGTATCTGTCTTACCTTCTTTGCAGCCGTAGGTTTCTATGCTGGCAGCAACGCGTTTGCGGAATTCGTCATCATTAAGCACTTCGCGCGCGGCGCCGATAAAGCTGAAACTGGCATCAAGCCGACCGTTGACAAATGCACTATAGAGTGCGGGAATGATTTTGCGCTTGGCAAGATCGCCTGTGCCGCCAAACAATACAAATGTGGTCATGCTGACTCCGGTTTATTCAGTTTCGGAAAATTGTGTTTGGATTATGCCAGATTTCTATCAGAAATGTAGTTTCATTACGATAAATTTGTAATTTTTATGGGTTAAAACGATGTAACTTCAAAAAACTGAAAGTTTGTTACAGAAAATACGTATTTTATGCTATCTTTCATCATCTGAATAAAGCTAAAAGTGATCCCTATGACGACATCCGGAAAAATCGCGCTCAATCCTGTGGTTGAACGCGTCACCCTGCGTATTATTGCGCGTAGCAAAACCCTGCGTGCCGATTATCTGGCGCGGCTTGAACAAATGCGTAATCGTGGCCCGCGCCGCGCCAGTCTCTCTTGCGCAAATCAGGCCCATGCCAATGCCGCCGCCGATGCCAAGACAAAAATCTGGCTGAATCAAGCGCAAAAATCCAACATCGGTATCGTTACTTCGTATAACGACATGTTGTCGGCGCACCAGCCTTACGCTTCTTATCCAGATCAGATCAAGGCAGCGGCATTGCGTTTTAATGCGACTGCGCAAGTGGCGGGCGGCGTGCCGGCGATGTGTGATGGCGTGACGCAAGGACGTCCGGGCATGGAATTGTCCTTGTTCTCGCGTGATGTGATTGCTCAGGCAACGGCGATCGGGCTCTCGCACGATGCTTTTGATGCCACATTGTGTCTGGGTATCTGCGACAAGATCGTTCCTGGCCTATTGATTGGTGCGCTCGCTTTCGGTCATCTGCCGACGATTTTTATTCCGGCCGGGCCGATGGGTTCTGGCTTGCCAAATAAAGAAAAAGCTGCCGTGCGCGAGCGTTATGCGCAAGGCAAGGCGACTAAAGAAGAATTACTGGCTGCCGAGAGCGCTGCCTATCACAGCGCCGGCACTTGCACTTTCTATGGCACGGCCAACAGCAATCAAATGCTGCTGGAAGCCATGGGCTTACATATGCCTGGCGCCGCCTTTGTTCATCCGTCTGATCCTCTGCGTGCAGCCTTGACTGACTCTGCCGTTGAGCGCGTCTTGCAGTTGACTGAGCAGAGCGGCAATTACCGCCCGATTGGTCACGTCGTCGATGAGAAATGCATCGTCAATGCGGTCATCGCCTTGCTGGCTACAGGCGGATCGACCAACCATACGATTCACTGGATTGCGGTAGCGCGCGCCGCCGGCATTCTGATCGACTGGCAAGACTTTGATGAGCTGTCATCGGCTATTCCCTTGTTGACACGCGTCTATCCAAATGGCACAGCCGACGTGAATGCATTTGAAGATGCCGGTGGCCCTACTTTTGTGATCCGTGAATTATTGTCTGCGGGCCTGATGCACGCTGATGTGATGGCGGTATTCGGCAATGATGGTCTCAATTCACATGCGGCTCGCCCGGTGTTAAATGAAGGCAAAGTCAGTTGGGAGCCATTGCCTGTGGCATCGACCGATACCAGCGTGGTGCGCAATGTAACTGAACCGTTTGCCGCTACCGGTGGTCTGCGCCTGTTGCAAGGCAATCTGGGTCGCGCCATCGTTAAGGCGTCAGCCGTGCCGGAAGACGCATGGATAGTGCGCGCACCTGCCAAGGTGTTTGATTCGCAAGAGTCGCTGGTCAATGCCTATAAAGCAGGGCAGTTGAATATGGATTTCGTCGCAGTCGTGATTTTTCAGGGGCCGCAAGCCAATGGTATGCCGGAGTTGCATCATTTCACGCCGGTGCTCGGTAGTTTGATGTCGGCTGGTTACAAGGTGGCGCTGGTAACGGATGGCCGCATGTCGGGTGCTTCCGGCAAAGTGCCGGCGGCGCTGCATGTCAGCCCGGAGGTGGCGCAGGGCGGTCATCTCGGTAAGGTGCAGGATGGCGACATCATTGAACTGAATGTGCACACCGGTGAGTTGCGCGCTCTGGTACCGGAAGAAGTATGGACGACACGTCCGTCCCGCCAGATGTCGGAAGATGCTGCGCATGGTTATGGCCGCGATTTATTTGTCGCCCAGCGCCGTGTTGTGACAGCGCCTGAAAAAGGTGCGTCGACCCTCTTTATTGATTGAACAGGTGCGGTGCGCCATGCGCACCATACCGCCGATTGGTGCGCATGGCGCACTCTAATTTTGCCATATAGAAAATTGAGATCAACATGACCCATACCAAGCAAAGCATCATCGCCCAACTCGCCCAAATCCGCGTGTTACCTATCCTGGTGACTGATGACGTAGATCAGGCTATCCGTTGCGTCACGACGCTGGCCGAAAATGGTTTGCCAGCGATAGAGATCACGCTGCGCACGCCAAACGCGATGACGGTATTGCGTGAAGTGGTCAAGGCTTGCCCGACGGTGACCGTCGGTGCCGGAACAATTCTGACGCCAGCACAACTCGATGCCGTAAGAGAGACTGGCGCCGCTTTTGGTATCAGCCCTGGCATCACGCCGGTACTGGCGAAGGCTGCTGCCGATTCTGGTTTGCCGTATTTCCCCGGCGTGGGTGGTGCCAGTGATTTGATGCTGGCGCTGGAGCATGGTTTTAACGTGGTCAAGTTATTCCCGTCCGATATCGTCGGTAGCGTCAAGATGGCCAAGGCTTTGGGCGGGCCATTTCCCGACGTGCGTTTTTGTTTGACGGGCGGCGTCACGGTGGAATCGACGCCGCAGTTGTTGCAGCAGTCAAACGTCTTGTGCGTTGGCGGCTCCTGGATGTGTCCGGCGGCGCTGATTGCTGCCAATGACTGGCAGGCAGTCGCCTTGCTGGCCGCACAGGCGGCTGCCGCCGGGAAGTGATCCGGTTTAGTGTACTGGGGTGAGTATGTGATGAGTATGCTTAAAAACGCAATAGTAATGTGCGTATTTGGCATACATCTACCTATACTCCTTCATTTATACTTGTTTTTGTTTGCCCACCTTAGCAACTTTATCTACGCGTAACCACGATCATGGCAATTTCAGTTTCCCGTACTCCTATGTGGTGTCTGTTGCAGCAGCGCGCCAACAATATGCCAAGCCTGAAGGAATTATTTCAGTCTGATCCGCAACGCTTCACGCATTTCTCGGCGTCGGCTTGCGGCATCTTGCTCGATTATTCCAAGCAAAGGATGGACACCACCGCCAAGCTCAATCTGCTGGCCTTGGCACGCCAGCAAGAAGTGGAATCACGCCGCGATGCGATGCTGCGCGGCGAGGCCATCAATCACACCGAAAACCGTGCGGTCCTGCATACGGTATTGCGTCTGCCAAAAGGCGAAGCGTTTAATCTCAATGGTGAAAATATCGCGGCCGATGTGCATCGCGTACTGGCGCAAATGCGCAGCTTCAGTGATGCCGTGCGTGAAGGACGCTGGCTGGGATACACCGGCAAGGCGATCCGCACGATTGTCAATATCGGCATCGGTGGCTCGGATCTGGGGCCACAGATGGCCTGCATTGCCTTGGCGCCATGGTCGCAAAAAAATCTATCCTTACATTTTGTTTCTAATGTCGACGGCCGCCATGTGGCTGATGCGCTCGCTAATGCCGATCCTGAAACGACCTTGTTCGTCGTCGCTTCTAAAACATTCGTGACGATGGAAACCCTGACCAACGCCAGAACCGCACGTGACTGGATGCTCAATCACGGCTGTCCTGAAGATCAGATCAGGCAGCACTTTGTCGCCCTCAGTACCAATGTGGAAGCCGCTGCCGAATTCGGTATCGCACCGGAAAACGTCTTCCCGTTCTGGAACTGGGCTGGCGGCCGTTACTCCATGTGGAGCGCCATCGGCCTGTCGATTGCGTTGTATGTGGGTGCGGATCGCTTTGAAGAAATGCTGGCCGGTGCGCATGAGATGGACTTGCATTTTGCCCAGGCGCCGCTGGAAGAAAATTTGCCGGTATTGATGGCGCTGATCGGTGTCTGGAATATTAATTTCATGGGTTTGCAAGCCTTGTCGATTGCGCCTTACCATCAGCGCATGACGCGTTTGCCGGCCTATTTGCAGCAGCTGGAAATGGAAAGCAATGGCAAGTCGGTGACGCGTGAAGGCCAGCGCGTTGATTACACGACGTCACCGATCTTGTTTGGCGAAGCCGGTACCAATGGGCAGCACGCTTACTTCCAGTTATTGCATCAGGGCGCGACGATTATCCCTACCGATTTTATCGTGGTGGCGGAAGACGATGCCGGTTTGCCTGGGCATAACAAGGCTTTGCTGGCGAACTGTTTTGCCCAATCCAAGGCCATGGCCTTGGGTAAAAGCATGCAGGAAGTCAGGGCCGAGCTCGGTGATCTGCCGGAAAAAATGTTGGCGCCACGCGTGTTTGAAGGCAATCGCCCGACCTCGACTTTGCTGCTCGATTCACTCACGCCACGTTCCTTGGGTGCGCTGATCGCCCTGTATGAACACAAGGTATTTGTGCAGTCTGTGATCTGGGAAATCAATGCTTTTGATCAGTGGGGCGTCGAGTTGGGTAAATCACTGGCGCAGCAATTGATCAGCCTGGATCCGGATGCCGTGAAAGAAGAATACGACAGTTCTACCCGCGGCTTGTTGCAAGCGATTCGTCGTCGCAATAAAACTGCCGTAGCTAAGTAGATTCAATGTAGGCAGCTTCAAAGAGGGGGGCGGGCGATGAAATTGTCCGGCCCCGGCAAGATAATTTTTTTCATCCCGTGTTTTTTTCAGTGCCATAAAATTCTCCAGTATGAATACTCATCTCTATACCAAAGTCGATCTAGCCGAAGACGATAAAGACCTCAGCCTGCGCGAAGATATTCGCCACCTGGGCCGCATACTGGGTGACACCGTGCGCAATCAGCACGGCGATCAGATTTTTGAATTGATCGAGCGTGTGCGTCAGAATTCCATCCGCTTTCGTCGCGATGCAGATCAGGCCGCACGTGCCGAACTGGAGTCCACGCTCGATACGCTGACCAATGACCAGACTACGCAAGTAATCCGCGCTTTCAGTTATTTTTCGCATCTGGTGAATCTGGCTGAAGATCAGCATCATGTGCGCCGCACCCGCGCGCATCAGATCGCCGGTTCTGCACCGCGCCGAGGCAGTCTGGCACACACCATAGAAGAGCTGTATCGAACGGGCCATAACACGCAACAATTGCTGGAATTTTTTCAAACCGCTGAAGTGAGCCCGGTGCTGACGGCGCATCCGACGGAAGTGCAGCGCAAGAGTATCTTGAATTGCCAGATGGCGATCACACGTTTGCTTGATGAGCGTGATCGCATGCAATTGACACCAGAAGAATCTGTCGCCAACGAAGAGGCGATGCAACGTGCCGTGCTGACCTTGTGGCAGACCCGCATGTTGCGCATGTCAAAATTGTCTGTGCTGGATGAAGTCGAAAATGGCCTGAGTTTTTACGATTACACCTTCCTGCGCGAGTTGCCGCACTTATATGCCGGGCTGGAAGATCTGTTGTCGAGTAAAGACGCAGCATCGAATGCCACTGTGCAGCAAATCGAATTGCCAAGTTTCATGAAAATGGGTAGCTGGATCGGTGGCGATCGTGATGGCAATCCATTCGTCACCGCCAGCGTGCTGGAAAAAACCCTGGCGATGCAAGCCACGCGCGCATTCAAATTTTATCTCGATGAATTGCATACCTTGGGTTCGCAATTGTCGATGGCCACTTTGCTGGTGAATGTGTCAGTCGATTTGCAAGCGCTGGCAGAGAGTTCGCCCGATCATTCGCCGCACCGGGCGGATGAACCTTATCGCCTGGCAGTGAGCGGTATTTACGCGCGCTTGGCCAGCACTTACAAACAATTGCTCGGGCTGGACCCTGCGATTCATGCCAGTGGTGACGCCGCGGCGTATGCCAGCGCCGAAGAGTTGGTCGCTGATCTTGATGTGATTCATCAGTCTTTATTTGATAACGGTTCTGCCGCCTTGACCCGCGGCCGCTTGCGTCATCTGCGCCGTGCGGTGCGCGTGTTTGGTTTCTATTTGGCGCCGGTTGATTTGCGCCAAAACTCCGACGTGCATGAACGTGTGGTCGCCGAGTTATTGCAGGCGGCAAATCCAGCCGTGCATTATTTGGAGCTGAATGAAGAACAGCGTATCGCTATTCTGGTGGAAGAAATTAGCTCCTCACGCCCTTTGGCTTCACCGTATCTGACTTATTCAGAAGAGACGCAATCTGAACTGGCGATTTATCGTGGTGCCTGTACCGCGCAACAAAGATACGGCAAAGGCGCGGTACCAAACTGCATCATCTCGAAAGCCGATGGCGTATCGGATATGCTGGAACTGGCTTTGCTGCTCAAGGAATCGGGCTTGCTGCACCCGACCGAAGGACGCTTGGATGTCAATATCATCCCCCTGTTTGAAACCATAGGTGATTTGCAAGTCAGTGCGCCGGTGATGGATAGGCTGTTCGGCATTCCTGCCTATGCGCGCTTGCTGGCCAGTCGCGGCAATGCGCAGGAAGTGATGCTGGGTTATTCCGACAGTAACAAGGATGGCGGCTTCCTTACCTCCGGCTGGGAACTCTACAAAGCCGAACTGGATCTGGTCAAAGTGTTTGCCAACCATCAGATTCGCTTGCGCCTGTTTCATGGTCGCGGTGGCTCGGTCGGTCGCGGTGGTGGACCTAGCTTTCAGGCAATTCTGGCGCAACCCGCCGGTGCTGTGCAAGGGCAAATCCGTCTTACCGAGCAAGGCGAAGTCATCACGGCCAAATACGGCAATCCTGAAGTCGGCCGGCGTAATCTGGAAGTCTTGGCCGCCGCAACTATGGAAGCGAGCTTGCTGGCGCATACCGAAGCGGCACCGCGTCCCGAATTTTTATCGGCGATGGAAGAATTGTCCGATCACGCTTTCCGCGCTTACCGTCATCTGGTCTACGAGACCGAGGGCTTCGAGCAGTATTTCTGGGAATCGACCGTGATTTCAGAAATCGCTGGCCTGAACATAGGCAGCCGCCCAGCTTCGCGTAAAAAATCGACGGCGATTGAAGATTTAAGGGCGATTCCCTGGGTGTTCAGCTGGTCGCAATGTCGTTTGATGTTGCCGGGCTGGTTCGGTTTTGGCTCTGCGGTACAAAGTTACCTGAAGGCGCATCCGCAGGATGGCTTGCAAATATTGCGGGCGATGTTCAAGGACTGGTCGTTCTTCTCCACCGTTCTATCGAATATGGAAATGGTGTTGGCCAAGAGCGACATCGGTATCGCCAGCCGTTATGCACAATTGGTCAAGGATGAGGCGCTGCGTGACAGTATCTTTCCTCGAATCAAGGGCGAACACGAAACGACCATTGAGGTATTGAAAGCCATTTCAGGCCAGGATGAATTGCTGGCGGCAAATCCTTTGCTGAAACGATCCATCGTCAATCGTTTCCCTTACCTTTCACCGCTGAATCATGTTCAGGTGGAGTTGCTGGAACGCTATCGTCAAGGTGATCAGGATGAAAGAGTGCGGCGGGGCATACATCTATCGATCAACGGTATTGCGGCGGGTTTGCGCAATAGCGGTTGATCGGGAATTCATACTGAGTGGAGTATTGTAATTTCTCGCAATGTTGGCGGGCGCTATAATGGCATTTTTTGGTTATACTCCCCTCAACATTGTTTATGGTGAAAATTATGGTTTCGCAATTGCTGGGTGTGGTCGGCTGGTCTGGTAGCGGCAAAACAACTTTACTGGAATATTTGCTTTCTCATCTGTCCGCGCAGGGCAAGATAGTGAATGTAGTCAAGCACAGCCATCACGATATTATTCTAGAGCCAGCTCACAAGGATAGCGCCCGTTTGCGTGCTGCAGGTGCGGCTGAAGTGTTGTTGTCATCCCCTCATCGTTTTGCCTTGGTGCATGAATTGCGCGAAGCAATCGAACCTTCTTTGTCTGAATTGCTTCTACGTCTGGCACCTGCGGATCTTACTTTAGTCGAGGGCTATAAGTGGGAAGCCATTGCCAAGCTGGAAGTCCACCGGCCTTCTATTGGCAAGCCTGCAATTTACCTGGAAGACAAGCATATTGTCGCCGTCGCTTCTGATGTCTGTGCGCCACCAGATCTGCCACAAGGTGTGATCTGGCTGGATCTGAATAAGCCGGAAATCGTCCTGCAATGGCTATTAACGGCGATGGAAAAAAATTTATTCTTGACCCATCCCTAAAAAATCCTAAAGAACCCTGTATTTGAGTCGTTACTAATAATGTAGATGATAAGGAGAACTGCGATGGACGTTACAGGTATAGCAAGTGTGGCAACAACATTAGCCGATGTAGGTACAAGTCAAGCGGTAAGTATTGCCGTATTGAAAAAAGCGATCGATATTAGTGCTGAGAGTGCGACTGCACTGATTGAAGCGATTCCTGATAATAAATCAATACAGAATCTGCCTGCAAACCTTGGCCGGAACATCAATACGACAGCCTGAATTTAGCTTATTTTTTTTCAAATGACAGCGCTACAATCGTAGCGCTGTTTTGTTTTGTGCTGACAATGAGAGATAATTCGAATTCTTAAATTATCGAGCAAAAGGAAGTGGTATGACGCAAATCGTATGGGGCTGGTCGGAAAGACTTCGTTCAAATTACGCGCCCATGGATGAAACACATAAAGAATTCGTTACTTTGTGCGCAGCATTGTCAGAAGATCAAGCAGATACTTTTCTAACGCGTCTGGATGCACTCATTGCCCACTCGATTGACCATTTTGAGCAGGAAAATCAATGGATGCTTGAAACAGGTTTTCCTCCGGCTGCTTGCCACCAGAGAGAGCATGACACGGTGCTGGAAGTCATGATTGAAGTCAGAAGGCGCGTTGAGTCGGGCGAAGCAGATCTGGGGCAACGATTGGCAGAAGAAATGCCCTTATGGTTTGAACATCATGTCGATACGATGGACAATATGCTGGCGCAATTTATGGTTAAAGAAGCCTTAACAACCGTCCCGGCAATTGCGCCAGCCGAACTCTAAGCAGCTTGAACTTTAATTGATACGTCACCAAGGGTAACTACCTGACCCGCACGAATCTTTGCGGTCTTGCGTAGTTCCTGCTTGCCATCGACCTTGACTGCGCCGCCAGCAACAATGACTTTGCCTGCGCCGCCACTATCACACAGTCCGACCAGTTTTAATAACTGGTTAACTTCTACATACTCTCCATCGAGAGTAAATGACAATTTTTGCATAAGATTCCAATGCGAATTTTTAAATTTGACGAGTGAGGAGTATACATTATCCATATCAAAACACGGCTTTTCATAAAAGGTGAAATTTCATTTTTTATCCAGCTTGTCGATTTTTAGAAAAACAAAAAAGAGAGGAAAATTGTTAAAAAAAAGTGTAAGGTAATTCCGCTGTGATCGACTACTTGCTGTAGTTCGAGTGAGGTGCCCTATGGGGGTAATTTTTATCTTATTAAGGAGATGGTTATGAGTAATAAAGCATTGGTAGCAGTGGCATTAGCTGGCTTGTTGGGTTCTACTATGGCGATGGCAGCTGATCCTGTCAAAACAGAAAAATGCTACGGCGTAGCCAAGGCAGGTCAAAATGATTGCGCTACAAAAAACGGTACGCATTCATGTGCAGGGCAAGCTAAAAAAGATATGGACCCGAATGAATGGAAAAAAGTACCTGCCGGCACTTGTGAAAAAATGGGCGGAAAAATGGAAGCGCCTAAAGCTTAATTCCTGAGCATACGTGACCCAGCTTATTTCCGCGTATCCGCTACGCAAATCTGCCACTAACCTGTGTACTCTGCATGGTAACGGGGTGGGTTTGCGTAGCCAGCATTACCGGGATTTTTTGATTGCGCCAGTGCCAGTCGATTGGCTGGAAGTGCATTCGGAAAATTATTTTGGTGATGGAGGATATGATCTGCATGTGCTGCAACAGCTACGCCGTGATTATCCTTTAAGTTTGCATGGAGTTGGTCTGGGTCTTGGTTCAGCCCAAGGTTTTTCTACATTGCATGTAGAAAAATTAAAGCGACTGGTTGACCGCACAGAACCATCCCTGGTATCTGAACATTTATGTTGGGGTAGTGTCGCAGGACGACACTTGAATGACCTGCTGCCGCTGCCCTTGACCCAGGAAGCGTTCAACCTTGTCTGCAATCGCGTTGAGCAATTGCAGGACGTTTTAAAACGTCAGGTATTGATCGAAAATGTATCGACTTATGTCCGCTTTAATGAAGATAGCATGTCGGAGACTCAATTTTTAGTGCAGCTGGCAAAGCGAAGTGGCTGCGGTATTTTGCTTGATGTGAATAATCTATTCGTTAATCAATGTAACCATGGTGAAGATGCCAGAGCTGCACTCGAAGGTTTTGCCGAACTTCGGCAAGGAAGCATAGGAGAAATTCATATTGCCGGACATTTGCACACGCCCGACTGCGTCATTGATAATCACGGAAGCCGGATTGATCCGCAGGTCTGGTCGTTATATCAAGAAGCCTGTTTTTTGTTAGGCTCGGAAATTCCTACATTGGTTGAATGGGATACAGATATACCCGCGTTGGAAGTATTGCTCGAAGAGGCATTCAAGGTGGAGCAATACCGCATCCTGGCCAGGAATAAGATTGGATAAGGCAGCTCTATCCCTGACTATAATTCAGCAGCGTTTCGCACAGGCGCTGTTGAATGTTGATCTAGTCGAGCGGACGTTGCCGCTATTTGCGGCATCAACCTCTTCCCTGGATGCCCGCATGGCATTTTATCGTGGCAATCTGGCCTCGGTTTGGTCTGGCGCATTGGCTAATGCCTACCCCGTATTATTGCAATTGGTCGGTGCTGAATTCTTTGCACAGATGGCACGCGCTTATGGACAAGCTTATCCCTCACAACTAGGCGATCTTAATCATTTTGGTAGTGAGTTGCCGCAGTTTTTAGCGAATGCGCCGATGATGGCTGATTATCCTTATTTTGTGGATGTTGCCGCGCTGGAGTGGAAAGTGCATCGTGCTTATTATGCGGCAGATGCCGATATCTTTACTTTACCTGCTCTGATTGCCTGTGCGGGAGATAAGTTGCAAAGCGTTTGCCTGAATTGGCATCCGGCTTCCCGGTTGCACGAATCAGATAATGCAAGCGTACCAGTCTGGTTAGCACATCAAGCTAGTGATGACGAACGCAAACAGTTTAGTTTGTCCGACAGCAGTTATGGTCTTATTACGCGTCCTGAGTGGCATGTCTCGGTACTGCCACTGAGTTGGCCAGCATTTCAGGCGCTGAACGCCCTTTCGCAACAAAAAACCTTAGGTGAAGCGTTGGAAATAGCACTGGCTTTAGATTCTCAATTTGATATTCCCGGTCAACTCAATGCCTGGTTTTCTGCAGGGGCTTTTTCTGGTATCGATTGCAGCGGGAAAGTGTGTCCTGATTTTATACAAGGTAGTTGAAATCAATTTTTGGGGGTACTGGAATGAATTTCTTTTTGCGACTACACGGTTTGAGTAGCCGTTTCGATCATTTGCTAAATGATTGGGGTAGGACTGTGCTTGGATTGATACTGCGGTTGTTTGTTGCCTGGCAATTTCTCAAGGCGGGACTACTTAAGGCGAAAGATTGGGATAGCACGCTCTCCTTGTTTCGGGAGGAATACAGCGTTCCTTTACTGTCACCGGAAATTGCCGCGCTGTTAGGTGCAGGCGGGGAGTTGTTTTTTCCTATTTTGTTGATGTTGGGGCTATTTTCCCGGCCTGCTGCGTTGGGATTGTTTGTGATAAATGCAATGGCAGTCATTTCCTATCCCCAACTATGGACATTCGAATGTCCTGCCGCGATCAATGATCATTTTTACTGGGGCATTTTGTTATTGGTGTTGGTCGTGATTGGTCCAGGTAAGATGGCTGTGGATCAATGGTTAAAAAAAATGTCTGTCAGATCGCAATAAAATAATGAGTATTTGTCGTTAGTGATTACGTGGTTGTTATTTATAAAGCTGGGATCACTTGATGGCAAGTTCAAAAAACAATAATCAATATTGTTTTTATGCTATTGGCCACGCACTCTGGATTTGATTCCAGCAGTGCGTTGTTTTTTTAAAGAGTATTTACTCTAAATTGTATTTTTCTCTATTCAGGGTATTTACCAAATGACATACTATTCGCTAAGTTTTAGAACGCTCGTTTCTTTTTTACATTGGTACGAGACTGTTTGTAACTTACATAATATCTTTCAATAGGAGACAAGAATGCGTCAAACTAAATATACCCTGGCCATACTGACTGCGGTTGCCGTTTTGGCAGGCTGCGGTGGTAGTGGTAGTACCAGCGGTGATCAAACCCTCAAAATAAAATATAGTGCCCAAGTTTCATTTGGTGATAGCTTATCTGACGTTGGTAGCTATGCGGTAGGTACCGTAAAAGCGCTTGGCGGTGGTAAGTTCAACATCAATGGAAACAACATCGGCGTTAACACTGCATTGACGGGTAAAAACTGGACAGAACTGATGGCCTCCCAATTTGGTTTGCCTGCGCCCTGCGCTGCACAAACTGGGTTAGACGGTGCGGCTGCTCAAGGGTTTTCAGTTCCTGTTGTCAATCATACGGGTTGTTTCGGTTACGCACAGGGTGGTGCACGCGTTACCAATCCAGTTGGTCCTGGCAATAAATATACCGGATCTGCTTTAGGTCAACTTACTGTTCCTGTCGTTACGCAAATCCAGAACCATCTGGCGATCGTCGGTGGTAAATTCAAAGGTGATGAAATCGTATTCGTCATGGCTGGCGGTAACGATATATTTGCGCAAGTGGGCGGTTTGACTGCCGGTGCAACTGCCGCAGGCCAAGCAGCAGGTGCCGCAGCTGGCGCGCAAAAATTTGCCAGTACATTAGTTGGTCTGCTTGCCGCAGGTGCCACTAATCCAGCTACAGCAGCACAGGCAATCGGCTTGGCAATGGCAACTGAGTCTGCCCGCGTAGGTCATACCGATGCCACCGTGGTCGGTGCAGCAGTTGGTGCAGCGGCAATTCAGCCGGGTAATTCGGCAGTTGCTTCGCCGGCCGTGTATGGTCCGATGGTTGCTACTGCAACAGCTGCTGCAACTACTGCCGGTAACGCAGCGGGTGCTCAAGCCGGTGCAGATTATGTCACTGCAAATGCACCTAAAGCGGTGGCTGCAATGGGAACGGCCGGTGCTGAACTCGTTGCATTGGTGAAGACACAGCTCCTGGGCAAGGGCGCTACTCGCGTCGTTGTAAACAATATTCCTGATGTGGCAACAACGCCTGATAGTTTGGCCGCAAGTGCATCTCAGAGAGATATGATCAATGCGATGGTCAACGCTTTTAATGAGCAGTTGTCGAAAGGGCTTTCTGCTGAAGCAAATGTAGTGCTGGTTGACGTATTTACTATCAGTCATGATCAGGCGACCAACCCAGGTCCATACGGTTTGACAAACGTAACAACCAGAGCCTGCGATTTATCTCCTGCGAAGAACCCATTCGGCAGTTCGCTCATTTGTAATGCTTCGAACTTAATCGCTGGCGATGTCAGTCATTATCAGTTCGCTGATGGCGTCCATCCAACTCCTTACGGATACTGGCTGTTGGCACGTTATGTGTCCGAGAGATTAGTGGTCAAAGGCTGGATGTAATAACGAATAGACCCGGCTTTTGCGTGAGTAAAGTTGGGTCTGCATCATATTCGAATGGCGATAGCCACAACATAATGAATCAGGAGACACAATGAAAGTTATTTTAAATAACACCGTAAAAATGCTGGCGCTGGCCGCCGCGATGACGCTTGCTTCCAGCGCATCTGCGCAAAGCGCTGGCCAATGGACGGCCAAATTAGGTTTGAATCAGCTGACTCCAAAAGTTGAAAGCAGCGATTTGTCTGCACCTGCACTGCCACATACCAAAGCAGACGTCGGTAGCGATACCAAACCTGTGCTGGTTTTTGCTTACGGCTTAACTGATAACATCTCAGTTGAAATTCCACTCGGTTTGCCATATAAGCACACCTTGTACGGAGCTGGTGCGATCGAAGGCACTGGCAAGCTGGGCACTTCAAGTGTCTTGCCAGCCACCGCCTTGGTTCAATATCGATTCTTTGATCCAAAAGCAAAAATTCGCCCTTACGCTGGTCTCGGCGCAACATACGCGTATTTCCACAAGGCGACCGGCTCTGGTCAATTGACTGCCTTGCTGGACGTAGGTGGACCCGCTGCGACATTCAAATTGAAAAACAAGATGGCCGCTACTTTGCAAGCTGGTGTTGCAGTGGCGATCAATGACAGTTGGTTCGCTGATATAGGTGTAACAAAAACTTTCTTGAAAACTAAGGCAACATTCTCAACGGGTCAAACGCAAGATATCAAGCTTGATCCTTTTGGCGTCATGGTCAGTGTTGGCTATAAGTTCTAAAATTATTTGTATCAGATAAAAAATCCGCCGTTGCTGCTGCAACGGCGGATTTTTTTATTTCAGAGTTTCACTTCAAGAATTTAGCCGAGAATTTCCATTGGGATTTGAGATGATGGCGGATGCACTTTTCGAAGCAGTTTTGGCGTGAATGAGGCGCTCATGGCTAGCCATGGCTAACGAAGAACGTCAAAAATGACTGAAAATGCGCCGTCAGCGCTCAAATAGCACCTCTGCTGCGTCTAATGGAAAATCTCGGTTAGATAGCAACCTGGTTACGGCCAGCCTGCTTGGCTCGATAGAGTGCAGAGTCAGCCATGGCGATGACGGCAGAACCATCCTGACCTTCCTGTAATGTTGCCAGGCCAAAGGACGCCGTGACATGTGGCAAAGCTTTTTGCATATCGGCAAATACTCTGGTTTTTTGTAATCGGCTGCAAAGGCGTTCTGCCACAATCAGTGCCGAACGTTGATTGGTATTGGGCAAAATTACAATCATTTCTTCTCCGCCATAGCGTGCTGCAAAGTCGGTCGGTCGCAGGCCTGCATTCAATACTTTGGCGGCAGTTTGTAAAGCATCGTCACCAAGTACGTGTCCGTACTCGTCATTAAATTGTTTGAAATGATCAAGGTCTACCATGATGATGCTCAGCGGGTTGCCCGTGGCATGTGCAGTTTCTATCATGCTGGGCAACTGGGTATTGAGCCATGCGCGATTATGCAGGCCGGTTAGACCATCTACCATCGATAACTGACGATAAAATTCGCCCACTTTTTGGCGATTTCGAATTTGTGCATTGGCGGCACGAATTCGAAAGGATAATAGCTGCAGCAGGTTTCTTGCCACCCCATTCGATTCGTCTATCAGCTTCCATAAGGTCTCTGCTTCAATAACAAGTAATTCGCTATCGGCAATCGCAGAAATAGTAGCAGAATGAATTTCTTCATCCAGCACAGATATCTCGCCTACACATTCTCCGGCAAGATATTGTGTGCTTGCATTTTCCTGGTGTTTATTTTCGGGATTGGGTGTCGTGATGGCGAGCGCACCCTTAAGCACGATGTAAAGGCGCGCACCAGAGCTATTGGCATCCAAAACAACCTGTCCCGAACCGGCTTTGACGACTGCGCAATCTTTAATAATATGGGCAATATGCTCGCGGTCATCCTGTGAGATATCACGGAATAGATGGATGCTTTCAATTTTGTAGTCAGCATCACGAAAGCTAGTCAATCGTTCCAAAATATTTTTTTCCAGATACATGTTTAAGTGTGAATTACGTGTGAATTAATTGGTGGCGATCGGTTCTATTGACTAGATTTAACACTATTAGGTTGAAGTACGCCATGTCGCAATAATCGAATGAATACTTTTTAGGGAACAACCTGATTAATCGCATCAAAACGCATTTCAGTCTCGCGGAAAATCGCCATATAATCTACTTCGCTTAACCCCAGCGTATCCCATGCATGCTGGGACAATATGGGAACCAAATCATGTTCCACTTCACTTAGATCAAGGGCATGAACTATCGAATTTGCAACGTGGACGATGGCAGCAACAGGGTTTAAATCTTTATTGTCCGGCTGATGGTGGCCGCTAATGGCATCCTGAATGGCATCGGAAAACTCCCACTGCATGGCAAGAACCAAACCCACTGACACATGATCGATTCCCAGAACTGTTTGCTCTGCATCCAAAAGATAGCAATCCTGCTGCTCTCTATGCGCAATCACCTGTTCGTATTCTTTGGGGAATCGCGTCACCAGGACCAGTCTGCCGATATCATGCAATAGCCCTGCGGTGAAGGCAAAATCATGCTTCATCTTTAAGGTACGGGAAATCAGTTCTGCGCATATCGCAGTGGCAATGCTATGTCTCCAAAAAGCCCTGGAATCAAAATTCCGACAACGTGAGGTAGGAAAGCTATTGGCTAGCGTCGTCATCAGGATGAGTTTTTTTATGTTCTTGATGCCTAATAACGCAACCGCTTGTTGCAAGGTGACTACCTTTGAATTTGCCCCAAAATAAGAGGAGTTCGCGAGCCTAAGTGTCTTTGCTGCCAAAGACTGGTCCATCGCTACTTTTTCGCAAATCATATCCAAACTGGTATTTTCGTCATCAAGATTGCTCAGCATTTCTTGTGCGACGGTCGGCAAGGTAGGCAAATCTTTAATTTGCCTGATGACATCATCAAGCAGGATGTGTTTATCCTGACTGTCTGATAAAAATGGTGTCATGGCGCTTCACCTTGGCGGTATTTTTGCAGGTAAGTTTGTAATGTGCTGGTTGGTAAATCGTCAGGATTTTTTCTGAATAATTGTTTAAGTCGGTCTATTTTTTGCTGGTGTTCAAGCGAACGATCCAGTTCTTCACCGGGAATCTCATCGAGCAATATTGAAAGTTGATGAATATCGTGGTGACCGAGAGACTTAAGCATGCCATCGGTAAGTGCGGTGCCAGCCGGAAGTAATACGTGCCCAAGTTTGTCCATCAGATCATCGGCAAGCACCATGCCTGCAGTTATTTTTCTGAGTGACAGATATTGATGCCGAGTGTCCATAATAGAGATTCCGTGTTGCTTACAGTGTAGTAAATTTCTCTCAGTTTGCTGATATTTGTCGTCCATTGATGGCTCGCTTCTTACTATATACTACTACCAGTATATTTATGCCATCGCTTTGTATAAATTAAGTGCGATAGCCTTCTCTAACGAGTCCTTAGTATCGATTTTTCTTTTGATGGCAGAATGAATACGACACAAGCGGTAAAAAATTTCGTACGCAGTAGACCTCGATTAAGCATTGCATTTCTTCTGGGGATTTTGGTTTTTTTAGCATTGCCAGTTGATATGAGCATGGTCACACGTGCATTATTTGGCTGGAACGTCACGGTGTGGTTTTATCTCGCATTGGTGGTCTGGCTGATGAGCGGCGCGAATCATGAAAGCGTGCAGAAAATCGCTCAGGAAGAGGATGAAAGTGCGTTGGCGGTATTGGTTATTTTGTCCGTTTCCTGCGCGGTGAGTTTGCTGGCGATTATTTATGAGCTGGCAAGTATGCAGGGTGTATCGATGAATAGTCGATTTCTGAAATATCTATTTACTGGCTTAACGGTGATTGGTTCCTGGTGTTTGTTAGGAATCGTTTTTACGTTTCATTATGCTCTGTTGTATTACAACTCATCCAGGCAGCAACGTGCATTGCGCTTCCCCGATGATGACGTGACACCCAATTACTGGGATTTTTTGTATTTTTCGTTCACTATCGCGGTGGCGTTACAAACTTCCGATATCGTTATTATGTCGCGACAGATGCGAAAAACGGTCCTTGCCCATTCCATTCTGAGTTTCTTTTTCAATGCAGCGATATTGGGCTTTTCGATCAATATCGCTGCCAGCCTTGTTGGAAATTAAATTCATATCAACGGTCACCATGCCCGCGATGATGGCCATGCTCTCTTTCGTTGCGCCTGTCATCATGTCGGTCATCGCGCCAGTCATCGCGCCGCTCATCGCGCCAATTGTCACGCCAGTTACCGTAACGGCGCGCATCATAATAGTGCCGCGATTCATGTGAATCTCTCCACGGACGCCCATAACTTCTTTCTACATAAACGTGCTCGGCATAGGGCCGGTCTGAACGCAAGGAAACCGGTATGCCGCCAAAACGCAAATCAACGTTGAGGTAGGAGGGCAGGCGCGTACCCACTTGCCAGCCACGGCCACTAGCCCAGAACCAATTATTGTTTGATGGTGAAAAGTAAACCTGCTGTTGCGGGTAATAGACGTAATCGTAATTGCGGTTAATTTCTCGCTGATACACCGGCGCGGGGCGCCATTCTTGCTGTTGATATCGATCCTGGGCGACGCTCGATAAGCTCACTCCTGAACAGATGACAATACTGGCTAATATCAATCCCTTGATGCGTTTTTTAGTCATTGAGGTGAATGTCATGGTTTGCTCCTTTTGTATGTTCTGCTTGAATCACACTCCATTAACGAGTCGTCTTGCTGTTTGGTGGACTGGCAATCTGTAAAGAAGCAAGTCAACTGCAACAAGATGTTTCAGCGGGATTGGGTGGCAGGCTATGATAAGGGTCTATGGCGCGTTGCGAAAAAATCATAGGAACCATTGCTGATTTCATGTTACAACGCCTGCTTCCCCCTTTTTGTTTTATTCACATTCCCTCGCTATGGCACTCAATTACATCTGGACCGGGTTTTTTCTGATCGGCTTTATCGCCGCCTTGGCACAATGGTTATTCCTGGGGGATGTCGAAGTTTTCAAACGCATTATTGATGGCACGTTTGAATCCGCCAAGACCGGCGTGATGGATATCGCCTTGCCGCTGGCAGGTGTGATGACACTCTGGCTGGGCATCATGAAGATAGGCGAGAAGGCTGGCGCGATCGACTTCATCGCCAAAATCATCGCGCCATTTTTTGCGCGCATTTTTCCTGGTGTTCCTAAAAATCATCCGGCCAACGGCCACATGGTGATGAATTTTTCCGCCAATTTGCTTGGGCTGGACAATGCCGCCACACCCTTCGGTCTGAAGGCGATGGAAAGCCTGCAAACGCTCAATCCCGATAAGGAAGAGGCCACCGATGCGCAAATCATGTTCCTGGTATTGCACACCTCGGGTTTGACGCTAATACCTTTGGCCATCATGGCGCAGCGCGCCGTATTGGGCGCAAATGACCCTTCCGATATCTTTATTCCATGCATGATCGCCACGTATGTTGCGACCGTGGTTGGCTTGATCGGTGTGGCGATACGACAGCGGATCAATCTCTTAAACCGTGTCGTAATCGGCTGGCTGGGTGGCATCAGCGCTTTCATCATCGGCATGGTCTGGTACCTCAGCCAATGCATGACACGGCCTGAGATCGAAGTCTTTTCCAAACTCAGCAGCAACCTCCTGCTGCTCACCATTATCGTCGCCTTTATGCTCGGTGCGATGCGCAAGCGCGTCAATGTGTATGAAGCGTTTATTGAAGGTGCCAAGGGCGGCATGCAAACCTCATTGACCATTATTCCTTATCTGGTCGGGATGCTGGTGGCGATCGGCGTCATGCGTAATTCGGGTGTTCTCGGCTGGATCGTTTCGGGCTTTAACTGGGTGTTCGTCCATCTTGGTATCAATACCGATTTCACGCCGGCCTTGCCAACGGCCCTGATGAAGCCACTGAGCGGCAGCGGTTCCAGAGCGATGATGGTCGATGCGATGAAAACCTATGGCGTGGATTCTTTTGTCGGTCGTCTCGCCTGCATTTTTCAAGGCTCTGCCGATACCACGTTTTACATCGTGGCTTTATATTTCGGTTCAGTCGGCATACGCAAGACACGCTATTCGATTCCCATGGGTTTGCTGGCTGATTTCGCCGGCGTGGTCGCCGCCATTTTTGTCGCCTACCTTTTCTTCCATTAATTTTTTATTCAACTATGACAGACATGAGCAACCAGGAACTTCAACAAGCACACAGGTTTGAGCAAGAATGGCTGAGCTTGCAAAACCACTATGAGCACTACGAGCGTGGTAGTTTGCTGATCAAGCTGGTGTGTGTCGTGCTGTTTGCGGCTGCGCTCGTTCTCCGGTTCAATCTCATCGTGGCTGCGGTATTGGTCCTGATCTTGTGGTTGCAGGAAGGGATTTTCAGAACCTGTCAGGCACGATTGGGTGATCGCCTGCTTCAGGTAGAGGCCTCGTTAAGAGAGCCGGCGCAAACAAAGCAAACAGCGCAAGCATTCCAGCTGCATACCGAATGGCTGAAAACGCGTCCCTCCGCTGTTGGCTTGATCATGGAATACGCCAAAAATGCAGCGCGCCCGACGGTCGCTTTTCCTTACATCGTATTGCTGGTACTTGATGTATCGGTGTACCTGGTGTGGCACTGAATTAAAGTTGAACATGAGCAGGCCCAGGACACACTAGGCGGGGCGCAATCCCCATGCGCCTTGCGGGCCATATAGGCTGGAAACCCGCATGGATAGTGAGTCTCTGGCCTATCTGTTTTTGAAATTATTCGCTTACTTGGCCATTTTCACTGCCGTACGCATGACAGGATAAAGCTGATAGCGTTCATCCCACGACGTATGGCGACGGGCAAAATACGCCAGCCGCGCTTCCGGGTTGTTGGCAAATTCCGGCTCACTCGCCAGTTTCATTTCAAATGCGATTTTCAACACCGGATCAGCGGCAAGTTGTTCACGCGCGACTTCTTCGGCGACATACGCCTCCATGTATTCTTTTCGTTCGAAAAAATTATTGAACCAGCCCCAGTTCACCAGCGCATCGGGAGCGCGAGGTTCAAACAGGGCGATCACCAGCCTGGCTTTGGCTTGGGCAATCGGCACATACAGCGCGCCTTGCGTTATTTGCCTTGGTTCCTGCAGCCACTCGCCGTCCAGCTTGATCATCTGATGACCTTCGGTCGATTGGGCGTTGAAATTCGCTTTGGTCGCGCGAAAAATCTCAACATTGACCAATCCCGGGGCCTTGTTGATGACATGAAAAATGATGCCGTGTTGGCGTAATTTTTCGCCCACTGCCAGCGCCTGTGCCGCCGGCACGATGTAGCCCGACAATGGCGCGGTCACGCTGGTATCTGGCACCACTTCATCACGCAGCGGTACATGCCAGAGCTGCGGCGTGGTCTCGTCGTAATGCGTCATCAAGGCGCCAGAGATATCAGACATGGTGCGGGAGTAGGCATAGCCGCGAAAATCGATTTGCGTGGTTTTATCGCTCGCCTTGTAGGTGACGGCCAGCGGTTTTCCTGCCAGCTGTGCGGCGCGTGCATCGGCAGCAATCGCCATCTGACGCCAGGCGATGCCGTGCGCCGCAATTTGATCGAGGACAGAGATGACGGTATTGCGGGTGATGCGTACGCGCGTCGCATAATCCTTCCATGAATGGGTTTCTACCAGCATGCCGAAACGGTTACGCAAGGGGAAGTAGCCAGTCGAAAAACGCGGCGGTGGCACGCCATCGACAAAGCCAGACTGCGGGTTGTCTTCCTCTTTAAAAGACATATAAAAGGGCAGTGGCAGCGAACCTTGTTTTGCCAGATCAGCGATCACGGCATCGCGCATTAGCTTGCCGGCTTTTTGCAGCCCATCGTCGCCGGTATGAGCCGGCTCTACCTGTATCGAAATATCATGTTCAAACTTGGCACCGTCGGTCACGTGCAAATCGATAGTCGCCAGCGGATCCCACTCGTTGATTAGCCTGAGCATGGCCTGCATCTCTGGCGCATCTGCCTTGACGTAGTCGCGATTCAGGTTGAAATTTTGTGCCGTGGTGCGCCAGCCCATTTCTTCCGGGCCGCGTTGGTTAGGGCGGTTCCAGCGGCCGAAGCGTTCGTGGCCATCGATATTAAAGACCGGCACAAATACCAGTACCTGCTTGTCGAGTGCGCCTTTGGCTGCGGTATTGTCCAGCGCCTCGCGCAAGGTCAGAAAGCCTGCGTCCTTGCCATCAATTTCGCCCGCGTGAATGCCGCCTTGCACCAGCAGCACCGGCAGTTTGCGTTGATGTGCCGTGCGCGCCGTCAATGCGCCGGTGCGCGAGGCGATGATCGCCAGCATCGGGCGGCCTTCCGGCGTGGTGCCAAAAGTCGTGCAGCGCACGGCCTTCGGGTAGTGCCGCTGAAAGCCTTTGCAGAGCTTGATGGCCTCCTCGTAACGGCCGGTTTTTTGAAAGCCGGATTGTTCTGCGATGGTCGTCAACGCCGTTGCGGCATGGCTGGAAGAGCTGATCGCAGCGGCAATCAGGGCGGTCAACATTAAACAATATTTCATCAGGCGTCTTTCGTCGGATGTGGGGCAAATTTTGTGCGGGTAGCACGGGAATGACACTTCAATTCATCTTAATTCGATTGAGTTGCAATACGCGCTTGCCACCAGCGCGCCTTGTCTTCCAGCGCATGGATCTGCATGGTCGTCAGCTCGCGGTTTTTCATCAGGCAGCGGCCATCGACCCAGACGTGGCTGACTTGCTCGCGCCCGGCGGCGTAAATGATTTGCGAAATCGGGTCATACACTGGCTGGGTTTCCAGCGCGGACAAATCGATGGCGATGATGTCGGCCTGTTTGCCCGCTACCAGGCTGCCTATCCTGTCGCCCATGCCCAGCGCGCGGGCGCCGGACAGCGTGGCCATCTCCAATGCCGCTGCGGCATTCAAGGCGGTGGGGTTGCCCGATTCTGCCTTCGACAACAAGGCTGCCATGCGCACATCGCCCAGCAGATCGAGCTTGTTATTGCTGGCGCTGCCATCGGTGCCGATGCCGACGTTGATGCCAGCGTTTTGCATGTCGTGGATGCGTGCAAAACCGGAGGCAAGCTTCAAATTGCTGGCAGGGTTGTGCGCGATATGCACGCCGGTTTTTTGCAGCAAGACGATCTCCTCGTCGCTGGCATGCACCACGTGGGCGGCGATCAGTTTGGATGACAGCAAGCCCAGATTGTGCAAGCGCTGCAGCGGGCGTACGCCGTGCAGTTTGACGCTCTCTGCCACTTCGTCCAGGGTTTCGTGGATATGGCAATGCAAGCCGAGTTGGTGCTGATCAGACAGGGCGACGATCTTCTTGAAAGTGGCATCGGCTACCGTGTAAGGCGCATGGGGCGCCAGCCTGAAATCGACGCCGTTTTGGCCGGCAAAAGCCTGGTAGGCCTCGATCGCTTTTTGCAGGTAGTCGTCGGCGTCATTGGCGTAGCCGGTAGGGAATTCCAGGATGCTGCAACCGACCACGGTGCGCATGCCGGAATGCACGCTGGCCCGCGCCACCGCCTGATGATAGAAGTACATATCGTTGACGGTGGTGGTGCCGCCACGGATCATTTCGGCCATCGCCTGCACGCTGCCGTCAAAGACAAACTCATCCGACACATGCTGTTTTTCTGCCGGCCAGATATGGTGGTTGAGCCAATCCATCAAGGATAAATCATCGGCCAGGCCGCGCAGCAGGCACATTGCCGAATGCGCATGCAGGTTGATGAAACCGGGCAGCAACGCATGCTTGTCCAGCACGATATGTTCGGCATCGGCGTGCTGCTGGTAGGCCTGCGCGCTGGGCATCAAGGCGCTGATCTTGTCGTCTGTCATGACCAGCGCGTGCTGCGTCAGAACGGTGGCGTGCGGCTCGACCGGGATCAGCCATTGCGGGTGAAGACAGGTAATTTTTTTCATGGTGTGGATGAGAGAAGTCTATGGGGTGGAGAGATCGTTAGCCTGCTATTTTACTGTGAAATTTAGCCTAAGCAATGAGCGGCGCATAAAATCCAGAATCGCATAGGCCCAGCACGCCCTATCCATGCGGGTTGGCGAGCATAGTGGCTGAAAAGGCGCATGGATAGGGCGTGCTGGCCGTGCCAGTTTTAAGATTTTATGTGTTGAGTCGCACTCGTTGAAACGCTTGGCATCGCGTCGGCACCCGCAGCAAGCATAAAAATACTTAATCGCCAGAGTCAATGCTATGCTCTCCGCCTGATCATCCGAGCTGCCAGATTCATGCGCCAAAAAATACAAACTTCATTGTCGACTGCCACTTATTGGTTAAGCGGTTTTGTCCCCGGAAAAGTAGCGGTGAGCCGGCTGGAACGTCTACGCGCCTGTTGCGGCGCCTTGAGCGGGATACTCGTCACGGCCCTGGTCAGTCACGCCTTGCTCGGCAATGCGCAAGCCCTGCCATTTTTGATTGCGCCGATGGGTGCATCGGCGGTGTTACTGTTCGCTCTGCCATCGAGCCCTCTGGCGCAACCCTGGTCTATCTTGGGTGGCAATATGGTATCGGCCGCGGTGGGGGTTGCCTGCGCTTTGTGGATCAACGATCCAAACATTGCCGCAGCCGTTGCCGTGGCCGGCGCGATTGCGGCGATGTTTGCCCTGCGTTGCCTGCATCCGCCAGGTGGTGCCATCGCCTTATCTGCTGTATTGGGCGGCGCGGCCATTCATGCGCAAGGTTTTTATTATGTGTTGTCGCCAGTGGGACTCAATTCTCTGCTGTTGCTGCTGATCGCGGTCGTGTTTAACAACCTGACTCGCCATCGCTATCCGCACAAACAGCAATCGGATCAAAAGAGCATACACAAGACCGGCGACATCACGCCCACGGCGCGGCTGGGTTTTACTTCAGATGATCTTGATGCCGTCATCAAAAAATATAATCAGGTGCTTGACATCAGCCGCGACGATCTCGAATTTCTGTTCAAGCAAACCGAAATGCAGTCATATCAGCGGCGCTTCGATCGCATTACCTGCGGCGATATCATGTCGCGCGATATCATCAGCGTCGAATTCGGCACCCTGCTGGAAGACGCCTGGCTGCTCTTGCGCAAGCATAAAATTAAGGCCTTGCCGGTAGTGGACAGAGCACGGCGGGTGATCGGCATTCTCACCGTGGTCGATTTCATGAAGCACGCCAATCTCGATGTCCATGAAGGTTTCGAGATCAAGCTACGCCAGTTCATCAAACGCACCACCGAGCTGCATTCCCAAAAGCCGGAAGTCGTTGGCCAGATCATGACCACCAATGTGCATACCGCCGATGAAGACAAGCACATCGTCGAACTGGTACCGCTCTTGTCCGACGCCGGCATGCACCATATTCCCATCATCGATAAAGAAAGACGGCTGGCAGGAATAGTCACGCAATCGGACCTGGTAGCGGCGCTGTATCGCGGGCGTCTGGTTGAGCCGCAGGTGGGGTGATTTTTAGGTTTGTTTGTTGCCTGAAATTTTCAGCAGGTGACGAAAGTGAGCGTCGAGATATTTTTTAAATTTGTTCAGTTGGTTGGTAGAATGAAAAGAGGCAGTGGTGCTGCTTTTTGCTGAAATTAATATTGGATAAGAAATGTTGGTCGAACAGGAGAACAAAGCTGTGAGCCATTTTAAAGAAATTTTCGTTGCCATGTTATGCAGACAGATGGCGATGTTATGCGGCAAAACTGTCTTCCTAAAACAAATTTAAAGCTCATATGACTCTCATCACAATTTTGATTTATTTAGTCATTGTCGCCCTCGGCGTCGCTCTACTCTGGGTATCCTACCAGGTGGGTTTTGGTGGGCGGTTATCGCTTATTCGTGGCAGCGACAATAAGCCATTAGTTCAAGCAGAGTTAATCGCAAAAAGTTTCGTCGTTATGACGATCTGCTTGGGCGCGTCAGTATTTATTTTTGCTATAGCAATTCCACTATTCGGAATTCAATTCGAAATTTGGCGCGGTTATCTTGCGGCTGTAACAATTCCGGCGATCATCTGGCGGCAAGTACTATTGATGCGACATACAAAATTATTAGCTTTAACACGGCAGTCGAATGGGACGCAGACAAGTCTGCCACCTCACCTTGACGTTAAAAATATCAACCATGAATGATAGGTTGAATCCTCAGCCTTTTAAAGTCATTCAAGACAAAAGTGTCACATCGCATATTTGAAGCCGATGCACAAAATACTCACTAGGCACAAGCCCACCGCGCATTATCCATGCGCTTCTCCAGCCACTATGCCTGCAAACCCGCATGGATATTGCGCTCCAGGCCTGCCTTGATTTGAATTTTGGTGATCTTAGCCTGTTGTATCAGCTGCCGTTGCGGTTTTTCCTGCTGCCTTACCGCGCAAGTCTTGCTATGATGCTTGCTTTCTCTTTTCCTACTCTTATCCACCGCCATGCTAGATTTTCTCTCGAAGTTTGTGTTCCGTCGCCCAACCGCTGGCAAACCGCCCACTCCTAGCGCGAGTGAGATCGCCGCAGTGCAGATTGCCGAGAGTAAAAAGAGCCAGATCGAGAGCGAGAGGGCGGCGACCCTGGCCAGGATCGATGTCTTAAATAATAATGATGAGCCGGCGGCGATCGCGCTCTTGCTGAGTTGCGATTTTGCCGACGGTAGGCTCAAGGCGGCGCAGCATGTACATAGCCAGGCCGGGCTGGAGCAGGTGCGCGCTGCGATGCTCAAGCTCGATAAGCGCGTCGTCAAGCTGATGCAGACGCGGCTTGATCTCATTGCTCAAACAAACCAGCAAGAACAATTGGCCAGGCTTTGTATCGACGAGGCGACCCAACTGGCGCAGCAAGCGCACCTGATGCCGAATCAGGTAGTCGATCTGGATAAGCGACGCGCTGCGATCACGGCTTTCCCGGCAAATTTAACCGCGCAATTCGATACCCTTCGTCAGCAGATCGCTGAAAAAATGCTAGCGCAGACAGCCTTACAGCGCCGCGTGCTGGATGTCTTGCAGCAGCTGAATCAATTTGCGACGGCGGAAGAAGTCGAGGCAACGCTAGAGAAGCAGCAAGCGCAATTGCAGCAATGGCAGCAAGAGTTGGATCACTGCCAGAATCAGCCAGAAGCGAGCTCCTTGCCTAAGAGTTTGCTGAGCGATTGCACGACAAAATTGCAGGCGCAACACCAGCGTTTGCAGGGGCTGGCGCAAGAGAAGAAAAAAACAGAGCGCCGTGTAGAGCTCAAACTTGACACCGTCGCGCCAGAAGCAACGGTAGAAGTCAGTGCGACAGATGAAGCTATCCCTGCCACTGCTTTGTCCGGCGAACCCGATGCAGCACCTGATGTAGCAAGTGCGCCGTCTAGAGACAAAACACGCGTCCAAAAATCCGTGCCAAGCTTAAGCGTGAGCCAGATCATTGCCGCGATTGATGGCATGGCGGAAGCGCTGGAGCAAGGCAGTATCCAGAACGCCAGAAAATTCGACAAGGATTTGCGTGGTGTGGATGCCAAAACGGCGGGCCTGAGTGCCGAGCAAAAAGATCGCCTGTTCCAGGCGCGCAGCGAATTAGGTTATCTGCAAGGATGGGCGAAGTGGGGCGGCGATGTCTCCAGAGATGAGCTCATCAGTGCGGTAGTTGAGTTGCCGACGCTGGCCCTCGCACCGAATGAATTAGCCAAGAAAGTGGCGGCGATGCGCGAACGCTGGCGCGCGATGGAGGCCAGCAGCGGTGCCGCCAGCAAGGATTTGTGGGAACGTTTTGATGCCGCCTGCAAAACCGCGTATGCACCCGCAGCGGTGTTTTTTCTGGAGCAGGACGAGCTGAGAAAAGCCAACTTGCTCATCGCAGAGGCCGCACTGACCGAACTGCGCAGCAATGCAGAAAACTTATTACAAGCCACGCCAGACTGGAAGGCGATTTCAAATTTCTGCATGCAGGCGCAACAGAACTGGAAAAAACTCGGGCACGTCGATCGCAAGCATAAAAACCGTTTGGATGCCGAGTTTGAGGCCAGCTTGCAACTGCTGCGCCAACCATTGGAGCAACGCCGCAAAGAAGAAATCATTTCACGCGAAGCCCTGATCGCCGAGGTGGCAGCGCTCGATCCGCAGCAACGCTCCGCCACCGATCAGTTGAAGGTAATGCAGGAGCGTTGGCAGGCGCAGGCATCCAGCGTGCCTTTGCGTCGCAAGGACGAGCAGGCGCTGTGGGAGCAATTCCGCGCCGCTTGCGATAACTTGTTTGCCCAACGCAAGCAAGCGTCAGGCGAGGCTGACGCCCAACGCAAAGAGAATCTGGCTGTCAAGACTGCGTTTTGTATCGTGCTTGAAGAGGCGATTGCGGCTTCCGATGCCAATCTGCCGCGGTTATTGCAGCAGACCGCAAATAACTGGAAAAATGTGGGGGCAGTACCACGCGCAGAAGAGCCTGCCATCGAACAGCGTTATCAAGCTGCGGTTCTGGCAGTAAAGCAGCACGGACAACAATTATTGAATCAGCGCAGTGAGCTGAGTAAAGCCAGTTACCTGAAAAAATTGTCCGCCTGCCAGACTCTGGAGTCGATGCTGATGCAAGACCTGAAGGACGAAGAACGCGCGCAGAAAATGGCGCAGCTAAAGGCAGATTGGGCGCAATCGGGCGATCTGACGCCTAAGCTGAATAACGCCATGCAGTTGCGTTTTGAATCGGTACTCGCCGCATTGGAAGGCGACGATCAGGGCTATCGCACATTGCTGCAAAATAACAGCGCTGAATTTGACACTGCACTGTTGCATCTGGAAATTTTATCTGGCATCGATAGCCCGGCAGAATTGTCGCGCGAGCGACTGCAGATGCAGGTCGAAGTATTGCAGACCTCACTTAAGCGTGGGACCGACGCCTTTGCACATAACGAAGCCTTGCATCGCTTATTGACCATGCCTGTGGTGCTTGATCCTGCGAAACAGTACAGGCTGGAAAAAGTGCTTTCCGCGAGCGACGCCATCTGATCGCTTCTGGACGCGTTGACTTAGATAGGACTTACGCAAAATTGTCCCAGCTAGGAGTGCCGACGCAGGCAGTACACCTGTACGACAAGGCGGTACAACAACGCTGGGGCGGTTTTGCGTAAGTCCATTAGATAAGGAAAATGATGAGTTACCTATTTGATCCAAGCATACCTGCAGTACCGGTGATGCATTCCGATACGCTGTTTCCCGTGCATAGAATTTATTGCGTCGGCCGCAATTATGTAGAACATGCCAAAGAGATGGGCTGGACCGGTCGTGAAGCGCCATTCTTTTTCATGAAGCCGGCCGATGCCATCCTCCCCGTAGCGGATGGAAGCGTAGGCGAAATGCCTTACCCGACGATGACGAGCAATCTGCATCACGAGGTTGAGCTGGTGGTGGCTATCGGTAAAGGTGGATCGAATATTGCGGTGGCTTCGGCACCTGAGCATGTGTGGGGTTACGCCATCGGTCTGGATATGACACGGCGAGATTTGCAAGCTGAAGCCAAAGATCAGGGTCGCCCATGGTGTACCGCCAAAGGGTTCGATCATTCTGCGCCGATCTCGCCGCTGCATCCGATTGCGCAAACGCAGTGGATGGAGCAGGGCGGTATTCGCCTGGTAGTCAATGGACAGGAACGGCAGAACAGCGACATCAATCAATTGACCTGGAATGTGGCAGAAATCATCGCCTTCCTGTCCACTTTATATACTTTGCAAGCGGGCGACTTAATCTTTACGGGCACGCCCGCAGGTGTCGGCGCCGTCAAACAGGGTGATGTGATGGAAGCGTCTATCGCCGGTTTAGGCAAGTTGACGGTCAGCGTTATTTAAAGGTGGCGGACATGAAACTCTATGGCTATTTCAGAAGCTCGGCCTCGTATCGCGTGCGCATTGCCTTGAATTTAAAGGGCCTGGACGCAGAACATGTGCCGGTGCATCTAGTTAACAACGGCGGCGAGCAATTGTCTGAAAATTTTCGCGCCTTGAATCCGGAGGCATTGGTGCCGGCATTGATGGATATTGATGCCGGACAACAGATTGTGCTGAGCCAGTCTTTGGCTATCATGGAGTATCTTGAAGAAAAATATCCGACTCCCGCGCTCCTACCAGACAATGCGGCAGACCGTGCGCATGTGCGATCTCTGGGTTTGTCTATCGCCTGTGAAATTCATCCACTGAATAACTTGCGCGTGTTGAAATACTTGACTACAACGCTAGGCCTGAGTGATGAACAAAAAAATGCATGGTATCAACACTGGTGTATATCCGGTCTGGCCGCGTTGGAACAAAGATTAGCAAGTGATAAGCGCACAGGTGATTTTTGTTTTGGCCATGCACCGACCTTGGCCGACTGCTGCCTGGTGCCGCAGATTTTTAATGCACAGCGATTCAATTGTGATTTGTCGGGCATGCCAACATTAATGCGGGTGAATCAGCGTTGCCTGGAAATGGATGCCTTCATCAAGGCCATGCCGATGAATCAGCCTGACGCAGCGTAAATAAAAAAAGGGATACAGTTAATACTGTATCCCTTTTTAGTAAAAATAATCAAACTAACGAGCTTGCCAATTAGTTGGCCAATCCATCCGCTGAGCTTGAGTCGCCAAGCGTCTCGTCCAATACCGAAATTAATATGGAACGCGTTAATTTGGACTTTGTGGTGTAACCATCGATAGCAAACTCAGTATTCACACGCTGCTCTGGCGCATAGCCGGGCTGTCCTGTTCGCAGTACGATACGCAGAGTGCTGTTTTTTAATTCATCTCGTATCACACTCACCAGCTTCAATCCCGCATCCACTGTTTCCATGACAACGTCGAGCAATACCAAAGACATATCTGGGTGTTCCAGAAGAACCTGATGCGCTTCTTTGGCGGTGTATGCGTGCATAAATTCCAATGGCCGGCCGTGAATCCGAACACCAGTCAACGCTAGTATGGTGGTGTCATGCACATTGCTGTCATCGTCAGCAATCAGTATCTTCCATGGAAGAACTCCTTTTTTGGGCTCTTGCGTTTCCGCCTCTTCAGCCAAAAACTCGATGACATCATCATCACCCTCACCAAACGAACAACCCAAAATGGAATTTCCTGCAAAGTAGCGATCACGGTTCTGATGACTTTGGTCCGAACCATGCGTATATGTGTGATAAGCCGCAAATTGGATGCAATTTTCTTGCATCAACAAGCCGGGCACTTTACTGTTGTTGTATCGCTTCATCAGTATCTCCCTGTTGCTTGGGTTAAATATTGTCGTAATTTAATAATATGTGATGCACCCGGCATAATCAAGCGCCAAGGTAGCGATTTATACATAATTCACAAAATTAAAAAATAATGCGTGCAATGTTGGAATTGCGTTAGTGCAAATATCGCGCTTCGTATTAGAATCTTTTGCACATGCGGCATCTTTCCTGGTCAACTGAGTGATCTCTGGTCGATGTTGCAGCTGTCAGTGCGAAACTCGGGATTTTCATGTTATCTTTTTCATTGTATACAGCAATTTTCATGGCTTTTGCTGTTTCCGCTGTGGTCATGCTGGTGTTGTTTTATTTGATGCATCTTCAAGTCAATGTCCGGGCTACCAGAGCTTGGGCAGCTGCGTTTGCGTGTATTTCCGCCCGCCATTTTTGCTCCCTGATGATTGCGTCCGACTATCCCGTTTTTGCAATGGGCGTTGATTTTTTCCTGTTGGGCTTCGCTAGTTTTCTTTGGTCGGGTGCCGGGTTTTTTAATGATGAGCCCGATCACAGTTCACAGCTCATGCTGTGGTTTGCCTGCCTGTCGCTCTGGATAATGGGCGCACATCTGACCAACGTCGAGTTCTTTTGGCGATCTCTGCCGGTACATCTTGCCGCCGGCGCAATCGTTCTCGCGACGGCCTATCGTTTTTGGCAAACCTATCAATTACAGAAAAACGCCGCCTATGTCGTGCTTGCGATTGTCATTGTGCTGAAAGGCATTCATCTGATCGATTTCCCCTTTTTGCGTGAAGTGGCAAGCTTTGCCCCAGCTGGGTTTTTGCTGGGAACAGTGCTGGACTTGTCGATCGGTCTGATGTTACTGGTCATCTCTTTAACCAGGCAGCAGCAGCAGGCGACGCAATTTTCTTTCAGCCTGCAAAAAGAGGTGGACGTTCGCAAGAAAGCTGAGGATGTATTAAAAGAGCGCCAGTCCCTTTTTGAGAAAGTTTTTCAATTGGTGCCAGATGTTCTGGTGATCGCCAGAAAAAAAGATGGTTGTTATGTTGAGATGAATCGGCATTGGGAAGAGTTAACCGGTTTTAGCCGCAGTGAATCTTTGGGTAAAAACGCTTTTGAATTAGGTTTGTGGGTGGATTTTTCACAACGAGATATTTTGCTTGAGGCGATGCAAACTGCCGGCGAGGTTCGAAATATTGAGGCGACCTTCCGTGGTAAGGACGGGCATCATTTTTTTGTGCTCATATCCGGCACCTGTTTTGAGGTGGGGGGTGAATCTTTTGTTATGTATGTCGTACAAGATGTCACCGAGCAGCATAGAACCGAGTTGCTTCGTCAGTCCGTTGAATTGCAGTTGCGCGAACGAGAGAAACGATTCAGCAAGATTTTTGATCTTGTTCCAGAGGCCATCAGTATCGCGACTGTACCGGATGGCGTTTTGGTCGATGTGAATTCTAATTGGGAAAAATTGCTGGGCTTCGATAAAGATGATTCCTTAGGACGAAGAGCTGACCAGGATCTGGGTATTTGGCGTGATACCGGATTACGAGAGCAAATGATGCTGCGTCTCGAAAATGAACCCTTTGTTCGGGGTTTTGAAGCGGAACTATACAAACGGGATGGCTCTATCATTCTGGTTGAAATTTTTTGCACATTTTTTGACTCAGGGAACCAGCGTTTCATGTTGGCTGCGTTGCGTGATGTTACTGCGGCACACGAGAACGAATTCGCGCGACAGCGTGCTGAATCAAGCCTGTATTCAAGCGAACGGCAGTTAAGAGGTATCTTGAGCGCAATGGGTGAGGGCGTGGTGGTGTGGGGCAGCGATGGAACTGTTGTCCTGTCAAATGCCGCCGCCGCAAATATTTATGACCTGGCGCCTGATCAGATGCAGATGATGCATGATCTCGACAAGTTCACTTTTATTAATGAAGATGACAGTGTCTTTGCGAATGAGGATTTGCCGGTCTGGAAAACATTGCAGTCTGGTACTTCGCAAAGAAATGTGATTGTCGGAATAAAACGGCCCGATGGCCTCTTGAAATGGGTTTACATCAGTACTGATCCTATTTTCTCAAGTGACGATTCAAAACAAGTGGAACAAGTAGTCATTTCCATTGTGGATATCAGTAAACTGAAACTAGCCCAAAGCAACTTGCGCGAGAGAGAAGCCGTACTGGCAACAGTATTTCAATTAGTACCCGATACGCTCACCATTACGCGAATGGCTGATGGACAATACATCGATGTCAATCGTAATTGGGAGCCGCTTTCCGGATTTTCCCGCGAGGAGGCGCTGGGGCGTACTTCGACAGATCTCAATCTTTGGGTCAACATTGAAGAACGCTCTCAAATGATTGCGCATATTCTTGAGGATGGTGAAGTTCGCAACATGATCATGTCTTTCCGTCATAAAGACGGACACGTTTTTAAGTGTCGGGTGGCGGGGTCGAAATTTGAGACTTGCGATGGACATTATTTACTTTTATCGGCGCGCAATATCGACCAGGAAATGGCAGCCGAAAATGCCAGGATTCAAGCCGAGAACTTGTTGCGAGAAAATGAGCAGAGATATGCCACCATTTTTCAGTTGTCGCCCATCCCGCTGGGGCTTATTCGTACAAAAAATGCGAAATTTGTAGCTGTTAATGATAGCTGGATGGAACAACTTGGCTATGCATGCCAAGAAGTGATTGGCCGTACCGGATTGGAATTGAACTTCTGGAGCCAACCTGAAGAGCGTGAAATCATGATCAAAACCTTGATGCATGACGGCAAAGTCGATCGCTTTAAAATGCATCAGCGTCATAAAGACGGAAGAATTTTGACTTGCCTATTGTCGTCCAGATTATTTGTGGTTAATGGCGAAGAAATGTTTATTTTTTCTCTGCTCGACGTTACCAGACAATACGAAGTTGAAAAAGAAATTCGCGAGATGACCGCCCAGCTTGAGGCACGGGTGCGGCAGCGTACGATCAAACTTGAGCAAGCGAATAATGAGCTTGCAGTGGCATTGGAGTCCTTAAAGCACACACAGGATGAGCTGATCCGTTCAGAAAAAATGGCGGCGTTAGGCTCGCTTGTGGCTGGCGTCGCCCATGAACTCAATACGCCGATCGGCAACAGCGTGACAGTAGCGAGCACCTTGCAGGATCAAACGCGCGATTTATTAAAATATATCGCAGAAGGAAAATTGCGTAAATCTGCACTTGATCACTATCTGCAAAGTGCCACTGATGGTACCGCGATACTCATGCGAACCTTAGGCGTAGCTAGTGGTCTGATCCGTAGTTTTAAACAGGTGGCAGTAGATCAATCCAGTAGTCAACGGCGTAAATTTGATTTGAAATTCGTGTTGCAAGAAGTGATTGCGACCTTGTCGCCCATGTATAAAAACACTCCTTTTACATTGGAAATGGATCTGGCCGATGACATACTCATGGACAGTTTTCCCGGACCGTTGGGGCAAATAGTGACCAACTTCATGACCAACGCTTTGTCGCACGCTTTTGACGGGCGCAATACCGGACAGATGCAGATCATCAGCAAGCTCGTTGATGAACATCATGCGCAAATCTGTTTTAGCGACAATGGCGCTGGTATCAGTGAAGCCGACCAGAAGCGCGTGTTCGATCCTTTCTTCACCACCAAGCTCGGACAGGGCGGCTCTGGTCTTGGAATGAATATCGCCTACAATCTTGTGACAGGTGTTCTTGGCGGTACGCTCAATCTTGAAAGTCAGCTCGGTCAAGGAACATGTTTCACCGTCGTCCTACCGCTTTCAGCACCTGAAATTTCAGTGCAGGATGGCGTTAAATAATTGCCATGAAAGTAAAGTGAGAACGTTAAAAAGCCCCTAAGTCGTTGATTACTTAGAGGCTTTTTAAGCAAACCATTGGACGTGGCTTGCGGTATTTATGGCGGAGAAACGGGGATTCGAACCCCGGGTAGGCTATGAACCTACGCACGCTTTCCAGGCGTGTGACTTAAACCACTCATCCATCTCTCCTATTTCTTCGCAGATGATAGAAGCAAGCTTTACATATGCGAAGCGCGCAATTATAGCAGAAGTTTTTTTCAAATTCATCTAAGTTTGAAAAGCAGTTAAGAAGTTCTTTCATAATAAAGTCCATTTCCCTCGGGGGAGCGAGGAAATTGTACCTGTCTGCGATGGCTTCCTTTTTTGTCATTTTTCCCTGAATGCGGGATGTCCGGTGGTGATCTGTGGGGCTGCCGTTATAATGCCGATCCATGAACTTATTGAAAACACTCGCCACCATTAGTGGCATGACCATGTTGTCGCGGATTACCGGTTTGATACGTGACATCTTGATTAATAGTTACTTCGGTGCGACCAGCTGGACTGATGCTTATTACGCCGCCATGCGCATACCGAATTTTTTTCGGCGCCTGTTTGCCGAAGGGGCGTTTTCGCAGGCGTTTGTGCCTATCCTGGCTGAATATAAGAATAAGCAGGGGGAGGAGGCGACCAAGGCGCTGGTTGATCATGTGGCCACGGTTTTGGTCTGGGCGTTGGTAATTACTTGTGTGATAGGCGTGGCGGGTGCGCCGATTTTTGTGTATATGTTCGCCTCTGGTTTCGCCGAAAATCCTGCCAAGTTTGAACTTACTGTGGTGATGACGCGCATCATGTTTCCGTATATCGGATTCATCTCTTTGGTGGCGCTGGCCAGCGGTATTTTAAATACCTGGCGTGAGTTCAAGATACCGGCATTTACGCCTGTCTTGTTAAACCTTTCTTCCATCGCTGCTTCGCTGTTCCTGGCGCCACATCTGGCGCAGCCAATTTATGCGCTGGCGATTGCGGTTTTTGTCGGCGGTGTCTTGCAGATGTTGATACAGGTGCCTGCTCTGGTGAAGATTGGCATGCTGCCTAGCGTGCAATTTAATCCTATGTTTGCATTGCGTGATCCTGGCGTGGTGCGCGTGTTGCGCCAAATGGGGCCGGCGGTACTGGCCGTGTCAGCCACGCAAATCAGTATTCTGATCAACTCGACCTGGGCTTCCCATATGCCCGATGGCAGCATGTCCTGGCTGACATCGGCTGATAGGCTGATGGAGTTTCCTACCGCTTTATTGGGTGTGGCTTTGGGCACGGTATTGCTGCCTAGCCTGGCCAAGGCAAATTATGATGCGGACACCTCGGAATATTCATCTTTGCTGGACTGGGGCTTGCGTCTGACTTGTCTGCTGGCGATGCCGGCAGCAGTAGCCCTGGCGACGCTGCCGGAGGCATTGACCGCGACCCTGTTTCATAACGGTAAGTTCGATGCGCATGCGGTGGCGATGACGGGGCAGGCCGTCACGGCGTATGGCGTAGGCTTGGTCGGTTTGATCTTCGTGAAAATTCTGGCGCCAGGTTTTTATGCCAAACAGGATATTAAAACCCCGGTAAAAATAGCCATCATCGTACTGCTGGCGACGCAATTGATGAATTTGCCTTTCGTGCATTATTTCAAGCATGCCGGCCTGGCATTGTCGGTCGGTCTGGGTGCCTGCGTGAATGCCGCGATGTTGTATCGTGGCTTGCGTCGGCGCGGTATTTACGTGCCGGAAAAAGGCTGGCTGTCGTTCTTGCTGAAATTGGCTGCGGCGCTGACCCTGATGGCAGGCGTTGCGCTGACCTTGTCTGCTCAGGTTGACTGGATAGGCTTGAAGAGCGACAAGTTGATGCGTGTAGCCATGTTGGGTGGAATTATCGTCGCCTGCATCTTCACCTATTTTTCTGCGCTGCTGATGATGGGCTTTCGCGTGCGCGATTTCCGTAAGGCAGTGCGCTGACGCATGAGCAAACCATATAAAAAAAAGAGGAACCTAGCAGCCTAGGTTCCTCTTTTTTATTTGTATCAATCAAAAAATGAAATAGTGGCACTGCCAGCACGCACTATCCATGCGCCTTTCAAGCCGATTTGGCCTGCAAGCCGCATGGGCATTGCGTGATAGGGCACCTCGATTTCAAAATTCAACCGCCCATCAATTCCCATTTTTCCATCGCTGCCAGCAACAAATCATCCAGCTCGGCGAAGCGTTCGTTCATTTTTTTAATGTCGTCGGCTTTGCTTTTTTTGTATAGATCCTGGTCGGCCAGCCGGTCAGAGATGGTTTTTTGCTCCTCTTCCATTTTGGCGATCAGTCCTGGCAATTCGTCGAACTCTTTTTGTTCCTTGTAGCTGAGTTTTTTCTGCTTGACTACCGCTGGTGCGGCAGCGGCAGCAGCTTTTTGCTCAGTTTTACCTATTGCATTTTTGCTTGGTGCCGGGGCAGCGGTGCGGTATTTTTCCCAATCGGAGTAGCCGCCGACGTATTCTTTCCAGTTGCCTTCACCTTCAGATGCGATGACCTGGGTGACGACGTTGTCGAGGAAGGTTCTGTCATGGCTAACCAGAAACACGGTGCCGTCGTAGTTTTCGAGTAATTCTTCGAGCAATTCCAGCGTCTCGATATCGAGATCATTGGTCGGCTCATCGAGCACCAGGACATTGGCTGGCTTGGCGAACAGGCGTGCCAGCAACAGGCGGTTACGTTCGCCACCGGATAGCGATTTGACTGGTGAGCGTGCGCGTTCCGGCGCGAACAGGAAATCGCCCAGATACGACATCACGTGCTTGCGCTGGCCGTTGATTTCTACCCAATCGCTACCCGGCGCGATGGTTTCCATCAGGCTGTCTTCGTCATTGAGTTGACTACGCATCTGATCAAAGTAAGCGATCTGCAACTTGGTGCCTTGCTTGATGGTGCCGCTGTCTGGCATATCCTGACCCAGGATGAGTTTGAGCAAGGTGGTTTTGCCGGCACCGTTTTGGCCGATCAAACCGATCTTGTCGCCGCGCATGATGATGCTGGAGAAGTCGTTGATGATCTTTTTCTCGCCAAAGCTCTTGAAGACGTTTTCCAGCTCGGCGACGATCTTGCCGGAGCGTTCGCCCGTCGTTACGTCCAGGCGAACCTGGCCTTGCTGGTCGCGGCGTGCACTGCGTTCTACGCGTAGATGTTCCAGACGTTTGACACGGCCTTCATCGCGTACACGGCGTGCCTTGACGCCCTTGCGGATCCAGATTTCTTCCTGCGCCAGAAATTTATCAAATTTGGCCGCTTCGACTTCTTCCACTTCCAGCTGTTCTTCCTTGCGGATCTGGTAAGTGCTGAAATTGCCCGGGAAAGAAGTGATCTTGCCGCGGTCGAGTTCGATGATGCGGGTAGTGACATTGTCGAGGAAACTACGATCATGGGTAATGAACAGCACGCTGCCTTTGAAATCACGCAGCAGACCTTCGAGCCATAAAATGGAAGAAAAATCCAGATGGTTAGTCGGCTCATCGAGCAGCAAGACATCGGGCGCGCTGACCAGTGCGCAAGCCAACGCCACGCGCTTTTTCATACCGCCAGAGAGCGTACTCATCAGCGAATCTTTGGCAAGGTTGAGTTTGTCTAGCGTGGTCTCTACCGTGTTGTTCAGGTTCCAGGCATCAGCAGCATCGATCTGCACCTGGATGTCATGCATGCGTTCCATCAGCGCATCGTCATTGTCGCCACCAAACTGACCAGTGATGGCTTCATATTCCCGCAGCAGTGCAGGCATTTCACCTAAACCGGACGCTACCGCATCAAATACGCTGAGGTTGGGATCAAACTGCGGCTCTTGTTCAACGTAGGCAATTTTGATGCCTTGTTGCATGACGAGTAAGCCATCATCGAGCTTGAAATTGCCTGCGATAATTTTTAATAGCGAAGACTTGCCCGTGCCGTTACGGCCAATCAAGCCGACGCGCTCTGATGTCTCTAAGGAAAATTCTGCGTGATCCAGCAGGGCGACGTGCCCGAATGCTAACTGGGCGTTACTGAGGGAAATGACTGCCATAAATACTTCTGTAGGGCTAAAAAGAGCCGATGCGGGGTAAATAAAAGCAGTATTGTACGCCACTGCCCCTGTAATTTGATTGTTAGCCTTCGCTCAGGTAAGATAGTGGGCTTCACTGGAAATGCGTGTTTGTCATTTCTTAGCGTCTCTCCGTAGCACAATGGATAGTGCACATGCCTCCTAAGCGTGGGATACAAGTTCGATTCTTGTCGGAGGGACCAAATTTATATCCATAAAAGTTCGTGCATGAGCCCCTTGATTTTTATTAAGCAAGGGGTTTTTTATTGCCCGTTATTTTCCTCCGCGCGGTCAGCACCGCGAAAAACGCTGGCTTTGCTTGTGAAAACGCAAAGCGCTGATCATCGAAATGCCTGAATATTTCTACGCAAATAAGATCGCTAACGTTGCGATTTTTGAATGGAGCCGGGTAGCGTTCTCTGCGTCATTACTCCTCGCTCTACACTTCTGGTAAATGGATCGATGGACACTTATTTTTTTAACGGTAATAGGTTGTTAGGCGTGAATATTATTAAACGCCGTTTGGTCATGTGCGTTTGTGTCCTGGTCGCATGCGGCGGAACAGCATCATCACCGACGACGGAAGTTCCTACTGGAATCACGCCGACGACGCCGACGACGCCGACGACGCCGACGACGCCGACGACGCCGACGACGACGACGACACCGACAACGCCAACAACGCCGACAACGCCGACCGGTCCAGCGCAGACTATTTATGCGCACAGTTGCGCATTTGCCGAGGTGGTTTCCGCAGTGAATGTTGCCAGTGCAGGCCCTGCTGGCACTGTCGTCAATATTCCCGCCGGTGATTGCGATTGGGGAGTGCAGCAGCTTAATGTGCCAGCAGGCGTTTATCTGAATGGCGCCGGTCAGGATGTGACTACCATCCGGCGCGTGGGCGTAGTCCCGAACACGAGTTACCTGATCGCTTACAATTGCTCTAACGGCAAAAGAGCCGTCTTCTCGAACATGAGTCTCATTGGTAATGGCAATGGGAACATTCAGGATAAAGGCTTGGGCTTGTTGCGCGGTTGCATTGATTTTAAGGTGTCAGGATCGAAATTCGTCAATTTTATCTTCAGCGCGGTATATGTTGGCGATGCCGCAAACCAGCGTGGCGTCATTTACAACAATACTTTCATTAACAATTTCAGTACCAACCTGATGAATCTTGGATACGGGGTAGTGGTGTATGGCGGCGGTGCGTGGCCTGCGTTGGATCTTGGCTCAGAAAATGCGGTGTTCGTGGAAGATAATTATTTTTCCGGGAACCGCCATAGCATTGCCTCTAACAATGCCTCCGTTTTTGTGTTTCGTTACAATAATGTGCTTGGACAGGAGTCCGCCAAGGATTTTGCCATGACTGATTCACATGGATTGTCTTCTTCCCCGCGTGGTTCGCGCAGTTACGAAATCTATCATAACCAGTACGCAACAAATATTACGTCTGGCCTGCAAAGAAGCGCCATCGGCATCCGCGGCGGAGATGGCGTTATTTTCAACAATACGGCAACGGCAAAGATCAGCAGGACCATAGAGTTGATGGTCGAGGGCTTCAGCTGTGGCACATATCCAGGCCCGGATCAGATACGATCCCTGTATATCTGGAATAATTCAGCCAATCCTGGCAATGGCTACACGACAAATGGCATCGACAATACCTGTGCGACATCGATAGGCTTGAACCGGGATTATTTCCTCTCGCCCAGACCGGGATATCTGCCATATGCGTACCCACATCCGCTGCGTGCTGCGCCCTGAGAACCGGGCGGTGGTTTGCGTGGAAAAAACGTAACAGAGAGCCGGAAAAATATTCACTTAACCCTATCCAACTGAGGAATCTAGGATAATAGGCAGCTAAACTGCACAAAAATCGAATTGATCTCGCATCGCTATTCGACTTATTGCATCTGCCGATTTCCAGGAGCCTTTATGTTTGGCATCATCAATTACCTCAGCTTTGTTCTAACCGTGCTGTTATTTCTTGCCATTCCTGGCCCTGGCTTACTTGGTATTGTGGCTGCCGCTGGCAAAGACGGCCGGCGCGCTGGTTTTGCCAGCACCATGGGGGTAGTCGTAGGGGATTGGGTGCATATGCTGTTAGCGGGCTTAGGCGTGGCAGCCCTATTGCAGGCGAATCCTGTTGTGTTCAAGGCGATACAGTATGTCGGCGCCGCTTACCTGATTTATCTGGGGGTTGGTCTGCTGCGGGTTAAGCCAGCATTGGCGGCGCCAACTGCCGAACCTACACAACGAGGCGAACATTTTCGCCGTTTGTTTTTTATTACGCTGATGAACCCGAAAGCGATCGTGTTCTACATGGCTTTTTTTCCGTTATTTATCAATCCTGAACAACACCACGGCGTATGGACCTTATTGGCTATGGCGGTAACAATTAGCTCACTGACGATACTGTTTTGTTTTGCGGTTGTTTTGCTGGTGAATGTGATTACGCAACGCTTGAAGCGCAGCGTAACCATTTCTAAAGTCGCGCATCGTATTGCGGGTGTGACACTGATCGCCTTTGGCGTTAAATTGACGGCAAACTGATCTGAAAATTACGTTGTTGGTACCCTTAATTATTTCTACATCATTCAAGAAAGAGAAAAATGGCAAAAGCATCATTTCAATGGGACGATCCTCTCTTGTTGTCATCGCAGTTAAGCGATGAAGAGCGTATGGTGCAAGAGGCTGCGCGCGTGTATTGTGAAGAGAAACTGGCACCCAGAGTGCTGGATGCTTTCCGTCATGAGAGAACTGATCCGACTATTTTTCGTGAGATGGGTGAGCTAGGTTTACTCGGTTCGATGATCCCGACGCAATATGGTGGTGCAGGTCTCAATTATGTTTGTTACGGCCTGGTGGCGCGCGAAGTTGAGCGCATTGATTCTGGCTATCGCTCCATGATGAGCGTACAAACATCACTGGTGATGGTGCCTATCAATGAATTCGGTAGCGAAGCGCAAAAGCAGAAATATCTACCGAAACTGGCGACCGGCGAGTGGATAGGCTGTTTCGGTTTGACTGAACCTGATCATGGGTCCGATCCGGGCAGCATGGTGACGCGTGCCAACACCGTGGATGGCGGTTATAGCTTGAGCGGCGCAAAAATGTGGATCACCAATAGCCCGATCGCCGATGTGTTTGTGGTCTGGGCAAAAACGGATGATGGCCGTATTCGCGGTTTTATTCTGGAAAAAGGCTGGGAAGGTTTGACCGCGCCAGCTATACACGGCAAGGTCGGATTGCGTGCCTCGGTCACTGGTGAAATCGTGATGAATGAAGTGTTCGTGCCTGAAGAGAATATGTTGCCCCATGTGGAAGGTTTGAAGGGCCCGTTCACCTGCCTTAACTCGGCGCGCTTCGGCATCGCCTGGGGAGCGCTTGGTGCGGCTGAGTTTTGCTGGCATACGGCACGCCAATACACCATGGACCGCATGCAGTTCGGTCGCCCGCTTGCGGCAAACCAGCTGATACAGAAGAAGCTGGCGGATATGCAGACCGAGATCACCATGGCGCTGCAAGGCTGCCTGCGTCTGGGACGCATGAAGGATGAGGGCACCGCATCGGTAGAGATTACCTCGATCATGAAACGCAATTCGTGCGGTAAATCACTGGACATCGCCCGCATGGCGCGCGATATGTTGGGCGGCAATGGTATTTCCGATGAGTTTGGCATTGCACGTCATCTGGTCAACCTGGAAGTGGTGAATACCTACGAAGGCACGCATGATATTCATGCCTTGATTCTTGGCCGTGCGCAGACCGGGATTGCGGCGTTTTAAATCCAGGAAGGGTGGTGCTGCCCCTGGGAGCCAGCGTCATTGAGCGGGTATAATGATGCCGTTTTGTGCCGCAGCACAGCCTTCTTTGCATAGGATTATCGTGACTTTTATCCAAAAACTTTCTGCCGCTTGGGCCAGCAATAATTCTCTGCTGTGTGTCGGGCTTGATCCTGATATAGGCAAACTTCCTGCCGAGTTGGCGCAGCAACCCGATGCCATTTTTACGTTTTGCAAAGCCATCATCGATGCCACAGCGGATCTGGCATGTTCATTCAAACCGCAAATTGCCTACTTCGCTGCCATCCGCGCCGAAGATCAGTTAGAGGATATTTGCCGTTATATCAAAACCACTTATCCCGCCATTCCCATCATTCTCGATGCCAAACGCGGCGATATTGGCGCCACCGCCGAACAATATGCGCGTGAAGCCTTTGAGCGTTACGACGCCGATGCCGTGACGGTCAATCCTTACATGGGTTTTGATTCCGTTGCGCCATATTTGGAATGGAAAGATCGCGGTGCCATCGTCCTGTGTCGTACCTCGAATGCCGGCGGCTCGGATCTGCAGTTTTTAAATGTCGATGGCAAACCCCTGTATCAGCATGTGGCACAACTGGTGGCCGAGAAATGGAATACCAATGGTCAATGTTCACTGGTCGTAGGCGCAACGTTTCCGCAAGAACTGGCGCAAGTGCGCGGCATCATAGGCGATATGCCGCTGCTAGTCCCTGGCATTGGTGCACAAGGCGGCGATATTGCCGCGACAGTTGCCGCAGGTAAAACCGCCGATGGCAATGGCATGATGATTAATTCTTCGCGGGCGATTTTGTACGCCAAGCAGGTAGATGGCGAGCACTTTAGCCAGTCGGCGCGCCGGGTTGCATTAGAAACCCGTGATGCGATTAATGCCTGTCGTTAATCGACAGTTAAATAAGTAAAAAAGGGAGACGTTGCGTCTCCCTTTTTTATTGGTGACCAGACGATGAAGCATGCCTATTTAGGCGCTCACCGAGATGCTGCTTGCATTTGGTTTATTATCAGACTGGAAGGGATCCGCATACGCTTGAAGTAATTGCATGACTTTCTTAAACAAGGCAGCATCGGTGTTGCTGGCCGAATCTGAATTGCTATCGGCCGATGCCGAACTTGAGCTTGCATTGACACTGCTCGCGCTGCTGGTAGTGGCGGTCGCCGCAGCTGCGCTTTTTTCTATATAGGCCAGGGTTTCTTTCAGCGAAACCTTGCCATCCTGATTGGTGTCGGCGGCTTCAAAATTTTCCGCTACAGTGCTTAGATTGGCTCCTGCAACACTATCGGTTTTGCTGACGTCACTTGCCATACTTGATAATTGATTTTGGCTGACACCGTCGCCCTGATCGCCGTCTACCGGCGGTGGCGGCGGACCATTGGCACCTTGAGGACCTTGTGTTCCCGTTGCATCTGTCGTGCGGCGCGCGTTGAATTGTGATTCAAGTGCGTCGCTTAAGTTTTTCAGGCCGGTACTAAATTCACTTTTGGTGACTTTGCCGTCGCTATCACTATCGAGTTTTTTGAAAAGTGCACCTGCACTAGCGTTAGTATCCGTATTGGTGGATGAGGTTGCACTAGTGCCAGAATTAATCTTGCTAAAGGCCGATTCCAGATCGGCGATTTCCAGATAGCCTTGACTCTTGGTATCAAGTTTTGAAAAAACACTGTCTGCAATTTTTGAAGGGTCAGGACGCTGTTTGTGTACGCTGCCGGCAGAATTACTGTAGGCAGACGAACTGCCGATACTTCCGATTGAACTCATGATGTCACTCCCACTTGGTTGATAACGCTGCGAAATTGTCCGCCGTTATCAGTTTCATCGAGTGATGTTGCGTGCTTGTGTCAGGTTTGTATCAAGTTTGACATATTTGAACATGTCTATAAAGACGGCAAGGTCGGCTGAGCCTGGCCGCTTCTGGGAAGCGTGATCTGAGCGGTAAGGCCTTTACCTGTCTCATGATTAAAAAGAATGAGTTCGCCTGCATGCTGGCGAACGATTTCCCTGGCAATACTCAGACCCAAGCCGACACCGCCGCTATTTTTATTGCGCGAGGAGGATAAGCGGTAAAACGGTTCAAAAACCTGCTGCAAGGCGTCCTCTGGTATACCTGGCCCTTCATCGCAGATACGGATGACTAATTGTTCCGTGCTGTCGTAAAGACTTAGCTGCGCGCTTGTTCCATAGTTGATCGCATTTTCTATCAGATTGCTGATGCAACGTCGCAAATCAGAAGGTATCGCCATGATTGCCATCGCGCTGCCAGACAACGTGACATTTTTACCTTGTTCTTTTGCATCGTCGACCAAGGCTTCCAGTAATGCCTGAATATCCAGTACCTGCCCAAGCTGGTTTAGTTGGTCTTGCTGGCCATTGTTGCGTAGATAATCGAGTGTAGCGTCCAGCATGCAGCGCATTTCTTCTATGTCTTGCTGTAATTTTATTTTGTTTTCATCGTCGTCCAAATGCTCAATCCTCAGATACATGCGGGTGAGCGGTGTGCGCAAATCATGGGAAACCGAGGCCAGAAATCTACCTCGCTCCTCAAGTTGAGCGTTAATTTTTTGTTGCATCTTATTGAAAACCTGCGCTGCCTGCCTTACTTCGGCAGGACCACTTTCTGCCAGTGCAGGAGCGCTCAACTTATCGCCAATCTGGCTGGCTGCACGGGCTAATCCTTGTATCGGTTTTGCCAGACTGCGAGATCCCCACCACGCGGCCATCGTCAGTATCAAAAATTGCAATATCATGCTGACCAGAAAACCCAGGAAAGGGCCCGATACCACACTATCATCGTGAGGTGGTGGCGGTAGCTGATTGCCATTGGCCGCGAAAATTTGTGCAGCTTCATGCAGATGTGGCGGGGGATGCGGCGGTAAATGTTCGCTTAAAAACATCCATAACAAAATAGAAGTCATGACATGGCTGACGATCACAGCAGCGATTGCCAGGCCAAATAATCGCGTGAAAATCGTGTCAGAAAAAATAGCCTTCATCCCTGCACCGAGAACATATAACCTTCACCGCGGACCGTTTTTAACATCGTAGGATGACGCGGGTCATCGTCTAATTTTTGACGTAAACGAGAAACCAGCAAATCGATACTACGATCAAACACATCGGTAGATCTGCCCCGCGCGATATTGAGCAATTGGTCGCGGCTAAGTACCTGGCCTGGTCGTTCAATAAACGCGATCAATAAGCGAAATTCTGCATTTGATAAAGGGATTACGGTGTTTTGTGGCGTCGTTAGTTGACGGCTATGGCAATTGAGCCGCCTTTGATTGAAGATGATTTCTTTCTCTGGGTGAACTTGGGTTGCGTGCGGTTGCGTAGTGTGACGGCGCAGGACAGTATGGATGCGGGCCACCAGCTCGCGTGCATCAAAAGGTTTCACCACATAGTCATCAGCACCCATTTCAAGGCCAGTGATTTTATCGGCAAGCTCACCACGCGCTGTCAGCATCAATATCGGAATGTGACTGTTAGTCACGTTGCCACGCAGTGCGCGCAACAGCGACAAACCGTCTTCGTCCGGCAACATCAGATCGAGTAAGATGATATCAACATGTGCCACCGCCAGATGTTGCCGCATCGCCTTGCCATCGGTGACGGCAAGGCAAGATATATTAAATTTTTTTAAGTAACGAACCAGCAGGTCGCCGATCTCTACATCATCATCTACCAATAATGCATAGATAGGTTTGTCTGTCGTCAACTCAGATTTCCTCTATATAGCGCAGCAAACGGTTCAGCGCATACTCCACTGTTTGTTCGCGTATCGCGTGACGGTCGCCGGTAAATACTTTTCTTTCAGTATGCGTTACACCGCCCACCAGCCAGCCAAAGCAGATGGTGCCAACCGGTTTGCCTGGAACAGCACCACCGGGCCCGGCGATGCCTGTCGTAGAGAGTGCGATATGCGCTTCAGAATTGGCTAAGGCGCCTTGCGCCATTGCCGCCGCAATTTCTTCACTCACCGCACCATGCTGCGCGATCAATGAAGCGGATATGTTTAATATTTCAGATTTGGACGAGTTGGAGTAAGTGACAAAGCCGCAATCAAACCACTCGGATGAGCCGGCAATTTCTGTGACTGCCTGACAGATAGCTCCGCCAGTGCAGGACTCGGCGACCGTGAGCAATAATTTTCTTGATTTGAGGGCATCCCCAACTTTTTCTGCAAGGTCAATAAGCTTAAGCATGGCAGGGTCTCCTAGGTTTTGTTAGCAGAAATACTTTACCACTTTGGTGGAATAATTTTGCGGTTTTTATACGAAAATTATTCTTGCTTTGCCATGCTGACGATGACTCAGGCAGGTCGGTACACGCAAAGGCAAGATGTCGCGCATCTAAATAAAGACAATTCAGGGTCTTTCATGCCAGATCAGCGCGACACTTGCTATAATTCTCAGGTTATAAAAAGTCAACGTAACCACCAAACCAACAACCATATTGAGGCCCTTTATGATTCGTCGATTGACCCCTTTGCTCCTGATTAGCACCTTGCTGTTTTCTGCCAGCGCCATCGCGGCTGCACCTAAGTTTAAAATTAAAAATAATTCACCGGCAATTTTGATCAGCGACGCTAGTGCGACTGCAATCTGGGTAGAAAATTTACCAGAGAAACTGGCAAAGCAATTTCCAGTCAAAAAATGGGGTTATCTGAGTGAAGTCAATGGCGGCTTTGATGATCATAAGGTCTGTATTGTTGCCGCACGCGCGATGATGGTTCCGGTCAGCGGAAAAAACTTTATCTATGCACCAATGAAAACGGCTGCAACGATAGGGACGCAAGCCGGCGCGACTCCTGAACAATGCAGTGCCTTGGCTAAAGCGAAATTGAAGGAAGCAATACATTCCATCGTGGTGGCGGTAGAGTAAATCTATTGGATGGTATTGCAACAGGCGCGATGTTGATCATCGCGCCTGTTTTGTTTTAGAGTACGAAAACTGCGGTTAAGGTTGCCAGGGCGAGCGTCGTGACAATCACGGATGGATAAAGAATGCTTAATGTCAGCCATCTCCAAAGCGCACCCATCCAGCTACATCCATAGGTAGCCCGCATTGCCAGAAGCGGATATGCCCACATCAGCCAAAAAATCGGCCCACTCACGATGCCCGGCAAGGGCAGCATTAAAAATAACAGACACAAAAATACAAATGCGTGGCAATGGAAGGCGAATAACAAATGTGCCCCATACGGAATGGGAATGCGATGCAACATGAACAATAACTTCAACAGCAAGGCAAACACCGGAACCAGAAAAAACATTGCCTTTGGTGCCTGATTAAACAGCGCCTGCACGGCTTGGCGCAGCTGTTCTTCTTGCGGTAGCTTGATGAAATGATTGATCCTTTTTTGTAAAGCATCGGCCGGTCCACGGCCAAAATAATTCCCCAGAATCTGCACATTTATCTCCGGTGTGGCGGATGTTTCAGAGGGTTGAATGAGTTGTTGGTCAGGTTTATTTGTCGGGTCAGAAGGGACTGGTATTTTTAGCGCGTTTTTTTTGACTGCCGCGTTAGTTTCTCCGGTGCTCTTGTGTGACGCATCCATCAGTTCAGAAGTAATTTTTCCTGATAAGTTGGTACTGAGGGAAAGCAGCAAAAAATACAGTACCGACAAACCGAAATAAAGCCGCACGGGCCGAATGAAGCGCGCACGTCGGCCTTCCAGAAAATCCACCGTCAGACCACCTGGATAGCGCACTAAGTGCCATAGGGTGCGTGGCATCTTGCCGCGTTCAAACACATTGCGCGTCAAGAATTCGTAGATGAAATCTACCGCAGTCGGCGCGCCGGTGTAGGCCTCCTGGCCGCATTCCGGACAATAGTTGCCGCTGTAAATAGTCGCGCAATTGCGGCAGGGCGCATTTTGCTGGCGTTGGGTGGAACGTGTGAAACGGGTGAGTTGTGGCGATATCATCTTATCCAAAATTATTAAAAACGCTGCCACAAGGCAAACACCAGCAAGGTAAAAAATGCGGCGACGATGTCGTCGAACATGACGCCAAATCCACCCTTGAAGCGACGATCAAAATAGCCGATCGGCGGTGGTTTTACCATATCAAAAAAGCGGAACCAGACAAACGCCCAGCACTGGGTTTTGAAGTCTGCTGGCGTCACTAACAAGAGCACCAGCCAGAACGCGATAATCTCATCCCAGACCATGCTGCCATGGTCGGCCACACCCATATTTTTGCCGGTAATGGCACAAGCCCAGACGCCGATGGCAAAGCCGACGACGATGATCCAGATCCAGGCCATTGGGGTGAAAATATCCGGCCAGCGCAGCGATAGTACATAGAAGCTCAGCCAGGCAAACAAGGTGCCCGATGTGCCGGGCATGATGGGTGACAGGCCGCTGCCAAATCCCTGTGCCAGTATATGTGCCGGATGCGCCAGCATGAAGCGCGCGGTGGGCTTGGTGATTCGGGCTTGCTGGCCTTGTTCTAAAGTTGTCATGGGGTGGCGAAGTGATCAAAAGAGCTTAATGGTAGCGAGACCGGCTGGCCAAAATCATCCAGCAAGCGCAGGCCTTTTTGCTGTTCTATGCAGCCGATGCGCGTCACTGCCGTAGCGCAGGCAAGCCCGGCCGCGATGACGGCTGCCCGTTGCGCTGGCGGTGCGGTAAAGCAGAGTTCGTAATCATCACCGCCAGCCAGGGTGAACTCGCGGCGTTTTGCCAAAGGCTGCTGGCTTAATACCGGTCCGGCAGGCAGGCTGTCTATGTGCAGGCTGGCACCGACATCGGATCGCTCCAGGATATGCCCGAGGTCGCCAATCAGGCCGTCAGAGATATCGAGTGCGGCGTTGGCAATCCCTCTGAGCGCCATCCCTAATGCGATGCGTGGCGTAGGCTGGTGCATGCGTTGCGCGGCTTGGCTGTGCTCTGCAGCTTCCAGTTTGATTTCTTTCCAGTAGCCAGCCAATGCCAGGCGTGCATCGCCCAAAGTGCCCGAGACCCAGATGTCGTCACCCACTTGCGCCGCATCACGCCGCAGCGCGCTGCCCGGTGGCAGCTCGCCGAAGACGGTGATACAGATGTTGAGCGGGCCTTTGGTGGTGTCGCCGCCAATCAGGCTACATTGATGCTGATCGGCCAGCGCGAATAAACCATGTGAAAATTTTTCCAGCCAATCCGGGTTCGCCTCCGGTAACGACAGTGCCAGGGTAAATGCCACAGGCATCGCACCCATCGCCGCCAGATCGGACAGATTCACCGCCAGGCATTTGTGCCCCAGCATGACAGGGTCAGCGTCGGGAAAAAAATGCCGCCCCGACACCAGCATGTCGGTGGAAATGGCCAGCTGCATGCCGGGAGTAGGGTTGATCAGCGCGCAGTCGTCGCCTATGCCTAGCGCGATGCGTGGATCGGATACGGTATGTTGCGCAAAGTAGCGCTTGATGAGGTCGAATTCTGAGAGCATGTGGCATTGTACTCAAGCACAGGCAGCTTGATAGCAGAAAATGACAGGAGTGCCGAAATATTCAAAACAGGCAACGCCAGCACGCACCATCCATGCGCCTTTCAGGCCGATATGCTCGCAAACCCGCATGAACAGTGCGTGCTGGCGGCACAGTAAAATCAACATCATGGCTGTCCGTGTCAAGATCGGGCGTAAATGTGCTTTCCGTATCCTCGCTTCAATGATACATTTCATCGCCGCTGGCTGGCTGCCGGCGGGCTTTCTTCGACGATCAAATGGCTGTTGCTTGCTGCCGTGGCTAGCCCTTCAAGCGCAGACAAACAATAAAATGGAAAAATGATGAGTTACGAATTCAATCCTGATAGTCAGGTTTTCGAGTTTCCCAATCCGTACAAGGTGGAGAATACCGCCATCATTTGTTCCGGCGCGGTGATGCTGCTGGCGGGGGCATTCACGATGATCTCGGTGCGCGATAGACTGGCGCATGGGTTGAATGGCGGAACGCTGGCTGTATTGGTGATTTCCATTTTGCTGTTGTTGTTAGGCATTGGTCTGATGGCGCGCGCCTTCACACGTTTGCGTTATTTCTTTGGACGTAACCGGCCAGACAGTCTGGCGCCTGTCGTGCCTTTGGATAAGGACGGTGATAGCGCGGCGGCTGGCGCTTATAAAGAAACCTTGCGGCAAAACGCGATTACCTATCCCGAGCCAAAAGGCGCACTCAATGGCTTGTTGTATAGCTGGTTGCCAAATCTGATTTTTGCCCCGAACGTCATTCAGCTGGCGGCGCAAACGCAGTTCTATAATTTCTTGTCGCTGCTGGCGACCACCATCAGTTTCTTGTTTTGCTGGCTGCTGTTCGGCCGGGAAGGCACCAATGGCTGGATAGGATTGATCTACGGCGTTTTCGCCTTTGTGCAGATCATGCGTCCGATGGCAAAAAAAGCCACGGTTAATCCCGCCAACATCAATGCAGGCACTGGCAAGGAAGCGGCCAACGTCGGTGTCGGCGGCCTGGTCTTGCTGATCGTCCTGGCCGTGCTGGGGCCGGTGATCCTGGGCATGGCCGGTTCGCATCTGCCTGATCTGGCTGACTTGTCGATCAATGGCGTGCTGCTGCTGGCCCTGGCGTGCGCGCTGCTCGGCTGCGCCGCGTTTGGGCTGGCCTTGAAAAATCAGTTGCAAGCGGCACCGCAGGCGATAGGGGCGGCGCGCGTGACACAGACGCTGACGATGAATGCGCATCCCAATAAGTTGGTAGAAGAACTTGATCGCAACTTGATGGAACGCTGGTTTAACCGCATTCCGAATCGCCGCTACACCCATCGTTCGCCTTCAGTCAGCGGCCAGCAGGGCAAGTTTTCTGCCGAGATTTTTGAAGAAACCCAACCGCGGCCGCAACCTGGCCGTATTGCTGCGGGCATCGGGCATGCGCTATCAACGCCGCAGTTTTTTTGGCTAACTTGTCTCACCGGTCTGGCCACCTTATTTTTGATCATTGGCGCCATCGCTGCCGTCATTGTCTGCCGGCATATTCTGGATGCGCAAGCTTTTGTCACCATGCTGGCGTTTGCCGTGAGCCAGATCGCTGTCGGCATGTTCTGCTACGGCGCGGCGCATATTCTGTGGGGACGTTTTGATTTCGTTTCCGAGTTGATCTGGGTCGATATCAGCGGCAGCTATGAGTCGGCTAATGTCAATCTGGGCAATCAGCTTTCAGGCAATGTGCAGACCTCGAAGAGCGTCATTAATATCGAAAGCATGACCATGCGGGTCTGGGTATCTGAAATCGATACGGTGATCTTTGGCAAGGATGAAGCGCGCCAATTGACCGGCATGCGCGGCTTGCAAGCAACCGCAGACGATATCGCAGCGACACTGAAATCTTTTGGTGAAACACGCTCGATGGTGGTGGCGCCGACATCAACCGAGGATATGGCAAGGGCACAACAGGTTGGGGTAATGAGTCATCTTTTAGGGGGCGCGCATGCCGATGCAAAAAATACCTTGCTGACGGCGGCGCTGGGGGCGATTGCAGCACCGGCGTCGACAACGACAACAGAACCATCGATAGAAAAACAGCGATTTTGTGCGCATTGCGGCGCACCAGCTGCGCACGACGCGCGTTTTTGCGGCAAGTGCGGAACAGCGTTGGCTGCGTAACTTCATTTTTCTGTAATACTGAAATTTAAAACAAGGCAAGGCCAGAGCGCACTATGCATGCGGGTTTTCAGCGTGTCGAGGCTGCAAGCCGCACTGGTGTTGCGTAATGGACCTGCCTGTTTTTGAAAATATCTTCAACTAGACTCTACTGCACTAAAGTATCGGCACTTCTGTTTTGGATGCGCGCAAATCCAAGTGTCCGTCGACGATCCAGATCTCGACGAAAGGGGTTTCTTGCAGATTGACTTCTATCGCTTTGGTTTCTGCTTCGTTCAGTACCGCTTCTAATCTGACTACGGTGGCGGCGAACTTGATTTCCATTGCGTCGGCAAAGGAGATGCTGAGATCCGTCGTGACTCTAGACTTGTTGTAAATTTCTCTCCCGTTCGCACGTAGGGCGACCGTGTCATTCTTGAAGCCATCGCGAAGTTTGATGGTGAGCAGCATAAAGGGAACTCGCTTTCTTATATCGATAAAAACAGTGATGCGTCGCGCAGCACGGATATTGCGCGACGCATCAAACTTGATTCACTTCATTGACGCATGCCATTCCAGTAAGACGGATTGCTGAAATTTTCTGCCAGGGCGGAGGCTGGTTTCCGGCCTTGTTTTCGACCGGTTGCAGGCGGTTTGATTGCCATTGCCGAGAGCATGCTTAAGGTCTCTTTGGCGGCATCCTTATTGCCACTGCGATTTTGTACGTCGGCCAGCGTGGATAATGTCATTTGATGCGAGACAGAATCGAGCACCGCAGAATTTGCCACCGCCGTGAGCATCTCCGCGCTGAGCTCAACCTCGGCCTTGCGGACACTGACACGCGCTTCAGTATCCTCGGTGATGGTCTTGAAGTCACGGCTGGCATTGATTCCTTTTAGCAGACGCACATAGTTGGCCATGGGATGTTTAGGATACTTCGCCAGCACCAGGTCAAATGCTTCATTGCCGTTGCGCAGTGTCTCGTCGTCCGAGCCTAGCATATACAGCAGCTTGCCTTGGTCATCGCCCATGAACAGATCCGCCAGTTCCTCTTCCGCTGCCGTCACTGGGTAGCTGACGCGTATGGTGATGATGTCGGACAGTATCTCTGAACCATCCATCGACGTGTATGACGCGCGGATCTGATAATTGCCTGGCTGGTCGAAATAGAAACCGTCGCTGCCGTAGCCGATATAAGCGCTGTCCAGAATCACGTCATCGCGCCCGATGACACTTTCGCGTGGGCCGACCAGATGTTCTATGTAGGGTTCATAGCCCACCACGACGCCGTTGGGCTTGGCGATGACGACTTTGACCAGATTGCAATTAGGGTGTAGCCAGGTATGAACACGCCGCCCTTTGGAATCGCTGGTGCTCAGTGCCAGTTGCAGCACGACAGGTTCGCCGAGTGCGAATTTTCTTTGGTGGGTGGAGATGCTAAAGGTGAGGCCAGAATCGTTACGCACCGGATCGGCCATGATCTCGCGTCCCAAGGCCGAGCCAACGGCAAAATTGCTGCCACCCATGATGATATCGTTGCGGAAAGCGTGCCGCAGATGAATGATTTCTTCATTGTCGAACTGGAACGCAAATTGACTCCAGTAGGTGGATTCGCCACCAGGTGCCGGGTAGTTGAACGGGTAATTCATCCACGATAAGGACAGCGGGCGATTCGGCACGGCCGGTGTGCCCAATGATTTTTGCCATGAATGCAGCAAGTTGAATCCATGCCCCAGCTCATGCACATAGGTGTACAGCTGCAAGCGCAATTTTTCGGCTGTTGTTCCGCCGATGCCACGATGAAATACCGCACAACCCTGTCTCTGCTTGCCCTGCTGATCAAACATGATGCCGTATAGGCCAGGCCCGATGTCGTGATCCTGTGCCGCTACCTGCCAGACCGCCCATTGCGGTGCATCCTGCCATAAGGAAAAATGCGATTGCATCGAGGCGTGCAATTCGGCGTTGCTCCATTTGACATTGGCACCGGCTGCGCCGACGTTGATGACGTTGGTGCCGGCGCTAGGCAGCATTTCTATTCCCGCTTCGGCATAGGCATTGATCACGCTCAGATTGCGCGCCGGACCGCCGGACGGCAGTGCGCTGGTGTTGTAGCTACTGAAGACGGGCGTGCTCACATCGGAGACCTTGTCCGTTTCGATGCGCACCGTTCTGAATCGGATGGATTCAAAAGCACAATTGTAAATCGAGCCGGGCGAGCCTCCTGTTGAGAAGAACTGTAGCGATGCCGGCGCTTGCGCCTGAAGGATGGTGCGGCGCTGTATGGTCACCTTGATGACCGGGTTGCCGGCAGAAAAAGTAAAATTTCCCAGGCCCTTGACCACAATTTGGGTAGCGCTCACCGTGATGGTCGGCGACTTCACGACCAGCGAGCCGAAATAAGTGGTGGTGCCGCCGCTTACCTGATAAAAGTCCGCGCTGATACGGTTCATCGGACGGGTGCGATCAACGTCTACCCTTAGCTCAAGTTGATAGGCGCCTAAAGTACCGCGATAGCGACCGCTGACGGCACGCTTGGCGAGCGGGAAAGGGATGGGAGTGGGCAGTATCGCTGGATCGGGGTTGGCTGCTGCGCTCATCTCGCCTTCGGTCGGATCACGACCTTCAGCTTCCATGGCGTGTACGGTAGCGATATCGTCTACCGACATTTCTCCGGGCCAGAATTCACCGCCAATTGCTTCACTTCCCGTAGGATCTTGTTGTGACATATTGAAATCTCCATCAATTAAATGTTAAAAAATAAATTCAAAATGTTGCAAGTACCAAACATTTATCTGCATTGCCTTACCTCCTTTCTTTTGGATAGAAATGACAGCGTGCACAATTCACTCCGACAAAAAAATAGCAACGCCATACGCAATGGAATCGACTGTCAGGAGTGGGCATTCATTTTTATTTCTTTTTAATAATAAAAAGACAATTAATTTTACTAAGTGTAGTTGGTATATTTTGCTTATCAATATGCATTTAGTAACATTGATAAACGGCAAATTTTATTTGTACGCGAATGCGCTGGAGAAGGCCGAGTTGTGAGGATGAAGAATCGGTGAGCGAGCTTGTCAGTACGGGCTGAAAAAACGGTAAATTTATGTTGAAATGGGCAATGCCAGCACGCACTGTCCATGCGCCTGTCAGGCCTATCTGCCCGCAAACCCGCATGGGGTGGGCGTGCTGGCACGGTGTTGTGGAGAAAAATGGCAAAAAATACGGTGCGACAGCATCGCACCGTATCTGAGGGCAGACTACAGAAAGTTATGCCGCCATACTGCGTGGCGCTAGTATTTCTGCCAGCAAAGATGCGCGTAGTTTGGCGTCTTGCGGGGCGACCGCAAAGCCTTTCATCGCATCATCAGCGTCATAGAAGCGGCTAATATTGACTGCACCGTTTTGCGTGTGTTCCCAGCGCCCCAGTGCGGCAAGCTGCGGCGCTGGCGCTACCAATGCGATCGGGCAGCTAGGCGTTTTTACGATGACGGGCGCAGGCTTTAAATCGATCTGCGTGATTTCGCCGGTCAGGCTGCGGGCAATCGCACGGGCGGCTGTCATGATGGGGGCGATATACGGCAATACCGGGCGCGATCCATCCTCAGGATTGGTGTATTGCGCGCAATCACCCAGGGCATAGATATCCTTGATGCTGGTTTGCCCTGTGGTATCGACCAGGATGCCTCTGTCTGTCTCCAGCCCGGCTGCTTGCGCCAGACGCAAATCGGCGCGCAGTCCGACGGCAGAGAGCACGATGTCTGTGGTAAATACGTCACCGTTGGCAAGACTGACCTGAATTTGCCCGTCGCCTGTGGATGCGTCATCAATACTGCTCGCTGTGGTGCCCAGCTTAAAGTTGACCCCGCGTGATTCAAGCGCATTTTTCAGTGCCAGTGAAATCTGCTTCGGTGCCAGTGCCGCCAAGGGTAGAGCATTTGGATCGAGCACGGTGATAATGTGGCCGGCGCCAGCCAGGTCGTCGGCAAATTCGCAGCCGATCAAGCCTGCACCGAGGATAGTAATGCGTGCCGGCGCACCAGTGGTAGCGATGCTGTCGCGCAGCTTTGCGTAGTCGGTCACATTATTGACTGACATGACTTTGCCCGCAGCATTGCCTGCAATCGGCAGGCGGATAGGCTGGGCGCCAACCGCAATCACCAGCTTGTGGTATTCAAAATCGCCTACGCTGGTGTTGATGATTTTGTTGGCGCTATCAATCTGGTTCACTGTCGTGAATTGCAGGATGCTGGCGTTGATCTGCTCGGCCATCTGCGCCGCTGTCTGGCTGACCAGTTGCGCGGCCTGCTTGTTTTGCGCAAAGGCATTGGACAGCATGGGCTTGGAATAAAAACCACCGTCATCGGTAGTGATGATCAGCAAGGGCGTAGTTTTGTCGAGTTTGCGAAACTCGCGGGCGAGCGTGTAACCAGCCATGCCGCTACCGATGATGGTGATGGGTTGCATGATTACAGCTCTACCATGTCGAAATCAGCCTTGGCGACGCCGCAATCCGGGCATTCCCAGTCGGCTGGAATGTCGTCCCAGCGGGTGCCGGCGGCAATGCCTTCTTCTGGCAAGCCCAGCGATTCGTCATAGATAAAACCGCAAACGACGCATTGATATGATTTCATGGGTATCTCTCTTTTAAATGGGGTTAGGTCAATTAAGCTGGGTTTGCGGCCGGGTTTGCTTCGAGAACGGCGCGGTAGTGATTGGCGTGGCGCTCTTCCACTTTAGCCAGTGCGGCGAAGCGTTTGGCGGCTATTTCCAGCGTGCGCTTGAAGTTTTCTGCATGCTCTTTCGATTCAGTAATTTGCTCGTCGTATTCAGCGACAGCGGCGTGGTTGCCTTCTTCAATCGCCAGGTGGCGGAACTTTGGATACATCTCTGTGTATTCATAAGTCTCACCTTCAATCGCGATTTCCAACGCGCGCTGCGGTGTCATTTCTGCTTTCGGGTAGAGCAAATCGAGATGGCCAAAGGCATGCATGACTTCCTGGTCGGCAGTCGCTTCAAAGGCGAGTGCGATATCTTCGGCACCTGCAGCACGCGCCAGTTTGGCAAAGTAACGGTATTTAATATGCGCCATCGATTCGCCGGCAAAAGCCGATTCGAGGTTCTGGATGGTGACTGAAGGCTTGGCTGTATTGCTCATTTGAATCTCCTGGTGGTGTTTGGTATGAAGTGCTACGGGGTGCTGACAACATGGAACGAATGATAGTGATAGGGTAATTATTTGTAAAATTGATTGTTTGTACTGAATCTATAGTCAATTGCTATTGATGGGTTTGGGCCACCCAAATTGACGGCTTTCTTATTCATAAAAATCATGAGGCTCGTACAAATACGTATAAAGTTAGTGTCTTCCCTCTGCTAGAATCTCAGACCAATGTAAAGTTTTTAGCCAGTCATCAGCAAGTGAACATGAAGGAATCAACCCGCATGGATTCGTCGTCAGCTCAAAAAGAATTAATTCGCCAACAGTTACGTCAGGCCGCTCTGGAATACCATGAGTTTCCTACTCCCGGCAAAATCAGCGTCACCCCCACCAAGCAACTGACCAACCAGCGTGATCTGGCATTGGCCTATTCCCCTGGCGTGGCGTCGCCTTGTGAAGAGATCGTTGCCGATCCTGCGGCTGCCTTCAAATACACCGCACGCGGCAACCTGGTCGGCGTGATCACCAACGGCACCGCCGTTCTAGGTCTGGGTAATATCGGCCCGCTGGCGTCCAAGCCGGTGATGGAAGGCAAGGGCGTCCTCTTCAAGAAATTCGCCGGTATCGATGTCTTTGACATTGAGATCAATGAGTCTGATCCGGATAAATTAATCGACATCATCGCTGCGCTGGAGCCAACCTTCGGCGGTATCAATCTGGAAGACATCAAGGCGCCGGAATGTTTTTATATCGAGCGCCAGCTGCGCGACAAGATGAAGATTCCGGTCTTTCATGATGACCAGCATGGCACCGCTATCATCGTCGGCGCGGCTATTCTGAATGGCCTCAAAGTCGTCGGCAAAGATATCAATCAATGTAAATTAGTGGTCTCAGGCGCGGGCGCTGCGGCGCTGGCATGTCTGGATCTGATCGTCGATCTGGGCTTCCCGATCAAGAATATTTTTGTCACCGATCTGGCTGGTGTCGTCTATCAAGGCCGTGCCGAACTGATGGACCCGGACAAAGAGCGTTTTGCCCAGGAAACCAGCGCGCGCAGCCTGAAAGAAGTGATTGATGGCGCAGATATTTTCTTAGGTTTATCTGCCGGCGGCGTGCTTAAGCAAGACATGGTCAAGCTGATGGCGCCCAAGCCACTGATCCTGGCGCTGGCCAATCCGACGCCAGAAATTTTGCCGGAAGAAGTCAGGGCGGTACGCGATGACGCCATCATGGCAACCGGTCGTTCTGATTACCCGAACCAGGTCAACAACGTACTGTGCTTCCCTTACATCTTCCGTGGCGCGCTCGATTGCGGCGCCACCACGATCACCCGTGAGATGGAAATTGCCGTGGTACGTGCGATCGCCGATCTGGCGCAAGCCGAGCAATCTGATGTTGTCGCGTCTGCGTATGGCATCAACAATCTGTCGTTTGGCCCCGAATACCTGATCCCCATGCCTTTTGATCCGCGCCTGCTGATCAAGATCGCCCCGGCAGTTGCCAAGGCGGCGGAAGAATCCGGTGTGGCGGCGCGTCCTATCAAAGACATGCAAGCGTATATCGACAGACTGCAAACCTTCGTCTATCACAGCGGCACCTTCATGAAACCGCTGTTCCAGATCGCCAAAAAGACGCCTGCCAATCTCAAGCGTATCGTCTATGCCGAAGGTGAAGAAGAGCGCGTATTGCGTGCAGTGCAGGTGATTGTGGATGAGAAGCTGGCCAGCCCGATTCTGGTCGGTCGCCCGCAGATTCTGGAACAACGCATAGAAAAATTCGGCCTGCGCCTGAAAGCCGGCGTGGATTTTGAAGTCATCAATCCAGAGTTTGATCCGCGTTACCGCGATTTCTGGCAAACCTATTACCAGATGACCTGCCGCAAGGGCATTACCGAGCAATACGCCAAGCTGGAGATGCGCCGCCGTCATACCCTGATCGGTTCCATGATGATCCACAAGGGCGATGCCGACGGCATGATCTGCGGTACCTTCGGCACCACGGGTTTGCATCTCAATTACATCAATCAGGTCTTGGGCAAGCGTGAAGGCGTGAACGTCTACGCCGCCATGAATGCGCTGGTCTTGCCGGATCGCCAGTTGGTGCTGGTCGATACGCACGTCAACGAAAACCCGACCGCCGAGCAGATTGCCGAGATCACCATCCTGGCCGCAGAAGAAATGCGTCGCTTCGGTTTGCAGCCAAAGGCAGCCTTGCTGTCGCATTCCAACTTCGGCTCCAGCAATAGCGAATCGGCACAGAAAATGCGCGCAGCATTAGCCATCATCCAGCGCGATGCACCTGACCTGGAAATCGACGGCGAGATGCACGGTGATACCGCACTCGACGCTGCCTATCGCAAGAAGCTGATGCCAGGCAGCACCCTCACCGGTGATGCCAATCTGCTGGTCATGCCAAATATCGATGCCGCCAATATCTCCTACAACCTGCTCAAGACCACGGCCGGCAATAATGTCGCGATCGGCCCTATCTTGCTCGGTTGCGCCAAGCCTGTGCATATTTTGACGCCATCGGCAACGGTACGCCGCATCGTTAACATGACGGCCTTGTGTGTGGTGGATGTGGTAGCGCAGCGTTAATTTTCGCTCACAAAATAAAAAAGCCGGATTCTTATAAGGAATCCGGCTTTTTTACTTCAAAAATCATTTCAACACCGCGCCAGCACGCACTGTCCATGCGCCTTTCCAAGGCATATGCCCTGCAAGGCGCATGAACAGTGCGTGCTGGGCTTAGTCCTTGCCGGAATCCGTTCCTGAGTTAATTTCCTCACTAGGGCGATAGCTCCAGGCCGGCATGAACAACAGCGCAAACAGCGACGCCAGCGCGATGATGGCGGTAATCCAGATTACAAACTGGTTGGCGGCAATCCGTTCAGGATAAATTTTGAGCACGGCACCAAGACCGATGGCGTTGCCACCGGCGACCAGAACGGCGCTGGCATAATCCTGAAAGCGCCGCGCCTTGTTCGCCCCCACCGCCCAGACCGGGTCGGTGTTGTAACTCGGCAGCCGCGTATGCGCGTCGTCCAGCCTTTCCAGCGTAGACAAAAAATGCCGCAGGTTAGTGATCGCCCTTTCTGCTTTGTAATTCAAAAAAGCCAGACAGGTCGACGCCACCGGAAAGCCAAGCACTAGCCACTCTATCGGCAAATTGCTGCTGCCTTCCCCAGGTTTTAACGCCACCAACGCCGCCAGCAGACTCACCACCAGGGTGACATACAAAGCCAGCGCCTGATGACGTTGCGCGATGCGGGTATTGACCTCCTGATAGGCGGCGATAAAACGGTAATTGGCATCGACATGCGATTTGCTGGACATGGTGAATCTTTCAGTGGCTGTGTGAGGTGGCGCAATGCAGTATTGTAGGCTGGGATGCAATCCCAGCCTACAAAATTCCATCACTAAGCCATGTAGGGCTGCCCCATCAGTACAGCCGGATCGCCATGTCGAAGTACCAGGTCCTGCGGATTTCGATTACGTCGAACTCCTTGACCAGCCCGGGCGGGAAAGCCTGGTAGTTGGCCTGACTGTAGACGATGCGCCGTATCGCTTCGTCGATGGCCGGCACGCCGCTGGAGGTGACGAAGGTGACCGACTCTACCGATCCATCGCTGCGAATCGCCACCGTGACCATGGGATTGGTGTGCGGCTGCTTCGCCGCTTCGCGGACCATGTCGAAGGTCATGTTCAGCTGGATCTTCCGGCTCCAGGCTTCCGCGTACAAGATGAGCTCCGCGTTGGGGTCGGTGCGACCGAGGAGTCTGCCACGGCGCGCACTGCTCGCTGAGGGGAGCTGGCGCTGTGCGGCAGCCGCGTCACGCCGAGCGGCTTCCTCGTTCAGTTGCCGACCTATGGCGCGCAGTTTTTCTTGCCGCTTTTCCGCCTCGGCTTGCAAGGCGGCCAAGCGTGTGGCCTCGATCTGAATCACCGCTTGCCGTGCCGCCTCTTGCCGTCCAGCCTCTTGCTGTGCGGCGGCCTGCCGCGCGGTTTCCTGGCGCGATAGCTCCTTGCGTTCAGCTTCGACTCTCGCGGCATTTGCTTGGGCCACTTCCTGACGGTTGACTTCCTGTTGCGCTGCAGCCTGTCTTTCTGCAATATGTCTTGCTGCTGTCTGTTTTTCGACCTCGTGCCGTTCAGCTGCTATCCGTGCTGCTTCCTGTCGCGCGGTTTCCTGGCGTGATAGCTCCTTGCGCTCGGCTTCCGCCCGAGCGGTCTCGGCCCGTGCCGCCTCTTGGATGGCGGCCAGTTGCCCTGCTGCTGCTTTTTTTGCGGCCTCCTGGCGCTCGGCTTCGACTCTCGCGGCATCTGCCCGGGCCACTTCCTGGCGCATCGCCTCCTGTCTTGTTGCTGCCTGTTTTTCCGCTGCCTGTCGTGCTGCCGTCTGTCTGGCGAGCTCTTGGCGTTCAGCCTCTATCCGCGCTGTTTCCTGCCGCGCCGCATCTCGCTGTGCTGCCGCCTGTTTGGCAATCTCCTGGCGCTCAGTGTCGAGCAGCTCAGCTTGCCGCTGGGCATCCTGCTTTGCATAGTCAGCATCCGGCAGCGACGGTATCGCGACCGCAGTGACGGGTGCTGGTACTTCTGGCGCAGTAGGCACGTTCCATGTCGACCCGTTCGACTTCGCCACGGCGATCAGGTCTACTGCTGGCTGCGGCGGGGTTGCCCTTTTTTCATTCGGCCGCCCGGCGGGTAAAGGTACAATTGCAGGCCAAATCGCAGGTGCAGAAGTGGATGCTTCGACTCTCTTTGCCTCGGTCACTTTCTCTGGTTTGGCCTGCTCAGGTTTGGCCAGCGACTTGCTCGCGGCGGCCGACACCTTCGGGGGCGGCGCAAAGTGCACTAGTGTCATCGCCGTCGGCTCAGCGCTAACTAGCTGCATTGGCTGCTCGGCACCTGCACTCAACAAGGGCTGTGCGGCCGGTAGCGGCGTCGGAAGTAGGATGACGCGCAAATCGGGAACCTCGGTCCGTCTATCCTGCCAGGGCAAGCCGAAGCCCGGCAGCCCATTACCCTGACCGCTGAAGGCCAGACTTAACAACATCGCGTGGATCGTCAGGGAGAGCAGTAGCCCAAACGTCAGACGCCTGCCATCAGCTGGTGTCGGAGGCGTCGGCGTCAGGTCTTGCATTTGAATAAATCCACATTTTCATTTAACGATAGCCATTCCATTATTGTGCCGCATGCCTTTATTTCACCTGAACGGTAAGCCAACTAAACGGGTAGGAAATTTAAGCGGCCTGATCAGAGTATTTCACGTCAATCTCATTGTCACAAGAATAATTTATCATCGCTACTCTTCAAGAGCAGCAGCACCCGATAACAGCTTAATCACTGCTTAATCATTGTTTAATCGGCACCCGCCCGGTAGGCACTACGCTGGAGGCTTTGATGCAATGGCCATGCAGGTCATCAAAAAACATGTGCGGCTTGAAGGCTGCCAGTACGGCGGATTTATTCACGCCGCCCATGAAGAAGGTTTCGTCTATCGCGATGTTCCAGGCGCGCAGCGTGCGTATCACGCGCTCGTGGGCGGGGGAGGAGCGTGCCGTGACCAGGGCGGTTCTTAGCGGGAAGGCGCGGCCGTCGGCGGTCTTGAAATTATTTTGCAGGTAAGACAGCGCCACCAGTAGTCGGGCGAACGGGCCTTCCGGTAGCGGTTTTTTGGCGTTCTCGCGCTCGTGCTGCTCAAAGGCTTCTACCCCTTGTTCCTGATAGATGCGTTCCGATTCATCCGAGAAAATCACGGCGTCGCCATCGAAGGCGATGCGGATTTGTTCCAGGTCGGCGGCATTCTCGGGTATCTGATACAGCAACGCAGAAGCCACGCCGGAATTGATGGCGGCCTGCACATCGTCTTCATGCAGCGATAAAAACAGGCTGATGTTGAAGGCTTGCAGATAGGGCGACAAGGGCGCACCGCCCGATAATGCGGCACGGCTGATGTCGAGCCCGTATTGTTCGATGGAGTTGAAAATGCGCAGCGAGGTTTCAGATGAGTTGCGCGACATGATGACGACTTCAACCAGTCTGTGTTCCGGTGTCAGGGCGTTGAGCTTGAGCAGGGCCTTGACCAGAGAAAATCCGGCGCCGGGTTTAAGGCAAACATTTTCGTTTGCCAGCTGATGTTGACGGTAGGCGTCTAACCCCTCGTTTTGAAAAATGGCTTCTTCCATTTCCAGATCAAACAGGGCGCGGGAAGAGATACCGATGACGAGCAAATTGTCGAGTGAAAAGGGCATGTAGGTGGCGATCGAATTAAAGGTGATTTCTAAAGGGTGGCAATCATAGCAAAACCCAGCTTGACACAAAAACTATCTTCAAACAACCTGTGCTCAGGCGGGTGGCAACGAATGTCTTTTGGCTATTTTGTAAAAGACACAAGAGCAGATAAGTTTTTCTGATGGCGGCCCTGGATTACCTTACAATCCCACATTCGAACGCTTTATTGCCTCATGGCAAGCTGAAATTGCTAGACTGGGCCTGTCGTTTTTCCCCGGTAAAATAGGGCAGGGCTTGTCCGAGCAATAAACATTATTTTTGTTGAGCCGCTTATGTTAAAAAAAGTTCTTACTGCCATTCGCCACTTATTTTCACGCATCGCGACCAGCGATTCAGGGACTGAGTTCATTGCGTATGCACGCACCAAACTGACCGAGCAAAACAAGACGCATGCAGATGGCTGGCAGCTAGGCAAAGAGCAGGGCTGGTCGGCGGATATGCGGAAGGGCGTGATCGTTTTCAAATTTGCCAAAGGGGTGACTGGTACTGCGCATTTCCAGGTCATCGGCACCTATGACGAGATCGGTAAAAGGTTCACCTGGGGATGGGCGCACGCTTCGCTTGACGCCGCCTTTAAAGAGCATGCGAATCTGGCAAGGCAATGGGGATTAGACAATCAACACCCGTCGTTTATGGCAAAAAGCATTGCCTGCAGTCTGGAAGAAATCTGGGATTTCGCGGCGGTGACGAATGCCCTGGCTAGTTCAAAAGCGGTATACCGCGGGCATGCCGGTACCAAATATATTTTCCTGACGATGGGGGAGATGGTTATTGAAACCAATGTGGCTGCATCCCAGCCCAATGCTGATGCACCGCATTGGTCGGCGATCGCCAAGTCGTAAATCGGATAGCTGATCGCATTAAAAATCAAGCGCTACCGCAGGCGCCACATCAGCAGGCAAAAAAAAGCGCGCTTCATGTCTGAACTGAAGCGCGCTTTTTTTTGCGTCTGAGATTTACACGCGATTTACCATTGCGTGCCGCCTTGCTCTGAACCTGTGTCACGCCGTTCTTGGTCTATCTTGTACAGGCTTCTAGGTATCGCGGAAGATGGCGTTCCATTCTGACCAGCCGTTGAGGCCGCCGCTTCGGCAGTATATGGTGCGCGATGACGGCTGACCTCTATTGTTCGGAAGGCGGATTTCTCCGGTTATTTTTTGTCCTTACCTTGTAGTGTTAAGGTGCGGGCAGGTAGTTTCACGCTGACCATGCTCGTTTCCAGATCACCGGCATCGCGTGCAAGAATTACCTTGTATGTACCGGCAGCGATGCGCCAGGTTTTGGTCGCGCTGTCGTACATGCCGAGCAAGCGTGGATCGACCACAAGATTGACGGTTTTGCTTTCTCCCGGGAGTAAATCGACCTTGTCCCAGCCACCCAGGCGCTTTGGTGCTTCCCATTTGCTGGCGGACGGAGAAACATACACTTGCGGCACGTCCTTGCCCTGGATTTTACCGGTGTTGGTGACCTTGAAACTGACGTGCAGATTGCCTTCCTTGACGGTGCTGTTCAGACCGGAATAAGCGAACTGTGTGTACGACAGACCATGACCGAATGGAAACAGGGGCGTTATTTTTTTCGCGTCAAACCACTTATAGCCGACGGTTGCACCTTCATGATAAGTGACATTAAAACGTTGCTCTGGCTTGCTAGGGTCGCCATCTAAAACAGGGCGTGGCAACTGACTTTCAGACGCCGGAAAACTTGCCGGCAAATGACCTGATGGATTCACTTTGCCAAACAGGATGCGGGCAATAGCCTCGCCGCCGCTGGTGCCCGGATACCATGCCTGCAGTACCGAATTGACCTGCTTTATCCAAGGCATCGTGACTGGCCCACCGGTTTCCAGCACCACGACAGTCTTGGGGTTGGCGGCATTGACCGCAGCAATTAAAGCGTCCTGATTTGATGGCAGCGAAAGTGTGGTGGCATCGAGCGCTTCGCCTACCCACTGGGTAGCAAAGAGCACCACGACATCCGCTTGTGCGGCGAGTTTTGCTGCCGCCTTGAGATCGGTGCCGGCGTTATACGTGACCTGCGCCTGTGGCGCTTGGCGCTGTATTGCCGCGAGCGGCGATGAGGGGTGATAGACCACCGGTCCAGGCCAGATCGCAGGCTCAAGACCTTTCACGGCAAGCCCGCCGATCGGATACACCTGTGACGATCCGCCGCCAGAGAGTATGCCCACGTCAGCGTAACCACCAATGACAACGATTTTTTTGATGTCGTGCATCAAGGGCAGCAGGCCCGCATTATTCTTTAACAGGACGATGCCTTCTTCGGCATCCTGCTGGGTGACCAGGGCATGCGCTGCATAGTCAATCTTGCCGCCGCTTGCTACCGGGTGATCGAACAGGCCCTTGTCAAACATGGTGCGCAAGATGCGCCTGAGCATATTGTCGAGTCGCGCTTGCGCTACAAAGCCGTTGGCGACGGCCTCTTTAAGTGCGCCGGAGAAGTAGGGCGTCACGTCAAATTCCCAGCCAGACTCTTGATCCAGTCCACTGTTGGCGGCTGCCACTGTGCTGTGCGTAGCGCCCCAGTCCGACATGACATAGCCACGATACGACCAGTCGGTTTTTAATACCTGGTTCAGCAAATAATCGTTTTCGCAGGCATAGGCGCCGTTGACGCGGTTGTAGGCGCACATGACCGAGCCAGGGTCGGATTTTTCCAGTGCGAATTGCATTGCCAGCAGATCTGACATGCGGGCGCTGGCATCATCGATTTTTGCGTCCAGCACGAAGCGGCCAGTTTCCTGATTGTTGAACGCAAAATGCTTCATGGTAGAAATGATGTGATTGGACTGTATCCCTTTGATTTGCGCAGCAACAATGCTCCCTGCGAGCAACGGGTCTTCACCTGCATATTCAAAGTTTCTGCCATTGCGCGGTTCTCTCAATAGATTGACGCCACCTGCCAGCATCACATTGAAACCCGTGGCGCGCGCTTCGGAACCTATCATGGCGCCACCCTGGTAGGCGGTAGCAAGATTCCACGTCGCGGCGGTAGCCAGCCCGGACGGCAGCGACGTGCCCTCGCGCGCAGTTGGTCCGCTCCCTTGCGTCGCTACGCCTAGTCCAGCATCTGTCTGAAACTGGGCAGGAACGCCCAGGCGGGGTACGCCCTCAACATAGCCGGCTGAATGCGGTATCGCATCCGGATGTTTTTGATGATTTTTCCACGCCATGTTAGAGCCAAAGTGGCCAAAGACCAGTTTGAGTTTTTCATCCTGCGTCATCTCTTTCAGCACAAGATCGGCGCGTTGATCGGCAGTAAGCGTTTTATTTGCCCATGGATGGGCGGCGCTCGTTACTGGTTGATTCGATTCGGCAGCAGGATTGGCGCAGGCGCTCGTCGCAGAGAAAAGGCAGGCGATGGCGATCACAGATATTTTTTTGGAGAACATTAGCTAAGTACCTTCAATTGATTGTTGTAAAGAACTAGTGTGGATGGTTGATTTAATCGTGAATTTGTTTTTGAAATGACGGCAGGACGTTTCTGTTTTTACTAAAAATGGAAACGTTCCCATTTTCGCTAGATTGCCGCAAAACAGATGGCATGTCAATTGCGCTGCTTAAATATTCAAATAAATATTCAACTAAATATCCAACTAAATAAAAGAATTTTTCTGGTGATTGCCAATCCGTCTTAAGGGGACCGGTTTGGTGGAGACATTTTTCCTTTTCATGGAAGTCTGACGCAGACGTTGATATTGATGTGGCGTTTGTCTCTATAGGCCGTCAAGCCCGTCGTTTTGCCAGCGCTGCCGGGGCGCGCTGATTGTTGCTGTCAGGCAGAATTGCTGCGCACTGTGTTGCAATTTCACAAAAATTTGGGAACGTTTCCAAAAAAAAGTTGACACCTATTTTTATTGAATGCTATATTCGTCAAAAAATAACTGGAAACGATTCCAAAATTCCACTCTATATGAAATATTCCGCATAAATGCGGCACGCATAGTAGAGGCAGGCAGCGTTCCTTTTTTTGTTGTCGAGGGGAGCTGTCAACTAGAAAGCGTCATCTGGCTTTCATAAGAAGCTTGTTGATTCGCTTGTTGTTTGTACGTAGTGTCAGAAATATCGAGCATTGCCAGAAGCGGTACGAATTTCCAGTGTGAACTGGTTCGTGTCAAAATACCTAAAAAAAGGAGACCAAATGTTTCATCCTAAGACAAAAAGAAAGCTCATGAGTCTGGCAGTCGCCAGCGCATGTGGTTTGATGACCGTGCATGGCCATGCCCAGCAAGCCGATGCGCCAAAAACCGGTGACAATACGGCGGCACCAAAGAAGGTCGCCGATTCTGACCAGATTCAAGAAATTCAGGTTACTGCAACGCGTTACTCCACCTCGCTGCTCAAAACACCATTGGCAGTGACTGCGTTTGGTCAGGAAAAATTGGCGCGTATGGGGGTAACCAGCGCCAAGGATCTGGCGAATGAAATCCCTAACGTCACAATTACTCAGGCTGGTGATTCTGCGATTCAGGTGACCATCCGCGGTATCACCTCTAGCAATACCACTGAAATCGGTGATCCTGCCGTTGGTTTTCACCTCGATGGTTTGTACTCGCCTCGTCCACAAGGCGCACAAGCCTTGATGTTTGACGTTGAACAGGTTGAAGTCTTGCGTGGTCCGCAGGGAACCTTGTTTGGCCGTAATTCAACTGGTGGCAGTATCAATGTCATCTCGGCCAAACCTGATTTTAACGGTAACTATGGCAGGGCAGAGTTCGAGCTTGGCAACTACAACAAGAAGCAGTTCAATGCGGTTCAGAATATCAAAGTCAATGATGAGCTAGCCGTCCGTGCAGCGCTCATGAAAGTGACGCGTAACGGTTATGCCAATCAGAAGCAGGATTTTGCAGAAGCCAATTCACCGGCCCATGGCTGGATACCTGACGGTATTCCAGACAATATTCAACGCTGGAATAAAAAGCTTGATCCGAGCAAGTTTTACACCAATCAAAATGAATGGGCTGCGCGTTTAGGGGCTAGCTATAAGCTGACGAAAGATATCAATCTGCACGCAGCGTACGAAGAGTTTCAGGATTCAAGCGCAGGCGGTACGGCATTCAAAGATTGCGAATCTACTGCAGGAACCAGGTATGCATGTGCACCGGGAAGAGGAAGATTTGATCTCGATATCAATATTCCTGGCGTGACTGATATGAAGATCCGCACCGTGCGTGCCGGTGTGAATTGGAATCTCAACAAAGATGCCACACTTGATTACAACTTCGCATTAGCTGACCAGCGCCGTAGCCAATTGTATGATAACGACAAAGGCAATCAGACTGCACTGCCTTTCCAGATCACCCAGGATAATCCAAATATCGCAGGTGGCAATAACTGGGGTACCTGGCCACTGGCTGATCAGTACCAGCAGACGGTAGATTCAAAATACATATCGTCCGTGCAAGAGCTTCAATTGAAGCAACGTATCGGCTCGCTGCAATATGTTGCCGGCCTGTTCTGGATGCATGAAAAAAATCAGATCAACTATGAAGTGGTTGATTTGTATCGCGCGCCTGTTGGTTTGGCATCGGGCGCTTTTTACGCTCAGCCTAATCGTCAGGTAGATGCAAAAGCCGCTTTTGCGCAAGCTGACTGGAAGTTCTTGCCAACCTGGACGGCCACTGCCGGTATCCGTTACAGCGTTGATAGCAAGACAGACAAAGATGGTTTGAATCTGGGTGGATGGTGGGGCAGCAAGGCTTTTTATAATGGCCGCTATGACCCAGGTACACCAGGTACGCCAGGCTATCAGCTGCCACAAGGGAATGACTTGAATTATGGCCCTGGCGGCAGCGCGGCTAACTATGCTTTGTATGGCGCGCCTTCACCAAATGATCATTCCGATTCATGGAGAAAGATGACATGGCGCTTAGGTCTGCAGACGCAAGTGACCGAAAATCAAATGGCCTATACCGCATTGGCTACCGGCTACAAAGCAGGCGGTTTTGGCGATAGAGTGTTGGCATGCGGCGGCGACGCTACCCGTGTCTGCGCGGATGGCAAGCCTAACTCAGAAACTTTCCTGCCTTACAAACCTGAATTGGTCACCAATCTGGAATTTGGTTACAAGGGTAAGTTTCTGGACAATCGCCTGAGCCTTTCCGCCGTTGGTTTCTTCATGAAGTACACGGATCAGCAATTGACGAACACCTATTTCGTCAGCAAGTACGTCGTGCCGACACCATGTACCTCCGATCAGCCAAAATGCGACGTGTATGAAACATGGCGCACGATTAACGTAGGTAACACCAAGATTAAAGGTCTCGAAGTTGAGTGGGATTACAAACCTTGGAAAGGCGCAAAAATCGGTGGTTCTTTTGCCTTGTTGGATACCAAGATCAAGGACTACGGTCCGTATAGCGATGACTACAATTGTGACGCTCGCGTCGAGTTTGGCCTGACACCATGCGCACCTGTATTTACCGGTCTAGGCCCCAATAACGGCAAGCGTTTATATGATGTGACTAATCACAACTTGCCGAATGCACCTAAGCGTACTTTCATGTTCAATATGTCGCAAAAATTTGATCTCGACAGTGGCTACACTATTACGCCGTATGCCAAGATCAACTGGCGCGACAAGGCATATTTTGATATCTACAACGACACGTTCGCGCATATTGGCCGCTATCAAAAAGCCTATGCACTTGCCGACGCCTCAGTCAGGCTTGATGCACCGGATGATAAATGGCATCTGGAAGCCTATGTGCGCAACCTGACCGACAGTCATGCCGTGTACTGGCGTGGTTCGGCGGTTGGCGGACAGATGAACGCAGCACCTGTTGAGCCACGTATGTTCGGCATTCGTTTTGGTGTGAATTATTAATTTTCAGTGATGGCGATGCGTACCCACGCTAGCTAGTGAACCGATGCAGTCTGGCCAAGGGGGGCAGGTTGCATCGGTTTTTTTATTGAGTGCGATAGTGATTTATCGGCGGCAAGGGATGGACAGCCAGGCTTGTTGGGGACATGAAAAATGACAGAGAACAGAATCAAAAACGTGGTGATCGTCGGTGGCGGAACAGCAGGCTGGATGGCCGCTGCAGCCTTGTCTGAGCTGCTGCCGGTTGGCTACAACTACCGGCTGGTCGAGTCGGATCAAATCTCCACCATAGGCGTGGGTGAGGCGACGATACCGAGTATCCGCAACTTCAACATGCATCTTGGTATAGACGAAAATGAATTTCTGCGCGCGACCCAGGGCACCTTCAAGCTGGGCATAGAATTTGTTAATTGGGGTAAAAAGGGCGACAAATACTTCCACGGCTTTGGCTCGGTAGGACGCGATCAGCCCACAGCCAATTTCTTTCATTACTGGCTTAAGCTGTACCAGCAGGGCGCAGTGGGTGGCCTGGAACATTACTCCATCAATACGGTGGCCAGCCAACTGGGCAAGTTCAGCGTTGGCAGGCCGGATCTGCCTAATTCGCCATTATCTGACCTGTCTTACGCATATCATTTTGACGCTGGCCTGTATGCCAAATTCTTGCGCACTTACAGCGAGAAGCGCGGCGTCAAGCGCACCGAGGGGCGCATCGTCGACACGCTCCTACGCGAGGCGGACGGTTTCATCGATGCGCTAGTGATGGAAAATGGCGAGAAAATCCAGGGTGATTTCTTTATCGATTGCTCGGGCATGGTCGGCTTGCTGATAGAGAAAGCGCTGCACACCGGCTATGAGGACTGGAGCCATTGGCTGCCATGTGATCACGCCATCGCCGTGCCTTGCGAATCAAGCAAGGACATGCGGGCGCTAACACGCTCCACCGCGCACACCGCCGGCTGGCAATGGCGCATACCGTTGCAGCACCGTACCGGCAACGGCCATGTCTTCTCCAGCCAATACATGAGCGTGGATGAGGCGCAAGCTATCCTGATGGCTAATTTGGATGGCAAGGCATTGGCCGAACCGCGCCAGATCAAATTCACCACAGGCAAGCGCAATAAGGCATGGAACAAGAATTGCGTCGCCGTCGGCCTGTCAGGCGGCTTTATGGAACCGCTGGAATCGACCAGCATTCACATGGTCAAGACCGGCCTGATGCGCTTGTTAAGCTTCTTCCCTGACCGTGGCTTTGAGCAGGTGGATATCGATACCTACAACCGCTTGTGCGATAAGGAATACGAGCAGATACGTGATTTCCTGATCCTGCATTACAAGGTTAATGCCAGGGATGATTCGGCATTCTGGCGCTATTGCCAGCAGATGGAAGTGCCGGAGAGCCTGCAAAGAAAGCTCGACCTCTTCGCCAGCCATGGCCGCATCCTGCGTGAGAACGAAGAGCTGTTTCCCGAAGACAGCTGGTTGCAGGTGATGCACGGGCAGGGCATGCGCCCGCGCGCCTACAACCCTGTGGTGGATCAGCGATCCAAAGATGACATCGCCGGGTTTTTGCATAATACGCAGATGGTGATACGCAAGTGCGTCGATGCCATGCCGGTACATGCCGATTACATCAAGGCCAACTGCATGGCACGGCCGGTGTGACGCTTAGTGCAGGTTTACCTGTGTAAATTTCTGAAATATGCCATGCCTGTAGCGCACTGTTCATGCGGTTCTTCAGACTATCTGGCTTGAAAGGCGCATGGATAGGGCGTGCTGGGCATGGTGCATTTTAATAATTGAATCGGGTTGTCATTATTGAGCTTGCTATATGCCAAGGCGATCACGAAAGTGCGATACCCACCTACGAAATCAATAACCGGTTTTCATCACATATTCAAGGACATTGAGCGCCCTCAATAAATCTATATGGTGCAACAGTACCGGAGCGAAGCCAAATTCGAAAATGTGCTGAAGATTAAACTCTCCAACTATTCCTTCATAGGCCATAGACTGGACGATACGGTAAGCATCTTTGTGTACGACGGCAATTCTTTTCTGATCCTGGTCTTGTTGATTATCCAAAATGGCGATTTCAAGGTCATATACGAACAATCGGTCGCGTATCATTTCAGTCAAGCTAGCCCACTTCGAATCATCCACACCCTGCTCTTGATATATAAAAACGAATTCATGTGGACGGACGATGTCATCTCTCCGCACATCGCATCCATTCAACATTGGATCAACTAATGCATTACCCGCATTCGTAAAGTGATAATTAAATACATTATTTGTTTTCATTATTTTGAGGTATGACACGAATTAATTTAGAGAGCATCGCTTTCCTTTTATCGTATTTTGTAGAAATCGCTCCTTCAAACCTAGTTGCCAGAAGAAACGATTCGATAGATCGTTAACACAAAAAATGGCCGACCAAATAGCCGGTCGGCCACTACCATTTAGAATGGATAGGCCGGTGTTGCAGTTTCAATGTCCAGCCATGTTCCCGTACTTAGCTGATTTCCCTTGCCCGGCGCCAATGTATAAAAAGTTAAGGGGGCTATTTTCAAGCCAATATCAGCAATAGAGTCCAAGGATTTTTGATCCAAAGGTATTCCATAGGCAGAGAAATACTTACGCATGTCCTTACCGATAATCTTGGAGCTGAGCACATACAGCAAGTCATGATTGGTGATCGAATTAGTGGTATACCGACCCATGCCGTATTTGGCGGCATTCGCCACAGTCCAATCCTTGGATACCAGACGATCACCCTTGGTCAGCATGGTCAGGTATTCCAGGCTGGCGTCAGGAGTAGGCAATGCCATGCCGCGACGGTATTTGGTGTATAGAAATCCTAACTGGAAATGCACGGCGCGCATGGCATTCTGACCGCCGTTCCAAAGCCTGTTTTGCATCTCCAGACGCAAGGCATCACCAGTCTTTCCTGTGGCACGGCTATTCAAAATGAATTGATATAGTCCTTTATGATCAATACGGTCACCGTTGACGTCCACACCGGTCATGCCATACTGACGTAGTGCTGATGCACTAGACAAGATATTGTTATCACATTCGACAACGCAACCGGCAGTGCCTGGTGGAACGATGTGATGCACCCTTTGCACGGTATTGTGGCCAAGTTCATGCCACCAGCCCCAACCGGCCGATAAGCCAGCAAAACCATCCGAAGGATTGCCGGAACAGAGAAAACCACAAGCGGCGATCCAGCCAACGAAATGCTGGACGCCTGGCGCTCTATGCATCACACCATCACAAGTCCACGTGAGTTCAGCGCACAAGCCACTGACCGCTGACGACATAGCCATATTGCTATAGCCATTGGCAAGATGATTTGAGTCAAACAGCCGCGCCCTGAGGTTATTGAGGACATAGTCTTTAGGCTCGGCATTACCAATCGCGCTCAATGCAAAGGCATTAGTCTGGTGCACTTCACCACCGACAAATTTATTGGTCTGCCAGCCAAAGGTTTTCGACTTAATTACTGCGGATGCGGCATCAATCTCGGTCTGGCTCATCTCTTTGGTGAAATCGAAATGACCATATTTGGCCGAGCCCTTCACCCTCAGTTTAACGACGGTGCCAGCACTAAGCCCGCTGTAATTGAGATATAAAGGGCCGCCAAACGGCGTCACGAATAAGTTGTCCCTGGCAGCGGCGACGGGCACGTTAAAAGATAAAGGGCGACGCGGATGCGCATATTTCTTACCATCGGTAAGTGGGTTGCCATAAGAACGGGCATATCCGGATTGCACGCCTAAACTCCCGCCTGCCGCATCTAGTATCTGAATCGTGACGGTCTTGCCTGGAATCGCGGCACGGCCAATCGCGGTAGTGCCGCTAGCTTGAGCGATCGTCACACTGATATCCTCCCAGCCACTACTCACGGCCATGTTTTGCGCTTCTTTAGGCATGAAATCGCCATACCCTAAAGCTGCTATCGTGGTTTTTTCCCGGTTAAACACGACCCATGAGTCTGATGCGTAGGCACGCAAAAAATCTTTCGCGGTGGAGCGTTGTTCCGGCGGCATTTTGCCGTACTTATCGATACTAGGGCGCCACAGATCAGCCCAGAGTACCAAGGTCTTGTGCAGATCCATCGTACTTTGTTGAAACAGATTGAGCCCTCTACCATGCAATGCGGCTAATTCGTTTTGGATTTGTGAAATCGAGTCGGTTGGGGAGGCATCGGCCGTGAAGTCCCAATCGAGATTGTCATCCATGAGTTTTTGTATGGTGCCGATTAAACTACCCATTTTATCGGCACGATTCAGATTCTCTGCGGCGGTACGGCTTGCACTAATAGCCAAGCCTGTTCCAGATTTAAAATAGTTACCCGGGTAACCACCCAACTCCATACCCATGGCGCTGAGCACCTTACGACCAGCGGCGGATTCGACCCAATTTGATGCCATGTAAATCACCGGCTTACCTGCTGCCAGATACTTTTGCACTTGTGCGGTCAGATTGATATTGTCTTTGCTGCTGGCGCCGAAAATGAGCAAGTCGGCATTTTGCCAACAAGTATTACTCGTATCGGTAAGATCGCAAGTGAGCTCCTGTGATTGACTACCCAAACGGGTGACAAATGTTTTGACGCTGTTTGCACTGTATCCTGCCTGAGAGAATTTGATATTCGCAGGGAGCGCCGCATTTGCGTCACCCGTCATCAACCAGGTAAATGCGCGCGTGAATAGCGGTAAGTGCTGTTGTTGGTTGGTGGTTCCTGCCATCCAACTTAGGACATCGGCACCATATCCCATCGCTCGACCAGTTCCGACCTGAGATAGTGCCGCCATACTATTACCATTATCGGTCGTCAGAAAACTCATCCCGGAAGTTGAGTTTTGTAGCGAGACCTGTGTGCTATTGTTAGTAAAGGTCAGACTTTGATCGAGATCTTTTCCATTTTTTTTATATATGGTACTTAATGTCGTAGCTTGCAAACTCCTTACTGCAGTGGCTATTTTTAGTGCTTGTTGCAATAAGCTTAATTTTGTACTGCTATCGAGGCCAGTGACGTCACCGCTTTTCATGGCTGCCTGGATACCATCACTCGCTACCACGGGCGGTAGCGTGACAACTGGCGGAACAACAACCGGCGGCACAACAACCGGCGGTACAATAACCGGCGGAACAACAACCGGCGGAACAACAACAGGCGGAACAATAACCGGCGGAACAATAACCGGTGGTACAACAACCGGCGGAACAATAACCGGCGGTACAACAACCGGCGGTACATCAGTCGGTGGAGTCACTGTCACCACAGGCGGAGTAGCCAGGTGGCCGGGCTCAATATCCGTTGCTGGTACATTTTCTGTTATTGGTGGTGTCGCACTTTGCGGAAGTATTGCGGCTGAGTCACCGCCACCACCGCATCCAGTTAATACTGCCATTGTTGCAAGTGATAAAAAATATGTTTTACTATTCATCGAAATTTTCTAGTGGAAATAGAAACGTTTCCACTTAATAATTGAATTGAGAGTTGGATCATCATGTCTGCGATGAGCATGTGATTTCAAATTGACAGAGATTTTTATTTAAATATCGATCCAGTTCCCACTGAAAAAAGTGGGGTAGTCGAAATAAAAATTTAGGTCGCATATTCATCTAAGGCAATATTTTTGTCTATTGTCCTTTGGTGCAATCTCAAATAGATAGCGATGAAATCAGACTGTCAATTTGTAAGCATTTGTTACCGACTCACTCAATGCGAAATGGTAAGAAATATTTAATTCGTGAATTTTTATGTTTGATTACCGATTCCATCCACCCCAACAATCAAGTGAATTCGTCGATACATGTAGAAGATGTGGCTGTCAATTTCTGAAGTTCATATTCCCACGTAGTACGCGCGGAAAACGCACTGAAGGACGGCATCCATAGAGAGCTACTTCGCAATAGACTTAATTCATGCACATAGGTAAGGCAAGATATATCATCGAAGAAATACATTTTCCATTATCAGTATGGTGTCTGATGACTTTATACATGTCCTAATTGCCTTGCGACCAACACCAACTGAGCTAGTGAGTCAACTTCCATTTTCTCCATGACGCTGCTGCGTTGCGCTTTGATCGTACGCTCCGAATTACCAAGTTCAAACGCGATCTGCTTGTTCAGTCGTCCTCGCACCACCATATTGAATACGTCAATTTCGCGCGGAGTCAATCTCGAAAATCGTTGACACAATTGAGACAAATTACCTTGATCCTCCGCTACTTCTTTATAGCGCTGAAGCGCGCCTTCAATCGCAGACAGCAGATCATCTTTTTGCACAGGTTTAGTCAAAAAATTCTCGGCACCTGCCTTCATCGCCCTAACACTTAAACTAATATTTCCATGCGCGGTAAGAAAAACGATAGGAATATGACTATTTATTTTATTTAAGTATTCCTGTAGCTGGAATCCACTCATGTCCGGCATATTTACATCCAACAATATGCAACTAAGTTCATCGGTAATAGGATTTTCAAGAAACTGCGACGCGGAATCATAGGTAAGAGCTCGATATCCGCACGCCAGTAACAGTCGATATAAGGCCATGCGCAAAGGCGCATCATCATCGATCACATAAATTAATGGAGCCAGCATATTAGTCATCTAAAACCGTTTATTGATAATGGCAAGGAGAAGTGCACCACTCCGCCATCAGGACAATTTTCTGCCCAAATTCGACCACCATGCGCTTGAACAATTGCTTCTGTAATCGCCAGCCCTAAACCCATACCTTTTTCTTTTGTCGTAAAAAAAGAATCAAATACCCGTTCAATATTTTCGTCAAAACCAACACCGGTATCAGCAACCGAAACCAGCACATTATTTATTTCATGTACTGCAGTAAAAATCGAAATGCAGCGTCGAGCACCATCCGCCTCATCTATCGCATCCAATGCATTGAGTATCAAATTCACCATCACCTGCTGCAACTGTATAGCGTCTGCTATCACTATCAACGTAACAGGGGCCAGCGATTCTATTAACTGAACTTGACGGATCTTCGCTTCTCCAGCAAGAAAATTTAATACTTTCTGTACCACCTCGTTAACGTTAACAAGACTTTCCGTTGATTCTGACTTTGTTAACAAGCCGCGCATACTTTTAATCAAGTCTCCGGCTCGCAGATCATCACGTCTGATATTTACCAAAATTTCCTGCACCATCGCAATCTGAGGTGGACACTGATTCAGGAATAATTGTGCCGCTTCGGTATTGCTCAAGATTGCAGCCAAGGGGTGTATCAACTCATGGGCAATCGCTTCGGAATAAACTGTTGCAGTAATTTTTCTATTCATGAAGGCAATTTGCGCCAGACGATGGCGTGACTCTGCAACAGCTGCGTTGCGACGCTTGCGCTCTAGTAACAAAGCGCCTACCAAGGTGAGCAGAACAGTAATCACACTAAAAATCAGCCCGATTTGCCAGCGATATAATTCCCATGCTGTGGGAACGTAAAACCGCACTTCACTGTCAGCAGGATAATTGTTTTTGCTGACTCCCCATCGATTCAATTCACGCCAATCTAGCAGAGGAATAAACGTGGATTTACTAATCGGCAAGGACGATATTTTTTTTCCAATCAGTATCTGGTTTAGCAAATCTGCCGTATCCCGTCCTTGAATACCAGCATCAAATGATATCGCCGCCATAGGGCCGAAACCTATGTAGTTAGGATTATCGGCGAGTATCGGTGCATTGGATTGTCTAACAATTTTTTCCAGCGCAAATTCATTCACTACCTTGCGTAGCTTATCGTCTACCGTCAATGCCGTAAAATAGATAGCGGTGTTTTTGGGAAGCTGTTTAACCGCGAGTTCTAATTCAGGCAATGATTTTCCACGCAGGTCAATAATATCAATGTCGACCGACAACCTCGCAATCTCATCAGGAAGATCATTTCTATAAACGTCATGTTCAGCAGTATTTCCAATAATGGCGATGTGCTGTGTATTTGGCAAAAGAGCCTTCGCCATTTGCACGACATCAAAAAAACCTGCCTTGAGAGTCCTGCCGGTGACGTTAACTGGTAATGACATTTTTCTTATTTCGCTATCACTTGCCAGCGTGAATAAGATAGGGGTATCCAACCACATCAGTTGTTGATGTGTCAGCAAGTAATTGAGCACGGTCTGCCCCACCACCACCACTGCATCTATTTTTATATCTTTGTATTTGGTTTTTAGCCAAGTATCGAGATTCGTTTGGTCACTACTCAAAGGAAAGCGCGACAAATCCAAATTTTCTTCATAGATGATGACTGGCTCAGCACGCTCCGCATTAAGTTTGGCTTTGAATGCAGAATAAAAATCGTAGAGATAGGGCGAATTGAGCATATTAGGACTAAGAAGCAATATCGATTTTTGGTTGCCGGTATCAGCGGATACTGGCACCGTGCAACAGAGACAACAAAATAACGTCAGAAAAAATCGATACAAACGAAAGTCCTTCATCGTCATAAATGTTTGGTCAGTAATTTGCCTAATGGAGAAGCATCGATGTGTGTCATTAAAGTCAATTTTTCTATTAAATTTTCGCGCCCGCATAGTAACATCAGAATGTTCAAGTGATGAGTATAGGCGACCCCGAATCTCATTCTTATTGAAATCTGGTAAATTTCTTTCGATTTCGACCCAGCGAATTTCCGTTCATGCACATCAAGAGTCAAGAGAAAAGTGACTCCGACCATGCGCCCGCGCGCCTACAACCCTGTGGTGGATCAGCGATCCAAAGATGACATCGCCGGGTTTTTGCATAATACGCAGATGGTGATACGCAAGTGCGTCGATGCCATGCCGGCACATGCCGATTACATCAAGGCCAATTGCATGGCGCGGCCGGTGTGACGCTTAGTGCAGGTTTAACTGCGTAAATTTCTGAAATATGCCATGCCCACCACGCCGTATCCATGCGCCTTTCAAGCCAGATAGCCTGAAGAAGCGCATGAACAGTGCGCTACAGGCATGGCACATTTAAAAATAAAAAGCGGAAGGCGTTGCCAGTTCTTAGATCCCCGCAAAATTCGTCGCACTCGACAGACGGAATTTGAAAAAACCGTTGAGGGTCAATCTACCCTTTGCAGGATCGGTATTGAGCAATTCCGGACGCTCGATTTGCGCTGCGTGGAAGACGGTGCCGCTGTAAAAAATGGCGCGGTTCCATGCTGCCGGCACGGTGCAGGCCAGGTCGAAATACTCGTTTGATCCTGTCATGTAGGACGGTGCTGTGTTGATGATAGCGGTGAGTTCTTCATTTGATACCGTATTTGCCAGATGCATCAGATGCCGCATCTCGTCCAGCGGTTTCTTTGGGGTATAAAAACTGGTGCCTCCTAAAGCGGCGTCCTTGAAAAGATATAGTACCGATGCCCCTATCGATTCGCCGGTCGGGAAGACGTCTGCATCGCGATGGCAAAGCCGCTGCAGGGGATGCAATTGCTGCGTCGCCAGTGTCGCCATGGATAATCGGCAGGCGACGCCTATGTTTCTGCGCGCCCCCAGTGCGCGTCGTATATGCTGCATGAAAAATTCGTCGAGCGAATAGGCCATTTCCCTTGATAGCGACAGCTCAGGCCCAGGATAATAATTTGTCGGATCATTCGCAAACTGGTCGCGCTGCGCAATCGCGAAGTCGACCATCTTCTGTGGTTCCAGCAGGAAATCATCGATGATTGTGCAGACCTGCTGACCTGCAATAGGAACATATCGAATGGTCGGGCGAGGGTTGAATATGCCGCTGGCGCCACTCCGATCGCCCTGGCGATCAGGGCTGATAGATGCGGACATAATCAATTTCCATTTGTGCGGGGAAGATGCTGTCGTCCACCGGGCCACCCAGGTCGCCGCCTATGGCTAAATTAAGCAGCAGATATTGTGGATTACTAAACGGCCATTTGCGGTAGTCATTATCTTTCGGATTCACAAACTGAAAATAGTATTTGTCATCGACGCCGATGACGAGCTGGTCTTGGTCCCAGCGCAATTGATAGTTATGGAATGCGTCGCAGGCATCGCTGACTGTGGTTTTTTTTGTATTGCCGGTGCCTACGTTCCAGTTGTAGGCGGCTGAATAGGCGCTGCCCAGGATCTGGCCCTTGTCCTTGCCCACGTGTTCCATGATGTCGATCTCGCCGTCATCAGGCCAGACACCTTTGGTGCCTAGCATCCAGATGGCCGGCCAGGTGCCCAGGCCACAGGAAAACTTTGCGCGTATCTCAAAAAAACCGTAGGTCCAGCTGGCCTTGCCGCGCGTGAGCAAGCGCGCTGAGGTGTATGACTGGCCGCCATAGTCGGCAGCGTTCGTTAGTTTTTCTTTTAATGCGCTGATGATGAGCTTGCCGTTGCTGACGCGTGCGTTTTCCAGGCGATCGCGTGAGTAATATTGCCGCTCGTTGTTAAACCAGCCGGCCTGATTACGGCTGGTGTCGTAATCCCACTTGCTTGCATCTGGCAATCCATCCTGATCGAACTCGTCGGCCCAGACTTGCTTCCAGCCTGCAGGTTTGCCACCGGCAGGCATGGCGGGCACGGTTGGCGTAACCGGTGTGGGAGGGGTAACATTGACGGGAGGCACGGCGGTGGCTGAACTGCCACCACCACATGCAGTCATGGCACAGATGCTACTGATGATAACGAATAATTTGATTTTCATTTGCATTTAAAGGGTTATTTGATGCATTATGGAATCGATTCCAATTAATGCAAAATTATTGCATTAAACCTTTTTGAATGTCAACATCAGATCTTTGCAAGGGTTTTTGCTGTTTCATTTTGGTCTCATCAACATGGCATTCAGGCGGTAGTTGATTTTTTAAGATAGACATTGTGGCGCAGCGATTTTTTATCCAGGGCCATTGTTCAATTGCCGGCCAGGGTTGACACATAAAAATGATCGGTGCTATAGTCGCTCCGGCCTTGTGGTAACGTTTCCAATTTAACTGCTTTCAGATCAAAAATAAACTGTCCGCACCTCACTGCAGCAATGTGCCATCTTGCTTGAGGTGCGACATGGTCGGTGTAAAAAAACAGCCTTTAGGCCACTATAAGAATTGATAGCGCAGACAACGAATTTGCGCATTGAGGAGACAAGATGATTAAAGTAAATAAGCTGGTGCCATTGCTGGTGCTGGCATGTAGTGCCGCTGTTCCTACTGGCGCTGCTGAGGTCAGGGCAGAAGTGATGCATTGGTGGACGTCGAGCAGTGAATCAGCTGCCGTGCGCAAGATTGCCGATGCTTACCGCGCTGCCGGTGGCGTCTGGGTTGATACCGGCATCGCCGGCGCGGATCAGGCCCGCGCTATTGCCATTAACCGCATTGTCGGAGGTAACCCTCCTGCTGCGGCACAATTTAATACCACCAAGCAGTTTCTTGATCTGGTGGAGGAGGGCATGCTTAACAATGTCGATGACGTCGCCCTGAGCGAAGGCTGGGATAAGGTGCTGCCTGAGGCCGTGTTGAACGTGATCAAGGTCAAGGGTCACTACTATGCAGTGCCGATCAACATACACATGCAAACCTGGTTCTGGTATTCCAAGGCCGCTTTCAAGAAAGCGGGAATCGTCAAGGAGCCCGCATCGGTCGATGAATTGTTCGCTGCACTCGATAAGCTCAAGGCAGCGGGAATCGTTCCATTGGCCCATGGCGGTCAGGCATGGCAGGAGACCATCATTTTCCAGGCGATGCTGGCCAATCTGGGCGGTAAGGAGATGTATTTGAGCGTGATACGCGACAGGGATCAGCGGGTCATCAATTCAGATGCCTTTAAAAAAGTGCTGCTGGCATTTAAACGCATGCAATCTTACGTTGACGCCGGATCGCCAGGGCGTAACTGGAACGATGCTACTGCCATGCTGATCAGTGGTAAAGGTGGCATGCAGATCATGGGCGATTGGGTCAAGGGTGAATTTTCGGCGGCCAGGCAAACGCCCGGCAAGGATTTTGGCTGTATTCCCGGGCTGAATCCAGCTTCGCCGTATTTAATTCAGGGCGATGCGTTTGTGTTCCCCAAAACCAGTAATGCACAAACGGTCAGCGCGCAAAAATTACTTGCCAAGGTCATGCTGGCCCCAGCCACACAAATTGAATTTAACAAGCTCAAGGGTTCAATCCCAATTCGTGCTGATGTCGATACTTCTGGTATGGATATCTGCGCCCAGGCGGGCATGGCGATCATGAAGGATAAGTCGCGCCAGGTTGGCATCAGCGAAGTGTTTCTGACGCCTGATCAGAACGGTGCCATGCAAGATGTGCTGACGGCTTACTGGAATACCCGCATGCCGGTAGAAAAAGCACAAAAAAGCTTTGCTGCGGCCTTAAGGAACTAAGCATTCCATGCCTACCCCTCGTCTCATTCGCCAGGTCGTGCCGTTTGCGGCACTGTTGCCGATGGCTATCGTGGTCATTGTTGGTTATCTGGGTACGTTACTGTGGTCGCTCAAGATCTCCTTGTCCAGTTCACGTTCCTTGCCGACCGATACTTTTGTCGGTATGGCGCAGTACGTGCGTCTGTTCGAGAACGAGCGCTGGATGCTCTCGATCGAAAATCTGGCGGTGTATGCCGTCCTCTTCATCGGTGCCAGCATGGCGATAGGTTTTTTGCTGGCGGTTTTCATTGATCAAAAGGTGAGTGCGGAAGGGGTATTGCGGACCGTGTTCCTGTATCCGTACGCGATGTCATTTGTTGCCACTGGTCTGGTCTGGCAGTGGATACTCACGCCGGGAAGCGGGATAGAATCTGCGGTACGCCAGCTGGGTTTTCCTGATTTTCAATTTGACTGGATCATCGATCAGGACATGGTGATCTACACCATCGTGCTTGCCACCGTATGGCAGGCAGCAGGTCTGGTGATGGCGATGCTGCTGGCAGGCCTGCGCGGTATCGATGACGAAATCTGGAAAGCTGCCAGGCTTGATGGCATTCCGACCTGGCGCGTTTATGTCTCCATCGTCATTCCTATGCTGGCACCGACAATTGCCACCGTATTCCTGCTGTTGTCCACTGCCACCATCAAGTTGTTTGATTCCGTGGTGGCGATGACGCAGGGCGGGCCTGGTACGGCCAGCGAAGTGCCGGCCAAGTTCATCATGGATCATTTGTTCGGGCGCGCCAATATTGCGCTGGCTTCTGCGGGTGCGATCATGTTGCTTGTTCCGGTACTGGTGGTGTTGGCGCCGTATGCGTATGCGCGCAGCAGAAAGAATCGGCGATGAAGCAGCATATGATGCAGCACGTGAAGCCACGTGTGCGGCGAAGCACATTGCGTTTGACGCCGGCACGCATCGGTATCTACGCCTTTCTTTTTGGCGCAGCCTTGTTTTTCTTGCTGCCGCTCTATGTGATGCTGGTGACATCGGTCAAGACGATGGAAGAAATTCGACTCGGGAATATTTTTGCGTTTCCTCTGCAGGTGACTTTCGAGCCATGGCGCACGGCATGGCTGAGCGCCTGTACTGGTGTGGCGTGTGAAGGTATCCGCACCGGATTTTGGAATTCGATCGCGATCGTGGTACCCAGCACCTTGCTGCCTATTTTGCTCGGCGCCATGAACGGCTATGCCTTGTCATTCTGGCGCCCTCGCTGTGCCAATCTTCTTTTTGGTATTTTGATGCTTGGCGCATTTATTCCGGTGCAGGTGATGATCTTTCCGTTGGTGCGGGTGCTGGCGTCGCTTGGCCTGTTTAGCTCGCTGACGGGGATAGTTCTGATTCATACTATTTTTAGCATGCCGGTGCTGACCTTATTGTTCCGCAATTATTACGCGACCATCCCGCATGAACTATTTCAGGCGGCTCGTATTGACGGTGGCGGATTCTTGCGCATTTTTGTCCAGTTAATGCTGCCGATGTCTACCCCCATCATTGTGGTGGCCGCGATCATGCAGGTTACCGGTGTGTGGAATGATTATATTCTTGGCCTGATATTCGCCGGCAGAGAGAACCTGCCGATGACAGTGCAACTCAATAACGTCATCAACACCACGACAGGCACGCGTCTCTATAACGTTAATATGGCGGCGACCATTCTCACTTCGCTGGTGCCGCTGACGCTGTATTTTATTTCCGGTCGCTGGTTTGTACGCGGTATTGCGGCCGGTGCAGTTAAAGGTTAAAAATTCAGGGTAAAGGTAAATTTGTGTCGAATGTACGTCTGCAAAATCTTTGTATCAATCTTGGTGGCAATGAAATCATCCGTGATCTTGATTTGGCTGTGGAAGACGGGGAATTTCTGGTGTTGCTGGGGCCTTCCGGTTGCGGCAAATCGACCCTGTTGCATTCCATCGCTGGCCTGATTGATGTCACCTCCGGCACGGTAGAAATCGGTGGAGAGGATATGACCTGGGCTGACCCCAGTGAACGCCATATAGGAATGGTATTTCAGTCCTATGCCCTGTATCCCACCATGACGGTGGAGAAAAATATGTCGTTCGGTCTGCGCATTAATGGCACTCCCAAAGATGAAATCGCGCGCCGCATTAAAAAAACGGCAGAGATGCTGCACCTGGAACCACTGTTGCAGCGTAAGCCGGCAGCTTTGTCTGGCGGACAGCGCCAGCGCGTGGCGATTGGCCGTGCGCTGGTGCGCGAAGCGGGCGTGTTTTTGTTTGACGAACCATTGTCGAATCTTGATGCAAAATTGCGTGCCGCCTTGCGCCGCGAACTCAAACTGCTGCACCTGCAACTGCATGCAACGATGATTTATGTCACGCACGATCAGGTTGAGGCGATGACGCTGGCAACGCGTATTGTCGTCATGCATGGTGGGAAAATTCAACAGATAGGAACGCCGGCCTGCGTCTATGAGCAACCGGTCAATCTGTTTGTTGCCGGTTTTCTGGGCGCGCCAGCGATGAATTTTATTGACGGACGGCTAGATGAACGGGGTGCTTTCGTTGCAGCGCCGATCTCTCTCGATTTAAGGCATTACGCCTATCTGAAACAGCCGGCAGCATCGATTGCGGTGACGCTTGGGGTACGTCCGGAGCACATCCAGATCATCCCCGAAGGCGCGATGACAGGCACGGTAACGCTGGTAGAGCCAATGGGGAACCATCAGGTTGTCTGGATCAGGGCGGGGCGGCAACTTCTGTCTTCCATCGTGAATGACACCCGGGAGTTCAGTGTCAACGATACAGTGAATTTTACTATTGACCCTGCCAGGGTCTCGTTGTTCGATCCGCTCACCGAGCAACGCCTTTAGCGGAAAAACGGTGGCAAACATGGAGCAAAAAATGAATGCGAATGGAATCAAAGACATCGTGATTGTCGGTGGTGGCACAGCCGGCTGGATGACGGCGGCAGCACTGTCACGCCTGCTACCTGCGGGTCATCAAATTCGCCTCATTGAATCCGATCAGATTTCTACCATTGGTGTAGGTGAGGCTACGATACCGAGTATCCGCGCCTTCAATCAATTGCTGCATCTGGACGAAGACGAATTCATGCGCCAGACCCAAGCCACTTTCAAGCTCGGCATTGAGTTTGTCAACTGGGGTAAGGAGGGCGATTCTTATATCCACGGTTTTGGCCAGATCGGGCGTGATCAGGTATTGGCCAAGTTCTATCAGTATTGGCTCAAGCTATATCAGTTGGGGGAGGTGGGTGATCTGGAGGAATTTTCGATTAATACGGTGGCGCCACGCAATGGCAAATTCATGCGTCCACCAACCGACATGCCGAACTCGCCGCTGGCCGATATCGCTTATGCCTTCCATTTCGATGCCGGCCTGTATGCCAGATATTTACGCGGCATCAGCGAGCAGCAAGGAGTCATTCGCCTGGAAGGTCGCATCGTCGATACGCAACTGCGCGATGCTAACGGCTTCATTGATGCGCTGGTGATGGAGAATGGTGAGCACATTCATGGCGACTTGTTCATTGATTGTTCCGGCTTGGCGGCATTGCTGATCGAGAAGGCCTTGCATACCGGCTACGAAGATTGGCGCCATTGGCTACCAGCCGACAGTGCCATTGCAGTTCCGTGTCAATCTAACGGCCCACTGCTGCCTTACACGCGTTCAACCGCGCATGCCGCCGGATGGCAATGGCGCATTCCCTTGCAGCACCGCACCGGTAACGGTCATGTATTTTCCAGCAAGTTCATGAGCGCTGATGAAGCGCAATCCATTTTGCTTGGGAATCTCGACGGCGAAGCGCTGGCTGAGCCAAGGCTGATTAAATTTACCACTGGTAAGCGCAAAAAAGCATGGAACAAGAACTGTGTCGCCATTGGCCTTGCCGGTGGCTTCATGGAACCATTGGAGTCAACCAGCATTCACATGGTGCAGACGGCCATCACGCGTCTGCTAAGCTGCTTTCCGGATAAGGATTTTCATCAGGCAGATATTGATGTCTATAATGCACAGAGCGATGAAGAGTACGAGCGTATCCGGGATTTTCTGATTATGCATTACAAGCTCAATGCGCACGAAGGATCGGCATTCTGGCGCTATTGCCGACAGATGGAGGTGCCTGACGCGGTACAGCAAAGAATCGACTTGTACCGTAGCAATGGCCGGATATTCCGCAAGGGCGATGAGCTGTTTGCCGATGCCAGCTGGTTACAGGTGATGCATGGCCAGGGTCTGCGGGCGAGCGGCTATCATCCATTGGTTGATCAGCGCAGCAAGGAAGACATCGGGGTGTTTTTGGGGCAGGTAAAAAATACCATCCGTAAATGTGTCGATGCAATGCCTACGCATGCAGAATATGTTGCTGCCATGTGCGCGGCGCAGCGCTGAGATCAAAAGCGGTGCAACTGTCATTTACAATATGCTTACATTAGCTGGTTAGAATTAAAAAAGAGAAAAAATTATGGCAACAATCAAAGATGTGGCTCGCCTGGCGGGTGTGGGTCTTGGCACTGCATCACGCGTTGTCAGTGGCAGAGGCTCGGTTTCTCCCGCCACCTTAGAACGCGTAAAAAAAGCGATTGAGGAACTTGATTTCAGACCTTCGCATGCGGCGCGTTCATTGCTTTCTGGTTCGACTCAAATGATAGGCGTCTACATACCTCTGCTGAAAGGTACGTTCTACATGCCTATCATGCAATCGATCGACAATGAACTGCGTGCGGCGGGCCTGCACATGGTGGTGGCTTTCGGTGTTGGCGCCGGCGATCTGCGGGAGCAGGCGATAGAGGGAATTACGTTTTTGATCGAGCGTGGCTGTGACGGCCTGATTGTCATGAGCAATGCTTTGCTAGATAGCGATATTGATGCCTTGGGCCCAAAAAAATCCCGGTTGGTCGTACTTAACCATTGTTATGACAGCATTGCGGAACAATGTTTTACGGCTGATCACGTCCATGGCGGCAGGCTTGCAGCTCAGGCATTGCTGCAGTACCGGCACAATAAAATTGCCGTCATTGCGGGGCCAGCAAGTGCACCCGACAACGTTGACCGCATTAGCGGCTTTATGGATGAGCTGACACTTTCAGGTATCGACACGTCCAAGATGTGGATTGCCGAGAGTAATTTTGCACCGGATGGCGGGTGGGCCGCCGCCGAAGAGCTGCTTGCTTCCGGATACAAGTTTACCGCTGTGTTCTGTGCCAATGATGAGATGGCGATAGGCGCACTATCTTTTTTTCAGCATGCTGGCATTGCCGTGCCGGATGAAGTATCCGTTATCGGCTACGATGACACTGAAACAGCAGCGTTTTCGGCGCCTCGTTTGTCGTCGGTACATATCGCCTGGCGCGAGATGACGATGAATGGTCTAAATTTTTTGCTTAATCGGTGCTATGACATGAACCGCCCTGTCGAGCGTCAATTCCCGGTCGGGATGGCATGGCGAAGCTCGGTGTCCAAGGCCCCGAAGGTCGCGAAAATAACAAAGGCCAAACCTGACAAAACGAGCGTAGCGTAAGACAAGTTTCGCTCTTGGGGCGTGAGCAGAAAAAAACATGCTGTGGATGCATGTTTTTTTTGAAATGACATGGAAACGATTCCAAATTGTTGCTGATACAGATGTTCTTGTCAAGCGATGGCATGCATAAAAACGATGAAAAAATGGGAGACTTTAATGAAGAATCTGAAAGTGTATAGGTTGCTGCCAGGGGCACAAACGCTATGCATGCTGCTGGCGATTGTTTTTCAGCTTGTTAATATGACCGGATGCAGTGCCGGGACAGCGACGACAGTGCCGGCTGCACCGGTTGCCACGGTTCCTGCAGTTCCCGCGCCCAAAGAGCCGCTGTCCATGTTGCATACTGAAGGCAGCAGGTGGGTAACAGCTGATGGTCGCGCTAAGCATCTGAAAGGCGTCAACCTGGGCAATTGGCTGATGCAGGAATTCTGGATGATGGGACAGGGAGCGAACGGCATCGACGACCAGTGCAAGCTGGAGGCCAAGCTTGATGCGCGCTTCGGTTACGCAGAACGCGAGCGGCTCTATGCCTTGTTTCGCGAGAACTGGATGAGCGCACGTGACTGGGACATGATCGCCAAATTTGGCCTGAATGTGGTGCGTTTGCCGTTCATCTGGAGCGTCATCGAGGACGAAAAAAATCCACGCCATCTTCGTGCCGACGCATGGCGTTATCTCGATGACGCCATCGCCCAGGCCGAGTCGCGCGGTATGTATGTCATCCTTGATTTACATGGCGCTGCCGGCAGTCAGGGATGGGAACATCACAGCGGTTGCGCGGGGAAAAACCTGTACTGGAGCACCCCTGAATATCAGGATCGCACGATATGGCTATGGGAGCAAATCGCTGAACGCTATCAAAATCGCATCGCAGTTGCCGGGTACAGTTTGCTCAACGAACCTTGGGGGAGTAGCGAAGCAACACTCGCTACGGTGGTCAAGAAATTGTATCAGGCGGTGCGCGCAATTGACCGCAATCACGTAATCATTTTGCCCGGCCATAACAGCGGCATCAACGGCTACGGCAAACCGGCCGAGCAGGGAATGCAAAATGTCGCGTTCGAAATGCACTTTTATCCCGGCATGTTCGGCTGGGGGCAGACTGGTCTTGAGGTACATCGCGACTGGCTCCGTTGCGGATCGACAGGCAAGGGCGGTGTGTGTGAATGGAACGCACGGTTGACGGCATTAAATACCGCTTTCTTCATCGGTGAATTTCAACCGTGGGCGGGTTTGGGGGCCGAATTAGGCGGCCAGATCACACGCGCAACTTACGATACCTACGCCAGCTATGGCTGGGCCACCACCAGCTGGACCTACAAAATTATCACGAACGCCGGTGGCCAGGGTAGCGGCACCTGGGGCCTGGTGACCAATGCCAGCACAAGTAAAGTACCTGCGCTTGACTTCTCCACTGCGTCTTTAAGTGAAATTGAAAATTTGTTCAGGCTATACGGAAGCGCAAGCTACGAACCGCAGCAGGAAGTGATGAAGTGGATGAACAGCACGACAGCACCTGACCCGTTTGCTCCCGTTAAGTAAAAAATCATGAAAAAAATTGATACCAATCTCTTGTCCATTCCTTTGCCAGACCTGGCGCGCAGTGACTTTTCGAAAGATTTTCTGTGGGGTTGTTCCACATCGTCTTATCAGATCGAGGGCGCCACCGATGTCGATGGAAGGGTGGAATCAATCTGGGATCGCTTTTCCGCCCAGCCTGGCCATATCAGTGACGGGTCAACCGGCAAGATCGCTTGCGATCATTATCATCGCTGGCCGGAGGATCTTGATCTGGGGCGCGCACTTGGATTAAATGCCTACCGTTTTTCCATCGCATGGCCACGTATTTTTTCTGCATCCGGTGGCAGGGCCAATCAAAAAGGACTCGATTTTTATTCACGTCTTGTCGATGGCATGCTGGAACGCGGTCTTGAGCCCTGGGCTACGCTGTACCACTGGGATCTGCCACAAAGTCTGCAGGATCAGGGTGGCTGGAATCAGCGCGAGACCGTTGCACAATTTGTCGAATTTGCCCATGTGATGAGCCACCATCTTGGTGATCGCGTCAAAAACTGGATCACCCACAATGAGCCCTGGTGTACTGCCATGCACGGCAATCTGGATGGTGTGCATGCGCCCGGTATTAAGAACTTGAAAATCGCGCTGCAGGTTTGTCATCATGTTTTGTTGTCGCACGGACTGGCGATTCCCGCGATCAAGGCCAACGTGCCGGATGCCAAGGTCGGCATCGCCTTGAGCCTGCACCCGCTGCAGGCAGCATCAGAGCAGCAAGCGGATGTCGACGCCATGGTGCGCCACGATGGCTTGCGCAATCGTTGGTTTTTAGATCCCTTGCATGGGCGCGGCTATCCGCAAGATGTCTGGCAACTGTGCGGCTCCGATGTCCCTGTTGTCGGTGTAGGTGACCTCGATGTCATTGCGACGCCAACTGATTTTCTCGGTGTGAATTATTACTTTCCGGAAGTCATTGCCAATGCCCCGGCGGCAATGCCGCTGCAGACACAAGTGATCGTTATGCCTAACCGCGAACGAACCGCCTTCGGCTGGGAGGTGGCGCCTGAAAGTTTGGCCACTTTACTGCAACGCATAGCGCATGATTACCAGCACGCCCCCATTTATCTCACTGAGAACGGTTCTACGTATGAGGATAAAGTTGAAGGCGATGGCAGTATCAACGATCTTGAGCGGCGAAATTACTTCATCCGACACCTGGCAGTATTGCGCGATGTGATAGCGCAGGGCGTATTGGTTAAAGGATATTTCGCCTGGAGCCTGATGGATAATTTTGAATGGGCGGAGGGCTACCGTCGACGATTTGGCATGGTCTACGTCGATTTTAAGACCCAGAAACGCACAGTAAAAAGCAGTGGACATTGGTATGCCTCTTTTTTGCAAGAACAGAAATGAAAACGACTCTCTATTCAAGTCATTTTTGCGTTCATCAAGTATCTGTTGACAAAAAAAATGGCAGCATTCATCATTCGCTTGATTGTTTTGGGAACGTTTCCAATTGTAGATGCAAAGGCTTCCCGGAAAGTAGCTGTGTTTCATCTCGATACTGAATAAAAAAAGCAATATTGGTAAAACTAGCGTACTTAAAAACTGTTGCGACACACCACAAACAATGATTAATCCCATGATTCCTAAAAATTATTTTTCCCGTGCCCCTTACCTTGCCGCCTTGATGCTGTTGAGTGGAGCAGCCGTGGCAGCAACAGCCCCATTGGCCGATTGGCCGCATGTAAAAAGTGCCATTGCCAAAGATCCGGAGATCGAGGCGCGCATCGGCAAGATTCTTGGCGGCATGAGCCTGCAACAAAAAATTGGCCAGATGACGCAGCCAGAAATCAAGTTTGCGACGCCAGCCGATGTTAAAAAATATTACATAGGTTCTATCCTCAATGGAGGCGGTAGCTGGCCGCAAGCGAATAAATATGCCACCGCGGCAGACTGGGTGGCGTTGGCGGATCAGTATTACGATGCATCGATGTCGACCGATATGCCTATCCAGGTTCCGGTGATCTGGGGTATTGATGCGATTCATGGCAATAGTAACGTGCATGGCGCGACACTGTTCCCGCACAATATTGGTTTGGGCGCAGCACATAATCCCAAGCTGGTCGGCAAGATGGCTGCCGAGGTAGGTAAGGCGGTACGAGCGACAGGCATCAGCTGGGTCTTTGCGCCCACCTTGGCGGTAGGGCGCGATGCCCGTTGGGGCCGTGCTTACGAGAGTTTTTCTGAGGATGGCAAGCTGGTCAGGGAGTACGGTGCTGCCTATGTCACCGGCTTGCAGGGAAGTTTTAAGCATGATGCCAACGTCGTTGCTACCGCCAAGCATTTCATTGGCGATGGCGGTACTGATCAGGGCAAGGATCGCGGGGTCAATAAGGCGAGTCTGGCGCAAATGATTAACCAGCATGGGCAGGGATATTACGGCGCTTTTGCCGCAGGTGCGCAAACGGTAATGGCTTCCTACAATAGCTGGAATGATGTAGAAGCCAAGCTTGACTACGGCAAAATGCATGGTAGCAAAGCGCTGCTGACCGATGCGCTAAAGACCGGGATGGGCTTTGATGGCTTTGTGGTGTCGGACTGGGATGGCATTGCTGAAGTGCCGGGTTGCAGTAACGACAGTTGCGCGCAGGCGATCAATGCCGGTATCGATATGGTGATGGTGCCGGATAACTGGAAGTCGTTCATCGCCAATACCATCGCCCAAGTGCAGGACGGGCAAATTGCCATGGCGCGTATCGACGATGCTGTGACGCGGATTTTGCGGGTCAAACTGCGGGCAGGCCTGTTCGGCAAAAAACCTTCTGACAATGCGTATGCGGGTAAACAGGATGCCCTGCAGTCACGTGATCTGGCACGCCAGGCTGTGCGCGAATCTTTGGTGCTGCTGAAAAATAACGCTGGTGTATTACCCCTGTCACGAGGCAAAAAAATTCTGGTGGTGGGCAAGAGTGCCGACAATATGTCCAACCAGTCTGGCGGCTGGTCGTTGACCTGGCAGGGTACTGAAAACAAGAACAGTGATTTTTCTACTGGCGACACACTGTTGGCCGGCATCATCGAGGCAGCAGGTGCCGCTAACGTGACGTACAGCGCGACGGCAGCGGGCATTGATGTCAACGCTTTTGATGCCGTGATTGCGGTCATTGGCGAAACGCCGTATGCCGAAGGCTTTGGCGATATTGCACCCGCCAGCAGCCTGAGTCATAGTAGCCGTCACCCTGAAGACCTGGCGGTATTGCGGGCAGTCTCCGGCAAAGGCAAACCAGTGGTGACGCTGATGGTCGCTGGCCGTGCCTTGTACGTCAACGATTTGCTCAATCTATCCGATAGTTTTGTCGCAGCATGGCTGCCCGGATCGGAAGGCAAAGGCGTATCTGATGTGCTCTTTAAAAAGAATAACGGCAAAATCAATCACCATTTTTCTGGCAGGCTCGCATTCTCCTGGCCAAAAGTGGCGTGCCCAAGCGGGCCGGTCAGCAGCACGCCGAATCAGCGCCTGTTCGCTTTGGGTTATGGATTGAAGTACGGCAGTCAATCTCCGTTGGCACAACTCGATCTGGATGGAGCGACTGCCACTTGCTCGGTTGCCGCATCATTGGCAATATTCACTCAGTCTGATCGCACCAGTTATCCCTTGGTTGTCACCAGCGGAACGCGCAAAGTGATGCTGGGTGCAGATACGCTGGGCAGCAGTGAGCTATCCGCAGTGAAGGTAGATACGCAGACTTTCGACAATAAAAAAGAGGCCAAACGTGTGAGCTGGACGGGCCTGGGCCGCATCGAAGCACAGGCAGCTTTTCCATCCGCTTTAGCTGCCAATCTGGTTACGGACGGTGTCTTGCAATTTGACACCATGGTCACTGTCTCGCCGAAAAGCAAAGTCAGCATGGCGATGGAATGCGGCGATGGCTGTACCGCTGCCCTGGATATGACGGCGGTGTTCAAGCGTCTTGCCGGCGCGTCCAGTCATACCGTTAAAATTCCTTTGGCCTGTTTTGTCGCCAAAGGTGCCGATCTCAATAAAGTGAAAACGCCATTCAGCGTCAGCACTGACGCCAGCTTTGTTGCCGCTTTTGGCAGCATAGAGATTATTGCTGGCGCGGCGAAAGATAAAGATGCATTGAACTGCGAAGAGTTGAAATAAACGACCTCAGCATAGAACCAGGCAGTAGCAAACCAATTAAAAAATCGGGAGACCAAGCATGGCTAATATTTCACAATCAACATCAATGCTGCATAGCGATGCCAGCGGCAGCATGAACGGGAGTACCACGACGCCGCTCATTATCGTTACGATACTGTTCTTCATGTGGGGCTTGCTCACTTCCCTTAACGATGTGCTGATCCCACATTTGAAGGCGATTTATACGCTGACCTATGTGCAGGCGATGCTGGTGCAGTTCTGTTTTTTCGGGGCTTATTTTATTGTCTCCTTACCTGCCGGCATGTTGATTAAGCGTATCGGCTACCAGCGCGGTGCGGTCACCGGGCTCATCATCGCAGCTGCCGGTTGTGCCTTGTTTTATCCGGCTTCCGTCAGTGGCTATTCGGTGTTTCTTCTGGCATTTTTTGTGCTTGCTTCCGGCATCACGATCTTGCAGGTAGCCGCCAACCCATACGTCACCGTGCTGGGCGACGCCAAAACGGCGTCAAGCCGGCTTACCTTAACTCAGGCATTTAACTCGTTGGGCACCACCATTGCGCCCGCACTGGGCGGTATCCTGATTCTTTCCGGAGGCGTCTTGACTGCCGTGCAATTTGATCAGTTGCCAGCGGCAGAGCAGCTGCTGTATCGCGCCAAAGAAGCAGCATCGGTACAAGGCCCGTATCTGGCACTTGCTGCGGCATTACTGACCCTGGCAGTGCTGTTCGCGTTTGCACGCTTGCCCAAGATCAGTCATGTTGATGAGGCAAGCAGTGCCGCCAGCACCACATCGGTGTTCGCGCATCGGCATCTGGTGCTTGGCGCGATTGGTATTTTCTTGTACGTCGGCGGCGAGGTCAGCATCGGCAGCTTTCTTATTAACTTTCTGGGTGAGAGCAATATCGCCAGCCTTTCACCTGCCGCCGCTTCTTATTACGTCAGTTTTTATTGGGGCGGCGCGATGGTAGGGCGCTTCATCGGTTTTGCCGTGATGCGTTTCGTTAGCCCCGGTAAAGCGCTGGCTTTCAATGCTGCGTGCTCAATCCTGCTCATATTGACTGCGATTTTTAGTCACGGGCAGGTGGCGATGTGGGCGATTATTGCCGTAGGTTTATGTAATTCGATCATGTTTCCTACCATTTTCAGCATGGCGCTCAATCAACTCGGCAAGTTCACCGGCCAAGGTTCTGGCGTGTTGTGCATGGCGATCGTGGGTGGTGCCATCGTGCCATTTGCACAGGGTTTTATGGCTGACATGATCGGCTTGCAATGGTCATTCTTTATCCCTGCCGCCTGCTATACCTTCATCCTGTTTTTCGGCCTGAAGTATGCCGGCATGTACAGCAAACCTGCATAGATCGGTGCCATCTTTAACGACCAGCGCGAGGCTGTGATCAAAGCCAATGCAATGCTCACAACTGTTCGTCACCACAATTTTTTCTCATGATAAATCAGACACCCACATCACCCGCGCCACAATTTTCTGACGATTTTACCTGGGGCGTGGCGACCAGCGCCTATCAGATCGAAGGCGCAGCGGCAGTGGATGGGCGGGGCCCTTCGATCTGGGACACCTTTACCCATACCGATGGCAAGATTATTGACGGCAGTAACGGTGACGACGCTTGCGATCATTACCACCGATATGCAGAAGACGTAGAAAATCTTGTTACGCTCAACGTCAATGCCTACCGTTTTTCAGTCTCATGGTCACGCGTACAGCCAGATGGTTACGGCGCATGGAACGAAAAAGGTTTTGATTTTTATTCGCGCCTGCTGGATAAACTGGCGGAGAAAAACATAGCCGCGCATCTGACGCTGTATCATTGGGATTTGCCGCAAGGCCTGCAGGACCAAGGTGGCTGGCTTAACCGTGAGACAGCAAGTCATTTTGCGGCCTATGCGGCAGAAATAGCGCGCCGCTTTGGTTCACGCCTGGCCAGCATTGCCACCCACAATGAGCCTTGGTGCACGGCAAATCTGGGCTACGGCAACGGGCAGTTTGCACCAGGTGTGATTGACCCGGTCGCAGCGCTGCAAGTCTCGCATCATCTGCTACTGTCGCACGGTCTGGCAATGACGGCCATGCGTGCCCTCAATACACCGGCAAAACTTGGCATCGTACTCAACCAATGGACGGCAGTGCCCGCCACTGACTCGCCAGCAGATGTGGCAGAGGCAAAATGGGAATACGCCAGATCAGTGCAATGGTTCATGGACCCCATTTTCAAAGGCGCTTATCCACAGCTGGCATTAGACAGAATGGATCAAGGCCTTTTTACCGTGTTGGAAAACGACTTAAGTATCATTCATCAACCACTGGATTTTCTGGGGGTGAATTACTATGTGCGCGCTTTCGTCAGTACCGACAATCCACCGAAAAAGCCGGAAGGAAAATTAGGTTTTACCGACATGGGATGGGAGATTTATCCACAAGGCTTGAGTGATCTCTTGCTGGCTTTGCACCAGGAATACCAGGAATTCAATTTGCCGCCAATTTACATCACCGAAAACGGCATGGCCTCGGCAGATAAAGTGGAAGACGCCAAAATCGACGACCAGATACGCATCGATTATTTGCGTAGACACCTGGCCGCCGTGGCGTTCGCCATCGAACAAGGGGTAGATATCCGGGGCTATTTTTACTGGAGCCTGATGGATAATTTTGAATGGAATTCAGGCTACGCCAAACGCTTCGGCTTGATCTACGTTGATTACGACACCCAGCAGCGCACCATGAAAGAAAGCGCATTTTGGTATCGTGATTTTATTGATGCGCAGAGACGACCGTAGTACGGAAACAGAGCGTTGAGCTGCATTAGCTAGCCCGATGTTTTATACTGCGGAGCCAGATTGATCCGGCACGCTTTATAGAAAACCTGCACATGACACAAATACTCAAGGTCGGTATCGTTGGCTACGGCTACGCGACGGCCACCTTCCATGCACCGCTTATTTCTTCAGTTCCCGGCATAGAGCTGCTTGCCATTGCCAGCAGCGACGCCAGCAAGGTGCATGCTGCCTTACCGCATGTCACGGTGTGCGAATCGCCTCAGGCGCTGTTCGCGCGCGACGACATTGATCTGGTCATCATCCCCACACCCAATGACACGCACCACGCGCTGGCAGCGCAGGCGTTGGCCGCGGGTAAACACGTGGTGGTGGATAAACCGTTCACATTGAACGTCGCCGATGCGCTCGATCTGATCGCCCGCGCCGATGCCGCACAACGTGTGCTATCCGTTTTTCATAACAGGCGCTGGGATGCCGATTTTCTGACTGTGCAAAAATTACTGGCGTCTGGTGTCTTAGGCAGAGTTACGCATCTTGAATCGCACTTTGATCGTTACCGGCCAGAAGTGCGCAAGCGCTGGCGCGAAGCGGGCGGTCCCGGCAGCGGGCTCTGGTATGACCTCGGCCCGCATTTGCTCGATCAGGCGCTATGCCTGTTCGGCATGCCGCAAACCATCTCGCTTGATATGGCAATGCAGCGCGACAACGCGCTCGCCGACGACTGGTTTCACGCCATCCTGCGTTACGACAATCTGCGCGTTATCCTGCATGGCAGCGCCCTGGTCGCCCATCAGGGACCGCGCTTCGCGATACATGGCACACAGGGCAGTTTTACCAAATACGGGCTCGATCCGCAGGAAGATGCGCTTAAAATCGGCGTACGTCCGGGCGATGAAAACTGGGGCATAGACACCCAGCCGGGCCAGCTAGATTTGCTGCGCGCAAGCTGGATGCAGCAGTCCGCAGTGGTGAGCGAGCAGGGCGACTACGCCCGCTTTTATGTAGCGATGCGCGACGCCATCCTGCACGGCCAAGCCAATCCCGTACCCGCATCAGAAGCGCTACAGGTCACGCAGTTGATCGCCTTTGGTAAGCTGAGTTTTACTGAAGGCAGAGTAGTAAAGACGTAAAAATTTAGAAATGGACATGCCCAGCACGCACTAGGCGGAGCGCACTATCCATGCGGGTTTCCAGCCTGCCTGGCCTGTAGGCCGCATGGGAATTGCGTGGCGGGCCTAGCGCTTAGTAATTTTAGGGGGAATCGCTTTTTGAGCTGCTGTCATGCGTCAATGGCGCTTGTTTGACCCCGTCTTCATTCATTTCGGCAAAGGTATTCATCAGACGATCATTTGCTTTTTTTATAAAATGTTTCGCAAGGGAAATGCCCATTTGATTTTGTTCAAACACAACTTTTAGTACTATATGCATTGAGTGAGAAGAAATTTTTGTACTTTGCTCGAACGCAGGTGTCAATGCACGAGAATAATATGTGTCCCCTGGTTTTATCTCATCACCGAACTCGTCAATGTGCGATTTTCGGGCACGATGTGGCTCCCAAGTAAAGTAGTCGCTTGAAATTGCATTTAACAGTTCAATTGGATACTCGTCTCGTGCTAACGCTTTTTCTATAGAATCTGGCGTCATATGTCCTCCAATCTTAATTTTTGGTTGATAAAGACTAAGATTTGTAAATTAATGTTATTCAATTGCTCTTACTACTGCGTGTTTATGTGTGAGGCAGCGATTTTCCAATAGAGAGAAGTCATGTAACTTCAGTAGGTCTTTTAGAACGTATCTGCTTGGTATACATCAGATAACGAACTCTGCTAATTTTCTATTAAATGAATGGTTAACATAGGAAACTTCATATTGAAATTATTTACGCTCAGATCTATCTATTTCGTTTTCTAAACATTCAATTTCGCCATCACGAAATTTATGGGCTGGAATGGAAATGTAGTCAACAACAGATGTATTGATAAAAATGGTTCTGTGATAGTCTTCAACAGGCAGACAAATAATAGGGTCAAGGTTTTCAAATTTGAAAGTACCAAAAACGTCATAGATCAAGCGATTTTCGTTTACATTTTCAGAACGTTGCTTGCCTGAAGAAAGTTGCCATGAAATGTTTTGTGCTCTATTGATAAATCTCTGGTTTAGTTTGTCCGCATCTTCTTTTATTTGATTTAATTCTTGGTCTGAAAGGTCTTGACTAGACTTTAGTTTAGCAAGATCCACTTCACTTAATAAAATTTTCGAGATCACCTCATCGATGAAAATTTTATCGATATCATCCTCAATGGCGTCCAAGCAGTCGGAAAATTCAACAACTCTCCAAAAAGAATCGTCTGGTAATAAACCAAGACTTTGTTCATAGACTTCTGGGCCGTAGTCATCATATGCATCACTTGAGAAATATATGTCGGCGATTGCTGAACGTCGAATAAAGACCATTTGATTTTCGAGCGACTCAACACAAATAAATCCACCTTCGTCGGTAATATTTCTATACAAGTTTGTTCTAGCTTCTTCTGATAGGCTTAACAACAATGGAAGAGTTCCATTTGAAAAATGAATAGTTAGTGCGCCAGCAAAAGCTGGCAGATTGTAGTTGATGGAAGTTCAATACAGGGAAGATAGGCGAATCACTCTGACCCCGAGTCATGCGTTACACGTCGCGAGGCGTGTGGCGAAGCGTTGACAGGGGACACCGACAGGCCAG
>JAUSNO010000024.1 GCA_030645915.1 Undibacterium sp.
TTGATCGTAAGTCATCGTCAGACAGACCCCAACGGGCATCCTGCGCAAGACGTTGGCGAAACCCTGATAGGCAGAGTACGCGTCACGCCTCTCTAGTTTAATCAGGCTGACACGGCGACTGGTCCGTTCATAGAGGACGCCAACGGCGCCTGGTGAATCGATGCTACCCAGCAGTAAATCCCCCTCAAAATGGCCCAGACGTATCCGTAATTCCACCTCTTCCGGACGGGCGTGAATGAAGTCTTTAATCCAGCTCTTGCCATTGCCTTGCGTACTGCTTTTGCGTTTCTTGCCTTCCTGCCGCAAGTTGCTCACAATCTGACGTTTCAGCTCGCCCTTGGGCAGCAGGTAGATATGGTGATAGATCGTTGTATGTGACACTTGGTAACCCGGGGTATCTGGAAATGCGCGTTGCAGCCATAAAGAAATCTGGTTGGGCGACCAGGCACGCTCTAATTTGTACCTGACTTTAGCCCATAGTCCTTCTGCATAGCGAGAGGCTAATTTGCGCGGCCTTCTGGCGATACGACGTTTCTGGTGCGCTCTTTGGTGCGCGTGAATCGGTCTGTAGTGACCATGCTCATCGCCGCTTCTTTTTATCTCTCTGCAGATCGACGATACATGGCGTCCCAGTCTCCTGGCTATCTCTCGCCTGCTTTGCTTCTCTTGTAAATGTCTTGCTATGAATTCTCGTTCTACTTCTGTTAGATGCGTGTAGCTCATTGTTCACTCCTGGCTTTTTAAAAGTATACAGAAGTGTTGCAGTTGGAACTTTAGGCCGCCGGTATTAAAAATCTCCACGGCCAACTCAGCACAGTTCGACAGACGGAAGTACCCGCGACTAGTACAATTGAAGCCCTCTCATCGTAAAGAGAGTGGAATGCAAAACCCAAGTTCGACAGTAGTCGACCTTGAGATCTTCAACTCTTCAGGAGAAACGATATGACCAGCAAGAACACAATCTGTCTGTGGTACGACGGCACCGCCGCCGATGCCGCAAAATTCTATGCCGAGACTTTCCCCGACAGCGCGGTTGGCGCGATCTTCCACGCACCGGGCGACTATCCCGACGGCAAACAAGGCGATGTCCTCACGGTCGAGTTCACCGTCGCCGGCATCCCCTGCATCGGGCTCAATGGCGGCCCGCAGTTCAAGCACAGCGAGGCGTTCTCGTTTCAGATCGCGACCGACGACCAGGCTGAAACCGACCGCTTGTGGAACGCCATCGTCAAAAATGGCGGCCAGGAAAGCGAGTGTGGCTGGTGCAAGGACCGCTGGGGGCTATCTTGGCAGATCACCCCACGCGCCCTCACCGATGCGCTGGCAGATGCCGACGCCGCAGCGGTCAAACGCACATTCGAAGCGATGATGACGATGAGAAAGATCGACATTGCAGCGATAGAGGCGGCGCGACGCGGCTGATGCTTCAGCGCGATTGGGCTGATGAGGCGCGGCCCAACCTACGCCCTATCGGAGTTAGCATCGAATTTTAATTAAGCGCTGCTATCCACTTTGTTTGTTACCAACCCCTCATTTCGCATTGCGACGTTTTGATTAAAACCTATGCACACACCCGAAATCCCCGAAATATTAATCAAGGGCAAAGACAAGGCCGAACAACTGATTGGGCCGCAAGTGAGCCAGGTGGTGTTCCACCCGCTGGATTTTGCCTGGCACACATTCAAAGCCTTTCGCGCCAATCAAGGCTTGCTGTTGGCTGGTGCGCTGGCGTATAACGCCCTGCTCTCTATCGTACCGCTGCTGATTTTGATAGTGCTGACCTTGTCGCACTTCATTCCGCAGCCGGAGCTATTGCAAACCGTGGGCGACTATCTGGAATGGCTGGTGCCCGGCCAATCCAAAGCCTTGGTCACAGAGCTCGCCAACTTTCTGCAACACCGCGAAGTATTAAGCTGGGTGATGTTGGCTAGCATGATGTTCTTCAGTTCGCTGGCGTTTTCCGGCTTGGAAAACGCCATGGCGGTGATTTTTGAGCACCGGATTGTGCACCGCCCACGCCACCCTTTACTGTCAATAGTCTTGCCGTATTTGTGCATGGCGAGCCTGGCTGCCGGCTTGTTGGTCATCACAATAGTCGCCAGCGCGCTTAACGTCATGGGTGATCAGAGCGTGCACATTCTTCATCGCACTTTATCGCTGGAGCGCGTCTCCAGTGCCCTACTGTATTTGCTTGGGGTAGCTGGTGAGGTGGGTATTCTCACCGCCATTTATATCGTGATGCCTGTCGGTCGTTTATCGATGAAACACGCATTGCTGGGTGGAATTAGCGCGACCATATTATGGGAAATTACACGCCATCTGCTGGTGTGGTATTTCACCACCATCTCGCAAGCGACGGTGGTGTATGGCTCGCTCACTACCGCCATTCTGGCCATGCTGGGTTTGGAATTTGCCGCTTTGCTGGTGTTGTTTGGCGCGCAGGTGATTGCTGAGTATGAAAAATTGGGCGCACAAGCCAAGCCTCAACTAAAGTCTTCAGCAGCGCTTTAATTTCACCTGTAATTCGTGTGCTGTTTTCGCACCGATGGTAATGAAACTGATGCTTGTGAAGATGCTTGCATTTCCATGAGGCATGTCTTTATTCTTTTCAAGGAGTGGCTAGTGTTGCTGACCTTTAGGGATGTCGAGATCGATACCAGCTTGTTCACATTGCGGGTCGGCAAGCAGGTGAGCCATGTCGAGCCGCAAGTGTTCGACCTGATCGTTTATCTGGCACAACACCGCGACCGCATCGTCAGCCAGCAGGAGTTGCTCGATACTTTATGGGCTGGCAAAGTGGTAACCGAGTCGAGCTTGAGAAGTTGCATCAAGGCGGCAAGGCAGGCGCTAGGTGACAGCGGGGACGCGCAGAATTGCATCGCCACCATCCGGCATCGTGGCTACCGTTTTGTCGCCGCGCCACAAACCTTAGAAGTTGCCGAGCCCAAGATGGCCGCCATGATGACGCCGGCGGCCGGCTTGGCCGAGACCGTTACTGCGGGGCCGCGCCGTGCCTCCATTGCGGTCATGCCGTTTGCTGATCTGTCAGCGCTCACCGAGACCCGCGCCGGCATCGCGGACGCATTAGTCCACGACGTCATCTTCCAATTGGCTCAAATGCGCAGCCTGTTTGTCATCGCACAGGGCAGCGTGTTTGCGCCGAACGTGCGCCGCATGGAGGCGCATGACGCCGGCCGGCTATTACAGGTTGACTATGTGGTGAGCGGAGCTATGCGCCTGGTAGATGGGCGGCTGAGTTTAACCGTTGAGCTGGCCGAGACATGCACACGCCGCCTCGTCTGGGTAGAGGATTTCTGCGAGGCACTGGACGATGCTCTGCTGGTCCTGAACCAGATCGGCAGCAAGATCGTTGCTTCCGTTGCCAGCGAAGTCGAGATGACCGAGCGCAATCGGGCCATCCTGCGCCCGCCCGATTCGCTTGATGCGTGGGAAGCGTACCACCGCGGCTTGTGGCACATGTATCGCTTCAACCAGGAAGACAACCTGCAGGCGCAGCACTTTTTCGACATGGCAGTGCGGCTCGATCCGACCTTTTCGCGTGCCTACACCGGGCTGTCTTTCACACATTTCCAGAACGCCTTTCAGGGCTGGGCACCGCGTGAAATACAAATTAATCTGGCCTTTAAAACCGCCAGCCAAAGCCTGGAGGTCGATGAGCGCAATCCCGCAGCGCACCTGGCGATGGGCCGTGCACTCTGGCTGCGCGGCGATCATACGCAGTCGGTCAGTGAACTGGGGCAGACAATCGACCTGAGCCCGAGTTTTGCCTTGGGACACTACACGCTGGCATTTGTCCATTCCCAAACGGGGGATCCGCATACGGCCATCCTGGCGTCCGATCATTCCCGCCTTCTCAGTCCTTTCGACCCGCTGCTGTTTGGCATGCTGGGGGCCCGTGCCATTGCACACGTACGTCTGGGGCAGTTCAGCGAAGCCGCAGACTGGGCCGTTAAGGCAGCGGCCCGCCCTAACGCACACACCCACATTCTCGCTGTTGCTGCGTATAGCCTGGCGTTGGCGGGCTCACTCAAGGAAGCGCGCGCCTTTGCTACGGCAATTCGCAAGATACAACCGCAGTACAACGTAGATAATTTTATCCAAGCCTTCCGCTTTGATGCGCAAGGCGCGACATTATTTCGCCAGGGTGCCCGCCTCATCGACATGACGTGATCACACATGTGATAGCCGCAGCTCGGCGGGCGTACATTCACCCCATTCACGTTCAAATTTACATCCGCATGATGTGATTTTTCAGCGAGTAAATAATGGCGAGCACGTCTTTTTTCGTTTCTTCGTCGTGTTTATTTTTATCCATGGCACCGAGAATATCATCCGTTGCCGCCAGATATTCCTGCTCGCTGATGTTCATTCCTTTATGCGCCGCCACCATGTCCTTACCGGTATAAGGCTCGGGGCCACCAGAACCTGCGCCGAAAAATTCACGGGCCATCCGTTTGGCGCGATCAAGATCCTTGATATTTTCAAAACGTGTCTTGATGAGTGGATTGGCGAGATGGGCGGCCATGACATCGTCCACAAGCTGACTGATGCCTTTGGCTTCTCCGAGACGCTGATAGAGTGTTTGGATCATGATGCGCTCCTTCCGGGTTAAGAGGGTTTCTGCTCGCGACCGGAAAACCCGATCCGCTATGGGAAATTTTATCCACGCGGTAGCCCGCTTGCTTGAAGAAGCCGTGAAGGTTTTGTGAAGATTGGCTTGGCCTTGGGTGGGAGTTGGTTTATCGGCGGCTATATTCAAGTCAAGAAACAAGGGGGTAAGTGAAGTAGTTCTCCCTGACATGTGGCCAGAGGCCGAGGTCAATATCAGGCCGTAAGATCTCTCCCTCGACCTATAAATCAAGGCGAACCTAGCATGTGACCTCGTAGGGTGCGCATCGCTTTATTTAATGACGCTAACTTTTTCCACTCTTTTCCACTTTTCCATTGATTTCTGGTTTGTCAGCTGCCTGTCATATATAGTCCATAGAATCAGCGTCTCAATTTGTAGCAATAAGGAAGTTTTTTCCGCAGGTTATCCTTCATTCGCCAGCCAAAGATGCCTGCATTTACTGCTTATTTGCTTACTTTATTTTTAATTACAAAGCGCCATCATGAAAACTAACTCCCTACTGCTCACTGGCCTGATTTTGCTCTTGAGTACGCTCGTCCATGCTGAAACCGGCGTAAGCGGCAAATCCATCCTGATCGGGCAATCCGCAGCGCTATCGGGCCCCGCACAGCAATTGGGTACCGAAATGCGCGATGGCGCGCAGGCCTATTTTGATCATGTGAATGCCCAGGGCGGTGTCGCAGGCCGTCAGATCGTCTTAAAAACGCTGGATGACGGCTACGAAGCAGATCGCGCGACATCAAATACCAAACAGTTGATCGATGTCGAAGGCGTATTCTCTTTATTTGGCTATGTGGGCACCCCGACCTCAAATGCGGCCTTGCCATTGGCGACGAAAGCAGAGATCCCGTTTTTTGCCGCCTTCACGGGCGCCCAATCCTTGCGTGAGCCATTTAACCGCAATGTGTTCAACATACGTGCCAGCTATTTTGAAGAAACGGAAAGAATCGTTCAGCACATCACAACCTTGTCGATCTCGCGCATCGCGGTGTTTTATCAAAACGACGCCTATGGAAAAACCGGGCTGGAAGGCGTCACCCGCGCGCTGAAAAAGCGCAATATCGAAGTCATCGGCGTGGCTACCGTCGAGCGTAACAGCGTTGATGTGGCCCAAGCCATCGCCCAGATGAAAATCGCCAAACCGCAGGCCATCATCATGATCTCGGCCTATAAATCCTGCGCCGCTTTTATTAAAGAGATGCTGAAAGATCCCATCGGCGCACCGATTTTCTGGAATATCTCTTTCGTCGGCAGCCAGGCCTTATCAAAAGAGCTTGGCAAGGAAGGCCGCGGGGTGATGATCTCGCAAGTGGTGCCTACGCCCTGGGATGACGTTAATCCGGTCATCAAGGAGTACAAAAACTTTTACCTGAATAAGCCAGGCAGAGAAGCGGGTTATGTCAGCCTTGAAGGATTTATTGCGGCCAAGGTCTTTGTAGAAGGCTTGAAACGTACCGGCGGCAACCTGACACGCGAGAGTTTTGTGCGTAGCCTGGAAACCATGTCGAATTACGATGCAGGCGGCTTCCAGGTTAAGTTTAGCCCAACGAACCACAACGGCTCTCACTTTGTCGATCTGACCGTGATCGGTAAAGATGGCAAGTTCATGCGCTAAAGCGACCGACAAGCCTTGCGTGTAACTTTCGTGCGGTGCGCACGGCGCACCCTACCGCAAAAAAAAAAGTGCTGCATCTTCTTGAATTAACGTGGATGCAGCACTTTTTTGATTTAGTAGATGACCCAGCGTCCAGCCTGAAACCCTACCCGTACCCAGTCACCCGATCTGAAATTGCCCGGATTATCCACAGGTACCGTCTGTGTTTGCCCATTGGAAAAACGTAGCGTGATTTCAGTCCTGATCCTTTGTTCTGTCGATGTGCGCTCTACCTCATTGCCGATGACGCCACCAACTATCGCCCCGCCCAGGGTTGCGGCGTCCCTGTTGCCGTTGCTGCTGTAACCCCTGTCGCGGCCACGGCCGTGCCCATAACTGTGGCTGGCGCCATGCCCGTCGTTACGGCCCAGCTGATTGCCTATAATGCCGCCGATGATCGCGCCTATGACCGCGCCGCCGCCATTGCTGCGGGTGGCCTCGCTGATGCGGCGGATGTCGATGATCTGGGCGAAGTTGCCTTGGGCTTGTTGATCATTGCCCTGGTAGTCGCTACGGTAGGTATTTGGCGGCTGTTGAACTTGCTGTGGCTGTTGATAAGCGTATCGGTCTTGATATTGCGTGGGGTATTGCGCCGGATATGGTTGGTTGTAGCCGTTATCAGTACGAGCCGGGGCGTCAGCGTAATAACGATGGGCAACGCAACCTGTCAGCTGGCTGAGCGCAACAAGAGAAAGAATGAGAGCGATTTTACGCATGGTATTTTCCATCAAGAAAAGGAGCAAGATAGTAAAAGAACGTGCTGGCGTCGCGCCGGGTTGACTCGTTTATTGTGGTTTGTCGTAGTTCGTGCAAGGTACTCTTTGTGAGTACCTCTGGTCTCGGTAGGCGAACTTTAGCTTTCGGCCTCGACGGTAATCCGCGCGCGAAGCTGGTTTAAGGTATGTTCCAGCTGCTGGCACGCTTTGGCGCCTAGCCCTGCAAACAGGTCGTTGGCCAATTGCGCCTCGATCACCGAGAACCATTGGCACTTCTCGTCACCTTCCGCGGTAACAGCCAATCGCCATACCCGCTTGTCACGCTCGTCTGCGGTGCGCGTGAGAAATTCGCGCTCTTCGAGTTCGCGGATCAGACGCGCAATCTGCCCCTTGTCGCGCCCCATCGCTTGTACCAGCCATTGCTGGGTGCTTCCGGGGTTGCGCTGGCATAAGCATAGGGCGCGCATATGCAGCGGCCCCAGCCCTTTCTCGGCTTCCTCCTGCATGCGACTTTTTAAGGCTTGTTGCGCGCTGCCAAACAAGGTCATAAACGCCACGAAGGTAGCAACGGAATAGTCTTGATCGACTTTATTGCCGGTTTCTTGATCTGCTTTTTGCTCGGTGAGCTTGGTCATGGCGCAATAATAGTTGACATAATCAACCAATAATCTACAATGTTGACATTATCAACCAATTTATCGAGCATGAAAACAATTAACTCCACTCTGAAGCCAAAAACTTTTCCTGGCGTGTTGCGCCAAATTCTTCCCGATCTGCTGATCCTTCCTACGGTCGCCTTGATGTTAAGCGCAGTCATGACCTGGGCCAATGTCGGGTTTGGCGAGCTATTCCTGGCAAGATGGATCCGCAGTTTCATCACCAGCCTGGTGATTCTTCCCTTGATTTTGCTTAGTCTGGGCGCGCTGGATAAATGGATAGAGTCGGTTTTCACCTCACTGCACCGGGCGGGACGCACGCTTATCGTGGCGCTACTGACCGCTTTCGTGATGGAAAGCGTGCTGGCCCTGGCGATTACCATGATCAACAATCCATGGGACGCGACATTTGCTTCCGCCTGGTGGATCGCATTTAGCCGGTCTATCCCGGTTGGCGTGCTGATCGCTCTGTTTATGGGCTTTTACATGAAACCCAAGATGGATCAGATGAGACAAGCGGCAAAGTCGGCATAGCCGATTGGTGCGCACGGCGCACCCTCCCATAAGGCAAGCGGCAGCCTCTGCATTAACTCATGTATTGCTGCCGTATTTTGTTTTAGTGCTGATGGCCGTGATCGCCATGGACGTGGCCATGGGTAATTTCTTCTTGCGTCGCTGCACGCACGCCTAAGACCTGCAAGCCTACGCGCAGGGATTTACCCGCCAGCGGGTGATTGCCGTCGAGCATGACCTGATCGCCCTTGATTTTAAGTACGGTGTAAATTTGTTCTTCGCCCGCATCGTTCTGTCCTTGCATGGATGCGCTCACTTTGACACCAGGGGGAAAATCCTTCTTGGAAATCGTGCGCAGCAAACTTTCATCGCGCACGCCAAATGCGTCTTCCGGCGCCAGATCCAGGGTGGCTTTAAAGCCCACTTCCTGGTCTTGCAACGCCTCTTCTATTTTAGGCAAGAGATTGTCATAACCGCCGTGCAGGTAGGCGATCGGCGTTTTGCCGTTTTCAATGACGGTGCCATTGCTTTCAGTAACGGTAAAACGCAGGGTGACGGCAGTGTCTTTATCAATTTTCATGGGGCTATTTTCAAATTAAAGAGAGGAAAGGCAGCATATTAACCGAAGTCTCCCTGATGACGCCCGTCAGAAAGCCATCAGCCACAATGCCCTCGTCAAACGCGCAGCGTATTGGCCTCTTCTGGCAAGTAAAAACTGAACTGATTGCGCCCTGCGTTTTTGGCGACATACAAGGCCTGGTCGGCGTGCTTGACCAACTGATCAGGGTCGTTCGCATCCTTGGGGAAAAGCGCGATGCCTATGCTGGAGGAAATATGAACGCTGTGATTAAAAATCTGAAAGGAGTTGTCGAGCTCTTTTAGAATTTTTCCGGCGATCAGCTCTACCTGCCCGGCGCCATTCAGGTCTTGCAGAATCACCGTAAACTCGTCGCCACCCAGTCGTGCAACGGTATCGGTTTCGCGCACGCATGAGCGGATGCGGTCTGCCGCCAGCCGCAACAGGAAGTCGCCCGTGTCATGGCCGTAGTTATCATTGACGGCCTTAAAATGATCGAGGTCGATAAATAACAATCCTAATTGCGCACTGGTGCGCGCAGCATGTTTGAGGTCGCGTTCCAGCCTATCGTTAAACAGACGGCGATTGGCTAATCCGGTCAAGAGATCGTAATTGGCTTTTTGCCAGTTTTGATCTTCCGCAGCCTTGCGCTCCGTCACGTTGCGCGCTGTACCTGCGGTCGCTTCCACTGCACCTTGCTTGTTAAATACCGGCACCAAAATGCATTCATAAAATTCTTTTTTTCCTGCGGAACTTGTATAAGAAATTTCTCCGCGAAATCGTTTTTTTGTGCTGATGACTTGCTCGATTTCACGCTGCAGGACGGCGGAGCTAGCGAGCTTGAGGTCGGCGTTATTTTTCCCCACGATCTCGTCGAGTGGCAGCTCAAACAATTCAGTCAGCGCCTTGTTGGCGTAAGTGAATCTGCCATCAAGATCAAAGGTAAAACTTAAGTCAGGGGAGGACGATAGAATCGTATCGAACACGCGCGTTTGCTGATCTTTTTCAAACGAGTAGCTCGTCACGGATTCATTGATCGCCTGATCGATCGCCTCATTAAACCGGATCAGGTCCTCAACCACGGTATCCGCCTGCGCTTGATCGATCAATTTTTCTCGCCATAGCCTTGTGACACTGGCACGCAGTGCCCTATATTCAGCCATTGCGGCGTTCAGGCTAAAGCCCAGCGCCAGACGTTCGGTGCCGTGAGTGGAAGCTGCTGTCTGCTCGTCAGGAGGCGAGTCCACATGCCCCTTCGATTTTTCAGCGGTTTCATGCGCTGTTTGTGGTGTGGCGAGATCAGCAGCAATCACTTCCAGCATTTGCTTGACATGATCACGCAGCAGAACCTTACTGATTTTTTGATCCGGTGGAACCAGGCTGGCAGCAAATGCCTCCCATTCCCGAAGTATGCGTTCGAGATTATCAAGAATAAAGTTGGAGAGTCTCATCGTCGCCTTAATCGAATGCTGAGTGTTGTTTTAAGATGGCCTGCATGACAGGTGCCACCCCATGATACCTGCGCCCGTATAGGCTGGTTTGTGCGGTAGATAACCGACGAGCAGGATCAGAATATGCTTCAGAATCCAACTGCCGGAAAATGAAGGGGACATCGCTCTAATGTGAATCGGTACCGGCCGTTTTGATTTTGATATCAACGGCTTGACGATGCATGCGAAGCGGGCAAGCGCGACTTCGATCCGCCAATACCTTGACATGGCCAGCTTGAGCACAACCGCTAATCACTGCATACTTGCCATTCGATCATCCAAATTTGCACTTGGTCGCATCATCACCGCAACACAAAGCATGCCAAGTTACAGTTCACCCGCTGTAAAAAAAATACCTCAAAAAATCATTATCCAAACAGGAGATCCCATGAGTCTGATGCGCCACGCCCTACAAATTTCAACCATCACCTTGTTGCTTCACGCCGCTTTCGGCACTGCCAGCGCACTCGCGGCGCCGGTAGCCAAGGAGGCCAGGCAGCTGCACAAACGCTATAGCATCGAACAGTTTATGGCGACCACCAGCATCAATGGCGCGTCGTTCAGCCGCGATGAAAAACACATTCTTTTTAATAGCAATGAATCGGGCATTTTTAACGCCTACACCATCGCCGTCCAGGGCGGCAAGCCACTGGCACTGACCAAATCTAGCCTCGACAGCACCTATGGCATCGGCTATTTTTATACTGACGACCGTATCCTGTTTACCCGCGATAAGGGCGGCGACGAAAATAATCATCTGTACGTGCGCGAGCTTGATGGCTCTGAAAAAGACCTGACTCCGGGCGACAAGCTGAAAGCCGATTTTGCCGGATGGCTACCGGACGGCAGCGCCTTCTATGTGGTCAGCAATGAGCGCGACCCGAAATTTTTTGACCTGTACAAATACGATGCCAAGACTTATGCGCGCACCCTCGTGTATAAAACCGAAGGCGGCATGAATCCCGAGACCATCAGCGACGACGGAAAATGGATCGCTCTTTCCAAGACCAACACCACCTCGGACAGCGATATATATTTGTATAACACCGTCACGCACGAGACCAAACACATTACGCCACATGTGGGTGCCGCCAGCCACAACATGAGCAATTTTGACCCTGCCTCCAGGCGTCTGTTTTTCGCCTCGAATGCGGGTGGCGAATTTAACTCGATACGCACCTACGATCTGGCGACCGGCGTCACCAGGGAACATGAAAAAGCGGAGTGGGATGTGATGGGCACCAGCTTTTCGCAGGATGGACGCTTTCGTATCAGCGTCGTCAATCAGGATGGCAGTTCGGTCGTCAGAGTGGTCGAAGGCCCTGGAGAAAAGCCGGTTATCCTGCCCAAACTGCCGGGTGGCGAAATGCGCGGTACCACTTTTTCGGCCAGCGGAAATCTGATGGCGTTTTACATCAACGGCGATCGTTCACCGAACAATTTGTATGTGCATGATTTCAAGAGCAAACAGACGCGCCAGCTGACGCAAAGCCTGAGCAAGGAGATTAATCCCGATGACCTGGTCGAGGCCGAAGTGGTGCGCTTCACGTCCTTTGACGGCACCGTGATTCCGTCGATTTTCTATAAGCCCAAAGGCGCATCGGCCAGCGCCAAGGTACCGGCTATCGTGTATGTGCATGGCGGCCCTGGCGGCCAGACCAGACGCGGCTATAGCTCGCAGATTCAGTATCTGGTGAATCATGGCTATGCCGTGCTGGGCATTAATAATCGCGGCAGCTCCGGTTACGGCAAGAGCTTCAATACCGCCGATGACCGCAAGCATGGGCGCGAACCCCTGTGGGATTGCGTAGAGGCGAAAACCTATCTGGCCAGCCTGGGCTATATCGATCCGGCAAGAATCGGCATCATGGGCGGCAGCTACGGCGGCTACATGACGCTGGCCGCGCTGGCCTTCCGCCCGGAAGCCTTCAAGGTCGGGGTAGATATTTTTGGCGTGAGCAACTGGCTGCGCACGCTGGAAAGCATACCGCCGTATTGGGAAGACATGCGCAAGGCGCTGTACGATGAAGTGGGCGACCCGGGCAAGGACAAGGATTACCTGATCGCCACGTCGCCGCTGTTTCACGCCAAGGAAATCCGCAAGCCGCTGATGGTGATCCAGGGGGCGAATGACCCGCGCGTGCTCAAGGCGGAAAGCGATGAGATTGTCGAAGCGGTGAAGAAGAATCAGGTGCCGGTCGAGTATGTCGTGTTTGCCGACGAGGGCCACGGTTTCAGCAAGAAGAAAAACCAGGCCGAAGCCAGCGCGAAGATCCTGAAATTTCTCGACCAATACCTGATGCCGCTTGAGCCGGTGCAGCAAAAGTAATTTCAGCATTATTTCAGGCAGCGACGCCACTGCTGGCACGTTTGTAGCCTGCAAAATTTTGCAAGGCACCGTGCCAGCACGCAATGTCCATGCGCCTTGCAGGCCGAACAGGCTGGAAAGGCGCATGGATAGGGCGCTACCAGCCTATGCCATTATAAAAAGCGGGCCGTCAGCATGGCCGAAAAGGCCTGTGGTATGTCTGTCTGTGATCATTCCATCTTGACAGGGACAACCTTGCTCGCCGCCAGCTTGGCGCGCGCCCTTGCCTCGTCGGTATCCTTGCCGTTTGCCAGCGCCACGCCCATGCGGCGCTTCTGGAAAGATTCCGGCTTGCCGAACAGGCGGATGTCCGATTCCGGCACCCGCAAGGCCTCTTCCACGCCGGTGAAGGCGATGCCCTTTTCATCCATCTGGCCGTAGATCACGGCACTGGCACCCGGTGCGCGCAAACTGGTATCGACCGGCAAGCCGAGGATGGCGCGGGCGTGCAATTCGAATTCATTAAAGCGCTGGGTGCACATGGTGACCATGCCGGTGTCGTGCGGACGCGGGCTGACTTCGCTGAACCAGACCAGATCGCCTTTGACGAACAGCTCGACCCCGAACAGTCCCAGGCCGCCGAGTTCGTCGGTGATTTTTTTGGCGATATCGCGCGAACGCTGCAGCGCCAGCGCCGACATCGCCATAGGCTGCCAGCTCTCGACATAATCGCCGTGCACCTGCACATGGCCGATGGGCTCACAGAAATGCGTTTCAGTCGCGCCGTTGGCACCGAGTGCGCGCACGGTAAGTAGCGTGATCTCGTAATCGAAATCGATGAAGCCCTCGACGATGACCCTGCCCTGATTCACGCGCGAACCGGCGGCGGCGTAATCCCACGCAGCCTCAACCTCGGCGGCCGTATCAAGCTTCGATTGCCCCTTGCCGGACGACGACATCACCGGCTTGACGACGCAGGGGAAGCCGATCGCCACTGTGGCGGCGCGCAGCTCTTCCAGACTGTCGGCGAACTGGTACGGCGAGGTCGGCAAACCCAGCGTCTCGCCAGCCAGGCGGCGTATGCCTTCGCGGTGCATGGTGAGCTGCGCGGCGCGGGCGGTGGGGATCACGCGTACCGCACCTTCTGCTTCGATCTGCACCAGCATCTCGGTGGCGATGGCTTCGATCTCCGGCACGATCAGATCTGGCTGTTCTTGCTCGATCAGCGCACGCAGCGCCGCACCGTCCGCCATGTTGATGACATGCGCCCGGTGCGCCACCTGATGCCCGGGGGCATTCTCGTAACGGTCCACGGCGATCACTTCCACGCCCAGGCGTTGCAGCGCGATGATGACTTCCTTGCCGAGTTCGCCGCTGCCGAGCAGCATAACTTTGGTGGCACTAGGTGACAGGGGGGTGCCGAGGGTAATTTTTTTCATGGGAATTAAGCTGCTGAAGTTAGGATAAGCAAAATTATACACAGCGGCGTAAGGCGATTACACCAGTCTGCACAAGCTGGAGACACGATCATCATGAAATACCTGAAAGTGGGCCGCATCGCGCTACCTGCAAACGATGCTGGCCCTCTTTGATTTTTTTGCATTTGCTCTGTTTGGCCGCTCGCAACCAGCAATGCGCTAAGCCGGCTTGGCCGCACCCGCGGCCCGTTCGATATGACATGGTGCCAGCAACAGGTGGGATAACTGTTCCGGGTCGCTGGTATGCATGTGCGCAGCGAACTCGCTTAATCGCGGATCTTTTGCATCGCCCAGCGTAACGACGAGCGCCCGGGCGACTTCGCGTGCGGTGGGCATACCTTCCCGGTAGTGCGGGCTATCCTTGTAGTGCGACAGCAATTGTTCACGGTGATCCTGATAAAGCGCGCTGGTGCGCGTGTATTCAAGCTCGGCTTGTTTGGCCGCAATTTCTGCATCGATCTCGGCATCGGTATGACAGTAACGCATTTTCTCCGCTTCATCCCAATGCGGCGTCTCGCCGTGCTGTTCGCGCAGGGTGGCCATGGAATGCGTATTAAGTTCGATTTGCGAATGGGTATGGACATCTTTGAACACATGCACCAGATGGTTGCCCTGACCTTCGGTCCCCTTGTAGCGCATGTCTGCCGCGATTCGCCGCGGATTAAAACGAAATTGTCGGGCACAGGTTAACTTCAGTGTGTCCATCAGGGCATTCATTTTTGCTGGGCTCATGTGGCGATCCTAGGGTTGGGTGTGAGGTAAAAAGAAGATATTTTCATTCACGTGCGTCAGGCATTTTTCGCTACGCATTTCGATGACACTTCGCGTGCTCAGGATTGCGCTAGCCAACCGACTATACGTGAATTCTTGCCCCGCCCTTTGATTTAAACAGACAAAAAGCGATATGAATCAGTTTCAATGTCAATTCCCGAAGCTGCGCTGCCCGGCAATTCAATATCCCTCACGCAATCCCCCTGCGGCCTGCAGGCCAATATTGCGCCACGAGGCGCATGGGAATTGCGTCTCTCATTTCGATGAAAGCCACCGGCGCATGGAATGTGATAAATTCCGCTGCTTACATCCGATGGCCGATGTGTCTGGCATTGTGCGCATTGCATCCAACTAGTTAAAGGAACACAAATGCTTCATACCGATTTCCCCGTTGTTGAGGGCCTATACCAACTGACCGATGGCTGGTCGGTATCGCTTCCCGGAAAATTTAATCGCCGGATCGAAGACGGTGATCTGGTTCTCTGGCATGCAGAGTTGACCCTCTGGATCGCCGTTTGGAAAAACGACTTGGGCGCATCTAAAGAAACGCGGTTGGCCGATATTCAGCAGAAAATGTCAGTCGGGGCGTATGCGCTTGAAACTTCTGGCGACGCGACGGTGCTTCGGTTTAGTTATCGGCTTAAAGAGCAGGAACAAGGGGACGTTGCCGCGTTCTATTGTTTCGCCATTGGAGAAAACGGGCAAGTTGAAATGGCCATCTATCTCGATCAGGAATCGGATGTCAAAGAAGCGCAAGCGATTTTGCAGAGTCTGACTGAAATCAATCTTCGAAGTTAATCTTCGAAGTCAATCTCAATAAGTAGCCCGGGATGCAATGAAGATAGGAAGATAGCCTCGCGTCTTGGCGCCTGAGGTATTGCCGCCGCCAATCCCGAATGTGTCGAAAAATTTTACACTCTCTGATCACAATTGACGCCTGATTTTGCTAACTTGTTGATTTTAAGCATTACTTTCCCGCTGGCATTAATATTGCTTTTCATTATTATTAATTGCTTATTGCCCATAGTAATTGCTTAAATGCCATATCAACATCACTTGAATTAAGGATAAATAATGAGCCGTCTGATTAAATTTGTCGCAGCCATCGCCGCCAGCCTGGCGCTTTCCAGCGCTGCGAACGCCACCGTTATCACCTTCGACACGCCTTCGTCGATGAGTTCCAGCGGCATGCTGTTCAGCGGCCTGAATCGCCTGCAGTGCAGCACTTATTTCACCCAGAACACTGGATATTGCCGCGGCCTCGCGTCCGGCGATTGGACTGCCTATTCTTTCGGCATGATGTCGGTAACCAAGGCGGGCGGCGGCCTGTTCGATTTCAACGGCAGCTACCTGACAGCCGCCTGGAACGACAACCTGAACATAGATATCATCGGTTACAAGAATAACGTCGCGCTCTACACGCAGACCAAGATCGTCAGCGATGATTTCGCGACGTACTTCAACTTTAACTACACCAACATTGATCGCCTCACCATCCGAGGCTACGGCGGCACCGATGCCGGCACCCCAGGCGGTGGCGAATTCGTCGCCTACGACAACTTAACCTTCAATGAGCGTCAGGTACCAGAGCCGGGATCGATCGCTTTGCTGGGCCTTGGCCTGGCTGGCTTGGCTGCAGCATTGCGTCGTCGCACGCGCGCCTGATAGCGCGCAAGGCATAAAAAAAACCCGCGTTTTTCGCGGGTTTTTTTTCGCCTGCTGATTGAACAATGAAAAAAGTAATAAATGCGCCTTTGGCGACAAGCATCTTCGCTCACTTTACGAAGGCAGATCAATCAGCGCCGCCAGCGCAATCTGGTCCAGGCTGTCGTAGTGGCTGACCACCCATGCGCGCTTGCCTTGACCGGCGGCCTGCGCCAGCAATTGCATGACAAACCTGATGGATGCCTGGTCCAGCGCGGCAAAAGGTTCATCGAGCAGAGTGAGCGTAGCGCCAGAGGCGAAGGCGGCGGCCAGCCAGACTTTGCGCTTGGAGCCGGTCGACAGCATGTACAAAGCCTTCTCCAGATGCGCTGTCAGCGCCAGGCCGAGAACCATCTGCGCCAGCAATGCGTCATCAAAATCGGGGGAGGCCTGGCGCACCGTATCGAAGTAGGCGAGCGGGCTGATCTGGTCAAACGCATCGGTGCGCGGATCAATCCAGAATACCTGCCGGCGATACGCCTGCGGCTGTTGCGCAAGGCTCAGCTGATTGAGGTGTAGCTGCCCGGAATCGGCCGCCAGCTCGCCGGCAAACAGGCGCAGCAGGCTAGTCTTGCCACAGCCGCCCTCGCCACGGATCAGGCTGACGCCGGGCGGGATGTCAATGGATAAGTCGTGGAACAGTTCGCGCTGCGGATAGGCGAGACACAGGCCGCTCACTTGCAGCAGTGTCTTGGTAGTTTTGGAATTGTTCATCATTTAAAAATCGCTAGAGGCGCAGCGGCAGATCGGTGTGCATGGCGCACCTTGCGAAAACCTGATCGCCCTGCGCCTCCAAAAACAGTTAGGCCGATAAGCGCGCAGCTTGGTTTGCCTGGCGCACTGGCCGTGCGCCCAGCGTAAATATGTCCATTTCATCGACCAGCGCTTTGGCCTGCTGGCGCAAGCTCATTGCGGCTGCCGCCATTTGCTCTACCAGCGCAGCATTGTGTTGCGTGTCGGTATCCATTTGTTGTACGGCATCGCCCACCTGCGCCACGCCGGTACTTTGCTCGGAACTGGCCGCGCTGATCTCGGCCATGATGTCTGTGACGCGCCTGATGGAGTTAACTACCTCGGTCATCGTTGCCCCTGCGTGATCAACCAGGCTAGAGCCATGCTCCACACGCTCAACGCTGTTATTGATGAGAATTTTTATTTCCTTGGCGGCTTCGGCAGAGCGTCCTGCCAGAGAACGGACTTCGCTCGCTACCACTGCAAAACCGCGACCTTGTTCGCCAGCACGGGCAGCTTCGACCGCAGCATTGAGAGCCAGGATATTTGTCTGAAACGCAATGCTGTCGATGACACTGATGATGTCGGAAATCTTGTTTGAACTTTCATTGATGCCTTTCATGGTTTGCACTACCTGATCAACTACGGCACCGCCTTTGATCGCAACCTCGGACGCACTCTTCGCGAGTTGATTGGCCTGGCGTGCGTTTTCTGCATTTTGCTTGACCGTGGAATTGAGTTCTTCCATCGAAGCCGCAGTTTGCTCCAGAGTGCTGGCCTGACTCTCGGTACGTGCGGAAAGATCGCTATTGCCATCCGCGATCTCGGCACTGGAGGTGGACACGCCTTGTGCATTTTCCCTGACGTTACCGACGATGCGCGACAGGTTGTTGCGCATCGCCAGCAGTGCCTGCAATAGCTGGGCGGCTTCATCTTTTCCGTCTGCCTGAATATCTACTCCTAAATCGCCGTGCATAATGGCTTCAGCCGCATCGACGGCACGGCCGATCGGCCGCGTAATTGACGTGCTTGCCAGGTAAGCAAACAACAGCCCCAGAAGAATCGAAATTGACGCGCCAACCGATAACATCCATTGCCCCGTCTTGGCAACTTTGTCAGTATCTGCCATGCTTTGCGCCAGACGTGCGCTCATGTGTGTTTCCAGACGTACCAGAGAATTAAGGTAGTTATCGGCCAGCGGCTGAAGGGTTGCCTTCACTTCTGCCGCAACATTTTCACCGGCCGCTTTTTTCTTCATTAGCGCGGCACGCGGCACGCGATACAACTCACGCATCTTGCCTATGTCGGCGACCAGTTTTTTTCCTTCATCGTCTTCAATCAAGACTTCCATGCGCTTTTGCACTTCTCCTATCGTCTTGGAGGTGGCTTCCATTTCCTTCTGGAGCGCGGCAATGTAGTCGGGTGCGTCAGACTGCAGCGCCGCTGCGGTTCTGACCCAGTTCAGGTTAATGCTGGCGGTCCATTTTTGCGCGAGTTCATTGCGCTCCACTTCAACGGTTGCCAGTTCATGCACCGTATCCTTCAGCGAACCCAAACGCCACACCCCAACCAGCGTGATCAGCGCTGTCACAAATAGAATGGTGCCAAATGCCATGCCAAGACGGGTGCCTATTTTTAATGCGCTGGTATACATGATAGAGTCTCCTGGTTGTCTCTGAATTGCTGAAGTACAAACTTGGCGTTAACCATTATATTTTTCATCAGAGTAACTGAAATATTTCAGTTCGGGGCGATGATTTGACACTTTTTGACAACTCGATGAGAACAAGAAATTGACGGGTACAACGATCACCGGCCAGACTGCAATTGAGACGAATTCAGCTGGGCGCGGTCTATAATCGAGGCTCCTCAAGACGCCTTCGAATTGCCATGGATTATCTTTTTCTGCTGATTGCCATCCTATCCCTGTGTTGGGGTTTATGGCTGGTACGGATCAACCGCTGGCCGTGCGTGCAGGTAGCGGTGTTACGTACCTGGGAAGAAGTTACCGGGCACGAAGGCCGTTACGACACGGGCTGGCGCCACGCAGAGCTGGAGTATAGCTTTCAGGGGCAAAAACACACGGTGCTCTGGCGTGAGGATTTAAGCCTGCGCGGCTATATGCCCGCTGCCTGCTCGATGGTGCTCGACCCCGCACAGGCAGACCAGCCACAATTTCCCGCCAGCTGGAAGTTGCCGTCAATCCTATTTCTGGTTGCCGCCTTGCTGAGCTTAAGCGCGCTCAGTCATCTATTGAAATAAAGCGCCACGCGAACGATTGCTTATGTGCGATAGCGAACAGCGCGCCAGATACAAGACCCTTACACTCTTGATGAATTGCCTTGTCACGTGCGAAAGTAAATATTGACGACGCTGATTGGATACCTGAGCAGCGCCGGGTGTTGCGCTGGCTGGCGTTGACGGATTTTTATTGTTGCGCTTTTGATGATGCTTCACTGGAGGAATTCCATGTTAACTACCTACCGCGCATTCGTCGGCGCCGCTACCGTTTTCCTGATGTCTTGCGCCCATGCTCAAGTCCAGACCCAGACACCGCTGCGGGCGGCAGAATTCAAGCCGCCGGAAGAGGCAAGCATACCGGCCGGCCCTAGAGGAATTGCGATTCAGGAAGGGCGGAAATTGCTGACGGAAACGTATCAACGGCTGCCGAAAAATGTCGGCAATGGCCTAACCTGCGCCAACTGTCATCTGGCCGCCGGCACAACGCCGCATGCGTCACCGTGGGTCGGGATCTGGGGCGTATTTCCGGAATATCGTGCACGCAGCGGAAAAATAAATTCGCTGCAGGAGCGCGTCAACGATTGCTTTGAACGATCGATGAACGGCAAAGCACTGGCATACAATTCAGTCGAGATGAATAATATTCTGGCCTACATGCAATGGCTGTCGACCGATGTGCCGACCGGCATGAATGTCAATGGAAGAGGATTCGGCCCGATCGACAGAAAGTTAACCGCAAACGTCAATCACGGTAAAGAAGTCTATACGGCCACTTGCGCCAGTTGCCATGGTGCCGACGGACTGGGAATCAAGAATCCGGACGGCGGCTATGCGTTTCCACCGCTATGGGGAAAATATTCCTTCAATGACGGCGCAGGCATGGCCAGAACCTTTACCGCCGCTGCGTTTGTCAAACACAATATGCCGCTGGGCAAGAGCGGCTCGCTGACCGACCAGGAAGCCGTCGATGTAGCGGAATATTTTACGCATCAGGCACGGCCTGTGTATGCGGGCAAAGCGAAAGACTGGCCCAAGGGCGATAAGCCGGCAGATGCAAGGAATTAACCGAGAATTTCCATCAAGATTTGAGATGATGACGGATGCAGCGGTCATTCTGTCGGTATACCCCGGCAGTGGCCGATAAAAGCAACAGGCATCGCCACCACGCAACACCCGCGCGGCCTGCAGGCCAGACAGGCTGGAAACCCGCATGGATAGTGCGCCCCAGGGCATGCCATGGGTGAGATCACGAGTGAAAAATGGCAGGAGTGCCTGATACCTTGACCTGGCCAGCTCAAAACCCGGGTGGCCGCTCTGCCGCCACGGCATAGTGTTGCTCCAGCGCCAGACCGACGCGGGCGATGGTTGCCTCATCAAACAGGCGACCTATCAAGGTCACGCCATGCGGTACCCGGCGCGCGGGTGAAAATTTTGGCACCGGCCTGGCGGGATCGGGTGCCCAATCGCTACGCGCTTGCGTCACCTTGACAAAACCTGTGCGTAGCGTCAGTGACGGATGCCCTGTAAAATTGGAAATAGTTAACATCTCGTCGCGCAATGAGGGCACCAAAAGAAAATCAACTTGCTCCAATATTCTGGTCATTTCATTGGCAACCTTGCGCCGCAAACGATCTGCCTGGACAAAATCTACCGCCGAAATAAAGCGCGCCTGACGAAACAGGTTCGGCCAGGCGTCAGCCACTTGCACCTTGAGCTGATCTACCCTTCCATCCAAAGTAATATCTTCAAATGCAGCGCCTGCTTCGGCAAAAAGAATCGCATTCAATGATTGATACGGCCAGTCAGGAAGAGTGATTTCGCTAGCGGTCATGCCCAGTTTCTTCAGCACTGCCAGCGCATCACGATCAATCTCGGTGGCGGGGCTTTCATTCATCCACTTGGGCAGAAAACCGACTTTCAATCCGCGGACCGAGCTATTGCCGTCGAAACGTACCTGGCTGGCGACGCTGGCGACATCGCCAGCATCCGGCCCTGAAATCACCTTAAGCACCAGCATCGCATCTTCCACCGTGCGCGTCATCGGCCCCAACTTGTCCAGCGACCAGCAGAGTGTCATCGCGCCGGTACGAGGTACGCGGCCGAAGGTTGGCCGCAAGCCGGTGACTCCGCAGCGCATGCTTGGGCTAACGATACTGCCGCCAGTTTCGCTGCCTATCGAAAATCCCACCAGGCCAGCGGCGGTCGCGGCACCCGGCCCCGCGCTAGAGCCAGATGCACCCTCTTCGGGCAACCATGGGTTCATCGTCTGGCCACCAAACCAGATATCGTTGAGTGCCAGCGCACCCAGGCTCAATTTGGCGATCAACACCGCGCCGGCCGCCGTCAGTCGCGCCACCACTGCAGAATCATGGGCGGGAACGCGATTGCGAAACGGCTCTGCACCCCAGGTAGTCGGTATGCCCGCGGTGTCCAGCAGATCCTTGACACCGTATGGAATGCCATGCAACGGACCGCGATAGTGTCCTGCGGCGATTTCTCGATCGGCTTTTTTGGCCTGCCTCAGGCCGTGTTCAGCGGTCAGCGTTATCACGCTGCGAAGCCGGGGGTCTAGCTGCGCAATGCGCGCCAGATATATTCTGGTCAGACGTTCAGAGCTCAGTGCTTTTGTCGCGATCCAGTGCGCCAGCCTAGTCACTGGAGCGAAGGCGATGTCCTCATCCCTGAGCGGCAAAGCCGGTATGGCGGTTGTGCTCAACACAAATCCGGAAGGTGACCGCGCCGCCCTTGAGGCACTTGCCATCGGTATCCAGCGCATCGCCGGAACCAGATTCGCCTCCAGCGCCAACTTGCGCGGACCGGTGCGACGTTCCATGATGGACGCCATCGAGACCTGCCAACTATTTGCCGCCATCTCTCGCTGTGCCGCGCTCATAGTCACCTGGACTAATTTTTCCGCTTCGGCGAAAGTTTCTGTCGAGACTTCAGGCCCGCTCACAGGATTGTTGCCAAACGTAGGTGGAGCACCTGGTGTCGGGTCTTCCACAGTCATCCCGGTCACGTGGCTAGCGCTTGCTGCTGCGAGCAAACTCAATGGCGCTTTGATGAGGAATTGGCGGCGATGTGTCATTATTTTTCTCGCTATCTGATCAGATGTAGCTGGGCGATTAAAAAAAACCGCAACAGCGGTCGTTTGCTTCAAGGGCTTACTTTCTTGTTTGTAACACTGGTCACCCGATGTCACCGGATTGCCGTCGGTTGCGCTGATTCATTGAGCTGCAGTTGAAATTGACCATGACAAAACAATCTGGCAGCGCGCACCATTATTACTGAAATCACGAAGCCATGCCGCCCTGTCAACCTGCTGCTATTGTGCGTGGTGCAATCGGGCTGCAGTCGCCATATCGAACTGTCATTTGACGCTACCGGCAAATGATGATTAACTGGACAGATTGTAGATTTTTAACCAATAAATATTTCCGTTGCCAATAACCATGGAGTGCCGTCAAGCAGCCAGGCTTGAGCGTCATAGTTCTGTGCGTCTTTCATTTTTGTATTCTGCACCAATCAGTTTCTTTAGACGTTCTTCAAACTCAGGGAGTAACGAAGCATGCGAAACAATCTGCCGATCACCCAAAACGAATACGCGTTCCCGCCCGGCATGACCTTGGTGTCCGTGACCGACCTGAAAGGGCGAATAACCTATTGCAACCCTGCATTCGCTAAAGTCAGCGGATTTCAAAGTGAAGAATTGATCGGCCAATCGCATAATATCGTGCGCCATCCCGGTATGCCCGAGGAAGCGTTTAGAGATATGTGGGAGACCATTCAGGCCGGATTGCCGTGGTCAGGCATTGTTAAAAATCGGCGCAAGAATGGTGACTATTATTGGGTGATGGCCAATGCGACGCCGATGCTGGAGGGCGATCGCATTACCGGTTTTCTGTCGGTGCGCTCAGAGCCGGACAAACAAGCCGTTAAAGTCGCAGAACATCTTTACGGCATGATGCAGGAAGAGAAAAAACAGGGCAGACTAGTCCATGTACTGAAACGCGGCCAAGTGATGCGGACTGATTTTTTCGGACGTATTGCCCGCCTGATGACACCCGAAACTTCCGGCAAGCTGATCTGGATTCAGCTAGCAACCGTAGGCGTTGCGGCAAGCATGGCAAAGCTTGGATGGTCGATAGAGTTGACAGCGCTGTCAATCTTGGGGGTGGCAGCAATTGGTTATCTGGCGACGAAGCGACTGCTCATCAAACCGCTGCATCAGCTGGTGTCGGATGCCAATCGCATGGCTTCCGGTGATTTGTCAAACGACATAGAGATCAATGCGACCGGCATGGTGGGACAGGTACAGCAAGCGCTCAAGCAAATGTCACTTAACCTCAGGACTGTGGTGCATGATGTGCGCGCCGAGGTGATCAATCTGAGCATCGGCATTCAGGAAATTGCATCGGGCAATCAGGATTTATCTTCACGTACAGAATCGCAGGCCAGCAGCCTGCAGGAAACCGCGGCGTCAATGGAGGAAATTAATACCTCCGTCCAGCACAGTTCCACCGTTGCCGCCCAGGGAGCGGTTCTGGCGCACACCGCATCTGATGTGACGCAGGAGGGCAACCGGGCGGTCGATGCCATCGCTGAAAGCATGGCCGATATCACCGACTCATCGAAAAAAATCGGCGAAATGAATAGCTTGATCGAAGATGTCGCTTTTCAGACCAATATCCTGGCACTCAACGCAGCGGTAGAAGCCGCCCATGCGGGTAACCAGGGCCGAGGATTTGCGGTAGTGGCCGCTGAAGTGCGTGCATTGGCGGCACGCGCCTCAGACGCTGCCAGATCCATCAAATTACTCATCACCCAGGCAGGCGACAATACCCAGCAAGGCAACAGACGAACTGAAAATGCCAGCGAGCACTTGCATCACGCTATTACATCGGTGGATCAGGTCAGCAGCGTACTTGATCAGATTAACTATGCCGCAAATGAGCAAAAATTAGGTATTTCGCAAATCAATCAAGCCGTTGCGAGCATGGACGCGCTCACCCAGCAAAACGCCGCTTTGGTTGAACAGCTGGCCGCCGCCGCGCAGTCGCTTCAATTTCAATCGGAGAGCGTGAATAACTCAATGCGCCTGTTCAGATTGAAGCGAGGGGAAGTAACACTGTCTCAACTTGATGCAGTCCAGATGCGGCGCGAAGCCAAGGATTACTTGCGCCTGAATTAGTCCCACTCTCAGCATAGGAATGCCCATCACCCGCGCTACATTAAAACCGGCGCTGCGGCCTTGCGCAGCATGCGTCAATCAGCACACAATAGGGTATTTACTCAACCAGACAACAACAGAGAAAACCCATGATAGACGCATTGATAGCCGGCCGCATGTATGGCCACGCCGAAGAACGCAGCGGGCAAGCGGGCTCGGCCTACGTGACCTGCAAGGTACGCGCCGCGACCGACGACGGCGAATTGATCTTCTGTAACGTCATCGCCTTCAATGACGCCGCCCGTAGCGCTCTGCTGGCGCTGGGCGACGGCGATAGCGTCTCGCTGTCTGGCGCGCTGACGCCCAAGGTCTGGACAGATAAACAGGGCAACGTGAGACCGGCGCTAGATGTGATCGCACATTCTGTACTGAGCGCATACAATGTCACACGCAAACAAGGCTAGCGCATCGTGTTAAGCCGATGAAATTCTCAGGCCTGGCCCGGTGCCGCACTATAATCTGACTTATCTCTGCATACCGGACGGGACCTATCATGGGCATATTTTTTACGCCGCTGGACATGGGCTACAGCCTGGTTTTTATTTTGCTGGCGCTATTTCTGCTGGTGCGTGCCGCAAGAAAAATTCCCTGGAAAGCCTGGCACGAACCCACGGTATTTTCCGCCTGGTGCGCGAGCATCATTGTGCTGACCTTTCTCTGGCGCATGCGTATTCCGGTGCTGCCGGATTTGCACTTGCACCTGCTGGGCGTGGCCTTGCTGACATTGATGTTCGGACGGCCGCTGGCCTTCATCGGCGCAGCCATCGCGGTCTTTGCCTACACCGCAGAATTTGACGGCGTCTGGGGTAACCTCGGTGCCAACATGCTCTTGCTGGCCGCAATCCCGACCTGGCTGAGCGATGTGATCTTGCGCGCGACACAAAAATATTTACCGCAGCACATGTTTGTGTATTTGTTCGGCAATGGGTTTTTTGGTGCACTGATAGTGCAGGCTGGCACGGGCATGCTGGCGCTGATGGTGCGCCGGGTTCTGCTTCCGGCAGAAGTGATCCCGCCAGATGCATTTGCCTACATGCTGTTGCTGGCGTGGGGCGAAGCTTTTCTGGTTGGATTTCTGGTCACCATTTTTGCCGTCTACCGGCCGGCATGGTTATTTACTTTTGATGACCAGATGTATTTGAAGGGGAAATGAGCGGACCGCCAGCATCGCATCAAACCACTATTCCAGACGCTTGCGCCGCCAGAACATATTCATGAGAGGTTTGACACTGGTGCCGTGCAAGACGATCGACAAAGTGATCACGATCAAGGTTAGCTGTATCAGCTGCAAGGCCAGCGGTTCGGGCAGACCATGTTGAATCGCATACATCAGGTAATACAGCGAGCCTATGCCGCGTATGCCAAACCAGCCTGTCATGCCGCGCATGCGCCACGGCGCGCCACTCCCCAGCATGCCCAGCACGACACTGACCGGGCGCGCCACCAGGAATAAAAAGAGCGCGAAACCTACCGCTGGCCAGCTCCAGGAATCGATAAATAGCATCCCCCCGACCAGTAGCACCAGCAATACTTCCGATAGGCGCTCAAGATGTTCCTTGAAAACCAGCGACCCTTCGCTCACCGTCGGCTGCGGCTCTGTCACCATCTTAAGATCCGTCACGGGTGGAGTTGCCACCTCTGATACCGGATTGTTCACCGGCCCGGCCTCGTCAACAACCTTGGCGGGTTTGAGATTGTCTTGCGGATGTTGCTTAAGGTGCGCCAGGCTGGCGAGCTTGAGTTCGGTCTGATGCAGGGCGACAGCGGCAAAGAATACCGCCAGAAAACCCCAGGCGTCGATCAGCACGCTAAGACCATACACCACGCCGATCATGCCCAACCCGAGAAAGTCATCCATCAGCTCGCGGCTTTGGCGCCTGCCGCGAATCTGCCAGATCAGCCGTGCCAGCAACACGCCAGACACAATGCCCAATGTAACGCCAGCCACCGTCGCCCACACCACATCAATCAGGATCCAGTTGATGCCGGTTTCCCCGACTTCATGCAAGCCCAGCAAACCCATGCCCAGCATCACGAACGGAAAGGCACTGCCATCATTCATGCCGGCCTCGCAAGTGAGGGTAAAGCGCAGTTGGTCGTGATCGCCGGGGTGGCGAATCTGAATATCGGTTGCCAGCACCGGATCGGTAGGCGCGACAATCGCGCCGAGCAGGATGCATGCGCCCAGCGGCAAATCAAACACGTAGTAAGCGAAGGCGGCCACCATCGCGACGCTGGCAGTCATCGATACCGTTGCCAGCAGGACAGGTGTGCGCCATTTCCTGAAGCTGACTGGCGTCGGCATTTTGACGCCGGCAGAAAATAGCGAGATCAGTACCGCCACCTCGGTCAGGGTCTCAAGCAAGGCCGATTCTTTAAGTGGATTGAAGTGAAACAAATTGAGGACGGTAGGCCCGACCAGCGTACCCACAGCAAGGTAAATGATGGCAGGCGTGACAGGCAAAAGTTTTAGTCTGGAGGAAGTGAGCCCGATAAAGAGCAGCAAACCTCCCACCAGTAAAAACCAGAGGGGACTTGAAATCATGGTATCCGTTCTGACGGTGATGAATTAATCGGCGCGTAAGTAAAAAATGCCGGAAGCAGGTCTTTTCTATTGCAAGGGGATACCGCGATTAAAACACAAATCTCTGCTGAAAGTATGCGCGCTGGCGCACGAACCAGCCTAGCGGGTCTTGGGATATTGGTGCCTTGCACTGATAGGCGTGCAAGGCGAAATCAATAAAATTGCTCACCCTGCCCACCACACAGCTGCCATGCGGCTGCAGGCAGGCATCGAATTGAACTATAGATAACTAGTGATTTTTTGCATGAGGACCTCGAAAACTAGATCTCGACCAGTTTTTCAAAACCGCCGTAAATCATGCGCTTTCCGTCGAATGGCATGGGATTGACTTCATGATCAAATCGCGGGTCTGTCATCATGACTGCCCATGCCGCATCGCGCACTTCTTTGGAAGGCCAAGTCATCCAGGAAAATACAACCGTCTCGTCTTCCTTGCATTGCACCGCCAGCGGAAACGAAGTGAGTTTGCCTTGTGGCACATCACTCCCCCAACATTCAACCATATTGATGACCCCAAATTCTTTAAAGACAGGCGCGAATTTTTCAGAATAGCGCTGATAGGCCTCACGGTTGGCGGTCGGTACGGCTAAGACAAATCCATCTACATAGTTCATGTGTTTCTCCCGTCTTTTATAATGTCATTGATTGAGCGGCGTGGGCATGGCCGAACCGAAGCACACATCACCACTGCGCAAAGGAAACCACTGTTCCATCCGATACTGTACGCCCGCGCAGTCGTTCGTGCTGAAATGGCTGGAATAGAGCGCAAATCCCTCCACCGGCACCTCGGGTAGCCTCGCCGCCGCTTTACCGTCAATCAACCGAACTATGTGCTGCGCGGGTATGTCCGGCCCGCATTTGGCCAGCGTGACGTGTGGCTGAAAGCGCCGCAGGGGCGGCGATCGGAGGCACGACAAGGCAAGAACTACGGCCGCATGCAGCTCAATCAGAGCCTCATTGAGATCAACCCCGGCCCACAAGATCGCGCCGCCGTTTCTGGTCCGAAACTGCCCCAAACCCGACAAACAAAGCGAAAAAGAACGCGCACGGACCATCTGCAGCATTGCTATCACCGGGGCGATGGGCGCGTCCCCGATGAAATGCAAGGTGATATGCATCTGCGCCCTGCTGATCAGTTTAATGCCGGCAAGTGGCGACGGTTGCAGGCGCGCCAGTGCGGCAGTGGCACGCGGCGGCAAATCGATGGCGACGAATAATCTGGGCACACCGTTTTCCCCGGGCAAAAGCACAAGTAAATACGGCTTGCCCGCTATGCGGTAGCGGGCAAGCCTGTTGCCTTATTGGATATCACTTGCTATCACTTGCTATCACTTGCGCGGCTTTTTCCTTGATACTGGTTTTTCTACCCAGGCGCTATTGACGTCATCCCATTGATGGCTGCGCAAGAATTGCGCAGCCTCGGCACGCACTTGCGCACGAGAAAGAGAGCTCTTTGGCTCACCCTTCAGCGGCACCCAAGCCTCATTGCTGGAATCATATCGATGCGTCTTCAGGAACTCGTCGCGCTCTGCCTTCACCTGCGCCCGCGTTTTCATGCTGGCGGGAGGCTCGAACTCCTTTCTTAGCACCCAGTTCTCGGTGAGTGGATCATATCGATGCGTTTTAATAAATTCATCGCGTTCCTTCTTGACCTGCTCACGCGTCAACGCCGGTGCAGCCTTATCGTCAGCGCTTTGGGCGTTAACCATATCAGCATTAAATCCGAGGATCAGGCCAAGAAGAAGTGGAATTTGCAAGATTTTCATATTGAATTTACCTTTCTTTTTTTGTAAATAGATTGTTGGTTCTTGAATCATCGACGGATGTTCACCCATGCACGCTGGCGAGGATGCCAACGCATTTCTGACCACCTCAACTTGCGTATCAGCATTGGCGTTACGTTATTGGTCCATTCGCTTAAGACCTTCGCAAGCTTGCATGCAACGTGCATGGGCACCCTTGCGAAATCGCAAAAGGGCAAAAATCTATCCCACCTACGGTGTTTTCATTGTCTGCGTGGTGCGATGGGGCAAATCAATTGCGTGATCAGGCAATCAACATCCTTCCAGCACGCAATACCCATGCGGCCCGCAGGCCATGCTGCCTGGAAACCCGCATGAATAATGCGTGTCGGGCATGCCTACTGTTGAATTTTTGTACAGAGTGCGTTGATTTACTCTGCATGACCCCACGGCGTGGGTGGCGTAGCGACGGCTTTGCTCAGATCAAAATTCACCCGAAATTCGCGCCCTTCCCTGATCAGACGGTAACTGAAGCTGGTCGGATAGACATACATCTGCCAGGTATTGCCCACGGATTGCGGGATGCCGTGCCGGACGAATAATTCCTTCGAATATTGATCTGCCGGGAAAGACTGCATATTGTTCCAGCCGGCGTCGAGCGTATGACCGCCGTACATGGTTTGCGCATCGTCTACGCCGTCTTTATGTCTGTGATCGTGTTTCAGCGACAAGCCAGAGCCGGTCTTGCTAATGATCCAGGTGCGTGAGTGATCATCGCCGACATGAAACGGGATCTGCAATTGCGTGTCACTACACTTGCGTATATGCATGACCATCCGGCCTTCAAAACCATCTGACTTGGGCGCATCGACCGCCACTTTTCCTTCAAAGGCCTTGCCACACAGGGCGCGCAGCTGCTGAAAAAACGCGTCATGGGTAGCGATCGACACCAGAGGCGCCGCGCGGCTTTCTGCAGCGCGCAGCGGGGTAGAGAACACGCAGGCGATGAGCGTAGACAACAAGATTTTTTTCATGAATGCTCCAGGTGGAATCGACGCACTATAGCGACATTATCACGCCGCTTCAATCAAAAAAAGTTCACGCAAGGCAATCGCATGAAAAATGCGCTGCTTAAAATGCACTTCATTTTTGTGAACGAAAAGCAGGAAGAAAATGGTAAGGCACGGACTCTTTGATCAATTTTTTAAAATTATTTCCACCTGGTTTCTTCGTTCGTGTTTTTCGTGAATAAAACTTTTTTTCAAGAAATTAAAGGTTGAGTGATGCTGCTGCTGGCACGCCATGGCAGCAGATTTTCCGTGGTTGAGGCTAGGATACCGTAACGATCCAGGCAGTTCCGAAGTTGCCACGCGTCACCAAACTACCATCATGAGACCATGGCAAGTTAGCCATTCTCACCAGGTACATATAGTCAAGATTCCCGTGAGTCAAAAAATCTGGCTACAATAAAGGCTCCCTAACAATCGGGGGCTGGACCTTGCAACAGCCCTCCCACAATGGACATATTAATTATCCTAGGTTTAATTCTGGTCAATGGCCTGTTCGCCATGTCAGAAATCGCTGTGGTTTCCTCTAAGCGTATTCGTCTGCAAAAACTTTCAGACAATGGCAGCCGTGGTGCGCAAGCGGCCATAGAGCTATCTGACAGCCCGAGTCGTTTTCTGTCAACAATACAAGTTGGGATTACCCTTATCGGCATTTTCAACGGTGCGTTTGGTGAGGCATCCTTGGTCGCCCAGTTCACGCCCAAACTAGAACATCTGCCAGTAATTGGAGAATTCGCCAGAGAAGTTGCTTTGGGAATTGTGGTGGTTGGGATTACGTTTTCTTCCTTGATTTTGGGTGAGTTATTACCAAAGCGAATTGCCATGCAACACCCGGAAACCGTCGCCTCTCTGATCGCCGCCCCGATGCAATGGCTCTCGCGCATGATGGGCCCATTTGTTAAAATTTTGACGATTACCACGGAAGCCTTGTTGCGCTTAATGGGATTACATCAGCCAAAAAATAACGCAGTCACTGAAGAAGAGATCACCGGCATGCTAAAAGAAGGCACGGATGCAGGGTTGTTTGAAAAAACCGAACACGAAATTGTTTCGCGGGCATTGCGTCTGGATGATCAACGCGTTGTCGCATTGATGACACCGCGCATGGATATCGACTTCATCGACATTGCAGAATCCCTGGAACATAATCTAGCGAAAATAGCAGACAGCCCTTACAGCCGTTTTCCAGTGTGCAAAGGAGATCTGTCGAATGTAATTGGCATCCTTCATGGTGGCCACTTATTCGATCAGGCAATCAAAAAACAGTCGATTATGAGCGTGGATATTACTGCCGCAGTGACGCCTCCTCTCTTCATCCCTGAATCATTGAGCGCGATGCAGTTGCTCGAAACTTTCAAGAAAAACCGGGCGGAATTGGCCTTAGTCATCAATGAATATGGGGAAATCGAAGGCATCGTCACCCTTAGCGATGTGCTTGGCGCCCTTGTCGGCGATGTCGCCGCCATCGACAACAATCAAGAAGCAGATTCGGTGCAACGTGAAGACGGCTCCTGGCTGATAGACGGTGGCATCTCATTTAGCCGTTTTCGCGAAATCATGGGTACCGACCTCAGGTTTCCCGAAGAAACAACAGGCTCTTACCATACCCTAGCCGGCTTTGTTCTCACCCACTTTGGCTACATACCAAAATCATCCGAGTATTTCGAATGGCAAGGTTTCCGTATTGAAGTTGTTGATCTCGACAAGAACCGGATTGATCGTTTGTTGATTTCAGAGATTCTCAGTGAAACGTGACACCCTAACTGTGATTTATATGCCGCCGCGGTAACGCGGTGTCTGGGTCACCTCCGCCAAGACCGGCCAGTCTGGTGGCCTTCAAAACCATCTGACTTGGGCGCATCAACCGCCACTTTTCCTTCAAAAACCTTGCCACACAGGGCGCGTAGCTACTGGAAAAATGCGTCATGCGTAGCGATCGACACCAGAGGCGCGGCGCGGCTTTTTGCAGCGCACAGTGGGGTAGAGAGAACGCAGGCAATGAATGTGGACAACAAGATTTTTTTCATGAATGCTCCCGGTGGAATCGAAGCACTATAGCGACATTATCGAGCCGCTACAATCAAAAAAACCCGTGCCGTCAAGATCAGGAACGACAATGCAAAGGGGCGGCATCCGTCATCAGGCCGTCTCTCAATAGACTTGGCGTCAGGCCGGTCCAGCGTTTGAAAGAACGGCGAAAATTGTTCGCGTCATGGAAACCCAGGTGCTGCGCGACCGCCTCGTTATCGTAACGGCGGGTCTGAAATAAATACAGCGCGACATGGGTGCGCACCTGATCGAGCTCTGCCTGAAAATGGGTGCCATGCTTGAGCAGATAGCGCTTCATGGTGGCGGGGCTGACCCCGAAAGCCGATGCGGTGTTATCGAGTGTCGGGGTGCAGCGTATGTGTTCCAGCAAATAGTCGTACAGCACATCAAGCACACTGGCATGGCTGGTCTGCCGCTCTGCATCCTGTTCTGCACGACGGAGCGCCGTTGCGGCTGCCGTCGCATTGCCCCGTGGCCAGGGTTTGTCCATGCTGGCGCTATCAATCAGCATGGCATCGAAATGGCAATTGAAGCGCAGCTCGCTGCCCAGGTGGACTTCATGTTGTTCGGTATGGCGCGCTCTGCTGCGGTTGAAGCAAAACCGCCATGCCAGGGGTGCGCCACTGAGCCAGCGGCACATCGCCACCACCGCCGTCATGTGCATCTCGACCAAGGCCGGGCGCAGCGCCGGTGCGCCGAAGCTATCGGTCCAGTACAACACCGTCAGGCCTTCGCCTTCGCTCAGGCGCGGGCACAGCAAGGGGCACAGGCGCGCATGATGGCTTGCCAGAATATGCAAGGCCTGGCGCAGATTTTGTGCCTGTAGCAAGGCATGGCTGACATCGCCAACATGGCCTGGCAGCATCTGTTGCCCCAGCATGAAACTGGTGTCGCTGCTGCGCAAACCGCCGATCAGGTTAGTAAGCAATTGCAAATACTGTAGCGCGCTGATGCATGTATTCTCGCCAGTGAAGTCTTGCAGCCGCAAACCGGTGTCGCGCAACAGGATTGCTACATCGAACTCGCTGCCGTACGCATAGTCGAGCAGCAAGGCGGGCTGATGCTGCAGCAAAATGCCGGCATCGCCAGCCTGGCTGAAGCGTCTCATGTCGCCAATCATGCCGCTAATCCGGCTGGCGTCCGGCGTTCCTGGCTGCGCGTTTCTATTGCGCGGCTGAGTTTGCTCAAGAGCGTATCTGCCGCTTCTGCGGCCTCACCTTCGGCCACCGCACAGGCATGGCGCAGGCTCAGCGCCAGTGTGGCCGCTGTGGTTGCTGTGGTGGCATTAACCTGATGCCGCATCTGCGCCACCATCGTGCACAAGTGCTGTGCCACTTCCCTTGCGCCGGCCTCGTCAGTACCCGGCATCAGCAAGGCAAAGCGATCGCCCGCGTAACGGCACAACAAATCTTCATTGCGAATATTGAGCAGCAGCATATGGCAGACCGCCTGCAATACGCGGTCGCCCTCATGTTTGCCATGCGCGCGATTGATCAGGTGAAAATGATCAATATCGAGCAGCGCCACCGCGCAAGGCACGCCCGGATGGCGCGCTTGCTCCAGACGGATCTGGGCGCGCAGGTAATCGGCATTGGTCAATTGGGTAATGCGGTCGAAGGCGCGATGATCGCGGAACAGGCGCTCACGTTTTTGCAACTGCTCATTGAGGCTAAATTGTTCCTGCCGCCAGTAGTACATGCCTGCGGTCAGCACGCCCATGCCGCCCAATTGAAAAATGGCTTCCAGCCAGTTATCCCATGTTTGGTCCTTGGGGATGAGAAAGAATTCATCCAGACAATCGACCCAGGCGCCCAGCATGATCGCCGCCAGGCCGCCGGCAAGTAAGCGCGTGACCAGACCCTTGGGGCGGCTGCTGAGCGTCATCAGGCACCATACGCCGGCCATCAGTGCCGTGCCGCCCTCACCGACGATATCCATGCCATGCCAGCTGGCGATCGGTTTAAGCGCGCCTGCCGTTGCATACAGCACGACGCAGGCACTCAGTGCCAAGGCACAAATGGAGATAAACAAAACATGTAAGCGCAGCATGGCAACCCCGGATGAAGGAAATCGTGCGCGAGCATAACGAGCTTGAATGACAGGCGCATGACAACCAACCGCCTGACCAGAATGCATGCCGGGCGTGTCGAAATAAACCACAGGGGGTGCAAACGGCTCACCGCACTTAGCTGAAATCTGGCTGAAATTTGCTGTTGGCGCATCCTCATCAGACGAGCGCCAATAGAGCACTTGGGCCACTTGCGTCGACTTCCCGCTGCGGCGACATGGTCGCGCATGGCGCTGGAAGTCATTCCAGCTCAATTCAATTCGGCCTGCATCACTATCTTGTCCGATCTCATGCCCATCCGCGGGCCATGTCCTGCATCTGTCACGGAAACGACATATTCCTGCGCCAGAATCCGTCCATTCTTTCAATCAACGAATGGCACACCATGAAAACCCGGCACATCCGCACCACCACACCAACCGCAGCACGCCAAGCACGGCATGGCTTACGCCTGTCGGCACTGGCCTTGGGCGTACTGAGTATGCTCACTGCCAACCTCAATGCCAACGCCAATGCGGATGCCAAGCCAGATCCGCAGAGCGGTGAAGTTGCCCTTGGCGCTGCCAATAGCGTGATCATCACCGGCCAGCGCGCCAGCCTGCGCAAAGCCCTGGAGATGCAGGAAAAAGCCGACAATATCGTCAGCGTAATCAGCAGCGATGACATCGGTGGCCTGCCGGATAAAAACGCCGCCGAAGCGCTGGCGCGGCTGCCGGGTGTCTCGGTGCAGCGCGATCAGGGCGAAGGCCGTTATGTGGTGGTACGCGGGCTCGGTGCCGACTTGAATGCGGTCACCATCAACGGGGCACTGGTGCCGTCGCCCGAAGCGGGCCGCCGTGCGGTCGCGCTTGATGTCTTGCCCGCCGGCTTGATACGCTCGCTGGAAGTGACCAAGACCCTGCGGCCGGAACAGGACGCCAACTCGCTGGGCGGCACGGTCGAGGTCAAGGCTTTATCCGCCTTCGATCTGCCGGGAAAAATCCTGTCGCTCAACGCAGGCGCCAGCGTCGATCAGGTCACCGGCAAGACCAGCCCGAATCTGGCGGGCTTGTGGGCCGATCGCTTTATGGATGGCAAACTCGGCGTTGCGGCCGGCATCAGTGCAGAGAAACGCAGCTTCGGCTCTGACAACATAGAAACCGGCGGCGCCTGGGATGGCCAACGCCTGGGCGGATTGGAATTACGCGACTATCTGCCGGTGCGCGAGCGCCATGCGTATGCACTGAATCTGGATTATCGCGCCGCACCGGAACAGCAGTATTTCTTGCGCAGCTTCCTGAGCGATTTTAGTGATGATGAAGTGCGTGACCGCCTCACCATCGGCAACTTTTCCGGCGGTGGCGTGACAGAAGGAGCGACTGCCACGGCACGCGCCGAGCGCCGCCTGCGGCAACGCAAATACACGCAAAAAATCAGCTCGGTGGTGATCGGCACCGCACAGCAGATCGCTGACTGGAAACTCGATATCACTGCCGGCGCCAGCCGCGCCAGTGAAGATACGCCGGAAGCTATCAATGACGCGCGCTTCCGTGGCAACGCCAATTTCGCCGGGGTCGGTTTCAGCGATAGCGCGTTACCCAAGATCATTGGCCCGGCCAGCCTTTACGATGCGGCCAACTACAGCCTCAATGCCATCACGCTGCAACAGCGTTTTTCCAAGGATACCGAACGACATCTAGGCGTTGATCTGTCCCACAAGTTTCATTTTGACCGGTTTGAATCGACGCTGAAGTTCGGTGGCAAAACCAGCCGCCGCGAAAAATCCAACGATACCGAGCAATGGGCTTACAACAGCAGCAAAACCGCCAGCGGCAATTACTGGGGCGCAGGCCCGACTTCGCTTAGCAGCTTTACCCAGGGCAATCTGGATTACCCGCTGGGCACGATAGGCGCAGCGATTAACCCGGATGCTATCCGCGCCCGCGTCGCCGGGCTAAACCGCAGCAACGCCAGGCTGGCGCTGGAGTCAACACTCAATGACTACCGCATGCACGAAGACATCGACGCCGCCTATCTGCAGAACGCATTTGACTTTGATGCATGGCACTGGCTGGCAGGCGGGCGCATGGAGCGCACCCGTTTTAGCGCCGACGGATCGCAGGTCAGCGGCAGCAGCATCATCAAGCCGGTTAGCCGTGAGCGCAGTGACACCGACTGGTTGCCGTCCCTGCACCTGCGCTACGACCTGGCGCAACACACCAGCGTACGCGCAGCCTGGACGAATGCCGTGGTGCGCGCCAATTTCAGCCAGTTAGCGCCGGGCATCAACCTCGCCAGCACTACCGAAGCCGTGATCGGCAACCCGGATCTGAAAGCGCTGAAAGCATCCAATCTGGATCTGGGCATAGAGCGCGTACTGGCGCATGATGGGGTGGTCTCGGCCTACCTGTTCCATAAGGATATCAAGAACTTTACCTACACCACCAATCTGGCAGGCACAGGATCATGGGTCGACTACACCAGCGCCACCTCGTATGCCAACGGTGACAGCGCCAGCGTCAAGGGGCTGGAGCTGTCGTACGCGCAACCGCTGCGCATGCTGGCCGCCCCGTGGAAATATCTGCTGATCGGCGCCAACGCCACCATCACGCAATCGGATGCCCACATCAGCCGCTTTGATGTCGCCAGCGCCAGGCAGGTATCGCGCTCGATCAGCTTCCCGGGGCAATCCGATCGGGTAGTGAACCTGACGCTGGGTTACGAACACGATGCCATCAGCACGCGGCTGGCGTTGAACTACAAGTCACCGTATTTGCTGGAGCTGGGGTCAGACTTCATGAAGGCCAGTCAGGACCGCATGGTCGATGCGCAAAAGCAGCTGGATTTTTCGCTCTCGTATCAGCTCAGCAAGCGCGTTCAATTCATGCTTGAAGCGAGCAATCTGAACAATGAAAAATACTATGTCTACCAGGGCTCAAAGCCCTACAACGCGCAGTATGAGCAGTACGGCCGCACGTATAAAATCAGCCTGAAAGCCAGTATTTTTTGATGGAAAAGAGAAAATTCTTGCAACAGGCATAGCCCACCACGCAATCCCCATGCGCCTTCCAGGGCAGGCAGGCTGGAAACCCGCATGGACATTGCGTGTCAGGCCTGCCTCTAAAAAATTTAACCAAAGCACCTTACCTTACTTATGACTATCTTCAAGCACCTACAACAGGCGGGCAGCAGGCTGGCAATCGCCGCACTCGCCACCGGTATGGCGATCGCCAGCCATGCCGGCAATCCATTACCCGCATCGCTGGCGCGCGCGCAGGAACTGGCCGCCATGCCCGACGGCGGCTGGCTGACGCTGGACAAACAAGGGCTGCGCCTGCTCGACAGCGCCGGCAACGAGCGCGCCACGTTTGCCGTGCGCGCCAAACATCTGGACACCCGCAGCCACCGCGACGGCGCGCTGGCCATCATCATCGACGCCGACACCCAGCGCCCGCTGCCTTTCATCGTCAATCTGCAGTCGGGCCAGCTGCAGGCGCAAGCGCCGTTCCCGGCACCGCCATTTGCAGTTGAAGCGGCTTGCCTGTATCGCGATGCGCAGCAGCTTGATCAGCTTTTTCTGATCGGCAAAGAGGGCCATGCCGAACAGTGGATCATGCAAGGCGGTGCACGCCGGCTGGTGCGCACTGTGGCGCTGCCGGCGCAGGTCAAGCATTGCCGTAGCGATGACGCCACCCACACGCTGTTTGTCAGCGAAGCGGACATGGGCGTGTGGGCGTATCGCGCCGATGCCGAAGGCCCGATGGCACGCGCACCGGTCGTCCTGCGCCAGCCGTATGGGCCGCTGCGCGCCGGTGCCGGCGCCATCCAGATCGTCAAAGGAGGCATCGCGGTATTGGATCAGGCGGGCCAGCGGCTGCACCTGATGCACGCAAAAAAAGGCCAGTGGCTGCAACGCCCGGCACTAGCCCTGGGCAAGCACGGCGGCAGCGAAGCGCTGGCGCTACGCCGCACGTCGGGCGGCAACGAATTGCTGTTTCGCGACGAGCAAAACAAGCAATGGAAAAGCCTGGCCATGCAGCCGGGCGCCAGCACCGACTTGACCGCAGCAACCGCACCGAGCGCAGCGGTCACGATCATAGAACCCTCTGCGCAGACCGATCCGATGACGCGCCTGGGCGATGCGGCCGACGACCCGGCCATCTGGATCCATCCATTTGACGCCACCCGTTCGCGCATACTCGGCACCAACAAAAAGCAGGGGTTGCTGGTCTATGATCTGCAAGGCAAGCAACAGCAACTGCTGGAAAGCGGGCGCCTGAACAATGTCGATGTGCGCCAGAATGTCCGCTTTAACGATGCCGCAAACGCGGCGCAACCGGCAGCGCTATTCGATCTGGCGATGGCCACGCAGCGTGATGACAACAGCCTGGTGCTGTATGCCATCTCGAGCGAAGGCGAAGTGAGCGAGGCAGCACGCTTCGCTACCGGCATGGACAAAATCTATGGCTTCTGCCTGTATCAGCCACGTAGCGGCGGGCTGGAAGCCTTTGTCAACGACAAGGACGGCACCTATCATCAATACCGCATCACGCGACGCGATCAGGCATTTAGCAGCACGCTGGTGCGCCAATTCAAGTTGGCCAGCCAGCCCGAAGGTTGCGTCGCCGACGACAAACACGACCGACTATTTGTCGGTGAAGAAAAACGCGGTGTCTGGGTCACCTCCGCCAAGGCCGATCACCCTGCCGAGCTTCAGCTCATCCTGCCGGTGGGCGCGCAACTCACGGCTGACACTGAGGGAATGGCGATTTATTTTGGCCGGGAAGCCGATTACCTGATCGTCTCCAGCCAGGGCGACCACAGCTATGTTGTGATGGATGCGCAAGCGCCGAATCGCTACCGCGGCAAGTTTCGCATCGGTTACAACATGGCGGCCGGCATCGATGGCACCTCGGAGACCGACGGCCTTGACGTAACCTCCGCCAAGCTAGGCAGTCTCTACCAGAAAGGCATGCTGGTGGTGCAAGACGGCTACAAACGGCTGCCTGATGGCGCGCAAAATTTCAAATATGTTTCATGGGAAGCCATCGAACGCGCCTTGCAATTGCGCTGACCTCCCACCCTGCTACCAGGCATGCTGCGCGATCATCCGCGCGGCATGCCCGGCCAGCTCGCCAAAACGCCCTCCCCCTCCCCTCTTGTCGCAGCAAAATATGGCTTGAATTCATGGCCAGGACACCCCATTTCCTATCTTGATCACTTGCAGGACTATAGAAACCATCGCTTAACATCACGCCAACCATGAAAAAAACCAAGTTGCTGTCGCTACTGTTGCTGCTGGTGCCGCTGAGCCTGGCGGGCTCGCTGATCTATGCCCAGCGGCCGGCAGCGCGCGCTATCGAACCTCGGGCGATCGCCCCGCGCGGACCGCTACTCGAAGCGGAAAAAAGCCTGGTTGCCCTGTTCGAGCAGGCCGCGCCTTCTGTGGCCTACATCACGACCGAGCGTCTGGAGCAAACCGACTTCTTCACGATCGGCGTGGCGCAGGGCGCCGGCAGCGCTTTTGTCTGGGACAACGCCGGCTACGTGGTCACCAATTTCCACGTCATCGAAAACGCCCGCAAGATCGTGGTGCGACTCGATGCCGGCAAAAATGCCATCCCTGCCGATTATGTCGGCGGTGCGCCGGATTATGATCTGGCCGTGGTCAAGCTCAAGCAGATTCCACCGGGTTTAAAACCGATACCGCTGGGTACCTCGCGGGACCTGAAAGTGGGGCAGTCGGTCATCGCCATCGGCAATCCCTTCGGATTTTCCCGCACACTGACCACGGGTATTATTTCTGCGCTGGATCGCTATTTGCCGACGCAAAACTATGCAGAAATCGCCGGTGCCATCCAGACCGATGCGGCGATCAATCCAGGCAATTCTGGCGGCCCTCTGCTCGATAGCGCGGGCCGGCTGATCGGCGTGAATACCGCCATCCGCTCGTCTTCCGGCAGCTCGGCCGGGGTGGGGTTTTCGATCCCGGTTGATCTGGTCAACCGCATCGTGCCGCAGCTGATTGCGCGTGGCCGCGCCGCCAGCCCGAGTATCGGCATCATCCCTTACGACCCCCTGGTAGTGGCGCGCAATGGCATCAAAGGCGTGGTGGTCAACGGCGTACGCAACGGTGCACCGGCGGCGCAGGCTGGATTAAAACCGCTGAACCGGCGCAACGGAGAATTGGGCGACATCATCACCGCCGTCAACGGCCGTCCGGTCGAAACCTTATCGACCTTTGTGGCGGAGCTGGACCGCGCCGGCATCGGCAATGTCGCCGAATTCGCCATCATGCGCAACGGCAAAGAACGGCGCGAAAAAATCCGTATCGTCGATGCGTCAAACAAATGACTGCGCCCATGTCGATGATGCCCCCGCCACCACGCAATACCGGTGCGCCCTGCAGGCCATAGTGGCTGGAAACCCGCATGGGTATTGCGTGCTGGCCTTGCCTGGTGTGCGCCTACGGTGACTATTGTGACTATTGTGCCGCCTGTGGCTCGTAGAAGATGCGCGAAGCGATACCGGGCGCGCCCTGACTGTCACTGATCCAGGCTGACGGCACCTTGTAATTGTTCGCCCATGCGCTGACGGCATCGGCCGGCATAGGACGGGCGATGCCGTAACCTTGCGCCAGATCGCAGCCTAGCTGCATGAGCGCAACGCCGTGTTCGGCAGTTTCTACGCCCTCGGCAATGACTTCAAGTTTAAACGCTCTGGCCAAGCCTATCACTGCGCGAATCAGGGCCAGATCTTCCTGATCAACCAGCATGTCGCGCACAAAACTCTGGTCGATCTTGAGCGCGTTGGCCGGCAGACGCTTGAGGTACGACAGCGAAGAGTAGCCGGTACCGAAATCATCCAGGGCAAACCGGACGCCGAGTTGCTGGCAGCCCAGCATGACTTCGCGGACATACTGAATGTCCTGGATTGCAGCCGATTCCAGAATTTCAATTTCCAATAATGTGGGGGAAACCTCAGGATAGCTTGCCAGGATGCTGCTAAGCCGCGCCAGGAAATTACTTTGCTGGAAATGTCTGGCGGCGATATTCACGCTGACCACCCATTGCTGACCATTGGCGGCCCAGCAGCGCAATTGTTCCAGCGCCCGGTGAATGACCCATTCGCCGATATCGATAATCAGATCGGTGTGCTCAACCAGCGGCAGAAAATGCAGCGGGCCGACGATACCTTGCTGCGGATGCTGCCAGCGCAATAGCGCCTCCATTCCCACCACCTTACCGCGCGGCATATTGACCTTGGGCTGGAAGTACAGCCTGAATTCATCCTGCAGCAAGGCTTGCCTGATTCTGGCGCGCTGGTTATGGTGCGTGCGTACTTGCTGGTCTTGCTGCGCATCGAACAAATGAAATTGATTGCGGCCGCTTTGCTTGGCCTGATACATGGCCTGGTCGGCGCAACGCAGCAAGGTATCGGGATTGACATCGTCACGCGGATAAATGGCGACCCCGATGCTGACTGACAGAATAATGCTGAGTTGCTCGACTTCATACGGCTGCGACAATTCAGCCAGCAATAATGCCAGGCACCGCTCTACGCCTGCGATATCGCTCTGCTCCTGCAACAATACTGCAAACTCATCGCTGCCCAAACGCGCGACATGATTGCCGGCGCCGGCACACTCCTTAATCCTGACTGCCACTTGCTGCAATAATTTGTCGGCGAATTCCTGCCCGTATTTATCATTGACCGCCTGGAAATAATCAAGATCAAGCAAGCACACGGCCAGCCATTGCTGCTGCGCTTGGGCTTGCGCAATCGCCTGCTTAAATCGTGCCGCCAGCGAGGCGCTATTCTCCAGGCCGGTCAGCACATCATGGCTGGCCTGCCAGGATATTTGCCGCATCAGATGACTGTTTTCACTGACGTCACGAAATACCAGCACACAGCCTGTGACCTTACCGTCTTTTTGCCTGATGGCGGCAGCGGTGTAGTCGATTTCCAGTGACTGGCCCGCCCGGTTCAGCAAGATCTGATTACTGACCTGCAACAGGCCATCGTTGCTGGAAATATCCCGCACAAACGCCTCCATCGCCAGGCTACTGCTTGCATCAGCGAGCTTGAAGACCTGATCCAGGGTATGCTCAACCGCCTCTTCACGACACCATCCGCTCAGCTGTTGCGCCACTTTATTGAGCGTCAGGATACGGCCTTCAACATCAGTACTGATCACCGCATCGCCTATTGATGCAAGCGTCGTTTCTACCTGTTCCTTTTCTGCGGCGAGCGCCGCTTGCGCCTGATTGCGTTCGCTGATATCGATCAGCGCGCCGATGCATCCCGCTGGCTCCCCCTGCACATTGGTGAAGGTGGCGCGATAATAAATCGCGTCCAGCCTCTTCCCCGCCGCCGGCATGCTGATCTCTTGTACCTGCGTATCCGCGTGAGACAGCAAGCCGGGCAAATTGGCGGCGTCTGCGGTTGGCGACGCGTATGTCAAAAACTTTTGCATCGGCTTGCCGACCAACTCGGCGGCACTCATATCAAACATCCGCTCCCAGGCAGAATTCACGCCCAGGCAAATGCCATCGCTACCTTTAAAAAAAATCGGGATGGGCAAGGCGGTCAATAACTGCCAGGTAAAGTGCAATTGCTCGCTTTTCTCACGTTGGCTCTGCTGCAATGACACCAGCAAGGTCTGCACCTCTTGCGCCATATCGTTGAAGGTCGTCGCCAGCGCCTGCGCTTCGGCATTACCGTGGACATCCATGCGAACCGAATGTTGCCCTTTTTTAAAGCGGGCGGTCGCCTGACCCAGACGCTTTAATGTCAGGCTATTGGCGCGCAGTATCAGGCCCAGCAAAAAGAAGATGATGAAAAAAATGGCGCCAGAAATTTTTAATTGCGTCTGCACCTTGCGCCAGATGTTATCGATCGCCGGAGCCGGCGTAGTCTGCAGGCGAAGGATGCCTATCCTTTCTCCTGACAGCTTCACCTGATGTGTCATCGTTTCCGCCCGCAAGAGTATCAGCCGGGCGAACCAGCGCGGTGCGTGGCTGGCGCGCGCAGCATCAATCTGGGTGGCGACCTGATTCTGCCAGCGCAGCTGGGCGATCTCCGGGTTGGCGCGTATCTCCTGCGCCAGCAATTGCGCAATGCCAGACTGGTCATCATGTACCGACAATTCGCGTAAGCCAGGAATCAGATAGTGCGCCAGTTGCCGCAGCTCGGTCTGTGCGCGCATTCTGGCGTCGGCGGTTTCTGCGTCCAGCAGCAAATAATAGCGCAAGCCGCTGACCGCTATCATCAGCAATGACAGCAAGAAAAATAAGCGAAAATATGTTCCAGGTCGCAAGCAACCATACAAAAATTTTTGTAGTGTATGCACAAGTTCAGAAAATATCGGAGTGTTGAATAAAGACCGCAGCTTAGGGATCGTCAGGAAATAAACGGAAAGGGCCTAGTCACTTTTGCACAGCCGATAATTCTAACCTGAATCGGAGCGATATCCGTAAAAAAGTTACCTCATGGAAATAATTATGATGCATTTGAGAAACAATTTTTAACCTGAGACGATCGCAACAACCTAAGAAACTGCCCCATATAGACAAGCTGCCTGAGCAGCCGGGAGCATCAACCGCAATCAGTCAGCGCGCCTGTCTCACAAGCGAAACACCAGCCTAATCAATGGTGACGGGAGCGGAAAGCGGCAGGTCAATGCGAAACTCGGTGCCCACACCAACGACGCTATTCACGTCGATGCGCCCACCCAGCATGCCGGTGACAATATTGTGCACGATACTCAGGCCTAGGCCAGAACCACCTTGCCCCATCTTGGTAGTGAAGAAAGGATCAAATATCCGGCCGATATGTTGCTGCGGTATTCCGCTTCCATTATCGGTAAACACGATGCGGAGCCAGCGATCGTCCAATGGTTCAGCGGAGATCCGGAAATATCCCTTATCGCGTCCTTCAAAGGCATGCGTAAGGGCATTTTGTACCAGATTAACGAGCACTTGCCCCAACGGCCCCGGATAACTATCCATACGCATCCCTTTAGGCACTTCGTTAAGTAAGGTATAGGGGGACTTTCGTAGCGTAGGGCTCATTGTCAAGCTGATCTCGCTCACCACCTCATCGAGATCAAAATGCCGGCGCTGCTCGCTCGCCCGGTCCACCGCCACTTGCTTGAAGCTACGGATCAGATCAGCCGTGCGGCGCAGATTCCGATCGACCAGGTCAGTGACTTCACGTACCGAACACAAGAAATCACTCAGCCTGGAACGCGTTAGCCCCGCTTCAATATGTTGTTCAAATTCGAGCTGATGTTGCACCAGCGTCGTGGTGACCATGAGTGCATTGCCAACTGGCGTGTTGAGTTCGTGTGCGATACCGGCGACCATGGCGCCCAGCGAGGCCAGTTTCTCGGCCTGCACCAATTCGTTCTGGGTATGGCGCAATTCATCCATCGCGGCAGTAAGCTCCGCTGTCCTGGTGGCAACGCGACTCTCCAGCGTCAGGTTCAGCACTTGTTGCGCCTCTTCTGCGGCCAATCGATCGGTCTGATCAAGCAATAGGGCGACGTAGCGCCAGCCTTCAGAAAGCGGAAAACTTGATGTGCTGATGAGAAAAATACGCGTGCTTCCATCCGCCAAACGCAGGCGTATGGGCCTGCCGATCACCCGGATTCCCGCCACCGTCTGTTTGAAGATGGCCTGACGCTCTTCTTCGTCTACATACAGGGCAAGCTCGATGGTAGTGCGCCCGACCAAATCTTCTCGCGCATGACCAAAAGTCGTCAGCCAGGCATCATTGACGTCCAGCACTTTGCCCGAAAAATCCCCCGTCAACGAAGGCAAGGGATTGGATCGAAATAAAGTGGAAAAGCCAATTTCAGAACGCTGCAATTCATCCGCTTTTGCAGCCAGTGAACGCGCCAGTTCTTTGACGTGATTAAACTCGGCACGCAAGGCGTTGGCACCGATCAGTCCCACTAAACTACCAATAATCAGCGCGGCTAAAAAACCGATCAATTTGAACAGTGATGTAGGCATCACTATTTCAGTCTGTCCGGTGACACTAAGAAGATAGAAGATGACTGCGAGAACGCTCGCCGACACAGCGATGGCCAAACCGTGGCGCGGTGTCAGTATCCAGTTTGCCGCCATGACCGAAATCGGCACAAAAAACAAACCGGGCCCATTTACGCCGAATGATTTCATTCCAAAAACGATAGGCAGGATTGCCAGACACCAAAGCAAGGAGACCAACACAAGGCGCACCCGTTGCAGATAAAGCAGCACTATCAAGGTAACGCAAATCAAGGCACCAGCCGCTGATCCCCCGACAAACCATCCAAAGCCAGATATTTGATTTAAAACAACGCCCACAATGCACGCGATCAATGCAGTGATGGTAATGCCGTAAAGAAGTCTGATGCCGGTTTGACCGATGAATATCTGATCATCGCGAGCACCGTCATTTGATCTGATGTGTGTGTTTTGAACATCTGCACTCAACATAGCCTCCAATACGCAAGTCCGTTCATCAGCGAGCAGCCAAAAATCTGCTATTGGCAACATCCCGCATCATTGTCATGCATCGCCATTATTGTGAAAGTGGTGCACCAACAATGGTGTTTCGTCCGCTCTCCTTGGCACGGTACAAGGCGTCATCCGCCTGCTTGAGAGTATGTGCAGGCTCAATCCGGCGAACATGCTCGGCCACACCGATAGAAATCGTCACCCTGAAATTCGCATCAATCTCAGGAAATGTCAGACTCTCTATTTGTTGCCTTACCCGCTCGGCAATGACCATCGCTCCTTCCATCGGCGTATTAATCAATGCGATGACAAACTCTTCACCGCCAAAGCGACCAAAAAAATCGGTGGTACGTAAGGTCTTCGATGCAGATGTCGCCACGCTGCGCAATACTTCGTCACCCGCCAGATGACCATAGGTATCGTTGACTTTCTTGAAAAAATCAATATCGACCATGCAAATGCTAAATACAGATCCATAGCGAGTACAGCGTTGCGCTTCTTCCGCAATTCTTTCCATCAGATAACGACGGTTATACACGCCGGTCAATTCATCCCGGATCGCCATATCGCTGATTCTTTGCAGCGCGATCTCAAGCTCGGCATTTTGCTGTGCCAGCTCCAGATTTTTCTCACCCACTGCGCGCCTCAGGTTGCCTATAAAACCGGCAAGAAAACTAAATTGTATGAGCGTCACGGCAAATGCCAGCCACTGCAAAATTTCAAACTTCAGATTGATTCCATGTGGGGAGTATTGGACCAACAGCACGATCAACAAGGCATAACCGAGAAGAATAAAAATAGCTAATTGAATGAATTCCCTGATCTTGAAGCGAAACATGCCGAAAGCGAACATGGTCACCCCCAGCAGTAAAAATGTACTACGCGCCTCGCCAGCAAAAAACATGACGAACAGACCCAGCACCGCGGGCACAGAAATCTGAATGAAAGTCAGGCTCGGGTCCTTAAACCGTTTATTCATGCCACTGCGTATCATGAAATAAACAGCGAGAACGAAGCCTATATCCAGACTCAGATAAAGTCCCACAGCATGATTGCCTAAATAACCCAAGGCCCAGCAAAGCAGGACGAACGTGATATTCATCGCATGTGCCGCGGTACCGATAAAAAAACGTCTGAGACGTATTTCCTGTTTTGGTTCATCGGGTGGAAAAATAGCGAACCCTGTCTTATTCATTCATTACCGTCTCTATTCTTTCAGGTGCGAGCGTGATTTGGATTGGGTTGGAGATGGGCAATGCAACATTAAACCGAGCAATGCCATTGCAGATCAAAGTGTATCCGGAAGTAATAGGCAATTCAATCAATGCAAAGCGCACTTTTTCAAACCCCGCATGCAGGGCTTGGATGTGTGACTGATGTGTAACATTCACTCGTTGTAAAACGAAAAATCCGGCGTTTAGGCCGGATTCATTTGACGCATCTCTCTGGATGCAGTACGTCATTTTTTCATTTCACGTGATGGTCGGAAATTTAATCTCCGGCACGCACGCTACCAATGCCTTCCACTGATTTGCTCACTGAGCGGGGATTGCCATAATAGTTAAGCGAACCAATTCCTTGCACTGAAGCCTTGAGCCGGTCGCTGGCGTACACTTTCACCGAACCGACACCTTCAACACTGACATCGGCCACTTCAGCGATCAAGCCCTTGGTATCGACCATGCCGACACCTTGCACCTTGAGCTTGAGCATTTGAACTTTTCCATTGGCGGTCAGCATGCCCACGCCTTCGTAATCCACCTCAAATCGCTGGCCGGTGACATTATTAATCGTGGTGGCACCTGCGCCTTCCATCTTGAATTTGCTCAACTCAGGAATGGAGACCGTCACTTGCGCGTTATCCGAAATCTTGATGGAATTCTTATCTCTATACGACACCTGCAACTCGTCGCCAATCACCTCTGTCACTACCCTGGAAACAAATTTATCATCGCCCTTGACGACGATAGATTGTGTTTTACCCACCTCGATCACGAGATTAAATGCGCCCTTGTTATTGATCGACTTGAAAGCCGGCACGTTACGGTTTTTTTCATCGGCATGGGCAAAAGAAGCCAACAGAATACTGGAAAGAATAAGTGCAACAGGTGTCAATTTCAGCATGGTAATCTCCTTGAGTTTTTCGGCAACAATCATCAACTGAAGGCATTATGCGCCTGCGCATTGAAGAAAAACCCTGATTTGCGATGAACTGCACAAACGCCGGGGCAAGCTGTAATATAAAGCCCTGAAAATGAAAAAGACGACGCTCAATGCGTCGTCTTTTTCATCGCGTTTCAGGTCACTCGCAACCACTTAAAATGGCTGCTGAGCGTATCTCTTATTTTGCAGGTGCAACAGCTTTCACTTCTTCAGCAACTGCCGCCTTCTTTACTGCTGCAGCCTTGGCATGCGTCTTCACTTTTTTTGTTACCGGAGCAGCCACTTTTGCATCAGCGCTTGTAGTTGTGACTGCTGGTGTAGCGGCACTGGCAGATTTTGTCGCGCTGGCGGCTGGTGTAGCCGCGACTGCGGTAGCCACTGGCGCTGCACTTGCTGCTGGCATTGCGGCCTTGGCAGGAGTAGCGGGCGTTGCAGTTGTAGCGGCAGTTTGTGCGAACGCTGTACCCATAGCAAAGGTAGCAGCAACGAGAGTGGCGATCAGCTTGTTCATTATTAAGTCCTGTTCATTTTTGCCGTAGACATTTTCTACGTATGCCTATAACGCGATCATTTGATTTCGTGTTGACAGGCATTTAAAAAATAAATCAAAATAATTTCAAACAAAAAAATTTCGCCAAGCTTATTTACCAAACTTATTCACCACCTTAATCAGCCTTTATAAAAGCAGCGACCGCAGGCATGCAGATATCTTTCATTGCCGCCGATAGCCACTTGCTCGCCAGCGGTAACACGCTTGCCGTGCTCATCCACACGAATATTCATTGTGGCTTTCTTTCCGCAGGCACAAATGTTTTTGAGTTCTTCAATGTCATCGGCGAGTGCCAGCAAATACGATGAGCCAGGAAACGGCTCACCGACAAAATCACTGCGTATGCCATAACAAATCACAGGCACACCGTTCACTTGAGCGAGCTGATGCAGTTGCCTGACTTGAGCGGGTGTCAAAAATTGCGCCTCATCGATCAGCACGCAATTGACCTGCGGTATTTCGTTCAAAAAGTTGAAGTTGGCATCGAACACTTCGGCGTCGCGCTGCGGGCCCAGCCGTGATGTAACCTTGCCACCGCCATAGCGATTATCGATCGCAGCGGTGTACAAACGCACTTTCTGGCCTTGCTCTTCGTAGTTGTGTGCGACCTGAAGCAAGGCCGTTGATTTGCCGGCATTCATTGCCGAATATCTGAAATATAGTTTTGCCATGATTAATCCTGTTGCGGTGTTTACGCCTGCGTTTCGCCCGTTTTTTTGGTGTGTGTGGCGAATAATTAAATTACAAACGACATGATATATGGGCGCCGGTAATGAATTTCAAGATCTTGAAACCTGCGTGAGTCATCCCATATTTGAATCAGCAGATGCTCAACCGAGGTCTGCGAATTAATTCAACTTATATCGCTTCAACTTAAAAGGATATCACCATGCGTCACTTTGACTTTACACCACTGAACCGCTCCGCTATCGGCTTTGATCGTCTGGCCCATTTATTCAACGAGGCACAGCGGGCCGAAGCTGCACCGAGCTATCCACCCTACAATATTGAACTGGTCGCGGAAGACCAATACCGCATCACCATGGCGCTGGCGGGATTTGATCGCTCTGAACTTGAGATAGAAACCGAGCGCGACATGCTGAAAATTGTCGGCCGCAGACAGAAGACTGAGGCGCAAGGAAACTTCCTGCACCGCGGTATCGCGGCGCGTGATTTTGAGCATAGTTTCCGCCTGGCCGATCACGTCAAAGTGGTCGGTGCCAAGCTCGACAATGGCTTGCTGAATATAGAATTGGTGCGCGAAGTACCCGAGGTCTACAAGCCACGCAAGATCGTGATCGACGGCGTGAATATGCAACTGGTACAGCCGCAGGAAGAACGTCAGGCGGCATAATCTCACAAAAAAAGCGCGGGCTAAACAGCCCGCGCTTTTTTTTGATCAGCAATTTTTACTTTTTAACGGACCAGATTGTGTCTGCCGACTTCACGGATATCCTTGTTACCAGTCAAGGCCATGCTGACGTCAAGCTCCTTGTGCAGGATATCGAGCATCTTGGTCACGCCGGCTTCGCCCATTGCACCCAGACCGTATAAAAACGCACGCCCGACCAGGCTGCCTTTGGCACCCAGCGCGGTCGCTTTTAAAATATCCTGACCTGTGCGTATACCGCCATCGAACCAGACTTCGGTCTGATGGCCGACCGCTTCGACGATTGCCGGCAGTGCCTGTATCGACGACATCGCACTATCAAGCTGCCGACCACCATGATTGCTGACCACGATGGCATCTGCGCCTGCGGCGACGGCGAGTCTGGCATCCTCGACATCGAGTATACCTTTCAGGATCAGTTTGCCGCCCCACTCCTGTTTGATCCACGCCACGTCATCCCAGCTCAAGGTCGGGTCGAACTGGCTTGCGGTCCATTCGCTCAGGGTGACGATGCCCTTGCCTCCCTTGACGTGCCCTGCCAGATTGCCGAAAGTCTTGCGCCCCATCAGCGCACGCAACGCCCAGGCCGGCTTGGTGGCCAGATCGATGACGTTGGCGAGGGTTAATTTGGGCGGTACCGACATGCCGTTTTTGATGTCCTTGTGGCGCTGGCCAAGTATCTGCAGATCCAGCGTCAGCATCAGGGCAGAACACTTCGCCGCTTTGGCGCGCTGTATCAATTCCCTGATAAAACCGCGATCGCGCATTACGTATAACTGAAACCAGAACGGTTTTGTGGTCACGCTGGCGACATCTTCTATCGAGCAGATGCTCATGGTGGACAGCGTAAAAGGCACACCGAATTTCTCTGCGGCGATCGCGCCCAGCATCTCGCCATTGGCCCACTGCATGCCGGTCAGGCCAGTCGGCGCTATCGCCACCGGCATCGTCACATCATGCCCTATCATCGTGGTCCTGGTCGACCGCTGGTCAACGTTGATCGCGACCCGCTGGCGCAGCTTGATCGCGGCCAGATCGCTGGTATTGGCGCGATAAGTGCTCTCGGTATACGAGCCACTGTCGGCATAATCGTAAAACGCCTTGGGCACGCGCTTCTTGGCGAGCAAGCGCAGATCTTCTACACAGGTGATGACGGGCATGGTGGCTGCTCCATTATTGAGATTTTGTTAGCAATTTTTAGTCAATGCAGTGTAAAACAAAAGCAAAATGGAATGGGGGAAAAGCTTTCAGACTTCAGGTGAAGTTTTTTCAACGCCGTCTCTCACCAACCGTTCATTCAGTCCATTATCAGACTAAGGAACAGTTCAAAAATTACTGTCACATTTGGAGCTGCTCTGGCCGGCGCGCTGCGGCGTTGCTCGTCGTCGCCATAGCTCGCTATGACTCCTCCTCGCGCCTTGCATCGCATCCCGCCAGAACCGCCCAAACGTAACACTTATTTTTTCACGGATCCTAAGATTTACAATCTACCCACTTCAGCCATGACATTCAATTTTCAAAATTTGAAATAGAAAGCGCGTATGATGTACAACATATTGTACGTTTACACGAAGGAACTATGATGACGTTTTCTGTTACAGATGTGATCCCTCTCTCCCAGGCCCGCGCCAATCTTTCTGAACTGGCGGATCAGGTCAAGGCTGGTGCTGAAAAAATCATCACCAAAAACGGCGAAAGTTATATTGCGCTAATAGACGCGCAACGGCTCGATTATTATCACCAGCTCGAACGCGCGCGCATTCACTTGCTGTTATTGGATGAGGCGACGAAGGGAATTGCCGATATCGAGAACGGGGATATCAAAGATGTGATACAAGTTTTACAAAACTTAAAAAAACGTCGCCTCAGTAAATCTTAGAAACATTGGCATGTTAATAAAAATCACCGGCAACTTCGAGGCCAATCTTGAGGCAATCGACGCATTCTGGGAGGAATGTCAATTCCCTCAGGGCTATGACCAACTTCTGGATGAACTGGAACTGACCATCATCCCGAATCTGGAACGATTTCCATTAATAGGGCGCCCGTTCATTTCCCTTCAGCCAGATTCGGTAGAATCTATGCATTTACAAGATAAATTACGCAAAAAATTGGCGCAGATGGGAAGGGACAATGACATCCGTCAATATCTGACGGAAAACTATTTGGTTCTGTATGCGATCATCAACAACGTAATCTATTTGCTCTCCATTAAACACAACAAACAATTGTCTTTTGATTTTACTCACCTTTGGACCGATAGAATGTAATACAACCGCTGTCGTTAAGAAAACACGTAGGCACTCACTACGCTTCCAACATCTCCATCGCCGCTTGCATTTTCCTCACCAGAACAGACTCTTCCCTATGTGTCATGACTAGCGCTTCCGTTGCGCGCGTCATGGCGACATACACCAGTCTTGCCTCATCTTCCAATAATTCACCCGGTTTCAAACTGTTGCCGACTGCCGGTATACAAACAAAGGGAAACTCCAGACCTTTGCTGCTATGCATGGTGACGATTTTAATACTGTCACTATCAGGCTGAAACGTTCGTGATTTATCCTGTTGCCATTGATACGGTAGACCACGTTTAGCACATACGGCGGCGATCTCTTTGCCGGTGGCGTAATGTCGATAGATCACAGCCATGTCACCCCATGCTCTGCCAGTCTTGTTTTCATCGGCCAATTTATCGAGCAGATACAGCGCCTCGGCTCTTGCTGTAGGTAATTTGATGAGCAATGGTTTAGGGCCGTGACGCCCGGTACTCATGGGTTGTAAGGTCGGGGCCTGATCTTCCTCTGCATCATGCGGCGAAAGTAATTCATCGGCAAAGGCGCGCGCCACTGCCAGAATTTCGGCGGTATTGCGGTAGTTCAACTTGAGAATGGTGGTGCGACCCTTGGCTTGTACACCGACGCTGGAAAAAGAGAACTTTAATTTCTTGGCACCACCATAAATCGATTGCGCATCATCGTAGAGCACCAGCAAAGAATTGCTATCCGGGTTAATCATTTGCACGACCAGCTTAAACCATTCAGGCTTAAAATCATGCCCTTCATCTATCAGCACTGCATCGTATTGCGCGGCAGGGATAATGCCGCGCTCAACCGATCGAATGACGCGATCAACACAGGCTTCAAAATACAGATTCAAATCGGTATTTTGCGGCGGATTTCCAGCATGATAGGATTTCAACTGCCGTACGCACCACGCGTGGAAATTGATCACATGGACGCGCTGCTCCAGACCTTTTTTCCGTATCGTGCTGGCGAGTTTTGCGGCCAGGGTTTTGTTGTAACACAAGACCAAAATAGGACGCGTGCAGAGCTTGGCCAGATGCTCGGCTCTATAACCGAGTATCAGTGTCTTGCCTGAACCTGCCACACCATGAATCACGCGATGCCCTACACCCAAGCTACGTGCCAGTTGTTCTTGCTGAATATCCATGACGCGCAATACATCGGGCAATTCTACGGACTTATGGCCACTCTCTTCTGCCACACCAAACAGATCCTGCTGCAACGGGATGCGCACTTCCGGAAACAAATGCCAACGAATTCTATCTATCTGCGGCAGCGACAATTTCATGGTGAACTTGAGCGGGAACATCTGCCAGAAGCGCGCCTGAAATTCTTCAGCATCGACGCTTTCCGTCATCTCATCCTGGCAGATCACCAAGTGCGCCGGTAACACCTCGCCCAGATCAGTGGCATCAAATTGTTTGCGCGAAATATTTGCCAGCACAACGCCATGACCGTAGGGAAAAAATGGCTTTCCCTTTAATGAACCAGAAGGCCAGACCAGTTGCGGGTCTTTTTCCAGCTTATTGGTAACTGCATACAAATACTGACGCGCCTGCTCTAGCGGGTTAAGCACCTGCTTGACGCCCTGATTGGTCAAAATCGCAGCGCTCTGTTTATCGATGTTCTGAATGGTATCGAGTTTCCAGTCTTTCACCTCCAGCACCAGCAGGCCACGATGTGGATGAAACACGATGAAATCAGGATGCTGCGTGCGCTCACCTATTGCGACGTCATACCAACACAAATAGTCGGCCTCAAGCTTCGCCTCAAGTCGATAAGCGAAACGTTTTTCACCTGAAGTCATGCGGGAGACGCAACCGCCTATCGCTGGAATCAGAGTGGCCATGCTAAGGGGTAATTAAGGTATTTCATGCTCAAGTTAAGATATCGTCTCTACCAAAAAATTTCATCGTTTGCCTATTGTATTTCGTTCAACGGCAAATCAACACCTATTCAGAAAATTGTTCCGCAATCAGATTACGCAGCCACTGGTTACCCTCATCCTGATTGAAGCGCCGGTGCCAGAACACGTTGGTCTGTAACGCGGGCAGGCGCAAAGGCGGCTTTACGTATTGCAATTTAAACGGCGCGGCGGCGCTTTCGGCGAGTTTTTGCGGCACCGTCACCAGTAGATCCGTTGTGCTGACGATGTAGGGCACTGCCACAAAATGCGGCACCGTAAAATGAGCGCTGGCCCTGATGCCGGCTTTTTCCAGGCTTTGATTAATCTTGTCATAAGGGCTTTCCATCGAGGCAACAATCAGATGTTGTGCCGCCAGAAAGTCTTTTGCGCTGATGGCGACACCGGCAAGCGGGTGGCCCTGACGCAGCATGCAGACATAGTTTTGCCTGAACAAACGACGTTGATATAGCGCGCCGGAGATGTCATCAAACGCGCCTATGGCCAGATCCACCCTGCCGGTTTCCATCTCCGCCTTGATATCGATGCTGCTGGCGCGCACTGTCGATAACTGACTCTGCGGTGCCAGCCTGCAACATTGCTCAATCAGGCGCGGCATGAAATACACCTCGCCCACATCGGTCATGGCGATGACGAAATGACGTTTACTGGTGGACGCATCAAATACCTCATGCTGATTCAGCGCGCGCGTGATGTTGCCCAATGCGCTGGAGATCGGCTCAGCCAATTGTTGCGCCAGCGGCGTCGGCTGCATGCCTTGCGCGGTGCGCACGAAAAGTTCATCGTCGAAACTCTTGCGCAGGCGCGCCAGCGCATTGCTGACCGCTGGTTGCGATAGCCCTAGCTTTTTCGCCACGGAAGAAATCTGTCTCTCGTGAAACACTTCCTGAAACACCACCAGCAGGTTCAGGTCTATATCCTTAGGCTCCAGCATTCTTTACCCTTTATTCACCAAATCAATGCGCTATATTTTTGTATTTATATCGCAAAAGACCAATCATTGCACTACATTAGTGTTTGCCCCCATTTTTACAGGATAGCAAGATGAGTACTATCGACACCCTGCGCTACCAGACCGGTTTCTCCAACGAATTTGCCACCGAGGCGCTGCCCGGTGCCTTGCCGGCAAACCAGAATTCGCCGCAGCAATGCGCGTATGGCCTATATGCCGAGCAAGTCTCCGGCACCGCGTTTACCGCGCCGCGTCATGCTAACCGCCGCAGCTGGATGTACCGCATACGCCCGGCCGCGATGCATCAGCCTTTTGTGCAAATTGGTAATCGCGGCATGACGAATCAGTTTGATGAAATGCCGTCGTCACCGAATCAATTGCGTTGGGACCCGTTGCCGCTGCCAACGGAACAGATAGATTTCATAGCCAGTTGGCTGACCATGGCGGGCAACGGTTCCGCCGATGCCCTAAATGGCTGCGCGATCCATTTGTACGCGGCCAACTGCGACATGACGGACAGATTTTTTTATAACGCCGATGCCGAACTGCTAATCATCCCGCAGCAGGGGCGCCTGCATATCAAGACCGAACTTGGCCTGCTCGACATCGAGCCGCAAGAGATCGCCGTGATCCCGCGCGGTATCCGTTTTCAGGTGACTTTGCCCGACGGCGTAGCACGCGGCTACGTCTGCGAAAATTTCGGCGCCATGCTGAAATTACCAGACCTGGGCGTGATAGGCTCGAACGGTCTGGCCAATCCGCGCGACTTCCAGATTCCGCATGCCTGGTATGAAGAACGTGAAGGCGAGTTTGAACTGATCGCCAAATTCAGCGGCAATATGTGGCGCGCCAAGATAGGCCATTCGCCACTCGATGTGGTGGCATGGCATGGTAATTTTGCGCCCTACAAATACGATCTGCGCCACTTCAATACCATAGGCTCGATCAGCTATGATCATCCTGATCCGTCTATCTTTTTAGTGCTGCAATCGCCGAGCTGTGCGCCCGGTGTCGATACCATCGATTTCGTGATCTTCCCGCCACGCTGGCTGGCTGCGGAAAACACTTTCCGCCCACCCTGGTTCCACCGCAACATCGCCAGCGAATTCATGGGCCTGATCCATGGCGAGTACGATGCCAAGTCAGGCGGATTCCGCCCCGGTGGTGCCAGCCTGCATAACTGCATGAGCGGGCATGGCCCCGATGCGCCTACCTTTGAAAAAGCCAGCAGGATCGATACCAGCACGCCACAAAAAATTGACGACACCATGGCCTTCATGATCGAGTCCTGCAATATTCTCAAGCCCACGCGCGCCGCGATGGAATCGCCGCAACTGCAGACTGAGTATTACCAGTGCTGGCAAGGCATCAAGAAAAATTTTAATCCGGAGCAAAAATAAATGACGATTACCCTCAACGAAACCCACGATGCCGCATTGCGCAGCTGGGTCACTTCCGCCAACACCGGCAGCACGGATTTTCCAGTGCAAAATCTGCCGTATGGCGTGTTCAAGCGCAAAGGCAGTAGCGAGCATTTCAACATCGGCGTGGCCATCGGCGACCAGATTCTGGACCTGGCTGAAGCACATCGCCTTGGCATTTTTTCTGAGCTGGACAGCAAGGCCTTCGAGCACGCCATCTTCAGCGACAGCCTGAACGCCCTGATGAATCTGGGCCACGCCACCTGGTCAGCATTGCGGCTGGCGCTATCCAATGCGCTGCGCGAGGGCGCGACACAACAGGATGCCTTGCAAGCCTGTCTACTGCCGCAGCTTGACGCCGAATACGCGTTGCCGGCGCAGATAGGCGACTACACCGACTTCTATACTTCGGTGCATCACGCGACTGCCGTCGGCAAATTATTCCGCCCGGATAACCCCTTGCTGCCGAATTACAAATGGGTGCCGATTGGCTACCACGGCCGCTCTTCGTCGATCGGCATTTCCGGTCAGACGTTTCACCGCCCGGTCGGCCAGACCATGCCGCCAGGATTGAGCGAGCCGGTAGTTGGCCCGGCCAAGCGCATGGATTATGAAATGGAAATCGGTATCTTCATCGGCAATGGCAATGCCCTCGGCGAGCGCATCGGCATTGAAGACGCCGAGCAGCATGTATTCGGCCTGTGCCTGCTCAACGACTGGTCGGCGCGCGACATGCAAGCCTGGGAATACCAGCCGCTAGGCCCTTTCCTGGCGAAGAATTTTGCCTCGACGATTTCACCCTGGGTCGTCACCATCGAAGCCCTGGCACCGTATCGCAAGGGGTGGACGCGTGATGCGGCTGATCCGCAGCCTTTGCCGTATCTGGAATCGGCAGATCTGCGCGACAGCGGTGCCTTTGATATCCAGCTCGAAGTCTTGCTGCAAACCGACACCATGCGCAAGGAAGGATCAGCGCCGCAACGCCTGTCGCTGTCGAATTTCCGCCATTCTTACTGGACGGTGTCGCAACTGGTCACGCATCACACGGTCAATGGCTGCAACCTGCGCGCCGGTGATTTGCTGGGCTCAGGCACACAATCTGGCCCTCTGCCGGAAGAAGCCGGATCGCTGCTGGAGCTGAGCGAAGGCGGCAAGAAACCCATCGTGTTGAGCAACGGCGAGCAGCGCGTTTTCATCGCTGACGGCGACAGCATTATCATGCGCGGCTGGGCACAGAAAGACGGAGCGCCGCGCATCGGTTTTGGTGAAGTCAGCGGCACTTTGCTGCCGGCACTGGCGATATAAATTCAAATGATCGTAACAAAAAGGGCAGGCGACTTTTGGTCACCGGCCCTTTTTTTATATTCCTGCAAAAACGGCTAAACGTTATCGGTCACCTGCGGTGCAGTTGAGCCAGACGCCAGACTGATGCGTGTGCGCTTGAGCAAGGCTTGCGCCGGCTTGCTGCCATCTGTATTGAGCGGCTTGACCTTGTTAAACATCACCGTGAATGAACTGGCCGTGACAGTGGCGACGGCGTAACCCTGCGCATCGTGATCGACGTAGGCGAAGTCGGGATTATGCCCGCGTATGACGGCATCAAAAGTGGCTGGCGTGGCGACCAAAGGTTCCAATGGCGTGCCGCCCGCACCGGCTTTCAGGTAATTGTAGAACGAGCTGCTGCTGATGCCGGCCGTGACAAAATCCACCGCCACCGCGGTGCCGATGGCCGGATCAGGATTGTCGCGTATGGTGCCGCACTGGAAGGCATGCAAGTCACCGGTGATCGCCACCACGTTCTTGATGCTTTGCGTCTTCAGATACGTCATCAACTCGGCCCTATGGGCAGGATAACCGTCCCAGGCATCGGCGTTGACGATATACAACTGGTTATATGGTGCCGGTGCGGCGGCGCGCAAGTCGACCCACATGCGGTTCAGCGTGACCTCGTTGCCCCAGACTTTCCAGGCGGCGCTGCTGCTCTTGAGCGTGTCTTTCCACCATTGGGTCTGGGTCGGCCCGAGTATGCTAGGCGGGCGCTGCAGCACAAAAGTATCGAGTCCCTCAAACTGCTGCAAGATCGGTTGCGGCACAAAATAGCGTGCGCCGATAGAGTCGTTGCCAGTCACCGGATGATGGCCCAGCGCCTGCGCGACGGCCGGCTCATCGACGGTATGATCATCGCGATACAGGCGCTCATCTGTCATCACCAGATGCATCAGGCTACCGAACTTGAAGTCGCGGTAGATACGGATATTTTCATAGCTGGCATTGTTCAGGTCGAAAGAGACATCGCCAAAATCGATAGGCATGTACTCTACCCAGGCCTGAGTCGCACTACGTCTGCGCGAGGTTTCCTGCTTGTTTTCATTGCTGTAGGTCTGATGGTCTTTCCAGCAATCGTCAGAAAATTCATGGTCGTCCCAGATCGCGATCATAGGGAACTTGCGGTGCAATTCTTGCAGGCGCGCATCGGAGCGATAGGTGCGGTACAGGGTGCGGTAGTCGTCCACGCTATTGGCGTAAGTGCCGCCGCCGGGTACCGGCATGCCGTTGGGCAGCGTGATGCGGGTATGCGCCGGCTCGGCCTGCCCACTCTGGAAAGAGGCACCCACGGTTTCGTAAATATAGTCGCCCAGATGCACCATAAAATCGATGTCTTCGGCAGCCAGCAACTCCATCGCCGACCAATGATTCACGCTCCAGTCCTGGCAAGTAAGCCAGGCAAACTTTAACTGAGCCGGACTGCTTGTGGCAGCCGGCGCAGTCTTGGTCTGGCCGATGGAACTGATGTCCTGGCCACTGACGAAGCGGTAGTAGTAACGCGTATCTGGCGTTAAATTGGTGACTTTGGCGCGCACCGTAAAATCGTATAGGTTGGTCGCGCTCAAAGCGATGGATGCGACGGTGGTTTCAAAACTCGAAGAGGTCGATACATCGAGCCGCACCGGAATAGAGAGCTGGGTCATGGGCCCGACGCAACGCGTCCAGAACACCACGCTGACATCCTTAGGATCGCCACTGGCAACGCCTAGCGGAAAGGCATACGTGCCTACCGGTATGGCAGGGTCACCGCCGCCGCAGGCGCTCAGGCTGGCGCTGGCAACCGTAAAGTACATCGCGCTACGTATAAACTGTCGACGATCCATGTTCTTGTCTCTCTCTTATTTTGATTTGGCTAATTTGGGTTTGATTTTATTTTCCATGTCTGACGCATGTTTTTTTTAGCTGAGTTTAGGCTGCGGCTTGGCCGGCGTATTGCGCTTTCGTGCCAAGCGACTTGTTGTATCGCGCCATATCGCAATCCGGCCTACGGACGAATCGGGCGGGTACAAATGATTTATTCAGAAGGGGAGAAAACCGGCACCTGCCCAGGACGCACTGTCCATGCGGTCTGCAGGCACGATAGGTCGCTAGGGCGCATGGATAGTGCGTCCTGAGCCTGCCTGCTGGCGGATTTTTTAGCCAGGATGCCGGCTTAATTGTGTCAACTTAGCTGCGTCAACTTAGCTGCCCGCGTCCAGCTCAACAGCCTTGCTTACTCGTGCTGATTGCGCCCGGCTTGCGCGGCGAGGAAGCGGCGGATATTCGAGGCGTCGAGTAGGCGTACAGAGTTGGCTCTGGCATTCAATAGCACCAGGGTGGCGTTCTTGCCCGCCATCTTCACGCGCATGATCAGGCAATTGCCCGCTTCATTGGTGAAACCGGTTTTCGACAAAAGTATGTCCCAGCCTTTTTTACCGACTAGCCGATTGGTATTGCGAAATTGCACCTCGCGCCCCTTGATCTTGATCAGGTCTGAACTGTCGGTCGTGATATCGGCAATATCCGGGTAACGCGAAGCGGCCACCGCCATTTTCACCAGATCAGCGGCGGTCGATGTATTACTCGGCGATAAACCGGTGGGTTCCTGTATGACCGTATCGAGCATGCCCAATGCGGCAATTTTTTTCTGCATCGCCGCAGTAAATGCCGCGCTGCCGCCCGGATAGGTGCGCATCAGTGAGGCGGCGGCGCGGTTATCCGATGACATCAAAGCCAGTTGCAATACGTCGCGCCGAGACAAGACCGCACCGACGGGAACATGCGAGCGACTGTGTTTGAGCATATCCACGTCCACCGTCTCTATCGCAATTTTTTCATTCATATCCAGCTTGCCATCGAGTACCACCATCGCCGTCATCAGCTTGGTCAGCGACGCGATCGGCACCACTACTTTTGAATTTTTCTCCAGCAGTATCTTGCCCGTACCATCTTCCACCACGATGGCATTTTGCGAGCCAAACGACACAGCAAAAACAGTCGGCGCCAGCGTGAATAAAAAGACAAAGAGTAGGGGCATCAACAGCGGCATTTGCGAGGATGAGAAAAAGGAGTGCGGCTTAATCATGAAGTGGATTATCGTCCGGTGATGGGGAGTACATTGCGAGATGCGTGACGCCATGTTCATGGTACCTCACATTAACTGACTAGGTAACTGACTAGGGCGCATGGACGATGCTGGCAATCCGGGAATATTCCCGGCGCAATAAAAAATCCGGGGAATCCCTAGCGGAATTTCCCGGATTTTTTACTTTACAAGTGACAGCGAAGGATGCAAAAAAATTTGCCCTATGCCGCCCTTGCCATCAAATTACTTGGCTGTGTAGACGATATCAGCACGGCGGTTTTCTGCCCATGCGGCTTCGTTGCTGCCTGTTGCCTTTGGCTTTTCCTTACCGTAAGAAACGGCTTCCATCTGCGCATCTGGTGTACCTAACAAGACCATGGCTTTACGCACGGCTTCAGCACGCTTCTGACCCAAGGCCAGGTTGTACTCGCTGCCGCCGCGCTCATCGGTATTGCCCTGGATCAGGACTTTACGCGTTTTGCTGCTGGAAATGTATTTGGCATGCGCGTCAACCGCTGCATTGAATTCGCCCTTGACAACATAGCTGTCAAAGTCGAAATACACGCTGCGCTTGGACAGGATGTTTTTTGGATCATCCAGCGGATCCATCGCCGGCGCGACAACAGTAGCGACGCTGCGTGCATCTGGTGCAGCTGGTTTGGCCGCGACCGGCGCTGGTGCTGGTGTTTCTGCAACTTTGACTGGTGAGCTGCAAGCGGCTAACAATATAGCGGCAGATACGATAGTGCTAAGTGTGACGATGGAACGCATGGAAATTCCCTTGGTAAGTTTTAATTTTGTATATGAAGTGAGTTTGAGTCGGCGAACGAATTGCACAAGCCTAAAAAAACCCGCGTAGTGTGCGCCTAAAGACTTAGGTGAAACTTAAATCAGTCCGGGAAGGGCCGAGACAGTGAACGCGGCGGGATAAATAAAAGTCAATGTTGGGCTGCCCGACGTGCAGTGAGCATCGTATGGCGCAGGTTACATTTCTTCTATTTGGCTACAAAAATCAGGTTAAACAGGAAAACTAATCTTCACAGCCAAGCCACCCAAGGCCGCATCTGCCAGATCGATACGCGCTTTATGGCGGTCGGCGATGGTCTTGGCAATCGCCAGGCCCAGGCCGCTGCCGCTGGTGTTGGTCCCCGGCACACGATAGAAACGATCAAAAATCCTGGCCCTATCCTGCAAGGGTATGCCTTCACCGCTATCCTGAATCAACAATTCCACGCTGGTTTTCCCTGCCACTAGGTCTATCTGCACCTGGCCGTTTTCCGGGATATAGCGGATCGCATTGTCGAGCAGATTGCGGATCATGACGCGCAGGCTTTCTGCGTTACCGGTGATCATCGCCGCTGCCTGCGCCGTATTTTTCAGCTGTATGTTTTTCGATAAGGCGAGCGGTGCGACATCAGAGATGGCCAGATCCACGCAGGCCGACAAGGAGATCAAAGTCGGCTCGACATTGATGGAAGATGGCTCTTGCCTGGCCAGTGCCAGCAATTGTTCGACCAGATGCGAGGCGCGATCTACCCCGCCCTGCAGCCGCGTGACGCCTTGCACCAGTGCGGCGTCATCTCTGGATCTGGCCAGGGTTTGCACCTGCAGTTTTAATGCGGTGATAGGCGAGCGCAGTTCGTGCGCGGCATCTGCGACAAATTGCCGTTGCGACCGCATCGCCTGCGCCGTGCGCGCCAGCAGCGAATTGAGTTCGGTCACCAGCAAGGAAACTTCTTGTGGCACACCCTGATCCGAGACCGGGACAATCGAATCGGCATTGCGGTTGGCCAGCTCTCGCCCGATGCGATTCAAGGGCGCGAGCGCAGCGCTGACGACCCACCAGGCGGCGGCGAACAGCAGCAGCGAGACCGGTATCACCGGCCATAATGCGCTGACCGCCAGCGAGATGGCCCGGTCGCGCCGGATATCGATTTTTTGCGCGACTTGCAACACGCGCTTGTTGGCGCGGGCGGCGTAGATACGCCAGTCGCCATTGTCCAGCACGACGGTGGAATAGCCGAGCACCGCGCGCTCCGGCAATGCCCGGTGGCTGCGCGACTGATAGACCCGGGCGCCGTCCTCACCCCAGACCTGTACCACAAAATCGAAATTGCTACGTTCCATTCCCGGCAGTGCGCGCTGTTCGATTTGTTCAAAATTACTGTCCTGCAAAGCCAGCGCCATCTGCTGCATGTGGTAGTCGGAGAGTTTATTTGCCTCTGCCATGGCGGCCTGAAACGAGGTGGCGAATTGCAGTGCGTCGGCGGCAACAATGGCGATGCCAAACAGCAGGATCAAACGGACGCGTAAGGATTGCATCATATTTTTTCTATCCGGTAGCCGACCCCGCGCACATTGACGATGAACTTTTGTCCCAGTTTTTTACGCAGGCCGTGAATATAAACTTCGACCGCATTGCTCTCTACCTCACCGGCCCAGCCGAACAGGCGTTCTTCCAGCTGGTGGCGCGAGAGTATCGCGCCCGGGCGGGCGATCAGGGCATCGAGGATGGCCCACTCGCGCGACGAGAGTATCACCTGTTCCTGCGCGTTAGTGACCTCTTTGGTGATCGCGTTGACGGTGATATCGCCATGGACGTAGAGCGGTTCAACCCGGCCACGAGCGCGCCGCACCAGCGCATGCAGGCGCGCAATCAGTTCATCGAGATCAAACGGCTTGACCAGATAGTCGTCGGCACCGGCATGCAGGCCGAGCACCCGTTGCGCCACGGTGTCTCTGGCTGTCATGACCATGACCGGCAGCGCATCGCCACGCGCACGCAGCGCACGCAGGATGTCGATACCATCGCGCTGCGGCAGACTCAGATCGAGCAACAGCGCGTCGTAGCTGTGCTGAAGCAACGCCAGCTCTGCCGCGGCGCCGTTGCTCAGCCAATCGACCAGGATCGCTTCACCCTCCAGCGCGATCTGGATGTTCTCACCTATCATGGCGTCGTCTTCGACTAGCAGAACTTTCATGTTGTTTCTTTTAAAAAATGGGCCGCTGATCATACAGCGGCGGTGTGCGGAATTGTAAGCGAAGTAGTGGCAGAAAATTAAAAAAGGCGCCACGCCAGCGCGCACTATCCATGCGGCTTGCCAAGGCATCGCGCCTGCAAGGCGCATGGATAGTGCGTGTCGGGCATGCCTTGTTTTGATTTTTTCGCTGGGGCGGAGCGCTATTGTTATGATACGCATCACGCTAAGGGCTGTGAGCGCCCTGCACTTCTGAAAATCTCAAGCCATCGCCATGACAACGACCACACTGCCCGCCACATCCACCCGCCTGACGCTGGCACTATTCGCGCTGTCCGGCACCTTGTCGCTGATGCTGGCGATGGGCATAGGGCGTTTTGCCTACACCGCCTTGCTGCCGCAGATGCGCGATGCCAGTTTGCTGAGCCACGCCGATGCCGCGCTGCTGGCGGCGGGCAATTATCTCGGCTACCTGATCGGCGCCTTATGGGCTGCGTTTAGCAGACAGGCCAATCCGGTACGGCGCCTGAGCGCCGGATTGCTCATGAGTGTGCTGACCACGCTGGCGATGGGCTTTGAGCTGGGATTTGCCTTGTGGTTTGCCGTACGCTGCATCGCCGGTATCGCCAGCGCGCTGGTGTATGTGTACGCCACCGGCATCGTGCTGCGCCGGCTGATGGCGGCGGGCACGCCGGGCTGGAGCATGTTGCATTACATGGGCGTCGGGGCCGGCATTACCTTGTCGGCGCTGGTGGCGCAAGCCACTTTGCAGATGAACGTCGCGCAAGGCTGGTGGTGGCTGGGCGCGATCGCCGGCGTGGCCGCCATCGCGGCGGCGGGCTTGCTGCCGGCCGGACGCACCGCGGTCACGGCCAGCGAAATGGCGCAGCATGAGACAAGTAAAACTGAAATAGGTTTGCCGCTGTGGCTGGCGGCCTCTTACGGCCTCGCCGGTTTCGGCTACATCATCAACATGACGTTTCTACCCGTGATGCTGCGCGGCGGCGCAGCCACCAATCACGCTGGCATCACCGGCTGGCTGATCGTCGGCATCGCCGCCATGCCCGCCACCGCGCTCTGGGTAAGGCTGGCTCTACGCTACGGCACTTACTCCACCCTGATCGCCTGCACTCTGGTGCAAGCGATAGGTGTCGCGCTGCCGGTGCTGCTGCCCGGCCTGACTTCTGCCTATGTCGGCGCGGCTTTGCTGGGCGGCACCTTCATGGGCATTGCCGGACTGGCGCAATGGCTGGCGCGCCTGCCAGATCCGCAGGCGACGGCCAGGCGCATAGGCTTCATCACGGCGTTTTACGGCGTCGGCCAGATCGCCGGCCCGCTGCTGGTGGCCTGGGTTGACCGCGGCAATGATTTCACCTTACCGGTGCTGCTGGCCGCCGCTGCGCTATTGCTCAGCGCGCTATTGCTGGAAGTTTCGCGGCGGGTAGAGAACTTGGGTTAGCCAGTTTTTCTGAATCAAGAGAACCGGCCATCCATCTTCTTCATATAAGAAAACCAGATATCGAATCATGAAATGATTCGTTTTAGTTTTTTAGGCCTCGTTTTATTCTGCATTCCTCCCCGACTCAATTTGTCTCTAAAGGAAATGCAGATGATCATCAAGAAACTCCTCCTCGCCGCTAGCACTTTCGTCAGCACAGTCGCCATTATCGGCACGGTTGCCGGCATCGCCCACGCTGCCGACGTCAGCTTGCTCAATGTCTCCTACGACCCTACCCGCGAGCTGTATCAGGACATCAACCAGGCCTTTGCCAAGCAATGGAAAGCAAAAACAGGCGATAACCTCAGCATCAAGCAATCGCATGGTGGCTCCGGCAAGCAGGGGCGCGCCGTGATCGATGGCCTCGATGCCGATGTCGTCACGCTGGCTCTCGCGTATGACATCGACGCGATTGCCGACAAGGGCTTGCTGAATAAAGACTGGCAAAAGCGTCTGTCGCATAATGCCTCCCCGTATACCTCCACCATCGTATTTTTGGTGCGCAAGGGTAACCCTAAAGGCATCAAGGACTGGGCTGACATCGTCAAGCCCGGTGTCGCGGTGATTACGCCGAATCCAAAAACATCGGGCGGCGCACGCTGGAACCACCTGTCAGCCTGGGGCTATGCGCTGAAACTGCCGGGCGGCAGCGAAGCGACCGCCAGGGAATTCGTCAGCAAGCTCTACAAGAACGTGCCTGTGCTTGACTCTGGCGCGCGCGGCGCAACGGTGACTTTTGCCGAACGCGGCATCGGCGACGTCTTGCTGACCTGGGAGAACGAAGCCTATCTGGCGATCAAGGAATTCGGTGCCGACAAGGTAGAGATCATCACGCCGTCACTGAGCATCCTGGCGGAACCGCCGGTAGCCGTGGTCGATAAGGTGGTCGATAAGCGCGGCACCCGCAAGGTGGCCGAAGCCTATCTGAACTACCTGTACACCGACGAGGCGCAAGACATCATCGGCAAGAACTACTACCGCCCGACCACTGAAAAAGCCTTGAAAAAATACGCCGGACAATTTGCCAAAATCAAGCTGTTCAATATCGATGACACCTTCGGTGGCTGGACCAAGGCGCAGAAGGCACACTTCGCCGATGGCGGCGTGTTCGACCAGATTTATCAGCCGGGTAAAAAATAAGCTGGCCACTCACCCTGCGACCCATTTTAAAAGGATCACCATGACCATCCTGCTGCTATCCGGAAGCCCGTCAACACCATCACGCTCAAGCCGCCTGCTGCACCATGTCGGCGATAAACTGAAGGAGCTGGGCTACCACACGCAAAGCCTGAACGTCAAAGATTTGCCTGCGCAAGCCTTGCTGCACGCCGATTTCGCTCACCCGGAACTGATCGCGGCCAAGCAAAAGCTGGCGCAAGCCAAGGCGATCGTGATTGCCACGCCCATCTACAAGGCGGCCTACAGCGGTTTGCTGAAGACGTTTCTGGATATCTTGCCGCAGGATGGCTTGCACGGGAAATTGGTCTTGCCGCTGGCCACCGGTGGCAGCCAGTCGCATTTGCTGGCGTTGGATTATGCATTGCGGCCGGTGCTGGCCGCGCTCGCTGCCGACCATGTACTGACCAGCGTGTACGCCACCGACGCGCAGGTGAACTGGTCGGAACAGGACGGCCTGCAGATTGACCCCAGCATCATCAGGCGCCTGCAATATGGCGTCAACCAGCTGGCGGCGCGCCTGATTTCCCTGCGTGAACCGGCGATATCAAGCATGCCGGACCGCTGTAGCGCATAAAACGGTACCGAGTTACACAACTAGCTAATTAAAAACAATTTTCAGCAGTCGACTCAGCCGCGCAGGTGCGGCAGGGGCACTGCTTCGCCAAAAAAACTTTGAGGTCAAGCATGAACAAGGATCAAGAACACCAATCGAAACGCCGCACCCTGGGCTGGCTGTCGGCACTGACGGCAATTGCCCTGGCTGGCGGTATCCCTGCCGCTTACGCACAGACTGCGCCGACAGCCAAAGGCAGCCTAAATTCCAGTTTACGTATCGGCTATCAAAAATACGGCACGCTGACTTTGCTGAAAGGCACAGGCGCGCTCGACAAACGTCTGGCAGCCCTGGGCGTGGAAGTGAAATGGACAGAATTTCCCGCCGGCCCCGTTCTGCTGGAAGGCTTGAATGTCGGCAGCATAGACTTTGGCACCACCGGCGAAGCGCCGCCGATTTTTGCCCAGGCCGCCGGTGCCGATCTGGTGTATGTCGGCAATGAGCCGCCTGCGCCATCGGCCGAAGCGGTGCTGGTGCCGAAGAATTCGACCTTGAAAACTGCCGCGGATTTGAAGGGCAAAAAAATCGCCCTCAACAAAGGCTCGAACGTGCATTACCTGCTGGTCAAGGTGCTGGAAAAAGCCGGCATCGCCTACAAGGATGTCAACGTGGTGTTCCTGCCGCCAGCCGATGCGCGCGCCGCCTTCGAGCGCGGCAGCGTCGATGCCTGGGTGATCTGGGACCCATTCCAGGCAGCGGCAGAAAAACAGCTGGGCGCCCGCGTGCTGGTCGATGGCAAGGGCATCGTCAGCAATCACCAGTTCTATCTGGCCTCGCGCACCTATGCACAAAAAAATCCTGAAGCGCTGCGCATCGTACTCGAAGAGTTGGTCAGGGTCGATGAATGGGGCGGCAAGAATCTGAAGGAAGTGACCGCCATTTTGTCTGCGCAAATCGGTCTGGAACCGGCCATCGTTGACATCTCTACCAAGCGCTTCTCCTTCGGTGTCAGACCACTCAGCGAACAGGTCATCAAAGAACAGCAAAATATTGCGGATACCTTCGCCGACCTGAAATTGATACCCAAGAAAATCAATATCAGGGATGCGGTTGTCGGCATCAAGTTTTAAAAAAAGTTCTAAAAAATTTCAAAGGAAATAGCATGAGTCTGCAAATATTCTGGTTCATCCCCACCCATGGCGACAGCCGCTATCTGGGCACCAGTCAGGGCGCACGGGCGATCAATGCCGATTACCTGCGCCAGGTCGCGGTGGCTGCCGATACGCAGGGCTTTGATGGCGTACTGTTACCGACCGGCCGCTCCTGCGAAGACGCCTGGGTGGTCGCCTCCAGCCTGATCGGTGCGACGCGCAATCTGAAGTTTCTGGTCGCAATCCGCCCCGGCCTGAGCAGCCCCGGGCTGGCGGTACGCATGGCATCGACCTTTGATCGCCTGTCCAACGGCCGCCTGCTGGTGAATATCGTCACCGGCGGCGATCAGGCGGAGCTGGAAGCGGATGGTGTGTTTGCCGATCACGAAAAGCGTTATGAAATCACCGATGAATTTCTGCGTATCTGGCGCGCCTCGCTGGCGGGTGAAGGCGGTGATGCGGGTTTCGATTTTGCAGGCAAGCATCTGACGGTGAAGGGATCGAAAACACTGTATCCGCCGGTGCAGCAGCCGCATCCGCCGCTGTACTTCGGTGGCTCATCCGAGCCTGCGCATGAGCTGGCGGCAGAGCAGGTGGATGTGTACCTGACCTGGGGCGAGCCGCCGGCGGCGGTCGCGGCCAAGATTGCCGATATGCGCGCCCGTGCGGCCAGATATGGCCGCACCCTGCGCTTTGGCATACGCCTGCATGTGATCGTGCGCGAGACCAATGAAGAGGCGTGGCAGGCCGCCGAAGACCTGATCAAGTATGTGGACGACGACGTGATTGCGCGCGCGCAGAAATCCTTTGCCAAAATGGATTCAGTCGGCCAGCAGAGGATGACTGCCTTACACGGCGGCAAACGCGACAAGCTGGAAGTCTCGCCCAATCTCTGGGCCGGGGTTGGCCTGGTACGTGGCGGCGCTGGTACGGCATTGGTCGGCGATCCGGAAACCGTGGTGGCACGCATCAGGGAATATGCCGATCTGGGGATAGAAACCTTCATCTTCTCGGGCTATCCGCATCTGGAAGAAGCCTACCGTTTTTCCGAGCTGGTGTTCCCCTTGCTTGGCAAAGGCAATCCGGCCGTAACCAGCAGCCTGACCGGGCCGTTTGGCGAAATCATCGCCAATAGCGTGGTTCCCAAGGCTGCATAGAATCAGGTGATCAGCATGAGTCAATTTATCACTCCCTCTGCAGACATATCCGGCGACGGACGCAAGCTCAAGGTGCTTGCCGGTGTTGCTGCAACGGATATTAAAAAGCACGTATTTCGGCTTCACGGTCTGCTGTATCAGCTGGTACCGTGGGCGGTACCGCTGGCGCTGATCCTGTTCTGGCAAATCGCCGCACAAGTGGGCTGGCTGTCGAGCCGGATACTGCCGGAACCGCTGGCAGTCGCCAAGGCATTCTGGAGTTTGACCATCTCTGGCGAAATCTGGCTCCATGCCAAGACCAGCCTGTGGCGCGCCATTTCAGGCTTCGCGGTAGGTGGCGGTCTGGGCCTGTTGCTGGGCTTGTTGACGGGCAGCTTTAGGTTGGCAGAAACCCTGCTCGATACCACGCTGCAAATGATCAGGAATATCCCGGCTCTGGCCCTGATCCCGCTGGTGATTCTGTGGTTCGGCATTGACGAAACCGCCAAGCTGTTTCTGGTCTCGGTGGGTGTATTTTTTCCCGTGTATCTGAATACCTTTCATGGCATACGTTCAGTTGATAGAGGCTTGATCGAGATGGCGCAAAGCTACGGCCTGTCGGGCTGGGCCTTGTACCGCGATGTGATTCTGCCGGGCGCCCTGCCATCGATACTGGTCGGTGTGCGTTTCTCACTGGGGCTGGTGTGGGTCTTGCTGATTGTGGCAGAAACCATTTCGGCGCAGGCCGGTATCGGTTACATGACAATGAACGCACGCGAGTTCCTGCAGACCGATGTGGTGCTGGTAGGGATCTTGCTGTACGCCTTGCTGGGCAAATTGGCCGACGTGCTGTCGCGTGCGCTGGAACATTACTGGTTGCGCTGGCATCCGGGTTATCAAAAGAGGTCAGTATGAATCGTTTATCTGTTGAATATCCAAGTGCCGCCGTAGCCGATATTGCTAAGCTAAAAAGCCAGCTCAACCCGAGCTGGAATGCCGAAGATGAATGGCCGCAGCAAGTGGAAACAGCCGCAACAACCAAGCGGCCAAACCACGGCAGTGCGCTTGACATACGGGTACTGCAAAAATCGTATCAGGGTCGTCAGGTCATCAAGTCGCTGAATCTGCAAGTGAAGGCCGGCGAATTCATCGCCGTGATCGGCCGCAGCGGTTGCGGCAAGAGCACCCTGCTGCGCCTAGTCGCGGGTCTGGAACAGGCCGATGGCGGCAGCGTGCATTTCGACGAAGTGCAAGGCCGGCCGGAAACCCGCGTGATGTTTCAGGATTCCAGATTACTGCCGTGGAAAAACGTCCTGAACAACGTCGCTTTGGGCCTGAAAAATGGCAAGCAAGCCGCCGCAGCTGCGCTGGAAAAAGTGGCGCTGTCTGACCGCGCCAGCGACTGGCCGTCGGTACTTTCAGGTGGACAGCGCCAGCGCGTGGCACTGGCCAGGGCGCTGGTGCATGAACCGGCGCTGTTGCTGCTGGACGAACCGCTGGGCGCGCTCGATGCATTGACGCGCATAGAGATGCAAAGCCTGATCGAAAACCTGTGGCAGCAACGCGGTTTTACGGCGCTACTGGTCACCCACGATGTGCAGGAAGCCGTAGCACTGGCCGACCGCGTGATCCTGATCGAAGATGGCCAGATCACGCTGGACCAGAAGATAGATTTGCCCAGGCCACGCGCGCGCGGCAATCCGGCGTTTGCCGCGCTGGAGGCGACGATACTGACGCGGGTACTGAACCATCCTGCAGTTGCCCCCGATGGCGAACTCGGTGATGTTTCGCTGTTGCGCACCGTGAGTCAGGTGTCTTGGGCGATCTAACTCTTAAGCATATACACCACCTAGTATTTTTCAACATCGCTTTATATCCGTGCGCAATAGGCACATTTTTTAAATTTTTATGGGGAGTATATCCCTGCAACCCTTATACAAAGGAAACATCATGAGTATTCAAGCCATCAATGTACGCAATCAATTCCGCGGCAAAATCAAGGAAATCATCGAAGGACCGGTGGTGTCGGAAGTCGACGTAGAGACGCCGGCCGGCATCGTCACCTCGGTCATCACGACCCGCTCTATCCGCGATCTGGGTCTGGTCATCGGCACCGAAGTGGTGGCGCTGGTGAAGGCGACCGAAGTCTCCATTGCCAAACTATAGCCTCACTGCAAACAACATCATCAGGAAAAATCATGTCTTATCCCGCCTTGCAAAAATATTTCAGCAAGCTTCATTGCACCCATTCCGCCGGCAGCAATCTCTGGACGGATGAGCAAGGCCAGGCGCATGGCCGCTACTTCAACGCCACGCTCAGCAGTGCGTTCCAGACTATCCGCTCTGGCGCGGAGAATGAAGTAATCGCTTATGAGGGCTATCTGCGCAGCTATTCCAGCGGCGATCAGGGCCTGAATATCTGGAAGCTGCTGGACAATGCCGCCAGCGACGATGAGTCGGTCGAGCTGGACCGGCTGTGCCGCCTGCTGCACACGGTAAATTTTTATCGCCAGCCTGCGACGGCGAATCTCGATTTGTACCTGAGCGTGCATAGCCGCTTGCTCGCTGCGGTGGCGGGCAACCACGGCATGGCGTTCCGCCGCGTGCTCGATGCGCTGGAATTGCCACACCAGAGCATCATCCTGCAGCTACCGTTGATCACGCCCAGCCAGCGTTGGGTGTTCACTCATGTGGCAGAAAACTACCGGCGCAACGGTTTTCGCATCGGCGCCAATGCCGGCAGCCTGGAACAGGCCAGCGATCTGCTGGATCGCATCCACCCCGATTCCATCAAGATCGACATCGGGCTAGCCAATGACGCAAGCCTTCAGACCAGCCTGTTGCAGCGCGCCGAAAGGCAAAACTGCAAGCTCATCTTTAAGCGCATAGAGACGGAAGCGCAATTGCGCGCGCTGCAAAATGATCAACAAACCGCTAGCCCCTATTTCGTCCAGGGCTTCCTGTTTGATATGCCAAAAGCAAACATTGCCATTGCGGCAAACCCATCACACGCTACCGATATGCGGATTTCGTCTATCGACATGCCAAAAAATTCGTTTTCCATATAACTTAATCCTGCGATCATCAGCCATCTTTAGTCACATACGTAATAAAGGCTGGCATGAGCTTCTCTTTTGGCAAGCAATCCAATTCACAGCGCGTGATACCGGGGTTTCATCTCTCGCTGGGATTTACCCTGTTTTATCTCGGGCTGATCGTGCTGATTCCCTTGTCGGCGGTGTTCCTGAAAACCTTCACCATGACCTGGGAAGCATTCTGGGCGACCGTGACCTCGGAACGGGTGATGGCCTCATACCGGCTGACATTTGGCGCCTCTTTGCTGGCGGCATTGATCAATGTGGTGTTCGGCGGCATCGTGGCCTGGGTGCTGGTGCGCTATAAATTCCCTGGCAAACGCCTGATCGATGCGCTGGTCGATTTGCCCTTTGCCTTGCCGACGGCGGTGGCGGGCATTACCCTGGCGACGCTGTATGCGCCAAACGGCTGGCTCGGTCATTTGCTGGCACCGCTGGGTATCAAGGTAGCCTACACCCCGCTGGGCGTGCTGGTCGCACTGATCTTCATCGGCCTGCCGTTCGTGGTACGCACCGTACAGCCGGTGCTGGAAGAAGCGGAAAAAGAACTGGAAGAAGCCGCAGTCAGCCTAGGGGCCAGCCATTGGCAGACATTTGTCCGCGTGACTTTGCCGACGATCTTGCCTGCCCTGATGACCGGCTTTGCGCTGGCCTTTGCCCGCGCTACCGGTGAATACGGCTCGGTCATTTTCATCGCAGGCAACATGCCTATGATTTCTGAAATCACCCCTTTATTCATGATCACCAAACTCGAACAATACGATTACGCCGGCGCCACCGCGATTGCCGTGGTGATGCTGCTGCTCTCATTTACCTTATTGCTGGCGATTAATGCGCTGCAATCGTGGACGCGCAGCAAACAAAATGCAGGGAGGGACTGATGACTGCACTCACTTCTGCGGCCTTGCCTGCATCGCCTACGCGCCGCTTTGAACCAGTCATCACGCCGGCTGCAACGCTGGAGCCACTTTGGGTACGGGTAATTCTTGTCACGCTGGCCTTCGCTTTCTTGACGCTATTTCTGTTCGTACCGCTGGCGGCAGTTTTTGCCGAAGCGCTAAAAAAGGGCTGGGAGGTTTACCTCAAGGCCGTCATCGAACCTGATGCGCTGTCGGCCATCAGGCTGACCCTGATCACGGCGGCAATTGCCGTGCCGCTGAATCTGGTGTTTGGCGTGGCGGCGGCCTGGACCATTGCCAAATTCGAGTTCCGCGGCAAGAGCATTTTGCTGACCCTGATCGACTTGCCGTTCTCGGTCTCTCCGGTGATTTCCGGTCTGATCTACGTATTGCTGTTTGGTGCGCAAGGCTGGTTTGGCGAGTGGCTGCGCGCGCACGATATCAAGATTCTGTTTGCTGTGCCGGGCATCGTATTGGCAACGATCTTTGTCACCTTTCCGTTCATCGCCCGCGAGCTGATTCCGCTGATGCAGGCGCAAGGCAGCGAAGAGGAAGAAGCCGCGCTGGTGCTGGGCGCATCGGGCTGGCAAACATTCTGGCGCGTGACTTTGCCGAATATCAAATGGGGCCTGCTGTATGGGGTGATCTTGTGTAATGCGCGCGCCATGGGCGAGTTTGGCGCAGTGTCGGTAGTGTCCGGCCATATCCGCGGCGAGACCAATACCATGCCTTTGCAGGTTGAGATTTTGTATAACGAATACAACTTCACTGCCGCCTTTGCCGTGGCTTCACTGTTGACCTTGCTGGCATTGCTGACGCTGGCGCTTAAATCCACTGTTGAATGGCGTACCAATGAGTCGCGCCAACCACCACATGAATAGCAGGAGAAAAATATGAGTATCGCTGTCAATCAACTGCATAAACGTTTCGGTGATTTCACCGCGCTCAATAATGTCTCGCTCGATTTTCCCAACGGAGAACTGACCGCCTTGCTCGGGCCTTCGGGTTGCGGCAAGACGACATTGTTGCGCATCATCGCCGGGCTCGAATACGCCGACAGCGGCCAGGTCTTGCTCGATGACCAGGACGCCTCGGCACAGCATGTGCGCGAACGTCAGGTCGGCTTTGTATTTCAGCACTATGCGCTGTTCAAGCACATGACGATCTTTGAAAACATCGCCTTCGGCCTGCGCGTCAAGCCGCGCCACCTGCGCCCGAGTGAAGCGCAGATCAAGGAAAAAGTGACCAAATTACTTGAGCTGGTGCAGCTAGATTGGCTAGCCGACCGCTACCCGCCACAGTTATCCGGCGGACAGCGCCAGCGTATCGCGCTGGCCCGTGCGCTGGCGGTTGAACCACGCGTTCTGCTACTCGATGAGCCGTTCGGCGCACTCGACGCCAAGGTACGCAAGGAGCTGCGCCGCTGGTTGCGCCGCCTGCATGATGAGCTGCACGTCACCAGCATTTTTGTCACCCACGATCAGGAAGAAGCGCTGGAAGTGGCCGACAAAATCGTCGTGATGAATCACGGCAAGGTTGAGCAGGTGGGCGCGCCGGCGGACGTCTATCATCATCCGGCAACGCCTTTTGTGTACGGCTTTCTGGGCAATGTAAATCTATTCCGCGGCCGCGTGCATGAAGGCGTGCTCGATGCCGGCGGCGTTGCCTTTGCTGCGCCTGGCCATGCCGAGACACGTGATGCGTTTGGCACTGGTTATGTCCGTCCGCATGAGCTGGAAATTGACCGTTATACAGAGGGTGCAGAAGGCCTGGTCGTGAAGTTAGGCCGGGTACACAGCATAGGCCCGCTCGCGCAGCTTGATCTGGTGCGCGACGATAACGGCGAGCTGGTCGACGCGATGATTTCCAGCGAGCGCTACGCGCTGCTCAATCTGCAGGTAGGCGAGACGCTGGTGGTCAAGCCCAAGCGCCTGCATGTGTTTGTTGATACCGCTCAATAGCTTAAGTCTAAGCACAATAAGGTCACTATGAATTTCCAGCAATTACGCTCCATCCGCGAAGCCACACGCTGCGGTTACAACCTGACCGAAGTGGCGAACGCCCTGTTCACCTCGCAACCCGGCGTCAGTCGCCAGATACGCGAACTGGAAGAAGAACTCGGCGTCGATATTTTCGAGCGCAACGGCAAGCGCCTGACCGGCTTGACCGAACCGGGCAAAGGCATTCTACCCATCATAGAACGCCTGTTGCTGGAAGCGGAAAACCTGCAGCAGGCCGGCAATGATTATTCGGATCAGGCGCGCGGCACGCTGGCCATTGCCACCACGCATACCCAGGCGCGCTACGTGCTGCCCAAGGTCGTGCAGCAGTTTCGCCTGGCGTTCCCGGAAGTGCGCATCGCCCTGCAACAGAGCGCACCGGAACATATCGCCGAGTGGGTTTTGTCGGGCAAGGCCGATATAGGGATTGCGACTGAGGGTTTATCTCAATTCAAGGATCTGGTGTCTTTCCCGTGCTACAAATGGAATCACGTTGTCGTTGTGCCGGAAGGCCATCCCTTATTGCTCAAGGAGACATTGAGCCTGGAAGATTTGTCAAATTACCCGCTGATTACCTACGACGTAGGTTTCACTGGCCGCGGCCATATCGATGACGCCTTCAGACAGGCTGGCCTGCGCACCGACATCGTGCTGACCGCGATGGATTCTGACGTGATTCAGCAGTATGTGGCACTGGGCCTTGGCGTCGGTCTGGTGGCATCCATGGCGGTTGAAACCCAACGTGCGCAGGGCCTGAAAACTATCACGGCCAGCCATTTATTTTCGTCCAATGTCACGCGACTGGCAGTCAGGCGCGGCGCCTACCTGCGCGCCTATACCTATGATTTCATCCAGCGCTTCGCGCCGGATCTGACACAGGAAGATATCCGCAAGGCGCTGTCTGAACACGAAGAGTAGCGCTGTTTCAAATGCAAGAAACAATCTAAACCACTCAGGTTTTACTGCAAATGGCCAACGTGCCGAAGCGAGTTCTTCGGGTTGGCACGTAGAGCTCTGTCCGTATCAAATTCCGCTCTGTTTACCAGCGCTCAGGCGAATCGCTTGAGCCAATTCAATTGCCTCAGAATTCCGCATTGCATTATAAAAAAAGAAAGACTATTTAATCATCTTCGATGATAATCTCGCTCAGCGCAAATCCCGCAATGCGCCCAACAAGGAAACTTCATGCAATTGGCATTTCTTGACTCTAGCCTGGCAAAAAAAATATTCCGCGAAAACCTGAAGGTCGCGGGGATAGGCATAAGTGCCGTTCTATTCTTGTTTATCTTGCTATCGCTTTATTTCGGGCAGCAAAATTTACTCACCCAGGGTCGATATAAAGCCGAAACCTTGGCGGCCAATATGGCGAATAGTCTCAAGAACGGTGACAAGCAAGCGCTGGAAGATCTGATTGTCAAGGCAACCGCGACCGGCAATGCATCGACAACCCTGAGCGTCACTGTCTACGATCAAAAAGCCCACCCTGTTATTGCCTGGACCAACCTCAGCCAGTTCGACAAAACCACCGCATTGCCAGCGTCAGAATTGATCAACGCCGTGCAAAGCAATCTGCAAATTGTGCAACTGACGATTGCAGTGCCAGTCACAAGTGAAGGCGATCTGGTCGGAAAAATCCAAATGAGCAGCAGCCTGCGAGCGCTGTATTTGCATTTGCTGATAATTACCCTGGCCGGTCTCCTGGTAGGCGCCATCGTCACATTTTTATGCGCATATCAACTGACAAAAATAGCCATGTCGCGCCTGACGCCCATCGTTGATCTTGCTACCGTCACCGAGCAAGTTGCCACCTTAGGCGATTACAGTTTGCGTGCAAGGCAATATGAAGGACATGACCTGAATTATCTGCACCAGCATTTCAACCAGATGATGGAAAGAATAGAGTCATGGGAAGCAGACCGGCAAAGTGAGGCACGCGAACGCAAGGAGGCCGAACGTCGGCTGGATATTTTGGCCAATCACGACAGCCTGACCAAACTCCCCAATCGAACTTACTTCCAGAGCTTGTTGAAAAATTGTTTTGACGATGCAATCACGAACAATCAGCTTGCCGCGCTGATGTTTATCGACATCGATAATTTCAAGTATATGAATGATCAATTTGGTTACGATGCCGGCGATCTGATATTGGCAACCATATCGAATCGTCTCTGTACGGTGTTGCGCACGACGGATACCTTGTGCCGTGTCGATGGCGATGAATTTGCCGCAATTCTGCCGCAAATCGACAGTACAAAAATGGCGCAGAATCTGGCCGAACGGCTGATCCATGCAGTGAACCAGCCGATGACCTTGCGCGGCAAGAAAATCATACTCACGGCCAGTATCGGCATCGCCTGTTGCCCTTTACACGCCAAGGAACAAAGGGCATTTTTGCACCATACCGATCTGGCGCTGAAGAAAGCAAAACTGGCGGGGAAAAACAATTTTTGTGTGTTTAGCGCTTAACTTCAACAGCTGAATCAATCCAGCTTAACGCAACAATAAAGCGATTTGCAGCGCAGCCTGGTCGCCGGGCAGATGTTTAAAGCCCGACTTGGCAAAGCGGTGCCAGCGCCCGACCACGACGTTACAAAGTAAACCAGCCAGATGCGTCACTTCATTTTCCGGAATCTGATTCTGTACCACCGCCTGCCGCAGGGCCTGTTTGAACGCCAGTTCCATGCGCTCCATGAACTGGTTCATGCGCACCTGCAGGCGTTCATCTTCATTCACCAGTGCATCGCCGATCAATACCCGCGTCATGCCCGGGTTACGTTCGGCAAAATTCAATAGCATCAAGGCTATCGCCTGTGCCTGCAGCAATCCATCGTCCTGCTGTTGGCTGATCTGATTGATGAGACCGAACACCGAACTTTCGATGAATTCGATCAAGCCTTCAAACATCTGCGCCTTACTGGCAAAGTGCCGATACAAGGCGGCCTCCGAGACATCAATTTTTGCTGCCAGGGCCGCCGTGGTAATTTTTTCGCCTTTGGGGTTTTCCAGCATTGCGGCCAGCGCCTGCAGTATCTGCAGCTTGCGTTCGCCAGGTTTGGTAGTCGCCATGTGTGTTCGCTGTGGTGTGAATTAGTTACGCTACTTTATTTGCTCTGCAGTCGCCATTGATGCGCGGCCAGCTGAAATACTGATTTTACTGTCACATCCGCACAAGCGGCAGAATTTCTATTTCCAAGCTGGCAAATATGCTGTGTATATTGCGTGACCAAAACGGTACGCACGCCAATTTTTTTTGCCGCACGCAGATTGGCAGGTGAGTCTTCCACCAGGATGCAGCGTCTGGCATGCACACCTTGCTTGGCGAGCAGCTTGCGCAAAAACTGACTCGATGGCTTTGGCTGCAGTTTGCCATGCACGCGCATCGCTTCTATCGGTATGTGCTGGTCAAAATGGCGATGCAAACCCAGATGCCGCATGACCTGATGCGAATACTTGCGCGGCGCGTTGGTCAGCAATATCTTCCGGCCTGGCAGACGCTTGAACAGGCGCGCCAGACCGCGCTCGGCACGTATCATCGATGGCAGATCATCAAAGCTGTGCGCCTGATGCAAAAACTCATCGGCGCGCACGCCATGATGCTTGATCAGGCCCATCAGAGTCGCGCCATAACGCTGCCAGTACTGCTGACGCACGGCATTGACGGTAGCTGCATCGGCAGGCGTTTCGCCATCTCCCAGCAGATCCGCCATATACACATTCATGTTCTGGGTAATCGCAGGAAAAATGGCGTGACTGGCGTTATGCAGCGTATTGTCGAGATCGAAAAGCCAGAGTGGTGAACCGGAAGCTCTCTTCACCTTAGCGGTCAACTTAGCGGTCAACTTAGTGGTCAACTTAGTGGCCAACTTAGTAGCCAACTTAATGGCTGCGTATCATGGTACCAAACGCCTGTTCGGTGAGCACTTCCAGCAACAGGGAATGTTCGATCCGCCCGTCGATAATATGCACGGTATTGACGCCTGATTTGGCGGCATCCAGCGCCGACGATATTTTTGGCAACATGCCGCCGGAGATGGTGCCATCGGCAAACATTTCATCGATCTCGCGCGCTGACAGATCGGTCACCAGATTGCCCGCCTTATCCTGTACACCGGCGATGTTCGTCATCATGATCAATTTCTCTGCCTTCAGGATCTCTGCGATCTTGCCTGCAACGACGTCCGCATTGATGTTATACGCCTGGCCATCCTCACCAAAACCGATAGGCGAAATGATGGGAATAAACGCATCGTCCTGCAAGGCCTTTACCACGGCCGGATTGATCGCATCGATCTCGCCGACAAAACCTATATCTAAAAATTCGCCCGGCTTTTCGCGATCCGGCATTTTCATCTTGCGCGCACGGATCAAGCCGCCATCCTTACCCGTCAAGCCGACCGCCTGTCCGCCGTAATGGTTGATCAGCATGACGATATCCTGCTGCACTTCGCCACCCAGGACCCACTCGACGACTTCCATGGTTTCTTCGTCGGTGATGCGCATGCCCTGAACGAAAGTGCCTTGCTTGCCGATTTTCTTGAGTGCATTGTCAATCTGCGGACCACCGCCATGGACCACTACAGGGTTCATGCCGACCAGCTTGAGCAAGATCACGTCGCGCGCAAACCCGTGCTTGAGTTTTTCGTCCGTCATGGCATTGCCGCCGTATTTGACGACGATGGTCTTGCCATGAAACTTGCGGATATAAGGTAGGGCCTGTGCCAGAATTTCCGCCTTGATTTCGGGCGCAACGTTGGCCAAGCCGTTGGTCGGTGCAATATCTATGTTCGTCACATGGGTCATAATGGCGGTATCCTATTCAAAAATGTTAGCTTTACCGAATTTTACAGCGAAACCACGCTGACGATGATTGCGTCTTTTTATCGATACCTTGAATTTATCCACGATCAATGACATCCGAGCAAAACCTCCATCAGCAGCTAGAAGCCATGCGCCCGGCCCTGTTACGCTTCGCCTTGCTACAGTTACGCAACGATACCCAGGCAGAAGACGCCGTACAGGATGCACTGCTGGCAGTGCTTGAGAAGCCCGGGAGCTTCGCCGGAAAATCCTCGTTTCGCACCTACGTAATAGGCATCCTTAAATATAAGATCATCGATATCTTGCGTTCCTCGGGCAAAGAGAAACAACTGCCATGCGAAGACGATGCAGCCGAATCTGATCTGATTGACAGTTTATTTAATGCCAATGGACACACCCTGGAAACGGCGCGTGCCTGGGCCGAACCCGATACAGAGCTGGAACAGAAAGATTTTTTCAGGGTGCTGGAAGTTTGCCTGGAGAAACTTCCAGCCAAAACGGCACGGGTTTTCATGATGCGCGAATGGCTGGATCTGGACACCGAAGAAATTTGTAAGGAATTGGATCTGAGCACGTCTAACTTATGGGTGTTGCTCTACCGCGCACGCTTGCGTCTGCGCGAATGCCTTGATTTAAACTGGTTTGCCAGTAACGTTTAATTTTTTACTACTATGATGCGATTACTACTTAACTGCAAACAGGCGCATCAAATGGTCTCAGAAGGCCTCGACCGTCACCTGAACTTCACAGAGCGGGCAAGGCTGAAGCTGCATCTGGGCATGTGCCGATCATGCACCAACTTCAATGGCCAGATGCAACTGCTGCGCAAAGTCATGCGCCATTATCCGACGGGTAAAATAAGCCCGGAAGACGAGAGCAAAAAATGAGTATTTGCCCACGATGCCAGATGCTTTTGTCCGGCCGGCCTCCCGATCCGAACCGCCGAACAGAATGCGCTGCAAAACAAGCTTGCGCCGATTCAGTTACCATAACGCCTTTGCTGCATTCGTGCACTTCAGATGGAAAATATGATGTCAATTGAACCGACAACCGAACTCAAGCCTGTCGACATTCCGATGTCACAGCGCATACGCGAACGCATCGTCGCCAGCAAGACACGCTATCACGCCAATGACAATATCGCGCAATTCATCGAACCCGGTGAATTGGATGAGTTGCTCAATGAAGTGGAAGAGAAACTCAGGGCGGTGCTGCAGAGTCTGGTGATCGACACCGCCAGCGATCACAACACGCAGGATACCGGCCGTCGCGTTGCCAAGATGTACATCAACGAAATCTTCAAGGGGCGTTACGTTCCCATGCCTGCGGTGACGGAATTTCCGAATGCATCGCATCTGAATGAATTGATGATCATCGGCCCGATCACCGTACGCAGCGCCTGTTCGCACCACCTTTGCCCGATTATGGGGAAGGTATGGATAGGCGTCATGCCGAATGAACATTCCAATCTGATCGGCTTGTCCAAGTATGCGCGCATCGCCGAATGGATCATGAGCCGACCGCAAATCCAGGAAGAGGCGGTGGTGCAACTGGCCGACGCCCTGCAGGATAAAATGCAGCCGGATGGCTTGGCGGTGGTGATGGAAGCAGATCACTTCTGCATGCACTGGCGCGGAGTGAAGGATGTCGAAGCCAAAATGATCAACAGCGTCATGCACGGTTCTTTTTTGAAAGACCCGAATCTGCGCCGCGAATTTTTATCATTGATCAAACGCTGAATCAGAAACTGGATCAAGTCTTAACCAAGATAGAGAGAACATCATGCTAGTCCGCCTCCTGTATGCCAGCCGCGCTGTCGATGACAAGTTATCCGACGTGGTGCAAAGCATCATGCAGCAATCACGCGAGCATAATCCGCAACACGGCATCACCGGCATCTTGTGCCATAGCGATCAGGTGTTCATGCAGGTGCTGGAAGGCGGTCGTGAAGCGATCAATACCCTGTACGGCCATATCCTGCGCGACCCGCGCCATACTGACGTAGTGTTGCTCAACTATGAAGAAATCACGGAGCGGCGCTATGCAGGATGGACCATGGGGCAAGCCAATCTGGGCAAGATCAATCCGTCCATCATGCTGAAATACTCGGCGCTGCCCGAGCTCAATCCACACCGGATGTCAGGCAAAATGTCGCTGGCATTAATTGAAGAATTGATGGCTACCGCGGCTATTGTCGGACGCGCGTAGCGTCGTAATTTGTAACAATCGAATAAATTTACCGTATAAAAAAAGGGCTGGAAATTCCGGCCCTTTTTGTTTATTTTGCCGCTTCCTGTTTATCAGGCGATGCCAGCATATTTTTTAATTCCGGCTCACTGATGTAGTCAAAAATCTTGACGACTTTACGTACACCGCTGACGCCGCGTGTCACATCTCCGGCAAGGTTGCCCTCACGCTGCGTGACGCGACCCATCAAAAATACCGCGCCGTTTTCTGTCACCACTTTAAACGCGCTGCCATAAAGATCTTTGGTGTCAACGAATGAGGCTTTCACCTTGGTGGTGATCAACGTATCGTTGGAGCGTGTCGAGTAACTTGTGATTGGGCCAATCTCCAGTTCGTTGGCAACCTCTAGCACACCGTCAACCGCACGCATCTCGCGTTCTGCGGTTTCCTTGGCGCGTTCGTCAGCGACCTCGCCCGTCAGCAAGGCACGGCGATTAAAACTGCTGACGTTGATATGCGCCGCACTGCCTAGCGCATTGCGCATGCGGTTTTCACCTTTGAGGACGATGGCCTTGTCATCCGCCTGCGCACCAAAGGTGCGCCTGTCTGTCGCCGCAAAGGTGCCGACTACCGCACTACCGATCATGAGCTCTACGCAGCCTTGCAAACTCAGCGCCGCTGCACAGCACAGTCCAATAGTTGCCATTGGTCGCGCCAGCTTTTTTACCATTCCGTCAATCATCTGCATCTCCTCCAAATAAGGCGGCATCGATGCCGTCACACATACAGTGTATTGTTAATAAGTGAACTTCTTGTATCCTGGCCGTACGGTCATGCGGAACGCAGATATGAACGTCAGCATCGGTTAATATTTTTTTCAACTCACCGCCGCCCTTGCCTGTCAGGGCAACGACGCGCATGTCGCGCTCCAGCGCGGCATTGACTGCGTTGACGATACTGGCCGAATTGCCCGAGGTGGACAAGGCGAGCAAAATATCTCCCGCTTGCCCGAATGCCTGCACCTGCTTGGAAAACACTTCATTAAAATTATAGTCATTGGCGATGGCGGTCATGATCGAGGTGTCCGTTGTCAGCGCCAACGCCGGCAATGGCAGGCGCTCACGCTCAAAGCGGCCGACCAGTTCAGCGGCAAAATGCTGACAATCTGCCGCCGAGCCACCGTTACCGCAAGCGAGTATCTTGTTACCGTTAGACAGCGCATGAAACATTAGTTCAATGGCTTGCTCGATTGGCCTGGCAAGAACCGCCGCGGCCTGGATCTTGAGCTCAGCACTTTCATGAAAGTGCGAAAGGATGCGTTGATTTTTCATAGTGACGAATTATAAAGCAGCTAGGTAGGATGAAAGATGAAGAACAGTAACATAGCAAGGACGATCAGCGGTTAAAGTGACATTCCTCATCGCTATTTTTCAAAATGAGCACGCCCGACACGCAATCCCCGTGCGGCTTGCAGAGCAATGTGGCTGGAAACCCGCATGGATAGTGCGTGGCAGGCATGCCCGTTTTCATTTCTATCATCATATTTTCGTATTAAGCGGTAATCACGTTTCTCAGCCAGGTAATGTCGCCATCATCAATCGCGATCAAGTCAAAGCGGCAGGCAGGCATGGTTTTCTGCGTTTGCAAATACACTTGCGCTGCATGCACCATGCGTTTTTGCTTGGCAGGTGTGACGCTGGCAGCTGCTCCGCCAAATTGTGACGAAGCACGTTTGCGCACTTCGACAAACACCAGACTGCCTTGATCTCGCATCACCAGGTCGATCTCGCCGCCCTTGCACAGGAAACTGCGCTGCACCAGGGCAAGCCCAGCCTCTTGTAAATACGCCAGCGCCTGCTCTTCACCCTCATCGCCGGTACGCTGACGGCTGGTGCGCATGCTCGCCATGCGCTTTCCTAACCAACTCGAGGCTGTCATTGTCGTACAATCCTAGCTTGATCAATTGAAATGAATGCACCATGAGCCAAGCAACGCCGCCACTTCAGCCAATTCAACCCTTATTGGCGAACGCTGCCATCATGGAAGCGGTATCGAGGCAAAATTATCCTGCCGCCACATTATATGTAGTTGCCACCCCGATCGGCAATGTTTGTGACATCTCGTTACGCGCACTGCATTTGCTGGCGCTGGCCGATGCGGTTGCCTGCGAAGACACGCGCAATACGGCACAACTGATGACGCGCTACGGCTTGCACAAGCCACTGATCGCCGCGCATCAGCATAATGAAAGAGAAGTGGCCGACAAGATCATCGCGCGCCTGCAGGCGGGCGAGCGTATCGCCCTGGTCTCTGACGCCGGCACCCCGGGCGTGTCTGACCCCGGTGCGAAGATAGTCGATGCGGTACGCCAGGCAGGCTTGCAAGTATCGCCGCTGCCGGGCGCCTCCGCCGCCATCAGCGCCTTGTCTGCCAGCGGCCTGATTCACGACCAGTTCCATTTCATCGGCTTCTTGCCTGCCAAGGCGGGGCAGCGCGATACGCTGTTGCAAGGCTTGACCAGTGTCGCGGCCACCATGATTTTTTATGAAGCGCCGCATAGAATTATCGATTCCACACAGGCGATGCTGACAGCCTTTGGGGCGGAGAGACCCGTCGTCTTTGCCCGCGAGCTGACCAAACTATTTGAAGAAATCCATCGTTGCACTCTGGGCGAGGCACAAGCTTGGCTGACTGCCGATAGCCACAGGGAAAAAGGCGAATATGTTGTATTGATCCAGGGCGCAGCGAGTGCGGCGAGCGACGATCAGCTTGAAGCCAGGCGTATCTTGTCGATACTGCTGAACGAGTGTTCGGTCAAGCAGGCCGCATCGCTGGCGGCGCAGATTACCGGCCAGAAGAAAAATGCCTTGTATGAGCTGGCTTTGGCGCTCAAAAGTGCGCAGGAATAAAGCAATTTTTAACGTTGAACCACTTGCGGTTTAGCGCCGCCAAAATCGCCATTCTGCACTATCGCTGAACTTGCCTCAGCACGGCTGGCAAAGGGGCCGCTGATCAGGCGATACAGACTGCCCTGCTGGATGATATCAAAATCCGGCAGACGGTTTTCCAGGCGAACTTTAAGGCGGGACATGGTCGCTTCCGCATTTGCGCGGATCGCATAGGCGCCGAACTGAATATAGAAACCGAGTGCCTGCGGAAGAGCCGGCGCGCTTGTACTTATTTTTTCGACCGGCTTATTCTCTTGTACTGCGATCAACTCATCGAGCGACATCTGCCCGGATTTTGTCTCTTGCGTTGCAACTGCCGGGCTCAAAGGGGCTGGCTGATTCTGCCGGTTCTCGGCCATTTTTTCTATATCTGCAGGCAGCAAGCGCTCGACTTCCATGACGCTACTGCCTTTGCCCAGGTAACCCAGCTTCAGTGCAGCGGTGTAGGAAAGATCGATAATACGTGTGGAATGAAATGGACCCCTATCGTTAATGCGCACGATGATCTGTTTGCCATTATCGACATTCGTCACACGCGCATACGAAGGGATAGGCAAGGTCGGATGCGCAGCGGTGATTTTATACATATCGTACAGCTCACCGGACGAGGTCTTTTGTCCATGAAATTTCTTACCGTACCAGCTGGCCACACCGCGCTGTTTGAGTGGCGTAGTGCTGTCGGTCATGGGCGTGTAGGTTTTGCCAAACACCACGTATGGCTTATTGCCAGAGCGGGAAAATGCTTCAACCATCGGAATGGGATCAACAGTGGATTCAAGATCTTGCGGTGGATTGTCCCCGGGGCCGTCATCCTTATAGTATGCCCCGCGACCAGAATTTGCTTTTGGCAAATCTGGCGTATTGCCCTTGCCTGGTTTGGTAACAGATGTGCCAGCGCTAGGTTTGCGCAGTTCAGAAATCACCGGCGCTTTCGGTGAGGTACCGCATCCTGTCAGAAAAACGGCGCTCAGAACCAAGCTTGTGATGGCAAAATCTGCACGTGATTTTCTTGCTGCGAAACGGATGCAGGAGCGCTGTTTCATGTTTGTACCAGTTTGCGATTATGCTGCACACTCATCAAAATCCCTGCCCCCATGCCCAGTGTCAGCAAGGCTGTCCCGCCGTAACTGAAAAAAGGCAGGGGAACCCCGACGACAGGAAGAATGCCGCTGACCATTCCCATATTGACAAAAGCGTAGGTGAAAAAAATCATCGAGACCGACCCCGCCATCAGACGCGCAAACAGAGTCGGTGCATTGGCGGCGATCATCAGACCGCGCACCACCAGCAGCAGGTATAACAACACCAGTATGCAGTTGCCTACAAAACCAAATTCTTCGGAAAAAACCGCAAAAATAAAATCGGTGGTGCGTTCAGGAATAAACTCCAGATGCGCCTGCGTCCCTTTCAGCCAGCCCTTCCCGGTAACACCGCCAGAACCCACCGCAATGGTCGACTGAATGATGTGAAACCCCTTGCCCAGAGGGTCGGTAGAAGGATCGATCATGGTCAGTACGCGATCTCTCTGATAGCCGTGCAACATGGGCCAGGCGATCGGGACACTGGCTATCGCCAAAACAAATAGCGTGATCAACACCCGCCAGGATAGCCCCGCCAAAAAAATCACAGCAAAACCTGCCGCCACCACCAGTAAAGCCGTACCCAGATCGGGCTGCTTGGCAATCAGCCCTACCGGGATCAGCAAGATCGTCGCCGCAACAACAAAATCGTTCCAGCGCAGCGTACCTTCACGTTTCTGGAAATACCAGGCCAGCATCAAGGGCGTGGCGATCTTCATCATCTCGGAAGGCTGGATCACTACCCCCACATTGATCCAGCGCCGTGCACCTTTCTTGATCATGCCAAATGCCGCCACCGCGATCAGCAAGGCGATCCCGAAGGTGTAAATCGGAATCGCAAAGCGCATCAGGGTTTGCGGCGGAATATTCGCCACCACCCACATGACCAGAAACGAAATCAGGATATTACGCAGCTGGTCTTCCACCCGTCCGGGGAAATCGATCCCCGCGGAGTACAAGGTCACCAATCCGGTTGCCATGATCAAAAAAATAATGATCGCCAAGGCGCCGTCAAACACCAGGAAATAAGACCTGAGGCCGCGCCAGAAAAATCCTTTATTCTGCATGCTTATTCCTTGTTGCCCTGCGTTTCACCGCCGGCTTTAGGGCCTTCCTCTGCCTGCGCATCGAGCTTGAGCTGCGAATCGCTACGGTACAGGGCAGGGTCGATAGGGTGCGTGGAAGGCAACTTGTCCTGCGCACTATTTTTCTTGCCTAGCAAATAGTAATCCAAAGCTTTGCGCACTATCGGCGCCGCAGCTGCAGAGCCAAAGCCACCGTTTTCCACGATGATGGCGAGTGCAATACGCGGTTTGTCAGCCGGGGCAAATGCAATGAACAGGGAGTGATCCTTATGCCGCTCCGCCATCCGCGCTGCATCATATTTCTCGTTCTTTTTCAGCGCAACCACTTGCGCCGTTCCGGTCTTGCCGCCCGAAACGTATTCGGCACCGAGAAACGCCGCCTTGCCTGTACCCTCGGTTTGCACGCCCACCATGGCTTTTTTGATGAATTCTATATTTTCAGGCTTTAGCATAATGCGAGCGCTTTCTTTGGGTACGGTCAGGCTGCGCAGCCTGGTTTGCGGATCTTCCACCATCTTCACCAGATGGGGTTTCATCACCACACCATCGTTCACCAAAGTGGCCATCGCATGCGCCATTTGCAGGGGAGTAAAAGTATTTTGCCCCTGACCAATGCCCAGAGAAATGGTATCGCCCGGCACCCAGCGCTGCTGCGCGGGTTTCTTGAAGGCGCTGCGCTTCCATGCACTGGATGGCAACAGACCGGCACGCTCATGCTCGAGATCAATACCGGTTCTTTGCCCGAAGCCAAAGGGCTTCATGAAATCATGCATGGCATCGACGCCCATATCGTTGGCCAGCAAATAATAGTAGGTATCACAAGACTGCACGATGGAGCGGTACATATCCACCATCCCGTGTCCGCCCGGCTTATCGTCATTAAATCGATGGTTACCAAACATAAAGAAACCAGGATCAGAAATCGCTTGCGACTGTGTCCGCTTGCCCAGCTCCAGCGCCGCCAGGGCCATAAACGGCTTATAGGTGGACCCTGGTGGATAAGCGCCCGTCAATGGCCGATTCAACAATGGCCGGTCTTCCGAGGTATTTAACTCATTCCAGCTTTGCTGATCGATCCCTTCGACAAACAGGTTGGGATCGTAGGTAGGCTTGGAGACAAATGCCAGCACATCGCCCGTGGCGGGCTCGATGGCGACCAGCGCGCCGCGCCTGTCGCCGAAAGCTTCTTCGATAACCTTTTGCAATTCGATATCAACGGACAAAATCAAATTCTTGCCGGAGGTAGGCGCGTTACGTGACAGGGTGCGAACGGCACGACCACCTGCCGACACTTCAACCTCTTCAAAACCGGTATTACCATGCAGAATTTTTTCGTAACTTTTTTCCAGCCCTTCCTTGCCGATATAGTTGGTTCCATTGTAGTTAGAACCATCCTCCATCTCGTCAATCAACTCGGCATCGTTCTGGCTGATGCGCCCGATATAACCAATCACATGGGATGCCACATCGCCCAAAGGATATTGACGAAACAGGCGGGCCTGAATGTCCACACCGGGAAAACGAAAACGCTGTGCCGTAAAACGCGCCACCTCGTCATCCGTCAAACGCGTGCGGATAGGCAAACTTTCGAAATTCTTTGATTCCTCTATCAACTTACGAAAGCGCTTGCGATGCTTGGGTTCAATATCGACCAACGCAGACAATTCGTCGATCAAGACATCAAGATCAACCTTAATTTTTGAAGGTGTTATCTCCAGCGTGTAAGCGGAAAAATTACGCGCCAGCACTACGCCATTCCGGTCCAGAATCAGGCCGCGGTTTGGCACCACAGGCACTACAGAAATGCGGTTTTCATCCGCCTGTAGGGCATACACGCTGTGCTTGACAATTTGCAACCAGACAAAGCGTGACAACAACAGCGTAAAACAAGCGAAGACAAATATGCCTATGAAAAACAGGCGCATCCTGAACAGATAGAGTTCGCGTTCGGTATTCTTGAGTTCAGTCATGGCTGCCAGGTGATGATTGCGTAACGACCATGTCAGATGGGTCGGGTATGGTCTTTATCGACAGCACGGCGCTGCGGAGCAAGTAACAGCCAGGTCACCACTGACCAAAGTAAGGCCGTGACCACGCTCTCTGATAAATACAGCCACCCCGGGAACTTTGCCTCGGAAGAAACAAGCAGCCGCACCACGATCTGCATTGTCTGTGCAAACAAAAATAAGGGAAATACATGCAGAGATTGCGCCAGAGGGGCAAACCACAACACGCGGCGATGAATGGCGATGGCCAGGTACGAGAGCAGGGTATACACCAGTGCATGCTCACCAAGATGAATCGCCGAGTGCACGTCCATCAGCAATCCCATCAAAAACGCTACGCCGATGCCAATTTTGCGAGGTTGATGAATACTCCAGAAAACCAATACCAAAGCGACGAAATCAGGAACACCTAACAATCCTCCCCAAGGCAAAAAATTCAAGAAAAAGGCAGCAACCAGGCTAACCGCTATAAACGCAGGGCTGACCGGCAAAAGAATGTAATGAGGGCTATTCATTATGGTGCCACCTTGATGGGCTCTTTAGTTGATTCTTTGACGGGCGCCTTGATCGCTTCTGCTGATTTTTGTCCGGCGCCAGGCACCGCTTCTTTAGCTGGAACGACGGTAGCCTCAATCGCCGCGTCCCGTGTGACCCTGCGGTTCAGTTTTTCTTTTTTGGTACGCACTTCTTCGGTGTCAGGACGCGGTAAATTATCGTTCGACACCAGTAAAATCAACAATTGACGGTGATGCTCTATACCGCCAGAGGGAATGCAAAGTACCGTCTCAAAAGCGGTACTCGCTTTATTCTCTACCTGCACCACTTTGGCGACCGCCAACCCTGGTGGATATACGCCATCAATGCCTGAAGTCACCAACATATCACCATTCTTGACATCGGCATTGGTCGTCATGCGCATATCCAGATAACTCGATTGACCGCGCCCGTACACCACACTGCGCAAGCCGTTACGTAAAATTTGTACCGGGATTGCCTGATTTTTATCTGTCAGCAAAGTTACTTCTGTGGTCAAAGGAAAAACACGCGTCACCTGGCCAACAACACCGAGATCATCGATGACGGGCTGGCTCAGCGCGACACCATGTTTGCTACCCTTATCGAGGATGATTTTGCGCGTAAAGGGATCGCGTGCGTCGTAGATGATCTCCCCGAGAATAGATTTCACGTTCAGGCGCTGGCGCAGCTCTACCATAGTGCGCAAATGGGCATTTTCAGTCTTCAGCTGACTGGCTTGCTGCAACACATCAGCGTTGGCAGTTTGCTGACGTTTCAACCCAGCGTTTTCCTTTTCCAGAGTCGATGTAGAAACAAAATAATTCGACATCCGCAATACCGCATCACGCGGAAACACCGCGACCATTTGCACTGGATACAACACGGTACCCACTACCTGACGCACTAGACCCAGAGAATTAAGACGGGTGTCCACCACCAAAAGAAAGATGGCGAAAACAGAGAAAAAAACCACTTTGGCACGGGCAGAAGCGCCTTGCTTGAAAAGTGGTGGTGGGCTGTATTGCATAGTTGAATGCCAGGATCGTAGCGAGTGACAGCCAAAAAAATGAAATAAATAAATAAAATATTCAAAGGCGCGTCGAGAAATTCAAATAGCGGGATGCAGACCAAGGCGTAAACCGGAACAATACATAAGTATTGTGAGGATTTACAACGCAGGTATGCGCCCGTTACTTGGATTTATCGATGTGCCGACTATTCGTAGGAGAAAATCGAGCCTAATTTATCCATGCGTTCCAGTGCCATACCAGAACCACGCACCACGCAAGTCAAAGGATCTTCTGCAACCAATACTGGCAAGCCGGTTTCTTCCATCAGCAAGCGATCCAGATCGCGCAACAGGGCGCCGCCGCCGGTTAGCATCATGCCTTTTTCGGCAATGTCGGCACCGAGTTCTGGCGGTGTTTGTTCAAGCGCATTCTTAACGGCAGAAACGATATTATTCAAAGGATCGGTCAGGGCTTCCAGAATCTCATTGCTCGAGATAGTAAATGAGCGCGGGATACCTTCTGACAGGTTACGGCCCTTCACTTCCATCTCTTTCACTTCAGAACCAGGAAAAGCGGAACCGATTGCCTTCTTGATGTTCTCAGCCGTCTGTTCACCAATCAACATGCCGTAGTTGCGACGAATGTAATTGACAATCGCCTCGTCAAACTTATCGCCACCAACACGCACGGAACCTTTATAAACCATACCGCCCAGGGAGATGACGCCGACTTCGGTCGTGCCGCCACCGATATCAACCACCATAGACCCGGTCGCTTCAGAGACTGGCAAGCCGGCACCGATCGCAGCCGCCATCGGCTCTTCAATCAGATACACCTGCGATGCGCCAGCGCCCAGAGCAGATTCACGGATCGCACGACGCTCAACCTGGGTAGAACCGCAAGGAACGCAAATAATGATGCGTGGGGAAGGACGGAAGAATTTGGTGTCATGCACCATGCGAATGAACTGCTTGAGCATTTGCTCTGTCACCGTAAAGTCGGCAATCACGCCATCTTTCATCGGACGGATCGCTTCGATATTGCCTGGTACTTTGCCCAGCATCTGCTTGGCTTCTTTACCTACGGCTTGTATGGTTTTTTTACCATTAGGGCCGCCTTCCTGGCGGATGGCGACAACTGATGGCTCATCCAATACGATGCCCTGTCCACGGACATAAATCAGCGTATTGGCAGTCCCTAAGTCAATTGCCAGATCATTTGAAAAATAGCTACGAAAAAGACCAAACATGTAAAATCCTGTGTATTCTGTGTTGTCATGATGTGCAGGAAATCTGCACAAGAAATTTTATTGCACCATCAAGCTGGTTTAAGATGAGAATTTCGCCTCTTAAATATCAAAAATTCGCAAGATTGCACCGTTTGAACAAACGAAAATTTTTCAAAAAGATCTTAACAACTGCGTTTTTAACGCGATCTTTTATCAAAATACGGCATCAAAAAGAATTTACGAATTACCCAGCTTTTATCAGGCATGTGTTAAGCCACGATTTTAAGGTAATAACCCTATATTCTACCTTATAATCTAGGGATTAATCGGCATTCGACCATCTTTGTAAAACTTTGTCAAAAACCACTTTTTTGCCGATGTTGACCGCAGTAATCCACTTTTAGTTTGCTGTTTTTAATTTTATTCCACTTTCAACCACGCGGTTTTCGCGTTTTAGCCATGTCACTAACTATTTCCGATGTGAAACGTATCGCCAATCTGGCGCGACTTGAACTTTCCGAAACGGAAGCCACCAGTACACTTGAAAAATTAAATGGTATCTTTGCTTTGGCCGAACAGCTCAAAGCCGTTGACACCACTGGGATTGTGCCGCTAAGCCATCCAATTGCCGCATTGATGCCCGATCTTTGTCTGCGCCTGCGCGACGATGTCGTGACAGAAACAAATCATCGCGATGAATATCAGCAAGTGGCGCCAGTCACGCAAGATGGCTTGTATCTGGTACCTCAGGTCATAGAATAAAAATAGAAAGCGCACAATATGCACAAGCACTCCCTCAAGCAACTCTCTGCACTTTTGCAGAGCAAACAAGTATCCGCCACTGAACTGGCTCAGCACTACCTTGCCCGCATTCAATCAAGCACCCTGAATGCCTTCAACCATGTTGATCCTGCATTCACTTTGCAGCAGGCGGCCAGCGCCGACCAGCGCATCGCCAAAGGCGACGCCGGAATACTGACCGGCATCCCCATCGCGCACAAGGATATTTTTGTCACGCGTCATTTACGCTCTACTGCCGGTTCACGGATGCTGGAAAATTACATCAGCCCATTTGATGCGACGGTAGTTGAACATTTCAACGCGGCAGGTATGGTCACGTTGGGCAAACTCAATTGCGACGAGTTCGCGATGGGCTCCAGCAACGAAAACTCCTATTTTGGCGCAGTCAAAAATCCCTGGGATACCAGCGCAATTCCAGGCGGATCTTCCGGCGGCTCAGCCGCCGCGATCGCCGCACGCTTGACACCTGCAGCAACCGCAACCGACACGGGCGGATCAATCCGCCAACCGGCGGCATTTTGCGGCGTCACCGGCATCAAGCCAACCTACGGCAGTGTGTCACGCTACGGCATGATTGCATTTGCATCGTCGCTGGATCAGGGTGGCCCGATTGCGCAAACAGCAGAAGATTGCGGCTTGCTGCTCAACGCCATGATAGGCTTTGACCCCAAGGATTCTACTTGCGTAGAGCGTGCCACAGAAGACTACAACCGTGACCTGAGCAAGAATTTAACCGGCCTACGCATCGGCGTACCGCGTGAGTTTTTTAGCGAGGGCTTAGCCAAAGATGTTGAGCAGGCTGTGCGTGCAGCGTTGGCCGAATACGAAAAACTCGGCGCGACATTAGTTGATATCTCGCTGCCAAAAACCGAGCTGTCTATCCCCGTGTATTACGTGATTGCGCCGGCAGAAGCATCATCGAATCTGAGTCGCTTTGATGGCGTGCGTTACGGTCATCGCGCTGCCGATTACAAAGACCTGACCGAAATGTACAAGAAGACCCGCGCAGAAGGTTTTGGCGATGAAGTCAAGCGCCGCATCCTGGTCGGTTCGTATGTCCTGTCGCACGGTTACTACGACGCTTACTATTTGCAGGCACAAAAAATTCGCCGTCTGATCGCGCAGGATTTCCAGGCCGCCTTCCAGCAATGCGATGTCATCATGGGGCCTGTGGCACCGACGGTTGCATGGGATCTGGGCGACAAGTCGGATAATCCTGTGGCCAATTATCTGGCAGATATTTTTACCCTGTCCACCAGCCTGGCGGGTTTGCCTGGCATGTCTATCCCCTGTGGTTTTGGCCAAGGCGAAAAGAACAGCAAGCGCCCTGTTGGTTTGCAATTGATCGGTAACTATTTCACCGAAGCGAAGTTACTCAACATTGCCCATCAATACCAATTAGCCACTGACTGGCATTTGAAGTCGCCGGAATAAATTCTACCTGAGGGTTTTTACCGCGTTTGTCAATGCGAGCACCCTCACCCCAGCCCTCTCCCGCCCGCGGGAGAGGGAGTGAAAAAATAAGGAAAACATTATGCAATGGGAAGTCGTGATCGGTTTTGAGACACATGCGCAACTCAAGACCCAATCCAAAATATTTAGCGGTTCATCCACCCAGTTCGGTGCTGAACCCAATACACAGGCAAGCATCGTTGACCTGGCATTGCCAGGCGCGCTGCCTGTCATGAATAAAATGGCGGTAGAAAAAGCCATACAATTTGGCCTGGCTGTCGGCGCCACTATCGCGCCAGAATCCATCTTTGCGCGTAAAAATTATTTCTACCCGGATTCGCCTAAAGGCTACCAGATCAGCCAATTTGAAATCCCGGTCGTACAGGGCGGCAGCGTCACTTGCGTGGTCGAAAAAGACGGCAAGTCGGAAGTCAAAGTCATCGAATTAACACGCGCCCATCTGGAAGAAGATGCCGGCAAATCGCTGCATGAAGATTACCAGGGTATGACCGGCATCGACCTTAATCGCGCTGGCACGCCCTTGCTGGAAATCGTCACTGAGCCTGTCATGCGCAGCGCCACCGAGGCCGTCGCGTATGCCAAAGCCCTGCATGCACTGGTGGTCTGGCTCGATATTTGTGATGGCAATATGCAGGAGGGTTCATTCCGCTGCGATGCCAACGTCTCGGTGCGCCCGGTCGGGCAAAAAGAATTCGGCACGCGTTGCGAAATTAAAAACCTCAACTCGTTCCGGTTTCTGGAAGAAGCCATCAACATCGAAGTGCGCCGCCAGATTGAACTGATAGAAGACGGCGGTACGGTTGTGCAAGAGACGCGCCTGTATGACCCGGATCGCAAAGAAACCCGCCCCATGCGCAGCAAAGAAGATGCGATGGATTACCGCTACTTCCCCGACCCGGATTTACCGCCACTCAAGATCAGCGCTGACTGGATAGAGCGTGTCAGAGCAAGCATGCCAGAACTACCGGCAGCAGCACGTGCGCGCTTCATTACGCAATACGGCATCTCCGATTACGACGCCATGATCGTCACGCAATCCAAGGCGATGGCAGCCTATTTTGAAGCAGCGATTGCGGCCACTGAAGCCGGCGATAAAGCAGCGCAAGCCAAGCAGGTAGCCAACTGGCTCATGGGCGATGTCTCGTCCACCCTCAACCGCGAAGGCATCGACATCAGTGCCATCCCGGTCAGCGCCGCACAACTGGCAGTACTATTGCAGCGTATCTTTGATGGTACGATCTCCAACAAGATAGCCAAGGAAGTCTTTGCAGCCATGTGGCAAACGCCATCTGCAGACATCAATTTAGCTGATCAGGTGATAGAAGCCAAAGGCCTCAAGCAAATCTCGGATGTCGGCGCGCTGGAAAAAATTATCGACGAAGTCATGGCGGCCAATCAGCAGTCCGTTGATGAATATCGCGCTGGCAAAGAAAAAGCCTTCAACTCACTGGTGGGCCAGGCCATGAAGGCGACCAAGGGCAAGGGCAATCCGGCACAGGTGAACGAGTTATTGAAGAAAAAATTGGCTGGGTAAGTCTGCATCGGCCCGAACTACGAACGAGGTTAACTTGAACAATTTAAGACAAGAATTTATCGAATTTTCGGTCAAAGCGGGCGTCATTCGTTTTGGCGAATTTGTGACCAAGGCTGGACGCAACTCGCCCTATTTTTTTAACGCCGGGTTATTCAGTGACGGCGCGAATTTGGGCAAACTGGCAGAATTTTATGCACAGACCTTAATTGATTCCGGCATCGAATTCGACATGCTATTTGGCCCCGCCTACAAAGGCATCACCCTTGCATCCGCAACAGCTGTCGCCTTAGCGGCAAAGGGGCGCAATGTGTCATTCGCCTATAATCGCAAAGAAGCCAAAGACCACGGCGAAGGCGGCACGATCGTCGGTGCAAAACTACAGGGCAAAGTCGTCATCATCGACGATGTCATCTCTGCAGGAACATCAGTGCGCGAGTCTGTCGAGATGATACGTGCTGCTGGCGCCACGCCATGTGCAGTATTGATTGCCCTCGACAGGATGGAACGTTCAGGCAAAGACGACTCCCTGTCTGTTCACTCCGCGGTGCAGGAAGTCAGTGAGACTTACAACATGCCAGTGGTATCTATTGGTAATCTGAATGACTTATTTGACTATCTGTCCTCAGCAGGCACTGATACGCAACTCGCGCAACACAAGGATGCGGTAGCGAATTATCGTCGGCGATATGGGGCAACATAGTGCAATAAAAGAAGCCATCGATAGGCGCATTGCATCAACTTGCAGTGCGCCCACTTCGGTAAACTGAAAAAGGGTTCGCTATTTTGCGAACCCTTTTTTTGAATCTAGATTTAGATTTGGATTAACGGCGTTCTACTGCACGCTTTAATTCCTCCAAAAGATCTGCATCATTCACCGTGTTACCCGCCGGTACCGGACCTGGCGTTTTCGTTTTGCTGGTCGTGCTAGGTTTTGCTGTCACTGCCTTGCTTTCAGGGGCAGGTGCTTGCGGCTTGCTCATGATGACATCAGAAGGAACAATCGTCTCATTACTCTCCAATGATGGCTCAGGTGCCAGTTTTTTTTCAGCGCCGTCCTCTGCAGTAACAGGCTCTAATTCTTTAACCTCATTTGCTGGCAATATCGGCGCGGTGGTTTTGAGTCCAGTACGTTCTTGTGACTCAGACTGCTCCTTAAATGGCACAACATCAGAAGGTGGAGGACGCTTCAAGCTTTTGAGATCAGTGCGTTCCTTGAGATCCCTGGCCCAATCACCTAATGAACTCTGAAATGCGTTGGTGATAGATTCTGCCTCAAAATCATCATTGATAATGTAGGGTGTAATCAAAATAATCAGCTCTGTCTTACCGCGACCGACAGATTGTGATTTGAATAAATTTCCGACAAGAGGAATATCCTTCAAAAATGGCACGCCACTATCGGAAGAGCTATTATTATTTGAGATCAATCCCGCCAACATCACCGTACTACCATCTCGCAGCGTTAATTTAGTGTCAACCTTGCGAATACCTATAGTTGGAGAAGCAATTCCACCAGCAACTATTTCTTTCACGTCACTCACTTCCTGAGAGATATCTAGATCAATCCTGTTTCCAGAGTTAATGACAGGCCGGACTTTTAAAATCATACCGGCAGTCCGATACTGAACAGTATTGGTCGTCGTGCCGGTTGTCAGGATAGAACCAGGGGTAGTGGTGATGCTAGTCAAAATTGGAACTTCCTGAGCAACTTGAATCGTCGCGGTTTCGCCGTTACGCGCCATCAATTTTGGGCTAGACAAAATTTGTGCATCATTTTTACCTGCCAAGGCACTCACATCTGCCCTCATTGATGCTGCTGAATTCAGATAACTGAATGCCAATCCGGCCGCACCAGCTTTGGTTACTGGCAATACGCCGTTAGGCAAAGCACTGCCATTTTTAAAGGTCCAGTCAACGCCCAATTTACTAGAAGTGCCCGCAGTCACTTCCGCCACCATCACATCAATCAGGGCTGATTTAGTTGGCTTATCCAATTCAGCTAACAATGCCATCCACTGACGGTATTGATCTTGCCCACCGCCCTGAATAATCAGGCTATTAGTTGCATTATTAACAACAATCTTTGAGCCAGTTCTTCCGGTTGATGCGGCCGCACCTGCAGCAGCTACCGGAGCTGTAGTCCCGCCGCCAATCAACTCAGACAAAGTTTTCGCCAGAGCTTGGGCATCAGCATATTTAACAGGATAGGTAAAAAACGCCCCACCAGCCTGACTTTCTGATGGTTTATCCAGCTCTCTCGCCCATTTCAATGCGTGGTTCAGAATGACCTCTGATGAAGTGAAAATAATTACGCTATTTATTGGTGCTATCGGCAAGATCAATATTGGCGCACCAGTAGTAAGCGATGTACTCGCTACATAGCCCTCTGCTGCCAATACATCCACCAAGCGCTTGCCGAATTCATCAGCAGTCCAAAATACCGGGCTGATACGCTTAGTACGCTGCCCACGCATCGCAGGTTGATCGAATACCTGGATGACTTCCATCGCAGCAGAAATATCATCGGACTGTCCGCTCAACAATAAAGCATTACGCCCAGGATCGTCTTGCATCTGAATTTTTGTGCCAAACATCGTGCGTAGCAAGCCACTAAAGTCACCAAGGCGAACTGCCTCCAGTTCCACATAGTAAAAAACTGGACGCAGACTCATCGGCGTGTCGGGCTGCGCACGGCCACGACGAATTTGTGGCGAATAGCTGCTGGACGCAGTGTCTGGAACCATGCGAATCACACCACCAAAATCCTGCACGGCGATTCCATAGCTCTTCAATAACATACGTGCCAAATTTGCCATCTGGCTCGCGGTTTGTGGGCGTGGAGTATGGAAAGTGACCAGATCAGTACGAGCGGCAACAGCGCCATCCAAAGAGTAATTTGCTTTCAGCACACCGCCATATACAGCCTGAATGAATGTAGGCAATGGCATCTGATCGAAAGAAACAGACAGATTGCTTATTTCATTCGCCACATCTATCTGCTTAACAGTATTTTTATCTGCATTACCACTAATGCTACGAACCGCAGGCATTTTTGGGGTATCAGATTCCGTATATTTTCGTTGTAATTGCGCCTCTCCCAACACGGAAGCCGAGCTTGCCTGTGTACTACGCTCGAATTCAATTTTGTTCGGCACAATAAGTTTGGAATCGACGCATCCTGAAAGTGTGAGAATGACACCCAAAGCACTCAACATACTCTTAGTTGAAATCGGCAAAGTACATCCGATTGACGTTTTGCCTTCAAGGCGAAAAGGAAATTTTTTCATTGCTTACGTAAATTCAGTTTCATGAGTTGACCATTCAAGGAAATCTGCAAATGATCTTGCGAAATTTGGACTATTTTTGCGCCGCCAGGTAATTTATCACCTACTTTTCTGGCTTCGGTCGCAGGCTGGTTTGCAAACAGCAACAAGACACTTTTTTCATCACCAACAGCAGTCACCCCCACTATTCTCCAACGAGGCGGAGTCAGCGGTTCTTTGCGTGGTGGCAAGGCCAGTCGCGCTGTCTGCTCCCAAATTTGCAATTCTGTCGGATCTGCAGGAAGTACAACTTCGCTCGTTTCGGCTTTTTCTATCGGCGCTGATTGCAACACAAATGTCGCATCGGTCTCAGGTGCTTTTTGCACACTCAATTGCGATACTGACTCAATAGAAGATGACATACTAACCCAACCCAGCGCTGCACCAATCACAGCACAAGCCAATAAGGCCAATAACGCAATAACTTGAGGACGGGAAAGCGATTTTACATTTGACATAGTTACCATGATTAAAATCCGTTCTTTGCTGGTAACAAGGCTGGCTTACCCGTGACAGGCACTGTGCTTGTGCCAGGCAGTGCATTTGGTTTTATACGCCAATAACTACGTATGCCCAATTCTAGCTGCGCTCCACGTACTGTCACGCGGTCAATCACTAAAAAGCGCTGTACCTCTTCCTGTTTTTGCATCAATTTATTAAATGCAACTGGATCAAAACGGCCAGATAAGGTGAGTTTGATCATTTGTACGCCAACGGGCAGCAGATCGTCCTTATTTTTATCAGCGCCAAATCGAGCTAATGGTCGTGCAACATTGCCTGCGCTAGCTTTATCTCCGACTTTGTCACTTGCTTTATCGCCACCTTCAGCATCAGTCGCTGTCACCGTCAGATTGGCGATCCCTGCTTCTTTGGCAATATGACGCAAGTCACTCAGTAAGCGCGCCTTTGCAAAGGTAGGCGATTTTTCAACTGGCAAATAACTCATCCACGCTTTGCGCGCCTGATCAGCCAATCGCAAATTTTCTGGCCAATGGTTATCTCGTAACAAAGCCTCCTGTCGAGATAATAATTGTTGCTGACTCTTAAGTTGTAACTGTCTGGCAGCAATTGCATCAGAAAGTTCCATCAAGCCATATACAATCAGAATAAAAAATACAAAGCTGATTAATTGCCAAAAACGTTTACCCGTTTGCATTTTATTCTCCCTTCTCTCGCTTGCCACTACGATCAATTGATGTAACGGCAGATTTGGGCAATTTATCTGGTATCTGCGTCTGACCCAACACCTTGATTTCGTTTGGTTTGCCCAAACGCAGTATCTTGGCTGAGATGCGAGTAATTCGCGCATCACTATCTGGCAACAAACGAATATTGGTCAACTTTGGCAATGCCTCCAATTCTTGCGTCAGTGCGACAAGATTTAATTCCGTATTAACCGGTACTAACATCAAGCGAACTTCACCGTCCAGATATTCAAATTCCCGGATGGCAGCTTCTTGTTGCTGCAACACTGGCCTCAAACTTGCCAGTAGCTCCATCACATCATCCTGGCTACGTAGACCGGCTAATTTATTCACCCATTGCTGAGACTCCAATGCTTTGCCGCGAGCAACATTTAATGGCTCAACCAAGGGTGAAAGTGCTTCAATTTTTGCTTCTACGCTATGCTGTTGCGCTTGCAATACCCACCATTCTGCCGATAGATATCCTAGCCCAACCATCAATGCGGCACCGGCAAGCAAGCTTAACTTCTCACTGCGAATTTCTGTTAACGCATGCCACCATTTTTTGCCGAGCAAATTGTATCCCCACGGCTCAGCTAAATTAGCTGCTGCGTTCACATCCTGAATAGCAGATTGCGCAACCAAAGAAGGTAAGGCTTCTGGCCATGATGCCAATGCAGCCCGCGCACCGGAAGCGGCTGCGGCAGTAGGACGCCAATTCTGCCAGGTCGCATTGTCGATCATTTCTGGCCACCATGCGCTATCCAGTAACAAACCCTGATGCCACAGTTGCGCCTCGACGCCATGCAAACACTGCTGTAGCACCGCACCTTCTTTGATCTTAGGAAAACAAACGCTCTCTGGTGCAATATGCAAGGCCGCAAAATCCAATGCATGCTTCTCGCAAAATTCTCTTACCCGCTGATTTTCCCAAAACCAAAGATGCACCCAATCACCAGAGCGGCAAGCATAGACACCAGAATCTGCGAACGGTGCCAATCGCCCCAAATGCAAATTCACCAAAGCCACCGTCTTATGCTGCGGCACACCTTTGGCCTGCAACGATGTCGTAACACACCAAGCTCTTGGCAATATCCATAGTGGTTTGATCCAGCCAGAATTACCGCTACGCGCCTCTAGCGCGGCTTCATCCGCATCGTCAGGTAAATCAGAAAGGTAAAATCGGTTGCGTAATGGCATTCTTATCAGTTTCAGAAATTTGATCAATTTTAGGCCAGTTTGCTCGGCCAGCCGGCATCATAACCGATGATATTGGTAAATGGCGTGGAGATGATATTTCCCACGGTATCCCTTCAACATTCGTTTTAAGTGCCAGTTCATAGCGAAAAACCAAAGGCATGTCAGGCATAGTGTGAGTCACCCTAAAGGTACGGGAAGGGAAGCGACCTTCCGGCAAGCCCATAAACCCTTTTCCCTGCACCTGATTTTGCAGCAAGTTAATCAATACATTTTCCCCTGCATCACGCTCATTACCCACCAACGCAATTTGCTCTGTCGTCAAGCCGTAAGCAGCCAATGCACCCGGTGTTGCTGTGCCTGGATTAAAGCGGCTATCTCCAAACACGGTAACGTCTTCTGAGCAATGTCTCTCATCCCATGTCGGCTGAATTTGCTTCCAGCCATAAACGCGCCACAATTCTGGTTCAGCTAATAAAGGTGAGTATCGCGGCGCGGGTAACCCCGCCATTGAATACTCCAGTGACTTGGCACCGTTAAGGCGCTTCAATTCACCTGCTTCTGCATAGTCTTCCAAGGCATCGAGCAGTGAACCTGTCTTCGACTCATCCACACCGCAACGGACAAGCAAACGTGTCAGCATCTCGCGCTTTGGCCGGTTCAGACTTAGCAAACCTCGTACATCTTGCAAATGCATAGTAGATTTACCAGCACTTGCGTAGCCACGGCCATCCACCTTTAATAATTGTCCTGACCAACCAAACCCTTCTTGTGTGGCTCGACTGCTAGATAACCAAAATAAGGCTTCGCTGCGGCTCGATAAAAATTCTTGTTCCGCATCAGCCCTTAGTTTTAATTGTGCCTGCCGTTGCGCCAGAATCTGGTTTGATTGACTAATCATCGCGGCAAGTATCGTTAAACCCGCTAGCAACCACAATACCGCCGCCAAGGCAAAACCCGATGATCCAGTACGCAAATGAAAACGATATTGACTCATTTCACGTCCACACCAAAGAGTTTGCCCATATCATTTTTATTATTTGGCTCTGGTTTACGCGTGCCAAGATACGGCGCAATCATCTGTACTAATTGCTCACCAGAGCTGGATCGCACCACCACCCCCACAGGCATCTCATTAGTCACTTTGCCAAAAGGCGGCCACATGGCCTGACTTGAACCATCAACAGCCAGATACTCCAATTTGATAGGAATATCCCACGACGCGATTATTACCGGTTTTTCATCGCCAACTATCACAGTAAGATCCATTCCGCCTTGCTGCTTATTTTCCAGTTTGGTACGAAACTGCTGCACATTACCCCAATCAGATTGTGGCAAAGAAAGCGAATAAGCTTCAAAACCAGTCGAATCGCCGCTAAACGGGCGCTCCGTGTCTGGTGGCAACACAAGATTTCCTACCAGATCAGTCAGCGCGTGAGAACGCACCCACTGCGGCTGAAATTGCCCGTTCACGCTCTCCGCGATACGCACCACTTGCGATACCTGAAAAAAGGCCCCAGACATGATCGTCACCACAAAACCTAAAATCACCAAGCTCACCAAGAGCTCAATCAGCGTCATGCCTGATTGTTTAACATCAAGTCTTTGGCAGTTATACGGCATTTGGAATAACACTCTAAAACGAGAGCTCAAAATTTAGTCTCTCAAAAAGGCGTCGCAGCAGATGGCTGCCGCACTTGCTTGTAGCCGACCAACTTGATTGGAAACTGAAACCACGCCTGACCCGAGCGATCAAAGGCACGCACTTGCACTTGATACAAACTCACCTGGTAAAGGCCAAGACCACCCGATGGCGAAATTGATTCACGGACTTCGGTCACTGGTTCACTCTTCCACTCCATACTGAAGCCATCAAAAGATTGCTTACCTTCCGGTGCCACGGCAGGATTTTGCGCGGATAAAAAATCAATCGCTTGCAAACGTGCCAGTGAAGCTTTTTCTTGCAACTGAAAACGCGTCAATTGCCCAGTTGTCTGCCCTAACCAGCTAAACAATACGCCTGAACCGATGGCCAAAATAGTCAGCGCTGCGATCATCTCCAGCAGACTAAATCCACTTTGACGAATCGAGATGGACGGTTTTATTGATCGTTTCATCATCTAACGATACTTACATCACACGACACAGGCGCAATCTGTAACTGCACCTTACGCTCTTGTGGCCCGGACAAATCGACGATGCCACCAGCGCAAACACCACTATGATAAAAAATAACAGCTTTTTCGTTAACGACAGACCAACCTTCGGGCATTGCCAGAGCCACCTCACCATCGCCAAGCTTATCTTGCCATGATGTTTTATTGAGCCTGACTGTTTGCGACAATAAAGCCGTGCGTGATGCCAAACGCTGAAATTGTATAGATACTTCAGTCAACTGCGCACGCTCTGAAATAGAATCAAACCAGCGTTGCATGGCAGGGATCGCTACCCCTGCCATCAGCGCGGCCAAGGTCAATACCGCCATCATCTCTATTAGCGTGAATCCTCTCATTCGAAAAACTCGACGAGCAGGTAAACAAAAAAATAATGCATCCACAAATAGCTTATTTCGCGGCAGTACCTAGACCAATGTCGGCATTCAGGCCTTCACCACCGGGCTTGCCATCCGCGCCAAACGAATAGACTGCATATGGCTTATTATCCGGGCCAGGTATCGCATATTGGTAAGGATTGTTCCACGGATCCATCGGGATCGCCCCCTCAATGTAAGGGCCTTTCCACAATGACTGCAACGAGGTATCCAGAGGAGACGATAATAACCATTGCAAACCCTGTTCTGGCGGCGGCACTTGCCCAACATCGAGGCGCATGATATTCAAAGCGCTCTCCAGCATCTTAATTTGCGTCTGAGCCGTCTGCACCTTGGAAGAATCAACCTTGCCAAAAATACGCGGACCAACCAGACCAGCCAGCAAACCGATGATCACCATCACCACCAGCATTTCCAGCAGGGTAAAGCCGGTAGTACGCTTTAATACACGCTGTTTAATTAATTTACTGTGCATAACATCCTTTTGAATTGATTTAAAACCACTTCCAGCCTAGCAATAAAGGAGAAGGGATAACGTAGGGTGCGCCATGCGCACCGCTTTCTATTGCCAACTTAGTTACGGTAAAACTGGTGCGCATGGCGCACCCTACTTAACACAAAAACAAAACTAAATCACATTAGTCAAACTGGTAATAGCCAACATGACGGAAATCATAATGCCTCCCAACACTACCGAGACCAGCAAAATGGTGATAGGTTCAAGCAAAATCAAAAACTGGCGCATTTGCTGCTGACTATGCATGCGATGCATGCTCGCCAATGAAGCGGTGGTTTTTGCCAATGCCCCAGAGCGTTCGCCTACTCGTACCAGATTGACACCGGTTGCATCAATAAACTGATGCAATTGCAAAGACTCTGCCAGTGTTTTGCCCCCCCGCACATCACTCAAAATCAAGGCAGCCTTTTGGCGCCATGCATCACCACGCAAGGCATTCTGCGCATGCATCAAGGCCTCCAAAATTGAAACATGGTTTTGCAACAGCACACTAAACATCGAACTCCAGCGCGCCATCTCGGTATGCATGATCCAATTACCAATAACAGGCAGACCTGCCGCCCAATTCCATAAATTTTGCTGAATTTTTTCCTGACGCAGTAATAAATAACTCCCTACGGCGACCCCGACCAATACAGCACCCAAAATAAGCTTATTTTTTGTCAGCCACATCCCCGTACCCAAGACCCACAGTGACAAGGTAGGGATATCCGCCTTGGGATTAGTCAAGATGTTGGCAAATTTAGGCACCACGAACACAAACACCAGCAAGGTCGCCAAAAAACCGCTGACCATCAGCACCAAAGGGTAAATCAAGGCATTACGCGCCTCACGTTGAAAATTTTGCTCCAACTCCAACTGCTCTGCCGCAGAGCGCAAAGATCCAGCAAGCTTACCGGTGGATTCGCCGGCCTTGCATAGCTCGATCACGTAATTCGGTAAGCGCAAATCAGCCTGAATTAAGGCCGAAGAAAAAGCCACTCCACCACGCAGTTGGGCGTAAATTTTTGAAAAAGCCACTCCCAGAGGGGAATCTGCATAGCCTCGCGCCACATTCTCGACACCATCAGCCAGGGTAACGCCCGCATCAAGTAAGGTAGCTAGCTCTTGCAGCACCACCAACATGGCGTCACGCCCAGCCCGCTTAGGTTGCGACAAGCGAATCGAGCGCGCCACCACAGGCTTCATGTCGAACACCATCAAACCGCGACGCTGCAATTGCGCCATTGCTTCGGCTTCACTCTCTACGGTTAGCACCCCCTTCACCACACCGCCTTGAGGATCTGTTGCTTGATAACGAAATTCGGGCATAAAAATAGATCAATTCAAAAACAAACAAAAATCATACGCAGCGCGCAACAACATAACAACTCCAATCCCAGGTAGTGCAATGGGTACGCGATTTTAAGGCATCCGGTAACGAGGGACCAGCGTTAAACATATTTAAATACCCAACAAGCCTTATTTAAAATCATAAAACGCGCTTAAAAACTCATTAAGCAAGACTAAAGTGTATCTAATTGTAAGCGACGCAAAAAAGCCTGGCGCACACCCAGCGCCGCACAGATCATCATCACAACTGGGTCAGACACTTAAATCAGACCCTGCCAACACGCAAGCCACATGCGGCTTGCCAAGGCATGGCATCAAAACCCGCATGAACATTAGGTTCTGGGCTTGCTCATCATCATTATGCAGAGGTTAAATTGGTGCAAACCACTGACCGAAGCCCGCCTGAAACAAAAACACCAGATTCATCCGCACAAATGGCAATCACCGTGAACAAAGTTTGATAAAACTCAACAAATCCTCGGTTCAGGTACAACATATATATACGCGTTACAGAAAAAGTTGCTGCAACGCCACAGATCGCAGGTACTAAAAATACACAGTATAGTCAAAACACAAAAAAAATAAGCAAAGTGCGTAAATAACGCATAGTATTAAGAACCGGACCCAGACAGAAAACACGATTTATCTATGAATTTATCCTTTTTGTTTGTGCATTTGCGTTATTTACACACAGTAACTTGCTGGAATTGTAAAAACATGATTTAATCCGTACCGGCTAGTCATATGAGTACTCGTATGACAAGACTTGTAACAAACGTACGTTGTACATTTTATTTAAGTAATGTTATTTAAGTAATTATTAAATGTCTTTTCTAGAGAGGCTATTCAAATGAAACAAAAACAATTAAGTATCCTGGCGGCTAGCCTGATTACTGCTTTCGCAGCTAATGTAGCTTTCGCAGGTCAAATCCAATCTTCGTCGATTCAAATCGCTCACGAAGTTATTGTTAGTGATGCACAGTCCATCAAAACTCCATCGGTCACTTACCGTTTTGCTGGTGACGTTGATGCAACAAACAATGATCAAGTATTCCAGGTTCAGTTGGTATTGACAGGCGGCGGCGAATGGAAAACTGCTGGCAATGCTGCTGCAATCGTTCTGGTAAATAACTTGGGTGTTGCCGTTCTTAATACTGCTTACACAGTATCAACTCCTGCAATTAGCGCTGACAAAAAGACTCTGTTCGCAACTATTACCTTATTGCAATCTGGTGGTCTCAATTTAGTGACTCCAGCTGTCCGTTTTAACGATGCTGCTGGTACAGCTGCTACTGTAACCAAACTGTATAGCGTTGTTGGTGTTGTTAAGGACTGTACTAACACAGTGCCTAACTTGCCATTCGCGTTTAAACACTTTACTTCAGTATCATCAACTAACATCGCTGATGGTGTGAACAATGGTATCGCTGACGAACATACTCGTTCGGGCAACACTAGCAATGGTACTTTGTACACATTCCCTACAAATATTTCGCTTACAGTCGCTGCTAGTGCAGATGGCTCAGCAAAAATCAACAGCGCAACACAAACTGGCTTCTTAGGTACTGCCGGTTCAGATGCTCTTGTAGCGGATACATATCTGAGCGCATCTTTGGTTAATCTGGGTTCAGTAACACTGAATCAAGATTCCAATGGTTACGATGCTGATGGCGCAACTCAATACCTGCTTGCAACACCAGGCGTTGGTGGAGCTGCAGCTACTGCAACATTGGATGATGGAACTGTTGAACAGAAATATCTGAAGGTTACCGTTACAGGTTCCCAAGGCTTTCAAAATGGTGGTACTTTATTTTTGTCTACAGGCTTGACATGTGCGGCATCTGTTGGTGGAACTGGTTCAGTTTTGATGAATTCAGCCGCACTTGCTTCTGCACCAGTTAATCTGTTGTTGAATGTACCTGCCGGAGCAACTGCTTACTCTGTCTGCTACCAAGCGGCCGGTGCAAACGTCATTCCATCATCGACATTCTCGACTGTTGCTACTTTGGTAAAAGCTCCAGACTTTACAGCTGATACATACAAGTATGAGCAGCCTGAGTCTTGCAAAGGTGATCTGTATCCATTGTCTGGCGGCGTAAAGATCGACGTACGTAACTATGCAACGTCCAAAACTTCTGGCGGCTGGATGAGTGTTATCCGCGTGATCAACCCAAGTGAAATCAACACTGCAACTGTATATGGTCAACTGATCCACGCTGATGGTTCTTATGGTGGCTGGGGTACATTAGGTACATTGGCGCCACGCGCAGTCTTTAACATGACGTCTTCAGATATTGATGCTAAGTTATCAACAGCATCGGCTTCTAATGGCGCTGGTTATGTTAGCGGTGCAGTTGCTCCTGCAGCATCTTCTGTCGGTGACCGTTTGCGCATCACAGCTGATGGCGTAACATCATTGCGCGTACAAAACTACCTGTACAACCCGGATAGCAAAAACTTCATCGAAGCATCTTCTACTCAAGGTGTGGATTTTGATTCATTGGTTGACCGTGCTCCATCCGATGCACAAGCGGTAACTCAAGATGCACAACGCGGTTTAGCTAAGTAATTAGTAATTTAAATATTACTATTAGCTAACAAAAAAGGGAGGCGAAAGCCTCCCTTTTTTTATTGTTGGACGCGATCTGATCTGCGCCCTTAGTCTTGATTCATCAATGAACTAATTGGATCAACCGGCTGACATTAGGTAAAATGCGTTCTTTGCAATTCAATAATCTGGTTTCATATACCCGATATTGACTTGCGTTATAGAGAAAGTACTTATGTTTTCATTGTCAAAAAAATCTTGTTCTCGTGGATCATATGCAGGCCTCTTGTTGACGATTTGCTTACTCCTGCATGTCAACTTTTGCAGTGCGCAAATTGCTGCATCTCCGCAAAAAACTTCTGGCGTCATAAACGACATGCTGCCGGATATAATTACTGCAGATACGCAAGATAAAGTTCTGGCGCTATTCAAACCACCGACCAGCAAATCACAGTTAATCAAATCTGACTATCTACTGCTGGATTCACCACCAATTGCTACCGCTGGCATCATATCTGTACACATGATGAGCGAAATCCCGGGAACAGAATTTTTTTTGCTGTTCAACAGTACGCCAGCTATTGGTGAACCTTCATTTTTAGCAGCGCAAGCCATACCCAATCTAGGTAAGGCAGATGTGCGCGTTAAAGTGAAGCTGGCTAAAAGCACAGAATTAACCATGATCGTACGCGCTGGCGGTCGCTGGTATAGTGTGACAAATGATGTAAAAATTGTTACCAAATAACTTAGTGCCGCTGATTTAACCAAATACTTTATATACTCCTTCGTACCAATAGCCGCTTCGGTGGCAACATAGAATGCTGCTTCAATGACGACTGCCCTCACCTTTGATCAATACCTCGCCAACAATGGTGTCGTGCCTGCTGATACCTTAAGCAATGCACGCCTCCTGCAACGCGAACAATTTACGCCATTGCCTGCCTTGCTGGTACGCATGGGTGCGTTATCAGAAGAAGTCTTGTATCAGCAAATGTCGCTCTACGGCAGCATGCCCTTACTGACAGACGATGAACTACATGCGGCACAAGCGGCCTTTAATCCTACGCTGACGCAATGGGGTTTATTGCCCATCTGGTGCCAGTCAAATGGGTTGATTCTTTGGCAAACTGAAGGCGATAACGTGACATACTGCGCCTCCAAAGAAGCGGTGAGTGCTAACGTACAGGAAGTGCTACGCCTGAAGATGCCGGCAGGCAGCCAACTTGCCCATGGCTTGGTACGGCCATCAAGCTTTGATGCATTTTATGCCGCGCTGGAACGTCGCGAACCTAAGATGGCGATGACAGGCGATGTCATGCATCTGCGCGAACTAGCAGAAGAAGGCCCGATCATTGAACTGGTCAACACCATGCTGTCACAAGCGGTAACAAGGCGTGCATCTGATATCCACGTAGAGCCTGGCGAATATGAATTTGCCGTACGCCTGAGAGTGGACGGCGTAATGCAAGAACTTAGTCATATGCCCTTGGACAAATTTGACGCCACCGTTTGCCGCATTAAAATTTTATCGCAGCTGGATATTGCAGAACGTCGCCTGCCGCAAGATGGCCGCATGACGGCCCGCGTCAATAGCGAGGTATTTGATGTACGGGTTTCGGTACTACCTGGCGCCATGGGTGAGTCAGTCGTCATGCGCTTATTACGCCAGGATCGCAAACCCTACCATCTGGCAGATTTGGGCATGATGCCAGATCACGCAGAACTGTTTAATCGCTGGATTAAGATGCCAAACGGTATTGTTTTGGTCACCGGTCCAACAGGCTCGGGAAAGACTACAACCTTGTATACCGCTCTCGATATCGGCAATGATGGCCTGAACAAGATCATCACCGTAGAAGATCCCGTGGAATACCGACTGAAAGACATTACGCAAATCCAGGTTAATGCCGATATCGGATTTACCTTTGCAGCAGCTTTACGTTCAATTCTGCGCCACGACCCAGATGTCATATTGATTGGTGAGATTCGTGATCAGGAAACCGCCGCTATCGCGGTGCAATCGGCATTGACCGGCCATTTGGTGTTCTCTACCTTGCATACCAATAGTGCCGCAGGTGCGGTAACACGATTGGTTGATATGGGTATTGAACCCTTTTTGCTGGGGTCTAGTCTGAAAGGCGTGATGGCGCAACGTTTGGTACGTTGCCTATGCGAACATTGCGCTGAACCTGCTGTGATTACGCAGGAAACACAGCAGCTATTGCTCAACGGCGTTAAAAAATGGAGTGACGAGCTGGTACCAGAGCCAAGATTACGTCGCCCTGTTGGTTGCCGTAACTGCAACCAGACTGGATTCTCGGGTCGGGTAGCCATTTATGAATTATTTGAGGTAGATGCGACATTGCAGCATCAAATATTAACGCATGCCAGCGAAGCCGAGATGTTGAAACATCTGCGCAATAATAATATACGCTCGTTACGAGATGACGGCATGCTTAAAGTCTGGCAAGGCATTACTACGGTTGAGGAAGTATTGAGCTTAGCTGGATCATGATTGATTTCTGATGACGATGTTGGGAATGAAGTATCACTCCGTCGCCATTGTTTTATGTCTTATCTGACATACAGTCAACGAAATCGCGATTTTCTTGTCATCTTGCAGTAGGAGAACACATGCTAAAACATGGTGTAGACCACGTTTTAATTCGAGACAATCAACTATTTGCCTACGGCTGGGGGTTCTCCCCCAGCGCGGTCGTTAGCAAACTTGTCCTAAGACTACTCTTTGAAAAAAAATCGGCTTACCTTGAAATAGAAGCTAACTATGGCCAGCGTAGAGATGACGTAAGTAAGGTGTTTGCCAATGTACCCGAGGCGGTCAACGCAGGATTTTTAATATTGGCGGATATCGGGGATAAAAAAATTCGTCGCGCAGAACTGTACTGGGAATTTCAAAATAGCCCAACAATTAGAACGGCTGTCAGCTTGACTCAAATACATCGTCAAGGTCAGGTTGCCAGTAAGATTGATCAGTATTGGTTGCTGGCAAAAAAATCCCTTGCGCTATTAAGGGCTGCAGGCCCCCGGGCTTTAATCAACAAAGTTCAGCGCTATCGCAATGGCAAGCCAATTACGGCGGACTCTGCTGCATGGAAAAAATTAACAGATACATTGCAAAATGAACCATTTTCAGTCGTGGTCGATCACGATATCGGCGGCGGCGCCAACACCTATCGCCATCTTTACATAAGAGAACGATTGGCGTTAGACGAAAATGTGTTGCTGTTCGGCTTTCATGTTGCCAGCCTTCAGTATTTTGTTGAGTTTTATCAGAAGCAAAGTGCAGCTCGCTATTCAATTGAGTCAATCGAAGCATTTTTGTTTTTACTGGGAAACGCCAACATCCAGCATATCATGTATAACTGCGCGGTAACTTTTCGGCAACCCCTAAGTGTAGTCGAGATGTTAGTGACATTGCGTAAGCATGTACATTGTGAACTTCTGGTGACGATACATGATTACTTTGCCATTTGCCCGAGTCACTTTCTGATTGATGATAAAGGCGTATTTTGTAATGTGCCAGATCTGAATACATGTCAGCATTGTCTGACTGTCCATAAAGATAGTTTTGTCTCATTTAGCGGAGTGCGCGATATCGGACGCTGGAGACAAACGTGGAGCCAGTTATTGATAGCGGCGGATGAGGTTCGGTTATTCTCCAAGGCATCAGAGACTTTGCTCAAACGTGCGTACCCTGAACTAGACAACAGTAATTGGCGACTCGTACCCCATACTCTGCATACAGCAATGCAAAAAGTGGAGATTTTGGACAAAGAACATCTGCACATAGGTGTGGTTGGCGTCATCGGCAAACACAAAGGCGCACAAATCATTACGGATTTAACAAAAGAAATTATAAAGCGACAATCCAACGTCAAAATCACTATTATTGGCAGCATCGAAGCACATTTGCCGGAAAATGTGGTGGATGTCACTGGACCTTATGAAGCTAAAAATTTGCCTTCGTTCGTTAAAAACTCGGGAGCGAATTTATTTTTATTTCCGTCCATTTGGGCAGAAACATTCTCCTATGTGGCTCACGAACTTGTTGAGATGAATGTACCATTTGCCTGCTTTGATTTTGGTGCACCCGCCGATTTAGCGCGATCCTATGAGCGTGGCGTCGTATTAAGTTCGATACAACCAGATCTGATGTTGGATGAGATGGAACACTTTTGGCAGGAAAAAATTAAACCAAAGAAAGCGGTAGTATGGATGAGCACAGCAGCATAAAAAAAATACATGTTTTTACCAGTGCAGCATGTAACTACATACCGAAAGTGCGGGTACTGATAGACTCGATTAAAAAATGGCATCCGGAATGGATGATACATCTCGCTCTATCAGATAAATTACCTGAACACATCGATTTATCTGCGGAGCGATTTGATGAGATTCACCCCGCTGACTCATTGGATATTCCTGATTTTCTGGGCTGGTCGTTCTGCCATAGCATCGTTGAACTTTCAACCGCAATCAAACCGTTCATGCTCAAAAAACTGCTGGACCGGGACGATTGCGCTGGTGTGATCTACCTTGATCCAGATACAGTACTGTTTTCTCGACTTGATGACGTTTTAGCTGCACTAGAAAAATCAAATATTGCGTTGACCCCGCATCAAGTCACGCCAGAAACCACTGTCACTGCGGTAATGGACAATGAGATCTGCAGCCTGAAACATGGCGTCTACAATCTTGGCTTTGTGGCAGTTAGCCCAAGTCTGGTTGGTAAGGCATTCGCAGCATGGTGGGCTGAACGACTATATTACTTTTGTCGTGCTGATATCCCTAATGGACTATTTACCGATCAACGCTGGATTGACCTCGTGCCTGCTTTTTTTGAGGGTGTGTGCATATTACGCACCTCGAGATTGAATGTCGCTCCCTGGAACCTGACGACAAGAGAGTTGACAGGCACGGCACCCAATGAGGTTCAGGTCAACGGTGAGCCTTTAGGCTTCTATCACTTCACGGGCTTTGATAGCGGCGCGCATATCATCATGTTCAAAAAAAATGCAACGGGCAATAAAACGGTTGCAGGATTGGTTGATTGGTATACGCAAACGACAGCTAGTTTAAGTAAGGATCCGTTAAGTCAAGTGCCCTGGCATTACGGTATTTATACTGATGGAAGCAAAATATCTCCCGCCGAGCGCATGATCTATCGCGAACGAATCGATTTGCAAGCGCAATTCAAAAATCCATATGACGTCGAACAAGTATCATACAAAACATGGTGGATAACCAAAGCTGGGCTTGAATATCCCAATCTCCTAAGCCCTACCGAAAATAAAGATGAGATGGCAAGAATGCGTAGGGTATTGTCGCCGGGTTTTCAAGCTGGCGTCAGCCAAACAAAAATGAGCTTAGGCTTACTCTCCGCACATTTGAGACAAGCATTATTCGATGCAGATCATCGCAGAAGATTGGGCAAACGCGCATGGGAAATTTTAGCAAACGAAGGCGTTCCAGGCATCGTGAAGCGCTTATCCAAATAACGATTACGCTAGTTGACTGAAGTCTTAATAACTGAAATCTTAATTTAAAAAAAGACCATATAAAACCTTTGTGAAGGTCTTTAAGTGGTCATTTTTTTCATGCTGTGTGTTGCGAGAAATCAGGCAGCTATCATCTTCACCTCAATAATTACACAAAATGCGTAATACTAATGGTTAAGAAATTTCTTTAATCCAGGCAGCGGTCAGGTTAATACCGGTATGAAGATCAACCTGAATTTTCCAGCCGGTTTGTTCCGCCAGTTTTTGAGAATTAAGAACATTTCTCCTCACGTCAACCGACCTTGATGTTGTATGTTTAACGGGGATTTCCAGATTCAGACTTGCTGCTATCGTATCGATAAGTTCGACTATGGATTTACCAGATCCGGAACCGAGATTATAAATCTCACCGGATTCCCCAGAGAATGCAGCATTTAATATGCCATTGGTCGCATCTGAAATATAAATGTAATCCCTCACATTGGATCCATCACCCCAAATCTCTATTGCTTGTTTAGACAACGCTTTGTATATCAAGGCGGCGACAATTCCCTGCCCTCGTTGTGGATCTTGCCAAGGGCCATATGGGTTACCTAGTCTGATGGTAACGTAGTCAAGATGATGCAATTTTTTATACAGCTCGAAGTATCCCTCTATCGATAATTTAACCAAGCCATACGAACAAATTGGTTTGGTGGAACAAGATTCAACAATACTGTGAATATCTTGTTGCCCGTAGACAGTGCCGCCGGACGAAATGAAAATCCATCGCACATCCCTATTTTTAGTACTTTCCAAATAGCGTATCGTGCTCACGAGATCAGTACTAATTTCGTCAGCGGCGTGCATGGTCGTCAGTGAAGGGCGACAAGAACTGATCAAATGAAATATATAAGCTTGATCAAGTATCTCAATTAACTCGTCTGGCACACTGGAAAAATCGCCCGTAATTACTTTGGCATTTTTAGGCCATTCTGACGACGATACCTGATCAAAACAAATCAGCTCAAGTCCTTGCGCAGCCAAAGCATGTGCAAGATTAATCCCGACAAAACCCGCGGCTCCAAAAATGACTGCCTTTTTATATTTTTTTTGAGACGCACTCATGAAAAATTTTGCTCTTCTTTGAAAGGTATATCGAAATGCTTATGCAAGTATTGAATATATACAGATGCTTTTAATGCAGATGTCTTATCTGGAGCAATAATCGTACGTGCAACATTCTGTAAATCAATCACCTCTTGTAAATGATTGTTTGCATTCAAAGAATGCGTAACACTTTGAGTGTGACGGCGATGTTCATTTAAAGAATTTTCATTAAAATATACCTTACCTTTGGAGAGCACTTGAAGATAAATCAACCAGTCTCCCGCAACGGAATAATTATATAAATCATCACCAATATCCGATAACGCTTGAGTAAGAGATAGTCGATTAAATAGCACAGCACTCACATTGGGAATTGTGTTCTTGATGCAGAGCGAATCGGCGATTTCCTGACGACCATGCCGTAAATAGCTTTTTTCCCATCTGCTGGAAATATCTTGTGTGTAATTTAAGTAGTTATTCGCAATGACTGTGCCATCTTCGTTCATTTGCTTTGATTGACAGTATGCCAAAACAACTGAAGGATCACAAAATGCCGGAATCAGACTAGACAAAAATTGTTTATCCGCATAATCATCGGCTTCTGCAATCCACAGCAAATCACCTTTTGACAATGCGCTGCCTTTTTCCCATTGGCGAAATACAGAACCTGAATTTTGTTTATTGATGATGAGCTGTGAGTCAATATTACTGTGCTCAAGAAATTCTTCAATAACTGCAATGCTGTTATCAGTTGATACATCATCTAATACGATTAGTTCATAAATTGGAAAATTTTGCCCAGAAACGCTATCGAGGCGCTGATGAATATATCTTGCATAATTGAAGTTAGGAACAACAACGGAAACACGCGGAAAACCGTTCAGATGATGCACCAAGTCAATGGCATATTGCCGAAGTGAAGCGACACTTTGCTTTGTCTCTACCGGAGGCTGCGTGAGCAAATCATGCACATGCTGACTAAATTCATTAATATTAAATTGCTCAGCTAAACGACCGCCTTGGGCAATGATGAACTCACCTGTTCCTGATGCTCCCTGAAAGCCTACCACTGGGACGCCGACTTCAGCCGACTCAAGTACTACATTTGGAAACGGATCTTCTCTCGAAGTTAATGCATAGACTGATGCCGCAGCATAATAAGCCATTGGATCTCGGACAAATCCAGCAAAAATTACCTTATCTTTTATGCCCAGTGCATCTACTTTTGCTCTTATAGTCTGCTCAAGACTAATTTCCGCATGCCCGACCCATATAAAGACTGTTTGGGGTGATTGTCTGCATACATTTGCCGCAACATCTATAAAAAAATCGATACCCTTACGCATATCCATGTAACCGATGCAAAGGACAATTTTTGTGTCTTCAGGCAATGAATATTGTTGACAAATTTCGCGATGCGCTTCGATCTTACGATTTTTAAATGGATTTTTACGCAATACCCCTTGCGCTCGAATAACCACCTTTTCTTCGGATACTGGCGCAATTTCATTAAAAAGTTGATGCACCATTTCAGCGGGAAAAACGATCTTGTCTGCCAACGTGGCGATACTTTTGGCATTTCCTTCTTGTTTCATTTCGCGAATAATGCCCGGCATCTCATGGATCAAGCTGAGAACTTGAAACCCTGATCGCTTGAGTAACGGTAGAATGCTCCCGCAAATAACAGTGCTGGTAATCGCATCTACCGTGCCACTTGCATTTAACGCCAACAAATAATCATGAACGCCCTTTGCACCAGCTTTTTTTCCATTAAACGTTGGTGCTATCTTGTTGAATTCATCCAGCAGACGCCCATCATCCAAAGCAAGAATTGATACATTAAACCCACACTCTTTCAAAGTTCTTGCCGTTTCCAAAATCAAAAATTGCGCGCCATGAGGATGACAATCATGCGTCACTATCAATAACGACTTACTTTGTGATGAATTGGCTCGGGTAATGGCATCACGAGTGGACTGAAGATACGCATATCCATACTTGGCGTCTGGCTCAAGATGAGCGCCCTCTGCCCATTCATTCCATGCATTCACAAAAACCAAGCGCTCATCCGGGTTCGGCTGAGAGCGTACCGTGTCACGAATAGCATTCTCTAACCATCGCTGATAAAGCGATGGACTGGAATTGAGAAAGACCGTGCTTTTGTTTTTACGCCTTGCGGTATTATCCCAAGAAGGAAAAACACTTCTGAAAAGCTTATATGCAGGCCGTGTGTAGTGCTCACTACGCGCAGTGAAAACAGTTGCGTCATATATAGTGCACTTAAAATCCTCACCTAGGGGCGCGACCTGTCTGGTGACGTCAGTAGGTGCAGAATTATTAGGCGGAAATTCGATGGCTGCATCAAAATCGTAGGTTGCCGGATCTAATGATTCAAACGACTGTGTATAAGCAAGATAAATTTCTCCCATACCGCTCTCACGACACCATGTGCGCCAACGAGCAACTGTTTCTTTAGGATGAGGTAACAAGCCTGGACGATACACAATGAGCAACGGTTTACCGTCGATGCGAATATAACGTGCGTCACGCATGTATTGAGCGACATGCTCAATAAAGGCAAGGTCGTCTTCTGGACTATGCTGCTGCGCAATCAGCATTTCATGATCAAGACCATCCCATCGGCGACTCCAGTTTTCGTTTGCCCAGCACAAACAAAATGGCAAATCCAGAGTACTGTCGTTCAAATAATTTTTGATAGGGGTTTCGAGCAGCCGTTTCCCACCAAACCAGTAGAAGTAAAAACAAAATCCTTCCACTCCATAAAGTTTTGCCAACTCAATCTGACGACGTTGGGTAGCTGTATCAAGTAAATTGTAGTAGCCCAACTCACCAGGCTCGTGAGGTTGATAATGATTTTCAAATTGCGCTTGGGCGGGTCGAACATTGGTCCATTCAGTAAAATCTTTGCCCCACCATGCGTCATTTTCCGGAATAGAATGGAACTGTGGCAAGTAAAAACAAATTATCTTTACCGGCTTGTTTGCTAAAGGTTGAGCCTGAAGAAGTGGGACGTATAAAGCGGTTTCATCGTCAGGTTGATATCCGGATGCGTCTGAGATAGTCGCTACATAATTTTTTAGATTCTCATCCGATGCATGGGTGCTTACCCAATTTCTATACGATCGAAACATCGATGGAAAATTAGTGAGCAAATTGCCCTTTAATTTGCCCTTGAGATTACGCGGCAAAGGAAATATCACCCAAATAAATCGCACAACACGCAATGCCAGACGACTCAAACTTGCGAATATGCCGCCGCCCAGTTGTCGACGCGCATATCGAAACGGTTTTGTGATGACCCATGAACTACTAGTGAGGATACTGTGTATGTGCGCATCACGCTGAGCAATCGATTGCAGCAAGCTCTTTACTTGCTGATTTTGCTCGGCAATAGACTGTTGCAAATCATTGATTTTCGTTTCACGCTCGTCGATTACATTAACAAGAGCACGATTTTCTTCATCTCTTTTTTGAAATTCAGCTTGTGCTTCCCGTTTTTGCTTGCGCAAGCCGTCTTCCAATTGCGCATCAATAGTTGCAGGATGATCACAAAGTCGCATCACAAATTTGGTGCCTGGTTCAATTTTTTGCAAAGTAACAAGCGGAATCTGCGGATACCATTGCGGATCGTTATTTGCAGAACAAAAAATTTTCCCCTCTGCTGGCATCAGGTCAACCCAATGTGCATTGATGAGATCATTTAACGATTCTTGCCCCGACCATCGCCACAGCACGACATGTTGAGAATCAACAATCTCGGCACTTTTGATCCAGATGGATTTAACTTCCGAAGCTGGATCGATTCTGAAGCGAGTAATTGATTCCGCCTCCGAAAAAGGAAGTGGAAATACAATTTCAACTTCGTTATTTGCGATATCGGTTTTAAAACCTGGCAGTTTGTTGTCTTCATTGAACCCAGAATCAAGCTCATTTTCCCAATAAAGAGCAGTAGTAAAAATGGGACTGATACTACGTCTTTTTTGTTGAAAAACTTCACTCACCTTTTTAAGGCTTGGATAAATTTTAGTCGATACTATCCATTGATACACCAGAGAATCTGGTCTGCTGGCAATGAGCGTATCGAGCCACTGCCTAGGAAATAAATTGACTTGTGCGTCGCCGAATTCTGTCTCGGTTAAATCCCGATGAACGGTCTCAACTGCCCACAGATATAAGCCGGAATTTTCCAGTTTCTTGATCAAATTCTGATAAGAGTAGAATCGGAGATGCGTATTATCCAACAGCCCGTTCGGTGCATAGTTGAAGCGGCCAGAAAGTAATTCCAGCGAAGCTGCGATATGTGTAATGTTGGGAACAGAAAAAATGATAGTGCCATGTGGCTTAATCAGTAAACGCAGCTGACTGAGCAAATTTTCTGGATGATTCAAATGCTCGATGACATCCGCTACTACGATGAAATCATATGACTCTGCAATCAGCTCACTGATTAAGTCATCCGACTCCAGATTTTTAATGATCACTTTACGATAAATAGGATGGCAGTTCTCTAACGCCCCATCGTCGATATCTATGCCATCAATGACACAACCTTTTTGATGAGCAAGGTAACGCCCGAGCATGCCACTTGAGCAACCGATATCGAGAACCACAGAATTAATGCTCACCATACCCGTTATTTTCGAGAGTGATTCTTCGATGCCTGGCATTACTTCTCTACTGTATTTGTTATGATTTTCGATCATGTTTGCATAAAATTTTGCTGCTATTGCTGGCGATTACTTAGTAATGAAATGAGATGATTACAGTTTTCTACTAAGTTGGATTAAAAATCTTCTCAACGTGTCCCTGAGTCCGAACGACCGATCTTTTCGAGCGATGAGAACCGAATCATGCCAACAGTTTGTGCCCTCATCATAGGCATCAGAATCCTCCCACTGGGTGTAGGCTTCAACAGGACTCAGGTGAGCAGATTTGGCCAATGCTCTGAAGCCATCAGGATAAAAACGCCAACAATCAACCGGGTAACGATGCTCATATCCAGAGGACGGCGCAATAATGCAACAGATGCCGCCTGGCTTGAGCACTCTGGCAATTTCCATCATCGAAAGCCAAAAATACTCTATGTGTTCAAAAGCCTGTCCAGAAATAATGACATCGACTGAGTTAGACGGAATCTGACTCCAATCGTAAATATCGTTCAACACAATATCTACATTATTTCCTGCAACCATATCGACACCTCGATATGTCCAATTTGTATATTCCTGAAAAAGCGGTTTATAACTTCCGTTGACATGTACTTCTTGACTACCAATATCCATAATCAAAAGTGATTCATTTTTTTTGGGCGCAAGATATTTATCTATGAACGCCCTCATTTTATCTACTGAACTTGTATGCATAATTTTATTTTATTGTTAATAAATGAAACTCAAACAACTTCTTTAAGCTCGATTCTTTGTAACGGTATACCAACTAATCCGGTTGCAACAGAAGAAGACTCTGATTTTAAAATTATCGCATCATGTATCCACTCTAATTGTGTATGTTCCTGGTCATTTCCTATTGCGATAGCAACGCAAACAGAATAATCACCTTTGGGTAAAATAGGCATGGTGAAATCAAACTCTGCATCCAGATTTGTGTTGGCATCAATATTTAATGGCTGTGCATGATACGTCAGATAAGTGTTATCGCCGAATAGAACCTGACCTAACCGATCTTTCACATAGAAACCGATGATAGGTGAACTAATCGTATGGTGCACACGAGTGCTAATTCTCAGGGATACGAACTCGCCGCCAATGACCCATGATATTAGTAAGCCATCCTCGTCGAAAAACGCTACGTTCATGATTTTGGCGTCGTTACTGCCAAAACTTTTTGCATTTGAATCAAATTCAAATACCTGAATATCGTTACGCAAATTGCACTGATTTATCCATGCCTGACGTGGATCTCGCCTACTAGTTTCTACTTTTGATGGAAGCGATCTGAGTTTTGTCGAGGTCGAGGTCGAGGTCGAAGTCGAAGTCGAAGTCGAAGTCGAAGTCGAAGTCGAAGTCGAAGTCGAAGTCGAAGTCGAAGTCGAAGTCGAAGTCGAAGTCGAAGTCGAAGTATTTTGTATGGACTCGTAATAAGCCTGCAAATAACTTTCGGAGACATCCTTTGCGGTACCACTTAACTGAGCGACACCTTTATCTAGCCACAATGCACTACCACAAAGATTTTTTACTGCGGCAGTATCGTGACTGACAAAAAGGATCGTGCCAGTCTGCATAAATTCTCTCAAGAAACGCATGCATTTTTGTGTAAAAAAAGCATCGCCAACTGCAAGTGCTTCGTCTATCACCAGAATATCGGCATCAACATGCGCAATCACAGCGAATGCTACTCTGACAAACATACCACTTGAATAGGTCTTCACAGCTTGGTCGATGAAATCACCGATATCTGCAAAGGCGATTATGTCATTAATTCTTTCATCGACCTCTTGCTTTGTTAAACCGAGTAACTGGCCATTCATGTATATATTTTCACGCCCAGTGTATTCGGGATTAAATCCGGCACCCAACTCTAATAATGCTGCTATACGGCCATTAACTTCTACTTCACCTTGAGTTGGATTTAGTGTGCCGCAAATGATTTGAAGCAAGGTGCTTTTACCAGATCCATTACGACCGATAATGCCAAATGTTTCACCTTTTTTTAATTCAAAACTAATGTCATGCAATGCCCAGTATTGTTTGGAGCAGGCTTGTGCATGCCGTCGTAGCACAACACGCCATTTTCCGACTGGACACATGCGAGCTGCAAGACCGAATACGCCCTGCATTAAACGATCATTTGGCTTTAGGTAAATTTGATAACATTTTCCGATATTTTTTACTCTTATCGCGATATTAGAGGACATCTGCAAATCCTCTTCGAGTTTTTTGAAAAAATGCAAAACCTAAGTACGCGATCACTGTCGAGGCAAGCGTGTATATCAGCCACTCATCCCAATTTGGATAATTACCCCAGACCTGAATGTTTCTGGCTTGCTCAATCGGAAATACAAGCGGATTAAGTTTAGCCAACGCATGCCAATGTAGTGGAATTGCCGAAAGCGGAAAAAAAATAGGGGAAAGAAACATTAATCCAGTAACAAAAATACCAATGGTTTGTCCGACATCACGTAAAAATACTCCGATGGCGGATAAAAACCATGCAATTCCGAGACAAAATAAGGCGAGTGGCATGATCATCAGCGGCATCAATAAGAATGTTAAAGGTACCCGTCCATAGATTGCAACCTGAAACACTAGCAAAACAACCAAACTTACAGTCAGATGAAACATGGCTGAAACAAGATTCACACATGCCAATATCTCCAAAGGGAAAACAATTTTTTTTACAAAATTAACATTTCCCACAATGAGATGTGGGGCACGCGTTACATTTTCCGCAAAAAAATTAAACATGATTAAGCCTGTAAACAACACAATGGCAAACTCAGTTTTAGAGGAACTGCCCGTGGTCCATCTGGCTTGGAAAATTTCACTAAAAACAAATGTGTAAATAGTAAGCATGAAGATAGGCGCAAGCAAAGACCACAAGACGCCAAGCTTTGATCCTTTATATTTTCCAAATGCATCCCGCTTGGCAAGATCAACAATTAACTGTTGATGCTGCCATAATGATCGTACTAAATGCCTTGGGGAAAGAGGAAAATTCGTCATTGCCTTACTTTTTAAGAACATGTGGTATCAATACCGCGATCTTTGAATATGAAGAGGCAGCATTGTAATGCGAATCCTCTACCAAATCAGCTATTTGCGGCAATATTGCTCTTGCTATAACAGCATTGCAACTTACGTTACACTCTGTAAAACTTAGAAATGATAGCTGTCAGCATTTGAAATTTTGACAATCATTATGGTTTTGCAATACGGTCGGCATTAGATACTTTTTTTGTCTGCGAAATCTATCCACGTCCATAAATATCATCGAAACGCACAATATCATCCTCGCCGAGATAATCACCTGATTGAACTTCGATAAGTTCCAAATCAATTGTTCCGGAATTCTCCAATCTATGTCTGACGCCGAGAGGAATATACGTTGATTGATTAGCTACCAGGGTCATCATGTCCATGCCACGCGTGACCAACGCGATGCCACTCACCACTATCCAGTGTTCAGCACGATGCTGGTGCATTTGCATGGACAAACGTCCCCCAGGTTTGACGACAATACGCTTGACCTGAAACCGCGCGCCAATGTCTATCGAGTCATAATGACCCCAAGGTCGGTATACTTTGCGATGGTTTTCAGTGTGAGGATAATTGCCCTCTTTTAAACGACTGACGATACGTTTGATATTTTGTGCATTTTCCTTATTGGTGACAAGCACGGCATCGGGCGTCTCAACGACAATCACGTCTTCCAATCCAAGGCATGCCACCAGTCGGCTATCGGCCATCACCAAACAATTCTTAGAGTCTTCCAGCAGCACGTCTCCCTTTACCGCATTACCTTGCGCATCTTTGCTGGATACTTGCCAAACTGCGTCCCATGCACCGACATCCGACCACCCGGCATCAAGTGGCAATACGCAGCCTTGTATGTCCAATTCTGGCGTCGTTGGAAGCTTTTCCATAACCGCATAGTCAATAGAATCAGCAGGGCAAGCTAAGAAAGCTTCTTTATCCAAACGTACAAAATCACAATCAATTTTTGCCAGTTCAATTGCCTTCCGGCATTGTTCGTGCATATTCGGATTAAAATGCTTGATAGCTTTAAGCCAAGTGCTGGCACGCATCATGAAAATTCCACTATTCCACAGATGATTGCCCCCGGCGACATAGACCAATGCCGTTTCCAATGCGGGTTTTTCGACAAAGGCAAGCAGTTGTCGGGCAGCCGCAGTTTCAAGCGCGTTACCTACCAGGATGTAGCCATAGCCTATCTCAGGACGATCAGGCACGATACCGAAAGTCACCATTGCGCCATCGATAGCGTATGACAAGCCGGCTTGTATGGTGCGATGAAAGGCAGCAAGATCGGCAATAACATGATCAGCAGGCATAACCAGCAGGATGGGATCCGCATCTTTTTCTTGCGCGGCAAAAGCCGCCAGTGTTAACGCTGGCGCAGTATTGCGGCCAGCTGGCTCTAGCAAAATGGTGGGATTGGCATAACCGACCGCTCGCATTTGCTCGGCCGTAATAAAACGATATTCTTCATTACAAACGACAATAGGAGCTTCAGCCACCTCCAAGTCACCTTGAAATATTCGCATCCTGTTTGCCGTGGCTTGTAACATGGTGTCATCACCAGCCAGGTTATGTAACTGTTTAGGATGCCTCTCGCGCGACAATGGCCACAAGCGTGTGCCGGATCCACCAGATAAAATAACAGGTTGAAGTAACATAGCAAGTATTCAAAAATGAGTTGTTAGACAAAATGCTGAAGCGGAGATTTGCAAAAAATTGATTGGTCATAAGGCCAATCAACAAATGGGATCAAAACCGAAGAGTGCCTATTGTACAACACGTGCCAATCTAAAATATTCGCTATCATGATCTATCCTATTGACCACTTTACCCAAACATAAATAAACCATGACAAAAATCATCTCCGCCAACTTGAATGGCATACGTTCCGCAGCCAAAAAAGGTTTTTTTGAATGGATGAATAAAGAAGCAGCCGATTTTGTTTGCGTGCAAGAACTCAAGGCACAGGCACCTGATATGACTCCTGAATTTCTAACACCGGACGGTTATGTCGGTCATTTTCACTATGCAGAGAAAAAGGGTTACTCGGGTGTTGGAGTATATAGCCGTCAGGAGCCAGATGCCGTTTTTATCGGTTTTGGCAACCCTGAATTTGATGCTGAAGGGAGGTATGTGCGCTGTGATTTTGGCGATTTGTCGGTGATCTCGGTGTATTGCCCTTCCGGTTCTTCGTCACCAGAAAGGCAAGAAGCCAAATTTCGCTTTATGGATTTATTCATGCCGCATTTGGCGGCGCTGATTGCCGAAGGGCGTGAACTGGTCATTTGCGGCGACTGGAACATCGCACATAAAGAAATTGATTTGAAAAATTGGAAGAGTAACCAGAAAAATTCTGGTTTCTTACCAGAAGAACGGGCCTGGATGAGCGCCTTATTTGACGAGCAGGGTTGGGTCGATGTGTATCGCCGCCTGCATCCGGAAACGACTGGAGATGCTTATACATGGTGGAGTAACCGTGGCCAGGCTTGGGCGAATAATGTGGGTTGGCGGATTGACTACCACGTCGCGACAGCAGGCATTGCAGCAAAGGCCAAATCAGCAGCGATCTACAAGGCGCAACGTTTTAGCGATCACGCGCCGTTATTGATCGAATACGATTAAGATAATGTGTGTTGATATACTCCACTCCAGTATATTTTTAACACACATTAAATACAAGCGATTTTGGTAAATTTTTTATTGTAAATGGGGGAGTATATCCCCACTACCATGCCATATTTTAATCAAGCCGACGCACGCGGTCTTTTTTTACATCTGACAATGCCGTACCCGGTTCACGCAAATAGGCTTCCAGTGCAGTCAAATCCTTGCCGATAATTTGACGTTCGGTGCCTTTTTTAAATACCGTAAAACCATCGCCGCCATCTGCCAGAAAATTGTTGACGATCACTTTGTACACCTTTGCCGGGTCGACTGGCTGACCATGAAGACTTAACTGTTGCACCCGCCGATCAACTTTTTCAGCAGGATTCCAGCGGTAGCTCAATCCCTGCGAAACGAATAGTTTTTTCGGATCGCTCACAGTGCGCCCCTGCCACTGCTGCTCCAGCACCTGCAATAGCTGCGCGCCACTCAGTGTCATTCGGACTAAACTATTGCCAAACGGCTGTACTGCATAAAGATCACCATAAGTGACCAGTATGTTTTGACTGACCTTTCCGGTAGGCAGATCATTGCGAATGCTTCCAGAATTAATGAAGGAAACATCCGCATCACCTACCGTGCGTGCAAAACTCAGTTGGGCATCGGCGATGACGTTGCCCAGGCTACTATCAAAACCACCTACATCACTGTTACGTGTCAATTGACCAGCGATTGTTGCTATCGGCCGATTGCGCACGATGTTAGTCAGATCCGCCACCTGCGCCACCAGTTGTTGCGCGACCGGGTCTGCGACCAATTTGCGTTGCTCAACCAAATAATTGGTCGCCACTGCATTGATGACCTGATTGCTGCCACGATCAATGGTTAAGGTTGTTTCGGTGAGATACGCGCCATAACTACGGGCCTGCACCACCAAACGCCCGTCAATCTTGCAGGTGTAGCCCTGATGGGTATGGCCTGAGACCACCAGGCTAATGGCCTTATCGAGCTTTTTGACGATATCAATAATCGGGCCTTGCAAGCCTTCGCACTTATAAGTAGGGTCATTAGCTGCCCCTTTGTAATAAGCGCCTTCATGAATCAATACAACAATGGCCGCGACGCCCTGCTGCTGGATTTCTGGCACATAACGGTTGATCGCCGTTGCCTCGTCTTCAAAACGTAATTGCTTGACGCCATCCCCGGCGACAAGGTTCGGGGTATCTGCGGTTACCGCGCCAATGAAGGCCACCTTGACGTCGCCGACCTGGCGTATCACGTAAGGCTTCAACCACGGCTGGCTGTCATTCAAATTGTCCGAACGACTCAACACGTTGGCGGCGATGTAATCATATTGGGCGCCACGAAAACCGGGGAAAGCGCAGCCTTGCTCCGGGCACTCCCCTTTTATCTTGCTCTTTAAAGCTGCCCCACCATTGTCAAACTCGTGATTACCAACCGAAGTCACGGAAAGTCCCAACTGGTTGAGCGCCTCGAAAACCGGTTCATCCCGCAGTATCGCTGCACCAATCGGCGATGCTCCGATCAAGTCACCCGCCCCCACCAAAATACTTGCGGGTGCCAGCAAGCGACGCTGTTTTAATACCGTGGCCAAATAGGCGTAGCCTCCGCTCGGGGTAAGCGTTGCATCAGCAGGATGGGCATGACCATGATCATCAGCTGGTGCCATATAGGGCACTGGCTTGTCAGCTTGCAGGTTACCGTGAAAATCATTGATGCTGAAAATGGTGATATCGGCCGTAGCAGGCTTTTTTGCCAGCTCCGAGGTTCCGCATGCGGCCAATAGCGACAATAAAATAACGCCAGGAAGAAATTTAAATTTGTACATAGAATTATTTTCACCAAATCCAAATAAAAAGTCTGCAACATCGACTAGCGTTGTTGCAGACCTGAAAATGCGCTTGGTGCCGCTATGATCATTCAATTTTCATAGCAACACCGATTTTATCAACATGCCATCAATCAGAAATCTACAGACAAAGTGACGGAAGCAAGGCGAGGCGCGCCCATGTAATAGAAAACACCACTAGCCGCACTCACCTTGGATTGTGAGTTGGAGTTGCGATATTCCTGATTAAACAGGTTGCTGATACTCAGACGCAAAGTCGGCTTTTTAAACCAGCTAGTGTTGGCAAATTGATAGCCTGCATCAAAGCCAACCAAGGTGTAGTCAGGAATCTCTTCATCATTCACCATCGTTGCTTGTTGAGTTCCAGTGTATTTGGCTTTCAATCGCGCATACCAAACTGCTGTTTCATACTGAGCACTCAGACCAGCTTTCCACTCTGGAGTCAACGGAACTTGCTTGCCTGCTGTAGGCTGAGTCACCGTTTTGCTTACGACGAGGTTATCTTTAATCTCGCTTTTTGCGTAACCCAACGATCCATAAAAGGACCAACCATTGACTGGAGTGTTACCCAATTCCAATTCAAAACCCTGAGTCTTTACTTTACCTACGTTGTTCAGGTTACTCGTATTAGAAACAGGATCGTATGCAGTTGCCTGACGATCACGGAAATCCACCAAGTACGCAGTTGCTTGCGCGGTCAGTTTGTCACTCTGCAAGCGGTAACCCAAATCGAGGTTATAAGCAGTTTCTGCTTTTACATCGATAGGCAATACTGCTACGCCGTTCACCAGTGGCAATCTTTCATAGACAAAATTTGGTGGCGCTTTCATGTTCTTTGCCAGACTGGCGAAAACTTGATTGTTATTGTCAATCTGATAGCGAGCACCCAATTGTGGCAGCAACTCAGAGTAGGATTTTTCGATGTTATAGCCAATTGGGGCGGCTTCACTGGCATAACTTGTGAAATCACGCTTCATTGTTGGCGCACGAACACCAAAGTTAATGCTCAACTTATCGTCCATCAAACTGATCGTATCTTGCGCAAAGAATTGATACCCAGTACTGATCGTTTTCTGATCGCGCGATTGGTATGGCGTGCCATCAGGACGGTTAATCCGGCCGTCTTTAAGCCAGATGTCAGCAGCGTTACCGCTATTATCAACAGAGACCATCGTGCCGAACTGTTCGTGACTAGCGCGCTCGAACCAGAATCCTGCCAACAATTGGTGATTATTGAGTGTGTGCGTCACTGAAGCAGTAACACCCGGACGGTTAGTGCGGGTAACACTACTGTTGGCAACGATGACTTTGTCTAAGGTATCGCCATCACCATTCAAATCAACGCCCGCAGTATTTTTGCCAGTTACCTTGTTCAGGAACGCACTCTCAGTTTGCAACTTTTGCTGATTACCACCTGTGCCATAACCATACCAGTAGTAAGGAATCACTTTAATATCGGTATTTTCACCAATGCGCATTTTTCCGGTGACCGAGGCAATCACGTTTTCAAACGGATTTTTTGTCAGCTGGTAATAAGCATCACCGAACGCTGAATTGACATCGCTGCCAGCCTTGCCTGGAGTAGGCGCGACGTGTCCGACAAACTTAGTCGCATAATCATAGTAATAGCCATTTTTCTTCAGATCGGCCAAGTTAAAGCTACTGATATTCTGGTTGATCGCACGGTTATACAGGACAGTTCCGCTAATCGAATTAAAACGGTCAAAATCTGTACGGAAACCAAAATCTACGTGGTCACGCTTGGCACCACCTTCACCCTTCCATTTATCCGCTTGCGCATGAGATCCTGAAATGAACAGACGTGAACGACCATCTGAGAGCATGCCGGTGTCGTAACGAACATAGGTTTTAGATAAATTCAAACCACCGACAGTTTGTCGGATGCGTGTACGTTGCTCTTTGGATGGGTCGCAGGTAGTGATACCGAAATTGCCACCAGTTGCACCAACTTGCGGTGAATCAACGTCAGTTGATCCTTGAGTGACGAATTGAGTACAAGTGTTTTCCTGATCGACAAACTCTTGAGGATACACTGCAAAGTTACCGGAATCATTCACTGGTACGCCATTAATAGTCGCACCAATCTGGTCACTATTAAAACCGCGTAATGTTAAACCGCCACCAAACAGGCCTGTCGCATCATGATTAAAACTATTAACCGCAGGCAAAAGTTCCAAAGCTTCATAAGCGTTACCTGTAGGTCGTTGCTTGGCTAACTCTTCAGCAGTAACCGTACTACGTGCTTTAGGTGCGTTTTCTTGCACCATCAAGCCCATACCGACTTTTTTACCGGTGATGGTTACTTGGGCTGAACTGACAGGCTCGGTTGATTCAGTCGTTTGCGCATAAGCAGACGAGACGCTAAGACAAGTCAGTTGGCAAGCGACAGCAAGCATCGACAAACGCGATGGAAATGCTGTTGATGACTTTCGTGATTGATTCATTTACTGCTCCCGGATTTAATGATTTTTAAAATAAATATAGAAATAACAAAACTAGAAAACAACTTATAGACTACTTAGCAACTTAATCAGGCATTCATCTCGAATGAACGTATCAACAGAATCTCCCACGACTTTTAAAGCGTCCCTACTTTCTTAATTTTAAATCGTTGTTTCATCACAACAAAAAGAGAGCGGAGAACTTCGTTTTATTCGTTTTTTATCAAAAACAGTCTTTTGCGCAAACGATTGCTCTTTGCATTTTTCAATTTTTTTTATCTGACGCAAACGATTGCTATTGCCGACTAAAAAAATAGACTATCCCAGAGAATTGCCTATGATCGCTTGCGCATTTCAGAAAAATTACGTCAACAACGAGTGTCAATTTGCGCAGTAGTGTTTCTAAATGTAAAAATAGTCTAGCACAGATAAGTTTGAACTTGCACAGTGTGGCCTTCAATTATGAAGGCATGATGACATGTGGAATATTGTGCGGTAAAGACCGTCATAACAACAGATCTGTGCACGCTGGATCGCTTAAACAGTTTGCGATCATTATGACAAATTAATGACAAGAAAATCGATCCGGCGTCAGTTTTTTCTAACGAGGCTGCTCATTTGCTGAATACGCTACGGGACTTATCCCCTTCACGTTGGTCTGATACGCCAGCAAATCATTGAGTTTGACTCCCTTGGCATAGGCATACAGTGGCATGACCTCGGGCAGACGCCGCCTGATTTCTGCGATACGGTCACTGCCAGCAGGATGAGTGGAAAGCCATTTTGGCGGTGCGCCTTTGCTCGCCATGCCCATTTTTTGCCATAGGGCGATGCCTGCACGTGGATCGTAGCCGGCACGTGCCGCGATATCTAAGCCGACTACGTCAGCCTCAGTTTCATCGCTGCGTGAAAAACTGAGCATGCCGACTTTCGCCACACCGCCCCCGACCGCACCCGCCAAAGCAGGATCGTAGCCCTTAAGGCCGGCAAAGATCTCCAAAGCCTTCACCCCTAAATTGGCGGCCATCGTTTTACCGGCCCGCTCCGCACCATGTTCGCGCAGCGCATGCGCGATCTCGTGGCCCATGATCATTGCCACTTCGTCATCGGTAAGTTTTAAGGTGTCCAGGATTCCGGTATAAAAAGCGATCTTTCCTCCCGGCATGCAGTAGGCATTGATCTGCTTGGAACCCAATAGATTCACTTCCCACTTCCATTGCGATGCGCGGTCGTTCCAGCGCAGGGCGAAAGGGATTAATTTTGCGGCGATGGCACGCAGACGAATCACCTGCGGGTGATTGTCCGGCGCAAGCGCGTGCTTCTGTTTGGCGTCCTGGATAGTTTGTACGTACTGCTGAGCGGCCTGGCCTTCCAAGCTGCCGCCAAATTTGCGAAATACCGACATCTCGCCGACTTTGACGCCATCTTGCGGCGCAGTGCCTTGCGCCGAGACGGCATGATTAAAAATACATAAACCACAAAACGTCAGCGGTATGAGGATTAATTTATTCATCGTGTGTCCAGAAGTCGAAGCATGCTATGGCCACTCAACATGGTAGCGTTTGGGTCGATATAAAGATGCAAGGCAATATTAAACCGAGATTTTCCATTAGGCGCACCAAAGGTGCTATTTGAGCACTGAGGGCGCATTCTCGGTTAAACCGGTTTTTTTTCATTCCAGGGTGCGACTTTAAACAACAGCAACAGACCGGGTATCGCTAAAACAAAGCAAATCAGGAAGAAGTTGAACCAGCCGGTCTCCGCCACGATGAAGCCGATCAGCGAGGTAGTGAAGGTGCGCGGCACTGCCGCCAGGCTGGTGAACAGGGCAAACTGGGTGGCGGTATAGCGCGGATCTGTGGTCCTGGCGATGTAGGCAACGAAAGCGGAAGTGCCTAAGCCTACGCCAAATGCTTCCGACGCCAATACCACGCCCAACAAAACCAAATCAGGCCCAGCGTATGCCAGGAGGGCAAAACCCAGGATACTCAGTGCTTGCGCTACGCCAAAAATCCATAATGCGCGATTGATACCGAGTTTAATCATCCAGATGCCGCCGACGATGCCGCCAGCGATACTGCCCCAGAACAAAGTAAGTTTGGCGACCGCGCCAATCTGTGTGAGCTGAAACCCCAGGTCGAGAAAGAACTTGGTTGCCAGCGTAGCGGCCATGCTGTCGCCCAGGCGATACAGGAAAATAAAGCAGAGTATCCAGAAAGCATTGACCCAGCCATCGCGCGTAACAAACTCGCGAAACGGCAGAATGACGGCCTCTTCGATGGTCTTGGGCGGCTCGCCATAGGTCTGAGGCTCCTTGACCAGTAAGGTACAGATCAGCCCGGGCAAGATAAAAGCGGCAGTGATCCAGAATACCCACTGCCAGGAAATCACATCTGCCAGAATCAACGAAAGGGCGCCAGGGACCAGTCCTGCAATTTTATAGGCGTTGACCTTGACCGCAGCCCCCAGTCCCTGCTCGTTATCGGACAAAATTTCACGCGTGTAGGCGTCGATCACGATGTCCTGGCTGGCGGACAAGAAGGCAACCAAAATCGCGCAACCAACGATCAGCGACAGCTGAGTGAGTGGGTTCAACATCCCCATCGATCCGATGGCAAAAAACAAGCCGGTCTGCGTCAATGCCATCCATCCGCGCCGACGCCCCAGTTTGCCGACGCTAAACCTGTCCATCAAGGGCGACCAGAGGAATTTCCACGGATAGGGGAACATCACCAAGGTAAATAGACCGATCGCCTTGATATCCAGACCCGCCTTGGACAGCCATGCCTGCACCAGATTGATCAAAATAAATAAAGGCAAGCCCGAGCTAAACCCTAAAAACACCAAGGTCAGCATGCGAGGGTTCAGATACAGCCGCCAGTTTGAAGGCTCTGGTTTGGCGGTCACATTATTGCTGTCATGAGAATTGCTCATTGCGGGGATTTTTTCCTAAGGCGAAAAACGGCCAGACTACCGCGCAAATTGGGCAACCACTTGATCGGTTTGCCTTCGTGCAGTGCCATGCATTCCATCACTTCCAGCCCGACATCATTCGCCAGATCGGCAAAATCATAGATCGTGGCGCAACGTACGTTGGGCGTGTCGTACCATTCATACGGCAAGGCTTTGGAGACCGGCATTTTGCCACGCAGTAAAGCGGTGCGGTGCGGCCAATAACCAAAATTGGGGAAGGAGACAATGGCTTCCTTTCCCACACGGGCAATGTCACGCAATAGCGGCTCAACATGCTTCATCATTTGCAATGAAGACAGGCACAGCACGCTATCGAATGCCTTATCGGCAAAAATGCCTAGCCCATTTTCCATATCTTGCTGGATCACGTTCACCCCGCGTTGGGCGCAAGCGAGCACCTTATCGTCGGCGATTTCTACTCCATAGCCGGTGCATTGTTTGTCGCTTTGCAGATAATCGAGCATGACGCCATCGCCGCAGCCGACATCCAGCACATGCGCGCCTGGCTTGATCCAATGCGCAATGAAGGCTAAGTCCGGGCGCAAGGCATTGAGTTCGGTGAAGTTCATGCGAGCTCCTTGGCAATTTGATTAGCGATACGGGCGTAATAGGCGGCGACCAGATTGAGGTAGCGCGTATCGTCCAGCAAGAAAGCATCGTGACCGTGGGGCGCATCGATCTCGGCATAGCTGACGGTGCGCTTATTGCTGACCAAGGCCTGCACGATCTCGCGGCTGCGCTCGGGTGAAAAGCGCCAATCCGTGCTGAATGAGGCAAGTAAAAATTCTGCCTTGGTGTTGGCGAGCGCCTTGCTCAGATCGCCGCCAAAAGCGCGGGCCGGATCAAAATAATCGAGCGCCTTGGTGATTAATAAATAGGTATTGGCATCGAAGTAATCAGAGAATTTATCGCCCTGATAGCGCAGATACGATTCGATTTCAAAATCCACGCCGAAGCCGAATTGGTACTCACCGGTCTTTAGCTCGCGGCCGAATTTTTCGGCCATGTCGTCATTCGACAAATAGGTGATGTGGCCTATCATGCGCGCCACCCTTAGCCCATTGCGCGGCACGACGTTGTGGGCATAGAAATCACCGCCATGAAAATCAGGATCGGTCAGAATCGCCTGGCGCGCGACGTCGTTGAATGCGATGTTTTGTGCCGATAATTTAGGCGTCGATGCGATCACCACACAATGGCGCAAACGGTCAGGAAACATGATGCTCCACGCCAGCGCCTGCATGCCGCCTAGCGAACCGCCCATCACTGCAGCAAATTGCTGAATTCCCAATACATCGGCCAGCAATGCCTGAGCGCGCACCCAATCTTCCACCGTCACGACGGGAAAATCTGCCCCATACGGCTTGCCGGTCGCGGGGTTGGTGTGCATGGGGCCGGTGGAGCCGAAGCACGAGCCCAGATTATTGACACCGATGACAAAAAATTGATTGGTATCCAAGGGTTTGCCAGGACCGACCATGTTGTCCCACCAGCCGATATTTTTGGGCTGGTCGGCATAATAACCCGCCACGTGGTGCGAGGCGTTAAGGGCATGGCAGACCAGCACCGCATTTGATTTATCCGCATTGAGCGTGCCGTAGGTTTCTACCATCAGGGTGTAATCGGCAATGCTGGCACCGCTTTGCAAGGCCAGCGGCTCGATGAAACGATACGCCTGTGGCGTGACGATTCCTATGGATTGCATACATTCTTCCCGTGAGATCAACGATCTCTTGTGCAGTTCAAGGGGGCTAAAAGAGGGGCTGAATGAAAGAAGGACTGCGACATTCAAGCTCGCTTTAGCCGTATTTATTTGTTCCGTAAATTATCGGAACTGCGCCCGCAAGCTGATTGTCAAATCGGCGCAAATGTCAGGGTAGAAGGATAGCGAAATCTGCCTTGCGCGTCAAACTGCTGCTCGCTGGTGTTACACGGCGATTGAGGGCTGATGGTTGCGCCGCGTTGTTCCAGGTGCGACACCAACTCACATAAATGCATGCCTGAGACGCACTATCCATGCGGGTTTCAGGCCATTGCCTCTGGAAGCCGCATGGATAGTGCGTCTCAGGCCCATCTTAAATCATCCCTATCGCCCGCCCTTGAGAGCAGACGCTCCCTTGACAGCAAGCGCCACATCAGTGCAAGGTCGACGAGGATGCCATCATCGTCAGTGTTTCGTGAATGGCGACAGGATCGTAACTGCGTAAGATCTTCTTCACGTAAGGCTGCAGGGCACCGATGTCGGCGTTGAGTATCTCTTGTTTTACTTCTGGCAACAACGCAGTAGGCATCGACAACTCACGAAAACCCATACCGATCAGCAAGCGTGTCAGACGTACATCACCGGCCATTCCTCCGCAAATTGCCACTGGAATGCCAGCCTTTTCGGCAGCGCTCACCGTCATTTGCAGCAGTTGCAAAATGGCGGGATGCGTATCGTTGTATAAATGGGCGACTTCGTGATCGGCGCGATCGATGGCCAGGGTGTATTGGATCAGATCATTGGTGCCGATCGACAGGAAATCGAGTTTCTTCACAAACATGGGCAAGCTGAGCGCAGCGGCCGGCACTTCTATCATCGCGCCAACAGCAATCCGGTCATCGAATCGTTTATTTTCACGTAATAGTTCCGCCTTTGCCTGCTCTATCATCGCCAGTGACTGGTCGATCTCGAATGCATGCGCCATCATCGGAATGAGTATATGGACCGTGCCGAAAGCGGATGCCCGCAAAATCGCCCTTAGCTGAGTCAGAAAAATCTGCGGCTCTTTCAGGCAATACCGAATCGCCCGCAAACCCAGCGCCGGGTTCAAGATATTGTGCTCTGTGGCGTCCATCGGCTTATCGGCCCCCACATCCAAGGTACGGATTGTGACCGGCCGACCCTTCATCGCAGTGACCGCATCGCGATAGGCGACAAATTGTTCTTCTTCGCTTGGCAATTGATGATCTTGTCCGGTGCGCCCCATGAACAGGAATTCAGAGCGGAACAAGCCTACGCCGCTGGCACCCGCCTCCATTGCCGCCACCGCATCTTGCGGCAACTCGATATTGGCCAGCAAGGTGATTTCTGTGCCGTCTTGCGTAATTGCCGGCGTCTTCTTCAGCCTGACCAGTTTTTTCCTGAGCTTCAACAGAACCGCCTGACTATTGCGGTACTGGGCGATGACTTGCGGTGACGGTGCCACAATCACCACGCCAGCATCACTGTCGATAATGAGCCAGTCGTCTTGCTGAATCAGGCGCGAGGCATTACCCAATCCCACCACGGCGGGTATCCCCAAACTGCGCGAGACAATTGCAGTGTGCGAGTTTTGCCCGCCTTCGTCGGTCACAAAACCGGTAAACGCCACATCGCGGAACTGCATCATGTCGGCCGGTGAAATATCTCTGGCGACCACGATCATATTGGCATTTTTTTCATCGACGCCGCTCGACCTTGGCAGGCTGTGCGCACTACCCGTAAGCACTTTAAGCACACGCTCTGCGACTTGCTGAATGTCGGCCTTGCGTTCGCGCAGGTAGTCGTCTTCAATCTCATCGAACTGTGCCGACAAGACATCAATCTGCGTGACCAGCGCCCATTCGGCGTTGTAATGACGCGTGCGAATAATATCGAGGGGAGCTTCAGAAATCATCGGGTCGGACAGGATCAGGGCATGCACATCGAGAAACGCGCCAAGCTCCGTGGGCGCATCTACCGGCAAATCGGACCAGATGGTTTGCAATTCCTTGTGGACTTGCGTAATCGCCGCTTGCAGGCGCTGCACTTCAGCTTCGACCTGCTCTTGCGCGATCAGGTAATGCTGGACATCGAGGGCAGCCGGGCGCAATAGATGGGCGCGGCCGATCGTAATGCCGCGCGAGACGGGGATACCTTGCAGTGTGAATGAAGCCATGCTGTGTCCCTTGTCTTGGTGTTGTTTTGTACTACTTTCTATTTCTTATTGAATCGAAATGTCAGCAAAGAAAATGTCAATTACTCGCCTTCGCCAAACTTGTCGTTGACCAGCGCCACTATCGCATCAAAACATTCCTGCTCCTGCTCGCCTTCGGTCTCAAGCAAAACCTTGCTGCCCTTGCCGGCTGCCAGCATCATCACACCCATGATGGATTTGCCATTCACACGACGGCTATTGCGGGTAAGCCAGACTTCCGACTTGTATTTGCCTGCCAGTTGGGTCAATTTTGCCGATGCACGTGCATGCAGGCCTAGTTTGTTCACAATTTCAATTTCTTGCTGAATCATGCCTGGTTCACTTTTCAAAAAAATATGCACTGATATATAAATACAGATACAGATATAAATACGGTTTGCAGATACGATTATTTTGGGCCGACCCGGAGTCGACTATCTACCCGCATCGCACCGCTCTGCCCGCCTGCCAGCGCCATTTCCACCACCACGTCCAGGGTATCTTGCCGGTAGGTGATGGCGCGCAACAACATAGGCAGGCTGATGCCGGCGATCACGGCAACGTCGCTTGGTTCGCCCAATTGACGACAACAGTTAGACGGCGTGCCGCCCATGACATCGGTCATCACCAGCACCCCGGAACCATCGTTCAGACGCTTGACCGCTTCACGGCCAAGACGATTGACCTCTTCAATATTCTGGTCGGCAATCACGTCAATCGCTTCAAAACGCTCGGGCATACCACGAAAAACATGTGCCGCAGCCTGCATGAAAGCAGAGCCTAGCGGTGCGTGCGTTATCAAGAGTATGCCGATCATAAATCAAATCCTTGGGAGTATATGCAAAAACAATGCCATTCTCACACTACCCACGTGCGTAAAATAAAATACTCATCCCCAGTATCATAATGGCGATGTTAAATTGCGGCTTCCACTGCGTCGATAAACATCCCGGCAACGTTGAAGCCCTTTTGCTGGGTGATTTCCTGAAAACAGGTAGGGCTAGTGACATTCACTTCTGTCAGGCAAGACCCAATGACATCCAATCCTACCAGCAACAAGCCGCGCTGGTACAGTATTGGCGCCAAAGTCTGCGCAATTTCAAGATCACTGGCAGACAATTCTTGCGCCACACCCATGCCACCGGCAGCCAGATTGCCACGCACCTCACCATTTTGCGGAATCCGCGCCAAAGCAAAGGGCACCACTTTGCCGCCGATAAGCAAAATACGTTTGTCGCCATTGACGATCTCGGGAATATAACGCTGCACCATGATGGTACGCGCGCCATTGTTGGTCAAGGTCTCGATCACCGACCCCAGATTCATGCCGTCATCCCGAATACGAAAAATACCTGCGCCCCCCATACCATCAAGCGGCTTGAGAATAATGTCCTGATGCTGCTGATGAAAAGCGCGGATACGTTGTTCGTCACGCGTGACCAGCGTGGGCGTGGTGAATTGACTGAACTGCGCGATACTCAGTTTCTCATTATGGTTGCGGATCGCGGCAGGCTTGTTGAACACGCGCGCACCTTGCTGCTCAGCCAACTCCAGCAAATAGGTCGCATAGATGTACTCCATATCGAACGGCGGATCTTTACGCTGCAAGACGGCATCAAAATCACTGAGACGCACGGCTTCTGCCGCTTCTGCCCGATACCAGTCGTTGCTGTCACCGGTCAGAATTATTTTTTTGATATTGGCAACTACCGCCCCTGATTCCAGCGCCATGTCTTCCGGACCGAAAGCGTAGATAGCATGGCCCCGTGCATTGGCTTCTACCATCATGGCGTAGGTGGTATCTTTATAGGTCTTGAACTGCGACAGCGGATCAGTCAGGAAGGCGATTTTCATGGTGGTGATTTTTTAATTAATGATGCAGTGTAAAAGTGCTGAGTAAGCGTAGCGAGCGCGTCAAGTGTGATCTAGTGGTGCGTCATTAGGGCAAGCATCGCAAAGTCAACATTGCTACACGCTTAGCTCAGTATTTTTAATAAATTTCCGGATTCGGATCGGTCTTTTCCAACTCCAGTGACGCCGCCAGCAAAGCCAGGCGCGCAACCACACCATACAGATAAAACCGGTTCGGCGCTGCCATGCCAGGCTTGGCACGCATGTCCGGTACGGCATGCTGATGCGCAAACGCCAGGGGGACGAAATGCATCCCGGGTGCATTCAAATTCTCATCCACACCGCGATCTTCATGTACGCGGTAGAAACCGCCGACCACATACCTGTCTATCATGTAGACCACCGGTTCGGCCACGGATTCATTGATTTGCTCAAAGGTATATACGCCCTCCTGCACAATCACATCATTCACTTCCAGACCATCCTTGACAACCGACATTTTACTGCGCTGTTGCCGATTCAAATCACGCACTTCGGCAGACGAATGAATCGTCATCAGACCCATGCCGTAGGTGCCAGCATTGGCCTTGACGATCACAAATGGTTTTTCCTTGATGCCGTATTCCTTGTACTTCTTACGAATTTTTGCCAGCAGCGTATCGACCGTGGCCGCCAGCGCATCCTCTCCGGTAGCTTCGTTGACATTCACTTCGCTGCATTTGGCAAAAAAGGGATTAAGCAACCAAGGGTCAATATCGACCATCTTGGCAAATTTTTTCACCACATCGTCATAGGAAGAAAAATGATTGGTCTTGCGACGCAAAGCCCAGCCTGCATGCAAAGGAGGCAACAAAGTCTGCTCGTTGATATTTTCCAATATGGCAGGAATACCTGCCGATAAATCGTTATTGAGCAAAATGGTGCAAGGATCAAAGTTCTTCAAACCCAGGCGACGACCATTGGGCGAACGCAGCAAGGGCTCAAGCACCAGATGCGTGCCATCCGGCAAAGCGATAGCTGTTGGCTCTTTAATGCTTTCATCTAAAGTGCCAAGCCGGACATTGAGCCCGGTCTGGCGGAAAATTTGCATTTGCCGCGCAATATTTTGCAGATAGGAAGGATGGCGCGCATGCTGCTCAGGTATCAGCAACAAATTTTTAGCATCGGGGCAATATTTTTCAATCGCCGCCATCGCGGCTTGTACCGCCAATGGCAACATTTCTGTTGCAAGATTATTAAAACAGCCAGGGAACAGATTGGTATCGACCGGTGCCAGTTTAAAGCCGGCGTTACGCAAATCGACCGAGCAATAGAATGGCGGGGTGTGCTCCTGCCATTCAAGCCGAAACCAGCGCTCTATCGCAGGAGTAGCTTCTAGTATCTTTTTTTCAAGATCAAGGAGTGGCCCATTGAGGGCGGTGACGAGATGCGGAACCATAATGACCTTTGTGTGAGGGCGTACTGCGCATTCATGGCAATGGTTAACTTCGCCAGAAGCCTGTTGTTAGCGCTCATAACTTGGGACGAAACAGTGTTTATCAAGCCAATACCATGCCACGTCCCACCGAAAACCGTAGACCAGGCTTCCTAAACTGACTTGCCTAACAGCGTGAAATGCTCCACGACCGGAGGCGAAGCGAAAAAAGGGCCTACGATGGCGCGCCATTGTAAAAATGCAGGGGACTCGCGAAAATCCACCGTGTGGTTTTCCAATGTATCCCAAAAAATCGTCAATACATAACGCTCTGGCGATTCTATGCCCTTGTTAATTTTGTATCCGCGAAAACCAATGGCCGTCGAAATGACCTCGTTCAGACCACGCGCAATGGCAAGATCAAATGCCGCCTGCTGACCAGCATGAATGCGAATATCGGCAAGTTCGAGAATCATGTTTTTATCCTAAGATTGAATTGGTAACGGGAGAAAAATGGAAATCAAGCCGAGATTATGCCATTTTTAGACCAAAGCCTGATCACTCAATTCTTTCTTGATATAGGCATAAAACACAGGCGCAGCGACTACCCCAGGCACGCCAAACAAGGTCTCCATCACCAAGATTGCGGTGAGCAGTTCCCACGATTTGGCATTGACCTGCGCACCAATGATGCGCGCATTCAAAAAATACTCCAGCTTGTGAATGACTATCATGAACGCGAGCGAAAATGCAGCGATCTGCGGCGAGTGTGACAGACTGACGATCACAATGACGGTATTTGACAAAATATTACCTAAGACGGGGATCAAGCCGGCAAAAAAGGTAATTGCAATCATGCTTTTTGTCAGCGGCAAATGGACACCCATCAGCGGCAGTACCACAACCAGATAAATACCCGTAAACACCGTATTTATTAACGAGATGCGCACCTGTGCAAAAACTATTTTGTGAAACATCTGCCCCAGATTTGAGATGCGCTGATGCAAAGCCGCCGCAAAAGGGCGGTAGTGCTGATGGCTGGCAATGTCCTGCATCGCCACCATGCTGCCAATAATCATCCCAAGCAACAAATGGACAATCATATGACCCGCCTCCTGCCCCACGTTCTTGGCTTCGGAGGCATGATCAAGCAGACCGTTTGTTAATAATTTCCCCAATGCATCGACATCTTCAGGGAAATAAACCCGGGCCCATTCCGGTATTTGGCTATGCGATGACTCAATAATATTGGCCAAGCGCTGCAATAGCGTTGCGAGATTCCCCGCATCGCTGCGAAAAAAAACAATTGCCGCCCAAATGCCGCCACTGACGCTCAGAATAACCACTGTCGATAATAAAATGACGGCAATCATGCGCGACTGCTGATTATTATATTTCTTTTGTATGGTAGGCACCAGAAGATGCACCAATGAATACACTAGTAAACCGGAAAATAAAGCCACCAGAAAACCAGCTTTTAATACTAACCACAAGGCGAGGGCCGCAAGCAGATAAGACGCCATCACTGGCTTTGTCATTTTAAGAGGGGAATTCATGGTGTCCTGTCATGTGGATTCAGCACAATTTCTACTTCGTTTTTAGCGCAACAAGCCATAAACTACGCCAACAACCAGCGCCAACGACGCCACAGTCGATACCATAAAACCGATTGAACGTTTCGCCGCATCACGATAATAACCGGCAGCGTACATCACCCTGCCAGCAACCCACACCACTCCACCCAGTGCTGCCATTTTGTCATCCCACCAATAGGCGCATAACCAAAGTGCGGGAATGAAGAATATCAACTGCTCAACTGTATTGACTTGTACGCGCAATGCTCGTAAAAATTCTGGAGGTCCATCTACCGAAGGTGCATGAACATGATGCTTGCCGCGCGCTCGCCCAACGTTAAAAATGATCCAGAAATACATCATCAAAGCGACTAGCGTCACCCAGGAAGTCCATGGCAGTTGCATTTATTTTCTCCAATGATTGAACCCCAAGGCCGATATGTGTTCAGATATATGGCCGACCAGCATGTCTTTCAAGGAAGTATTGATACAGAATTTTACATTTCTCTGTACTACTTTTTACTACCTGGCGCGTTAATTGACGACTTACATCATAAAACGAGATTCAAAATGAAGATTCAATTGAAGAAATCCTCAAGCGTTATTGCAGTGACAGCGTTACTGGCGCTAAGTGCAGGCTTGTCAGCAGCACAAGCAGCCGACTTCGATGATTTTGCCCGTGTTATCAACGTAACACCGCAGGTGGAACAAATCAATGTACCACGCCAGGAGTGCAGAACAGACTATGAAACTTCACAACGCTATCCGCAGCGCGAACAAGAGCGTAGCGCCGGTGGCGCAATAGTTGGCGGCATCGCTGGTGGTCTGCTCGGCAGCCAGGTAGGCGGTGGCAATGGCAGAATTGCCGCAGCGGCGGTTGGTGCAATCACCGGAGCGATTGTTGGTGACCGCGTCGACAATAATGGCATTAATAATAACGCACAACCTGCTTATGAAAGCCGTCCGGTACGCCAATGTCGCAATATTGATAGCTGGGAAACCAGAACTACGGGCTATGCCGTGACATATGAATATCACAACCGCACATACACCAGTGTGATGCCTTACGATCCGGGATCAAGAATAAAACTGCACGTTACGTTGACACCTCGCCCTTGATATCTAACGATTCGTTAGCTGTTTTGCAGAGTAAAAATGCCGTCGATGACGGCATTTTTTTGTGCACAAGTTTTTGCCTTGAACGCAAATGAAAATTGACTGGAAGTAAAAATTGTTTATAGTATGATGTTGCCTCACAATTATTACCCTGGGGCCTGCCCAGATAAATAAAAAATCCAGGGCAACGCCCTGACCATTTTGCTCTTACCGCCAATGCAAAAAATTTTCAGAAAATACGGCTTGCTGGTGTGGCTTTCACTCATCCTGATTGCAGGCTTTTGCGCGGTTCTGTTCGCAGGATATGTGGTTTCTCGCGACACGCTACAACGCGGCATCACGGAACAAACGCTCCCCATTACGGGAGACAATGTTTATTCCGAAATCCAAAAAGATATCTTGCGCCCAGTATTTATTTCTTCCCAAATGGCGCAAGACACCTTTTTACGCGACTGGATTATCGATGGCGAGCAGGACAGCGCGCCCATCATCAAATATCTGAAAGAGATCAAAACCAAGAACCGCGCCATTTCCAGTTTCCTGGTTTCAGATATTACCCGTCAGTACTATCATGCAGATGGCACGCTTAGGACGATTAACCAAAGTGAGGCGCGCGATCAATGGTTTTTTAGAGTAAAGAATTTGAAAACGCCGTACGAAACCAATGTCGATCTGGACATGGCTAATCGCGACAACATGACGATTTTTATCAACTATCGCATCCTCGATTACAGCGGGAAATTTATCGGTGTGACCGGAATAGGCCTGACACTCGATACCATGAAACGTCTGATCGACAGCTATCAATCACGTTTTCACCGCAACATTTATTTTATCGATACCAAAGGCAATATCGTATTGGCATCGAATACGCCTAAACGACCAAACCTTAACATTCTTAACACACCAGGCATCAGCAGTATTGCGCCGCAAATTCTCGCCAATAAGAAAAATGAATCACAACATCTGGCGTATAAGACTGAAACCGATAACATACTCTTGAATGCGCGCTTCATTCCTGAGCTTGGCTGGCATTTGTTGGTAGAACAAGAGTTAGGTAGCGAACTAAAGCCGCTGCAGGAAATATTGCTTGTCAATGCGGGGATAGGTGCAGGAATCACACTCATCGTACTCATCATTTTATTGATATCGGTACGACGCTATCAAATCCGCATAGAGAAATCTGCGGCGACTGATCAACTGACCTCACTCATGAATCGACAGGCATTTGATTTTGTTTTTGCGAACGCCTTGCTTGACAGTGAACGCTCACGCCAGCCGATGTGTGTGGCGTTGATTGATATCGATTTTTTCAAAAAGGTCAATGACAAACACGGCCATCTGGTGGGTGACCATGTACTTAAAGAAATAGCGATGATAGCCAAACGTTCATTGCGTGAGAGCGATGTGATTTGCCGCTGGGGCGGCGAAGAGTTTCTGTTCTTATTAAAAAACTGCACGCTGGAAAAAGCGACATCCATCGCGGAAAATTTGCGCAGCACAATTGCCAGCAATGACTTCTCGCGCACCACCGATCTGGCAAGAAACAGACTGTCTATTACCGTAAGTATGGGTGTGGCGCAATGCAAAGACAAAGAGACAGAAGACAGCGTATTTGAACGTGCCGATGTCGCCCTGTACCAAGCCAAAGAGAATGGCCGGAACAGCGTCTATTTTGCCGAATAAATATTTTCTTTACGAGCCGCTAACGCCAATGTGAGCGGTGTAAAAGCTTCATAGAGAATACCTGAGGCAGCATTCCATTCCCCGACCACTAGCCCTTGTTTCTCAACGGTGGCCATATCACCGCGTGCTATTGGCCCCGTCAATGCAGCGACCGTGCCGAGTTTAAATACATTATCCAGGCTTTGTCTGGCCAAAGGCTCTGCCATTGCGATTGCGATGTCTGCCGGTATGCCTGCCGCCTGATACACCTGCAATGCAGTCTCCATCAAGGTGACGAGATAATTACTGGCAAACACCGATCCTGCGTGATACAGCAGTTTGTTGGCTGCGCTGATCTGCACCACCTTTGCCTGTATCATTTGCAACGCAGATATGAGTATTTCCAGTGCGGCAGCATCGCCTTCCAGACTGCAAATGGTGCCTGCGAAATGTTCAGCAAGCTGAGTCGGATCAGCAAAACTGCATACAGGATGCAGGCTTGCAACAACGGCACCTGCCGCGCTCGCTGCCGCCAGCTCGGTCGACGCCTTGGCACCGCTACAATGAAAAACAACGCTACCAGGCCCGAAAAAACCTCGCGCAGCCAACTCCGCACAAGTACTGGCGATCTGATCGTCCGGCACAGTCAGCATCGTGACGTCGGCGGGCACCAAATTAGCGAGATCGCTCACGTCCTCGCCGCCACCTATGAATGCCACTGCCTGCAGGGCGCCCATTGCAGAACGCGTGACGACTTGGGCAAGATGAAATACCTGATGCTGCACAAACTGTCGCCCCAAAACACGACCAACTTTACCCGCACCAATAATATTCAAACTTTGCATCATCTTTTGCATTAACCTCGCCTTACTTCAAAATCACTTCAGAAACCGGTTCCGGAAAACTGCGCAAGCCGGCCAGATCAAGAATAGTGATGCCGCCATAATCGACCGACAATAATTTTTTCTTTTCCAGCAGTTGCAGAGATTGATTGGCGCGCTGGCGCGATACGCTGGAAATATAGCCGATCTCCTCCTGAGAGATTTGCAATTGCATGCTGCTGCCTGGATTCAGATATGGATTGAACATAGCCGCCAGGCAACGCGCCACCCGTGTATCGGGCTCAAGCATGCGGTCATACTCGACCAACGAAATAAACAGACCCAAACGCTCATTAAGTTGCTGAAGTAAAAAACGGTTGAATGGAATACTGTTATCGAGCAACCAGTTGAAGGTGCTGCGTGGCATAAAAGCCACGCGCGTATCGCGCAACGCCACCACATCATACTTGCGCATTTCTGTCTTTAACAGCGAACCTTCGCCAAACCATCCGCCCGACAACATGCAACTGAAGGTAACGGTTTTGCCTTCTGGTGAGACGCTGCTCATCTTGAGAAAACCTTCGATCACGCCCATCCAATGATCGACCGTATCGCCTTTGCGACAGACATAACCGCCCGCTGGAACGAAACGTTCTATTACTTCTCTCTCCACCTTTTGCATGTGCTCCGGCGCAAGCATGCTTGCCCACATAGTTTTGCTGAAGCGTTCCTTAGGATCGTTTTTTTCCTGAATCATATTGTGCGATATTGTGCGGCGCAGCACCGATAAATGGCTATTACATGACAATTGTCAGCGAGATGACAGCGCAAGAAATTTGAACTGCCTACACTCAGGCCAACAAAAAATAAAATCCGTACGAATGCATTGTAAACGACTATGCTCATCTCGAGATAGGCATACGATGACCTAAGACGTTAGCATGCAGTAAGCATGCCGTAAGCATCTATGAGGAGACTCATAGCATAAAAATGATGTCGGTGGAGACCATGGCACAAGTAAACGCAACACATGCAACATCAGAAGGTGATACCTTTCCAAAGCTCTTGCTGCAACATGCGCAAGTGCGTCCACAGCACCCTGCTTTTCGTGAAAAACATTTAGGTATCTGGCAAACCTGGGGCTGGTTACAGGTAAGCGAGGAAGTGCGCGCCCTGGCCTGTGGTTTGGCCGCGCAAGGCTTTCAGCGAGGCATGAATCTGGCTATCATTGGCGATAATCGGCCACGCCTGTACTGGGCAATGGCCGCAGCGCAATGTCTTGGCGGTGTAGCGGTTCCCCTGTATCAGGATTCGCCCGCTGCGGATATGATTTTTGCGTTGGAAAACGCAGAGATCAGCTTTGCGATTGTGGAAGATCAGGAACAGGTCGACAAGCTACTCGACATCAAACAGAGCTACCCGGCGCTATCGCATATTGCCTACGATGACGATAAAGGCATGCGGCATTATCATCAGCCGGAACTCACGTCTTACCAGCAATTGCAGGAGCTCGGCAGACAGTTTGATGCAGCCCATCCGCAATTTTTTATGCAGCAGGTCAATCTCGGGCAGCCAGATGATACTGCCGTCATGCTCTATACCTCAGGTACCACCGGCAAGCCCAAAGGTGTATGCCAAACCCATCGTTCTTTCATGAGTGCGGCCATCGGCGGTGTCAGTTTTGATCACCTGACCGCCGATGAAGATATTCTGTCGTATCTGCCGATGGCGTGGGTCGGCGATCATCTGTTTTCTTATGCGCAGGCATTAGTGACTGGTTTCACCGTCAACTGCCCGGAGTCTGGCGAAACGGTGTTAACCGACTTGCGCGAAATAGGCCCGACCTATTATTTCGCGCCGCCACGGGTGTTTGAAAACATGCTCACTACAGTCATGATACGCATGGAAGACGCAAGTAAGCTCAAGCGTCGGTTGTTTCATCATTACATGGAAGTGGCTCGCCGCGTTGGCGCCGATATCCTAGATCGTAAGCCAGTTGGCATGATGGACAAACTCAGCTACGCACTGGGCAATTTTTTTGTCTATGGGCCGCTTAAAAACGTACTCGGATTAAGCCGCGTCAGAATCGCCTATACAGCGGGCGCAGCGATAGGCCCCGACCTGTTTCGTTTCTATCGTTCAATAGGCATCAACCTTAAGCAGCTTTATGGTGCTACAGAAACCTGCGCCTATGTTTGCCTGCAACCAGATGGCAATATCAAGTTCGACAGTGTCGGTCTGGCGGCACCAGGCGTGGAAGTGAAGCTGGCCGAGAATGGCGAAGTCCTGGTGAAATCGACCGCCATGCTCAAGGAGTATTACAAACGCCCCGATGCCACAGCCGAAGTCATGGATGCCGAAGGTTACTTCCATACCGGCGACGCTGGCATTTTTGATCATGAAGGTCATTTGAAGATCATCGACCGCGCGGCGGACGTAGGCAAGATGAATAAAGGCGATATGTTTGCGCCCAATTACATCGAAAACAAACTCAAGTTCTTCCCCTTCATCAAAGAAGCGGTCGCCTTTGGACAAGCGCGCGATATGGTCTGCGCCTTCATCAATATCGACATGGAAGCGGTAGGGAATTGGGCCGAGCGACGCGGTATTGCTTACTCAGGCTACACCGACCTGGCGGGCAAAAAAGAGGGTTATGACCTGATCGAAGAATGCATACAAAAAGTCAATGCCGATCTGGCGACAGAGGAATTAATGTCAGGCACGCAGATCCATCGCTTCCTGATTTTGCACAAGGAACTTGATCCTGACGACGATGAACTGACCCGTACCCGCAAAGTGAGAAGACGTTTTGTCGAAGAAAAATACAAGGTACTGATTGACGCCCTGTATTCCGGCAGAGCGTCGCAATACATAGAAACCCAGGTCAAGTTTGAAGATGGCCGCAAGGGTATGGTGGCAGCCGATCTGCGCATTGTGGATGTCAAGACATTCGCCCCAGTCAAAGATGCAGCATAGAGATAACGATCGCAATGACAATCACACATAACAGAAAAATCGGCGAAGTGATTTTGGATTTACAAGGTATTTCGCTGTCGTTCGGCGGCGTCAAGGCCTTGACCAATATCTCCTTTAACGTCAAGGAACACGAAATCCGCGCCATCATCGGGCCCAACGGTGCCGGCAAAAGTTCGATGCTGAACGTGATCAACGGCGTATATCGCCCGCAGCTAGGCGAGATTACCTATCGCGGCGTGCATCGCAAAGACATGAATACCTATGCCGCCGCCAAAAGCGGCATCGCGCGCACCTTTCAGAACATCGCCTTGTTCAAAGGCATGAGCGTGCTCGATAACATCATGACCGGTCGTAACCTGAAGATGAAAAGCAATTTTCTGATGCAGGCGCTGTACTGGGGGCCGGCGCAAAAGGAAGAAATAGCGCACCGCGAAAAAGTCGAGGAGATCATCGATTTCCTAGAAATTCAGCACATCCGCAAAACACCGGTAGGACGCTTGTCTTACGGACTGCAAAAACGCGTAGAGCTGGGGCGGGCTCTGGCAGCGGAACCTGAAATTCTCTTGCTCGATGAACCGATGGCCGGCATGAACGTGGAAGAGAAGCAGGACATGAGCCGTTTCATTCTCGATGTCAATGATCAGCTAGGCACCACTATTGTATTGATCGAACATGACATGGGCGTGGTGATGGATATTTCGGATCGCGTAGTGGTACTCGATTATGGCAAGAAAATTGGCGACGGCACGCCAGCCGAGGTGCTGGCAAATCAGGAAGTCATCAATGCCTATCTTGGCGTAGCACATTAGAAAATTTCAAAGAGACTATCAATCATTATGAATATCAATTTTTTCTTTGAAGTCCTGATCGGCGGCCTGCTGTCAGGTGTGATGTATGCACTGGTGGCACTGGGCTTCGTGCTGATTTACAAAGCCTCCGGCGTGTTTAACTTTGCACAGGGTGCGATGGTATTTTTTGCGGCGCTCACTTGTGTCGGGCTAACAGAAGAATTCGGCCTGTCTTTATGGCTGGCGATTCCCATCACGATGATGGTGATGGTCGCGCTTGGCCTGGCAATTGAACGTGTGGTGTTGCGCCCGCTGGTAAATCAACCTGAGATTACCCTGTTCATGGCAACCATCGGCCTGACATTTTTCATCGAAGGCCTGGCGCAATTATTATGGGGCTCGCAACCGCACAAACTGACGCTGCCAATTGAAGATGTGCCAATTGAGTGGCTGCTGGAAAAATACAACATTATCGTCTCGCAATTCGATGTGATCGCCGCCATGATATGCGCGATTCTGGTGACGGGTCTGGCGTTGCTATTTTCCAAAACCAAGATCGGCCGTGCCTTGCGTGCGGTGGCAGATGATCACCAGGCGGCGCTGGCAGTCGGCATTCCCTTGCAGCAGATCTGGGGCATCGTCTGGGCTGTAGCCGGCTTTGTCGCGCTGGTGGCTGGCTTGTTGTGGGGCGCCAGGAATGGCGTGCAATTTGCTCTCACCTTTGTCGCGTTAAAGGCGTTGCCCGTATTGATCTTGGGCGGCTTTACTTCAGTACCTGGCGCGATTGTCGGCGGCCTGATTATTGGGGCGTCAGAAAAATTAGCTGAGGTGTATATCGGCCCACTGGTAGGCGGCGGTATTGAAGGCTGGTTTCCGTATGTGCTGGCGTTGCTGTTTTTGCTGGTACGCCCGGAAGGCTTGTTTGGCGAGAAAATTATCCGGCGGATTTGATATTTAAGTTTTTTAAAATGAATACGCAATATCCATGCGCCCTACAGAGCATAAATGCCTGAAAACCCGCATGAACAGTGCGTGGCTGAAATTGAAAATAAAGGAAATTCATGTTCTACCGTGAAGCAGGTCAATTCAAACCCAGCTATGCTGCGGACAACCAGATCTTCCCTATCCGGCAAGACAGGATAGGCATGGCATTGATTCTGGCGCTGGCATTTTTGGTGGTGCCGTTCCTCGCGTCTCCGTACGCATTCTCCGCGATTCTGATCCCCTTCCTGATCTTTTCTCTGGCGGCTTTGGGGCTGAACATCCTGACCGGTTATGCCGGGCAATTGTCGCTAGGTTCCGCAGCTTTCATGGCGGTCGGTGCTTTTGCCTCGTATAACTTTATCCTACGTATTCCTGGCATCCCTCTGCTGCTAGGTTTTGCCTTGGGTGGCTTGTCTGCGGCAATGGTCGGTATCGCCTTTGGCCTGCCTTCGCTACGCATCCGTGGTTTTTATTTAGCTGCCGCAACTCTGGCCACGCAATTCTTCGTGGTGTGGTGTCTGACCAAGGTGCAATGGTTCACCAACTACAGTTCATCCGGCGTGATTACGGCGCAAGAGATGGTGATCCTTGGCATGAGTTTTAATACACCAGTCAAAAAATACCTGCTTACCCTGACTATCGTCTGCGTGATGGCATTGCTGGCCAAAAATATGGTGCGCTCCAACGTCGGGCGCTCGTGGATGGCAGTACGCGATATGGACGTGGCGGCAGAAGTCATCGGCTTTCGCTTGATGCGCACCAAATTGCTGGCATTTGCCGTGTCCTCGTTTTATTGCGGTGTAGCCGGTGCCTTGTACGCTTATGCATATCTCGGCACGGTGGAACCTGAAGCCTATAACCTGGATTTATCTTTCCGCATTTTGTTCATGATCATCATCGGCGGTGTCGGCTCGATACTCGGTTCTTTCCTCGGTTCTGCCTTCATCATTCTGCTGCCGATTGCGCTCAATATGATCGCCCATGCCTTGTCGTTGCCGACCAATGTGGCATCCAATTTAGAGCTGATGGTATTTGGTGCCCTAATTATTTTCTTCCTGATCGTTGAACCGCATGGTCTGGCGCGCCTGTGGCAAATCGCCAAGGAAAAATTGCGGCTCTGGCCTTTCCCGCACTAGTTTTTTTCGATTAATAATAAAGAGGTTGTGGCAAATAAAAATCAAGCCATCAAACCTTACGTTTTACCCAACCCGTATGTAGCAACCTACTAGGAGACAACATGAAACTGATTAAATCCTTATTACTCGGCACTGCACTGTTTACTGCCATCAGCGCGATTGGCGTGGCGCAGGCTGAAGAACAATATATCCCTATTCTTTCTTACCGCGTTGGCCCTTATGCAGCAGGCGGTTCCGGGTTTTATGGTGGTGCGATCGATTATTTCAATCTCATCAATGCCAGAGGCGGTTTGAATGGCGTGAAGATTTCCTGGGAAGAATGCGAGACCGAATACAACGCCTCGCGCGGTGTTGAGTGCTATGAGCGCCTGAAGAAAAACAATGGCGGTGCCTCGCTGATTGAGCCGCTCTCTACCGGTATCGCTTACGGCATTCTGGATCGTGTTGCCGAAGATAAAATCCCAATGACAACGTTGGGCTATGGCCGCTCTGATGCGGCAAACGGCAAGGTTTTTCCTTACATCTTCCCTCTGATTACCAGCTATTGGAATCAGGCTGCGGCCATGACCAAATATCTGGGCGAAAAATCTGGTGGCATGGACAAACTCAAGGGCAAGAAAATTGTCCATCTGTACCACGATTCCGCCTTTGGTAAAGAACCGCTGCCAGTGCTTGAAGCGCAAGCCAAGCAATATGGCTTTGAACTCATCAAGATCCCGGTCGCACATCCTGGTAATGAGCAGCAATCGCAATGGCTGCAAATCCGTCAGGCCAATCCAGACTACGTGATTCTTTGGGGCTGGGGTGTGATGAACGCGGTAGCGATCAAAACCGCGCAACGCAATGGCTTCTCACGCGACAAAATGTTGGGCGTATGGTGGGCCGGCTCTGAAGAAGATGTCATACCTGCTGGCGATGCAGCTAAAGGCTATACCACCATGACCTTCAACACACCGGGCAATTACCCTGTGCTAGATGAAATTCGCAGCAAGGTCTATGCAGCTGGCAAAGGTAACCTGAGCGACAAGAGCCGCGTGGGTTCTGTGTATCACATGCGCGGTGTGACCGCCGCTATCCTTTGGACAGAAGCCATCGTGAAAGCGCAAGAGAAATACGGTAAAGGCAAAATTATGACGGGTGAACAGATCCGTTGGGGTTTTGAAAATCTTGACGTCAACGAAGCCAAGCAAAAAACCTTGGGTGCACTCGGCATGTTCCCGCCTGTCAAGACTTCCTGCGATGATCATGAAGGCTCAGGCGCGGTCAAGGTACAGCAATGGACAGGTGACAAATGGAAGGCCATTACACCAAACTGGATGACCGGTGACAAAGCACTTACCCGTGCCTTGCTGGAAGAATCTTCGGCTAAATATGCGGCAGAGAAAAAGATCACCCCAGCCTGCTTGAAATAAAGTGTTGAATTGGTAATTTGATTTAACAAGTTGAAATAATTAAGCGTTTTCCAGTGGGTTTTGCCACTCCCGAGTATGAAGCTGCTGCTACTCAGATCGGGAGTGGGATTTTTTAAAGATTTTTAAACATGAGAACAGCATGACAACGCAAACTATTCCCAACGCCAGCAGCACTGCGGTGATTCCCGCCTATCTGAGCGTGAACAATATCGAGGTGATTTACGATCACGTGATCCTGGTATTGAAGGGAATTTCGCTACAGGTTCCTGAAGGAAAAATCGTTGCTTTATTGGGAGCGAATGGTGCGGGGAAATCCACCACGCTTAAGGCAATTTCGACCTTATTGCGCAATGAGCGTGGCGACATTACCAAAGGCGACATTAGCTTCAAGGGTCAGCGTGTTGATCATCTCACGCCGAACGAATTGGTCAAACGTGGGCTGTCACAGGTGATGGAAGGCCGTCATTGTTTTGCCCACCTCAGCATCGAAGAAAATCTGCTGACAGGTGCCTACACGCGCCAGATTTCTCGTGCCGAGCTAAAAGAATCACTGGAGATGGTGTACCACTACTTCCCGCGCTTGCGACAACGCCGCAGCTCGCTGGCAGGCTACACCTCGGGCGGAGAACAGCAAATGTGCGCGATAGGCCGCGCCCTGATGGCCAAACCATCGATGATCTTGCTCGATGAACCATCCATGGGTATCGCGCCGCAATTGGTGGAAGAGATTTTTGAAATTGTAAAAAGTCTGAACGTCAAGGAAAACGTCTCGTTTTTACTGGCAGAACAAAATACGAATACCGCTTTGCGTTATGCCGATTTTGGCTATATTTTAGAAAATGGTCGCGTCGTGATGGAAGGAGATGCGAAGGATCTGGCAAGCAATGAAGACGTCAAGGAGTTCTATCTAGGCGTCTCTGGCACAGGACGCAAGAGCTTCCGCGAAATGAAATTTTATCGCCGCCGCAAGCGCTGGCTAGCATAAACAATTGTTAGACCCTCTACGCACAGAAAAACGAGACCTCAAATGAGTGAATACCTAGACGCGCTGGAAACCCGCAACCCGCAAAGCCGCGAGCAGGCATTGATGACACGCCTGCCGCAACTCATCGCCCAGGCACAAACAGCCAGCGGCTGGGCAAGCATATTGCATGGTGTAACAGCGGCCGATATCAGAAGCCGAGTTGCATTGGCGCAATTACCTGTCACCCGCAAATCGGATTTAAAAAATTTACAAAAGCAATGTTTACCTTTTGGCGGTCTCAACACCACGCCTAGCAATCAGCTGCAACGCATCTTCATGTCGCCCGGCCCCATCTTTGATCCGCAAGGTCGCGGGCAAGATTGGTGGCGCTTCGCCCGGCCGCTGCATGCGGCTGGCCTGCGTTCTGGTCACCTGCTGCAAAACTGTTTTTCGTATCACTTTACGCCAGCCGCTTACATGGTAGAAAGCGCTGCCACCAGACTTGGCTGCGTGGTCATCCCCGCCGGCAGCGGGCAGACCGAACTACAAGTGCAGGCGATGGCCGAATTACGCCCAGATGCGTATATCGGCACACCCAGCTTCTTAAAAATCATTATTGAAAAGGCCCTGGAACTAGGCGCAGATATTTCCAGCGTACAACGCGCAGTGGTAGGCGCGGAAGCCCTGCCACCATCGCTACGTAAATGGTTGCAGGAGCATGGCGTAGCGCATGTGCTACAAATGTATGCCTCGGCAGATATTGGCAATATCGCTTACGAATCTGAAACCGATGGAAAAGTTAACCCCGGTATGCTGCTTGATGAAGATCTGATACTTGAAATCGTACGCCCGGGTACCGGTGATGTGGTGGCAGAAGGCGAAGTTGGCGAGGTAGTCATTACATCCTTCAACCCAGATTACCCATTGATACGTTTTGGCACTGGCGACATGTCCGCCATCTTGCCCGGAATGTCGCCATGCGGGCGTACCAGTACCCGCATCAAGGGCTGGATGGGGCGCGCCGACCAAACCACCAAGGTCAAGGGTATGTTTGTGCATCCATCACAAGTCGCAGACATACTCAGACGACATCCGGAAATCAGCAAAGCGCGTTTGATTATCACCGGTGAGATGGCCAATGATGCAATGACATTGCATTGCGAAACCGCTACTCCCGACAACAATCTGAAGGCGGCAATGGTGCTCAACATCCGTGAAATCACCAAACTGCGTGGTGAAGTGGTCTTCGTTGCTCCGGGTAGTCTGGCCAATGATGGCAAGGTTATTGATGATGCGCGTAAATATGAATGACTGTTTTTCTAAAATATTCCTTTCATCTTAACCTGGCCAGGTTAAGTTCAAGGAAATCTCACCTACCAACAATCAGAAAACTGTGCCGCCATGCTCCGGCGGCACAAATTACTTGAATTCATTCAATCGCATGTGACAGGCGAAGCGCTGAATTCCTGTTGCCACTCAAGCTTCTCGCCGTGGCCGACAAAGATCAAACATACTTCCTGCAGGTATAGTTTTTCAAATTTCACCTCCAAAAAATAACTCAATGACCTGGCGATTGCGCTCTGCGCGCGTACATTTCTATTCGAGAATAGCAAAATTAAACCGTATGCCTTACCAGCGAGTTTCTGACCAATCCAGTTCGATCCCATCAGCGATGCACATACAAAGTTCGATAGTCACTTGAAATTTGTGTGTGCATCACTGATGTCTGATGGAAAGTAATTTCTATCCCGCATTCACTTAAACCCAGATTTTCCATTAGGCGCACCTGCGGTGCTATTTGCGTGCTGACGGCGCATTTTCGGCTACTTTTGCTGCTCTTCGTTGCCAATAGCTAGCTATTGGTGCCTCATTCGCATCAAAACCATCTCGAAAAGTGCATCCGTCATCAGCGCAAATCCTAATGGAAAATCTGGGTTAAAGCATCGCTTCACGCGTATTCAGGTGCAGAAATTGAAATAAAAATCACATGCGAATTATCAATGTACGCGAGAAAACAATCGGCGAAAATTAATTCTCTCTACGCTACATAACGATGCTGACAATCGATTATTTTGTAATTTTCCGACGCGTCAAATGCCCTGCTTATTCAGATAAATATAAACAAAACGACGAGAAAATATACGCAACTTTAAGACACAAATTTGAGTTTTTGGTGCAATTTCATATTTAACGAGGTAGCCAATGAAAGCAATAATTCTCGCTGCGGGACAAGGTACCCGTGTTCGGCCATTGACGTATGAGCTTCCCAAACCTATGGTCCCCATTTTGGGCAAGCCCGTCATGGCTTATTTGATAGAACATTTGGTGGCGCATGGCGTGAACAAAATAATGGTTAACGTGAGTTATTTACACGAAAAAATTGAAGAATACTTTGGCGACGGTAATCAGTATGGAGCCCAAATTGGCTATTCTTTTGAAGGCTATGTGAATAACGTTGGGCAAGTCATCCCGCAGCCGATAGGCTCTGCTGGCGGAATAAGAAAAATTCAGGATTTTGGGAATTTTTTTGATGAGACTACTATCGTCATGTGTGGTGATGCACTCACTGATCTGGATTTGCAAGCCGCCCTTTTGGAACACAGAAAAAAAGGTGCCTTAGCCACGGTCATCACAAAAGAAGTTCCCTGGAACAAAGTATCTGACTACGGTGTAGTCGTTACTTCTGAAGATGGTCGTGTACGTTCATTTCAGGAGAAACCGTCAAGAGAAAACGCCCTATCGAATATGGCGAGTACAGGTATCTATATTTTTGAACCTGAAATCATCAATTTAATTCCAGCTGGAACAAGCTTCGACATAGGCTCGCAACTTTTTCCTCTTTTGATTAATTATGGGATCCCTTTTTTCGCCCAAAAGGGGGCTTTTAATTGGCTCGACATTGGCACCATCAGCGATTATTGGAGCGTCCTGCAAAACGTCATGCGAGGAGAGGTGGCAGAAATGAAAATACCCGGCACTGAAATTGCGGAAGGCATCCGGGCAGGCTTGAATACACGCATCGACTGGCAAGGGACAGTCATAGAAGGACCTGTCTATATCGGTTCAGGCTGCCACATTGAATCAAACTGCAAAATTATTGGACCGACGTGGATTGGGCACGGCAGCCACCTATGCGCCGGTTCGGAAGTGGTGCGCAGTGTCCTTTTCAATTACACCCGTGTATTGCCGGATGTTCACTTAAACGAATTAGTCGTTTTTGGAAATTATTGCGTGGATCGGCAGGGAAAAATGCGCGAACTGTCGGATGGCAAAGAAAACGATTGGGGAAACGCGCGCGATCGCCGCCGCGGCCGCCGTCCAGAAAAATTCAACACATTTAATATGGTGACGTCATGAACATTTATCCTCTGATACTTGCAGGCGGGTCTGGTACACGATTATGGCCGTTGTCGCGGGAGGTGTTGCCAAAACAGTTACTACCGTTAGTATCCAACCGCACCATGCTGCAAGAAACCATATTGCGCCTCACGAGCTATCCTGGATTAATGCAACCACTAGTTGTTTGCGGCGCTGAACACCGTTTTCTGGTAGCCGAGCAGTTACGAGAAATCAACGTCAAGCCGCTTGATATATTATTGGAACCAGAAGGACGCAATACGGCGCCAGCTATCGCTTGCGGCGCCTATTATTTACTAAAGCATGATCCAGACGCGATGATTTTAGTATTGCCTGCCGACCATGTCATTGTCGATGTTCCTGCATTTTATAAGGCTATCGGCTTAGCGGCACAAGCGGCAGAAAAAGGATTCCTCACTACCTTCGGAATTACTGCAGCGACGCCAGAAACAGGCTTTGGCTATATTCGCCGGGGTGCAGCCATCGACGACATTAATACTTGTTTCATGGTTGATCAGTTCATCGAAAAACCAGATCTGGACACCGCCAAACACTTCGTCTCCACGAAAGAATTTTATTGGAATAGCGGTATGTTTCTGTTTAAAGCGGCTCGCTATATCGAGGAACTTATCACGTTTCGTCCTGCGATCGCAGCGCAATGTGAACATGCTTTTAGAGATGCGTTTCGAGATCTTGATTTCTGCCGTCTTGACGAGGAATTATTCAAAAAATGTACCGCAGAGTCGATTGACCACGCTGTGATGGAGAATACCCGTCATGCGGCAGTGATAGAGTCGAATATTGGCTGGACCGACCTTGGCTCGTGGTCTGCCCTATATGAGTTCCAGCGTGATGCGGCTGACGACGAGAGCAATGTATTACGCGGTGACATATTTGCGGATGACGTACAAGGATCTCTGATAAGGGCAGAGAGCCGCTTTGTCGCAGCGCTCGGCTTGCGGGATCTCATCATTGTAGAGACTAAAGATGCGGTACTAGTCGCACACAAAGACCACGATCAAGCGGTCAAAAAAATTGTCAGCGAACTACAGCAAAAAAATCGCAATGAACATATTAATCACAAAATGGTGCATCGACCTTGGGGCAGCTATGAGGGTATCGACACAGGCGAGCGATTTCAGGTCAAACGGCTGACGGTAAAACCAGGAGGTCAACTTTCGCTACAAATGCATCATCATCGCGCCGAACATTGGATCGTCGTTACAGGTACCGCACGCATCACCTGCGGAGAAAGCGTCAGTTTGCTCTCTGAAAATGAATCCACTTATATTCCGATTGGCGTAAAACATCGTCTCGAAAATCCAGGTAAGGTATCACTGCAGCTAATCGAGGTGCAGTCCGGCGCTTACCTTGGAGAGGATGATATTGTCCGCTTTGAAGATAGTTACAAGAGAAACTAACTGCATAGAAGTACCATCGCTCAAACACAGCTGAAACGCGACATTCAGCATTTATTTGTTGCGATGGCCTGCACTCGCCTTGGCATGTTCAATGCGGAATTTCTCGCGCCGATCTCCCATCATGGCTCGCAATTCGTTTATAGCGATATCACTAGCTTCGTGCATGCGGATCAGGATAGACGCGCCGATCGCCAATCTTCTATGGCGAATTTTACTAATCACAGGTGGTTCTACGCCGAGTGCGCGTGATAAAGCCGCATCATTTCTAAGTTCAAGCCGCTCAATCAATGAGTCAATTAGATGATTTGGATCATATTCACCGACCTCATCCACATGTTTTTTTTCGTGCGCCATATAATTTCCTTTCAATGAGCCATAGTCGTATTAAGGAAACTGCACCGCCACCGCTTGCGATGAATTTCTTGTTCATTATTTCAATCAGTTCGATATCTGTATATTTTAATAATAGAGTTATCGTAATGACTTGAATTTGCGAATAATCAATCTAGAAAGGGGAGTTTTTTGGCGATCGACTGTTCTTTAACATCCAATCGATTGGCCGCCGGCGTAACGAACTTAGTTGTGTCGATATTGTGATCGCATCAAGCAGGCAAACGATTCGCTTGAATCGTTCATCACTTGTATAAGCTAGGTCTTGTTCAATGAGATAGAGATCGATTGATAAATATCACACATTTCCAAGCATCTTCGAAGAAAATATCCTGTCTTCTTTCAACCGCTATACGCACAAACGCCTCGACTTTATTTCACTCATTAATCCGGCATTAAAACATTGTCATTCAAGGCACGACAACATCGTGGCGTTCTCGCACAATTGCGAAGGCTTTTTAATTCTCTCAATATATATGATCTATTGGACTACGATTAGTAACCTTGGAGACATTGCAGCCACAGCACCACTTGCTGTCGGTATCGCCATCCTTTTTATCGTTCGGCGTGCATGGCAACTCGCCATGTTGTGGGCTATTCTATTTGTTTTTGGCCTGGGTCTGGTTGTCGTAAGCAAGATCGCATTTGTCGGATGGGGAATCGGACATCAGGCGCTCGACTTTACCGGGTTTAGCGGCCATGCAATGCGCGCCATGGCAATTTTCCCGGTACTCGGCTATCTAGCTGCAAAAAAAAACCACTTCTCCACACAAATCACTTCACTCGTTATTTGCACAACCGTAGGAACTATCGTCGGCATTTCTCGATTGTTACTACATGTTCATTCATGGTCAGAGGTTATTGCTGGCTGGATCTTGGGAGCAGCAGTGAGTGTTTGTTTTATTTTTCTTTTGCGAAATTGGAATAACATTTCATTCTATCCACCACTGATCATGGTTGCGCTAATGCCTCTCGTTATTACACCCTACCTTAAACCAACGCCAACACAGCATTGGATAATTAATTTGTCACTTTACCTGTCTGGCCACGATCAGCCATTTACTCGTGATGACTGGACCCACTCCGCTCTTAGGCAGGCTGGCGACGTTCCCACGATACAGGTGAAAGCGTATTCGCCTTCATCGCAAGTGCCACTCAGCAAAAAAATTCCGGCCATTCTTTCACGTAAATAGTGGTGACCCCTCTTTTGAGAAATATCAATCGACAACACTAATTTTGGCGTTTAATAGAACCAATCGTGATGAAATAAATACGATGAAAAATATATCAATTTGACCTGCAAGCATCAGTCAATTTGAATAGTTTTGCCAGCTTAGCTCATCCGGTAGAGCACTTGAATAGTAAGCAAGAGGTAGGGGGTTCGATTCCTTCAGCTGGCACCAATTATTTTTTCAATGATGAAGCATCATCAAAAAATTCTAATCATCCGTAGGAAAACAACGAGCGATATTTCATGAAAATTTTGCTTGCCCATAATTCCTACCAACAAGCAGGCGGCGAAGATACTGCAGTGAAAGCAGAGATCGATCTGCTGCGATCCCGTGGAAATGAAGTCATTGAGTATCGCAGAGATAACAGCGAAATTACAAGTCAATCCTCTTTTTTAACGGCAATTTCGACGATATGGTCAAGTCGATCTATCGACGAAATGGAACTACTATGCAAAAAATTTCAGCCCGATATTATTCACGCACACAATACGTTTCCACTTATTTCGCCCTCTTTATATTGGTTTGCCTCAGCTAAAAAAATTCCAATAGTACAGACGCTGCATAATTTTCGGCTTCTCTGTCCACAAGCAATGTTTTTGCGCGACGGAAAAGTTTGCGAAGACTGCCTTGGAAAAATTCCCTGGCGCGCAGTAACTCGACGTTGCTACCACGCATCAACATTGCAATCAGCAGTAGTAACAAACATGCTGACCACCCATCGCACTATTGGAACGTATCAGCGTCGTGTTGCGGCTTATATTGCAATGAATCATTTTTGTCGCGAAAAATTTATTGCTGGCGGGTTACCGGCAGATCGAATTCATATCAAGCCCAATTTTGTCAATCCCAGCCATACGCCAAATTGGGAATCGCGGCGTGACGGCCTGTTTGTCGGACGACTATCAGAGGAAAAAGGGATCGCGACTCTAATAGAAGCCATACAGGAAATAATGGTTCAAAAAAAAAATATGAACACTTCCTTGTCCGTAAAGGTAGTGGGTAGCGGGCCACTATCTTCAGAAGTTAGTCGTGCATTCGCAAACGATTATCTTGCAAAAAAAAATTCAGCCGAGATTTTTTCATTATTGCATTCGACTTTATTTTTGGTCGCGCCAAGCACCTGTTATGAAACTTTTGGTTTGGCCGCGGCGGAGGCTTTTTCTTGTGGTGTTCCTGTGATTGCGAGCCGTCACGGCGGATTGGCAGAGTTGGTGACTGACGGTGTAAATGGACTGTTGTTTACTCCCGGTGATGCGAACGACCTTGCTAAAAAGATTTTATGGGCGCATGAACATCCTGATCAAATGATAGAAATGGGGCGAGCTGCCTACCAGGACTATCGAAGCAAATACACCCCTGAACGAAACTACAAGATTCTGATGGATATTTACCAGAACGCTGTAGCCACCAATGGAGTCCAGCATGAGCATTAAACGCTTTCCGGTATTAGGCGCATATATCAGTCACATCACATGGGATGATGCCATCCAGAAGATTCAAGAGTGGGGACAGCGGCACGAGTCCCGCTACGTCTGCATTTGCAATGTGCACTCCGTTGTGACTGCTGCGCGGGATCCAGATTTTAATAGGGTGATTAATAGTGCGGATATGGCTACACCGGATGGTGCGCCTGTTGCCTGGGTACTGAGACATTCCGGTTTTGAAACTCAAGAGCGAATTAATGGCCCGGATTTAATGTGGCGCTACTTGAAAAAAGCAGAGGAACTGGATCAGCAAGTTTTTTTTTACGGCAGTAACGACGATACCTTAAGTAAATTAATTGTATCAATTAATAGTGAATTCCCGCGATTGCGCATTGCTGGTGCATATTCACCGCCATTTCGCCCGCTTACTCTGGAAGAAGATGAGGCCGAAATAAATCTGATCAAGCAATCTGGTGCGCATGTGGTGTTCGTTGGATTGGGATGTCCCAAGCAAGAACGATGGATGGCTGCACATTGCGGTCGGATTAATGCTGTCATGATCGGTGTTGGTGCCGCTTTCGACTACCATGCTGGCACCATCAAACGTGCACCGTTATCCTGGCAGCGACACGGCTTTGAATGGCTATATCGATTAATTTCTGAACCAAGACGTTTATTCATGCGCTATTTGATCACCAATACTTTGTTCGTCTTGGGGCTGTCAAAACAATTACTGATGCAAAAAATCAGGAGCCGGTAAACCGCCACGAACACCGGTTCTCTAGAGAGAACGCGGTGTTCGCTTTGGTCATTTACTTAATTAATGCACTATCAATTAGATTGCCTTAAATCGGTGTATTGAATCAGGGCGCGGTTCTCAATGGATGAGGATACGTATAAGGCGTATAACCGGGTTTGGCAGAAAGGAAATAATCCCGATTCAGACCAATCGAAGATGGACAGGTATTGTCGATCCCGTTAGTTGTGTACCCATTGCTGGAATTCGATGAATTGTTCCAGATATAAGCCGATCTGATTTGATCCTGTCCAGGATAAGCTCCGCAAGAAAATCCCTCCGTCATCAGTTCAATAGTTCTGCTAATTGTCGCTGTCGAAGTATTATTGAAGATCACGCCATCACCACCACGGATACCAATTGCGCTGCGCTGCAATCCACCGCTGATATTCGTCGAGTAGTCATTATTGTAGATCTCATAACTGCGGGAACCACGACTGGATGATGAGACACCATGTGCATCGGTCATCGCATAGTCTTTAGCTGCATCGGTGCCAATCACGGTATTGTGTCTGAACACATAAACAGAGCCGTTGTTTGAAGCAATATTATGACGGTTACCCGAAAAATAATTATCCTCTACATAAACAGCATTAGCAGAACCAAGGCTTAATGCCGGCCAAGCGCCACCGCCATAGACAACAACGCCGTATCCGAGGTTTTTCAGATCTGGACTGTAGTTATTAATGAAGTAATTGCTATAGATAACACCACGCTGATTCGGTGCATCGCCCACATATACCGCACTGAAAATAAATTTGCTGAATTTGGAATTGGAAACTCTAAAGTCCTGACATCCATTCAGTAATCCTATTCCCTTGTCCTGAATAGATCCGTTTCCGTTACCAATCAAGCCTATTTTGCTGAACCTGGCTGGTTTGCCATTGGAGCAATTAAACGCGACTAAATAGGCAGTGTTGGACACAGCTCCGACACGGCGAATAATGGTTGCATCTTGACCTGCACCTTGCAGATACACACCACCAGGCACATTCAATTGTTGCGTACCCCAACTGCAGTCACCCGCCGGAATATTAACGGTAGTACCGGAAGCAGCACTATTTACAGCAGACTGTACCGCGCTATACGAACAATTCGGCACGTTAATCACTGGACCAGGAGCTGGCGTTGGCGTCGGCGTCGGCGTCGGCGTTGGCGTTGGCGTTGGCGTTGGCGTTGGCGTTGGCGTTGGCGTTGTACCTCCAGTGCAAGTGTATAGACTCCAGAAATAAGTGCTTATTGCTGGGTCATACGCAGGATTGTCATGCGTCGCCTTATACAATTTTCCATTGTCTGGATGAGTAACAATCTCACCTGTGACATACATGCGGCCCCATACCAGTTTTGGATAGCTACAGGTAGGTGCAGGAGCCGGTGCCGTCGTTACCGTACGTAAAGGATGTGGATAGGTATATGGTGTATAACCAGGCTTGGCAGTCGTAAAATAATCTCGTCCCAGAGAGACTGAGGAAGGACAATTGTTTGCAATGCCACTTGGATACGTATTACTAGTATTGTTCCAAAAGTAGGCGCTGCGTGTTTGATCCTGCCCAGGATATTTGCCACAACTAAAACCGTCAACATCCAACTCGATTGGCCGGGCGATATTGGCTGTCATCGTATTATTGAAAGCAACACCATCGCCACCTTTGATACTAATCGCAGTCCGGGCCGAACCCGCTGTCAGGCTTGCTGAAAATTGGTTATTGTATATTTCCCAACTACGAGAACCATGGGGTGCAGAAGAAAGACCACGAGCGTTTACCATTGCAAAGTCTTTTGTGCTGTCGGTTGCCACTACCTTGTTGTACCTAAATACAAATCTGGCCGAGTCATTCGATGCGACATTGGTGGTATTGCCCTGGAAATTGTTATTCTCGAGATACACCGCATTCTGCGTTCCCAAGTTAAGCGCTGGCCAGGAGCCATCCGCAAGAATAGCCACGCCATAGCCTGCGCCAATTCTGTTATTGGCTATAAATTCGCTATTAAAAATAACTCCGCGCTGCGCAATTGCACCATCGATTTCAATACCAGCGCCGCCAAATTTTGTAAATTTTGCGTTGAAAACTTTGAAATCCACACATCCTTGCATCAACCCAAGACCTTTGTCATTGATGTTGGTATTGCCATTACCAGCCAAAGTCAGGTCTGAGAGAACTGCACTTTGTCCATTAGAACAATTAAGTGAAATGAGATACGTCGTATCAGGGACCGTTCCTGCCCGGCGAATGATCGTTAAGTCCTTTCCAGCACCACGCAAATTGATGCCAGCAGGAACGGTAACTTGCGATCCGTTCCAACTGCAATCACCCGCAGGAATAAGGACGGTCGTACCGGAAGCTGCCGAATTGACGGCACTTTGCACGTTCGCTGCGGAGCAACTTGCAGCCTTGATTTCCACTGAAGCGGCGGAAGCGGTTAAGGGGATGGCGACTTGCGAGGCAAGGCCAATCGTCAAACTAACTGACAGGATGCCAGTACATGTTTCTTTGTTAAAAATACGCTTATTCATAAATCACTTTCACAACAACTTCGATTAAAAGATTATTTTTCTTTGCGGCCATATTAAGTTTGATGTTCACCGAAAGCAAGAAATATTTCACATTGTGAAATATTCATGGTTTTTCAACACGTCTCAAATGCTTAAATAAGTAGCACTACAAACATAAAAGAATATATTTTCTTTGCAGCCATATTAGTTTTGATGTTCACCGAAAGCAAGAAATATTTCACATTGTGAAATGACCATGGTTTTATATTAACGTCTATTTACAAAAAAATGGGGCGGTAAAATCGAGCAATCGATAAAAATAGATCGCGCCACCGATAGCAAGAATTGTGAATAGAGAGAAAGACACCGCCCATGAAAAGCATCGCTTGCGAGCAAAACTTACTCAATGAAGACAAAAAGGCTGATTAGGGGGTATGGGGAAATTGAACAAAAAAAAGCACACGAAAATCCAAAACGTGTGCAGTCAAAACATAGGGAAATATAGATAGCGGTTTTTTTATGAAGTGAGAGTACTGTAGTCAGAATCCTTGAACATGAACAATTGCAGTGACAGAAAATTGCATTAAATAGGCATCAGGTAATCGGCGATTCTACGCAAACAGATTAAGCTACCAAGGTTTCTACTGGCGTCTCAACGACCGCCATCGGCTCATGAATTATATGGTGAATATGTTGCCCCAATTTAAAAGTCAAGGCCGCAAGTGTAATGGTGGGGAAATTTGCCCCAGCAGTCGGAAAAACTGAACTACCAGCGATGTACAGGTTAGTCATCCCATGCACTTTACAGTCACGATCAACAACTCCTTGCTTGGGTGAATCATGCATTCTGGTCGTTCCCATGTGATGCCACGTCCCCTCTTTTTCGAGACTTGATGGCCACGGTTTGCCTTCTATACACGGATCAAGTTTCACATCAGCTACGCCAGTTAGTTGAATTTCTTCCGCGATAATTGCTAGTGTTCTGTCTAAAGTGTGCTGCACTGCCGATCCCAATTTCCAATCCACCTGAACACGTGGGATACCTAATGCATCCTTATTTGTCGTCGATAGTGTTACCCGGCTATTTGGATTAGGTTCCGGCTCAACTATAATTTGAAATTTCACATCGCGGATCAATGATCGTGGATGAAAAAATCTGGTGAAGCCATAACCGACCGTATCGACAGGATGAGAAACCATACTGGCAATGTCGCGACTTAAACTCCATCCAGCCTGCTCTTTTTTTAATAAAGCCTGCTTGCATCGAAACAGTGCCTGCGCCCCCTCAGACCCTTCACCAGGAAAAACAGAAGAAAACCATACACGCGCATTGAGCAGTCTTTCAGCCTTGAGTACCTCAGGTGTAAGTGCCAGTTGTGATGCAATATGAATGCCATGTGCCGACACGGCAGAATTCATATAGTGATATTTAATATCAAATAATTTATTGGTAGCCCAATGCTTGGAAAAACGAATGCTCCCTGACTGCATTCGTGGATGATCCATGAAAAACCGTCCGACCAGCCCATTTGCATTTCCAAGGCCATTTGCATGTGTTTTATTTGATGCAAGCAATAAACGCGCATTTTCTATGCCCCCGGTGGCCAAGACAAATATCTTGGCAAACACGGACATCTTGCGACCAGTCAATGTCGCCACCTTTACGCTAGAAACAGATTGACTTGATTTTTTTGTCTCAATATCTATGACGTTCGCATGAAGGAACACACGAACATGTCGCGAATTGCGTAACTCATTTCTATAGAGTTTGCCAAAACGGACAGGCGGACTGAATTGAGAAATCGTATCGCGCACCCTACCGCTAGGTAATGGCATGCGTTTTACGTCAGGTCGATTAATCGCTTTTTCCCAATAAGCGGGATCAAAATTTTTTGGGCCAAGTTTTAATAGTTCGTGCGTTCTCTCATAAAACGGCATCAATTCATCCAAGGAGAAGGGCCATCCACTATGTTCAATCCAGTCTCGTTTCTCAAAATCCCATGGATCAAGCGGCCGACACCAGCCTCCCCAGCAGTTGCTGCTTCCACCCAGAAAACGGCTACGACATCCGTCTGCAAAGATATACGGAAGGCCAATGTCTTCACCTCGGTACAAATCACGCGTTGGGCTATCCGGCTTTAATCCGCCACTTTCGAGAACGCATGCGTCGATCCCAAAGCGCTCCATTTCAAGAGCCATGGTGATGCCAGCCACACCAGCACCTATGATGCAAACCGTGGTCTTCACAATGCTGTCTGTATCAACGTTTCGTGTATCAATAAACATAAGATGTACTCTGCAAAGTAATTCGTGAAACGCTGATACAACATAACGCAACGCGAATAGAGGTTAGTGATCCGTTATTTTTAAATACGTCGTATAGCGCTAAGAAATTGCATAGCCAGTCTCGACATCAATCCATTGGATTTTTTGATCTGTTGCAAATACAAAACCGCTTGGCGAGTTTTTGCACGCTTCCAAATAATTAAGGCCAATTTAAGATGCATTAAAAACTGAAATTTAGAACGATAAATCACGACCTGGAATAAATCACGCTGAATACCGTTCAGCGCAAATTTATAATCGTACCGTCCCCATAAAAAATGAAATTCGTTTCCCCCGCGATCAATGCATTCGCAAATCATATGGGCGCAACACAACATACCCAGACTGTAAACATCGTAATTTGAGTCATGCGCAATAACAGTCAAAAAATAATTTTTTCCAGTGCGAAAACAAATGGCACCAGCACAAACATGATCATCAACAGTCGCGATACAAACCAAGCCACTTTCTCTCACTTGCGTCACTAGCAGTTCAGTCTCCTCCTCATCAATAGCCGGCACCTTATTTTTTTCAAGCATTCGGGTTCTATTTAAGGCGACAACATCATGAATGTCCTGCTCTTTCACACTACCGTCTAATGACATGCGAAAAGAAAAAGAAGGATGTTCAATCTCAAGTTTTTTTTGACATCGTTTTAAATTTCGTCGTAAATTTTTACCCAGACTTGCGAGATACAGTTGAGTATCCTGAGGTAAATCAATCACGATATCTTCAAGGTAGTTATATCGCTGAAAAGGAAATACAAAGTGATCCATTTCCGTACTAATTGCACGAAATTTGATCACGGCCACCTCATTAAAATGATCAAAAATATATCGAGAGAATCGCTCTACCTCATTATCAGAAATAGCAATTACCTCATTAAAAACAGTTACAACCGATTTTTCCCGTTGAAAGAGAATGAGAGAAATAATATTCCCTTTGAATCGCTCAACATACGTGTTTACGCAGTCGAAATTTTTAAGCTCCCTCAAATGCGATAGAGAGGAATAAAAATTTCCATATAAACGCACTAATTCTGACTCGACAAATTCAGGTACGTCGTCATAACAACTAACTGAAACATCATTTGCCTTATCAATATCAACCAGCGAAATAGTGCTGTAAGGTACCACCTTCGATACCGTTATTTGAGCCGAATTCGCATCAGCTATCACTCGATTTATTGTTGTCGACATTACGCGTCCCGTTTATTTAGCCTTCATGGAAACAAAGAGCTTACGAATAAAGCTGTAACTAAGTAGAGAATTGCGGAGCAATCACAATTTCCCCGACCCTACGCCCCTATAACGTTGCTATCGCTTTGAATGCGAACCCAGCAAACCAACCGATTCCGGCTGTTGTAACATTTGGTGGTTTCCGTAACTGTATTTATCGAACTGATGCGTACGTAATTTCAAATCATTAAATAGGATTCCTTGAGGTGTAATACCCGCATGGTTTAATCGTTTAATTGTTTCGTTTATTTCAGATTCAGTCGTGACACCAGACCGGGTGAGAATAAAGACGGATCCGGCATGTGATGCAATCGTCAGAACATCCGATACCATCAGAACAGGAGGCGGATCAATCAAAACGATGTCGTATTCAGAAGATACCGATTGCAGCACAGAGCTAAAATTGGGATGTAATAAATATTCAGATGGATTTGGCGGAATATTGCCAGTAGAAAGAAAATCCAGGTTTGGTTGAACATTCTGACGAATCGCTTGCTTCAGCAAGGAAACATTGGCGATTGATTCGGAAAGTCCGTTGCGACGATCCACCTCAAAATAATGATGCAAATGTCCCTCACGGAAATCAGCATCAATCAGAAGGACTCTTTTTCCGCTGGCAGCCAACACAGCAGCGAAATTAACAGTGACGAATGATTTTCCAAGATCACGTGTCGGGCTGGAGATCAACACAATATTGTTTCTAAAGTCCGGCATAGAAAATAGCAGCGTCGTGCGAAAGCATCGTAAACTTTCGATCGCGATATCTTCCGGTTCAACGTTCGCTAATATTGGTAATGCACGAGATTGACCTGGAATTTGCTTGCACAGCTTCGCCTGCGTTTTACTGTGCGGTATGGTCGCGTAGACCACACGCGCTCCCAGCATCTGTTCAATTTTTTGGGGATTATCAATTCCATGATGAAAAGCTTTTCTAAAAAATGCGGTGGCTACACCGAGACAGAGCCCTACTAACAAAGAAATTCCAATAATTTTGGAACGATTTGGTCTTGCTGGATCAGCTGGCAACATCGGAGCATCGATTAAACGTACATTGCTCACTTTTCCTGCTTTCATCAAACGCAATTGCTGCGCCGAATTCAACAGTGCCGCATACAATTCTGTGTTCACCTTCATGTCTCGATTCAGACGCAATAAATCTTCTTCCAGAAATGGAAGTTTTTTAATTTTTTCCGTACTCAGATTAATCTCTGATGTCATTTTTTGTATCTGTTTGTCTATACCAACGATAATCGGATGAGAAGGGGTAAATCCCACTAGCAATTCCTCCCGCTTCTGTTGCAATTCAAGTCTCTTCGCTTTTTCGGTCACCGCTTGCTGTAAAGACAATTTTGCTTCCTCTACCAAATCGATAGTTCCGTGAGCATGTCTGAACTCGTAATATTTGCTCTCTGATTGCTCCAAATTTTGCTTCAAATTGGGTAATTGCTTATCCAGGAAAACGAGAGATTTTTCAGCTTCTTCCAATTTTCTTTTTACGTTTTGGCTGACATATTCCTGCCCGATTTCAATCAAAGTGTCGTTGACCAGCTTTGCATCGTTGCCTTCCAATGTCACGCCGATAATCCCGGATTGCTTTCCTTTTTCGGCCACTGTCATCGCATTTTGAATGGCTTCTATCGCCTGAGCCTTTGGAATATATTTCAACGTAAACTGTGCCCCCGGCTTGGCGTGCAGATGCCCGACCAATAATTCGAATTTTCCATCCTTGATTTCAGCTGACAGTTCACTTCCTACCTTGCCAACCAAATCGATATTTGCTTCACGTTGCTGTATCCGGAACGTACCTCCGGCCTCGACGGTGACTAGAAATTCCTTATTCTGTACGGCATCCGGTACATAAAATGACGATACGTTAATACTCTCATTACCCCAGACGTACCCTCCATATCCAAATAATCCTGGCTCGGAAAGCTGAACATTATTTTTTGCAATCCATTTTCCAAACAATGGAAAATAGCGCGGTTGAACCCCGATATATAGTCCTAAATTATCAACAGCCCGCGAGATAACTAGTCTTGAATTGAGAATCTCCATTTCGGAAATAGCGGCAGCTTTTACGTCAAATAGCGACGAAATGTCGCCCAGCATATTCTTTGACGTATTCGGTTTATCATCTTCTACGTGAATCAACATCGTTGATTCATAAACCGGCTTCGTGGAAAATGCCACGATGATGCCAATCAGCGTTCCTACAAGAACAAACTTAAATATCATCCAGCGGCGATCGAAAAAAGTATCTACAATGGACGACAACTCCACTTCATCTTCGAGCGGCATTAAAGGCGGTGACAATTGAAGCTGATCCTTATTTACAGTGCGATAATTTGATGTCACTGCAGGAAAAGTATTTTGATTATTTGAGATCGTCATACTGGCTCGCTATTTAGGTAACTGGAATGTCCAGAACAAATGTTTTTCAATTTATTAGAAAACATAGCTGTAGGAAAAAACATCAACGCGGCATAATTACGGCACTCGTGCTGCACCCACTGCCGTCGACAAAGCACTTGGAAATATCAAGCTAATCGTTCGATTCCAATTCGTCAGAGGAGTCGCGGCGACATACACGAGATCTTTCGGAGAGAGCTCAAATGCTTCAGCAATTGCCAGTGCGGCCGGTGTATTGGCGTCTAGTTGATAGACCACAATCTCTTTGTTTGTATTTCGTACGACGTAGACTTGGCCACCGTCTCCAGTGACAGGATTAATGCCGCCGGATTCACCAAGCGCTTCATTCAGAGTCAAACGACCGTCATGCATGGTGAGCGCCTTTGGGCTGACGACCTCCCCTGCAACGAACACTTTACTTTCGTCACGCGAAGGTATACGGACAACGTCACCATTACGCAGCATTATTTTTGCGGGATCTTCTCCTCGTTTCATCATCTGAGGAAAATTTACTTTGTAAATGACATCCCCTCGATTGATCACGATCTGGCTTTGATCGGCACTGGGAAGAACTCCACCGGCCCGGTTTAACGCCTCAACAAGAGTCATTGGGATATCGTTGATGGTCAGCAGACCAGGTATTTTTACCTCGCCATCAATATATATTCGCTTGCTACGATATGCCTGTACCCGAAGCGTCACTCTTGGATTTCTAATATAGCGAGAAATAGTATTCGCCAATAAATCGCGTGCTTGCCCTTCAGTCAATCCGGATACTTTTATTCCTCCCGCAAATGGAAATTGAAGCATCCCTTTTTCGTCTACAACAAATCCAGCTGGAGGAGCTGCAGTTGGAGCCAGCTCCCCTGTCGCCATATTCGGAGTAACCGTTTCCATCGTGGTGCCAGCCAGTTCTGGATGACCCCAAATAACGATAGACAAAATATCGCCACTATCGATTAAGTAGGAAGATTGCCCCTCCTTGAGGTGAGCAACATTGTCGCCGCTCCGGCGATTGTATAGTTCCTTTTGTTCCCTGATCAGCTCTGGTGTAATAGCTCTCACGACGGGTACGCCTGAACTTACATCATTCGCATCACTTCTGTAATGATGCATAGGTCCAGAGGAAGGCGTAGTACACGCAGCCAAGAAAAATATTGAGATAAAAAAACATTTTCTCAAAACCGAAGAGATTAATGGTGTGAACATAAAGCGCTACCTCCTATAACCATAGTTACGTATTCGTTAATGACAGGAAACCACATTCAACGATCACGCTCTTTATTTGAAATCTGCATATGTGGAAAAATCACACGATCCCTGGCACTCAATTTGCATTAAATACGACTGTCAATTCAGCATTTTCCTCAAGACTTGCTTTCATTTTTTTGAAGTCTACATTTTGAAAAACGATCTGCTTTGCCAATTGTCAAAAGAAAAGACGAATTTGAAATAATTTTCTGATAAAACATTTTTTTCTTCGATTGGAAAAAGCGGTGTGAGGGTGAAACCTGTAAAAAAAGTTCACCGAATTCAAATGCCAGCGTCTTCTGACATATCAATCGACCCCAAATACCTATCTATCGAAAAATTGCAGTGGCAGGAATAATGCCCAGAGTCGCTGCATGTCACGACCCAAAAAAGCAACGGACTTCAAGAGATTATTTGCACAAATTTTTCAGCACTAGATTCGCTTGACTAAAGTCAACTCTTGTTCAGTCGTTTTTTTGTATTGATAGGATGTGTGGTTTTTTTTAACGACCGATGTCATCGCATTGGATCATGTCGATTTTTATCGTCAATAAACCATTGAACACGCATCTTGAAAGAGATTTTTTTTAACATTTATATGACACATAAATCTATGCAATCTGCACTACTGTCAAATTTTTAGGTGGTGTAGAAATAGCTATCACACGGATATGAAAATAGATTTTTTGTTGTATTGGTTTTTGGATGACTGTCACTCATGCATGATCTAATCGGAAAAAATTCAACAACGTTAGAATTGTTGATGCGCGCTATCGATGTCATTACTTTGATCTTTGCAGGAGGGCTCGCGAGCGCCATACACTTTAAAATTTCCATAGATCAGGTTTCACAAATTCATTCTACCTTGCTCTATCTATGTAGTTTTCTCTCGTTTATTGTGTTCGAAAAAATGGGCATATATCGATCCTGGCGCGGGAGAAGACCTTCAAGAATGATAGGAAATATTGCGATTTCCTGGGCGCTCGCCTTGTTGATGGGCCTGCTTTTTAGTTTTCTCATTCACCGGAGCGGCGATGTCTCCAGACTTTGGCTATTTTATTGGTTCCTGGTTGGTACCACGTCTGTAGTGGCCGTAAGATGGCTAATTCATTCCGTTCTACGGCACATACGGAAAAATGGACTAAATAAGAAACGTGTAGTCATTGTTGGTTATGGTCCAGTCGGACAGGAAATGCACCGACGCGCCAAGACACAAAATTGGTATGGCTATGACGTGATCGCGATTTACATGGAAGATAAGCATCTTGACCGTGCCCGCTCGGATCAGGTAAAAATATTGACTTCTCTGGACGAGCTTCCAACATTTGTTGATCACAACCATATTGATGAAATTTGGATCGCTTTATCCGTCAATGCGTCAGCACAATCTGAAAAATTACAGTATCTGCTGCGTAATGCCTTAGTAGATATCCGATGGATACCTGACACTTTCAGCATTCGCATGTTAAGCAGCGACATGGGCGACTTTCTCGGATTTCCCACAGTTGACCTCAATCGTCCGATTTCGAGCGGCTTCCATGGAATGGCCAAGGATGTATTCGACAAATTGTTTGCTTTGACCGTCCTGATTCTATTGTTACCCCTATTTGCCGTGATCGCCATCTGTATAAAAAATGATTCACCTGGTCCCATATTTTTTAAACAATTTCGACACGGACTCAATGGAAAATTATTTAGTGTTTACAAATTTCGCACGATGAAGTTGCATGAGGAAAAGAATGGGATCACACAAGCCAAGAAGAACGACGATCGCATTACCGCCTTCGGAAAATTCATGCGACGAACAAGCCTGGATGAGTTGCCGCAGTTTGTTAACGTCCTATTAGGCGACATGTCAATAGTGGGCCCACGGCCTCATGCATTGCAGCATAACGACCTATATAAAGATCAAATTGATCTTTATATGTTGCGGCATAGAGTGAAGCCAGGGATTACTGGTTGGGCACAGATTCATGGATTCAGAGGAGAAACAGACACGTTAGACAAGATGGCAGAGCGCGTGCAGTTTGACTTGTATTACATCCGCAACTGGTCCTTTTGGATGGATGTACGGATCATTGCCTGGACTGCATTAAAAGGATGGACTGGAAATAACGCTTACTAAAATTACTCACAAACTCACGCTTGACCTAATTGACAATTATCAATCAGGTCGAGCAAATCAACGGCATCATCTTCTAACAAAATAGAATCCGATTTCAATGACTTCTGTACCGTTGGTACACCCGCTATTTTGATAGTAAGAAAATTTGCACTGTATCTAAGTGGATTTATTAAAAACAAAAGCAGCTTTGTCTATTTCTTCGAACCTAATAACGGATACTACTATGAACACACACACACACAAACCTTATGTGCCATCTAGTTCGTCCAAAAACAATGCGCCGAAAGTTGCATTAATCACCGGAATTACTGGTCAGGATGGCGCATATCTGGCTGAATTTTTACTAGACAAAGGGTATGTCGTCCATGGCATAAAACGTCGCAGCTCACTCCCCAATACCGGTCGTATTGATCATCTTTTATCCCATGGTAAGTGGGCAAACGGGGCGGCGTTTTTTTTACACGATGGTGATGTTACAGACGCTTCTTGCCTCTCACGCATTATTGCGGAAGTGTTACCGCACGAAATTTACAATCTCGCTGCGCAAAGCCATGTTGGAGTTTCATTTTCCGAACCAGAGTACACGGCGGACGTTGATGGACTCGGACCGCTCCGGATACTTGAAGCAATCCGCATACATGGTCTCGAAAAAAGTACGCGATTTTATCAGGCATCAAGCTCAGAATTGTTTGGCAAGGTACAAGAGATCCCACAAAGTGAAACCACGCAGTTCTATCCTCGTAGTCCCTATGCCGCAGCAAAACTCTACGCTCACTGGATCACGACTATTTACCGTGATGCGTATGGTATTTATGCATGCAATGGCATCTTGTTCAATCATGAATCTGCCAGACGAGGGGAGGAATTCGTCACCCGAAAAATTACACGCGGACTAACGCGCATCTCACTAGGACTTCAAGATTGTCTCTACCTCGGCAATCTTGATGCGAAGCGTGATTGGGGGCACGCGCGCGATTATGTCGAAATGCAGTGGTTGATGCTGCAACAAGATAAACCCGACGACTATGTCATCGCTACTGGCCATCAGCATAGTGTGCGCGATTTTGTGAATGCCTCAGCAAAAGAACTGGGTATTGTCTTGAAATGGAAGGGTGTTGGGCAACACGAAACTGCGATTGTAGAGAACACGATTCCATTGAACGGCAATCCGATAAGAGTCACTCCCGGTCAGAGCATAGTAAAAATAGATTCTCAATACTTCCGCCCCGCTGAGGTGGAAACGCTACTAGGGGATTCGATGAAAGCGCGGAAAAAATTGGACTGGAAGCCAAAGGTCACGTTTGAACAATTGGTAGCTGAGATGACGCAGGCCGATTTGATTCTTGCGCAGAATGACTTTTCTCTCAACATGAATATGGTTTTTCCGTCGACATCCTCAAATCAGCTTCGTCACTGAGCATAGCGCGTATTGAGCGGGAAAAATTTTAGGCTATCCGAAACATCCAGGCCTTGAATGAAAGAGCAGGAAAACATTACAAGGACTATTTTTCTTGATGTATTGACTGGATAAATGCAGAGAATTTTCATCAGTAAATCGATGAATATCTTGAACCGGAATCATTGAAAGAGGAAGTGATATGGAAACCGATCTATATAAACGTATCTACGTAGCCGGACATTGTGGTTTGGTCGGATCTGCAATCGTCCGTGCGCTAAAAAAACGTGGATATACTGAAATTATTACACGCACTCATGATGAATTGGAATTAACCAATCAGGAACAAGTGCGCGATTTTTTTGCAGAAGAAGCGATTGACGAGGTGTATCTTGCCGCCGCTCGCGTGGGCGGGATATACGCCAACAATACTTTTCCCGCTGAGTTCATCTACCAAAATCTGGTCGTACAAACTAACGTGATTCACGAAGCATGGCGCAATAATGTTCGAAAATTGTTATTTCTTGGCTCATCGTGCATCTACCCTCGCATGGCGCCCCAACCAATTGACGAAGGGTGTCTGATGAAGGGGGAGTTAGAGCCAACAAACGAACCTTATGCAATGGCAAAAATTGCTGGAATTAAGCTGTGTGAAAGTTATAATCGACAGTATGGCACTGACTATCGGAGTGTCATGCCGACCAATTTATACGGCTCAGGCGATAATTACCACCCGCAAAACAGTCATGTCATACCGGCCTTGTTGCGTCGATTCCACGAAGCAAAAATCAATGATGCAGCATCGGTGGTCATTTGGGGAACAGGAACTCCGCGTCGAGAATTCCTTTATGTTGACGACATGGCAGAAGCCAGTGTTCATATTATGGAATTGGAGGATGATATTTATCAATCCCATACCTCCCCCATGTCCTCACATATTAATATTGGTACTGGGAAAGACATTGCCATCAGCGACCTCGCGGAGCTAATTGCCAAGACTGTTGGATATCAGGGGGAAATTGAATTCGATACCAGCAAGCCTGACGGTACTCCACGTAAATGCCTCGACATTAGCTGTTTGCAAAGCCTTGGCTGGACACCGAGCATTGATCTGGAAAACGGATTGATTGAAACCTATTTCAGTTACTGTCGTGACAGCATTCAAAATACACGACGTTCGCACGCTCGTGCACTGGATCTCGAATCGCAAAAAAGGCGTCATGAATTCTCATTCAATAACACGCTATCCAAGTCAATAAATAACATTATTCCCGAAGGGCTGCGCCAGTGAAATCATGCCCCTGTTTTTATCAAAAAACACATCGTTAAGATTTATGGCGATGAAAAAATTGATCGAGCCAAAACTGGATTGTGATCCCCACACATCGTGGAATTCCAGCAACGATGGTGCTCGCACAAAACAAGGAGAAGCGACGAACGTCCGTTCCTTGAGTAGAGCGACTTCACTTCTGGCGCAGGTCAATTTTTCTGCACTCAAAATTCCTCTCACTTTGAGCTTGGTTAACCAGGTGATTAGCAGCGGAGGAAATTTTCTATTAAGTATCTACCTCGCGCGTACCCTTACGCTGGCAGAATTTGGTGTATATGGAATCGGCTATGGGCTATGTATGCTCTATGTTGGCATAGGTAACTCTGTCATCCTGACGCAAATGTCGGTAAATATGTCAACCCATGCCAAAGATCAGAAAGATGTCTATGCGGCAAAGATGCTCAATGCTGTCTTTGTACTTGGTGGCGCAATACTTTTTCTGACGGCCATCGGTTATCTGATATCAAGTTTTATCTGGCCAGATAGCAACCGATTATTAAGCAAAGTATGTGCCGTTGCCGTTGCTGCGGTACTGTTTCTGTGCAACGAATTTTTTATCTCGTATGCTTACCTGCGGCGCAAAGAGAGTCTGGCTCTCGTAGTCAATGGCGTGACAATGCTGGTGTTGTTTATATGTTTGTTTATTGAATACAACGCAGGTATTACTCCGTCCGTAGAAAATTCCCTGTTTTTTTATGCATTAGGTGCAGCAGCAGGCGCCGCAACGGCATACCATCGCTCATCCATACGCATGAGTCAGGGATTCCAGGGCTTTGTACCCGCCGTTATCGAATCATGGCACCATGGCCGATGGGCTTTGGGAGGGGTAATAGTAACGTGGATGCAATCGCAAACATATGCCTACATTGCCATGCTTTTTCTCGGATCGGTAGGTGTCGGACTGGTCAATGCAGCAAAGCTATTCATTTCTCCATTTTCCTTTCTACTATCTGCAATTCAGAAAATTACAATTCCCCGGCTTGCAGATCTACGGCAGACGAATCCTTCACGCATGATGCTAGTGTCGGTTTTATTGACGACTGGCTTGACAATATTGACGATCATTTATTCTTTGATTTTATTAAGCAGTGTGAATTTCGCGGCGTCATTGATATTGGGCCGGCACGACGCCAATATTGAAGCATTAATCGGAATATGGTGCTGGGTACTGATTTTTCAGATGGTACGTACCGGCGGCGGTGTCTTGTTACAAGTGCAGAAAAAATTTCGCATCTTAACTTTGCTCAATATTCCAAGTGCAATCATCACCATAGCATTGGCATTCTTGTTGATCCGGACAAATGGCGCAGTTGGCGCAATTTGGAGCGTAGTTGCTGGCGAAGTTGCCTTGTCGTTATTAATCTGGCGAGAAATTGCAAATGACAAAACCCATCAGCATTGATGTCTGCATTGCGACATTTCAGCGTCCCTTGATGCTGTTACGTCTGCTACATTCATTAGTCGAACAGAATCTTGACAATATCTCCATGCGCATTATTGTTATTGACAATGATCGCAAGCAAAGTGCCCACCCTATCATCAGGTCGTTTCAGGAAAAATATGATGTTGAGCTGCTATACGATGTCGAGCCAAAACAAAATATTGCGCTAGCGCGAAATCGTGCACTTATGCATGCAAAGGCTGAATATGTGGCGTTTGTCGATGACGACGAAGTCGTCAGTCATGAATGGCTACGCGCGCTACTTTGCAGCATCAACTTGTTTCATGCAGATGTTGCATTTGGGCCCGTAGAGAGCATCTTGCCCGATGGCGCGCCGGCGTGGGCAAAAAAACTTTTTTACCGACCACATCGTCAAACTGGCGATTCTGTGCAATTTGGCGGGGCAGGTAACGTGATGCTGAAACGAAAAATTCTCGACGAATTGGCGTCAAATTTTAATGCTGCATTCGGACTCACCGGCGGAGAAGACACGGAGTTCTTCTATCGATTACATCTAATGGGAAAACATCTTATTTGGTGCGATGAGGCTTCAGCGGATGAATATATTTCAGACGCGCGCGTTACCTTGAAGTGGATACGCATGCGAGGATTTCGTAGTGGGCAGACCTATAACCGGATCGTTGTCAGCCGTTACTCGTTCGTTAAAAAAATCGCATGGTTCTTTACCAAAACATTTCAAATTTCTAGTGGCATGCTTGCGATCCCCTTTATCCGTTGTTTGTCCTATCCTGCCTACGTAGCATTGACGGTGCGAATCGCAGCGGCAGCTGGACAGCTTTCACATTGCTTCTCGGAGAATAATTTTGAAGAGTACAACATATAGCCCAGTGGGAATAAGTACCGGCATACACACAGGAGCGAAGAATATCGCCAGTCAGGACAAATGGCGAGCTATACCGTTTCTCGTACTTATGTTTAGTGCCGGCCTGCCCCTTACTTACCAGCTGGAGGTAGCTCGGACGTTGACTGTCGCCGATTCTGCAGAATTAACAATGGCAGCAACTGCGTCACAGAACACGGCAAATTCAATGTTTTTTGTTCTGTTCATTTGCAGTCTCTATATCTTCGCAGGCTGGACCTTGTTGCGAAAACCAAAAACTGTTACCGTACTGTTGTCACGTCAATGGCCGATTTTTTTTCTCACGTTACTTATCGCAGCCAGCGCTTTTTGGTCACACGCACCTGAAAAAGTGATGATCAATATTATTCATAACGTTGGCACGACGCTAATTACAATCGCCGCAGCATTACGCTATCGCAACAGCCCTTGGCTATTCCCTAAACATGTCGGCTATGTTGTAGGCGCTAACATGGTTCTTCACATGATGGCCGTTGCCCTGATACCCGCTTATGCAATCGACTGGCAAGGCCGTTGGCACGGGCTCGCGCCCCATGCCAACACACTGGGGGCTTTAGCATTCGTTGTTTTATGGAGTAATGCCAGCATTCTGATATTTACAAAAAATGATCGTTATCATCTTCATCTATTTTTTTCTGGGCTGGCAATCCTGGCAATGTATGGTGCCAATAGCATGACCACAATGAGTTGTTCGGTATTTGTCTTATTGCTTATGTTTACATTTTACAAAATGAAAAAATTGAGCTTCCAGCAGCGCGTCTGTTTCTTCATACTTGGAATGTGTCTTTTAATACCACTGGCCACAGCGCTAATCAGTAACATCATCAATCTTGAACATATTCTTAATGCATTTGGCAGGGATACCAAATTAACTGGCCGTGTTTCGTTATGGGAGGATGCGGTCAAGGCGATATCAGAACATCCCTTCTTCGGCTGGAGTTTTGATGACCATGTTTATCTGGTCAGGGTAAGTAATATGGCATTCCCGAATTTTCATAATGGCATTCTGGATCTTGCGGTGAATGGGGGCTTGATAGCGGTGATGCTCTTCATATTAATCCTGATCATCATCACAGTTGACTATTTCAAGCCATCAAAAATTGGCGCAAGCATCGCCCCCTTTTCTGCTTCGTTCATGCTCACCTTTCTTGTTTACAGTATTACTGAGGCCAACCTGGTTTCACCGCGTGCTCAAATGTGGGAAATATTTCTTGCACTTGCATTTTTGGGAACATGCAAAAATTGGTCAAAACCTGTTTTTCCAAATGGGCCATCGCAAAAAATGGGACCCTCGATAAAACCGCTGCCCACTGTCACGCCAATAATGGCCAAGATATGAGAGCGCACATTTTTTCTCATTGGCCGCTATGACGCGCTATGAAGATTAACCGCTCTCACCATCAGCTCCTTGCTTATCATTCTGCAGCAGTTCAAATCATTCTCCGTCAATGGAGAGTTTTTTGCATCACGAAATTTTTTTCTTGTTTCAATGTGATGACCTCGTCTGTCAAAAACGGATTGCCCTTCAAGGCCAGATAACGGTCTGCAAGTAAGGCTGCAGCTTTAGTATTGAGATGATTGGCATCTTTGTAGAGAGCGACGTTTCCAATATAGGTGAAGCATTCACTTGTATTGCACATGACCACGTTGGGATCGATGACTAATATCTGAGGAAATTGTCTCTTGAGCTTGTCGATGACGGCATTCAGTGATGCATGTTTATGGTCAACTTTATCAAGGGACAGATTACAGTTTGTTTCACCATTTGCCCAACCACGCCTCTTAAACAGAATGCACTGAGAAAGGTCTTCTTCAGTAGAAGGATTATCTTTGAAGACTACCGGTATTGCCTTCGCATAAATTATTTTTTCAATCGTTATACGCAATTTTTTTTCAAACAATGCCTCCTGCCCCTTATACGACCAGGCACTGGCTAAGACAACATATCTAAATTGACTCGCCATATCAAGCAATGTTTGATTGCGCGTCTCGCATAAAGTTGGCTCTTTGGTAGAGCCATCAAACAATTCAATTGCATCGCAACTTCCTTGCACATGATAAACCGACTGAAGATTTGCCTGTTTGGCAAGGCGATCGACAAAGGGCTTAAAATGATGTGCATGTGAGTCTCCAATAAGTAAAACTTTCGGAATTGATTTACTCAAATCACCGAATGCACAATATTTTTCCAGATAGGTGAGGGTCAGCGCCGAGCGATCATCTGCTCGAATAGAGCACGATCGAGTCAGATCGCGTTCAAAAGAATAACTTGATATCAACTGGCGCAATTCTGCAGAAAATCGCTGTGGTACGCCTTCTGTCGCATAAGAACTCAAGCCGACAAAAAGGAAAATCAGAGCAGGTGCAAAGTAATATTGTAGGAAGGCCATTTTAAAACTGATCAGTTTATTTCTGCGTATAGGTTGCTCGACAAATTTCCAACTCAGGAAAGAAAGAATAAACGCCAAAGTTACTGCGGCAAAACCTACTGGCAGCGATATGTCAATCCGCCGATAATTCAAAAATGAGAAGATTGGCCAGTGCCATAAGTAGAGTGAATATGACATCAGTCCAATCAATACCATCAACCTTCCGCTCAAGAGGGGAGTAAGCAGATTGTCGCGCGCACCGGAATAAATCAGTAACGCGGCACCTAAGCATGGCGCCAAAGACCGTACACCAGGAAAAGGTGTACTGCGTTCCAAAAAAAAGATAGCGCCGACAACGAGCATAAGACCTGACACACCCAGCGTGTTTGCCAGCGCTCTGGTTTTCGGAGCCGCCGTCTTAACTACAAAAAAAGTCAGCACACCAATCATCAACTCATGTGCGCGGTAAGGTAAAAGAAAGTAAGAGCCTACCCGGCTGATTGCAGTCTCCGAGAGGGCGGCAAAAGCACATATCGCCAACAGACAGATAGGTATCAGCCCCTTTTTACAATATCGAAAAAGGAGAATCAACAGGACTGGGAATATGAAATAGAACTGTTCCTCGACTGAGAGAGACCATGTATGCAGCAAAGGAAATCCTTCACTACGTTGTCCAAAATATCCCCAGCTCAGCATAGAAAAAAAGACATTCGCCACAAATGCCCACGATGCCGCCAATGACGTCGTAAAAAATATGTAGTCATTTGGAATCAAAAAATAGCTTGAAATAACCAAGGTAACTACAGACACTAAAAAATAGACCGGCAATAAGCGTTTCATCCTTCGCGTATAAAATTCTTTGAAACTGAACGTCCCTGATTCCAATTCTGTGTAGATCAGACGGGTAATCAAATAACCCGATATGACAAAAAAGATGTCCACGCCGACAAAACCACCTGAAATCGTCTGGGGGTAGGCATGAAAACCGATCACGGCCATCACAGCCAGCGCGCGCAAACCATCAATATCCGGCCGATATGCCGCTTGTTCAAGGTATTTCATAGAAATGAATAAAGAATAGAAAAATTCATTTTCTTCATTCTCAACTCAGCTGTTTTGACAATTGACAAGTTACTCATCACTGCAGACAACAAGGCAAATGAATGCAAGGCCAAAATAAATTGCGTTTTGTCAAACCTGGAATCAAGTGATCAGTGTCCAATGCTCTCTCAGACATTGGTCTTATTTCATTTCTTCGAAAAATACTCTCTGCTTTATTTCTGTTCTTACCTTGGTTCTCCAAATTGAAATTTCTTTTTTATCTTGCCGTGAATGAAAAATCGTCTTTGTAAAAATCCCGGTACTGCATTCAAAGTTGACCAATATTCATAAAAATTTTGTCATTAAAAAATATAAAATAAATGGAAAAAATTTTGAAAATCGCCATTATTACAAATACGCTTGCCCCTTATCGGGTTCCCGTATTTGCAAGGATTGCGCGAGAAGAAGGAATACAGTTACGCGTGATCTGTTGTTCAAAACTGGAGCCAAACAGGCTCTGGGATTTACCAACTATCGATTTTGAATGCGTGATTCTTCATCAGCGCATGATGGAATGGGATGGTCGCTACATCCACAATAATCCAGACGTCATTCCCGCACTCAAAGCGTTTTCACCCGATATTATCGTCACAGATGGAATGAATCCCACTCATCTCTATGCCTTTTTTTATGCACGCCACAAGGGTATTCCACACGTTTGCATGACAGATGGCACGTACATCTCTGAGAAAACACTGACCATCTTCCATCGCCTGTTACGTCACTTTATCTATTCAAGATCTAGTGCGTATATCGCCGCAAGTGACGGAGGTTTTGAATTGTTTGACAGTTACCAGTTATCACGCGAGCGTTATTTCAAATCATGCCTTTGCATTGACAACGATGCCTATTCGGATAGGTCTGGCGATAAGGAAAAACGTTTTGATCTTCTATCCTGCGGACGCTTGGAGGCGGTTAAAAATCCGCTATTTGTATTGGATGTTGCAGTGCATATTGCAAAGCAACTTCAGCGAAAAATACGTGTGTTATTTGTCGGTTCTGGCAGTCTTGAAAATATAATTAAACACACTGCGGAATTATTTCCAGGCCTATTGGAAGTCACTTTTTCTGGCCACGCACATCAAGCTGCGTTGCCAGATCTGTATAAGGCTGCGCACCTATTTCTTTTTCCGACTATTTGGGATCCTTGGGGTGTGGTAGTGAATGAGGCATGCGCCGCAGGTCTGCCAGTCATCGCGTCCCCTTTTGCGGGGGCCTCCAATGAATTGGTTCGCAACGGATATAACGGCTTTGTTTGTGAACTCGATGTCGATCTATGGGCCGAAAAAGCCATTGCGCTATTAACCCACCCCTCAACCAATCAACTTTTTTCCATGCATAGTCGACAGGCAGTCAAGTCATATACGTTTGACAGCGCGTCTGATGGCATTGTCGCTGCATGTCAATTTGCGAACTCGGAGAATGTCATGAAAAATAAAATTTCCCTCAAAGAAAAACGGCCAAAAGTGTTAATTGTAGAAAGGCAGCTTTTGCAATATCGTCTCGAATTTTATGAAGATTTGCGACACATATTGGATAAGGAGGGAATCGATTTGCAACTGCTCATCGGAGACGGTACGCCCGCCGAAGCACAGAAAAAAAATCAGGTTTCACTTGATTGGGCAATGCGCATACCGACACACTATCTTTTTGGCACGTCTCTTTGTTGGCAACCATTTGGTCAGCAGGCCAAAGACGCTGACCTGGTCATTGTGATGCATGAGAATAAGATTCTCTATAACCTTTGGCTGATGTCATTTGGGCGCCCGAAGCGCCTGGCGTTCTGGGGGCATGGGCGCAATATGCAATCGGATCATCCTAATGGTCTCAAAGAGCGATTCAAGCGCTGGACCATTAACAAAGTAGATTGGTGGTTTGCCTATACTAAGTCAAGCGCTGCTCTAGTTGCGGAGGCTGGGTTTCCCAGCCGGCGTACGACGGTCGTGGACAATGCAGTCGATACGCAAAAACTTGCCAAATTATGCAGGGAGGTCAGCCCTACAGACTATCAGTTAAAACGTGACGAACTTCAATTGGGAAATGGTCCGGTTGCGCTCTACCTTGGGTCTCTCTATAAAGAAAAACGTCTTGATTTCCTGCTCGATGCAGCGTTTAAAATTAGGCAGCGTATACCGGATTTTCAATTGCTTGTTGCTGGTGCGGGTCCGGAGGAAATGCAGATTGTAGAAGCGGCACGCGCCCATCCATGGATACACTACCTGGGCCCAGTACAAGAGAAAAATAAAGCGGTGGCATTAGTACTTGCCGATGTCATATTAAACCCTGGCTTGGTAGGTCTTGGTATCCTGGACTCATTTGCCAGCGGGACGCCGATGTTTACAACAGACTGCGGCCTGCATTCACCAGAGATATCGTATTTATCTTCTGGCCATAACGGTGTCATGACCGACAACGATGTCGACATTTTTGCCAACACTGTCAGTGATGCCCTGCAACGACCTGAAATCCTTTTGACATTACGCAAGGGTGCCTTATCAAGTGCGCCCCACTATACGATCAGCAATATGGTGAATCGTACTCAAAGCGGCATTCGAGCATGCCTGTCCTCCTCATAACAGCATAGTTAATATTCAAGAGATCTGACATGAAAATAACCGTGATAGGAACTGGCTATGTTGGCTTGGTAACAGGCGCTTGTTTGGCAGAGCTGGGCAACAATGTATGTTGTCTCGATATCGATCAACATAAGATTGATATGTTAAATGATGGTGAAATTCCTTTTCATGAACCAGGTCTGTCACAGATGGTTGAGCGCAATCGCCAGGCGAAGCGTCTCTATTTTTCATCCGACATTAAAGCCAGCGTCGAGCACGGGGACATTCAATTCATTGCGGTGGGTACGCCGTCTGCCGAGAATGGATCAGCGGACTTGCAATATGTATTTGCCGCGGCCCGCAATATCGGTCAATACATGACCGGAAGAAAAATAGTCATCGACAAATCGACTGTTCCCGTAGGAACTGCAGAAAAGGTGCGGAAAAACATTCAATCTCAACTCGATGCGCGTGACGTCAACATCGCTTTCTCGGTCATATCAAATCCTGAATTTTTAAAAGAGGGAGCTGCCATCGAGGACTTCATGCACCCGGATAGGATAGTCATTGGATGCGACGATGCTGAAAATGACCCATATGCACGTACCGTATTAAGAAAACTCTACGCCTCGTTTAACCGCAATCACGAAAAAACTATTTGGACTGATGTGCGCTCTGCCGAATTTACAAAGTATGCGGCGAATGCGATGCTCGCCACGCGAATTTCATTCATGAACGAACTCGCTAACCTCGCCGATCAAATTGGTGCTGATATTGAAGCAGTAAGACACGGGATAGGCTCCGATCCGCGTATTGGCAACAGTTTTCTATATGCGGGTTGCGGTTATGGAGGATCGTGTTTTCCCAAAGATGTGCGTGCACTGCGCCACACTGCACAGGAATATGGTCAGGATTTGCTCATATTACGCGCCGTCGAGGAAGCTAATCATGACCAAAAGCGCGTACTGGGTAAAAAAATTGTTTCCCGATTCGGTGCTGATTTGAACGGACGCCATTTCGCCATGTGGGGACTGGCATTCAAGCCGAATACAGATGACATGCGGGAAGCGCCATCACGCGTTATTTTGTCTGAATTGATCGAACGGGGTGCCTCTGTAGCAGTCTATGATCCGATCGCGATGAAAGAGGCAAAGCGTGTGCTCGATGTTGATTTTTCGGCCTCACCCGACGCTTATCAACGCATACAGTTCAGTCCAAGTGCGATGGACGCTTTGGACAGCGCAGATGCGCTGATCCTTTTGACAGAATGGAAAGTTTTCCATAGCCCGGATTTTGAACAACTGAAATATGAGATGAAGACGCCCATAGTTTTCGATGGACGCAATTTGTACGACCCAAAAGTAATGGCCACTGCGGGGTTTGAATACTATGGCATCGGTCGCACTGCATCGTTAAATGCATGAATCGTTAAATGCATGAATCATCAATCGCACACCATCCCACAGCCACGACACAGTTACTAATGGACAGGAGAAATTATGCCGATCACATTTACTTGCTCCGTCGACGATGGACATCCATCCGATATGAGGATGGCCGAGCTATTGCATCGACATGGCTTAAGTGCCACATTTTTTATTCCAATCAGAAACAAGGAAGGTTTTCCTGTGATGTCAGCGTCACAGATTCGTGAATTGGACAATGGTTTTGAAATCGGCTCGCACACCTTCGACCACTGCTTTTTAGGCAGCGTCAGCATGCCTCAAGCACGATACCAAATCTTTGAAGGTAAACAAAAATTAGAGGATATTCTTGGAAAAGCGGTTTCGGGATTCTGCTACCCTGGCGGAAAATATCATCAGGCACACGTCGATTTGGTGAAGCGCGCGGGATTTCAATATGCACGGACCACGACGAATCTATGCTTCGACGCAGGAACAAATCGCTTTGAAATTCCGACAACCTGTCAATTTTACCCACATCAAAAATCAGTGTATCTGCGTAATTTTATACGGGCAATGCACTGGAATCAGCGACAAGCCGGTTTGCGCACCGTGCTTCAGCAAGATAGCTGGATCAATAGAATGTATGCGTTATTCGATCATGCAAACCAAAGTGAGGCTATTTTTCACCTATGGATACACTCGCATAATATTGACGATTTAAATCTCTGGTGTGATCTGGATGCTTTCCTGGCGCATGTTGCAACCAACGTTAGTCACCATCAACGCGTCACTAACGGGCAGCTGGCGTCCCGTTATTTTGAACACTGAGCAGGAAAGCCGATCTTCCTTAATTTGATTCCTTGATCAAACGCCCCGCGTGCTTTTGAATCGGACGGGCATTCATCGGGTAGAGTCGACTAAAAATCGACAGCTGTTCTGGCGCCATCTCTATCGTTTCTTTCATCACTAGCCACAACACGCCTTCGCTGCATGGCGGCGTAGTGAGCGAACCCATGTAGGTGTAATATTCGCGCCCTTTGGGTAGCAGCTGGCTCAGGTCCATGTTACTCAATGCGTTGACGGCTTCGTTTTTTTCCAGCGGAAGATTATTCCAGACGCTTTGTATCAAGGGATGTGCCTTGCCGCGTTCTATCAGTACCGCTACCACGGCAAGTTTTCCTTCACCATCTTTATGCACCAGGTGCACGACCATTTCAGAACCTCTGCCGTTGATGCGTTCTTCTGACGGTTTATGAAAATGAAATTGCACCAGCCCATAACTACGGCCGGAAACATTGATGTAATTACCGGCTCCCATATTGACCTGAATGGTATGACCGTTGTCGATAACGCTAAATTGCGAGGACTTATAGTCAAACGTTAAAGGGTCGAGATCAACCCGGATGCCGTCGCGGATATCGATAGGCGATTGACGCTCGCCAAGATCACATTTGGCATTGGCCGGGCTGAGCTTGCCCCAACTCAATGGTCCGCCCTCACCTTCGTAACTCCAATGCGCCGTAGCCGCATGCCCGCCTGTGGCTTTTATTTTAGTATCATCTATGCTGGTGGGGCGTTTAACCGGCGGCGCATAACTTCTCACAATCGGTCGCGGAGCAACTCTGGGAGCAGCTTCTTTTTCTTTGCGGATCAGCGCCAGTTTGTCAGCGATTTTGGCGGCAAGCTCATCGGCAGCTTGCTCCTCCTTCAGACGAGCGGCCATGTCGGCCTTGCTTTCCTTATTCGCTTTCTTGCTTTTTGAACTGGCTTTCGTCTCATCCCCAGAAGACGCGGTAGCCTCTTCTTTAGCAGACGCTTGCTTGATTGGTTTAGACGGGGCTGGCTCGTCATTGGCTAGTGCGGATACGCAGATCAGCAGCGGCAGAAACATGGCAGATAGACGGCGCATAAGTCTTCAATAAAAAAGGAGAGGTAGCCTGATTACGGCATTTATCCCCAAAAACTTGAATTAAAGAAAGCATGACTTCTTTGCGCCATCACAAAAAATGTGCCGGAATTACCTAAAATGAATTACATAAAAACAATGGCCAATCAAAGTGCCAGAAGCCGAGCCTTGGCCGCCTCATATTCTGCCTTCAGACGCGCCACCACCTCTGCCACAGAGGGAGCATCTTCCATCAGTCCAACCCCCTGACCTGCGCCCCAGATATCGCGCCAGGCTTTGGCGCTGCCGGAACCGAAGTTCATCGCGGTTTTGTCGGCGACCGGCAAATTATCGGGATCAAGACCGGCGGCGATGATGGATTTCTTCAGATAATTGCCATGTACACCAGTAAATAAATTGGTATAAATAATATCGGCAGCGCTTGATTCGATGATGGCCTGACGATAACCCTCGTCAATATTGGATTCTTGTGTAGCCAGCCAGCGCGAACCGATATAGGCGAAATCAGCCCCCATCGCTTGCGCCGCCAGAATCGCGTCACCCGTCGCAATAGCACCGGACAAAGCCACCGGCCCTTTAAAAAATTTGCGCACTTCACCGACCAGCGCAAACGGCGATAGACCGCCGGCATGGCCACCCGCGCCGGCTGCCACCAGAATCAAGCCATCCACGCCGGCTTCCAGTGCCTTTTGTGCATGACGAATCGAAATCACATCATGTAACACGATGCCACCGTAACTATGGATGGCATCGAGCATTTCCTTAGGCGGAGCGCGCAACGACGAGATAATGATGGGCACCTGATGCTTGACGCACATGGCCACATCATGGGCCAGCCTGTCATTTGACTGATGCACAATCTGGTTGACCGCGATCGGCCCGACCTTGGCAGCAGGATTAGCGACCTGATAAGCGGCCAGTTCTGCCTGCAGATCGGTCAGCCAGGTATCGAGCAATTCTGCCGGACGCGCATTCAATGCAGGAAAAGAGCCGACAATACCGGCCTTGCACTGCGCCGCCACCAGCTTGGGGCCGCTGGCAATAAACATCGGCGAACCGATCACCGGCAACGATAAATTCTGTAATGCTTTTGGTAAATGCGAAGTACGGCTCATAGTCAAAGTCCTCTAATGATTGTTGCAAATTGATGCAACACAGAGTTGGCGAATGTGTCCCTGCTATGATTTTACCGTGCCAGCCTAATTAATTCGGAGAAACCATGACTTACCAGTGCTTTGACTTCAGCATCAACAACAAAATAGCCCACCTGCAATTGAATCGGCCAGACAGCATGAACACCATGCAGCCGGTGTTTTTCCGCGAGCTGGTCACCCTGCTGCAAACCCTGCAACGCGACGCTTCAGCCCGTGTCCTGATCATCTCGTCGACCGGCAAGCATTTTACGGCGGGCATGGCGCTCGACGTGTTTGCGGCCGGCAGCCTGACGCTCGATGACAGCAATGCAGCGGGTCGCGCCAATATCGCACTGGTGCTGCAAGACATGCACCAGTCCTTCAACCTGATCGAGCAACTGCGCATGCCAGTCATCAGCGCGATCCAGGGCGGCTGTATCGGTGGCGGCGTTGACCTGATCTGCGCCAGCGACATCCGTCTGGCGACCGGCGATGCCTTCTTCTGCATACAGGAAATCAATATCGGCATGACCGCCGATCTGGGCACACTGCAACGCCTACCCAAGCTCATCCCCGAAGGGATCGTGCATGAAATGGCCTACACCGGCCGCCGCCTGCCAGCCGCCAGAGCGCTGGCAGTGGGGCTGGTCAACGAAGTCTTCGACACGCAAGAAGCCATGTTGGCTGGCGCCCTGCAAATGGCAGAAGAAATCGCGCAAAAACCGCCGGTAGCGATCTGGGGCAGCAAGCAGGCAATCCACTATGCACGCGACCATTCCACCCACGACGCGCTACAGCAAATGGGCTGGCTGCAGTCGGGCATCTGGCAAAGCAATAATCTGATGGAAGCGTTTATGGCCAAGCAGCAAGGAAGACCGACCAATTATGCCGATTTGCCCGCGCTACATGCCTTTGCTGACGCGCCATATCAGCTGAAATAGTTCAGGCAGGTTGAACCCAGATTTTTCATTAGGCGCACCTGCGGTGCTATTGGCATGCTGACGGCGCATTTTCGGTCATTTTTGCTGCTCTTCGTTGCCAATAGCTCGCTATTGGCGCCTCATTCGCAGCAAAACTGCCTCGAAAAGTGCATCCATCATCATTGCCAATCCTAATGGAAATTCCGGGTTGAAATCTTAATTTGGCATACGCCCAACACGCACTACCCATGCGGGCTGCAGGCCAGAGTGGCTGGAAACCCGCATGGATAGTGCGCCCTGGGCATCGCCTTGGCGACCCTATTTTTTATCTGTAGCGTATCTGCCTGATTCAAAAGTGATGGCGTCAGACCCGAATGAATTAAGAAAATGGAGAATTTCCAGTATTTATTTTTATCAGGTCTCATATTTTGCTCGAAAAAAAACGGCCAATCGATGGCCGTTTTTTTATCGGGCGAATGGTCGCCAGTGATTATGCTTGACGACGGCGCGCCAGAGCCAAGCCGGCTAGGCCAAGGCCGAGCAGTACCAGTGAAGCTGGCTCAGGTACCGTGGTCGAGGTGACCGTGAAGGTCGCGTTATTAGCGTGTAATTGCCATCCTGGATAACCGAGCGGTGCCGCGAACATCTGCATCGTCACCGTCGGTGCGGTTGCCCAGTTGATCAAATCGAGCGCCGCGTTGAGCCCTGTCAGCGCACTAGGATTGCTAGCGATGTTGAATGACTGGAACGTCCAGTTATGCAATCCACCGGCGACGTGCACGTTAAAAAGATTGACGCCATTCGAAAACAGGCCGACCAGTACCTGGTTGCTGTTTGGATCTACGCCGCCCCAACCCTGGTCAATAATATTCATCGAGCTGCTCAGGCCGAGAATCTCGTTAGTGCCAGTTGCCAGCGTCACGCTCGACATCTGCTGCCAAGCCCATCCGCCCCACGAATCCATCGAGACTGGCGAGGTAGTTTGAATAACATTAGCGGAGACACCGGAGATCAGTGAAACCGACAACGCTAATGAAAGCGATAATTTTTTAAGGATGTTCATTTTAAATTTTCAGTTTAAGGTTAAGGTTAAGGTGCTGTTAAGCAACTTAAATTACCATGAAGCAATTTTAATGCCATAAAAAAATATTTTATGAAATCAAAGACTTACAGAAATTGGCGCGGCAACGCCTACCGTGAGTGTAAAAAATTTCGACAAAAAAACCGCCTGAAAATGACACATAAGTGCTATTTTGACAGTGTTGAACACTGGGAAATCACTCCAAATTAGCGAACTTTTCGTGAGGCAGATCGCACATCTATCGACGTAAGCGTAACACGTGGCCGTACCGTGTTTTGACTGCCTGGCCTTGCACAAAGTCGCGCTATCAATCATTAAACCTGAGTTCCTCAATTGACCCCTCATCAGCTTCGATCTAATCAGACATATCTACCGGAACTAGGCGCGTTGGCGGATGCTACCTATCAGCTCAAGTAACACTGCTTGCGTAAAAATCAATTTGGCATAGGCCCAACACGCAATGCCCATGAGGGCTACAGGCCAGATTGGCTGGAAACCCGCATGGGCATTGCGTGCCAGGCCTGCTTCATTTATGTGGAGCGTCCCTTCGTGCTCTCTTAGACACAGCCATGCCGCTGATAAAGTCATGCTGGGCTTTGTGTCGTTTTTTTGTTGCCATCAATACCGACCATCACACAATGGCTGGATATGCCCCATACTCCCCATCGGCTGACCCACATCAATACCCACTTAATTCGCACTTTTTATTGTTGCTTTAAAAAATATAGTGCCAAATTATTATTTATTTCGTGGTTTAATTTGCTACGAATATATTTACTGATCGACACGAGAAAAATTTCACCAGCAGTTTATTTACAGGCATAAAAAAAATGGCAGCACTAAATAAGTAGTGTCCATGCTCGATAGGAGAACTCCATTAGCATACAAAGCCTGAAGGTAAATTCACTTAAAGCTAGAATGACTTTGTTCACCCTGGCGATATCGCTGATTTGCATGTGGGCGTTGTCCTTTTATACCACCACCATACTGCGTCAGGATATGGAACGGATATCGGGCCAGCAGCAATTCTCCACGGCGTCAATGGCGGCCAATAACGTCAATCGCGAGATTAAGCTAAGGATCGATGCCTTAAAAACCGTTGCCGCCACCTTGACCCCGCAAATGCTGGGCAACACGCCAGCCTTGCAGAAATACCTTGAAGACCGTAGCGTTTTTCAATCCTTGTTCAATGCTGGTACCTTTATCACCGGTCCGGACGGCACCGCTACCGCCTCCACACCACTGTCGACCCAACGTCAGGGCATCAATTATATGGAGCGGGATTACGTAGTGGCCGCGCTCAAGGACGGTATGGCGTCGGTCGGCCAACCGGTGCTCGGCAAGGCGTCGAAAGCACCTGGCTTTGCCATCGCGGTCCCGATCATGGATGCGCAGGGCAAGACCATCGGTACATTGATAGGGGTAACCGATCTGAGCTTGCCCAATTTTATGGATTACGTCACAGAGAGTAGCTACGGCAAGACCGGGGGGTTTCTGATCATCGCACGCAAGCCGCGCCTCATCGTCACCGCAACCGACAAACGTCGCGTCATGCGAAAAATTGGCAATAGCGCCATGGTCAATCGCTATATCGGTGGCTATGAAGGCAGTGATGTTTTCGTGAATCAACTCGGTGTCGAAGTACTCTCATCAGTCAAGAGTATCCCTATCGCAAATTGGTATCTTGCCGCTAGCCTGCCAATCACAGAGGCCTTTGAGCCGATGCGCGACATGCGCAGACGCATGATACTGGCAACCATCTTGCTCAGCCTGTTGGCGTGTGGCTTGACCTGGTGGATGCTCAGGCGTCAGCTGTTCCCGGTTCTTGCAGCCGCTGAAAAACTGGCGACGATGGCTGTCGAAAATGTGCCGTTGCGTCCTTTGTCTCTGCCCATACCTAGACACACCGAAGTGGGCGAATTAATCGTTGGCGTGAACCGGGTGTTAAAAACACTGGAAGTGCGCGAAACAGCATCAAAAGATAGTGAAATTTTTCGTAGCGCCATCATTGACTCGGTTTTTGCCGAGATCGCGGTACTGGACCGTCATGGTGTCATTACCGCAGTCAATCAACCGTGGCAGCGCTTTGCCGAAGAAAACAATGTTGTTCCCGGTGTAGCCGCATCGCACACCGGTGTCGGCACCAACTACCTTGAGGTATGCAGAAAAGTCGCTGGCACCACCGCTGAGGATTCTGCCCGGCGAGTCGTACTAGGCGTACAAGCAGTGCTGGGCCGGCGCTTGCCGCTCTTCACGATGGAATACCGTTGCGATAGCCCTGACGAACAACGTTGGTTCATGATGATCGTCACGCCACTGGAACTGGCAAGCGGAGGGGCGGTAGTGACACATAACAATATCACCGGGCGTAAACACGCTGAAATAGAGCTGTTTGCTGCCAAGGCCGAAGCTGAGACTGCCAACCAATCGAAATCACACTTTCTGGCGGCGGTCAGTCACGATCTGCGCCAGCCGCTAGCCGCGCTGACGCTGTATGTGGATTTGCTGAATGGTGTTGCTTTGGGGAGCAATGCCCAAATCCTGCCCTGTATAAAAGACTGCGTAACGAATTTGGGCGATTTGCTCAGCGATCTGCTCGATGTCAGTAAACTCGAAGCGGGCGTGGTGGTTCCTGTAATGAGTAGCTTCGCCATGAATGAGGTACTCGGCGCGCTGCTGTCTGTTCACGCAGCAAAGGCCGAGGACAAGGGATTGTCTCTTCGTGTTCATCCCACCAATGTGGTCATCCGAACTGACCGCACGCTGATGCTCAGGCTGCTGGGCAACCTGATCGCAAATGCTCTTGAATATACCAAGAGCGGTGGCGTATTGATTGCCTGCCGACAACATGCTGGCAAGCAATGGCTGGAAGTGTATGACACAGGTATTGGCATTGCTGAGGATAAGATTGGCTTCATCTTTGAAGAATTTAGGCAAGTGGAAAATGAAGCGCGCAACGCAGGCAGTGGCCTGGGTCTGTATATTGTGGCGAAAAGTGCCGAATTACTTGGTTTGCAGATCCGGGTGTGTTCACGTGTTGGGCGTGGCTCTCTTTTTGCGGTTGAGTTACCCACTGTGGATGCCATCGTCACGGTCGATCAAACGCGCGCTCCACATTCGGATATCAAACTGCGTATTGGCTTGGTCGAAGACAATGTCAGGGTTCTGCGAGCACTGACTTTAACGCTAGAGCAGTTGGGCCATGTCGTGGTCGCAGCTGGCTCAGGCGAGGAAATCATCGAACGCTTGAACGGTCAGGCACCTGACCTCATCATCTCGGACTACCGGCTAGCCGCGGGCGAAACTGGATACGATGTAATTGCTCACACAAAAGCTGTTTTTGGCGATGCGCTGCCAGCGCTGATCATTACCGGCGACACCGATAAAAATTTAGTCAGCAGCATGTCTGAGAAGGGCATCGTAGTGCTGTACAAACCTGTCCAGGTGGATGCGTTGCGCGCCAGCATAATGCACGTCACGGATAAAGACATACGGTAAGTTTTGGGCTAGGCGCATATGGAAGCATTCATTTCTGTTTCCGCGCTCTTCGACTGCAACGCTGCGCGCATCAGCCAGCTCACGGTAGAAGAAACGGGAATTGATCCCAAACTCAACGAGCGCTAATCAATCGTCCGCCCTCCATACGCGCTGCACCTGCGCTGACCAGCTCACCCGCCAGTTGCTCGACCAAGAGATCCACAGGCGTACCGATTTGCTGCACGGCGGCGTACATCAGCTTGCTGCCTTGTATATGCTGCGCCACTTCTGGCAAGCTGAACTTTTGCGCATCCAGCAGCAGGAAAGCGATCAATGCCTTGAGCGCGTTGCGCGCGTTGCGGCCGTGTTTGCCGTTGTCGGCAGACAGATAGGCGAGCCGGCTGTTGGCCCTATCGAGCGCACCGCGCACATCGGTAAACGGCGCGCCGTGACCCGGTATCACCAGGCGCACGTCGAGTTCGCTGATGAGTTTGAGTACATCCGCTTGTTCGGTAAAGCCGGATTCGCCCACCAGTTCAGGAAAGATGACGCCAAAGCCGTGTTCCCACAAGGCATCGGCAGAAATGAGTATGGCTTCGCTGGCACAATATAAGATCATCGAATGCGGATCATGCCCCGGTGCTGCCATTACTTGCCAATTTACACCCGCCATTGTCAGCTGATCACCCGGAGCAATGCAGCCGTCAAATGCAAATCGTTCACATTGCTGGCCTGTTGCCTGGTAGGTGAGCACTTGCTCATCCCATGCCGCAACTGCGGGAGCATCGGCAACCGGGATCAGGGTGCGGCAGGCATACGCTCGCTGCAAAAGGGCATTGCCACCGCAATGATCGGAATGCAGGTGGGTGTTGATAATGGTGTCTAAGGGCCGGCCTTTGAGTGCGTGCTGTACCAGAGCCAGCGTTTGCTCGCCATGCGTCAGATAGCCAGTGTCGATCAGAACGGCGCTATTGTCATCGATCAATAAAGTATTGTTCGATGAGAGCCAGCCCCGCTCAAATACCTGCATGCCGGCTGGCAGTTGGGTGGAAGGTTTCGCAGAATAAGTCATCGCTGCTTAGCTTTGGTCAAACATGCGGTGTTTGATCTGGCGCCAGATGATGCGTTTGGCTTCGTTGCTGGCGCTGCTCCAGCGGGTAATTTCTTCTATGCTGCGAAAACAGCCGGTGCACCACTCTTTGCTCGCGTTCATCTCGCAAATCGATATGCAGGGGGAAGGAACATCGCCGCCATTGGCAAGGGTAAGTTGGTCTGGATCGTAGTCGTAAAGTATGGTCATGATCGTAAGGCCACATCCGCCAGCGGGGCTGATGTCATTGCCATTAATTGCGTGGGAGTGAGTTTGAAGACAGCATGCGGATGCCCGGCTGCGGCCCAGATATGTTGGTATTGCATGAGGTCGTTATCGATCAGCATGACGGTTTTTTGCAGATGGCCGATAGGGCAAACCCCGCCAATCGCATAGCCGATTTGTTCTTTGACAAACCTGGCGTCGGCCTTGCCCAGCTGCCCGACTATCGCCGCCACTTTTTGCTCATCGACGCGATTGGCACCGCTAGCCACCACCATCACAGCAGCACCGTCTGAGAGCCGGCGAAAGACGATGGATTTGGCAATCTCTGCGACGCTGCAACCGATACCGGCAGCAGCTTCTGCAGAAGTCTTGCCTGATTCGGACAACATCAGGATGGGTGACTCATGGCCTAGAGCCTGCAAAAGTGCAGCGACGCGCTGGACGGTATCTGGAAGAATTTGTTCTAATGGCATGACAACGATAAAAACCTGGGATCTTGATGGGCTTATTTATAACACAGCACGATATCTCTTGCTCACTGCCAGTCTGCCAGCCATTCCAATACACCCAGGCCAGCCTGGCGCCCCGTGGCAAAGCAAGCCGTCAGCAGATAGCCACCGGTCGGCGCCTCCCAATCGAGCATTTCGCCCGCACAAAATAGCCCCGGCATATCGCGCAACATCAGATGCGCATCCAGCGCCTCAAAACATACGCCACCGGCGCTACTGATTGCCTCGTCTATCGGCCTTGGCGCGATCAGACTCAATGGCAAAAACTTGATCTCTGCCGCCAGACGCGCAGGCTGCTGAAAATATTCAGGAGGCAGGCACTCATGCAACAAGGCTGTCTTCAGGCTATCCAACCCAAGCCGGCTCTGCAAATGACTCGACATGGAACGCGAACCACGCGGATGCATCACATCCGCGAGCACCCGCTCTGCCGTCTTGCCTGGGACCAGATCAAGATGCAAGGTCACCTTGCCCTCTCTTGCAATGCCATCGCGCAAATGGGAAGACAGCGCATAGATCAGGCTGCCCTCAACACCACCGTCGGTCATGACAAATTGCCCCTGACGCGCCATATCCACACCGCAGCGATCCTTGACATGCGCGATGACAGACGTCATCGGATGTCCGGCGAAGCGCTGTTTGAAATACGCTGACCAGGCAACATCAAAGCCACAGTTTGCAGGCTGCAACGGAGCAATTTGCACCCCTTTTTGTGTCAGGAGATTGACCCAAGCACCGTCAGAACCCAGCCGCGCCCAGCTACCCCCGCCCAAGGCAAGGACTACCGCATCGGCCTGTACCAGCACCTCGCTCTCAGCGTGGGCAAACCGCAAATGATTGTCATCCCAGCCGAGCCAGCGGTGCCGCATATGAAAATGCACGCCACTCTGACGCAGTCGATGCAGCCAGGCGCGCAGCAGCGGCGCGGCTTTCATATCACTAGGAAACACGCGTCCAGAGCTACCGACAAAAGTGGCAATGCCCAAACCGGCTGCCCATGCTCGCAAGGCATCACCGTCAAATTGATCGATCAAAGGCGCCAGCGCGTCACTGCGCTGGCCATAACGCCCCATAAATGCCTGCCTGTGCTCGGAATGCGTGAGATTCATGCCACCTTTACCAGCCAACAAGAACTTGCGTCCCACGGATGGCATGGCATCATAGAGATCGACGCACCAGCCAGCACTGGCAATGGTCTCAGCCGCCATCAGGCCAGCCGGACCGCCACCAATCACGACAATCTTGCGGGCTGCTTGTTGCATCGTTTTTTCCTGTGTAATGAACCAATGGCGTCATTGTAAACGCTGAACGACAATGCAAAACCTAGTAGCCTGTCGGACTTAGGGTGTCGAAGCGAAAAATCGGCTGGGCGAGGGTAGATTTTGTCGGATTTGCAGCGTCAATATCTAGATATTGACCAAAAACCGATGGAATATGCACCGTCCAGGTGATTTTGCAGCCGACAACTCCTAAGTCCGACAGTCTGCTAGACAATATAAAATGATACGTAAGATAAACTACGCGTTACGGCAACATCTCAATAGTTGCAATTAGCCACAGACTTCCTACAATGAAAAAAGAAGTTCCGTTTCGTAACAAATACAAGGTTGACATGTCAAACAGAAAATTTCATCGCTATGGTGTGTGCATTCTCAGCGTGTGGCTATCCGCCTGCGCCTCCCTATTGCCGACGTCAAAACAAACGAATGACCTGCCTTGGGAAAGCTACGAAAAAGCACAAGAAGTTTTCGCCAGTATCACGCCAGCAAGCACCAGATTAGATGATTTGCGCAAGCTTGGCATCAGTCCAGATAACACGCCTAACGTGGCACTCCTTAATTACGCCGATGTCATGCGCCGTCTGGCTGCCACCTCTTCTGTGGAGATTAATCTGCTGCCGCCCGAAGTGCAGAAATGCCTGGCCTCGCATACAGAATGTTATGCCTACCAGATCGAGCAAAAACGACTGGACAGAAGGCGTTTTGGCAATTTCTGGCTAGACTTTTTGACATTTAACCGCCAGGTTCAAGTCTCGGGCTGGCAATTCGAAGCCTTGATCATCATGCAAAAAGATATCGTGGTCTATAAATTGTGGAGCGGCAAACCCAATATCCAGCAACTGGAAGAAGAGCGCAATCCCTTGGGACCGCTGCAAGGCTTAGGGTCAAGCATCTTAAAACGTTAGCAGATACATAGTCGGGCATTTTTCAATGAAAAATTTCTGACAAAAATCGGCTACGTTGTGACTTTCATGCACTTGTCTCTATCTTCAGATGCCGTATACATGGCGTACTATTTTCGACGATGGAAAATAAAAAAAGGGGCGAATATTTCGCCCCTTTTTTTATTGCAATAATCTGCTTCTATTTTGCCCAATAGCTTTGATAACGCTCACGAAAATCATTGTCTGGATCAAACACATTCTTTGGTCCTCCATCATAGGCAATGTTCTGGCTGGTCACCAAATGTACCGGCGTAACATAGTTGCTCGGCGCTACCCCTGAAAATGCACGGTTAAGCTCATCGACTATTTGCCAGCCATGCTGAAACAGCGGTTCAGGAACAGTTCCAATTTGCGAAGAATTTGCCCGTATGCGCTTATAAGCCGACGCAGAGCCGTCGCCGGCAGATAAGCCGCGCAACTTGTTATTGGCCAGGATAGCTGCAATTTCTGGTTTTGCCATCACGTCAAAATACACATCATTCACCCCAATCACATGGGTCCATTTTGCACCATGACGTTTCACCAATGCATCGGCCAATGCCGGCATTTTTTTGTAGACTTCATACGCAGGGAGTTCTTCTACGCTCAACAATCGGCAGCTGTCGCACTGTTTGATGATTTCGATAATCGCATTCGATTTAGCGGTGAGATACGGGCTGGAGGAGTCCGTAAACAACACGATTCCGGATTTGGTATTTGATTCCACCACGCCGTACAGTGCGGCAATTTGCGCGCCATCTTTAGGGTTGGTGGTCACGTTAGTAAACAATCCTTCAACCGGGCCCGACTTCACGTTCGCATGCCATCCAACCACGGGCACTTTCGCTTTCTCAGCAGCGGCAATACCTTTCGCCTGACTTGCTGCATCCACACCCGCCAGAACAATACCGTTGGCTTTCATATCCAGAGCCTGGTTCACAATCCCCGCACCTTGGCACAGACCACGACAATCAATAAGTAACACTTCCCAACCTGTTCCTACGGTAGCTTCCTTAATGCCAGTGTAAATGCCGTAATTGCCTGCATCATTCATGTTAGACGCGATAAAAACAATTTTTTTGTTTTTCTGTAATTTTGGACCTTCGACAGGGCCCTCCCATTTCGACTTTAATGCAGCGGCCTTAGCCACTTTGGCGTTGGCGCGGCTGAGAAATTGCATGGGGTTTTCTTGCGCCATCGCTCCACTGATGAAACAAGACACAAGCAATAACACTGTCAGGTACTTACCTTGAATAGCAGTCATGATTCCGGAATAGTCAGAGTGAAAGAAAAACCGGTGAGTCGCAAAGGACAATGCAAATCAACCGCAAGAAGAAGAAACTTTACTACATTTACAAGACGATTATTGCAGAAAATTGTCCTGTGTAAATAGAGTTTCCATTCCTAATAAGCAACTTGGAATAAAATATTGCGATGTGGAAATAATATCGCATTATATTCGGTCAACTCACGATTTTTGTTTCAAAAAGGCGACTTATCCGGGAAATTTGAACAATGTTGCGAAGTTAATTCTGCCCATATTTACTGCCACTTAATTTCACCGGAACCGGAACGTTCTACATTTTTTTTGCCTGGATTGCCCAGGACAGTGACGTCACCGCTCCCCGTTAAACGCACTTTGATATCCTGATTCGCAAACACGTGCGCGTCAGCTGAGCCGGAAGACTCAAGTGTGACTTGGTTGGCCTTTAAGCTGGCGGCATCAAGGTCACCGGAACCCGACAGTTTGACACTGAAGACTTTACTTTGCCCCTTGATACTGGCGTCGCCTGAGCCCTGCAAGGCAATATCGAGCTTCTCGTTATTCGATATCACCAGTTTAAGATCGCCACTCCCTTCAGAACTTGCTTTGACTTGCTGGTATTCCCCCTCAAAATTAAGCTTACCGGAGCCACGTGTCTGTATGCTTAGCTTACTCCCCCAAAAGCCTCTGACCATGCTATCCCCGCTCCCTAGCATTTGCAGCTTTTCCAAGCCAGTAAGATTGAGCTCGACAATCAAGGGTTGTCGGGTAGTGATAATGAGCCCGCGCGTACCAATATATAAGGTATCGCCCTCCATTTTTGTGGTGACATGCGACAACATACTGGCATCTCCCTTGATCGTCATCGCGGGAATAGCCGCTTGTTTGAGGATAAGATCAATCGAACCACTCATCACAAGATTGACCACTTGCGCATCGACAACGCGATTTTCACTATTGACGACACTATTGCTGGTACCGGCATGCGCACGCATAAAGCTGGCGCTCAGTGCGATCAGCAAGATGGCCAATATCAACATCGCTATACCGGTTCGGATGATAAGTTTCATTTCATGCTCCTAAAAATTAATAACTGATATTGATCTGCTGCGTCATGCTGTGACGGGCGGACGCAGCAATGAAATATTCCAACGTAAATAGTTTTTAAAGCCGATGAAGGTGTACTTGGTCATGAACAGACAGAGCATGAACAATGCAATACCACCGAACAAAAAACCCAGACCATGAAAGATATGGACGCTCTTTAAGTGATTCCCGATACGCACGTGAACTGCTGAATTCTCCTCAGCGACTTTACCTGTCTCAGTGACGGAGGCACTTGCAGTCGGGCTTGCTGCAGTGCTTGTTACGGCGTTACTGGCCACATCTTCTTGGTCCTCATCGTTCACCGTAATTCCTGTGGAAGTAATATCGACCTTGACGTTGCCGTGGTGACGGTGAGAAAACCCTTCGTCCACGACACCGTTCACTCGTTGAGAGTGATGGGAAGGAATGCTCAGGTTGATTTGCGGCACTCCAGATAATACGGTTGCCGTCATCACGATTCCCACAACATAAAAAGCAAGCGAGCCAAGATATGTGGCAAACAGCATGGTGCTGTACACAATGGCGGGGATGATCATGAAGAGGTTGAATACCAGTACGCCAAGCAAAGCCACCAGTAAACTCGCCACATTGGTCGGATTGACATTCTTCTTAAGATCTTGATAGCGCAGGCTGGCGCGTTTTTGTGCCGCCACAATATGGGGAGCGGGAAGACTGGCAGCGATAGCACTCTCATCGCGGCCTGCCACCAACCCATCGACAAACCTGCCTTCGTAAGCCCACATGGTGTCTTCGACCACATCCGCCGGCAAGCCTTCGAGCTCTTGCCTAAGAGTATTCATATAGTCTGTTTTGTTCATTTCTCTCTCCATGAGGCATCTTGCAATATGTGTGATGTGCACGACGTATGCGCATGGAAGCACTTTATGCGGACGGCACTAAAGACGCTATAGAGAAGCGATAGTGCGCAATTAGCGAGGGATGAATTGCAAAAATGAAGGATGAATGGTGTGCGCTGTTTGCGCCATCACCGGAGACCCGGCTGGACGAGAAATATATGCATCGGCGACGGATGTACTTTTCGGGTCACGCGTCAGACGCAGACTGTCGCAATACCGCAGCTTCCTGGTAAAACTGGTATCAAACAGGCTATGTTTATAGTCCAATAACTTGTACTTTACATTATACAAACTCAAGAGCGTATGGATGGTCTGATCTGATTGAAACGGTGCGTGGAGATTTTCTTTTAATGCTGTAATTTTTTTATTCATGGAAATTTTCAAGGAATCAGATATCCAGAAAAATGCCGGTATTTCATTGATCGATCGATACGGCAAGTTTTCTGCATGGCCGAAAAACTCGCCCTTTTCATTGATTGCTTCGCCATGATCTGAAATATAGCTCAGCGTTACCGGCGCTAGCCTGTCCTGCATGTCGATCATGCGCGAGGTAAAAAAATCGTTATAGAGTACGGCGTTGTCATATTGATTAAACGTCTGCATCGCTGAAGCGCTAAGGACGTTGCCATTTCCGGAATGCGATTTCTTATCTGCATCATGAAAGACATTGTAGCTTTCCGGATAGCGCAGGTCGTAACGTGCATGCGCGCCGATCAGGTGGATGATGATGAATTTTTTTCTGACGCCGTTTTTCAATATTTCTCTTACTGGCAACAATAGTTTTTCATCATGGCTAACGCCGTCATTCCAACCGCGCCGATTGGTGAATAGCTTGTGATCCGCAGAAGAGGAAAACACGGACAGAAAACTGTCATGTTCACCGATTTCCTGCTGATTCGATACCCAGTATGTGGAGAATCCGGCCGCCTTCATGAGCTGAATCAGATTTGGCGCAGAATACAGGTAATCGCGATCCTCGCGCGTGGCGAACGTCAACATTTCCTGCAGCGCGGGAATCGTCGTATTTCGTGACGAACAAGTGTCCTGCTGGACAAAAAGCTGGTCCGACATTTTTGTCAAATGGGGGCTGGTATTGCGGCCATAACCATACAGGGACATATGGTTGCGGTTGATGGATTCGCTGATAATCAGAATGTGCGTCATCTCACTGTCGTCGTTCCTCACCTCACCAGGCAGAATTGAGGGGGCGTGGGAATTAAGTTGATTCACCCTGGCCTTTTCACGAATGGCCGAAAACACGGATTTATTGATGCTAAATATAGGGTTATAGTCAATCAGGTAAGGTTTGATGTCGCTCACTGCGAATGCTGCAATGCACGAGAATGTCAGCGCTGGCGCAACAGCATGTAATGGTGCACAGGATAATTTTTTCATGCGGACAGGACTGATCGAAAAATACAGCACCGGCAGGGAGACCGCCAAAGAAAAAATCAGATAACCACTTTTCAGATTGGCGGCAATATATTCCTTCATTTCCTGGATATTCGTATCTATCAGCGGATATATCGATGGCAAGCCGATCAGTTGATCGTAAATCAAGAAGTGATAAGCCTCACAAAAAAGAAAAACGAATTGAAAGAAATAGACCGTCCTCAGTATGCCGTTCTTTACCGGGACGCTCGCTATCATCGCGATGGCGCTCAGGCCACTCAGCAGCAGCAGCACATTAAACACCGATGATTTGGCCAAAATAGAGGGAAAAAGGCCGGAATATTCGGATAAGTAAGCAAAACAAGCGGTCACAAAAAATGGATAAAGCAAGAGCATGGCATTCGGCCAATATCCTGTATTGCGCAAAAAATTTGTCTTTCCCTTATTCATCCTCATGATGATGCCCATGATTTTTCCGGTCTCCTTGCCGCTTGCCCCTAAGGACTAGGCCTGCACATTGCGCAGCCAGGATTTGTCGATGCCATCTGGCTGGGAATTTATATTTATATATATCATTTAGATTGATAAGGATACGCAGCGCGGCTAGCCTGACACTTGCGTTTTATCAAAACCGGCGCTTGCTGACTTAGGACTCGTTAGGAAATAACCTGCAAATAAAAAAGCTGAAGAGCAGATGGATTTTTGCGTGAGGGGAATATTGTCGCGTAAAAAAATGAATCGCGGATGGCAGGGCCTTGAACCTACGTGTGCAGATTCGCTGGCGCCAGCGCTTCAGGCGCGCTCAGAGGAAAGCGCATTGTCACGCGGGTGCCCTGGCCTGGCAGGCTGACGATATCAATACTGCCACCGAGCACCTCGGTCACCAGGTTGTAGACGATATGCATACCCAACCCTGAACCGCCTTGACCAAACTTGGTCGTGAAAAATGGGTCAAATACTTTTTTCAGATTCGCCTCGCTGATGCCGACACCGTCATCTTCGAAGGAAATAACTACAGTATCCCCCATAGCGCGTGACGCTTTCATGCGCATTTTTCCGTCATTGCGTCCATCGAATCCATGCGTCACCGAATTCACGATGAGATTGGTGACGACCTGACCGAGCGCGCCAGGAAAGCTATCCATCACTATTCCCTCGTCGATATCAGCTTCCATTGCATAGGTGGTCTTTCGAAACAACGGTGCATTCGTCAGAACGATCTCGTCAAGCATTTGGCGAAGATCAAACTGGCGTCGCATGTCGCTGGACTGATCAACGGCAACATGTTTGAAACTGCGAATCAGATCACCCGCCCTGACTAAAGAACGCAACAACACATCGGTGCCGAATGACAGTTGACTGAGAAAACGATCAAACGACGCGCGTTTTAATTTCCCATCCTGCACATCTGATTGCAAGCGCCTGGCCTCATCCTGCATGGTGCTGGCAATGGTGACTGCATTACCTATCGGGGTATTCAATTCATGCGCGATACCTGCGACCAGCGACCCGAGCGAAGCCAATTTTTCCGAGCGTATCAACTCCGATTGCATCTTCTTGAGCGATGTCAGGGCCTCTGCCAGCTCAGCATTGGATTGCTCCAGTCTGTGCGTGCGTGAACTGACCCGCTGTTCCAGCTGTGCATTGAGCTCGCGTATCTGCTGCTCTATCGCGCGCTGTTGCGTCACATCTTGCTGACTCATGATGTAGGTATTGTGCAAGCCGTCACCGGCTTCATATTTTTGCGCCGAGATCAGGCAAACGATCACGCTGCCATCCGAACGGCGCAGTCGCGCCTCAAAGCGATCGACGTAAAAGTCGCGCCGCAATTGCGCGACAAAAGCTTGCCGGTTGCTTTCATCAACCCAGAGCTGCACTTGATAGTCGGTGATCAAGCCCAGCATTTCATGCGTCTGGTAACCGAACAATTTGGCAAAGGCATCGTTGACGGCATCGACCCGGCGCAGATCGATATTCACCAGAGACAAGGCCTCGGGTGAACGCTGAAAGATCTCGGAAAACTTAAGCTCGGAATGACGCAGCGACACCTCAGACTGGCGCAACTTGCGGATGTGTGAGCGCAAGATCCAGCTCATCAGACAGAATAGGAACAGCACCGAACCTGTAAACAGCACGCGCTTCTCCATGCGCGATGTCCAGTACATCAAGATGCTGTCAAAATCGCGGCCATAAATCATCGTCAGCGGAAATCCGGCGATCTTGCGGTAAGTGTAGAGACGGGGGAACTCGTCATCGAGCAAGGAAGCGTCCTCAAAATCACCTTCTACCGGCATCTCCGGCAGCCGCTGGAGAATCGGAGAACCGGCAATATCCCGGTCGACATAACGCGCCTCGAAAGGCGAACGCACGATCACAAAGCCTTCATTGGCAATCAGCGATACCATCGCATTACTCTGCTGTGCCACCCTGGCATACACATTGGCAAAATACGAAAGCCGGATATCTGTGCTGACGATGCCAATCTGCTTATGCTCAAGGTCATATATGTTGCGCGCCAGCGGCAACACCAGCTGGCTATCGTAATTGCTCTGGTAGGGATGGCCGATGACGGGTTGGGTGTGCTCCGGATGCGCCAGTAAAAACTGCACATACTTGCGATCTTTCACATTGGCCTGATGCGCAGGATAATCGGGCGAAGTAACCCAACTCATGCCGGACAAATCGACATACTGCAGGGCCTTGATAAAGCGGCTGTCCTGCAAAGTATAGGCTTGCAGAACTGCGCGTATGCCTGCATCGTTTGGCTTCATGGTGGCTATGGCGCTGGCGACACTATCGAGCTTTTGTACGCCATCTTGCAGGGTTTGAGCGGCATGCTCTTCCAATATGCGGGTCGCGACTAATCCGTTGGCCCGCTCCGAGGCTAGCGTCTGTTGCTTGTCCTGTTCTACGCTCCACCACAATTGCGCCAGAATGACGACAATAATGATGCCAAAAAATCCTGCAAGAATTTTACTGGCACTCATACGATGAACCGTTGCGAGCCCGGGCATCCTCAATACGCCTCCCCTTTTTGGATCGAACAATACAGAACAAAAAAATAATTAGAACCGATCAGACAATTCTACCGGACAACTTTACCGGCAAAAGATTCATTGCTGCACGCTACATACTCCATCTAGTATTTATTCACCACGCAATGAATACGGGCGCATTTACCTTAAATCAATAAATAATATGGGGAGTATCTAATATGTCAGCTATTTCACGCGCCCTTCCTTCCAGGCCTGCATCAGTTTTTCGTAGGCGATCGTCTCGCCTCCGGGTTTTTCATTCGCCAGTTTTTTCCATGGCGCGCCCTTATCCGACAGGTACTTATTCGGATCTGCCTGAGGGTTGAGTTTTGGCGGGCACACCTTCAAGCCGGACTGCTGCAGCGTTACCATCAACTGATCCATTTCTTCGGCCAAGGTATCCATCGCGGCCTGCGGTGTGGTTTCACCTGCCACCGCATTCGCAATATTCTTCCACCACAGCTGTGCCATTTTTGGATAATCAGGAACATTGGTGCCGGTAGGTGTCCATGCCACTCGCGCCGGGCTGCGATAAAACTCGATCAAGCCGCCGTATTGATCTGCATGCTGGGTGAAATACGCATGCCGGATATCCGAGTCACGGATAAAAGTCAGCCCGACTATCGACTTCCTGAGCGATACGGTCTTTGACGTGACGAACTGGCCGTACAGCCAGGCCGCCGACATTCTGTCGACCGGGGTACTTTTCAGATACGTCCATGATCCTACATCCTGATAACCGTTTTGCATGCCATTTTTCCAGTACGGCCCGTGCGGCGACGGTGCCATGCGCCATTTCGGCTTGCCATTCACATCGACCGCTGGCAAGCCAGGCCGGGTGGCACTGGCCGTAAAGCCGCTATACCAAAATATTTGCTGCGCAATCTGGCCTTGTGCAGCAACTGGCCCTGCTTCGCTAAAGGTCAAGCCCAGCGCTGAAGGCGGGGCGTATTTCTTCATCCACTCGATGTATTTCGACAGGGCATACACGGCGGCAGGCGAGTTGGTGGCGCCGCCGCGCGCAACCGATGCCCCCACCGGAGTGCATTTATCGGCGGCGATACGTATGCCCCATTCGTCCACCGGCAAACCATTGGGAATGCCCTTGTCGGCCGCACCAGCCATCGACAGCCAGGCGTCGGTAAAACGCCAGCCCAGCGACGGATCGCGTTTGCCGTAATCCATGTGGCCATACACTTTACGGCCGTCGATTTCTTTAATGTCACTGGTGAAGAACTCGGCGATATCTTCATAGGCCGACCAGTTTTGTGGCACCCCAAGTTCATACCCGTATCTGGCTTTAAATTTTGCCTGAAAATCCGGCCGTTCAAACCAGTCAGCCCGAAACCAGTACAGATTGGCGAACTGCTGATCTGGCAGTTGATACAGCTTGCCATCAGGTGCCGTAGTAAAACTGATGCCGATAAAATCCTTCAGATCAAGGCCAGGGTTGGTGAATTCCTTGCCGACGCCCTGCATGTAATCAGTCAGCACCACCGTCTGGCCGTAACGGTAATGCGTACCGATCAAATCGGAATCATTTACCCAGCCATCGTAGATCGAATTGCCTGACCGCAGCGAGGCCTGCAACTTATCCACCAGGTTACCTTCCGGGATCAGATCGTGTGTCACCCTGATGCCGGTAATTTCTGCAAACGCCTTGCTCAGCACTTGCGATTCATAGGTATGGGTATCGAGCATTTCGGAGACCACCTTGATTTCTTTCACGCCCTTTTTTTTCAATTTTTCGGCCGCTTCGATGAACCACTTCATTTCATCGAGCTGCTGTTTTTTACTCAGCGTTGAGGGTTGAAATTCTTTGTTCACCCAGGTTTCTGCGACCGTCACGCCGGCCATTGCCACCCCGGAAAGACCCATGCTCACCAGTGCACATAAACACATTTTCAGTTTCATGATGTCTTTCTTCAATATGGATTTGCCGCCATCCATTCATCGAGCGCCTTATCGCTGCCGGCCGGCAGATGCAGACCAAGCTTGGAGCGACGCCACAGTATGTCGGCGGCACTTCTCGCCCATTCAACCTTGATCAGATAACGCACTTCAATCGCATACAGATTGTCAGCAATCGCTTCGCCCATGTGCGCAATCGATGTGCAGTCTTTAAGCAAGTGATGGATTCTGCTGCCGTAGGCATGCGCATAGCGTTGTATCAGCGCCGCCGGCAACCAATCATATTGCTCCTGCAGGCGGCTCACAAAGGAGGAAAATTCCAGTACCGCGCGATTGCTCGGCGTGGCGCCATGAATATCGCCGCCGGGCAAACACGCAGTGCCTGTCCAGGCACCGTGCCGGTTCGACAAAACCGGCGCAATCAGATTGACGGCATCCTCGGCCAGCTTACGAAAAGTGGTGATCTTGCCGCCAAAGACAGTCAGGAAAGGCGCGCCGGCCTGATCCAGCTCCAACCGGTAATCACGCGTAATCGCCTTGGCGTCTTTGGCGCCGTCATCCACCAGAGGGCGCACGCCGGAATACGACCAGACGACATCATCCGGACAAATGCGCTGCTTGAAGTACAGGCTGCTTAAGGTACATAGGTAGTCGATTTCGTGTTGCGCTATCGCGACATGATTCATGTCACCTTGATAGTCGATGTCGGTAGTGCCGATCAGCGTGAATTCTTTTTCGTACGGAATGGCAAACACGATGCGGCCATCAGGATGCTGAAAAATATAAGCGTAAGGATGATCAAACAGACGCCTGACCACGATATGGCTACCCTTGATCAGCCGCAGGGTCTTGCCCGCTTCATGCGGCGCGCCGGCCTGTTGAAATTGCGCAGCCCAAGAGCCGGTTGCATTGACCAGGCAACGCGCTTCTATCTCGATGACATTTTGCGCCGCATCCAGTAATTGCGCGCGCCACTTGCCGTCTTGCTGCCGCACCGATTCGCATCGCGTACGCGTCATGATGGTGGCACCCTTTTCCGCCGCGTCCATGGCATTGAGCACCACCAGACGGGCATCATCGACCCACCCATCGGAATACATGAAGCCGCGCGTCAATTCCGCCTTGAGCGGGTCACCCGCCACGTGGTGTCGCAGGTCAACGCCGGTGGAGCCAGGCAACAGCTCGCGGCGTGCCAGCAGGTCGTACAAGAACAGCCCGGCACGCAACATCCATGCGGGTCGCAGGCCTTGCATATAGGGCATGACAAAGCGCAAGGGCGAGATGATATGCGGGGCCGAACGCATCAGCACTTCGCGCTCTATCAGGGCCTTTCTGACCAGGCCGAATTCGTAATATTCGAGGTAGCGCAGGCCGCCATGGATCAGTTTGGACGACGCTGAAGAAGTATGCGAAGCCAGATCATCTTTCTCGCACAGGATCACGGACAGGCCACGCCCTGCGGCATCGCGCGCAATGCCCGCGCCATTGATGCCACCACCAACGACCAATACATCACATGTCGATGTGCATGGTGCCCGCCCGCTCATAGAGCTGATTGCCTGGGGCTTACTATCATCTGCGTGCGGCATCATAGGTGCGCAGCCAGGTGATCTGCAAGACTCTGGCGTCACTGCTGGCGCGATGGCGCGTGATGCGCAATTCCTTCAGCACATGATCTTTAGTCGAATGCCAATGTTCCTCCTGGTCTGCGGTAATGATTTCTCGCAGATCAGCGAGCTTAAAGCGCGGCACAATATTGGCCGCGTCAAACAGGCGTGCCATCCAGACGTAATCCTGCCCCCACCCGTCGGTATACACGGTATGGCCGCTCAAGAAAAAATTGAGTTGTTCGGCAACGTAAGAAGAAGATTTACCGCGTTCAATTAAAATCTCACGCGGAATATGATGCACTTGGGCCGCGTCAAGATCCCAGTGCTCCCAATCGTTTTCAGGGCGGATCAAAGAACACCAGCCCTCGCCATGGCGGCCAGAAAACCCCACTTCAATCGGATAGCTGCCTTTGCCAAAACCAGAGGCTTCGAAGTCAATAATAATAGGAACAGTCATCATCGTAAGTTCCTTGATGTTGGCACGATGGAAAGTTTATGGCAGAAATTCTATTGTGCCTTATTTTTACAACATTGCAAGTTGTTCCCGGCTGCGCTGGCCTTTATCGGTTAAAAACCAACAAGGCAGGGATTAAATCTTAAATCAGCGGCCCATGATCAGATCAAAAAAACTTCGGCTATAATCCGACCAATGAACACGCTCCGCCGCCACATTCTGCTATGGATATTAATCATGGCGATACCCCTTCAGGGTCTCGCTGCGGCTAGCATGATGCTGTGCGCAACAGAGCATCACCATCAGATTTCAACCGGGCAAACGCCGCAAGCCAGTGCGCATCAGCAGCACCACGCTGGCGATGAGATGAATGACGCAAATGCTGCAGATACCCCGTCATCCGACCAGACTACGGCGCATCATCAGGTAACGAAAGACAAATGTAGCTCTTGCGCAGCATGTTGCATAGGCGCTGCGATGGTATCTACCTCTCTTGACTCTCCCGTTTCACGTCCACCCTCAGAAAAAATCGACATGGTTTTTTCTTCCCATTTTGGCCATATCAGCGATAGTCCGGAACGCCCTCCCCGCGCTTAAGGGCCTGCAATGCTGCGCGACCGCTTTGGCTGCGTCGCGTTGATTCACTTTATCAACGCCGGCATCGCCCTTTTCAATTGGTTTCTTTCCGCATAGTCTCATGTCGCCTTGAGATTTTGCCTTTGACCGTTAACGCGTATTTTTAGCGAGAATTTATGAATTATTTTTATTTGGCCAGATGCCGAAGTGCGGTGATAGTGTTGCCATTTTTCTTGACTGCATGTGCCAGTTTTTCTACTGACGGCGGTTTTTCCGAAATAGAAAAAATCGCCCGGGAGCGGCTCAACAAGGACGTGCAATGGCAACGGCCGGCTGAGGCCAGCACGGCTGGCAGCGTTACCGCGCAACGTGTTCAGCAGCTATTGGCAGCCCCTCTCGATGCCGATGGTGCGGTACAAATTGCCTTGCTCAACAACCGTGGCCTGCAAGCCACTTTTTATGCGCTGGGTATTGCCGAGGCAGATGTCGTGCAGTCTGGCCGCCTGGCCAACCCGGGGTTTAGTTTCGGCCGCCTGCAACGCGGCGATGAGATAGAGCTGGAGCGTGGTCTGCATATCAACCTGATGCGCTTACTCACCATGCCGTATGCACAGCAAATGGAGCAACGTCGCTTCGCGCAAACCAGGCATGAAGTAGCGATGCAAATGCTATCGATCGCATCGGAAAGCCGCAAGGCGTATTACATGGCGGTGGCGGCCGATCAAACCGTGCTGTACATGCAGCAAGTAAAAAAAGCTGCCGATGCAGGCGCAGAATTGGCCCGCCGCATGGAGCAGGCAGGTAATTTCAACAAATTGCAAAGAGCCAGGGAGCAAGGGTTTTATGCCGATGCCGTGGTCACGCTGGCACGCGCAGAAATGGCGCAAACCCGGGCAAGAGAAAAGCTGGCTCGCCTGCTGGGTTTGTCAGGCAATCAAACTGGCGTCATCCTGCCTTCACGCTTGCCTGATCTGCCCAAAGCCCCGGATGCCCGCGCCAATATCGAGCAACTGGCGATGACGCAAAGGCTGGATGTACAGGCGGCACGCCTCGGAACCGAGCAACTGGCAAAAAACTTGGGACTGAGCAAAGCCACGCGCTTCCTCAATGTGCTTGAGCTGGGCGTGGTCAGGAACTCATCGAACGAGGCGCCGACCCAGCGCGGCTACGAAATCAGCCTGGAACTGCCACTCTTTGACTGGGGTGGCGCCAAGGTCGCCAAGGCCGAGGCGCTCTACATGCAGGCGCTGCACCGCACGGCCGAAACCGCCATCAATGCGCAGTCGGAAGTGCGCTCGGCCTATTCGTCCTATCGCTCCAGTTTTGACATTGCGGTGCATTATCGCGATGAAATTCTTCCGCTGAAAAAGAAAATTTCTGACGAAAACCTGTTGCGCTACAACGGCATGTTCATCGGCGTATTCGATCTGCTGGCCGATGCCCGCGCGCAGATCGTCAGCGTCAATAGTGCGATCGAAGCGACGCGCGATTTCTGGCTGGCACAGGCTGACCTGGAGATGAGTCTGATCGGCAAACCCACCCTGAGCGCACCCTCGTCCGGTGCAGCGGTGACGGGCGAAGCGCCGTCGGCAGGACATTAATCAAGGAAATGACATGAGCAACAACATCAATTCACGCAGAAATTTTTTGGGCGGCCTCGGTGCCATCACGGCCGCCGCCAGCGCCGCAGCGGTCAGCAAGGTAGCCATGGCCGCCCTGCCGGAGCCGGTGATACAGACCAGGCCCGATACCATGCCGCCGCTGGTACCGAATACCGGCCGGCCCTACAACCCGGTGGTCACCTTGAACGGCTGGACGCTGCCGTGGCGCATGAACAAGGGCGTCAAAGAATTCCATCTGGTGGCGGAACCGGTGGTGCGCGAGATGGCGCCCGGCTTTACGGCGCACCTGTGGGGCTATAACGGCCAGTCACCGGGGCCCACCATTGAAGTCGTCGAAGGCGACCGGGTGCGCATCTTCGTCACCAACAAGCTGCCCGAGCACACCAGCGTGCACTGGCATGGCCAGCGCCTGCCCAACGGCATGGATGGCGTCAGCGGCCTGACGCAAGTGGCGATACAGCCAGGCAAGACCTTCGTCTATGAATTTGTCGCACGCAGACCCGGCACCTTCATGTACCACCCGCACGCCGACGAGATGACGCAGATGGCAATGGGCATGATGGGGACCTGGATCACCCACCCCAAAGGCGCGCATCCGCTGATCGCCGAAGTTGACCGCGACTTTGTGTTTTTGCTCAACGCCTACGACATCGACCCCGGTGCCTACACGCCCAAGATCATGACCATGCTCGATTTCAATTTGTGGAGCTGGAACAGCCGCATCTTCCCCGGCATCGATCCGCTGGTGGTGCGCAAGAACGACAAGGTGCGCATCCGCGTCGGCAACCTGACGATGACCAACCATCCGATCCACATCCACGGCCACGAGTTCCAGGTCACCGGTACCGACGGCGGGCCGATACCGCATGCGGCGCGCTGGCCGGAAGTCACTACCGATGTGGCGGTGGGCCAGATGCGCCAGTTTGAGTTTCTCGCCGATGAAGAGGGCGACTGGGCCTTCCATTGCCATAAGTCGCATCACACCATGAACGCCATGGGACATAACGTGCCGACCCTGATCGGCGTCGATCACAGCGGCGTCGCCAAACAAATCACCGAGCTGATACCCGATTACATGGTAATGGGCGAGCGCGGCATGGCCGACATGGGCGAGATGGAAATGCCCTTGCCCGACAATACCGCGCCGATGATGACCGGCGAGGGCCCGTTTGGCGGGGTGGCGATGGGCGGCATGTTCAGCGTACTCAAGGTGCGCAAGGAGCTAAAGCGCGGCGATTACAAGGACCCGGGCTGGTATCGGCATCCGCAAGGCTCGGTCGCCTACGAATGGACCGGCAAGCTGGCCGAACCGAACCGGAGCAAGTCGGCGGGCGGCAAGAGCATGCCCTTGCAACAAAAAAATCAGGCCGAAGTGGAAGTACAGGTACGCAAGCCCACTGGCAAGATGCATCACGAATGATTTTATCCACTTACGGTCCACTTACTATCCACTTATCATCCATTGAGCGAATAAGGAATCAAATGAAAATGACATTCAAACCGCTTCTGGCCATCCTCAGCCTGGCAATGAGCGCCGGCGCATCCCTCGCCGCCGGCACCCATGCAGGCGGGCACGGCCACGATGAATCCGCCATCGGCCAGACCGGTGTCGCCAGCGCCACCACCCGCACCGTACAGGTGGACATGAGCGACGCCATGCGCTTCACGCCCTCAAGCGTCAGCGCCAAGCAGGGCGAAACCATCCGTTTCGTCATCAGGAACTCTGGCGCCATCAAGCATGAATTCGTGCTCGGCACAGAAAAGGAATTGAAGGAACATTATGAGGTGATGAAAAAATTCCCCGAGATGGAGCACAGCGACCCCAACATGATCACCCTGGCGGGTGGCGAAACCGGCGAGATCATCTGGCAATTCACCAAAGCCGGCAAGATCGATTTTGCCTGTCTGCAACCGGGACACTATGATGCCGGAATGAAGGGCAAGGTCAACGTAGCCAAAACCAGGGCGGCAGCGGCCAAGCATGAACATACGCATCATTAATCATATTCCCGAAGGAAGAACCATGAAAAATCTGACAGCACACCTCATTGCCATCCTCGCGCTCAGCGCCTTGCCTGGCGCCTACGCGAATGACAAGGATCATGCCAATGAAGTCAAAGCGAACACGGCGGCATCGCCCTCGGCGAGCGAGCTGGCCGAGGGCGAAGTACGCAAGATAGACAAGAGCGCCGGCAAGATCACCCTGAAGCACGGCGAGATCAAGAGTCTGGAAATGCCGGGCATGACCATGGTGTTCCGCGTCAAGGACCCCGCCATGCTCGACAAGCTGCAGGCCGGCGACAAGATCAGGTTCAAGGCAGAAAGAAGCAATGGCGCGCTGTTTGTGACCGAGGTGCAGCTCGTCAAATAAGATATTTTCACACCATAAACCACCCATGCACCAGCCTGTCACGCACTAGGCGGAGCGCACTAGGCGGAGCGCACTATCCATGCGGCTTTCCAGCCACCCTGGCCTGCAGGCCGCATGGGGACTATGTGTTGGGCATGCCATTATTTGTGTTTTTAGGCAGAATGCATCAACACTTGCCAACATTCACTTCAGCAAGCATCTTCAGGAGACACCACAGATGATTAAGATAGCGAGCTTTTTAGTATGCAGCGCCATTGCCGGCCTGGCAGGCGCCAGTGAACCGCAAGAAACCGTCGCGGCATTCCACGCCGCGCTGTCCAGCGGCGATAAAGACAAGGCCATCGCCATGATGGCGCCCGACATCGCCATTTATGAATCCGGTTACGTCGAACGGTCGCGCGATGAATATGCCGGGCATCATTTACCGGAAGACATAAAATTCGCTAAATTGGCAACCCGTAAAGTGCTGCAGCACACCCAACGCCAGGACGGCAATCTGGCCATCGTCTGGGAAGAAACCGAAACACTGGCAAAGCTCAAGGGCAAGAACGTGCGTCTGCTGGGCACAGAGACAACGCTGCTGCAAAAGACCGGCGATCACTGGAGCATCGTGCATGTGCACTGGTCTTCGCGCAAACCAAAATGACCATAAATGAGTATAAATATTGATTAAAGGCAGGCCTGGCACGCAGCGCCCATGCGGCCTGCAGGCCAGAGTGGCTGCAAACCCGCATGGATAGTGCGCTCCGCCTAGTGCGCTCCGCCTAGTGCGCTCCGCCTAGTGCGTGGGCGGTCTGTTTTGAAATTTTGCAGAATGCCGCGCTATCGGTTGGCAATGTTGATCATTCCATCGTAGAATCCGACGAGAAATGCGAATGAAAAGGCGGCATTCCTCGACATCTGCCGCATTTTGACCATGCAATCACTTTTTACGGTTCAACCATAGGCGCAACCATGCTTGACACATTACTTAGCTTCGTTCTTGGGATCTTATCGGGCGTCGGTATTACGCTGTTATTTATCCGTGCGAAGAACAAGCGCCAGGTGACAACGACACCAGAAACTGCCGAGCCTTCCGCATCGAGTGATGTCGCGCCTGTGGCAGAAGAAGCTCTGCAGGCCGGGCATGCAGCACTTAAGCCACTCGCGCACAATACCGAATACTTCGAAAACGATGGCAACGGCAGGGCCACGCTGACAGGGTTTGAAGTGCTGGAAGTGGAACAAAACACGCAACAACCGGCTCAGCTAGCAGAAACAAGCGTCACGGAAGAAGTCGCCCACATAGAAAATGCACCGCGCAGGGATGCGCATTTGGAAAATGAGTGGATCGAGGCTGAACGCATTGAAGCGGAACGGCTTGAAGCCGAGCTGATAGAAACAGTCCGTCTGGAAGCGGATATTCTTGCGGCGGAAGAGATTGAAGCGAATCGCATCGAAATTGACCGCATTGAAACCGAGCGGATTGAAGCTGAACGTATCGAGGCTGAACGTATCGACGCCGAACGTGTTGAAGCTGAGCGTATCGAAGCCGAACGTATCGAAGCTGAACGTGTCGAGGCTGATCGTGTTGAAGCCGAACGTGTTGAAGCCGAGCAGATTGAAGCTGAACGTGTCGAAGCCGAACGGATAGAAACAGAACGATTGGAACAGGAATTTGCCACATTACAAGCAGCGGAGCATGCCGCCGAAGAAGCGGCAAAAGAAATTGCCAGACTCGATGTAGAACAGGCACAGAAGCGCGCCGCTGAAGAAAGTATGCGCCTGGCGACGGAACAGGCCGCGGCGCGAGAGCAACAGCGCCTGCAAGAAGAGCATGAACGCATCAGCGCCGAAAAAGAAGCCGAACAGGCGGCACAAAGACAGGCGGATCAACTAGCGGCAGAAGCCGCCGCACAATTGGCCGCGAGTGCGGCAACGCCTGCTGCAAGCGTGCCTGTCAGCACAGCGCAAAAAATTAAAAAAAGCCCTGCTGACATCCTGATCATGGTTGCCGATGACTCTAAAGTGGTGCGTGTCAAAACTAGCCGCGTACTCACCAAAAACGCCTACCAGGTTACCTTGGCCGAAGACGGCAACGACGCCGCCAGCCAGATTGATTTCATCATGCCGGACCTGCTCATCACCGATGTGGAGATGCCAGGCATGGACGGCTTCGCCCTGACCAGACATCTGCGCGCCAACCCCATCACCGCGCATTTGCCCATCATCATGATCTCGGGTGCCAGTGATGAATTGGTCGACAAAGCCAAACAGGCTGGCATTGATGTGCTGCTCGGCAAACCGTATTCTGACGAAGATTTAATCGGCCATATTCGCCGCCTGGTACAGGGTGAATAAGTCGTAGTAATTGCCCACCCCATGAAAAACTACCCCGCTTTACCAGGTGCATTGCTGGCCCTGACGGCAGCGTTCTTGTTTGGCGCAAGCACGCCCCTGGTTCAGCGCATGGGCGTTGGCGTCGGCGCCTGGATGACGGCCGCTTTGCTGTACTGCGGTGCGGCGCTTGCGGGATGGCTATTGCGCTCCACAAGCTCAAAAGAAGCGCCCGTGCAGAAGCGACACTGGCCGCGATTGCTGATGATGTCCTTGTTTGGCGCGGTGCTCGGCCCTGTCGCCCTGGCATGGGGATTACAACACACCGGCGGCATGGGAGCATCGCTGATGCTGACGCTGGAAGCGGTATTTACCGTCTTGCTGTCCGTCATTTTGTACCGCGAGGAAATCGGCAGACGCGTTGCGCTTGCCATCGCCATCATGACGGCAGGCGGCGTCTTGCTGGTGATCGATCAGGCCGATACCGGCACTTCTCAGGTCATGGGTTTACTGGCGGTGATGGCAGCCACCCTGGCCTGGGGCATAGACAACAGCCTGTCGCGTGGCCTGGCTGACCTTGATCCGGGCCAGGTCATTCTTGGCAAGGCGGCGCTCGGCGCTGGCGTCTCATTCATGATCGCCGTGCTGCTTGGGCAAACTTCGCTCACGCTCTACCATGGCATAGGACTGTTGCTGATCGGCGCCATCGGCTATGGCCTGAGTTTACGCTTCTATCTGCTGGCGCAACGCTCTTTCGGCGCATCGCGCACAGGCTCGATGTTTGCTGCCGCGCCGTTCATCGGTGCAGCGATCGCCTTCGCGCTGGGCGAACGTCAGTTCACTTTCTGGCTGATCGGTGCGGCGCTGTTAATGACCGCCGGCGTACTCTTGCATCTGGCCGAAGAGCATGAACATCCGCACGCGCATGAAGCACTGGAACATGAACACGCGCATACCCACGACGACGGCCACCATGATCACGCGCATGCAACCATGCCAGCGGGACAGCATAGCCATGCACACCGGCACACATCGACGCAGCATAGCCATCCGCATGCACCTGATCAGCACCACGGGCACAAACATTAAGAATAGGACTTACGCAAAATTGCCACGTGTGGGCTAGCGCACAGATTGATGGCGCACCAGCATCTATAGTGTGGGAAAGAAAGCGCCCGTTCAGCCCCAAACAACCCCAAAGAGCCGAACCACCGATGATGTAATTATTAACCCCAAGGCCCTTTTACCCTTCATGAATCCACCCGCCCATCTGGCAAAATATTTTCTGGTTTACCTGGCTGCAGCGCTGGTATTTTGTCTGCTCGATTTTGTCTGGCTAGCGTTTCTGGCAAAGGATTTTTACCAGTCGCAGCTGGGCAACCTGACGCTGGCGCAACCCAGGCTGGTTCCGGCGGCGGCATTTTACATCCTGTATTTATTCGGCCTGCTGGTGTTCGCCATCGTCCCCGCCTTGCGCCAGCGGCATTGGGAAACGGCAACGTTCCTGAGCGCCTTGCTGGGCTTGATCGCCTATGCCACCTATGACCTGAGCAATCTCGCGACCCTAAAAGGCTGGCCCGTCTCGCTGGCGTTGATCGATATTGCCTGGGGCACGTTTGCCAGCGCAGTGGCGGGCACAGCTGGCTACTTTGTAGGAATCTTCATCAATGAGCGCTAGCCGCAAGTCCCACTTGCTCTCATCCAAAATAGCCAGGTATCGTCAACCATCGTCTGAGTGACAGCTTTCTGGAGGCCTGACTGGGCGAAATGGAGCGGAAGCCGCCAGTCAAAAAATATTTTTCATCTTGCTTAACTTAAATTTTTTTGATTGTGAAATTTTTTGAGTCAAGGTGCCGATTACTCATCGGAATTTGAATAAACGCAAACTCGATTCTTGCCGCTGGCCTTGCCTTGGTACATCGCTTTATCAGCGTTTCTGAGCAAGTGGTCGACATCGGTGCCCTCACTGGGGTAACGTGCTATGCCAACGCTTGCGCTCACTACGACATTTATGTCAGTCGATATAGCGATGGGCTTCATAAGCTCAATCAATGCCCGATCCAACACAGTTTGGTATTCATCGGGGGACTCCAAATGCGTCAATAATAAGACGAATTCATCACCGCCAAGTCTGCAGGCGGTGTCATTGGGGCGCACGATACGCAGTAATCTGCGACCAATTTCCTTTAATACGGTGTCACCAGCTGCGTGTCCATGAGCGTCGTTCACCGGCTTAAATCCATCAAGATCCAGATAGCAGACGGCCAGAAAACTCTTGTTCCGTGACGCCACAGCCAATGCTTGCGTGAGTCGATCCGCAAAGAGAAGTCGGTTTGGAAGGCCGGTAAGGCTATCGTGAAAAGCGAGTCGCTCGATTCGTTGCTGATAACTCTTGAGCTCCGAAATATCCGAGAGTAGCCACATAGAGAGTCCATGCTCCGGTGACAACGACACGCCGCTGATATCTATCCATACTGGCGAGCCATCCTTGCGCCGCATTTCCAGCTGAGTGCGATAGTGCCCACCGGCAGCCAAAATGGAATAGGCATCACGCCCCAGGGCTTCGTATTGCGCATCGTCCTTGTACAAAATTCTTGAGGGTTTACCCAGCAATTCCTGCGGTTCGTAACCAAAGATTCTTCCCAGCGCCTTGTTTTTCCAAATTGCCACGCGATCCCGTAACTTCACGATCCCAACCATGTCGTTGTCCAGCATGGCATCCTGTTCCCGGTGGAGACGTTCCAACTCTTCTCTTGTTTGATGCAACGCCGTTATGTCATAAATGACTGACCGACTCATCATAAAGTTGCCATCTGCGTCGAAGACAGCCGTCGCGGTAACACTGACCCTTTTTTTACTTCCGTTGTTTCCAATGATGTCGACCTCGACGGCTTCCGCCCGTCCGGTAGACCGAAAGTTTTGATATCGCTTGATAAATCCCTCTTTTTGTTCATCTGGCAAAAAGTCGAGCGCCGACTTCTTCCCGATCAGTTCCTCGCGAGTTGAACCGACCCAAGAAAGTGCAGTAGCATTGATGTGCAGAAACTTGCCATTCGAGTCAAGAGAGTAATAGCCGCAAGGCGCGTTGTTGTATAGGTCTTCCATCTGCGCGGCCGATGCCGCCAACTGAGTCTCAAGTGCCTTTCTCTTTTGGTTACTGTAAAAATTAACAACGACCTGTTTCAAGCGGCCATCAGGGAAAAAGTCAGGAAACGCACTTATCAATAGCCACACTACTTCGGTATTTACAGCAGTTTGAACACCCATGACCATTTCATCAATCGCCAATTGGGTATCAATCACAACTGAAACCGGGTACTGAGATGGGGCGAGAGCTTGCCCAAGCGCATCAACAAACCGCCATGTTGGGTCCATCGCTGTCTTTCCCAGCATCTGTTCTTCTGTCAAACCAAGCAATTCGAATGCGCGCTTATTGCAGAACACAATACTGCTATCTGGACGGTGAACCACAACGCCGGTATGCAGGTTATGGAGGAGTTCAAAATGCTGACCGGCTGAGTCCATGGAATTATCTGTCAGTGTGGTGGTTTGAAGCATGCACCCGAATAGCGAATGCAATTGCTCAAGAAGGAACTATGGCACAGGTGACCGTTTTAGAGAAGGGCGATACGATCTATTGAATGATCGAGTTCGGTCTATTTTATCTGTCGCAATAGTGGTTGAGGGGAGTTGCGGCGCTAACGACAGGCAATATCCAGCTGCTCAGTTCAGCTCCTTGAAGCAGCCTGTCGTAGCCGCCTATGATCGCAACGAGCCATCGACAATCCTGCGCGATTTGGCACTGAACGTCCGCATTCAGTCTATTGCTCTCCATCAAACGCCTTACCCATTTGGAATGAGAATATGCAAGAACGCCCAAACTTCTTCCTGGTGGAATTCGGATGTTTTTGGCTTGCGTGCACAAATTAATTTCAAAATTTTATGTGAAGGTATGACGAATGGAAAAATGCCCGACAGACTTTATCCATTCGAGTCATCTCGCATTTCACCTTGTGTTCGTTAGCGAACAGAATACATACCGGATAAGCGCGACAATCTTTGTCAATTACGCTGAATAAAGTAGTATTACGCAATAGAAAATCACCTTTCATCCTGATTCAGGGATTTACCAACATAGCGGAGAAATCAAATGCGCAAGTTATGGTTAGTCACATCGATAGTGGTCACGCTTTGCCTTTCCGGCTGCGGATACAATCATTTTCAAAGCGGTGACGAGCAAATCAAATCGAGCTGGTCTGAGGTACTCAACCAGTATCAGCGCCGCGCCGACCTGATCCCGAATCTGGTGAATACCGTCAAGGGTTTTGCCGCGCAGGAGAAGGATGTGCTGCTAGGCGTGACCAACGCCCGGGCCAAAGTCGGCAGCCTTCAGGCGACGCCTGAACTGGTGAATAATCCGGAAGCATTTGCCAAATTTCAGGCCGCCCAGGGTGAACTGTCTGGCGCGCTCTCGCGCTTGCTGGTGGTGACTGAAAATTATCCGCAGCTCAAGTCCGACGCCAACTTCCGCGACTTGCAGGCGCAACTCGAAGGCACCGAAAACCGTATTACGGTGGCACGCAACCGCTACATTAAGGCCGTGCAGGAATATAACGTCACGGTGCGCTCCTTCCCTTCCAATCTGACTGCGATGATGTTCGGCTACAAGGCCAAGCCCAACTTCGCGGTCGAGAACGAAAAAGAGCTTGCCAAGCCGCCCACAGTGGATTTTGGTGCAGCACAGGGAAGCAGCAAGTGACTGCGGCACAAATCGCACGGGCAGGCATGCTGGCATTGACACTAAGCGGCAGCGCGCTGGCAGAGGTAGCTGTGCCACCCTTGAGCGGCCACATTACCGACCAGACTGCCACCCTCAACGCCGAGCAGAAAGGCGCGCTGGAACTCACCCTGCAATCGTTCGAATCTAAAAAAGGCAGCCAGATTGCGGTATTGATCGTACCCGGCACCGCGCCAGAAACCATAGAGCAATATAGCTTGCGTGTGGCCGAGCAATGGAAACTCGGGCGCAAGAAAATCGATGACGGTGCGATTCTGGTGGTGGCCAAAAATGACCGCACGCTGCGCATAGAGGTGGGCTACGGTCTGGAAGGCCCGCTCAATGACGCCATCAGCAAACGCATCATCAGCGAAACGATCACACCGCGTTTCACACAAGGCGATTTCTATGGCGGCATCTCGGCCGGTGTCGACCAGATCATCCGCGTGGTGGATGGCGAAGCTTTGCCGGCAGCGACACCGCGGCCCATCGCCGAATTTAGCCGGTTTGAACAATATGCGCCGGCGCTGTTTATCCTGGCGATGGTGCTGGGCGGCGTATTGCGCGCCGTGCTGGGCCGATTTCCCGGTGCGCTGGTGACCGGTGGCGCGGTCGCCGTTATTGCCTGGTTGTTCGCAGGGGCGCTTTCCATAGCCTTGGTGGCAGGCATCATCGCGCTCTTGATCACCTTATTGAGCGGCAGCGCGCGCAGCATCGGGGCGCTTGGCGCAGGATCTGGCCGGGGCGGCTTTGGCAGTGGTGGCGGCTTCAGCGGGGGCGGCGGCGGTTTCGGCGGCGGCGGCGCTTCTGGCAGGTGGTGAAGATGAATTTCCAGCGTATCGCCAGGCATCTCTTGATGACGCAGTGGCAAGTTAACCGGCTATTTCCTCGCAAGAGCTTACTCGCGATTGAACAGGCGATCAGCATCAGCGAAAACACGCATCTGGGAGAAATCCGCTTTGTAGTCGAAGGCGCGCTCGATGGCACGCCACTTCTCAAAGGGCAATCCGCAAGGGCGCGCGCCATCGATGTCTTTGCGCAATTGCGTATCTGGGATACCGAGCACAATACCGGCGTACTGATTTACCTCTTGCTGGCCGACCGCGACGTAGAGATAGTGGCAGATCGTGGAATAGTTGCAAAAACACATGCGAGTGAATGGGAAAACATTTGCCACAGGATGGAAACTGCCTTTAAACATGGCGACTACGAGGACGGCGTGCTCAATGGCATACAGGACGTGACGCAACAATTGATAAAACATTTCCCCAAGGCTGGCGGAGCGAGCGACAGCAATGAATTATCGGATCAGCCCGTGAAGTTGTAAGGCGACAAACGCAGGCTGGCTAAAAAGGAGTTGATTTCGCTCAAGAGAATAGGGAGGATACTCGGATAGAATCAGCGTCTTGCTATCAAACTTCTTGATTGAAGCGACATTATTTTCAGTACCGCCATGAAATTGTCTTCCCCATCCAGAATCATTGCAGTCGCATTGGCGATCTTCAGCATGCTGTTCATGCAGCTTGCCCTGGCCGCCTATGTCTGCCCTGGCGTGACACAGGGTGAAGCGACGATGACAGCGGCCAGCATGGCGATGGACATGCCGGGCTGCGACGGCATGGATATGGAACAACCCGTTTTATGTCATGCACATGCACAAGATCAGGCCAGTAAGCAAACTCTGGACAAGCCGGATCTGCCCCTGGTCACACCGTTTATCGCATCTGCTCTGGTGCAGATGCTGGTGCTTAAGCCTGTTTTAATTTCACAGAATTACCCTGCCATTGCGGCGCAACTGAGTACTCACTCCTCTACGCCGCCAGTCGCCATACTCCACTGCTGTTTCCGCCTGTAATCCTGCGCTCATCCAGTCGCTGCCTGTTGGCCTTTTTGGCGAACCGGTTTGCTCGTGATTTGCTTGTGATTGTCAGGAGGATGAATGCCTATTTCCCTAAAGCCGTGCGCCCGCGCACGCACCAACCCACTTCCTTATGCCTTGCTGTGCATTTTTTTATACGGCACGGCAACGATGGCAATCGGCAGAGAACAGCCGCTCAGCCTGGCTCAGGCGCAACATCTGGCCATCGTCCGATCGCACCAGCTGGCCGGGCAGGATAGCGCCATCAGCGCCGCGCACCAGATGGCGGTGGCGGCAGGCCAATTGCCCGATCCGGTGCTGAAGTTTGGCATCGATAATCTGCCCGTAGGCGGGGCTGACCGCTTTAGCCTGAGCAATGATTTCATGACCATGCGACGCCTAGGCGTGATGCAGGAAATCACCCGTTCAGACAAATTGAAGCATCGCGCAGCACAATTCGAGATCACGGCACAAAAAACCCAGGCAGAAAAATCCCTGAGCATCAAAGGCATACAACGCGATGCCGCGCTGGCCTGGCTGGACAGGTATTACAGCGAGCGGCAGCTAGCGCTGGTCGATGCGCAACTAGGCCAGACGCAGCAGGAACAACAGGCGGCGCAAAGCGCCTATACAGCCGGCCGCGCCAGCCAGGCCGATGTGCTCGCGGCACAAAGCGCGGTGGCGATGATGGAAGACCGCCAGATAGAGCTGCAGGCGCGCCTCAGCAATGCCAAAACGCTATTGCTGCGCTGGGTAGGCGATGCGGCTGATACGGCGTTGGCTGATCCGCCCGACCTGAACAAGCCGGCGCTGGATAGCGCGGACCTGTCTCAGCAAACGATGCAGCACATGATGCAGCATCCTCAGTTGACCATGCTGGCGAAACAGGAACAGCTCGCCAAGGTCGACGCCAGCCTGGCGCTGGCCAACCAGAAGCCAGACTGGAGCGTGGAAGTCAGCTACCAGCAGCGCGGTGCCGCCTACCCGAACATGATGTCGGTTGGCGTATCGCTACCCTGGCAATGGGATCAGGGCAAGCGCCAGAATCGCGAACTCTCGGCCAAACTGGCGATGGCAGCGCAAGCCAGTGCCGAACAGGAAGAAGGCCTGCGCGTCTTGCTGGCGGAAACCCAAACTACCCTGAGCGAATGGCGCAGCAAACGAAAACGGCTGATGCGCTTCCAGAACAAAATACTGCCGCTGGCACAGCAACGCTCTACGGCGGGTATGGCGGCCTATCGCGGCGGCAAACTTAGCCTGACAGAGCTGCTCGCCACCCGGCGCAACGAGACAGAAACACGCCTGCAAAGCCTGCAACTGGAAGCAGATGCCGCCAAATTATGGGCGGCCTTGCAGTTTTTGTCGCCTGCAAGCGAATTCGATGTGACGCACAAGGATGCCAAATGAAAACCAAAAATATTCTCATGCTGATCAGTATCGCGGCAGTGCTTAGTAGCGCTGGATTTGGCGTATATCGACTGGGCCTGAACCGTGGCGTGCAGCAGGCCACAATCAGCGATGTCACTGCGAAAAAGGCGGCAGCGGCGGAAAGAAAAATCCTCTACTGGCACGACCCGATGTCGCCCGCCACCAAATTCGACAAGCCCGGAAAATCTCCCTTCATGGATATGCAACTGGTACCGGTGTACGCCGATGAAGCTGCAGACGAAGGCGCAGGGAAGACATCTGGCGTCAGTATCAATCCGCGCATGCAGCAAAACCTGGGCATACGTCTGGCCGAAGTTACACGCGGGCATCTCGGCGCGGCGATCAATGCGGTAGGCAGTGTCGCCTATAACGAGAATGAACTGGTGCTGGTGCAGGCGCGCAGCAACGGTTTTGTTGAAAAACTATATGTGCGCGCCACTCTGGAAGCGGTACGCAAAGACCAGCCGCTGGCGCAATTGTATGTACCTGAATGGATCGCGGTGCAGGAAGAATTTCTCACTGTCAAGACCATGCCCGATGCGGTCTCAGGTTTACTCGATGGCGCGCGCCAGCGCATGCGCCTGGCCGGCATGAACGAACAGCAGATCGCATTGGTGGAAAGCAGCGGCAAAGTGCAAGCGCACTTCACGCTCACTGCCCCAGCTTCCGGCATTGTCACTGAACTTGCCGCAAGAGAAGGCATGACCGTCATGGCCGGTGCGCCGCTGTTCAAGATCAATGGCCTCGATCAGGTATGGATCAACGCCGAACTGGCGGAGAATGCAGCCAGCCAAGTGCGTATCGGCAATGCGGTAGAAGTGCGCAGCCCGGCCTTGGGCGCGCAGGTATTGCATGGCAAAGTCAGCGCCCTTTTACCAGAAATCAATCCGACTACGCGTACACAAAAAGCCCGCATCACGCTGGCCAACCCTGTGGCCAACGCCAGCAGACAATTCGTGCCCGGCATGTTTGTCAATGTCAGCGTAGTGCCCGCCAACAGCCAGGAGGTGTTACTCGTCCCTAGCGAAGCCGTCATACCAACCGGCAGCCGCAGCGTAGTGATGCTGGCCGATGGCGCAGGAAAATTCCGCCCGGTTGAGGTAGAAACCGGCAGCACAGAAAACGGCCAGACCGCCATCCTGCGCGGGCTGGAGGCTGGCCAGAAAGTAGTCGCTTCGGGCCAATTCCTGATCGATTCTGAAGCCAGTCTCAGGGGCAGCACGGCGCGCATGACCGAACCAGAGAAGCAGAAAACATCCACCGTCAGCCATCACGCCGAGGGCAAGATAGACGAGATAGCCAAGGATGAAATCATCATCTCGCACGGCCCGATAGCCAGCCTGAATTGGGGCGCGATGAGCATGGGCTTCACGCCCCCGCTGCATGGCATGCCTGCCGATATCAAGGTAGGCAGCAAGGTCAGTTTTGACTTCAGCCTGGTCGGTGACGGGCAGTACCAGATACACCGCATCAGTGTGATCTCAGCGGGAGCAAAAAAATGATCGCCAGACTGATACGCTGGTCAATCGCCAACCGCTTCCTGGTGTTGCTGGCCACCTTGATCATGGCGGCCTGGGGCATCTGGGCGCTGGCGCGCACGCCGCTCGATGCGATACCCGATCTGTCGGATGTGCAGGTCATCATCCGCACCAGCTATCCGGGACAGGCGCCGCAGATCGTCGAAAACCAGGTGACCTATCCGCTGACCACCACCATGCTCTCGGTGCCCGGCGCCAAGACCGTGCGCGGCTATTCGTTTTTTGGCGACTCGTTTGTGTATGTCTTGTTTGAAGACGGCACCGATCCTTACTGGGCGCGCTCGCGCGTGCTGGAATACCTGAACCAGGTACAGTCGCGCTTGCCGCCGCAGGCAAAAACTGCGTTGGGGCCGGATGCCACTGGCGTCGGTTGGGTGTATGAATATGTCTTGCTTGACCGTAGCGGCAAGATGGATCTGTCGCAGCTGCGCGCCTTGCAGGATTGGTTTTTGAAGTTTGAACTGAAAGCCGTGCCGAATGTATCGGAAGTGGCCAGCATCGGCGGCATGGTGCGGCAATATCAGGTGGTGCTAAAACCCGATCAGCTGCGCGCCGCGAATATCACGCACGCCAAAGTCATCGAGGCGATACAGAAAGCCAATCAGGAAACTGGCGGCGCGGTAGTCGAGGCGGGTGAAGCCGAATACATGGTGCGCGCCTCCGGCTATCTGCAGTCCCTCGATGATTTCCGCCAGATACCGGTGATGACCAATGACGCCGGCGTCTCGGTAAAACTCGGCGAGCTCGCCACGCTACAACTAGGCCCGGAAATGCGCCGTGGTATCGCCGACCTGAACGGTGAAGGCGAAGTCGCTGGCGGCGTGATCATCATGCGTTCCGGCAAAAACGCGCTGGACACCATCGCTGCCGTCAAGGCAAAACTGAACATACTCAAAGCCAGCCTGCCAGCCGGGGTAGAGATCGTCACAACCTACGACCGGTCGAACCTGATCAAGCGCGCCGTCAGCAATTTGCAAGAAAAATTAATCGAAGAATTCATCGTCGTCGCTTTAGTCTGCGCGATATTCTTGTTTCATATCCGCTCGGCTCTGGTGGCGATAGTCACGCTGCCTATCGGCATACTGATCGCCTTTATCGTCATGTATTACCAGGGCGTGAACGCGAATATCATGTCGCTCGGCGGCATCGCGATTGCGGTCGGCGCCATGGTCGATGCAGCCGTGGTGATGATAGAAAACGCGCACAAACATATCGAGGCCTGGAACCATCAGCACCCTGAAGAAACACTGGCCGGCGAAGCGCGCTGGAAGGTGATTGCCGACGCCGCCGCCGAGGTTGGCCCTGCGCTATTTTTCTCTTTGCTGATCATCGTGCTGTCGTTCATCCCAGTCTTCACGCTGGAGGCACAGGAAGGCAAACTATTCGCTCCACTGGCCTTCACCAAAACCTATGCGATGGCGGCTGCGGCGATTTTAGCCATCACGCTGATCCCGGTGTTGATGGGCTATCTGATCCGCGGCAAGATCCCGGACGAGCAAAAAAATCCGCTGAATCGCCTCCTGATTCATCTGTATCGACCGATGCTGGAAATGGTGCTGCGTTTTCCCAAATCCACCCTGCTTGGCGCCGCTGTGCTGGCGCTGATCACGCTGTGGCCGTTATCCCAACTCGGTGGTGAATTCATGCCCGCCATGGATGAAGGCGACTTGCTGTACATGCCTTCCGCCCTGCCCAGCATAGGCGCGGGCAAAGTGGCCGAACTGTTGCAACAGACCGACCGCTTGATCAAGACCGTGCCCGAAGTGCAATCGGTATTTGGCAAGGCCGGGCGCGCAGAAACCGCCACCGATCCGGCACCGCTGGAGATGTTCGAGACGACCATCCAGTTCAAGCCACGCGAGCAATGGCGCGCCGGCATGACCACCGACAAGCTGGTGGAAGAGCTCGACCGCATCGTCAAGGTGCCGGGTCTCTCCAACATCTGGGTGCCGCCAATTAGGAACCGCATCGACATGGTGGCCACCGGCTTCAAAAGCCCGGTAGGCGTGAAAGTATCAGGCACCAACCTGAATGAAATCGACAAGCTGACCACACAGATAGAGAGCATCGTCAAGCAAGTGCCGGGCGTCTCTTCGGCACTGGCAGAGCGGCTGAATGGCGGGCGCTATATCGACATCCAGATCCGGCGCGACGCCGCCGCACGCTACGGCATGAATATCTCCGACGTGCAAAGCATCATCGCCTCGGCCATCGGCGGCGAGAATATCGGCGAAACGGTAGAAGGCCTGCAGCGCTTCCCCATCAGCGTGCGCTACCCGCGCGAGCTGCGCGATTCGATAGACAAACTACGCGAGCTGCCGATACTCACCGAGCGCGGCGCACAGATCCGTCTGGACGATGTAGCGACGCTGCGCATCACCGATGGCCCGCCGATGCTCAAGAGCGAAAACGCCAGATTGTCGGGCTGGGTGTACGTGGATATCCGCGGCCGCGATCTCAGCTCGGCGGTACACGCCATGCAGCAAGCGGTGAACCAGGAACTGACACTGCCGGCCGGTTACGCGGTGTCGTGGTCGGGCCAGTTTGAATATCTGGAACGCGCCAGCGCCAAACTAAAAATCGTGATCCCGGCCACGCTGTTCATCATCTTCATCCTGCTGTACCTGAGCTTCAAGCGCTTCGACGAAGCGGCACTGATCATGGCCACGCTACCGTTCGCGCTGGCCGGCGGCTTCTGGCTGCTCTGGCTGCTGGGACATAATTTATCGATCGCCAGCGGTGTAGGCTTCATCGCACTGGCCGGCCTGTCGGCAGAGTTCGGCGTGATCATGCTGCTGTACCTGAAGCACGCATGGGAAGAAAAACTCTCAGGCGGCAGCGCCACCGAGGCCGATTTGCTAGATGCCATCCGCACCGGCGCGGTGTTAAGGGTAAGACCCAAGGCCATGACAGTCGCCGTCATCATCGCCGGCCTGGTGCCGATCATGCTGGGCAGCGGCACCGGTTCGGAAGTCATGCAAAGAATCGCCGCGCCCATGGTCGGCGGCATGATTACCGCGCCGTTGTTATCGATGTTTGTAGTGCCTGCGGTGTATTTGCTGTTGCGAAGGCGGGAGTTGGCTTGAAATTTCAAAACAGGCAGGCCGCTGACGCACTGTTCATGCGGGTCTGCAGCCATGTTGGCCTGCAGGGCGCATGGGGGTTGCGTGGTGGCGTGGGCAGTTTTTAAAAAGCCAATGATGCACATCGCTGTTTTTCTATTTCTGTCCACGCTACTATTTATAACGGCGCGAACAGGTGTAAAGTGGAATCTCACCGCATAGTTAAATCAGATTCAGTCCGACTTACCTACTCTGGCAATTTTACCGATATCAAATGGCGCCCCCCTCTTTCCATAAATTGCTCATTGGCCTGGTGTTGCTCACCTTGCTATCGCTTTATGCGCATGCCAACTGGATGGTCAGGACCTTGCGGATCGATAACGCTCCCGGTTTTGCAGTCTCCGTGGTCGATGATAGGGCGGAAGGCGGGAAGAGTGTTTCCAAACTCATCAGGCAGCCATCCGGAACAGTTCTTGAGTGCGACATCCGGCCCGCGTATCAATGGCCGTTTTGCGAACTCGATATCCGTTTTAGCCAGGATGACCAAGGCCTGGATCTCAGCAAATTCGATAGCTTGCGTCTCTCGATACGGGCGCAAGGTCCGGGGGCACATCATCCTATCCGGGTATTTTTGCGCAATTTTGATCCGGCCTATTCAAAACCGAACAGCGGCGCAAGCCTGAAGCCGCACGAGATTGTGTTTGATCCGTCTGCCAACGCCCATCCGGTTGAATTCAAGCTCGCGCAATTCATGGTCGCTTCGTGGTGGGTGCAGGAACATCCTACCGGCATCGAACATCTGGGCCCGCAGCTGACGCATGTCACCACGCTCGGTATCGCAACCGGTGCAGATGCCATGACGGGCCAGCATCAGATTGTGCTGGAGTCTGCCGAACTGCGCGGCTTGTGGGTTTCCCAGGCCAGTTTTCGGCTTGGCATCATTTTTGTATGGCTGATCTGCATCAGCATTTTTTTGATCCTCAACTGGAAAAAATCACGCAACGACCTTCGCCAGTCAGACCGCCTGCGCCAAGAGCTGCGTCGGTCAAACGAAGCGCTTGAATCACGGGTAGAAGAGCGCACCCGTGCGCTCTCAAACAGCAATGCGAGATTGATAGAAACGCTGCAGAATCTCGATAGCGCGAGAAAAGAATTGGTGCAAAACGAAAAGAATGCTGCCTTAGGCAGCCTGGTTGCAGGTATCGCGCATGAAATGAACACGCCGATAGGCAATGCCCTGCTGATCGCGAGCACGCTCACCGAATCGGTAAAAACGCTGCAACTTCGCTCAAAGGAAGGGCTTACCCGCAGTTCGCTCAACAACTTTATCGAAGACGCCATTCGCGGCACCGCGATCCTGGATAAAAATCTCAACAAGGCAGCGACCCTGATCAACAGTTTCAAACAACTTTCCGCCGACCAGCATTCAGGGCAAAGACGTGTGTTTTTACTCGCAGATATCATGCATGAAACCATGCTGGCAATGGCACCCCGCCTGCGCCAAAGCAGCCACCAGCTCGAGCTCGATATTCCGGCCTCGATTTCCATGGATTCGTATCCTGGCCCCTTAAGTCAGATCATCATCAATTTCATCAACAATTCCTTGCTGCACGGCTTTGAAGGAAGGGAAAACGGCAAGATGCGTTTGCAGGCGCAATGCAAAGACGACCGCGTGCTGATCACATTTTCGGACAATGGCATCGGGATTTCGGCGCAGGTATTGAGACGGGTATTCGAACCGTTTTTCACCACCAAGCTGGGCAAGGGCGGCAGCGGTCTGGGCATGCACATTGTTCACAATATTGTCACGCAGGTGTTCGGCGGACAAATCTGCATTGACTCAAGTCTGGGACAGGGCACCGCCATCCATCTCGATCTACCGCTGCAATCGCCTGCAGAGCAAAAGGAATCGGCCAGAATCGCCGTGCCAGTCGATGTCGCCGAGGATTACCAGCGTTTTCTTGATGGCAGAGAGATCGCAACGGTGACTTATTTTGGCGGCCAGTATGGGCGGCGTGATGTTGTCGAGCTGGCACTCTTCATGCGGGAAATGCACAGGCTTCTGCCTGAAATCAAGGTGGAACTGATTTCCATCGATAGCTACGCCGAAGGCATAGCGCAGCTACGCGCAGGCCAGGTATCGGCGCTGGCTACCACCTCGTGGCAACAGGATCTGGCGCCCTATTCCAGCGACATCATCATTTCAGAAGCGCTGCTGAAAGACGGCCAATCTATCGTCGGGCTGTATACCCGCGACAATAACGCCAGGGCGCTTGCGCTCAACACCCTGGACGACTTGCGTGCCTTGAAAATCGCCTCGAATAAGGACTGGAGCGCCGACTGGCACACGCTGACCGAACTTGGCATGCACCATTGCCTGGACGTCAAGACCTGGCGGCAAATGATCTATCTGGTCAGCGGCAAAGAGGCAGACATCTTGCTGGCACCTTTTCCCTCCAGCGACAATCTCAACATCGAATTAGACGGCTGTGTCCTGATCCCCATCCCGGAGCGCATCATGGTCTTGCGTGGCTCACGCCATTTCGCCGCGGCACACACCAAGATGGGCTACCTGATCGCCGAGCTCATCTTTCCGGCGCTCAACGCCCTGGTCAGCAATGGAGAAGTCAAGCGCGCCTTGACAGAATGCGGCTTCCTCAATGAAACCACGGCAACCTGGAAAGACATCGCGCAGCAACTGGCGTAGGTGCGACTAGCGCAGCGTAATCGCACTCATGATTGACTAAAAGGCGGCCAACAATGCCCTACATGTCTAATGCCGGGATTGCATCCCAGCCGACCAATCGCAAGGGTTCACATTGTTGTCAGGCGAACCCGCCCTCTTCAATTCAAATAAACCCGCGCACCGGAAAACTCGCGTCGCGCTGTATCCAGTTCTGCGCTGAATAGCGCGTTTGTCCGTCCGTCACATGCAAGGTATACGCGTGGCGCGAGATGGCTGAGCGGTTCGGCGCGCTGTAGTGCGGCAGCAGGCCGTGGAAGCAGACCAGGCTGCCCGCCTTGGCCTCCAGCGGTATGGCTGTGGCGTCGCCTGGCCATGGCGTGCTGTCTAATGTATCGACACGCACCTGATCGCCTTCGCGCACGAAGCGTTCGCGCATGGCTGTGCGATGGCCGCCCGGCTCTACCCACAGGCAACCGTTGTCCAGCGTGGCGTCTTCCAGCGCGAACCAGAAGGTGGTGACGCTGACCGGTGCGGTGTCGAAATAGGTGGCATCCTGATGCCAGCGCACTTCGCCGCCTATGCCGGGCTGCTTGAAGATGTACATCGATTGCCAGATTTGCGGCTGCGCCAGGCCTAAATCGTGCGCGACTTGCGCCAGTTGCGGGCCGTGCGAAAACGCCGCGAAGACGGGATCGAGATCATGCAGGGCGTGGCCTATTTTGTTGATCGAGAGCGCCTTGGCCTGGCGCAGCTGGCCGTGTTCGTCAAAGGCCTCTTCCTCGAAAAAACAGCTGACCTTGCTGGCAGAATCGAGAAAATAACGATCGATTTTCTTTTCCTGTTCTTTGGTGGTGAAGATGGAATTGCTTTCTGCCGCATCGAAATCATCGACGATCCGCGCTGCCTGCGCACGCACTGCGGCGATCTCGGCAGCGCTCTTGAAATCGGCGATGACGAGATAGCCGTCTTGCTGAAATTGCGCGATTTGTTCCTGATTCAACATCGTCTGCTTCCTGTCAATAAAGTCGCCCATGTGGCTAGTCCAGTCTCGGTTTTTGACACAAGGCAAGCCTGTTTTATTTTTTTCGACATCACGCTGTAGCGTGCGTTGAAAGTCACTGCGATTTATTGCTTATCGCGTTTGTCATGGCTGTCCTTGGTGAAGAACATGCCGATGCCAAGCAGGATCAATATCAGGGGCCACCAGACCCGTAGCAGCTGAAATACATTCAGCGCAATCAGGTCAAGGTTATGTGCCAGAATCAAAACGCCTATGATGACAAGCGCGATGGCGCCGAAATTGCCTTTCATATCTTCCCCTAAAAAATGGTTGCCGATGCGGCACCCGGTACCCGGTAGCGGCTAAAGCGAGTATAGCCAGTAGTGGTGCCGACAACAAGTTCGGCGTATGCGTGCCCACAACTGCTTGCAGCGGATTGCATCAATTTTGATTTTGAATGGAAGGAAGTGGGCCTGGTGGATTACCTGCAGCTGTCCGGCAATGTCACTGCCGATATGGCAGACATTCGCGCCATCCTGCAACCGCACGCCGGCTGCCATCCTGCGCTGGCATCGCCGATAGAATTACGTGCAGACGAGAATGCCGCCGGTAAATCATTCACGTAAACGCACTTCTCGTATCTGTTCGCTCTTGATGGTCTGCACCAGGCTGTGCAGCTGGTCCGCCACGGTTTCCAGCAGGTCATCCATGCTCACGATGCCGATGAGCATGGACTCGACATTGGTGACCGGCACTCGCCTGATGCCATGCCGGCGCATCAGGAGCAACGTGTCGTTGATCGAGTCTTCTGGCCGCACCGCTATGGGGTTACGGCTCATGATGTCAGCCACACGGACCGCTTTTGCATCGCGGTCCCGGGCGACGATGTGGATGACGATGTCACGGTCCGTCAGTATGCCGACAACGCGTTGGCGATCCGCCGCACCTTCAACCACCACCAGGCTGCCGACATGATGCTCGCTCATGAGCCGGGCGGCCTCACTCACGTCCACATGCTGGTAGACAACCGCTACCGTACGCTGGCAGATCTCACCGATATTTAATTTTTCAGTCATGGCCGCTTGCATCTCTTCAGGATCGACAGGAAATGCAGTGTGCGCCTGCCAAGCTGACGGTCATTGCGTTAAGTCAAATCATGGCATGCGGATGGTGTTGAGAAAAATCAATGCCTCCCTTTTTACTATTCATAGACTGTCTTTTCCACTGGCTCGATCTTGCCGGTCTCTGCCTGAGGCATCAGTCAATGATGATCGATGCCGGTGGGAATTCATTTGAATATTTGGGAGGCAAGCATGGAGACGAAAAATAACCGGGCAGCGCTGGCAGCGTGCCTGCTGGCATTGACCGCGTGCACGACTACCGGCATGGGCGGCGGACAAATTGCCACTGCCGGCGGGCCGGAGCTTCCGGTTGCGTTTAGCTGGAAAAGTGCCGATGGCGGCATCTCCGGCAGCATGACGGCATCGCTTCCGGGCGCGCAATTTCAGGGACGATTTTTTCAAATTACGCAGCATACGCGCAGCGAAGTGCTGACGCCGCTGTGGACACACTGGCGGCACGGCTGGTATGACTGGCCATATTGGGGCAGCTACCCGACCACCCAGTTCATTACGCATTACTCCGGCAAAGTTGTCGCGACGCTAGAGTCAAATGACCAGCAGCGCATGCGCTGCCGCTTTCATATGGTTGATCCCTCGCAGGGCATGTCGGGCGGCGGCGAGGGAGAATGCCAACTGTCCGACGGCCGCGCGATCAAGGCGAGCTTTCCTAGTCACGTTCCTGCTCAATAAGCTGGCGAATTCGTACTTACCAAGGCCCTGACAGGCGCTCTGTCAGGGCCGATTGCCTATTCGTAGCGCAGGCATTCCACCGGCAGCATCTTCGAGGCCCGACGGGCCGGATAGAAGCCGAAGAAGATGCCGACAAAACTGGCAAAACCGCATGCCACCGCCATGTCGCCCACGCCAATGATAACGTCGAGCTTGCCGGTCGAGGTGATGGCGGCGGCACCTGCCATCGCGATCAGGATGCCAACGATACCGCCGACCAGGCAGATCACGACCGCCTCGGTTAAAAACTGCAACAAGACGTCGCGCGGCTTGGCACCGATCGCCATGCGGATGCCGATTTCGCGGGTGCGCTCGGTGACCGAGACCAGCATGATATTCATGATGCCGATGCCGCCGACGATCAGCGAGATGGCACCGATCGCGCCCAGCATCGCGGCCAGCCCGGCGCTGATCTTGGCACCTGCTTCGGCGATCGAGGCCAGATTATCAATGCGAAAATCATCGGACTGCTCGGCACGGATGCGATGCCGGTCGCGCAGCATTTCCTTGATGTCTTCGTCGGCGTCTTTCAGGCTCTTGTCGTTTTTTCCCTGTACCACGACGTAATGCACATTGCGCGGAAAAGGGCTGCGGATCAAGGTGGCGCGTGCAGTGGTAATCGGGATCAGCACCATCTCGCCCAGGTCGCCGCCATCGAACATCCGGCCCTCGCCCTGCAACACGCCGACCACCTGAAACGGCACATTGTCAATGCGCACGAATTTGCCAATCGGATTGATTTTATAAAAGAATTGCTCGGCAATTTTTTTACCGATAATTACCATGCGTGCCGCACCGCGTATATCCGATTCGCTAAAATAATTGCCCTGATCTAGCTTCCAGTTACGCACCGTAAACATCTCCGGCGTGATGCCCAGTACCGCGTTATTTGAATTTTCGCTCCCCACCGTCAATTGAAAAAATCCCTGCAAGGCCGGTGCCGCGCCATTCAGGCTAGGCAAGCTGTTGAGCGCCAGGGCGTCTTCCACCGACAGTGACGGTGCGGTACCGGCGCGGGCGCGTACGCCCTGGGTACGATTGGCACCGGGCGCGATGATCATCAGATTGCTGCCCAATACTTCCAGTTCCTTGGCGATGAATTTGCGGGCGCTCTCGCCCACCGCCAGCATCATCACCACCGAAGTAATGCCGATGATAATGCCCAGCATGGTCAGCGAAGTGCGCAGGCGGTTGGCGTTCATGGCGCGAAAAGCCTCGATAAATACCTGGATCAGATTCATGCTGGCTCCCCCGCGTTCATGAAGTGGGCATCGTTACTAAGTGCCAGCTGGCGCAGGCCTTCTGCAGATGGCCCGTCATACAGGACATGGCCATCCTTGAGCCGCACCAGGCGCTTGCTGTAGGCGGCAATATCGGGCTCATGGGTGACCAGCAAAATGGTGATGCCGCGCTCGGCATTAAGTTGCTGCAAGGAGCGCATGATCTCGGTGCTGGTCTGGGTGTCGAGATTGCCGGTCGGTTCATCGGCCAGGATCAGCGGCGGGTCAGCGACCAGGGCGCGCGCAATCGCCACCCTTTGTTGCTGGCCGCCGGATAGCTGATTCGGCAGGCGCCTGGCGTAATCCTTCAGGCCGACACGCTCCAGCTCCACCAGCGCCTTGGCGTGCGCCTTGCCGCGCGATGCGCCGGCATAAATCAGCGGCAGCGCGACGTTCTCGGCAACGCTCATGCGCTTGATCAGATTAAAACTCTGGAACACAAAGCCAATGGTGCTGTTGCGTATCGTCGCCAGTTCGCTGCGCGACAAGGTCAGGGTGTCGACCCCATTGAGCTGATAGGTACCGGAACTGGCCTGATCGAGGCAGCCCAGAATATTCATCAGCGTCGATTTGCCGGAACCCGATTGCCCCATCACCGCCAGAAAATCGCCGTGCGGCACTTGCAGATCGATACCGAACAAGACCCTGGTTTCCACCCCGCCGGAAAAGTAACTCTTGGTCACCTGCCTGATATCGATCAGCGAGCTGTCCTGTTGCGCGACCAGCGTAGCCATCAATGCGCTCCGGCGCCGGCTTTATCCAGGGCGCGGATGACGACTTGTTCGGATGCCTTGACATCGCCGGACACTACTTCGGTATAGCGGAAATTGGATACCCCGATCTTGATATCGACCGGCTTGGCCTGGTTTTTTGCATCGAGTTTATAGATCTTGAACGAGCGCGTGGTTTCGTTCTTGCTGCGAAATGCCAGATCGTCTTCAGCCTCAGACGCAGGCAACATTGCGGTCGCGCTTGCGCTCGCGCCGTCTTTTTTAGCGGCGTCTTTCCTGGCTTTTTCTTCCTTGGCGATCTCTTCGTCGCTGAGCTTGTAGCGCAAGGCGGCGGTCGGGATGCGCAAGACGTTCTGGCGGTTACCCACCACCAGGCGCACCTGGGCGGTCATGCCGGGCTTGAGTAATTCATCCTTGTTATCAACGTCGAGCACGACGTTATACGTCACCACATTTTGCAGGACGGTGGCGGCCAGACGGAACTGGCGCAGCGTGGCGTCGAACTCACGGTCAGGGTAGGCATCGACCACAAAGCGCGCCGACAGGCCGTTTTTCAGGGCGCCGACATCGGCTTCCGAGACGCTGGTATCGATCTGCATCTTGGTCAGGTCGCGCGCGATCTGAAACAGGTTGGGCGTTTGAAACGAGGCTGCCACGGTTTGCCCCATATCAATCGTGCGCTTGATAATGACACCGTCTATCGGCGAGCGGATCACGCTGTTATTGAGGTCAGCCTGGACCCGCTCAAGCTGCGCCATGGCCAGCTTGATGTTGGCATCGGCCACTTCCACTTCGCGTTTGGACAGATCAAGCGCGCTGCCGGAAATATAGTTTTGCGTGACCAGTTTCTGATTGCGCTCCAGATTGGCCATGGCCAGTCTTCTGGAAGCTTGCGCCGATGCCAGGCTGGCTTCGCTCTGCTTGATCTGCGCGTTAAAAATCGTCGGGTCCAGTTTCAGCAAGACCTGGCCTTTTTTTACCCTGTCGTTAAAGTCGGCATTGAGCTCGACCACCGTGCCCGATACCTGCGAGCCCACATTAATCAACGCCACCGGATTAAGCGTGCCGCTGGCGGTCACGGTTTGCGTGATGTTGCCCATATCGACCTGCGCGGTGCGGTATTTTGGCTCTTCATCCTTGGGCTTGCCCTGCGTCTTTTGATAGTAGGCGGCAGCACCGGCAAGTAACAAAAAACCTATGGCGATAACGATGCGTTTCCGGGTAAAGAGACTCATTTTTGGCGTAATCCTGATGGTGGAATATTAGGGAAGATGATTGCAGTGATCTGCAAATCCGGTATTAAATACCGATATCAGACTCAGTATTCATTTTTTCGTTCAATTCTTATCAGTCATGTCAGCGCCAGCTTCTATTTCATCCCGCGCGAAAAACCTTCGGTCAGCTCATCGATGTGCTTGCTTAAATCGAGCCACTCCAGTAGTCCTTGTGCACGCGGTTCTACCTCTGCTGGTTCCATGCCGCACAGGCCGGCAAATACGCCAATTTTTGCTTCGCTGCCGCTGCGTCGCTCGCCAGATCAATGCCGAGCATATGAATGCTGCCACCATCAGCCTGCCCTGTCACGCTTTATCCATGCGGGTCTTGGGCATGCCAAGGCTGCAGGCCGCACGGGGATTGCGTGGTGGCGACACCTGCTTTTAACTTTTTCTCTTTAGGATTGCACTGCTGTGCACTCATTGGCCGCACTCGGCCTCAGGGACGATCTCAGCCGCGCTCGCCGTAGATGTAATGTTCTAGCTGCTGAATGGTAAATCGCTGTTCGAAAATAATATCCTTGACCAAGTCTCCGATCGAGATCAGGCCGACCAGCGCATCGTTCACAACCACGGGCAAATGACGTATTCTGTTTTCCGTCATCAGCGCCATGCATTGCTCATTGCTGTAATCCGGACCGATGCAGATCACCGAGGACGTCATGATTTCTCGCACCAGGATGGCGCTGGCGGATCGCCCCATGAGTTCGACTTTGCGGGTGTAGTCGCGCTCGCTGACGATGCCGGCAATGTATTCCCCCTCCATGACCAGCAAAGCGCCGATTTTCTTTTCATCCAATAGTTTGAGCGCATCCAGCACCCGCGCCGACGGAGCGATCCGGTATACGGTCTGTTGTGCCTTTTGACGCAGTATATGTGCGACGGTTTGCATGTTTGTCTCCCAAAAAAGATTGCAGCGAATCGCCTTGATCTTTGCGCGTTGCGGTGTTGACTCAAATCAAATTGCAGCGGTGGCAAGCGCCTGCGCGAACAGGCTCGCCCGTCATTGATCGTACGCAAGTGCGCAAACGCAACGTCGAACGAGCCTGCCGCAACCGCTATCCATTATGGAAAGATAGGGACATGCAACTCCATCCCGGCGAAGCGAATTTCGGGATGCCGTTTGGCAATCAGATTTTCAATCTCCGATACGCGATAGAAAGGGACATCCACGATCAGCAACACCTGGCCTTGCCGTATTGCCGCCAGAAACGGGGTCATGCTGGAATTGGGTACCGTGGCGGCGGCCAAGCCGGACATCCAGGAACCAAAAAGCGCGCCGCCTACAGTCGCCAGCAGCAGAATAATCACGTTTAACTGCAGGTCTTCCGCAGGGAAAAAAAGAAAAAGCGCGCCCGCAATCAGACCCGACATACCGCCTATCAGCATGCCAAGCTCCACCCCGTGAATCAAATCAGTTTTTTGGAAAAAAGTGACTTCCGGTATGTTCGCTGGCAATGTTCCTTCGTTTGCACAAAAATGTATATGGCGCTCTTCTATACGTGCCAGCAACAGCTCGTCAAGCATGGCGCTGGCGCTGGGTACATCGGGCAACATATAGTAAAGTCTGCGTTTCATGGTGACCTCCTAGACTAAAAAATCATGAAGGCAGTCGCAACTACTTTGGATGACCGTAGCACGGCCCGAAAATAAGACAGCAAGCATCGAGAACCAGAAAGCGAAACAACGATAGGATGTGCAACTGCCTACAAGGTATTTATAGTCAATTTCTGGCAAAGATCAAATAAAGATTATTCAGCTAAATCCAGGAAGAAATTGACAATTGTTCAGGCCACAATATAAAGCCCCTCTCCCGCAGGCGGGAGAAGGGCTTTTCATTGCAAGCTAAATAGATATAGGAATGATCGGATTCAATATCAAGCTATCCGGTCACGCTTTATCCATGCGGGTTCTGGGCCTGCCTGGCCTGCAGGCCGCATGGCGCCTGCGTGGTGGCGGTGCCGTTCTTTACTTTTTCGTTGAAACTTTGCGCGGCGCCATCAACCGCACCAGCTAATTGAGCAGCGTATCGGCCTTGACATACTCGTAGCCAAGCGCATGCGCCACTGCCTCGTAAGTCACTTTACCCTGACAGACGTTCAGGCCATTTTTCAAATGCACATCTTCACGCATGGCACGCTGCCATCCTTTGCCGGCCAGCGCCACGGCGTGCCCGATGGTGGCGTTGTTGAGCGCAAAGGTGGAGGTACGGGCGACAGCACCGGGCATATTGGCGACGCAATAATGAATGACGCCATCGACGACAAAGGTAGGTTCTGCGTGCGTCGTTGCGTGCGAGGTTTCAAAGCAGCCGCCCTGATCAATGGCGACATCGACGACCACTGCCCCCTTCTTCATGCGAGAAATCAGATCGCGTGTGACTAATTTTGGCGCGGCAGCGCCGGGAACCAGCACGCCGCCAATCACCAGATCCGCCGAGAGCACCGCCTCTTCTATCGATTGCACGTTGGAATACACGGTAGCGATGCGGTTGCCATATACCAGATCAAGCTGGCGCAGGCGATCAACGCTCTTGTCGAGCACCGTCACGCGGGCACCTGTGCCAACCGCCATTTGCATGGCATTGGTACCGACCACGCCAGCGCCGATGATGACGATATGGCCCGGTGCCACCCCCGGCACGCCACCGAGTAACAGGCCCATGCCGCCTTTGGATTTTTCCAGATGCGCGGCACCTGCCTGGATCGCCATGCGGCCGGCCACTTCACTCATGGGCGCGAGCAAGGGCAAGCCGCCGCTGGCACCGGTAATGGTTTCGTAGGCGATACAGATGGCGCCTGATTTGATGAGCGCGGCAGTCTGCTGCGGATCGGGTGCGAGGTGCAGATACGTGTACAAAATCTGCCCTTCCCGCAGCATCGCGCATTCTTCCGGCTGCGGCTCCTTGACCTTGACGATCAAGTCGGCGCGGGCGAAAACTTCCTCGGCGCTGGCGACGATCTCGGCGCCGGCTTCCGCGTATTGGCGCTCGGATAGTCCGATGCCGGTACCCAAGTCAGTCTCCACCAGCACGCGGTGGCCGTGCCGCGCCAATTCGCGCACGCCGGCCGGCGTCATGCCGGCGCGGTATTCGTTGTTCTTGATTTCCTTGGGTACGCCGATCAGCATTTCTGCGCCGTCCCCATGACGACCCGGTTGCGTCCGCTGGCTTTCGCCTCGTACATTTTGCGGTCGGCTTGGGCGACAAGTGCATCGAGGGTCTGGCCGTCGGCCGGATAGACGGCGCCGCCGATGCTGACCGAGGTTTTGACCAGTTTTCCGTCCACCACCAGCGGAGCGCTTTCAACGGCGGCGCGGATACGCTCGGCGACATCGAGGGCGCCGACCAGCGGCGTTTCCGGCAGCAGCACGACGAATTCGTCGCCGCCTTGACGGGCCAGCACGTCGGTGTGGCGCAGTTGTGCCTCGATGGTCTTGACCAGCATGACGAGCAACTGGTCGCCGGCCTTGTGGCCGTGGTTGTCGTTGACCTGCTTCAGGTTGTCGCCGTCGATGACGAGCAGGCTGAGGTCGCGCTTGTAGCGCACCGCCTGGCCGAACAGCTGGTCGGAAACAATGGCGAAGCCGCGCCGGTTGAGCGTGCCGGTGAGCTCGTCGGTTTCCGACATGAGCCTGATCTTGCTGAGGCCGTAGCGAATGTCGGAGGCGAACATGGTGGTGATGTAGGCCACCAGCACGAAAGGCGCGAATTGGGCGAACAGGCCGCCGAGGTATTTCAGCGACAGGGCTTCCTGTGTTGGCGACTCGCTGCCGAGAAAAACGAAGCAGGCGGCGATCATTGCCAGCTCCAGCAGTGTCGTGAGTTTGCCCAGGGCTAGCGCACTGGTGATGATCACCAGCAGATAGCAGTTCAGCAGCGGGCTTTCGAGTCGGCCGGTATGCCAGAGCGCCCAGGTGACGAAGGCGGTCAT
>JAUSNO010000003.1 GCA_030645915.1 Undibacterium sp.
CTAGCAGCCTGTCGGACTTAGGGTGTCGAAGCGAAAAATCGGCTGGGCGAGGGCAGATTTCATCGGATTTGCAGCGTCAATATCTAGATATTGACCAAAAAGCCGATGGAATATGCACCGTCCAGGTGATTTTGCAGCCGACAACGCCTAAGTCCGACAGGCTGCTAGCATCAACAATAAAGGAATTGTGCATGACTACCCTTCTCATATTAGGTGCCACTGGCCAGGTCGGCCAGCAGTTACTCCGTTTATCGCTCAGTAACGACGAGGTCAGTCGCGTGCTTGCACCGACCAGGCATGCGCTTGCCGCACATCCTAAACTCGACAACCCCATCGTTGATTATGAACACCTGAGCGCAGATGCGCCATGGTGGAAAGCCGATGCCATCCTGTGCGCGCTGGGCACGACAATGCGTATCGCCGGTTCGCAAGAGGCGTTTTACCGTGTTGATCATGATTATGTAATGTCTGCAGCAAAACACGCCAAAGCTGCGGGTAGCCGCTGTTTTGTGCTCAACTCTTCGATGGGGGCAAAACTGGAGGCAGGTTCGTTTTATTTAAGGACAAAAGCAGAAACCGAACGCGATCTGGCTGCCTTGGGTTTCACCTCACTGACGATCGTCCGGCCATCCTTGCTTGATGGCGGCAAGCGGCCAGAGAGGCGTACCGGCGAAGCACTGGCACTCATCCTCAGCAGGCTACTTGGCCGCTTGATACCCAGGCGGCTACGACCGATATCCACCCACAAGGTTGCGCTTGCCATGATACAAGCAGCGCTGCACGCCACGCCAGGCGTGACATGCATTGAATCGGAACAACTGCACGAATGCAGCGCTCAATCCAGCGGCGCCGTACGGTAACGATTGACTTCTGCAGCGGTCACCACCTCAGCTTGATTGCCCCAGGCATTGCGGATATACGACAACAGCAGCGCTACCTCACTGTCAGATAGCACGGGGCCAAATGGCGGCATGCCGTAAGGCCGTGGATTCGCTTTTGTGACGGGCGCAAATCCTCCGGCCAAAATTATCCGCAATGGATTCGCCATATTGCGCATTTGCAGGTTGCGATTGCCTTTCAGCGCAGGATAAACAGCAGCGATACCGCTGCCGTCTGCGGCATGACAATCCATGCAATGCGTCTGGTACAAGCGGCTGCCCTGCGCCATGATTCTCGCCATTTCACCCTTGCTGACGCCCTGCGCCTCCAGGGCCTTATCCAGCACATCGGCAGCGTCGGCGTTGATTTGCGGCAGCGCTTGCAAGTAAGTGGTCATGGCACTGATGTCGGTATCTGACAGATATTGCAGGCTGCCCGCCACCACTTCTGCCATCGGGCCAAACACTGCGCTATTCGCCGATACGCCAGACTTCAGCAGATCCTGCACCTGAGATGGCTGCCAATGTTTCAGACTGGCTTCATCGCTGGACGTCAATGAAGGCGCGTACCAGTTAATCATCGCCAGCTCGCCACCGGATAAATCCTGACTGCCGTTATTGGCGCCCAGCGCATTGCGGCTGCTGTGGCAGGCACTGCAATGCGCCAGGCCATTGACCAGATAGGCGCCACGGTTCCACGCTGTCGATTGTCGCGCGTCATCCTGATGCACGGCCGGCCGGAAATACAGCGCCCGCCAATAAGCCAGCAAGCCGCGCTGGTTATACGGAAAACGCAAGCTGTGCGGCTGGTTTTCACGCTGCACTTCAGTCACTGTCATGAAATAGGCAAACATGGCATCTGAATCGGCGCGCGTCAGCTTGGTGTAGTTCATGTAAGGAAATGCCGGATACAGCAAACGCCCGTCTTTCGATTTGCCATTGTGCAAGGACCGCCAAAAATCGTCATTGCTCCAGCGACCAATGCCGGTCAGCTTATCCGGCGTAATATTCGGCGTCACGAAATTGCCAAACTCGGATTGGATTACGCGTCCGCCGGCATACGCCGCGCCGCCACGTGCGGTATGGCATCCCATGCAATTACCTGCGCGGGCCAGATAAGCGCCGCGTGCGACCGTATCGCCAGAATCTTGATTGACCGGAACGGCCACCGTGCGCGCTGTTTGCGCATCACCTAAAAAATAACCGTAAGCAGCCATGCCGCCCAATGCCAGCAACAGCAGCACCAGCAGCACCAACAGCGCCAAGAGAATTCGTCTGATCATGGCGTCACCGTTTTTGGCGACGCACTGCCGCATTCCAGAGGAAATTTAACATTGGGTAGGTCTCTGGCATTGATCGCCACCGCATCCGCAGGCATGTTTTGCGCTGCCAGCCAGGCCGATACCGCATAGATATCTTGCGGTTGCAGCCGCCGTGCGATCTGCTCCATACAATCGGGCGCGTTTGCATGCCGGCTACCGGTTTGCCATGCCCCCAGTTGCGCCACTATGTAATCGCGCGGCAAACCCAGCAAACCCGGAATGAATGGGGCTACGCCGGTCATTTTTTCACCGTGACAAGACACGCAAGCAGGAAGTTTTTTCAGCTGATCGCCTTGCTGCACCAGCGCGCGGCCGCGCGCCAATACCGCTGCTACAGTATCGACATTTTGCGGGGCTGAATAAGGTGGGTGTTGCGCAGAAAAATACTGGGCAATTTCCTGCAAATACACGTCCGACATATTGCCGACCATATACGTCATCAACGGATAAGTGCGTTTGCCATCACGAAAATTTTTCAGTTGGTTGAACAGGTAGCCTTCCGGCTTGCCCGCTATGCGCGGGTAATAGCCATCACTGGTGGCCCGACCGTCTTTGCCATGACAAGAGGTACATGCCTTGAGGCGTTGCTCCAGCGTGTTTGGCACCTCGTGCGACGCTGCTGGCACTTGTGCCAAGGCGCACATAGGCACGCAGAAAAAGAGCGGGAGTATAGTTTTTTTGAGAGGGTGAAAAAAACGGAATAAAGAAGTAAACATCATCGGCTGCAGACCACCATGGAAGCAAAGGATGAAAGCATAACAGGCTATTGAACCACGCAGCTTGTTAGCGGCTTGTTCAATAGCTTGTGCAGACTAAAATACCTGAAGAAAAATATTTCTTACTGCAGGCATCATTTCCAGCCGCAGCCTTTTTTACACCGCCAGCAATTTTCGGTTAGCCGCGCCGGGTAATGTTTTCAGCGTCTTGCCAGGCACCACTGTGTACGTCCTGGATTTAACGGTGCTGATGTAACGCCATTCTGCCCTTGCTTCCGCCGGTGTTGCGGTGACAATCATGAAACCACGATTTTTTGTTTCGGCATAGACCAAAGGCCCGATGATTTGTTGCAGGCCGCCAGCGACATTCGCCGGATCTTCTTTAGGGAATATCTCTTCAAAACCGGGTGAAGTCACCGAGGTCACGCCAAACTCAACGCCAACGGCCACGCCGTTCATGTCGGCAAGATCGCTGGCCCAGGTATTGTGCGTGTCGCCTGCCAGGGAAATCAGGTTTTTATCCATCGCCTTGACCGTGCCGAGCACGGTTTCACGCGCCACCGCATAGCCATCCCAGGCATCGAGATTGTAAGGAATTGCCGGCTGGGCCAGAATCTGCTTCTCTGTCGGCGTTAAGCTGGCAGGTGCCTGCTGAGCCTTGCCCAACAGTGCAGTGTAGTCACTAAAATTAATGCTTTGCAAAACCAAAGGTGCAGGAATATTCATTCTTGCCATCAGTACTTGCTGCCCCAGAATTTGCCAGGTAGCGGAAGACTTTGCCAGCTGTGATTGCAGCCAGGAGGTCTGTTCCGTCCCCATCAATTGTCGCGCCGGACTGGCCATATCGGTGGAAAATTTGGCTGAATCGAAAGCACCACCAGCACCTATATAGCTGGTGTAGGAAAGCTGCTTGTCTCGCCCGATCACACGCGTATCGAGCATGTGCAGAGACATCAGATTGCCAAAATCAAAGGAACGATAAATCCTGTCGTTTTTGCTTGCGTCAGGCAGGCGAATTGGCATCCATTCGTTATAGGCTTGCAATGCCGCAGCACGACGTGCGCTGAACGGGCCTTCAGATGCAGGATCATGATTTTCCGCCCCGCCTATCCAGGTATCGTTGGCAAACTCATGATCATCCCAGATGGTAATAAAAGGTAGCTTGGCGTGCACCGCTTGCAGATCCGCATCGGTCCGATATTGCGCATAACGGCTGCGGTAATCGGTCAGGGTAATGATTTCACTCTTGGGATCAACCTGACGGTTCAGCGCCAGTGCATCTTGCGAGGCATAGCCTTCACGGGAGTATTCATAAATGTAGTCGCCCAGATGAATGGCGGCATCAAGATCATTGAGCTTCGCCGCTTCTGCGTACACATGGAAATACCCGGCCGGATAATTGGAGCAGCTAAATACCGCCAGCTTCACCTGATCAACTTTACCCACAGGCAGCGTCTTGGTACGACCGACGGCAGAGCGTGTGCTGTCATAAGAGAATCGGTAAAAATACACGTTATTGGCAGCCAGTCCACTGACGTCCACCTTCACGGTAAAATCCCGCGCGGCGCTGGTGGCAATGCTGCCGGATTTCACCACCGTCGTAAAAAGAGCATCGGATGCAACCTCCCAGCTCACCTGAAAATCATTCGCGTCGACAGCGCTTGAGGGAGTGGCGCGGGTCCAGAGAATGACGCGGTCACTTAACGGGTCGCCGCTGGCAACGCCGTGCAGGAAATTGACCGTAAGGGGTGAGGCATTACTACCGCCGCAAGCGTTCAAAGCCAATGAGCCAGTGACGGCGACCGTCGTGAAGGTGAAATCGCGAATGAATTGGCGACGGGATTTTTTGCTAGTCATTTGATTCGTCCTTAAGTGGATAAACGATCAATAGTAAGCAAACTTCATGACTTAATTATGACGCGAGATAGAAGTGCTGCTCGGTATTTGATGGAAATTTGAAATGCGCAACACAATATCCATGCGCCTTAACAGGCATTTTCGTGCCGCAAGGCGCATGGATGCTGCGCTATCGATTTCAAATTATAGATTTGCTCTGACCACAAACTCGACGCCCACTTCACGCCAGAATTCGATTTCTTTTTGCAGCCAGAACGCAACGGTAGGATGCAACTTGACCCAATCCTGCTTGATTTCTAGCTCAATCTTGTTTTTCATCTTCAGGCTGAAATCGGCGTAATCAAGCTCTACGCGTGAGTGCATGAACGTGACAGAAAGCCGCAGCGCCAGCACTGCTTTCGCGAAATCGAGATCGGCGAAGCCATCACTGATTTTTTTCAGATTACCTTTCTGACTCAGGATCAGCTTACTCATCACGCGCTGCTCACGCGTGGTAAATCCTGCCATGTCGGCGTTCTCGACCATGTATGAACCGTGCTTGTGATAGCCCGTGTGCGAGACCACCATGCCCACCTCATGCATCATGGCGCTCCAGTAGATGTGGCGTACATGGGTATCGGTGGCCGGTTTCAGCTGTGCATACAAGGAGCGCGCCATCTCGGCGACACGATTCGCGCGCGAAAGATCAACATGAAACATCGTCACCACATTGTGTACCGACTGCTCGCGGCGATCGCGTTTGGTAGAACGTAAGTAGAGATCCCACATCACCCCCATACGCAAACCCGCTTCGATAGGATGCAGCGTGGTGATATTGAATTCTTCCAGCAAAGCGATCACGATTGCCAGACCACCGACCACCATCGCCACGCGCTCGGGCTTGATGCCAACCAGGTCGAGCTGGCTAATTTGGCCAACTTGCAAGCAATACTGCTTAAGCGTAGTGAGGCTTTTCAACGTGATGCTGCCATCACCAAAACCATTCTTGCTGATCGCATCGGAGATGGCGCGCATGGTACCTGATGAGCCATAGGCGTTGCGCCAATGTTGCGGCTGGTACGGTGGAGCGGCATCTTCAAATAGCGACCGCGCCGACAAAATCGCGGCGTCAAATCCGGTTTCGGTAATTTTCCCATTAGGGAAAAATGTGTTGCTATGATTGACCGTGCCGACACCAAAGGATTCCACCTTGATGATTTCATGGCCGCGTCCAAGGATGACCTCAGTAGAGCCGCCACCGATATCCATCACCAACCTACGCTCGCCGGGAATGGCGAGCGAGTTCGAGACGCCCATGTAGATCAGGCGGCCCTCTTCTTCGCCAGAAATTACTTCGATCGGGCAGCCAATAGCCGCTTCGGCGGCGGGCAATAATTCGCTGGCGTTTTTGGCGATGCGGATAGTGTTGGTCGCCACCACCCTGACCGTATCGATGGGATAGGCATTGAGAATCTCGCGAAAGCGCGCGAGGCAAGTGATTGCACTGGCTATCGCCGCTTTCGACAAATTGCCTTGTGCATCTAGCCCGGCGGCAAGACGGATAGGATCACGCGCGCTTTTGACGACGCGAATCACGTCGCCTTCATGCCGACCTATGTGCAAACGAAAACTATTAGAACCAAGATCAACGGCAGCAAACATCGTCCGACTTCCCTTTTGGGATAAGCTACCTTGAGTAGCGAATGCTAGCGATGAAAAGCATCGCATCAGTTTTTTTATTCAAAAATAACTAAATCATATTAATCATTCTTTATGACCTCAGGATGACGTTTTTTTCGTGTAGGACACCTAAGGACTCGTTAGGAAATAACCTGAACTTTTTATCTGGCCATCACTGGCGCACTGCTGCGTTGTTCGCCGCTTGCAGTGCTAGCACTGCGGCGCGTCGAACGCCTTGCATTGCATCCAGCCATGACCGCTAAAAAATCCATTTTATTTCCTAACGAGCCCTTATTGCGGAACAAAAAAGCGCTGGCTCAGATTTTCCAATCCGGTGCTCTTCAGCACTTCGGCCAACCTTGCAGCAGGTCGCCTGGCGGGCAGCCCCTTATATTCCGCAATGATCAGTTCATTTTTCATCGAATGCTCCCATCCTACCAATTCAGTCACGCGTACCTGATAGCCGTGCGCTTCCAGCTGAAGGCAACGTAGCACGTTGGTGATCTGGCTACCGAATTCGCGTGTGTGAATAGGGTGGCGCCACATCTCAGAAAGCGGGTTATCGCGTACCGCATCGCCCTTGCTCTTGCGCAGCTCGGCCGCCACTTCAGCCTGACAACATGGCACCAGCACCATGAATTTTGCTTTCTTTTTCAGTGCGAACTCAATGGCATCATCAGTCGCCGTATTGCAGGCATGCAGCGCAGTGACAATGTCTATCTTTTCGGGCAACTCTGCCGAAGAAGTCGAATCAGCCACGGATAAATTCAAGAATGACATACCCGGAAAACCGAGTTTACCCGCCAGTTCACGTGATTTCTGTACCAGTTCGTCGCGTGTTTCTATGCCATAGATATGTGACTTGCCACCATCATTGAGTGCTTTAAAAAACAGATCATACAAAATGAAACCGAGATACGATTTACCTGCACCGTGATCGACCAGACTGACGTTGACATGATCCTTCTGCACTTGCTGCAGCAAAGGCTCAATAAATTGGTAGAGGTGATACACCTGCTTCAATTTTCGCCGGCTGTCCTGATTCATCTTGCCGTCACGCGTCAGGATATGTAATTCCTTCAACAGCTCCAAGGACTGGCCGGGCCTGATTTCATGCTTTTCGTTGTTGTCTGCGTTAACTTTCATCAGGTGTCCTTGAAATGGTGAAATGGCATTTGCGTCGACGAATCGATAGTTTAGTATATTCGCGTGTTGCTATCGCAGAAAAACAAAAAGGACTCAGGTTTTCACCTGAGTCCTTCGTAATTGGTAGGCCGTGCGGGATTCGAACCTGCGACCAACGGATTAAAAGTCCGCTGCTCTACCAGCTGAGCTAACGACCCAAAAACTGCTTGTTTCGAGCGTTTCAATACACTGTATTGGAACCGCTCTTTATAAGTAAATCACGTGAGTGTTTGCTTATAAATAAAAATGACTTAGATTTTCACCTAAGTCATCTTAAATTCGTGGTAGGCCGTGCGGGATTCGAACCTGCGACCAACGGATTAAAAGTCCGCTGCTCTACCAGCTGAGCTAACGACCCGAAAGAACGAAATTATAGGAGGTTTCGCTCATTCTGTCAATCAGCTCTCCGGATTATTTTACCGAGGCCAGCCGACTCTTTGCCGCTTGCGCCGCTTCGGTATCAGGATACTGCTTCATCACTGCCTCTAGCGTTTTCTTACTGCCTGGCTTGTCTTTCAGCTCCAGTTGACATGCTGCGATATTGAGCATCGCATCAGGTGTCTTAGGATGATCTGCATAACTTTTCACCAGTAATTGCAGTGAAGAGATCGTATTCTTACAATCGCGTTGGGCATAATAAGAATTACCTAACCAATACTGAGCAGAGCCAACATAGGCAGATTGCGGGTAACTCCCCACGAAACTGGCAAACGCCGCACTCGCATTTTTATATTCTGCAGCTTTAAACAAGGCCATGGCCGCATCATAGGCGCGCTGTTCACTCACCTCTATCGTCGCCTCTTTGCCATCTACGGTCATCCGTTTTGGCTCCATTTTTCGGATGCGGTTATCGAGATCGACATAAAAATCCTGCTGACGACGCTGCGTATTGGCCAAATCATTCATGAGCACTTCGATCTGACCACGCAATTTTGCCACTTCGGCACGCAACTGTTCATTCTGATTCGACAAATCGAGCGCACTACTCTTATCGGCCTTGGTATCAAGCTTGGACTCAAGCCTGACGTTGACTTCATCGATTTTAGTGCGCACATCAAGTATTGCCCTACGCGCCTCGTCGTCATCAAATATGCCAGCGGAAGCAATCGAAGGAAGCAACACGAATGCCATGACCGCGGCAGTCGAATATTTGACAAAAGAAGATGATTTCATGGTGATGGCGTCTTATTCAAATTTAAAAGGTACAAGTTCAAGAAAAACTTAGCCCGGAAACGATTCGGGCTTTGCAGCACTGCAAAGCCCGATGTTGATCTCGCTTATCGCGCTATCTTACTGACTGATTATTGATAGACAATATCGGAGCGACGATTTTCTGCCCATGATGCTTCATCGCTACCTGTTGCTTTTGGCTTTTCTTTACCCAAAGAGACGGCTTCCACTTGTGTCTCGGGTACGCTTAACAAAGCCAATGCCTTACGCACTGCTTCCGCGCGCTTTTGACCCAGCGCCAGATTGTATTCGCGGCCACCACGTTCATCAGTATTACCTTGAATCAGAATCTTACGGCCTTTATTGGCAACCAAATATTTGGCATGCGCTTCTATCAGTGACTTGAATTCATCTTTAACGACATAGCTATCGTAGTCAAAATACACGCTGCGCTTCGCCAGAATACCTTTTGGATCATTCAGAGGGTCAACTGCACCGGCATTGACCGTATTCACTGCACGTGTATCAGCAGGAACAACGGCACTCTTTGCGGACTTGTCTTCTACCGGAGGGGTTGGATCCAATTTAACTGGAGTGCTGCAAGCGGTGATCAGTGCGATGCTGGAAATCAGCAACGCCAGTGTCTTCGATGGTGAATTAAAGCGCATATATTTCTCCTATTGATTAAAATTTGTACAAAAAGCGTGAACGCCCGCTATTATTTCATAAAAGGGCCCCAAGTGGGCTCCCGGATATCTCCGGCTTGCACCGTCAATTTTTGTTTTACCTTGCCATCCACAGAAACAACAGCCAAAGAACCGCGCCTGCCTGACTCTGTGGCATACATGATATATCTGCCGTTGGGTGAAAAACTTGGTGATTCATCTTTAACAGTGTCGGATAAACGCTGCTCTTGACCGCTCGCCAGATCCAGCGAATACAACTGAAACTTGCCGTCACGACGAGAGATATAAGCCAAGGTACTACCATCCGGCGAGATTCGTGGAGTAATGTTGTAACTCCCCCCAAAAGTGATGCGTTTTGCCTCGCCGCCAACAGCACTCATACGATAGATTTGCGGGCCGCCACTACGGTCACTTAAAAAATAAATGAACTGTCCATCAGCCGAAAATTGGGGCTCCGTATCGATACCGCTGGTTGTCGTCAAGCGTTGCAAACCTGTACCGTTGGCATTGACCATATAAATTTGCGTCAAACCGTCACGGGATAGCGAGACCGCAAGTTTGCTCCCGTCTGCAGACCATGCTGGTGCAGAGTTACTGCCTTTGTAATTGGCAACGACGGTGCGTTCGCGGGTAATCAAGTTTTGAACATACACGACGGGTTTCTTAGCCTCAAATGATACGTAGGCAACTTTAGTACCATCCGGCGACCATGCAGGTGAAATAATTGGTTCTTTAGAGCGTAATGCGACCTGAATGCCATCGCCATCGGCATCGGCAACTTCAAGCCTGTACTCAGGGCCTGCTTTGGTCACGTAAGCAATGCGCGTCGAAAAAGCACCGCGTACACCGAGCAATTTTTCATAAATATCATCGGCTATTTTGTGTGCAGTTAACCTGGCATTGGACGGAAGTGTTGCTAAAGAAAAACCGGATAAAGTAGAGGACTTCATCGTATCAAGTAATTTATAACGCACGTCGAAACGGCCGTCACTGAGCTTCTGTACGCTACCGACAACTAACGCCTCGGCGCCCCGTGATTTCCAATCACCAAAATTGACTTGGCTGGTTTCAGAAATTGCACTCCCGACCTCTATTATTTTAAAGTAGCCGCTACGCATCAAATCATCTTTAATGATGGCAGAAATTTGTTGCGGTGCAATTGCTTCGTCTGCAAATGCAGCTATTGCAATCGGCAATTGACTGGAACCGACACCCGATACTTCAACTCTTAATTGTGCATGGGCTGAGCCTGTCGCAATCAGACCAACCAAAGCGACCGCTTTTGCAGCAAACTTCACCAGGGAAATAATTTTCATCAATTTTTACTCTTTCATTCTATGAACAAACACAATACTTGGCGGAACCTCGCCGGACTTATCACGAGGGAACGGCATCGATTTTTCTATCGCTTTTTCCACGGCATCGTCAAAGGCTGGAACGCCGGAAGACTTCAATTTTCGTATCGGGCCACGCAGTGATCCGTCAGGCAAAAGGTCAATCTTATATTCCACGGCGGGATTATTTCCGGAAGTGTCAGTCACATTAAAGATGGTATTCGAACGCACCTTGGCACCGATGCGCGCCGCATAACTAGGGTCACCACGATTATTGCCAGTTGACTTTGCAGCATCACCTGCACCACCACTGCCAGTGGTGCTTGCCTGGCCCGCTAACCTGCGCATATTGTCGGCAAACACCTTATCGCGCATCAATTGCTCTTTGGCTTGCAGCTTCTTCTGATCAAGCAATTTTTTCTTCTCTGCATCGTCGGCAAGCAATTTATCCGCTTTCTTTTTTTGTTCTGCCAGCTTCTCTTTTTCCTGCTCTTTTTTCAAGGCTTTCTCATGCTCCGCCTTGACGATATCTTCTTGTTTTCTCTTTTCAAGTAACTTACGTTTTTTTTCTTGCGCTAACGCAATTTCAGGATCTTCCAGCGGCTCTTCTTTAGGCAAAACTTTAGCAGGTGCAATCTCAGGTATTTTGTCAGGCTGCGGCGGCACTACTTCTTCTGGCACTGCTTTGGGCGCAGCCTGCCGAGTGGTCATATCCCATACTTCCGCCTCAACCGCCATGGTTTGCTGACTCTGCCATTGCACGCCTACCCACAAAAAGGCTAACAAAAGACCGTGCACCAGTGCTGCGAGCGTCATGGAACGCCATTGGGCGGGTTCACGAACAAACCTACGCATAGGCGAACCAGAGTAAATATTCGGAGAAAATTCTGTCATGACTTCTTTTGAACTTGTATTTGCCGCTTAGTTCCATCTATTGATGGTTTGAGTTTCATCAAAGACATTATTTTAAGTATCATTAATGCCACAGCGTTTTCTTCATAGTGGATTGATATGCCAAAATTATAATCTTCATTTGCAGCGCACCATCAGTGAAATGAAAATGTATAGTACGCATCAATTGATCCTTCGGTTCCTTTGCGTCCGATAATACTGATGCGGCGCGTCACCTGCCAGCTCAGCTTAAGCGCACCACTTGCGTCGGACAGCCCTCTTTCCACAGACAGCACCAAACCGGGCCTGAGACGTTTTCCGATGCTAACGACCTGATCTCCGGACGAAGATCCGACTGCAGTCGCTCCAGCCACGGTCTGCCCGGGCAATTTCGAACTTCCTCCGGCCTCAGCAGCGCCTAGAGAGAACTCGTCAAAACCTAGACCCTGAACAATATCACGTGGAATATTTCGACCGCTGTCGTCACCAAAAATCGCACCGGCAGCCGACATCAGAACGCCCGTTTGATTGCTGGCAATATCAGCAGTACCAGTGCCAAGCACTAACCAGGAAAGTTTTTCGGCGTCAGGAACACTAGGCTCAGAAACCAAGCGTACCTGAGGGGAAGAAACGGTACCAGCGACCTCGACACCGGCTTCCACTTCCAAGCCTTTTCTAAGCGCCAGAATATTCAACCCCGGATTGCTCGGAGATCCTTGAAAAGTCAATATGCCGCGCTCTATCGCCAGTTTTTGACCATAACCTTCATACACGCCATCCTCAGTGCGTATGGTACCGCTTGCCTGCAAGGGAGACCCGTCATTGCTGCGCAAACGCACCGTGCCAGTCAGTGTGGTATCGAGTCCGCTACCCACAAACACAAACTGCGGCCCCATATCCAGAGTAACGTCAAGGCGGGTTTTAACCCCTTTTTTACCACTCTCGGCAGCGTGTTCTACAGCGCTCTCCGGTGCCCCATTTTTCTTGCCTCCCCGGATCACCACCACATCGCTCGACAGGCTGGGGGGCGGCGATTTAGGCAATTTAAAGTAAGCGCCATCGGCAACCAACTTACCGGTTAACGCCCAAATATTATTGCTTTGATTAATGCTGGTTTGTCCACTCACAATTACCCATCGGTCTTTGCGCTGCAAGAGCGGAAATTTCTGAAACTGCACTTGAATGCTGCCACTTTGCTTGCCAATATCAATTTCACCAGAGGCATTAAATTCCCCTGTTTGCCCCACATAGCTAATGTCACGGAACTTGGCATGCTTGGGCATGATGGAAACTTTATTACTAAAATGCAATTGATTGAGCTTGACATGCTTCTCGTCGACCAAAGCGCTCAGACTGCCATTGGGCAACAGGATACCCTCTGAGGCAAATGCCACTTCCAGCTCCCGCCCTTCGAGTTTCGCTTGATATTGCGGCGTACCGATCATGCCGCTTAATGTGGCATCGACGTTTAATTTTCCTTTTAATGCCAGACCCGGGTTCAACCAGGGGCCCAACCATTGGAGATCAGACACGTCGGCTTGCAAATTTCCCGCTAGTGCCGCGTCATCAGGTAATTCCCACTGTTCAGCGTTTTTCCTTAATTGTGAATTAGCCCTAAATCGCCAATTTCCAAGACGTAAACCTGATGCCTGAAGGTCCAGAACGATCCGCTCAGCGTCTGTACCGGCGACCAGACCGCCCAATACTATATTCAGTTGTACCTCACTTACACCCAGCGCCAATGCCTGTCCGGTTCCATCGATGTCATTCACACGAATATCGCCACTTTGTCTTTGCATGTGCAGCGCACCTCGCACATTATCTTTCAGCTGTAAATCCCAGTCTGCCTTCACCTGCAAGTCTCCCTCAATGGCATATTGAGGCTTGGCCAAATTAAGCACATCGATCAATTTTACATCTGTCATTTGACCGCGCGTTTTTATGCTCCCTGGCATCCATTCAAATTGTTCCAGCATAATTTTGCCTAAGGCACTGCTAAAGTGCGCTCCACCTATGCGTATGGCGGATTGATCTGCCGCAATCTGCATAGGCGCTAACAGCTTGAGATCAGGCTTACCATTGAGAGTTAAGCGCGCAACCTGACCGCTCCACTGAGGAACATTGCCTGCGGTAGGCTTCAAGCTACCCGATGCACTTAAAACGAATTGATGTGCTGCGTTCAAACGGGCATTGAGCTCAATCTGATGCGCATCACGTCTACCCTTAATGGTAAAACCAAGTTGTTCAGCGATGAGTGCCATTTTCCCAGGCTTTTTTTGCCCGCTTCCAGTTTGCTCAGAGAGCGTTTTAGCTTGCCCCCCTTTATCTGCCGACGACAGATTCGCACGCACTCCACGTACCTGCACCTCAGCATTCACCGTACCGTCTTGGCCATTTCCCAATTCGACGGCCGCCGTGAGATGATCAATACGCATTTGCGCTTCCACCCCTGCGCCTTGCGAAGTCAGACTTATTTTTCCAGCCGGTTTAGCTATTGTGCCGAGCAATAGTGCCTCTGCCTGCATGCTTCCAGTCAAATTAGTCCCCAATAATGTCGACAGTGCAGGCAGGTCTGGCGCATCAAGCTTGATCATCAATCCATCTTTGTCATTGCCCCATATGCCATGTGCGTTGAGCATATTTTTACCCCAATGCAGATCCAGTTTCTTGACCGTTACAGCAATATCACGCTGCCATCTAACATCCATCGCACCGGACATCGCTTGCCCGGCATAATCGCCAGTCACGCGAGGCAGTTGCACATTAAGGGTCAGGTTCGGTTGTAACTGCCCTGTCAACACCATCTCAGCATCAATATGTCCCGCTGGCATCTTTAGCCAGCGTGATGGATCGAAGCGCTTCAAATTTCCCTGAAAATTAAATTTCTGCGTCCCTGAAAAATCAATCTCGCCTTTACCTTGCACGCGAGAATCCGCCGCGATTAATTCAAATTGCGTGAGCTTCAACATAGTATTATTTTTGCCGTTGGCGCTCTTGCTATCAAGCTCGCCCTCACCCATCAGGTAGTTCGCGTCTATTTTCAGACTGGCGCGCGGATCCTTCAATTGCGCCTGAAAAGCCAGTACAGTGCGTGATTTTTTTTGCGCATCAGCAATGACACTGGTTTGGGCATGGATAGCTCCTGCTATTTGCGTCGACTGAATGCGTTTATCAAGCTGAGCCAAATTAATTCCAATGACATTAAAATTGGCATCAATTAACGGCAAACCCGTAGCAGGAATCTGTATATCTGCATAACCAACTACTTTCCCATTCCCTGCAAGCTGCACATGCATATCTTTGAGAAAAATCAAGGTATCGGACCACTGCACGCCAGAACGTAGCGACAGAATAGGCAAGGAATTTTGATCAATACGGCCATGCTGCAAATTTTCTATTTGTATATTGCCGGCCAAAACATTGCCTGCCATCGTCGCTTTTTTGATTGGAGTTTTATTTACGCTGGCCGGATCTGAAGTTGCTTGCGTCTTCAAATTGGCCGTCACCCGCAAATTGGCTTGCGGAGCACCGACATTAAAATCAGCAGGATTCAGGCCTTCGATGTTGGCTTCAAACTCACGCAGTGGCTGAGTTGAAAACGCCATCACCAGCGCATTAAAACCGCCCTTCAGTCGCGGATTTTTTTTCGACGCAACTTGCGCGGTGTTCACAATGTCGTTGTCACTCATCGCTTCCGCAGATATCCTCAACTTCTCAAGCGAGCCGCGCAAGCTACCGCTCACACCCATGCTAGGTATCGCTTTATTGGCTTGTCCATGATACGAAAATGTGCTTTGTAGCGCAAACGGCTTGCTGCTGGCCAATTGCCCTTGCAACTGCAGTCGCCCCCATGGCGATGTCAGCGCACCTTTGAGCACATGCAGCGATTGCGTTGAATCCAATTGTGCGGTCATCGCACTCAATTGCAGTACCGGCAGTTCGCTGCCATCTTTTTGTAGCGTAGCCAGACTCAACTTGCCTAACGCCGCATGTTTGATGCTGATCGTCACCGGCAAGCGCAAATCAGCAGGCAATTGTGCGGGAGTTGGGTCTGCAATACTGGCCAAACGAAGAGAGCTAACGTCCAAGGTGTCGATGACGAGCTGACCATTCAGCAGGGACAGAGGTTGCCATACCAATTTTATCCCGCTGGCGAGCAGCTTACTTTTAGTGCTTTGGTAAGACAGTTCATCAATATTCACTACATCTGCGAATTTTCCGCTGACACCAGTGAGTTTCAACGCACCACCGCTCATCGCTTGCGTCACATTAATCGCTGATTGCGTACCCGTCTCTGTCCCAATTACCCATGCCAGGGTTACTATCAACAGGATGAGCACAACGGTGAGTGCGGCAATTAAGCTTGCCATCAATCTTAACCATGCAGGCATCGATAAAAGTCGTGTCCGCAATCCCGCTTGCGCCTGAACCGGCACCGTTATTTCTTCATCACTGACAGGACTTTGGGGATTTTGCGGCAATTTCATTTTATTGATAGTCGAACTTAAAATGCTATCGCAATGGAAAAATCCAGACGGAATTTTTTTACCTGTTTGCCGTAAGCAAGATCTAATGCGATCGGGCCAGCAGGTGTTTTATATCGGGCACCCAGACCAAAACCCTGTTTGGCACTGTGACTACGCCAGGAATCGGCTGCATCACCAAAATCAACAAATGCCGCGCCACCGAGGTTAGACTCAAACCAATGCACATACTCGGCGCTGGCGACAGCCATCACACGCCCCCCGGAAACACCCGCAGGATGTTGTATGCCAAGGCTTTGATAAGCATACCCACGTACGGTAGTGCTGCCACCGGTACGAAACAGATAATCTTCCGGAATGCTTTCGGTACTTCCGGAAAACATCTGTCCAACCTCAGCGCGCAAGAGAATACTGTCCTGTTTGGCAACCGGAATCCAGCGTTGATATTTCCCATACAGTCGAATAAAGCGTTGATCTGAAACCAGCGCCTTCTCTGAGATCGCAATATCCACTTGAGCGATCTGACCTCGACGGGGCGCAAAGCTGTCATCGACTTCGCGCCAGGTCCAGCCTACGTTGCCGACCAATGCACGGCTGTAGCGTTCACGCTCGCCGTCCAGCTGATTCTTTTCCAAGGTCAGATTGACTCCTAGCCTCTGCTCAAGATGGTTGCGCGTGCTGGTACGTTTAATGCCGACGGCTGAACGCGTTTGCAATAATCCCGACACGTCCAATCTGTCGAATAACACACCAAATGAATCATATTGATTACGCTCAAGTGGTGGCAAATAAATATCAGCGTAAGCTAACTGCCGTTTTTGCTCCAGCCTCACGGCGCTGCGTAAATCCCATGCTTTTTCCAATATATTGCGGTCGCGATACGATATTTCAGTTCTGAATCCGGTATTGGTACTGTAACCAACACCAACAGCAATATCGCGGGCCTTCCGTTCCACCACGCTGATTTCAACCGGCACCGCCTCTGACTTGAGCGGATCAGGCTCAACACTCACCGCGACGGTAGAAAAATAAGCGGAATTTTGTAAGGCGCGCTGATATTCCAGCAAGCGAGTGCGGGAAAATGGTTCTCCTTTTTTGGGTGGATTGAAGCGTTCCAGCAAAGCCAACGGATAGCGCTGCAAACCAATGACGTTCAAGTCACCAAGAACAAACGACGGACCGCTATCGATCTCCAATGTGAGCGTGGCGGAGTGATTCTCGGCATCAATCGAGGCGACACTATCGACAATGGTCGCGGCCGCATAGGTGTCGGCGCGCAAACTCTCGGAAAGTTGGGTCTTTGCGCGCACCCAGTCACTCTCCCGAAATGCTGCCGCTTTTGGCAACAACCAATTCGCTACCAAGCGATCGCGCAGCGCTACAGCCGGCACCTGCCCAAGCTTGACGGCATCCGCCAGCGCGCCTGTCAATATCAAATCGACGTCTTGAATGACTGTTCTTGAACCGGCATCGACATTAACTAAAATGATGCTGGCGTCTTTGGTTTTTTTTTCAAAGCCAATCGACGCTGAAAAATAACCTTCTGTCGCCAATATCGCGTTTATTTCGTTGCGTAATTTACGCAATACACCGGGAGTCAAAATTTGCGCTTCTGCAGAAGCAGACAATTCAGGTACGTGCTGAAGCAACAAAGCCGACCAATCCCCTCCGGCACGGCCTATCCTGAACAGGGTGAGTTGTGACGCACCGCTAACGATCAGATCTTGCTCAGGAGCCTCTTCGGGCACTGCATCGACCTGGTCAAGCTGAGCGGGCTGGGCATCTGCCTCATTCGATTTCAGCGTCTCGGTGATTTGCGTCTCTGATACTGATGCAAAACACGCACTGACAAACAGAGAAAAAATCAGGCCTGATGCCATCTGAAAAATACGTGGATGACTCACTTGGTCGCCAGCCCTACCCGATTTATACCTAATTTTTTAGCTTCGGAAATAACCTGAATAATTTCATCGTATTTCATTTCTTTGTCTGCCGACACCAACACTGACAACTCGGGCTTGGCCTCATGATACTCACGCAGTTTTTGCATCAACTGGGCACGGTTGGCGGCGCTTTCCTTGGCTTCTTGCTTGTTATTGCCGTTACTGCCGCCCTTGCTATTGAGGCTGATAGTGGCTGGCGCATCCGGGCTAAGCGCGATCTCGATGTAGTCAGACGGTGGCTGAGTCGACTGCCCGGCAGTCGGCAAATTTATCACGCTTGGATTCGTCATAGGTGCCGCCACCATAAATATCACTAGCAGTACCAGCATCACGTCGATGTAGGGTACGACATTGATTTCAGCCTTAAATTTGCGTTTACGGTCGCCACGCAGATTACTCATGCAGATTTATCCGTCCTGAATGTCATCACCGCGATTAACGCGATTGTCGTTGCAAAATATTCGAAAACTCTTCAATGAAGGTCTCAAAATGAATCGCAAGCCGGTCTATTTCGTGTGTGTAACGGTTGTAAGCCAAGACTGCAGGAATCGCGGCAAACAAACCAATTGCAGTGGCAATCAATGCCTCGGCAATACCCGGCGCTACCGCGGCCAAAGTTGCCTGCTGTACGTTGGCCAAACCACGGAACGCATTCATAATTCCCCACACCGTGCCGAATAATCCGACATACGGCGAGACAGAACCGACCGAGGCAAGAAAGGATAAATGGGTTTCCAGTTCATCCATCTCGCGCTGATAAGATGCACGCATGGCACGCCGTGCCCCATCGAGCATGGCACCTGCATCCAGAGTCGTTTTAGTGGCGGCTTTAACTTTATGGTATTCACTCATCCCGGCCTCAAAAATACGCTCCAGCGCACCGGTTTTATCGCGGCTTGCGCGATGATTAGTGACGGCCAATTGGTACAGCTCGACCAAATTGCCTCCCGACCAGAAGTTACGTTCGAACTCTTCCGTTTGGGCGCGGGCTTTTTTGATGGCGAACATTTTGCTGAAAATATAATTCCAGCTTGTGAGCGACACGCCTAGCAGCAATAGCATCACGAGCTGCACCAGAATGGATGCGTTGGCGATCAGGGTAATAAACGACAGGTCTTGAGTAACAGTCATAGCTTGCTTATCTTTTTATGTTTCGGGTAAATGTGTCGTGTTGGGAATGACTTGAAAATACAGACCTTAAGCCGCGATCAGCTGCGCTATCTGGTCCGGTATCGCTATCGGCCGCACACTTGTCGCACCAACACAGCCTACTTTAATCTTGCCGGTAGCGAGCAAATGATCGCCACACCACGCTTCCTGAACAAATTGCACCGAAGCGCGCCCTAATCTTTCGACCACAACAGTCAGTTTCAGTTCATCGTCCAATCTAGCGGGTGCATGATACTCGACCGCAGTGGCTTTGACGACAAACATGCACTGATAATCCTGCACCATTTGCTGCTGACTGATGCCTGCAGCACGCAGCCATTCAGTTCTGGCACGCTCAAAAAACTTCAGATAGTTGGCATAAAAGACGATCCCACCTGCGTCGGTATCCTCGTAATACACGCGAACTGGCCAGTCAAATTCTTGCAGCATCATTTCCTACATTCTTGTATTTCATCAATTAACAGGGAGTATGCTCACTTCTCAAGCTGTAGCGCACGTGTAATATGCGCTACAGCTTTAAAAATAAACATACCCCGCCCAGTACCACAATACTAGACGGGACAACGTTTGATCGTCAATGGACCAAAGCCCTGACAAGTTGGCATCATCTCTATGTAATTGATGTTCACATGCGGAGGCAACGTGGCGATCCAATACGCCGATTCGGCGATATCGATGGCAGTAAGCGGCACGGTACCTTCATACACCTTGGCAGCGGCGTCGTCATTCCCGCGAAACCGCACGTTGGAAAATTCAGTTCCGCCACATAAACCGGGCGCAATATTAGTCGTACGCACACCAGTGCCGGCCATATCGGCACGTAAATTTTTGGTGAACTGGTCTACAAATGCCTTGGTCGCCCCATATACATTACCGCCCGGATAGGCGGTTGAACCGGCGATCGATCCAATATTAATAATCATGCCCGTATTGCGCGCCACCATTGCAGGCAATACCGCGCGCGTTACCGTCACCAAGCCCTGGCAATTGGTCGCTATCATGGTTTCCCATTCGTCGAGCGACGCCAGATGAGCAGGTTCCGTACCCAACGCCAAGCCAGCATTATTGACCAAAACGTCAATCTGCTGCCACTCTGCCGGCAGGCTTGCCAAGGCTTGCGTAACCGATGCCTTATTGGTCACATCCATCGTTACCGGCAAAAGTGCCTGGCCAAGCTCTTTTTGCAAACCAGCCAAGCGATCCGCACGTCTTGCAGCAGCAATGACCTTATGGCCGTGGCGTACAAATTTGCGCGCCATTTCCTCGCCAAAACCTGAACTTGCCCCTGTAATTAAGACGATCATGATGGTTTTCCTTAAGTGCCTGATTGAAAGAATAGATAGAACAAATGCAAAGCCGCTATTTTAATGGGTTTACTGAAGCGCATCATTTGAACAGAGAACTTGCCCAAATTCGGCGCTTAACGTAAAATTTCGCCACCATTTCGTCTCACGTAACTGGCGAAAATGCTCAAATTCACAGAATCCGCTGAATTTGCGGCACAAGATGGAGTTCCATCGTGAAGCGTGAGATTTGCAGAATCTTTGTTTTTTAATGATTTGGACTTTCGCAAAATTGTTCCAGCTAGGCGCAGCGCCGAAGACAGTACTTTAGTACGGCTAGGCGCATGCAACGACGCTGGGGCGATTTTGCGTAAGTCCCTTGATTCTAGCCGTACGCCTGGGTAGCCCGATGGTAAGAGCGACTGAGGCTGCCCGCATTTCATGTTAACACCTCATTTCAGTGTAACCACTTACGTTTTCAATAGGAACCCCCATGTTTGCAAAAAATCATACTCTCGCTAATATTGATCCGGAAATATTCGCCACCATTCAAAAAGAAAACCATCGCCAGGAAGAGCACATCGAGCTGATCGCGTCGGAAAATTACACCTCGCCAGCCGTCATGGAGGCGCAAGGTTCACAACTGACGAACAAGTATGCAGAAGGCTATCCGGGCAAACGCTACTACGGCGGTTGTGAGCATGTTGACGTTGTCGAGCAATTGGCAATTGACCGGCTCAAGCAATTGTTTGGCGCTAATTTTGCCAACGTCCAGCCAAATTCCGGCTCACAAGCCAATCAGGGCGTGTTTTTTGCCCTGCTCAGCCCTGGCGACACCATCATGGGCATGTCACTCGCTGAAGGCGGCCATCTCACACACGGCATGCCTTTGAACATGTCGGGCAAATGGTTTAACGTGGTTTCTTATGGCCTTAACGCGCAAGAAGACATCGACTACGACGCCATGGAAAAACTGGCGCGTGAGACCAAACCTAAACTCATCATCGCCGGCGCTTCTGCGTTTGCATTGCGTATCGATTTTGAACGTTTTTCCAAAATCGCCAAAGAAGTCGGCGCCTATTTCATGGTCGATATGGCGCACTACGCCGGCCTGATCGCCGCTGGCGTCTATCCCAACCCAGTACCATTTGCCGACGTCGTCACTTCCACCACACACAAGAGCTTGCGCGGCCCACGCGGCGGCATCATCCTGTGTAATGACGAAGCCATCGCCAAAAAAATCAATTCATCGATTTTCCCAGGCATACAAGGCGGCCCGCTGATGCATGTGATCGCCGGTAAAGCGGTTGCGTTCAAAGAAGCCCTCAGCCCCGAATTTAAAGCTTACCAGGAGCAAGTCGTCAAAAATGCGGCGGCGCTGGCCAATACCTTGACTGAGCGCGGTCTGCGCATCGTCTCAGGACGCACTGAATCGCACGTCATGCTGGTTGATCTGCGTCCTAAAGGCCTGACCGGTAAAGAAGCAGAAGCCATCCTCGGTTCTGCCCATATGACTTGCAATAAAAACGGCATTCCTAACGATCCGCAAAAACCTATGATCACTTCCGGTATTCGCCTCGGTAGCCCGGCATTTACCACCCGTGGTTTTAAGGAAGCAGAAGCCATTAAAGTTGGCCATTTAATCGCCGATGTTCTGGATAATCCTAACGACGCAGCCACCATTGAACGCGTTAAGGTAGAAGTCAAAAAATTGACCGATGCCTTCCCCGTCTATGCAGCTTAAGTTTGCGAGCTAAAAAAACGCCACTCATTCAGAGTGGCGTTTTTGTATCAGTGAATAGAATAGGCAGAAGTAAATATTAATATACTCCCATCTAGTATTTTTCAATGACGCAATATCGATGGGCGATATCGGCCATTTCTATACAAATAAGTGAGGAGTATATGAATAATCCTCATCATCATCAGCCAAGCAAAACCTCACACCGGGAAGCGTTAACATGAAATGCCCTTACTGCCATCACGATGACACCCAGGTGATCGACACCCGAGTCCCGGAAGACGGCAACACCATCCGTCGCCGTCGCAAGTGCGCCAGCTGCGACAAACGCTTTACCACTTACGAGCGCATCGAATTGGCAATGCCCGTCATCGTCAAAAAGAACGGCAGCAGGACAGAATTTGAAACAGCAAAACTACGCGCCAGCCTCATGCTGGCACTACGCAAACGCCCGGTATCAGCCGAGGCGGTCGATAGCGCAATCCAGCGCATAGAAGAAAAATTACTGGCAAGCGGCGAGCGTGAAGTGGTCTCAGGTCACCTTGGCGAATTGGTCATGCGGGAATTGAAACGGCTAGACAAAATCGCCTATATCCGTTTCGCTTCCGTGTACAAAAGTTTTGAGGATGTGTCTGAATTTGCTGAAGCGATACAGGAAGTAAGAAAATAAGTTTAGGGCGAAAGAAATTCTCTATCTATTCCAGCACTCATTCAATGTTTTTGGCGCAACTATATTAGGATTCGCCCTGATATTAGTATTAGTGACGGTGTAATCTCCACACGGGTCATTCGCCATTGTTCCGCCTGCAGCGCGCACAGCCTGCAGAGTATAAGTAGTTGGCCCTAAAGCAGCACCGCCCACTAAAGAAATATTGTAAGTCAGCTCTCCAGGCGTCGCGTTGCGTGGCACGGTCAATACCCGCAAAACAACCGGCACGCCAGCTGGATCTTGATCAAAACGGTTGTTTTGAGTGAAGTAGCCCTCCATGAACTGCACGTTCTCGGTCAGCAAAGCGCGAACTTCTGCCCGGCGCGTGCGTATCACATTCTCTTGATAGGCAGGATAGGCAATCGCAGAAATGATGCCAATAATGGCAACCACCACCATAACTTCAATTAATGTAAAACCGTTTTGCTGTTTCATTCTGCAACACTCCTTAACACTATGTTTAAATCACCCCGCCATACCGGCAGGGTGATCATTTTCTTACTGTTTACCAAGAATCTGGCGCCAGATACGCACGGTAGGGACAGACCTACCTAAATCGACATCACGTGTATTTGGATTACCATTCTGATTTGCCGCACTAGGTGCTTGATATATTTTGCCTTTACCATTTCCTAGTCGAATAATGGTGGTGCCGAAGGTTGAGGTGCCACGCACACCGCTCACTGCCGCATCTGAAGCGTTAATGAGGCCATCATTATTGGTATCGATAACTTTATAACCTAAGGGCCCGCCATTAAAAGGGTTCAATTGATAAGTTGTCGACGAACCATCGGTAGCGCAAGGATCGGTGCTGCTCCCTGGCTGCAGTGTCGTGAAAATAACCTGATCATCAATCACCAATGCATCTGTCACAACGCGATCGCCCAAAGCGGCGTTCGCTGGCAATGCCAGATTAATATACCAGCCACGTTTACTTACCCAATTCACCGCAACATCGGTCACGGTAACAAACACGCCACTTGAAGACAGGGTTTGCTGTTGCAACACGCTGTTTCCAGCAGTAATCGCGCTACCGTTCGGGCTCGCCACGCTCCCTGCCGTATCCCATACGCCATATAAACTTTGCACCTTAGTATCTGTACCATCAGTGTCCTCAAAAAGCTTGCCCGTACCAAACATCACCATATAGCCACCATAGGGATGGGCATATATCTGTGGTTGAGTGGTAATTGGCTGTTTTTGTGATGAAGAATTCACTGCACTAAATAAAGGCTGCCCAAAGGAAATAATTGGATTGGTCGCTCCGGTGTTTGAAAAATCAAATTTCCACAAATTACCTTGTAAATCGCCGGCATACACAGCGCGAATAGTCGCATCGGGGCCAACCACCAACTTTGGCGTAGATAAACCATTTGGCGCAGTAGATGATCCTATATTGGTATCGATACGCTTAATCAGTGCCCCCGTCTCCAGGTTGACTACGTATAGAGAAGCTTTAAAGTTGGCACTGCCATAACCGTTGCCATAAATGGCGACCCAACGCCCGTCTTTCATGCGTCCTATCTGCGGCTTGCCAAAGGTGTAACCTAAATCATTCACAGGGGCGACTTCAGGCAGATCAACATGAGTCGTTTCATTGCGTTCCCACATCACCTTCGTCTGATCAAAACCAGTGGGATTCGTGACATCAAGTGCAAAAACGGTTCGTCCACCGGCACCTGTCGTTCCCAGCAATACTGTTTTCCACGATCCATTAATAAAAGCGTCACCGATCGATGGAGTGCCATTCACGTAAAATTTATGGCCGTAACTCGGCTTTGCCAAATCGGGAAGATTTTTCATCACCCCTTTCGGCACATACGCAAACCGCTCAGTACCACTATTGGCATTGCCCGCAGTAGCATCAAACGCATGCAACATACCGTCATTCGCCCCCACATACACGGTCGCGGCACGCGTTTTGTTCGCAGCTAAGAAATTTCTGTAAGTGAGCTTGCCAGGTGAACTTGCAGGCAGAAACTCATATTTTTCATCCTCGCCTTCTTTGACATATTGCGGATCGGAGCTGACCAAGTCCCCCAAAGCAGAAGTCGGAAAACCAAGGATATTTGCACGGTCGCGCAATAAGCCGGAACTGGCGATTTCCTTGCTACGATCACCGCGTACAAAATCAACCAAATTAACCGCTGTTACGTCTGCTGGTGAAGCATAAGCGACGGCCGCAGCATCAAAATAAGCTTTATCAAGCACGTCGAGATTGCTGTAGTCAAATACAATGCCGCCGTTACCAGATGCGTTTGAACTAAAAATTTTTCTTTGCGTAAAACTGGATGGAAACTTCTCCGAGGCTTTCCAGTCGTCGTCGATAATGGCACCGGTAACCGGATTCAACGATTTTTGGATCAGCTCACCGCTCCAACGCTCAGTCTTGTAGGTTGATGTATAGATTTTGACGCCTGAACCTATGGTGTTACTAGACGTACCCACAGCAGCAGCGTCACCTACGCGGTTATCAATTGTCTTTAATGCAGTATCCAAAGAATCGGCAAATTCTTTTGGGCTGCCGGCGCTGAAATATTGTCCACGACTATTGACCGCAGCATGCCAAAGATCATCCACAGCGCTAAGCGTATCAGCAACAGCCTTGGGCCAAACTTTTGCTCCCGACGTCAGTGCGGGCAAATCTGTTTTTGAATTCAGCGCTCCGTTAACACCCAAACCCACCGTAAAATGAACAAGATGCTGCCAAAATGCCGGATCATCAACACTTGCGGGAACATTATCTAACATCGTAGGCCGCAAGTCTTCACGCCAATAGTACATAGCGATGTCTGCCAATGTATCACTTTGCGTATTTGGGCTGTCAGTATAGGGCTTGACTGGCGTATATTGATAGGTAGTGCCATCCGTACGGGTAAATACACTACCGCTAGTGCCGTCATAATTAGCATTGCGTCCTGTTCCGGCACCGGAGCCGTTCCAAAAGCCATCTGTCATCAAAATATTGTAATTTTGTCGACAGGTAAATTGTCCGCTGGTCGAATTACCTATCGTATTTTGCCATGGACCTGCTGCATCTGTAGTTTTAAAATATTGCCCAACAGTATCAACCGCCGTACGTAAAGGAGTACCTCCACTTGGGTTGTTATTTTTATACAGCCAATTAAAAAATGCATCGCGATTAGTGCCAGCAAAATCGTTCCTCACTTTTGACACAATTCCAGAATTAATGGCACTCCAACCCACCCTGATCGTCGTACCTTGTTTGGCAAATGCCTTGCCAACACCGCCACGAGCAGTCAGGATGCGGGAACGCCAAAACTGGAACCAATTTGCGAAATTCTTTAATTCTTCATCATAGGTACATACAGTAGCAGCGCAGTCATCGCGACCAAGCGCTTTGATGCCGAGTACCACGCCAGGTTTAATTTCTACCTTCTGATAACAGGCGGGCACCTCTAAGGCAGAAACCGCATTGGTTTGGGCTGGTACTGCGGGGCAAGTACCACCACCTATGTAATTGTAATACGTTGCGACATAAGCGCCAGCATAGGTATGCCCAACGGGAAGTGCCACTGTGAGATCAATGGTGGGCAACGATGCCACACCCGTAGGTAGCTCTGGATTATATTTTGTCGTTGCAGGCACAGCAGCAGGATAAGAGCTGCCATTAGCATACGCCCATGGCTCGTAGCGCAGCGCAGGGTTGTAATACATTTTATTGACGGCAGAAGAGCGAAAGCGCCGCGCTTTTATTTTACTGGGATTTGCAGCAGTTTCAAATAAGGTGTAAGAGTTATTCACTCCCTCTGCTGACTGATAAAGCTTGGCTGGCTGCGCAAATCCATAATCATCGGTACCACCGGTCCCAACCACATCATCCGGCATTTGCTCCCAGCGCATAGAGCCAGAATTATCCAGTGTAAACATGACATTCGGCGCGACTTTTGGTGCAACCAAAGGCGGCACATTCGAAATGACGGCATGAACAGGTGCCGCGATTTGTAGTAAAGCAAGCACTAAAGCATAGTGCGATCGGGTAAATATACGAGAAGACATTGCGTTCTCCAAATTTTGAATCAAATACGAAATTAGCTGATAATTGATATCAACTTGCGATTAACTATTACCTTCCGCACCGAACGGTTTCCTGTAACCAGACGACGGCGCTGGCAGTGGATCCCACTCCTCTTGCGGTAATCACATAGGCTGGTTTAGGAGACTTATCAAGCCCCGCACGAGGCGCAAAAGCCCAAGCTTCAATCATACATTGCGGTTGCTGCGCCACATTGGCTACAAAATCAGGATCAGTGGCAACATTAGCAATGCGTGTTGCAATCGGAGTATTGCCAGTCCAATTATTCTGGTCATCCCACAATTCGGGAAAATTAGCCTGTGGATTATTAGAATCGCCTTCCCTTGGTGGATTGATGACGTCGCCAATGCCTCCCAAAATATTCACAGAGGCCAAAATACCAAGTAATCCATTTTTTTTGGAGCAAATATTGGCGCTGCCAGCAGCCAAATCTAAGGTGCTTTCACAAAAACGTAGTGCTCGCTCAGCAGCCTGAAACGCAAGATTTTGCGCGCGTAAATTACCTGCGGATTTTTCATCCAAAGTGGAACGGCGAATAGCCGTTACCGCTAAGCCCGTCATGATCACCAAAAATATCATGCTCACCGCAAGCACAAATCCACGCTGCTGCTTGAACCTGATCAAGTTAAAATTTTTCATAAATTCCCCGCTGCTTTAGCTCGAATGGTGACTACGCTGGAATATACGGCACGCAACCGTAGGTCAGGAGCCACTCTTAAGACATCATCACAATCACGATATTGCTGTGTCGCGGTTGCCACTCCGTTATTGGCGGAAACCATCACCACGCAAAGACGTGCAGAAATGACGTTATCCCAATTGACACCCACCTGCGTCGCGGTCAATTGCTGGTCCACATTCTGCCCGCCTAAACTGGAAACCCCGTAGATCACGCGAAACTGTTCAACATTCTCGGCAACAGGTTGCTCCGCGTTGACTAAATTGTTGCCTGGCGGCGTTGTGCCATTGCCGAGACAATATAATTCTGTTGTACCAGTGACGGCATTATTACGAACAAAAAATCTATTCTCGACCACATAAAAATCCGGCGCAACGCCAGGGTTATCCGGGTCTGGCGTTGGTAATACGGCATTACCTAAACAGTCAACAGGAATACCGCCAGCACTGACATTACCATTTTGCGCATCCACCACATATCGCATGGTCAACGCATCTTTATCAGCCGCCGTATTTGTTGGAGGTACGCACGCCAACGTATTTATCGTCGCCATATTATTAACAAACCCGTTTGAGCAACCTCGAATATATTCAGTTGATGCAGTCACGCCACTAAATCCACCGCTCAGATTCGTAATAACCGCTTTTTTCTCCTTAAAGTTAGCATCAGCTTTATCGGGTAAAGCTGGAATTGAGCTAATTAATGCCCCTGATCCCGCCATACGCAGATGAAAAGCCATCAAATTGAGTGCCAATCGTCCTTCCTGCTCCATGCGCGCCTTATCGTCAGTAACCTTACTCGTCTGTTTATTCGCGACAAACAAGGCGGACACAGCAAGTAAAACCACCATTCCCAAGGCCATAGCAATCATGACTTCAACTAAAGAACGCCCAGCACTATGCATGGCAACAACTGAATCTGAAGTAATTTTCATGGCATGACTCTATAAACAAAACAGCGCACACCGACCGGGGCAGCAGCACCTGCGGGGCAATTAGCATCAGGAACACTTAAGCCTTGCTCGTTCCACATAATAGCTACGTCAAATGTCAATACCGAAGTACCTGGCACCACAGCGACATATCCTGTACCGCCAGCAATACGGCGCTGCAACCCACGCAACCAATCAGCTAAATCATTAGCGGCAATCTGCTGATCTGTACAGACACCAGCGTTACATGTGTTCGGTGGCGTATGGGTAGCAACATGAGAAGTGGCATAATCCGCAAGATAAGAGTAATTCAACGCAGCATTAACCGCATTAGCACGCATACGCTCACTCAAATCATAAGCAGCCTGACTTGCCTCAGCACGTTGCGATGAACTTTTTTCAAATTTCATCGAATTGACTTGCAAACTGGCCAAGCCAAGTAAACCTACCGCCATCACAAATATGGAGATCATGACTTCAATCAGGCTAGAGCCGGATTGTCGTTGCGAAGAAATAAAATGTTTCACATTAGCCTCCAGCCGCACTGCAAATATTTTTAGAAACCCGGGCTCGCCCACCTTGGGCCACACAGATGAAACGATCATGTGAAACCGTCGTATCGTTGTCAGGTCGATTCACTGCAAAACGCATGAAAGTGCCAAAGGACTGACCTGTCGAATTAAATACCAGCCTATTACGCTGCGGAACCGGGACGATAGAACCTACTGTAAAATCGGTAATGATGGGTCCCTGAACCTTAATTAATACATCAGATACTCCAGGGGGCGCCACCGGAGCGTCAAATACCCCATTATTATTTCCATCAGAGAAAATAATCCAGCCTTCAGCCCAGCCTGTATTGATCATAGGATTACTATTTACATTGGTGCATGCAGGTAAAACATCCGCATTTACTGCACGACAAATAACCACATTACTACCTCGCGTTATCGCTTCTGAGCGAGCGAGTAACAACGCACCGTGCAACTCGGACGTCATTCTTGTAATGCGGTTGGTTACCACCATATCTTTAAAAGATGGAATACCAATTCCTGCAACTATCGCAACGATTGCGATCACGATCATCAATTCGGTGAGCGTAAATGCTTTCTGATGAAATAAAGTTCGATTTTTCATGAATACATGTCTCCTAATGCCAAGTTTCATGTGTAGATCATAGACAAGTTTTCTACCGACAAGAAGACTTCTCCGATTGATGGTGCGTTCTAACGGACATTCGGTAAAAAGTAACTATTTAGTATAATTTTTGGTTTAGAGTCGGGGCGTAGCGTAGCCTGGTAGCGTACGTGCATGGGGTGCACGGGGTCGAAGGTTCGAATCCTTCCGTCCCGACCAATAAATCAAAGGCCTACAGATAATTATCTGTAGGCCTTTTTTATTGCGCAAGGACAAATGAAGAACAGTCAAATCGA
>JAUSNO010000015.1 GCA_030645915.1 Undibacterium sp.
CCTTTCTGGCAAGGCATAAAACCCTTTGGTGCTGAGGAAATTGCCCTTGCAAGGGCAATCCGTTACGTCGGCAGGCAATATATTGCCTGAAACCCCGACTACACCGCGACGACGAAGCAACCTTCACGTTGTTAGGAGGAGGATACTTCACTGAAGTATCGAAACAGTCCAGAGAGGTGGAAAAACGTGCAATCGAACCTGTAGCGCTCTCGCCCAAACGGCGAGCGCATTGAATGCCATTATTTTCAACCAATCAATCACTTATCGAAGCAAATGCGCGGTCAACTGAGGAATCTAGGATTATTTTTTACCGCAGTGCGCAAAACGCGCAAAACTGCTTTACACTACGCTGATGAGAAATTTTACCGACATGTCTTCCCCAAATATCGCCCGACGTCGCAGCCTGCACATCGAGCCTGGGAAGTCTTGCGCGTGAACTAAGCAACATTGAGTAACATCACGACATAGAAGCCACAGGACAAAAACCTGTGGCTTTTTTTATAGTCAAAATCAGTTTCTAACGTTTTAAATACACCCACTTTTCAGGAGTCAAAAATGGAATTCAGTCAGTACAACGTCAACGCACTCATGTACATCACGCCACGCCCAGACCTGGTATTTACCGAAGGCAGCGGCATGTGGCTGACCGACCATAATGGCAAGCGCTATCTCGATTACCTGCAAGGCTGGGCGGTGAACTGCCTCGGTCACTCGCCGCAATGCATACAGGATGCCCTGGTCGCGCAATCGAAAAAACTGATCAATCCCTCCCCCGCTTTCTACAATGCACCGGCGATAGAACTGGCAAGTTTGCTCACAGCCAACTCCTGCTTTGATCGCGTGTTCTTTACCAATAGCGGTGCGGAAGCCAATGAAGGCGCGATCAAACTGGCACGTAAATGGGGCCAGCTGCATAAAACCGGCGCATTTGAAATCATCACTTTCGACCATAGCTTCCACGGCCGTACGCTTGCCACCATGTCAGCGTCGGGCAAGCCTGGCTGGGATACGATCTTTGCACCGCAGGTCACTGGCTTCCCCAAAGCCCATCTGAACGATATCGCCTCGGTTGAAAACCTGATCAGCGATAAAACCGTGGCAGTCATGCTGGAACCGGTGCAAGGCGAAGGCGGCGTGCTGCCGGCCAGCCGCGAATTCATGCAAGCCTTGCGTGCGCTGACCAAGAAACACAATATTTTGCTAATCGTCGATGAAGTACAGACTGGCATGGGCCGCACCGGTGAATTGTTCGCCTATCAATTGTCCGGCATAGAACCGGACATCATGACACTGGGCAAAGGTATCGGTGGTGGCGTGCCGCTGGCGGCATTGCTATGCCGCGAGGAAATCGCCTGTTTTGTCCCTGGCGACCAGGGCGGTACCTATAACGGCAATCCCTTGATCACCGCAGTCGGAATTGCCGTCATCAAGGAATTGCTGGCAGATGGTTTCCTCGCCTCGGTGCAGGAGAAATCCGACTATCTGAGCAAGGCCTTGAACCAGCTATCAGAAAAACATGGCCTGGCGGGCGAACGCGGTGAAGGCCTGTTGCGCGCCCTCAAACTGGGGTCCGATATCGGTGGTAAATTGGTTGAGGCTGGCCGTAACATGGAGCCGGTGGGTGTGCTGCTGAACTCGCCGCGCCCTGACCTGTTACGCTTCATGCCGGCATTGAATGTCAGCGCGGCTGAAATTGATCAGATGATCGCGATGCTGGACGAATTGCTCACTCAAATCAAAAAATAAGCACGATTCAAATTAGATGCAAGTGGTGCAAGCGCCCAGAATTTAAGGGCTTACATCAATTAAATCCCTTATAATTATGCAGTTATAACAGGCGGTGACAGAATTTCCTCTTGTCACCGATTTTATTTATGGCTATTTCTACACCAATTAAACACTTCCTGCAGTTTTCCGATTTATCGCTTACCGAGTTCGAGTACGTGATGGAACGGGCGCGCATCATCAAACGTAAATTCAAAAATTACGAGCCTTACCATCCCTTGCTGGATCGTACACTGGTGATGATTTTTGAAAAGAATTCCACCCGCACCCGGCTCTCATTTGAAGCCGGCATGCACCAGTTGGGTGGCGCAGCGATTTACCTCAATACCAAGGATAGCCAATTGGGCCGCGGCGAACCTGTGGAAGACGCAGGCCAGGTGATTTCACGCATGTGCGACATCATCATGATCCGCACTTTTGAGCAGGAAATGATAGAACGCTTCGCCGCCAATTCGCGCGTGCCTGTCATCAACGGCCTGACCAATCAACATCACCCCTGCCAGGTATTCGCCGATGTGTTTACCTACATCGAACACCGCGGCTCGATCGCCGGCAAGAAGGTGGCATGGATAGGCGATGCCAACAACATGCTGTATTCATGGCTGCAGGCGGCGGAGATATTTGGTTTTCATTTGCAGATATCCACGCCAAAAGGCTATGACATGGATATGAATCTGGTCAGCGCCGACGCCAGCCATTACACCGTATTTGACAACCCATCCGATGCCTGCGAAGGCGTCGATGTCGTCAACACCGATGTCTGGACCAGCATGGGCTATGAAGCGGAGAACCAGGCAAGACTGAAGGCCTTCGATGGCTGGATAGTCGATGAAGCCAAGATGGCGCGCGCCAATCCTGACGCCCTGTTCATGCACTGCCTGCCGGCGCATAGAGGCGAAGAAGTCTCGGCTGGCGTGATCGACGGCCCGCAATCAGTGGTCTGGGATGAAGCAGAAAACCGCCTGCACATACAAAAAGCGCTGCTCGAATATCTGGTCGTCGGCACAATTGAAGAATAAACGACTGCATTAACATTACCCCAAAAATTTAGTTTGAATCTACAGAAAGAGCATCATGAGTGACGTTAAAAAAGTAGTGTTAGCCTATTCGGGCGGCCTGGATACTTCAGTTATTTTGAAATGGCTGCAAGACAATTACCACTGCGAAATCATCACCTTCACAGCAGATCTTGGCCAGGGCGAAGAGCTGGAACCGGCACGCGCCAAGGCGCTCAAATTCGGCATCAAGCCTGAGAACATTTTCATCGATGACGTACGTGAAGAATTCGTCCGTGATTTCGTCTTTCCTATGTTCCGCGCCAATACCGTGTATGAAGGCGAATACCTACTCGGCACCTCTATTGCGCGTCCGTTGATCGCCAAGCGCCTGATTGAGATAGCCAAGGCTACCGGTGCCGATACCATTTCGCACGGTGCGACCGGTAAAGGCAATGATCAGGTACGTTTTGAACTCGGTGCCTATGCGCTGATGCCTAACGTCAAAGTCATCGCGCCATGGCGCGAATGGGATTTGCTGTCGCGCGAAAAACTGATGAAATACGCAGAAGACGCCGGCATAGAAATCGACCAGAAGCACAAGAACGGCGGCGCACCTTACTCGATGGATGCCAATCTGCTGCACATCAGCTTTGAAGGCCGTCATCTGGAAAACCCAAGCAATGAAGCTGAAGAAAGCATGTGGCGCTGGACCGTCAGCCCGGAACAGGCACCGGACCAGGCTGAGTACCTCGATATCGAATACGAAAAAGGCGATATCGTTGCCCTGAACGGCGTGCGCATGTCACCAGCTACCGTGCTGACCGAACTCAATCGCCTCGGCGGCAAGCATGGCATCGGCCGCCTTGATCTGGTGGAAAACCGTTATGTCGGCATGAAGTCACGCGGTTGCTACGAAACGCCTGGCGGCACCATCATGCTGCGCGCGCACCGTGCGATTGAATCCATCACTTTAGATCGCGAAGTCGCACATCTGAAAGACGATCTGATGCCACGTTACGCCAGCCTGATCTATAACGGTTACTGGTGGGCGCCAGAGCGCGTCGCGCTGCAAACCCTGATCGATCACACCCAACTGAGCGTCAACGGCTGGGTGCGCCTGAAGCTATACAAAGGCAATGTCATCACCGTCTCACGCGATTCCAAAACGGATTCACTGTTCGACATGACCATCGCTACCTTCGATGAAGATGGCGGCGCTTACAACCAGGCCGACGCCGGCGGTTTCATCAAGCTGAACGCACTGCGCATGCGCATTGCGGCCAATGCTAAAGCTAAACGCGGTTAAACGATTTCATCGGCTTCACTTCAAGACAGCTCGATCTCGCAAGAATCGGGCTGTTTTTTTATCTTTTTTCACAAATACTTCACACATCATGAGCACACAATTCGACCAAGTCGGCGTCATCAAGCAAGCCAATATCTATTTCGATGGCAAATGCGTTTCACACACGGTTCTGTTCGCCGACGGCAGCAAAAAAACCATAGGCGTGATTTTTCCATCCAGTCTGGTTTTTAATACCGGCGCAGCAGAAATCATGGAACTGAATGCAGGCAAATGCCGCATCCGCATCAAGGGCGAAGAGGCTTGGGCGACTTACCAGGGCGGCGAGCAATTCAATGTGCCAGCCAATTCCAGCTTTGATATCGAGACGCTCGAAACGCTGGATTACGTTTGTCACTTCGTATAAATTCAAAAAGCGAGACGCACGTTCCATGCGCCTTCTGGCATGAAAAGGTGAATTAGCGTTCGAACTGACGTGCGGCGGTCATCTCTGATAATAGCTGAGCGGGAGTTCTATAACCCAGTCTTTTTCGAGGCCGATTGTTTAATTCATTTGCAATGTAATTGAGTTGTGCTTGCGTCACGTGAC
>JAUSNO010000016.1 GCA_030645915.1 Undibacterium sp.
ACCCAGCGGTATTACCCAAGGCGAAACAGGACACCAGCGGACCGGTCGGCGAATCCACCCGGTACGAAACCATGCCGGAACCCGTTGAACCACCAGACACCAGTGAGTAGGCCTGGAACGGGCCACCGGAACCAAAATCGACATTTCCGTAGTCGAGCCAGTCCCCGTTACCTAAACCACCAACCACGCCACCCTGAATCAGGCCACCGGTATTCACAACCGCTGACTCCGCCTCAATCGGGCTGTAGGCAGACCGAACACCAGGTGTTGGTGTTGGTGTTGGTGTTGGAGTCGGCGTCGGAGTCGGCGTCGGAGTCGGCGTCGGTGTTGGAGTTGGAGTCGGCGTCGGTGTTGGAGTCGGCGTCGGTGTTGGTGTTGGTGTCGGTGTCGGTGTTGGGCAGGTTAAGACAAGCTTTCCTTTTTCCTGGAAATCATCATCGCAGTCTTTTGCAAAGTTTCCGCTCGCACAGGCTTTCTTATCCATGTCGTCAGAGTCCTCGCCAATTTCCTTTAGTTTTTTAAGTAACTCTTCGTTGATTTTGTTTTCCTTGGCATGGTCGTCGTCACCTGATTCCAGATGGCAATTATTTGAGCCTGAACCCGATGTATTCCGTTTGCTTTTTTGTATGCTCACTACCAGCATACGCGCGACTTCTCCCGCTTTCTTGTACTCGTTGTTGTGACTGCGAAGCGCAATGAAATTGTCAAAAACAGAGATGCTTAAGCCTAGTTGCGCCTTGATGTGGATTTCTGCCGCGTCGGCACTGACTTTGTCAGTATCCATTTTGGTTTGCACCATCGTCGTCAGCGGGCTAATGACACTGTGTTTGCCCGCGGGCGTCTGGAGTGTGTAGGCGGTAGTCACGGGGCCAGTGTCCGCATCGACAGCGTCCGTACCAATCATTGCGATCAGGCGGGCGTTGGCAAGTTCGGTGGCGCTTAACTGTAAAGTAACTTTGCCGTTCACATCGGTGCGAGCTTGCGTTTCGCCGGCATCACATGTGCCATTGTTATTCGCATCGACACACACAAGCGCATTCTTGATCAACCCGTCGATGACCGTGGTGCTGACGGCAGTAGTGGCGACCGCTACCGGTGGTGGCATGATGGATACTGCAGTTGAACCTGAGCTTCCGCCGCCGCAGGCCGTTAACGTGACTACTGCAGCGGCGATTAAACTTAAGGCAATGTGTGGTGTCGAAATTTTCATGTTGAATCTCCGGTATGTATTAGTTAAGAATAAAAAGCTAAACAGGTTTTGTGCTTCAGGTTGATGCGTCTTTGCTGTTAATGTTCAGCAAAGTGTTTTTGGCATATTAAAAAAACGGGAATAGTTGGTTTTTCTGATGAATGGCATGCTCTCCCCGGTGGTTTTTTTATGGATTCAGCTCGATTGATTTTGTTGTATTTCACCATCCTGTTGCACCATCAGATACCGCACGCCCTGGGCCTGTAGCCAGGCTGGTGCATCCTCTCCTTTTAGCAATGCAATGGTCGCCAGCGCGCCTGCGCTAGTGGTATTGGCGGCCAATACGCTCACTGACTGCCAATGCGCTACCGGCCATCCCGTTTGCGGGTTAAGAACATGGCAGTAGCGCTGTCCATCCTGAATGAAAAAACGTTCATAATCGCCGCTGGTAGCGAGGCCTCCACGGGCTAGTGGAAGTACCGCGAGCGATGTAAAAGCCCCGCTGCTGTCTTGCCTGGGATGCTGGATCTCGATGTGCCACGGAGCGCCTTCCAGCTCTGGCAGGCCACGGCCACCAGTGGCATGCAGATCGCCACCAAGATTGACCAGTGCGTTGCTGATGCCGTGGCTTTGCAGTACGACCGCCGCCAGATCAGCGGCGTACTCTTTGCCAAAACCACCGAAGTCCAGTTCCATCCCGGCTTTCCCCAGTTTGACTTTATTGGCGTCACGTTCGACGTGCTGCCAGCCTACCTTGGTGAGTAAGTTTTTCAGGTTCTCAGGGTCGGGTAAACGAGCGTTCTTAAAATCCCAGGCTTGCCACAGCACGCCCGACGTCACATCAAACAAACCATCGCTGAGTTGCCATAATTTTTCTGAGAAATCGAGAAAATATCCGGTCTCGGCGTCGATTTCTACCGCGTCATGGCCAGCGGACTGATTGATCAGACTGATCACGCTATCGCTGCGATACCGGGAAAATTTCTGCTCAATGCGCCTTACTTCGAGAATCGCCTCCGCTGCCGCATGACGCATGAGGGCTTCGTCCACGCCATCCATCTGCAAACTGCAAGGCGAGGCCATGGCGTGAAAATCAAAATGTAATGTGCGCCAGCGGCTCATCTAGTTCTCTCAGAAGCGGTGAGTGAGGCCTATTTGCATAAAGCGAGCATAAAAAGGATCCAGCCCCGGGCTGCCGCCACCAAGCCGTAATCCCTTGGTTTGTCGATAGTTCTCCAGCTTGAAATCAACTGCTGTCTGCAGCGTAAAAGCATAAGCAAGCTTCATCGAAAATGTGAGGCCTCCAAAGGCGGCCAGGCGCTGATCCGTGGATTGATTGGTGCCGAATAGCTTGATGCCTCGGGTGAAGGCCGCGATCTGATCGTATTCTCCCTGCGCATTGAAGGTCGGATCGAGATAAAAATTGGCCGCGCTTTGCGTGTAGTAGCGCACACCTGGCGTGATGGTCCACCGGCCTGCGGGTTGTACCCACTCGGCACCGACAGTGTGCGATTGCACGCCAAAGGTGTCGCTGTAGTAGCGGTAGCTGCTGCGTAAGGCGGCATCAAACCGTTCGACATGATGATTCCATCTAGCCAGCCCGATCCAGGCGTCACGCTGGCTGGGGCGCTGGTCAAAAGATTTATACGGGTCGTCGTAAAAGCCGCTGCCGGCGCTGCGGGTCAGATTGAACTGCACAATATCGTTTGACGTCATCACCTGCGTGACACCGGCCATCAGTTCATTGGTGCGCTTATGTCGATTGACGATGTTGCCGCCGCTGTAGGTGTTGTCAATGATATCGCTGCTGTTGCCAAAACCGACGGTCCAGGTGCGGTTGTTATCATCACTGGACCAGCGTGCATCCAGGCCCAGCGCGCGCGAGGTGTAGTCGTGCTCCTTTGAATACGCCACACTGCCAGAGACCGCAGCGCGTGCCAGATAACGCGTTACTTTTACGTCGCCGGCTTTGCGATCGTCGCTCATACGGCTAGCGCCGGAGATTTGCGTGTGCTGCGTGTGCCAGCGTGGCGATGCGCCAGATACGCTATCGCTTACCCATGAACCCTCAACCGACCATTCGCCTGCAATGGGCGCCAGCACATACACTTGTGGCGCGTTGACAGTGATGCGGTCCAGGCCCGGTTGCCAATCTTTGTAGGTGCCATATTTAACGCCGACAGTGGTTTTTTCCGGTGCGTTCTCTGCCGCAGCATTCAGCGGAATTGCCGCCGTCAGCCCGGCTAAACTCGCCAGGCCAGGTAACAGCAGCGAAGCAAGCAAGACGCCGGATGCGGCGGGTGGATTTTTTTTTGCTTTATTGTTCATGATGTGTATTTTCTTAGTTGCAACCGCAGCCGCCGCCGCCAACGCCGTAACCGCCGCTGGAGTTTTCCTTACTGCCATAGATGTGCTGAACAAAACGCTGATCCAACGGATCCCCTTCGAAAGTCATTGCCGGTTTGGCTAAATTGCCTTTCTCCCAGGCGTTCACATTGCCCAGTGTGCTGCAGCCGCTGAGAAACGAGACGGCGGCGATGGCGAGCGAGCTTAGAATTATTTTTTTCACGATCAGTCCTTGGTGTTGAGAGCTTGTTTAATCTGGCGTTCCAGTTCCTCGCGGTGCTCATCCTTGAAGCCGCTGTGCACCATGAGCACCTTGCCGTCCGGACCAATCAACACTGAGGTCGGCATTCCCTTGATGGCATAGGTGCGAGGCATTTTTCCGGCGGGATCAAATGCCACATCAAAGCGCGCTGGATTGTCGTTGAGGAAGGTTTTTGCATCGTCGGTTTTTTGATCAACATTGATGCTGACGACACGTAATCCTTTGCCGGCATATCTGGACTGCATATCGTTCATCCAGGGAAAGGATTGTTTGCAGGGACCGCACCAGGAAGCCCAGAAATCGAGGTAAACAGTCTTGCCCTTGAAATCATTCAGTTTGATGTTGCCTGTCCTTCCCGGCAGATCAAACTCGGGCGCAATTTGCCCGGTTTCAACTGCATGGCTCGGTAAACTGAGGAAGCTGACGGAAGCTATAACAGCAGTTAGTACGGATATTTTTATCATGTTGACTCCGGGCATTTTCTTGAAATAGAAGAGATACAAACCGCAAATTGGCTCAATTTTTCAGCGCATAAAAAACCCTTGCTTCGCAATAGGCGAGCAACTACCGGCAGAATTTTGTTTTCCGTTACGATTTAAAAGATGCGTGACACGAAGTTAATTTTAAATATGAAGAATAATATTTGTTTCCGTGGTGAGCTTAGGCAACATTTAAACAAGCGGAAATTAAGGAATACTTAAAACATGACGCGTGTTGCCACAAACTTTGTAACCATCCGTAACCTGTCATTGTTTCGTTTAATGCTTCAGTGCGAGTCAGTACCTCTGGGTATTTCGCAGCGCTAGCGCCTCTGATTCCAGGTCTGCATTGTGGGTGTGAGGCAAGAGAAAAAAACCGCTTCCTGTCTCTTCGTTTAAGCGTTTTCATGCAAGGCCAGCACGCACTAGGCGGAGCGCACCATCCATGCGCCTTTCCGGACTGCCTGCTCTGAAACCCGCATGGTTAGTGCGCTCCGCCTAGTGCGTGCTGGCCTTGCCCATTTTTAATTGGCAGATCCTGTTTTGGTGAGCGCCCTCACTGTTGTGGTGCAATGCCTTCATAAACGCACCGGGATCATTATTATTTTCTGTGCAATGTAAAAGTTAAGCGACAAGTTCATGGCACCAATATTGCTACTCCGTTTATTGAAGTCGAGTAGTTTCATTTTTGCGGTCACCTTTCACTTACATTCTTTTACATCAGGAGAACTTATGTCACGTCGCATGATTTTGAAAGCTAGCGCAATTGGCGCTATGGCACTTGCTACAAACGTCTGGATGTCTCAGGCAATGGCTGCCGATACGATCAAGGTGGGTATCTTGCATTCGCTCTCAGGCACCATGGCGATCTCTGAAACTTCCTTAAAAGACGTGGCCTTGATGACGATAGCCGAGATCAACGCCAAGGGCGGCGTGATGGGTAAAAAGCTCGAACCAGTGATTGTCGATCCCGCTTCTAACTGGCCTTTGTTCGCCGAGAAAGCGCGTCAGCTGATCTCGCAAGATAAGGTGGCCGTGGTGTTTGGTTGCTGGACTTCGGTCTCGCGCAAATCAACCTTGCCGGTATTCAAGGAACTCAATAGCCTGCTGTTTTATCCCGTGCAATATGAAGGGGAAGAGCTGGAAAAAAATGTGTTTTACACCGGCGCCGCACCGAACCAGCAGGCGATTCCCGCCACCGAATACCTGATGAGCAAAGAGGGCGGCGGTGCCAAGCGCTTCGTCCTGCTGGGTACCGATTATGTATATCCGCGCACGACCAACAAGATCCTGCGCGCCTTCCTGAAATCCAAGGGCGTGAAAGACACGGATATCGATGAGGTCTACACGCCGTTCGGTCATTCCGATTACCAGACCATCGTCGCGAATATCAAAAAGTTTTCTGCCGGCGGCAAGACTGCTGTGATCTCGACCATCAATGGCGACTCGAATGTGCCGTTCTATAAAGAGCTGGGCAATGCTGGCCTGAAAGCGACCGATGTGCCTGTCGTTGCCTTCTCCGTCGGTGAAGAAGAATTGCGTGGTGTGGATACCAAGCCTTTGCTGGGGCATCTGGCCGCATGGAATTATTTCCAGTCGGTTAAAAATCCTGTGAATGATGAGTTCATCAAAAAATGGAAAGCCTACGCCGTCGCGCAAAAGCTGCCTAACGCCGCTACCGTGGTGACCAATGATCCTATGGAAGCGACTTATGTCGGCATCAATATGTGGAAGCAGGCAGTAGAAAAAGCCAAGTCCACCGATACCGACAAGGTCATCGCCGCCATGGCGGGTCAAACCTTCAAGGCACCTTCCGGCTTTACCTTGACGATGGACGCGACCAACCATCATTTGCACAAGCCCGTCATGATCGGCGAGATCAAGGGCGACGGTCAGTTCAGCGTGGTCTATAAAACGAAAGGGCCGATTCGTGCGCAGCCTTGGAGTCCTTATATTGCGGGTAATGAGGCGAAGCAGAAGTTGTAATTGCTGATTCTTCAAGCTCGGTCGCGACGCATATTTGCCTGTAGGGTGCGCCATGCGCACCGATTCGTTCCGTGCCGTTCCGTGAAAGGGAACGGTGCGCATGGCGCACCCTACTGCTGTCGAGCTTGTCAACATGTTGGCCAATTCGTGTTTCATCTCACCACCTTAGTTAAACCGCCGAACGACAATGCCCATGCGCTATGTTTCCCAATTTTTACTTGCTGCCGCACTCTGCACCCATGCGCTTAGTGCAATTGCCGCTATCGACGCGGCACTGCTCAAGCCCCTCACAGGCGACGACCCGGATGCACGCATAGAAGCCGTCGGCAAGATCGCGGCCTTGGCAAATCAGGATGCATTGAAGGTACTCACTGCCTTAAAAAACGAAACCGCCTACGCCACGACCAATGGCGATTTTCTGATTATCGAAGAGGGCAAGGCCTTCAATCCGCAGACAGATAAAACCATCGACACGCCAGATGGTGTCGATGGCATCGTGATTAACAACCGCTTGCGTGGTGCGGTCGATGGTGCTCTGTCGGGCTTCAAATTATTATCGAATGATCGCGCAGTACGTCTGGCCGCCGCGCTGGAATTGCAAAAAAGCGCGGCGCTGGAACAGATCCCGCTGATACGCATTGCGCTGGCCAAAGAGCGGGATGCAGAAATCAAGTCGACTCTGCAATTGGTGATGGCAACCGCCAATTTGCAGTCGCCCGATGCAGCCGTGCGTAAAGCTGCGGTGCAGGCGCTGGCGGAAACATCGAACGCCAATCTCAAACCTGTATTGCAAAAGATGCTGGAGAAATCTAGCGATGGCGTCTATGCCGAGCCGGATGAAGTGGTGCGCAGGGAAGTTGGCGTAACGCTGAAAGCGCTCAATAGCCATCTGGCGCTCACCGAATTTGTCGGCAATCTGGTCTATGGTATTTCGCTAGGCAGCGTGCTGTTGCTGGCGGCACTAGGTCTGGCGATTACCTTCGGCCTGATGGGCATCATCAACATGGCACATGGCGAGTTGCTGATGATCGGTGCCTACACGACCTACGTCGTGCAGATGCTGTTCCGCGCCTATCTGCCAGGTGCGCTCGATGCGTATTTACTGGTCGCCTTGCCCGCCGCCTTCATCGTTGCCGCAGCGGTCGGCATTGCGCTGGAGCGTACCGTCATTCGTTTCTTGTATGGTCGTCCGCTGGAAACTTTGCTGGCGACCTGGGGCATCAGCCTGATGCTGATGCAAACCGTGCGCAGTATTTTTGGCGCGCAAAATGTCGAGGTGGCCAATCCTTCCTGGATGTCGGGCGGCGTGACGGTACTCGGTTCGCTGGTGCTGTCGTACAACCGCATCGTCATCGTCTTTTTCTCCTTGTTCGTCGTCTTTGCTGTCTGGCTGATCCTGAACAAGACCCGGCTTGGTTTGTTCGTGCGGGCGGTCACGCAAAATCGCCGCATGGCAGATTGCGTCGGCGTCTCCACGGCCAAGATAGACATGATGACGTTTGGTCTCGGCTCCGGCATTGCCGGCCTGGGTGGCGTGGCCTTGTCGCAATTGGGTAATGTCGGGCCAGACCTAGGACAAAGCTATATCGTCGATTCTTTTATGGTGGTGGTCTTGGGCGGGGTAGGGCAACTAGCCGGTACCGTGATCGCCGCGTTTGGATTGGGTGAAGTGAATAAATTTCTGGAGCCGTTTGCCGGTGCCGTGATGGCGAAAATCTTTATCCTGATCTTCATCATCGTCTTTATTCAGCGCCGCCCGCAAGGCTTGTTTGCGCTGAAAGGCAGGAGCGTCGAATGAATCATATCCCCATCACCCTCTCCATTAACAAGTCTTTGTTCTCGAGTCCGGTCTGGGCGGTCATCGGTGTTGCTGTCATCGTCGCCGCCTTGCTGCCGATTTTAAATCTAAGTTTCCCCGATGGCCATGCGCTGCACGTATCTAGCTATATGGTCGGTCTGGTCGCCAAGTTCATGTGTTACGCACTAGCGGCGCTGGCGTTGGATATGGTGTGGGGCTATACCGGCATTTTATCCTTGGGGCATGGCGTTTTCTTTGCCTTGGGCGCCTATGCGCACGGCATGTATCTGATGCGCGCCATCGGCCGCGATGGTGTGTATCAAAGCATGCTGCCTGACTTCATGGTCTTCCTCGATTGGAAAACTTATCCCTGGTATTGGGCCATGACGGATAACTTCTGGTACTGCATGGCACTGGTGATTTTGGTGCCGGGGGTGCTGGCTTTTGTGTTCGGTTTCTTTGCTTTCCGCTCGCGGATTAAGGGCGTGTATTTTTCCATCATCACGCAGGCGATGACCTTTGCTTTCATGCTGCTGTTCTTCCGCAATGACACCGGTTTTGGTGGCAATAATGGCTTTACCGATTTCAAGCGCATCCTGGGTTTTAGCGTCACCGCAGCATCGACCAAAGCGGTGATGTATCTGATGACGCTGGCGATCTTGCTCGGTGCATTAGTACTGTGCCGCAGTATCGTCACCTCCAAACTCGGGCGCGTCTTGCAGGCCGTGCGGGACTCCGAATCGCGCCTGATGTTTATCGGCTACGACCCCTTGTGGTTCAAGCTATTTGTCTGGACCTTGTCAGCTGTCTTGTGCGGCATCGCCGGTGCGCTGTATGTGCCGCAGGTGGGCATCATCAATCCGTCTGAAATGTCGCCGGGTAATTCCATTGAGATGGTGATCTGGGCCGCGGTAGGAGGGCGCGGTACGCTGCTCGGCCCTATCGTCGGCGCGTTCACGGTCAATGGCTTGAAGAGCTGGTTCACTGCCGCCTTCCCGGATCTGTGGCTGTTCGCGCTCGGCCTCTTGTTCATCCTAGTGACCTTGTTCATGCAGGACGGTATTCTTGGCTTATTGAAAAAAATGAAGCGAAGCAAGGAGGAGGTCGCATGAGCGAGGTATTGCAGACCGGCGACACCTATCAAGGTGAAGCAGACGGTAATCGTGCCGATTACGGCGTCAATTATGGCCGCGTCAAAACCGAGGGCGTCGATACCACGCACGGTGCGATTCTGTATCTGGACGACATCACGGTGTCTTTCGACGGCTTCAAGGCCTTGAATAATCTGACGCTGGATATCTCGGTCGGTGAGCTGCGCTGCATCATCGGTCCGAACGGCGCCGGCAAGACTACCATGATGGATGTCATCACGGGCAAGACCAAACCGACTTCAGGCTCGGCGTTTTTTGGCCAGACCATAGATCTGACCAAAATGAATGAAGTGCAGATTGCTCACGCCGGTATCGGTAGAAAATTTCAGCGCCCGACTGTCTTTGAGCAGCACAGCGTGTTCGAGAATCTGGAACTCGCGATGAAGATGGACAAGCGCGTCAAGCCTAGTCTGTTCTTTAGGCTGAACTCGGAGCAGCAAGGAAAAATAGAAAGCATCTTGAAACTCATACGGCTGAACGGGCAAGAGGCAAGGGCAGCTGGTTTGCTCTCGCACGGCCAAAAGCAATGGCTGGAGATCGGCATGCTCCTGATGCAGGAACCAGAATTGATTTTGCTCGATGAGCCGGTGGCCGGCATGTCGGATGCCGAGACCGCCCGCACGGCAGAATTGCTCAACGAATTGCGCGGCAAGCATTCCATCATGGTGGTCGAGCACGACATGGGTTTTGTCACCGAGATTGCGCAGCAAGGCAAGGTCACGGTCTTGCATGAAGGCGCGGTGTTGGCGGAAGGCACAATGCAGCAAGTGCAAGCCGACGAACGTGTCATTGAAGTTTATCTGGGACGCTAATACTGATGCTACAAGTCGATCAACTGAATCAATATTATGGCTCTTCCCATACGCTGCGCGGCATTTCGCTGTCGGTCAATAAAGGCGAATGCCTGACATTGCTCGGGCGCAATGGCGTGGGTAAGACCACGCTGCTCAAATGCATGATGGGCGTGCTGCCGGTGGCGAGTGGATCGGTAACATTTGATGGGAAAAACATCACTCGCCTGACACCGCACGAGCGCGCCAGGCTAGGCATCGCCTATGTGCCACAAGGGCGGGAGATTTTTGCCCGCCTGACGGTAGAGGAAAATCTGCTGATGGGCATGGCGACCAAATCGGGCAAGAAAGCTTCCACCATTAAAGGCGAAGTCTACGAATTATTTCCTGTGCTTAAAGAGATGTTGCAACGGCGTGGCGGTGATTTATCCGGCGGGCAGCAACAGCAACTGGCCATCGCGCGCGCCTTGCTGGCAGAACCCAAGCTGATCATTTTTGACGAGCCTACCGAAGGCATACAACCGTCCATCATCAAGGATATCGCACGCGTCATTAGCCTGCTGCGCGAGCGCGGCGACATGGGTATCGTCCTGTGTGAACAGTATTTTGATTTTGCCCGCGCGCTGGCAGATAAGTTTGTCGTTCTATCACGCGGTGAAGTCGTGGCGTCGGGTATGCAGGATGCGATGGATGGAGATGACATCCGCAAACACTTAGCGGTATAGTTTGCCCATGAATACTGCCGTCGCCGAAGCACCTGAACTTAAACCCAACGTACCAGTCATCGCTGCCTGGCAGGCGCATTTGCGCTTAGGTTTTACTGACGATGCCGGCACTACCCGGCTCACCGAGCGTTCGCACGTCGGGCCTTTGCGCGTGCAGAAGCCGCTCTATCCCGAAGGCGGGCAAATCTGCCATGCGATTATTGTCCATCCACCCGGCGGTGTGGTCGGCGGTGATGAGCTAAGTATCACTGCCCACGTGCAAGCCGCAGCGCATGCGTTCATCACGACACCTGGTGCCGCCAAGTGGTACAAGGCGAATGGCAAAATTTCCAAACAGACGGTGACCATACAAGTCGATGCGCATGCCAGCATGGAATGGCTGCCGCAGGAAACCATCTTCTTCGATGCCGCCCACGTGCAGCTGTCGCAAGCCATTTCGCTGGAAAAAGAAGCGCGCTATATCGCCTGCGATATCCTGTGTTTTGGCCGCAGCGCTTCGGGTGAAACTTTTCATACCGGAAAAATTACGCAACACACCACGATACGGCGTGAGGGTAAATTAATCTGGTTTGAGCAAGGTGCGCTGGCAGGCGGCGGTATTGGGATGCATAGCGCTTTAGGCTTGAATGGCAATACCGTTTGCGCGACTTTGATTGCGGTGGGCAAGGCGGTGCCGGCATCCGTCATTGATGCCCTGCGTCAGGAAGCAAGCGTCGTCATGGATGGCGTAGGCAGCTTCGGCGTCACGCAATTGAAGGCGGTGATCGTCGTGCGCTATCTGGGCAATGCCAGCGAGATGGCCAGAACATTGATGTTGCTGGCCTGGCGTTATCTGCGCCCAGAGGTAATCGGTCGTGAGGCGGTGGAATTAAGAATATGGAATACGTAATGTAAAAATGAGCAAGCCCACAACGCACTATCCATGCGGGTTTCCAGCCTATCGCCTCTGCAAGCCGCATGGATAGTGTGCTGTGGGCTATGCCGTTTTCAATTTTTATGCTGACGAGGATGTGATGGAACTGACCCCAAGAGAAAAAGATAAGTTGCTGATTTTTACCGCAGGCCTGCTGGCAGAGCGGCGCAAGGCGCGCGGCTTGAAGCTCAATTACCCCGAAGCCATCGCCCTGATTTCCGCGGCGATCATGGAAGGCGCACGTGACGGCAAGACGGTGGCCGAGCTGATGTCCGACGGCACCAAGATACTCACGCGTGCCGACGTGATGGACGGCATCGCCGAGATGATCCCCGATATTCAGGTGGAGGCGACTTTCCCCGACGGCACCAAGCTCGTCACCGTGCATCATCCAATTCCTTAATTTTTCTCATCTTCTAACTCACGAGAGAACATCATGATCCCAGGAGAAATGCTGATAGAACCGGGCGACATCGAACTCAATGTTGGCCGCGATACTGTTAGCGTCAAGGTGGCCAATAGCGGCGACCGGCCGATACAGGTCGGTTCGCATTTCCATTTTTTTGAGACCAATCCCTTCCTGCAATTTGAGCGCCAGCTGGCTTACGGCATGCGCCTCAATATCACGGCGGGCACGGCGGTGCGCTTTGAACCTGGCCAGATCAGAACCATAGAACTGGTGGCACTGGGCGGTGACCGTATCGTCTACGGATTTAATGGACTCGTGATGGGGAAGTTAATATGACTAAAATCTCACGGCAAGCCTACGCCGAAATGTTTGGCCCGACGACGGGCGACCGCATCCGCCTGGCCGACACCGAGCTGTTTATCGAGATCGAGAAAGACTACGCGATCTACGGCGAAGAGGTGAAATTCGGCGGCGGCAAAGTGATACGCGACGGTATGGGGCAATCGCAGCGCAATCATACCGATGTGATGGATACCGTCATCACCAACGCGGTGATTCTGGATCACTGGGGTATCGTCAAGGCGGACATTGGCCTGAAGAACGGCCTCATCGCGGCGATAGGCAAGGCCGGTAATCCCGATATCCAGCCCGGCGTCACCATGGCCATCGGCGGGGCTACCGAGATCATCGCCGGCGAAGGCATGATCGTGACTGCTGGTGGTATCGATAGCCACATCCATTTCATCTGTCCGCAACAGATAGAAGAAGCCTTGATGAGCGGCGTCACCACCATGCTGGGCGGCGGTACCGGTCCGGCGGTAGGCACGGCAGCGACCACCTGCACGCCGGGGCCGTGGCACATTCATTCCATGCTGATGGCGGCCGATGCTTTTCCGATGAATCTGGGTTTTTTGGGTAAGGGCAACGTCAGTCTGCCCGGGCCTTTGGAAGAACAAATCAAGGCGGGCGCAATCGGCCTGAAGCTGCATGAAGACTGGGGCACGACTCCAGCCGCGATCGACAATTGCCTGGCAGTGGCAGAGCGCTACGATGTGCAAGTGGCCATCCATAGCGATACGCTCAATGAGGGCGGATTTCTGGAGCACACGCTGGCCGCCTTCAAGAACCGCACCATCCATACCTTCCATACCGAAGGTGCCGGCGGTGGCCATGCGCCGGATATTATTGCGGCTGTCGGTGAAGCTAATGTGCTGCCGTCGTCAACCAATCCGACCCGCCCTTACACCGTCAATACGCTGGATGAACATCTCGATATGCTGATGGTCTGCCACCATCTTGATCCGGCAATTGCCGAGGACGTGGCGTTTGCCGAATCACGCATACGGCGCGAGACCATCGCCGCTGAAGATATTCTGCATGACCTCGGCGCGATCTCGATGATGTCATCCGATTCGCAAGCCATGGGGCGGGTCGGCGAAGTCATCATGCGCACCTGGCAAACTGCGCACAAGATGAAAACACAGCGGGGCGCACTGGCTGAAGACAATGCGCGTCACGACAATTTTCGCGCCAAACGCTATATCGCCAAGTACACGATTAACCCGGCGATTACGCACGGTATCTCGCACGTAGTCGGCTCGTTGGAAGTGGGCAAGATCGCTGATATCGTCTTATGGAAACCGGCTTTCTTTGGCGTCAAACCCAGCATGATACTTAAAGGCGGGATGATCGCCGCAGCGCAGATGGGCGACCCGAATGCCTCCATCCCGACGCCGCAACCGGTACACACACGCATGATGTTTGGCGCCTTTGGCGGCGGCTTGAAAAAGTCGTTTACGTTTGTTTCGCAGGCTGCCTTCGATGCCGGTATCGCTGAGCAACTCAAATTGAATAAAACCGTGATTGCCGTCAAGAACACGCGCAATCTGCGTAAGGCCGACATGATCCACAATAACGCGACACCAATAATGCAAGTCGATCCTGAAACCTATGAAGTGCGCGCCGATGGCGAGCTACTGGTGTGCGAACCGGCCAAAGTTTTGCCAATGGCGCAGCGCTATTTTTTATTTTAAAAACCTGAATATGTTAACTATCCACACCAAAGTTGAACAGGCAGACAGCATCGCCGCACAACTAATTTTGCCTTACGAATTACGTGAAAAAAGCCGCCTGCGCGCCACCATGAGCAACGGTGAAGAAGTCGCGGTATTCACCTTGCGCGGTTCAGTCATGCGCGATGGCGATCTGATGCAGGGTAACGATGGCCGCGTGGTGCAAATAGTCGCCGCACAGGAGCCCACCTATAAGGTCGAGTGCGGCACCGCGTTCGGGTTATTGCGCTGCGCTTTTCATCTGGGTAACCGTCATACGCAAGCACAACTCGGCGACGGGTTTCTACGCATACGCAAGGACAGCGTGCTCAAGGAAATGCTGCAAGGCCTGGGTGCTATCGTCACCGAAGAGCTCGCCAGCTTTGAGCCGGAAGCAGGCGCTTATGGCGGCGGCCATCATCACGGCGGCGACGAAGCGCATCCACATAACCCGCTGGCACCGATACCGCTGCGCCAGCGCATACACCGTCCGTCTGATCCAAAATCTGAATAAGACTAAGCCATGCAATCGTCGGCCTTACTCCATCTGCTGCAACTCGCCAGCCCATCTTTACCGATAGGCGCATACAGCTATTCGCAAGGACTGGAAGCGGCGATAGAAAACGGCGCGGTCAAGGATGAAGCCAGCGCACGTCGCTGGATCATCGAGCATTTGCATCAGGTAGTGGCGCAGTTTGAAGCGCCGATATTGTGGCGCTTGCTGCACGCGTTTGCCGCCAATGATGCTGCAGCAGTCAACGACTGGACCGAAGTCTTTATCTCCGCCCGCGACAGTGCCGAGTTTCGCGCCGAAACCATACAGATGGGCTATTCGCTGGCGAAGTTGGTGGCCGACCTGAAGATCGCTGATGATGCCTTGCTGGCCACTTTGCAAAGCCAGGCAGAAATCCCTTTGCCAACGGCTTTGGCCTGTGCCGCGGTGGCTTTGCAAGTGCCACATGAGGCGGTGATGCTGGGCAGCCTGTTTTCATGGGCAGAGAATCAGGTGCTGGTGTGCGTCAAGTCGGTGCCGCTAGGGCAGGTATCCGGCCAGCGTTTATTGCTATCGTTGCGGCCAGAGTTAGAACTGGCCGCACGCAAGGCACAGCAATTGCCCGATGATGAACTCTCGAATTGGGCACCGGGTTTGTCCTTGCTTTCCATGCAGCATGAGGTGCAGTACAGCCGATTGTATCGATCCTAATTCAAGGTTTTTAAATGATGAAACAAAGACAAATAAAGCCAAAAAATATTGTAGGGTGCGCCATGCGCACCTTTGATCGTAACTCCGTAAATGGTGCGCATGGCGCACCCTACCACATTTAAAATTATGACTAATTCACTCAACATTCAAACACCCAACCCACTGCGCGTAGGTATAGGCGGCCCGGTAGGTTCCGGCAAAACGGCGCTTTGCGAATTGCTCTGCAAGCGCATGCGCGATCACTACGAGATGGCGGTCATCACCAATGACATTTACACCAAGGAGGATATGGAAATCCTGCTGCGCGCCGATGCCTTGCCCGCCGAGCGCCTGATGGGTGTAGAGACTGGCGGCTGCCCGCACACCGCGATCCGCGAAGATGCCTCAATCAATCTGGAAGCCATCGCCCGTATGAGCGCCGATTTCCCCGATCTTGACCTGATCCTGATCGAATCGGGCGGCGACAATTTGGCGGCGACCTTCAGCCCGGAATTATCCGATCTGACGATTTATGTGATTGATGTCGCAGGCGGAGAAAAAATTCCGCGCAAAGGCGGCCCCGGCATTACCCGTTCGGATTTGCTGATCATTAACAAGACCGACCTGGCACCGCATGTCGGTGCCAACCTCGATGTGATGGCCGTCGATGCCAAACGCATGCGCGGCGAGCGGCCATTTGTCTTCACCAATTTACGCACCGGCGAGGGACTGGAGACAGTCGTGGCCTTTATTCAAAAACAAGGTTTACTCGATCAAGCTTAAGAATTTTTGTCATTCTTCACCGGAGAACATCATGCAAACATCCACATCCAAGCAAACTGCCCGTTTCCTTATCTTGACGGGACTCATGTCCGTCGCTTTCCCCGCGCTGGCGCACGTCGATGCCAGCCATGCGGTCAGCGGTTTTGGATCGGGTTTTATGCACCCTTTGCTTGGCTTGGATCATTTGCTTGCGATGCTGGCAGTTGGTATCTGGGCGGCGCAAAATCAACGCCCTGCATTATGGTTATTGCCCTTGGTTTTTCCATTGATGATGGTTTTCGGTGCCGCGTTAGGGATAAACGGCGTGCATCTGGCGGGGATTGAGTTGGGTATCGCCATTTCGCTGGCAGTCTTGGGTTTGCTGATCGCTTTCACCATCAAAATGCCGGTTGGCGTGAGTTGCGCGCTAGTCGCACTGTTTGCTGTGGTGCATGGCTATGCGCATGGTGTCGAATTGCCAACCGCCGATTCTGCGGTGCTGTATGGGGCCGGTTTCATCCTGTCGACTGCCCTGATTCATGTTTTCGGGATAAGCCTGAGCAGGTGGGGGAATAAAAATATCACATCCTCAGCAAGCCGCTTTTCGGGTGCAGGTATTGCCGCAATGGGCCTGACTTTCATTTTTTTCGCTTAGGATAATTAAATGCCATGTCGTTTGTAACGAAGAGTAAATAATATAAATCAGAACTAATCTTCAGTATTGCGAGTCATATACAATTAGTGAAAGCAGATTTTTTGATCAGGCCTCTTTGGGTTACTTGTCAATCCTGCTATTGTGGCTAATACCGCTCATGATTTTCGGAGATTTCGCATGAAAAAGACCCTGTTAGGGATAGCAATGGCGTTTGCCGCGACGACTTTCGCCGCTTCGCCCACTACTGCACCCGACTCTTTGACAACTGTTGGTCTTAAACCAATGCAGCAGCAAATGCAAGCCGCTGCGATGACAGCACAGTTTCTGACGCGTTTTCACTATAATACGATGCCGCTGGACGACGCGATGTCGCAAAAAATATTCGATCGTTATCTGAAGTCATTAGATCCGGAAAAACTGTTTTTTGTACAAACGGATATTGACCAGTTCGCTGCCGCGCGTACCAAAATGGACGATGCCATCAACAATCAGGATTTAACCACGCCATTTGCGATGTTTAACCTGTATGAGCGCCGCTTTCAGGAGCGCCTTAAATATGCGCGCGATTTGCTAAAGAGTGATTTTGATTTTAATCAAAATGAAGGCTATCGCTATCTACGCGAAAAAGAACCTTGGCCGCAATCAGAAAATGAGATGCGCGATCTGTGGCGTCAGCGTGTCAAAAATGACTGGCTAAGGCTTAAATTGGCCGGCAAAGACGATAAGGCTATTCGTACAACATTGGAAAAACGTTACGACTATTCTTTGACGAGATCGCAAAAACTCAAGAGTGAAGATGTTTTTCAGCTATTCATGAATGCGTATGCGATGTCGATAGAGCCGCATACCAATTATCTGGGGCCAAAGGCATCGGAAGATTTCGATATCCAAATGAAGTTGTCGCTGGTAGGAATCGGCGCGGTATTGCAAGAAAGAGATGAATTAATCACCATACGGGAGCTAGTGCCTGGCGGGCCTGCCGCTTTGTCGGGCAAGCTCAAAGTGGGTGATCGTATTGTTGGTGTCGGGCAGGGGGTAAATAGTACGCCAACTGATGTACTTGGCTGGCGCCTCGATGACGCCGTTGCACTCATTCGTGGCAATAAGGACAGTGTCGTCTTACTCGATATTCTGCCCGCTGAAGTCGGCCCTGACGGCAAACATAAAACGGTGACCTTGGTGCGCAATAAAATCACACTCGATCAGCAAGCTGCAAAAAAATCCATCATAGAAATCAAGGTGTCGGATGCCACGCGGCGTATCGGTGTGATTGCATTGCCGACCTTCTATCAGGATTTTGAAGCGAGACGAAAAGGCGATAAGGAATTCAAAAGCGCCACCAGGGATGTAGCCCGTTTGCTCACGGAGTTGAAGAAAGAGAAGGTCGATAGCGTACTGATTGATTTGCGTAACAATGGCGGCGGATCTTTATCTGAAGCGGTGGAGTTGACCAGTCTGTTTATCGGCAAGGGGCCGGTTGTACAACAACGCAATTCTCAGGGAAAGATTAATATCGAAAGCGAAAGCGCTGCGACAGTCGCCTGGGATGGATCTTTGGGCGTGTTGATCAATCGCGGCTCGGCTTCTGCTTCCGAGATTTTCGCCGCCGCAATTCAGGACTATGGCCGCGGTCTGATTATTGGCGAATCCAGTTTCGGCAAAGGCACCGTGCAAACCATGGTGAATCTGGATCAGATTGCACGCAGTGAAAAACCTAAGTTCGGTGAACTGAAAATGACAGTGGCGCAATTCTTCAGGGTCAATGGCGGCACAACGCAATTACGTGGTGTAACACCGGATCTGGCGTTCCCTACTTTTTCTGATCCGGATAATTTTGGTGAATCGAGCTACGATAATGCGCTTCCTTGGGTGCAAATCAAAGCTGCCGAATACCAGACAGTTGGCGACATGAAGGATTTGCTTCCACTTTTGCAAGTACGTCACGAAATGCGTATATCAAAAGACAAGGAATTTCAGTTCCTGCTTGATGATATTAAAGAATTCAATGTTCAGCGCGATAAAAAGCTGATTTCACTGAATGAAGCGGAAAGACGGAAAGAACGCGACACACGTGAAACGAAAACAAAGGATCGCGAAAAAATGCGGCTGGAGAATAAATTAACAAGCAATGACAAAACGGGTAAAGCCGACAAAGTAGTGGAAAAGCCAGTATCGCAAGACGATGGCTTGCAAGCGAATGAGCGCAGCTTGAGTGCTGAATTAGCGGCCGAAAAAGCCCGTAAGGATGCAAAAGATATCTTGCTCGACGAGGCTGCCCATATCCTTGGTGACTCGGTAGATTTGGTCAAGTCGAATCGCAAACTTGCTGAACGGGTTATTTCAAGTTTTACCCGTAAGAACGCAGAAGTTCGGCAATAGAGTCAAAAATTTCGCAGGCCTGTCAGATGTTGATATGAAAATCTGATGCCTGCGAATTTTTTGAGTTGATGAAGTACTTTCTTGTTTCCTTGCGCCGCTTAAAAAATTACGCCGCGGCACGACCACTTCGCTGTGACGGTGTCGCTATAGCAGTAGCATCAGGTATGCCAATAGCAGCGAGAATGCTGTTTCTCAAGTGAGTGATTGGATACCCTTCTTTTGCGGGAATTTTTACCAGCGGTAAAAAAACTCGCTCACAAACACTGGCTAAAAATTTATCGTGCTCTTCCCGATTCTTTTTTTGGTGATTTCTATCATCTAATTCAATAGCGCAAACGACAGATAAATCCGCTTTGTTGCATAAGATGAAATCAAAATGCTTTGCGAGTATTTTATTTGACGCAATCCGCTTGATTCGTGGCGCGAGACCTGATTCAACACAGATGACGTCCGCTACGCGCACTTTTGCAAAAATCCTATACTCGTCACCGATAGCATGTTCCAGCACGTGAAGGAATGCACGTTCGGCATCCGTAAATAATTGCGGTTCCCGCAGGTAAGGTAAACCGATGTCGATGACGCGTTTTGACTGAACATAAATGCCTATCAGTGTTGCAATAACGATCACACATAGTGCAATGATGATGAAAATATTCATCGGTTCTCCTGATGGTGCTCTGATTTAGTGGGGGACTGGATTTGCGCAGCGCTTACTTGCATTAACACACGTGCGTTGGGAGATAAGCCAAATCATCATTTTTCTGTTCGCAGAATATTGCCTTATTGAGTATTCGTCAACCAGGAAATCGGTAATTTTAAGTAAGAACCTCCCAAATTATCAATGTAGATCAAGCAGAAGAAATTCCTCAAGCAATTGAAAAACTGAAACTACTTGTAATTACGTAATGCAAGAAACGTGACGCCATGAATAATGCCGATGATAGTAAATGTTTCAGATGCGAAGCTGTAGCAAGCACCAAGGGAATTACTAAACGTTTCCTGTAGTTTCAAGAAGTGGCAGCTGTGGTGAGCATTTTGGGGCGGACCAGCATTGGCCACCGAAGCCAAGGGTCGCTGGTTCTATTTCAGCCAGCCGCACCATCAAAGTCTAGCGTTCATGCGTGTTTCAGACGGATTGCCCAATCGCGTCAGGTTGGATCTATCGCTTTTTAGACCGCTGAAGTCTCCTCTGTACCCCCAAGTCTTTCAACAGCATGCACTGCGCGTTATGGGAGCAGCATACTGTCCTAGCTCCTGAGGCAACAGGAGAAGCAACATGGGCATGATCAAACACGACGATTGCTGGTGCATCCCGGGCAAGCTCTGGGCGCAATCAGTATAGGCGGCAACTACGATCCGTTGACACGGACGGCACAAGCACGCGAACCCACGGTCAGCCCCAGCCGCTCGATAGCTGAGGGTGTCAGTTGCAGCGCGTTGTCAACGAACTCACCAAGTGCCAGCGTTGCGCAAAATCCTGAGTGCCCCATATTGGCGACCAGACAGGCTTCGCCGTTCAGATCAGGTGCTGCACGCAAATCCACATCCAGCGCGGAAACCACGGTGTTTAACATCGCCACGCGCGCTTCGGCAATAGGCCCGCCATCAAAGATATCTATGAAGGAATCCACATCAAAACCTTCTGCAACCAAAATGCCAAAAGGTAATTCTCCGTCAGGATGTAATTGGCCCATCGCCCATTGGGCATCCTCGGCCAGCAAGGACACATAAATCGGGGAGCGTGGCATCAACTCAGCGATGAAACTCTTGGATCGTCCTCCGGTGCGTTGCTCAGCCTCGGGAAATGGCATTTTTAAGAAGCGCCCCCCCAGTGCATTCCAAAACGGGCTATTGCCTGCTTCGTCGCACAAGCCGGGATTTTCAGCTCCTATCCTTTCCGCAAACAGGTGGGGAAAGTTCCTCACGAAAAGTAGCCGTCCGCGGGAAAGCAGTTGCGGGGCTAGCGTCGCGCCATATTCCGGCTCGATGTAAAAAGAGCTGAGCAATGTGTGACCGGATAAGTCTTCGCACAGACGTAAAGTATGTTCGCGATTGCTGATGCCGAGTTCCTCGCTGGCATGCACCGAGAATTCATTGCGATAACAATAGAAACGACCGTTTGCCCCGGCACTAGTGACTATCCCACTGGTACCCACTACACGACCCGCCCTGAGGTCTTCTAGGACAAAATGGTAAATCTCGTCGCCGCGGACTGGTTCGGTACCGGCAAAGGCTTTCAGCGATCGCTCAAGTCGCTCCGCCAAGCGGGCTCGGCCCGGTTTCAGTGTGTGGATGCCGAACGTACTGGCTTTCGAGAAGCGCTCGATGGCATTGAGATCATCCAGGGTCGCTGGGCGCAACAGGTAGTCCATGTGATTCATTGAATGTCCTCTTCGGAGATTTTAGTCACGACTTGCGGCATGGTGTGCCGGGCACGTTCCTCGCGCGGAGTGTAACCAAAATAATTGCGGTACGTGGTTGAAAAATGCGGGCCAGAAGTGAAACCACAAGCAAGCCCGACCTGCAGGATCGATTGGGTCGTCTGCTTCAATTGGCGGCGGGCATGTTTGAGTCGCAGCTCCAGGTAATAGCGCGAGGGAAATGTATTCATATGTTGCCGGAACAGTCGTTCCAGCTGCCTGCGCGATACGCCGACCAATTGGGCAATATCTTCAGCCTGCAAGGGCTCGGCAAGATTCGCCGCCATCAGTTCCAGCGCCTCCTTCAGGCGTGCCGATCCGAGGGCTGGTTGCGCCGACGCCGGCACGGGCTGCCGTTCGTCGCTCCCGCGTAGCCGGTCCAGCCCCAGCCCGGCTGCCACTTCGGCAGCAAAGGTGCTGCCGTGGCGTAATCCAAGCCAATGCAACAGTAAATCGAGTACAGCGGTACCGGCACCAGCGCTGATGCGATTTCTATCGATTTCGAACAAGCCTGGAATGAACACGGTAGCTGGGTAGCGTTTCACCGCATCAGCCAGAATCTGCCAATGAATTGCGGCACGATAGCCATCGAGAAACCCATGCTCCGCGAGTATCTGCGCGCCTGCACCGCAGGCGCCTAGCACCCATTCACTGTCATTGTGGGAACGATTCAACTGCTGCACGAGGTGGCTGCCGACCACGCCGGCAACACTTTCATCGACACGTTCGTCAGCGATCAGCATCAACAAACCTGCTTGGTCGTGATTCAGTTTGTAGAGCGGCTCGGCTGCGAGTGAAATGCCGCATTGTGTAAGGGCTTGCAAACCATCCGTGGCATATTGCTCGACCCGATAGAGCATCTCGCCACTCACTTCATTGGCTGCAGCGAAGACACTGCGCACCGCACCCAGTGCGAACAGCGAGAAACCGGGAAGCAATATCAACGAAACGGAAAAGGGCATCGGCATAGTTTATTTCCTTGGGACGCCTGGATTCTACATGCAACAACGACATCACACGCAATCGGATTGCCTCAGGCCGAAAGCAGCGGCCCGCTACGAACGGCTTCACGACCTGCGACTTTGCTCAAACGCGTCCCGGGCGGCACATAGCGACGATTTTCTCGGGCGAAGTAGATTCCGTCGACTGGCGCCAACAATTGTTGCACCTTACCACTTACCGGATCAATCAGATCGATCAGCGGGTCGCCTGCCTTGACGGTATCGCCAAGTTCCCGCAAGTACACAACCAGTCCGGCCGTCGGTGCGGTCAGCGGCATGCAGCCTGCCAGCGGGGTCGGTTCGCAGGCGGGTGGCACGGCTTGCGACAAGGGACCGGCAATGATGCCCTGCAAGCGCAAAAAGTCGAGCAAAGCGGTAGCGTCACGTTCGGCATCGGCATGATTGACGTCGGCAAAGCCACGCAATTCGACTGTAGCAGAGAGGCAAGCTAGAGGGATCGGGAACTCATCTCCAACCAGCGCTGCAATATCCCACCAGATCCGTGAACAGGCCTCATCGAAGGGATCATCGCCGGAATTGGTCTCCAAAAGGGCAACATGCGCATCCAGTAATCCCGCCAGCGGCGCAATGCGCTCCCACAGCGGTGTTCCAGTATAGATATGCAATACCGACTCGCAGTCGCAATGTAGATCGAGCACGACATCGGCATCGGCAGCGAGTCGCATCAGCTCTAGTCGTTGCGCAGACAGTTCGTCGGTAGTGGTTTGATCCATCAGACAATCACGGATCGCCGAACGGATCAGATTCTGGTTTGCCTTTGGATCAGATCCCAGTTGTGCCTTCACCCGTGTCAGCACATCCCCCGACAGGTTGTGAAATAGGCGGTTGAAATTTTGTCCGGTTCGCAGATCAAAGCGCCCCTGGCTGGTTCCCAGCAAGGTTTGCGCAAGTCCGATTGGATTGGCAGCCGGCACCAAGATTACTTCCCCAAGCAGCTTATTTTGCTGCTCAAGCTCGGCAAGTTGATTTCTCAGATGATGAGCGACCAGCATGCCGGGCAGTTCGTCGGCATGAAGTGATGCTTGAATATAGGCCTTAGGGCCAGTTCCCGCTTTTCCAAAGCGGAGAAAAGACAGTGCCCGGCTGGTGCCTGCGGCGGGGGAAGGGAGCGAAATCGAAATTAGTTCCATGAGAGTTTTCAGTTCCCAGTCAAGTAATCAGCAGCCAGGCTGGCGAGTGTGCGTACGCCAGTCAGCAAGGCACCTTCATCCGGATTGAAACGAGGTGAGTGGTTTGGTGCCCAGTCCGCAGGGGCAGTCCCTGGCGGATTGACACCGAGAAAAAACAACATCGAGGGGACTCGCTGTCCGTAATAAGAAAAATCCTCGGAAGTTGTGGTCGGCGGAATGTCGGCAAGCACGGCCGCACCGGCCACCCGGCGCAGACTTGGCAACATTTTCGCTGTTAGCGCCGGATCGTTCCAGGTCACCGGATAGCCGGCGTCAAAACTCACTTCTGCCTTGGCGCCAGAGGCCAACGCAAGGTTCTCGGCGGTGCGCTTGACCTGCGCCAGAATTTGATCGCGCATGGCAGGGTCAAAACTACGAATAGTGCCGCTCATTTTGACTTCACCCGGGACGATGTTCGCTCTGTGTCCGCCCTGCAGGGTTCCCACGGTAATCACGGCTGGTGCCAAGGTCAGGTTGGTTTGTCTGCTGACGATAGCCTGTAGCCCCAGCACGATCTGCGCCGTGACAACGACCGGATCGACGCCGTTCCAAGGTAAGGCTCCATGGGTTTGACGGCCTTTGACTAAGATATCAAAGGTGTCACTTCCCGCCATTAATCCACGTGCTCGCAGTGAGATCGTTCCGGTTGGCTGCGGCGTGATGCCAACGTGTAAGCCGAATATTGCATCGACCTTGGGATTGTCGAGGACACCCGCTTTCACCATGCGCTCGGCGCCATTCGGTTCATTTGGGACACCTTCCTCGGCGGGTTGAAATACCAGCTTGACGTTACCGGAAAGTTGCCCGCGCAGATCGGCGAGCACGCGCGCGGCACCAAGCAGCATGGCGACATGCATATCATGGCCACAGGCGTGCATCAAGGCAACTTCCGTTGTCCCTTGCGTGGTATTTTGTTTAATGCGCTGTCTGGAAGCAAAGGGCAGGCCGGTATCTTCAGCCACTGGCAGGCCGTCCATGTCGGCACGCAAGGCGACCACCGGCCCCGGGCGACCGGTATTGAGCAGTCCAATGACGCCAGTTTCAGCGACGCCACGACTGACCTCATAACCCATGCGGCGCAGTTCGGTGGCAACGATGTCCGAGGTGCGTTGTTCTTGGAAAGCCAGCTCGGGATGGGCATGCAAGTCGCGGCGCCAGTTCACCACATCGGGTAGCACCCGGACCGCAGCAGCATCCAGCAGTGCATGGTCAACAGGCTGTTGAGCCAGCACAGCAGCAGTCTGCGAACACATGACTGCGGCGAGTGTTAGTTTTCTGAGGTGTCGAATGTTCATTGCCATGATTTGTAGAGTGGGGTAGTCATGCGTATAGAGCGTACATCCAGCCGGGCATCGAAGACGGAGTAATCCTTACCGTCAATGCCGGTGCTTTCCCAGGCGCGTGTGCGTTCATCCCGCCGCAACAGAAACTCAAATCCGAGATCAGGTGCAGGATCATCCTTCGCCGGAAGCAGGCTGAAGGCAAAACCGGTGACGTGATCACGGTTACCATCAACCAGTTGTGACAAGGCTCGCTGGATTGCGTTTTCGCCCAAAATATCGGGGAAATCCTGGCGCGGATTTTCAAGTTCAGGAACAAAGTCTGGTTGTCTGAATTTCAGTTCGCCTTTGGCACGTTTGGCAGGGAAAACACTTGCCTGCGCTTTCGCTAAATCATAATGGTCGCCATTATCTAAGTAGGAAATACGCACATTACGTACATTAGGTACATTGACCGGCCCCGGCTCAACCGTTGCATCACGCAGGTCGATCAGCAGCGCGCCGGTGGCGCCCACTATTTCGATATCAGTACCGCGAATCACCGCAGCGGTATTCTCATCCACGCCTAAGCCTATCTTGTAGCCCTTGGCCAGCATGGCGGCCAGCATGCGACCGATACGCCCACGCTTGAGAAAATGCTGATCAATAAAAAGTTCATCGCCTGCAAATCCCAAACCGCGCTCAATTTCTTTACCTTCACGCAGCAAGCCTTTGAGTACTAGCAGCGGATTTTGCGCATCGCGAAACATGACGCGACTCATGATTGCTGCACCGGCACTGGTACCGGCAATCACGCCACCGCGCGCCTGCAACTCGCGTATCGCTTGCAGCACGGGCGAAGCCACGCCATTCGGGTTGAGTACATCGGCATAACGCTCTTGCGCACCACCGGTAAAGTACACCCCGTTGGCGGCGCGGATTTTAGCGACGTTGTCGGGATCAGCCGCAGCACGGCGGGCGGAGTCGAGACTCTCTCCCGGCCATTGCGGCGCGATGCGCAGAAGCTCCACCTGCGCACCACGGCGTCTGAGTTCATGCGCTGCATTTTCGCCAGTCGCTACCGGATTTCCTGATGACGTTGGAATCACTACAAACCGTGCTCCCTTGCCACCGGCAAGATCCACCAGACGTTGTCGCAACTCGTCATTATCTCCACGAACTGCGCCGCCCATGGGAACCACGATACCGGGTATTGGCTGGAATGCGGGTTTTGTTTGGATTTCTTCGGCGTATGCAATATCGATCGCCAAATTCGCTGCAAACAGCGTCAGTATGAACATGGATTTCAAAGGGAGTGCCTTTCGCAAAGAACTAATTGAAGCGGATGTTGCCACCGATCTTGTGCCTTCTGGTACCGTCCCTAAGATGTTTGCGCACATTGGCAAATGCATGTCGCACTGTCAGAAGTTTGCAACACTCTACCCCGCACAACATTGCAAGAATGCGACACCAGCTTCTCACGGTGCGACCCAAGCTAGCAAGAGGGCCCCCAAGGAAGCGAACACTGCATACACTTGAGACGTTCCAAAGTTGCGCCGGGGCACCGCAATTACGGTGCTTGCGTCTGATACACCCATTTTAGAGGACTCATCGCATGAAACCAGCTAGCAAGCCCGCGGCGTTCGCATTCCGCCACTCCCGATGTACCCATGCAGTACTACTCGCTCTTAGCGCTTTGAGCATGAACGTTGCCGCGCAATCCTTGCAGCGCGTCGAAATCACAGGCTCCAGCATCAAGCGCATTGAAGGTGAAACAGCATTGGCCGTGGAAATCATCAAACGCGACGATATCGACAAGGCCGGGGTGACGACCGCCGCCGAACTGCTCCAGAAGATATCATCGAATGTCGGCGGTCTCACCGACGGCGCCAGCGTCAGCGACGTCATGGGGGGGCAGCGTGGCTTCAATGGCGCCAACCTTCGCGGACTGGGTGTATCGAGTACGCTGGTGCTGCTCAACGGCCGCCGGCTCGCCAACTTCGCCAGCCCGGGCGATAATTCCGGTGTCGACCTCAATAGCATTCCCGCCGGCGCTATTCAGCGTGTGGAAGTACTGAAGGATGGGGCATCGGCGATCTACGGTACTGATGCGATGGGCGGTGTGATTAACTTCATCACCCGCAAGGATTATCAGGGCGCCGACATCAACGTTTATGCGCTGAAGACGGGTGAAGGCGGTGGCGGGAAAAAAACCGCTTCCATTTCTGGCGGCTTCGGTGACTTGGGCAAGGATCGCTTCAACGTGTTCGGTGCCTTGGACATCCAGAGAATGGAACGGCTTTCCAGTTCGGAACGCAAGTTCATGCAGGAGTACAGCCTGCCTGATCGTCTGTCGCCACAGTTGTCGAGCACTTCATTTCCGGCCAACGTTGATCTCACCTCCGCTCAACTTGCCACGCTGAACAAGTCCTCGTATCTGTTTGGCTCTGGACCCGGCGGTACGTGGGTACCCTCCCCAGGCCGACGCGTCAGTTTAGGCAAGTCCTCCTGCGTCGATGGCAGCCCCAACGTCGTACGTCCCCTAGGCCCTGGCGGGACCGAAGGCTGTTCATTCAATTACATGGGCGATTCGGAAGTCTATCCAAAGGCCGAAAAACAAAGCTTTATCGGTCGCGCCACCTTCCTGCTCTCGGATGATCACCAGGTGTTCGTCGAAGCCTTACAGAGCAAGGCCGAGACCGCCTATGCCGCGTCGCCCGCAACATCGGGCAGCATCAACGGTACGAGCACCGGCATTTATTTGCCTAAAGACCTGCAGACAAAAACCGGCATCACGACCCCCATTAATTTCCGCTTCCGCCTGACAGATGCAGGACGTCGTACCACTGAGGTCACCAGTGAAAGTTCCCGTATCGTGCTGGGCGCTAATGGTCGCTTTGGTAACTGGGATTACGACACGGCGTATAACCACAGCGTCAATGAAGCGACCGACCTCGATATCGACGGTTGGGTTTCGCGTAGCAAACTGCTCGATGGTATCGCCAAAGGACTTTACAACCCATTTGTCGCCCCAACCGACGATTCGGGCAGGAAGTTCATGGATTCGATCAAGATCTCCGGCGCAGCCCGGATCTCCAAAGGAACCAGCGATAGTTTTGATGGAAAATTGACCCGCTCCTTGATGTCGATGGCGGGCGGCGATGCGATGCTGGCACTGGGTGCCGAACTGCGCCGTGAGAAGACTGCGTTTTCATCAACCGCTGCACTGAAGACGAACGACGTGCAAGGCGACCGTTCCAGTTCCGACGAACTGCTAGAAGACTCGTCGAATTCACGCGACATCGCTGGTTTTTATGCTGAGGTCAACGCGCCATTTACCAAAGAATGGGAAGGCCAGTTCGCTTTACGTCATGATCACTACAAAGGCGTAAAAGACCCACTTTCAGGCGTCACCACGCAAAACCTTGATACGACAAATCCAAAGATCGCTCTGAGCTACCGCCCAAGCAAGGCCATGTTGGGCCGCGCCTCCTTCGGCACTGGCTTCCGTGCGCCATCGATTTCTGAAATGTTCCTGCCAGTACGTTCTGGCACGATTGCCAGTTTCGTGAAAGATCCGGTATCAGGTGAAATCGCGCAGTTCGATCTGGATCGTTATGCTAATCCTTTGCTCAGACCAGAAAAGTCAAAACAATTCTCGGTCGGCATGGTCGTTGAACCCAACCAGAACTGGAATGGTAGTGTTGACTACTGGATGATCCGCAAGACGGACATCATTTCGGAGATTGGCGAACAAACAGTCTTCGACAATCCGGTGTACTACAATAATCCGAACATCGTCGTTCGTGACACAGACGGTGCCGTTTCCTATTTGCAGTTCAAAAAAGAGAACCGGGGCAAGCTGAACACCACCGGCTTTGACTTGGCTCTCAACTGGCATGGCGATGCGACCTCAATCGGCCGCTTCAGTGCAAATATCGGGGCGACCTATATCACCGAGTACAAGTTCCAGTCCGATCCGAGCTCACCACTGACGAATGGTCTCGGCGTGTTCCGTGACGACAAGGCTGTTCAGCGCTGGCGCCACAAGCTTAATATTGATTGGGTTCATGGCCCGCTCAATCTGACCCTGGGCAATACCTATTTCTCGGGCTATCGCGACCAGAATATCCCGGGTCTGGCTGATCCCGGCTGGAATGACCGTGACGTCAAGGCCTATTCGCTTTGGGACTTGACCGGAAGCTATTCGTTCACGAAGAAGCTGAAGCTTCGCGCTGGCGTCATCAATATGCTCGATACTCCGCCGCCATTCACCAATCAATCGCGTTACTTTGAAGTGACATGGGATCCCACCTACGGCGACCCGCGTGGACGCTCAATCTTTGTCAATATGCAGTACAAATTCAATTAAATCGATCCTCGAAAAACCCTCAACGCCCCACTCCGGTGGGGTTTTTTCATAAGAGGGTAGACTGCCTGAACTTTTAGCAGGAGCTATAAGCATGAGCGACACACCAAGTACATTCAAAGTTCCAAACACCCTGATCATCCTGCTCTTCGGCGCACTGTTGATTGCCTTGCTGGTACCTTGGGTATCTGCCGGCTACTTCGAGAAAGGTGTGCCGATTTCGCTCGAATCCTATCGGGTAGCCGAGCACAATATCAGCATTTCCGTGTTCGGCAGCGGCAAGGAAATCGGCTTCCTCAATGCGCCCTTTGAGGGCATGACTTCGGGTAGCCGGAGCGGTTCTGCGATTGGCGTCATCGCCTTCATCCTGCTGGTCGGAGGCGCATTTGGCGTTATCAATGCCACTGGTGCGGTCGATCGTGGTCTGTTGCGCCTGATCGTGATCACGGGCCATCACCCACGCCTGCTGCTGGGGTCCTTGTTCGCGGCCTTCGCCACTGGCGGCGCCGTATTCGGTATGGGGGAAGAAACCATTGCTTTCCTGGCCTTGTTGTTGCCGCTGATCTTGCGTATGGGTTACCCGCCTGAAGTTGGCGTGATGATTACTTATGTCGCCAGTCAGATCGGCTTCGGTACCTCTTGGATGAATCCGTTTGGCGTGGCATTGGCGCAAGGTATTGCCAACGTGCCGCTGCTGTCAGGTGCGCCTCTGCGTATAGTCATGTTCCTGATTTTTGTCAGTACCGGAATCGTCTTTACCCTCTGGTATGCCGAGCGCCATCGCACCGAGGTCGAGTTGGGAGAAAACGGCCAGATCGTGATTCCCGTGGATACGCCGCCGCTCGCTTTTGCCGACCGATTGATACTTGCTGGTATCGTTGGCACCATCATCTGGATAATCTGGGGCGTGGTCACTGCGGGCTATTTCATTCCGGAAATCGCGACCCAGTTCGTCACGTTGTGCTTCTTTGCTGCGATCGTTGCGGTACTCGCCAAACGCCTCACCGCCGACGCCGCTGCCGAGGCATTTATTGCCGGAGCGCAGCAATTAGTGCCGGCGGTGATGGTGATCTCTTTGGCAAAGGGCATCGAATACCTGTTGGGAGGCGCCAATCCGCATGCGCCCTCGGTGTTGAATACCTTTCTGCACAGCATGGGCAGCATGCTGGAAACATGGCCGCCGCTGTTGGCAGCGCAAGGCATGCTGGCCGTGCAAACTGCGTTCACCTTCGTCATCCATTCCGGCAGCGCCCAGGCAGCGATTAACATGCCTTTGATGTCAGGCCTGTCCGACCTGGTGGGCGTGACGCGGCAAACCGCCGTCTTGGCCTACCAGCTAGGCAATGCCATGGCGAATATGAGTGTGCCGACCGGTGCCATTCTGATGGCAACGCTGGGAGTCGCCGGTGTGCCATGGACACGCTGGTTTGGTATTATCTGGCGCTTTCAGCTACTGATCCTGTTCATGTCTATGGCCATGGTGGCCGTTGCTGTGATGATAGGCTACTCCTGAGGAGGATGGAAATGGATCAACAATTTCTACACTGCCCAGTTCCCGTTTCCCCTGCGGTCGATGCGCGCATTCCGGTGTTGCAAAGAATCGACCTGATTACGGTGCGGCTGCCATTTGTGAAACCTTTTGCCACCAGCGTTCACACTTGGGCAGTCAAGGAGGCGCTCTTGTTGCGGCTTGAATCGGATGGCGTGGTTGGCTGGGGGGAATGCGTGGCCGATCCCGATCCCTTTTATGCCAGTGAAACCACGCAAACCGTACGCCATGTGTTTAAGGAATTTCTGCTGCCTTTGCTCACACCAGGACAGAGCATCGGCGAGCTACTGAAGCGCTGGAGCCCGGTGCGGGGTCATGGCATGGCCAAGGCTATGGTCGAAAACGCCCTGCTGGACCTGATAGCGAGGCAGCAAGGTCGTCCTCTGCATGAGCTCCTGGGACTGTCAGCGCGCCGCATCCAGTCGGGCATTAGTCTAGGGATACAGGACTCGATTCCGGCGCTACTTGATGCCGTGGCAGAGGCGATGAGTCGTCCTTACCACCGGGTCAAGCTCAAGATCATGCAAGGCAAGGATGTCGAATGGGTTCGGGCCGTGCGCGAAGCCTATCCACAGCTGGCGCTGATGGCCGACGCCAATGGTGACTACCGGCTCGAGCACGCACCAGTCTTGCGCGAACTCGATGCCTTCAACCTGACCATGATAGAACAGCCGCTGTCGTACAGCGATATCGTCCAACATGCCGTGCTGCAACGTGAACTGGCTACGCCACTGTGTCTCGATGAATCGATTCACGACCTCGACGATGCCCGCTCCGCTCTGGCCCTGAAAGCCGCTCGCGTGATTAACATCAAGCAAGGAAGGGTGGGCGGTATGATCGAATCGCTTCGCATCGCCGCACTGTGCCAGCATGCTGGCATTGACGTCTGGTCAGGCGGCATGGACGAAACTGGTATTGGTCGCGCCTTCAATCTTCAATTGCAGACTGCGACGGGCTTCACATTGCCCGGAGATACATCAGAAACGGCACGCTACTTCAGCGAAGATATCGTCGAGCCCCCGGTGGTTCTGGCCGACGATGGTTTCATTGCCTTGCCCTGCGGTCCCGGCATAGGCGTCACTGTGCTGGAAGATCGTGTGGCCCGTTTTACCTTGGATCGCGAGTCGATTCGCTAACAGGTTATCGGCTCGCCATCGGCATCACCCACGACAAATCGACCAAGCTTTCGACTTGAGCTAAGCTGTTGACGCGCATCCAAAATTGACCAGTTAAACGCGGTTTTGCGTAACGGATATTGACTAGGGAAATTAACCTATCCTTACTGTTTTTCTGTAAGGGACTTCAAGGTGAGTACCATGGGTAATGTATGCCAAAGTCCGTTGGTTAACTGCCAAAGGCAAGACGACTCTCTTTGCCGCTAGTTTGCTTGAACTTCATGCGCCATAATTTAGAACCTACGGGCATCACTTCAAGATATAGCCCGCCACCGTCTGCTAATTTGTAGGATTTCTCTTTAGGCTTGGCACTTTTTACAAGTATGTCGGTCAGTGGCTTGGCTAATTTTGGCATTTTGGGGGCATCCGATTTAAAAACGTTGGGGCATGCCGCCCTTGCCCCCAAATAAATTGGATGTCAAAGGACGTTAAAAACGCTTAGAGAACAAAAAAGCCCCTGTAGCACTAGGCTAGAGAGGCTTTTCATACGTCTTTGGATGACCAAAAACGGTAATCTGGTGGTGATAGGTGGATTTGAACCACCGACCCCAGCATTATGAGTGCTGTGCTCTAACCAACTGAGCTATATCACCAAGAAGCCCGAGATTATGCCATTGCCGCTTGGTTGTGTCAATCCAAAATAATAGGCGGTAATAAAATAATGTCGGCTGGTGGAATATTAAGCTTTTTGATTCTGCAGGGCGTGATGCAGTATCTCTTGGTTCGCATTCGGATCAAGGCAGTCGATTACGATGCGTTCGGGGATCGAGCGTAGCCATGTCAGTTGGCGTTTGGCCAGCTGACGGGTGGCGATGATGCCTAGCTCGCGCATTTCCTCGTAGGTGCTTGCATCATCGAGGTATTCCCACGCCTGACGATATCCTACGCAGCGGATAGACGGGAGGTCAGGATGGAGGTCACCTCGTGCTCTTAGGTGGCGTACTTCGTCCAGAAAACCTTGTTCCAGCATGATGTTAAAACGGCGGGCAATGCGCTGATGTAAGACGCTTCGGTCGGATGGCTCTAACGACAGGGGCAGCATTTCAAATGGTGGCTCACCCTTTGGCTGTTGCGCTAGCAATGCAGACATGGGTTGTCCGGTGATGGTGATGATCTCCAGTGCGCGTTGTATGCGTTGACTGTCATTGGGTTTGAGGCGCGCCGCTGTAATCGGGTCTAAGGTGGCTAAACGGGCATGCAAACCGGGTACGCCGATGCGCAAAGCTTCTGCATCGAGTTCTGCACGGATCGCCGGGTCGGCACCCGGCAAGTCGTCGAGTCCGTTGATTAGCGCCTTGAAGTACATCATTGTTCCACCAACCAAAATGGGTAGTTTGTCCCTCGCCCGGATTTCACCGACCAGCCTTTTTGTGTCGATTAAAAATTGTGCAACTGAGTAGGCTTCGGATGGATCGATGATGTCGATCAGGTGATGTGGCACCGATGCCAGCTCCGCCGCATTTGGTTTCGCTGTGCCGATATCCATTTCGCGATAAACCAGTGCGGAATCAACTGAAATGATTTCTGCCGGAATATGCCTTGCTATCTCAAGTGCCGCCGCTGTTTTGCCCGAGGCGGTAGGCCCCATGATGGCGATAACTTTAGGATGATGTTTCATGCCGCGAATTCCACTTTACTGTTGGTTTGCAACAAGCGCGTTGAGATGAAAATCATTGCCCCGATGCTACAGGCAATGGTGGCAAGAGGATATAGCGTACCGTTATGTGTGATGCCAACAACCGTGCCGACAATGAATGCCACAAGCATGTAGAGTGCGCCCATCAGGCCCGCTGCCGTGCCAGCTTGTTGGGGAAACGGCGAGACTGAATTGGACTGCGATACCGGAAAATTAATGCCATGCGCGCCCATGGTCAAGAACATGATGGCAGGTATCATTATCCAATGATTGAGACCGGCAATGACCAGGGCAAGAAAGATTGCGCCTGCTGCGAATGACAGACTGGTGCCGATGCGTAGCGTGATGTCGGTTCCTAGCTTGGCATGTACGCGACGACATACCATGGTGCCGCCCAGATAACCCGTTACTCCAAAGGCAAAACAATAGCCAAACCAGGCAGTCGGCACATGAAGTACCTGTATTAATACGACTGAAGCACCTGAAATGTAAGTAAAGATGGAGCCGTAAGATAATGCGCCCGGTAGCGCGTAGGTCCAGAATAATTTGGATCCCAATACGATGCGATAGTTGCGTATTAGCCCAGTGAGATCGGTAGCGCGCGCGTCTTTTTGCAGGTTGGTTTCAGGTAATCGTAAGTAAACCAGAATCAACAGGATCAGTGACAACAGTGCATGTACAAAAAAAGCAGCTCGCCACCCTAGCGTTACTTGTAGATAGGAGCCAAGAATTGGCCCTAGCAAGGGGGCGAGAGATAGCCATGTACTCGCTTTTGCGATGAGTCTGACGCTGTCTTGCGGTTCGTAAGCATCGCGCACAATCGCCCGTGCGATGATGACGGCAGAGCAGCATCCAACTGCCTGCAGGAAGCGTGACGCGATCAGCATCTCTATCGATAGTGAAGTGGCACAAAGAAGACTGGCTAGTACATATATGCCAAGACCTGCCAGCACAACCGGGCGGCGACCAAAGCGATCAGACAGCGGGCCGACGATCAGTTGCGCCGCGCCAAAGCCAAACACAAATAGCGATAAGGTCAATTGCACTGTTGAGGCTGGCACACCAAAACCGTTGGCAAGGCTGGGTAGTGATGCCAGATATAAATCAGTCGACAGGGGCTGCAGCATCAGGAAAGCGGTGATGATAATGAATAGCGGCGCACCTCTGAAGGGGCTAATGGTTTGTACTTGTTGTGTCATTGTTGTTCTGTGCTGTTGAATGCTGTTGATTGCTTATTGGCCGCGCAGGAACATTCTGTCCAGATCATTGAGGCCAAGTTGCACCCAGGTTGGCCGACCGTGATTGCATTGGTCGGCGCGTTCGGTTTGTTCCATCCGCCTTAACAGGGCATTCATTTCCAGAACTGTGAGGCTGCGATTTGCCCGCACGGCAGTGTGACAGGCGAGGGTGCCCAATAATTCGTTGCGGCGGTCGATCAAAACGCGCGATCCGCCAAACTCACGCACTTCACGCAAGACATCGCGTGCCAGCGATTGCGCGTCCGCATTTTTGAGTAGGGCTGGAACAGAACGTACAGCGAGCGTGGTGGGTGAAATTGCTGCAATGTCGAAGCCCAATGATTTCAATACTTCGGCATTTTCTTCTGCTGTACCGACTTCTACGGCATCGGCATAAAACGTGATGGGAATCAGCATGGGCTGTACCGGCATAGCGTTTTCATCCAGTGCGTTTTTGAGCTGCTCATACAAGATGCGCTCATGCGCGGCATGCATATCAATCAATACCAAACCCTTGGTGTTTTGTGCCAGTACATATACGCCATGCAGCTGTGCCAGCGCGAAGCCTAGCGGGTGTTCGTCATCAGGCAGGGGATTTGCATTGCCTTGTCCGGCGGTTCCTGAGCTAGCACCTGTACCAAACAATGCACCATAGTTGCCTGTCGATTGCGCCACGCCCACGCCTTGCGGGCGGGGTTGATTGAAGTAATCCTGGTAATTGGCGGTGCTGGTAATTGGCGGAAATTGTGTGGGGAAACTGGTTTGTTCGCCACTGACCCAAGGCATTTTTCCGCTCGCTGACGTGCCCGGATCCGCTAATGACGCGGTGGCCGGAGCGGGCACCGTGCCGAATGCCGTTGCGGAGGTTTGTGCCAAGGCACGATTCACAGCATGGAATACAAACTGATGCACCGCACGGCTATCACGGAAGCGCACTTCTATTTTAGAAGGGTGCACATTGACGTCGACTAAGGCGGGATCAAGATCGAGAGCAATCACGTAAGACGGATAGCGATCGCCATGCAACACATCCTGATAGGCAGCACGTACCGCGTGAGTGAGCAGTTTATCGCGCACATAGCGGCCGTTGACATAAAAAAACTGAGCATCGGCGCGTCCTTTGGATGCGGTAGGCAGCCCGATAAAACCATGCAGACGCAAGGGGCCGGCACTCTCATCGAGCGCCAGTCGGGCACTGGCGAAGTTTTCACCAAGTATCGTGGCGCTGCGCTTGTCGATGGCGCTTATATTCCAATGATCGATGGTTTTGCCATTATGCGATAAGGAAAAAGATACATCGGGACGTGCCAGGGCGATGCGCTTGACTACTTCGGCGCAATGGCCAAATTCGGTTTGTTCAGATTTAAGGAACTTGCGCCGCGCCGGCGTGTTGTAATACAAATCTTGCACATCGACAGTCGTCCCTTGAGCGCCCGAAGCCGGAGTTGTTTTGCCATTCTCGATTTGCCAGGCATGCGGCGCATCGAAAGTGCGCGTCGTCAGCGTAAGCAATGCCACCGAGGCAATGGATGCCAGTGCTTCGCCTCTGAATCCAAGCGTGGCGACGTTTTCCAATTCTTCCAGCGAGGATATTTTGGAAGTGGCGTGTCGTTCCACCGCCAAAGGCAATTGATCCACCGGAATGCCGCGGCCATTGTCGGCAATGGCGATGCGTTTTACGCCACCTTCTTCCAGTCGGACGGTAATGCTGGTGGCGCCTGCATCCAGGGCATTTTCCAGTAACTCTTTGACTACGGCGGAAGGGCGTTCAACCACTTCGCCAGCGGCGATCTGTGAAATGAGATTATCCGGCAATGCCTGGATGGCGCGGTAGGGAATTGATATTTGATTCATGACGTGATTATACCGCTCCGCGCGCTTGTAAATGATTGCCGGTGATAGTGTATGATGACGCCGCAACCGAGGAGAATTATGGATTTGATGCAATTGTTGGACATGATTTTGCATGTCGATAAAATGTTAGGAACGGTCATCGCGCAATACGGGACGCTGGTCTACGCGGTCTTGTTTGCGATTGTTTTTTGCGAAACTGCATTTGTCATTTTTCCATTTTTACCTGGAGATTCTCTGCTATTTATTGCCGGTGCTTTTAGTGCCACTGGTGCGATGAACCCTTGGATTTTGATTATTTTATTGGTGATCGCCTCGATCTCTGGCAATACGGTGAATTACTGGATCGGTAGCCTGATCGGGCACAAGGTGATGGAACGTGATCATAAATGGATAGATAAAAATGCGCTCAGAAAGACCCATGAATTTTATGAAAAACATGGCGGAAAAACAGTAGTGCTGGCGCGATTTATTCCCATTGTGCGTACTTTTGCGCCTTTTGTTGCCGGTTTTTCTGATATGACCCATAGAACTTTCCAGTTTTTTAATGTGGCGGGTGCGTTATTGTGGATATTATCTTTGGTATTGAGCGGCTATTTTTTTGGCAATATTCCGTTTGTGCGAGATCATCTTAATGCGATTGTGCTAGTTGGAGTAGGGGCGGCGATCATCCCCATTTTGCTTGGCGTAGGTTGGAAACTTGCCAGATCCTTATTTGGCAAGAACGCATAGGCAGACTGGAAGGCGCCAATGAGGCAAGAGCAGCGTTTGATCTGGCTTCGTGTCGAAGCGCCTGCCAAGCCGGTAGTTGGTGCGCACTGTAATGGTTGCGGTGTGTGTTGTGCGGCAGAGCCTTGTCCGGTCGCACGCGTATTTTTGTGGCAACGGCGCGGTGCTTGTCGCGCCTTGGTCTGGGTTGAGGCAAACCTGCATTATCGTTGCGGTATGCTAATGCAACCGGCTAACTATCTGCCGTATCTACCTTATCTGCCTGATTCGTTGCACGCTTTGATTGGACGCCTTATCGGACGATGGATCGCTGTCGGAACGGCATGTGATTCAGATGCCGAGGCAATACACACTATCCCCGACTGACGCGATAGCATCGTCATCTCAAGCCAGTTTATTTTTTGCCAATGGTGGATTCTTCGCAAGGTATTTTTTCACGCCTTTGACAATCGCTTCCGCCAGTTTGTCCTGATAGTTGTCATCTGTTAGCTTGGCTTCTTCTTCCGGATTCGAGATAAATGCGGTCTCGATCAAAATACTGGGAATGTCCGGTGCTTTCAAGACTGCAAAACCTGCCTGTTCCACCGAGCCCTTATGCAGGCGGTTGATGCCGCCGATTTCACCGAGAACGACTTTCCCCAGTTTTAGGCTGTCATTAATTTGTGCCGTGGTGGATAAATCAAGCAGCACACTGGCAAGCTGTTTGTCATGGGCGCCAATATTCACACCACCGATCAGATCGGCTGCATTTTCTTTATTGGCAAGCCAGCGCGCTGCGGTTGAGCTGGCGCCTTTTTCTGACAAGACAAATACCGAAGAGCCGCGGGCGCTGGTTTCAACAAACGCATCCGCGTGAATGGAGACAAACAGGTCGGCCTGTACGTTACGCGCTTTTTGTACCCGTACATTCAGCGGCACGAAGTAATCGCCATCGCGGGTCAGCATGACGCGCATATTGGGATGTTGCTCAATTTTTTCTTTGAGGCGTCTGGCGATAGCCAGTACCACGTCTTTTTCTTTGCTGCCACCACGCCCCATTGCACCCGGGTCTTCACCGCCGTGGCCCGGGTCCAGCGCAATGGTGATCATGCGCACTAATGCACCTGATTTCGAGGCACTCTTGTCAATGTCGTTCGTGGTTCCAGAAGTGCGCAGGTCTGATTTAGGATCAAGCTTGGGTTCAAGTTTGAAATCCGGTTTTAATTCAGTCTTGTTCGCTGCGAGGTTTTTGTCAGACTCTTTATTCCATTCACCTTTTTCGATCAGGGCCGCAATCGGGTCGGGCGGATTTGCCGGGTATAAATCAAATACCAGGCGGTGTTTGTAGTTACCAATCGGCTGCAAGGTGAATACTTGCGGATTAACCTCTTCTTTCAGGTCAAACACCAGCCTGACCACGTTGGGCCGATTTTGCCCTACGCGCACTTGTTTGATGTAGGGGTCATTCGCCTGAATCTTGGCAACCAATTCCTTTAGTGTCGTGTTGAGTTCCAGACCTTCAATATCGACGACCAGACGCTCCGGGTCTTTGACCGTGAAGTGACTGGTTTTTAATTCGATATCATTCTCTAGCGTGACGCGCGTGTAATCTTCTGCTGGCCATACGCGTACCGCCATGATTTTTGCTGCCTGCGCGGTCGATGGCATCACTACCGAAATGAGTAAGGCGCCACCCGCTTTCAATAAGGTACGGCGATTTTTAGCGCTGGTTTTGGCCACTACAGATTGGGTGCGAAGTGAAGAAGTGCGAGGCATGCATTACCTTTGTCAGACAAGGCTTGCAATTCTACCTTACGCCCATTGCCTGCGATGCTTAAAAAAATATGGATATCTGGTGCTGGCAAGATGCCGTCGGCTTTTTCTGGCCATTCGACGATGCAAATATTTTCATGATTAAATTCATCACGAAAGCCTGCCTCGACAAATTCTTCGGCGCTGATCATCCTGTATAAATCGAAATGCATCAGTTTGATTTGCCGTTGTTGCAATTCGATCTGGTAGGGCTCTGCCAGAGTATAAGTCGGGCTCTTGACATGCCCTTGATGGCCTGCCGCATGCAAAATCGCGCGGGTCAGAGCGGTTTTCCCGGCACCTAGATCGCCATGTAAATAAATGCTTAGGCCAGGGACCAGGCAATGTGCCAGACTTTTCCCTAGCGCTTGCGTAGCTGCTTCGTCGGGCAGGATGGTTTTATAATGTGACATTGACAGTAGAGCGTAAGACGATGAAGATTCAAAACATACCACACCGCGCTGATGCTGTGTATTTCAGAATGCGAAAGCAATGACCGATTACCTCCAATTAGCGCAAGAGATCAAGGCCTGGGGCAGAGAGGCTGGCTTTGCCGACCTGCGCATCACGGATGTCGATTTACGGCACGTTGAGGCAGGGTTTGAGGCATGGCTGGCTGCCGGTTATCATGGCGAAATGGCTTACATGGCAGCGCATGGCAACAAGCGCTCGCGCCCGGATGAGCTGGTGCCCGGTACGATACGGGTGATCTCGGTACGCATGAACTATTTGCCAGAAAATATCCCCGACGATTGGCGCCGCATTGAACAACAGCATGCGGCGGATACGGCGGTGATTTCCATCTACGCCAGAGGGCGCGATTATCACAAAGTGTTGCGCAGTCGCCTACAGCAACTGGCCGAGCGCATACAGGCGCGCATAGGTGATTTTGGTTACCGCGTCTTCACTGATTCGGCGCCGGTCATGGAAGTGGCTTTGGCCGAAAAAGCCGGCTTGGGCTGGAAGGGAAAACACACGCTGTTACTCAATCGTGAAGCGGGGTCGATGTTTTTTCTGGGCGAGATTCTGGTTGATATTCCATTACCTGTCGATGCCCCCATGCGCAATCATTGCGGACAATGCACATCGTGTATCGAGGTGTGCCCGACCAAGGCAATCATAGCGCCATACGAGGTTGATGCGCGCCGTTGCATCTCGTATCTAACGATAGAGCTGCATGGCGCGATTCCTGTCGAGCTGCGCCCCCTGATCGGCAACCGTGTGTATGGTTGCGATGACTGTCAGCTGTTTTGTCCCTGGAATAAATTTGCCCAACGTGCCAGCGTGGATGATTTTGACGTACGCAACGGCCTCGACAGCGCCAGCATGATCAGCCTGTTCGCGTGGACCGAAGCCGAGTTCCTGCGGAATCTGGAAGGCAGCCCGATACGTCGCATAGGGCACGAGCGCTGGCTGCGCAATCTGGCGGTGGGCCTGGGTAATGCAGCGCTGAGTTTGCATGGCGATGCGGGTCTGGTGGGGGCGCTCAATCAGCGCCTGGACCATTCCTCCGCGATGGTGAGGGAACACGTGCAATGGGCGTTGGCCCAGCACGGCATCAGCGCCTGAGATTTACGGACAAAATGAAAAGTAGGCAGGCCAGACACGCAATGCCCATGCGGGTTTCCAGCCATGCTGGCCTGTAAGGCGCATGGATAGTGCGCTCCGCCTAGTGCGTGGTGGCGGCATGTGTTTTGAAATTTTTCAGCGCGTAAGTGCCAGCCAAAATGGCAAAGTAACGACCGACAGCAGCGTGCTCGCTGAGATGATGAAGGCAACCAGCGGCCCGTTTCCTCCCATTCTGGCTGCCAGCACGTAAGCGCTGGAAGCGGTGGGCAAGGCACTGAAAATCACCACGATCTGTAATTGCAAGGGAGGAAGTTGAAAATACCGTCCTAATACCAGGGCGATGCAAGGCAGCGCCAATAGCTTAATAGCCAGAAAATAGCCAACGATGCCTTTTGCCTCATGTAATGCAGAAAGTCGCATGCCGGCACCAACGGCGAGTAAGCCAAGTGCAATCGACGCATTACCCAGGCGCGATAGCGTGGCGCTGAGCGCTTCGTGCAAGGGGATTTGGAATACGCTGCACAACACCCCCGAGGCAGTGCCTATCACCAGCGGATTGCTGGCGATTTCCTTCAATAGTTTTCCGCCATTGTGTGCCAGGGCATAGATGGCGGCCATATTGCAGATCGGTACCAAAAAACCGATCAGTAAAGCCATCAGGGCTGTGCCTTGTTCACCGGCCAGTCTGGACGCCAGCGCAAGAGCAATATACGAATTGAAGCGAAATGCCGTTTGCACGCCAGATTCAAATATTCTCGGGCCAACTGTGAACAAGGGTTTGGCTAGCCAGCCCAGCAGGATGCCGCTGAAGGTGGCAATCACCGCGACTTGAATAAAATGACCGGTAGCCTGAAAACTGAACGTGGTGCGAGAGGTAGTATAAAACAGTAAAGCCGGAAACATCAGGTAGTACACCATCTTCTCGACCCCAGCCCAGAAGTGGCCGCCCCAGTTTGCCAATCTGGCTAATGCAAATCCAAGCAGTATCAGTGCAAAATCAGGCAAGAGTAAGGTAGCAATGGACATTGAAGGCAGGGAAGGTCAATGAAAAAATTATTTTAACAATCCAGCCAGTTCTACCGCCGTCTTCACATGCATCTTGTCAAAAATATGCGCTCGATGCACTTCTACCGTACGCATGCTGATGCCAAGTTTGTCGGCGATGACCTTATTCATTTTTCCCAATAAGATCAGGTCGAGCACTTCATGTTCGCGGCTAGACAAGGTCGCTAACCTGCCGTGGATAACAGCCAGCACACCCGCTTCGCGAGACTGTGCCAGCGCCTCTTGTACACGGTCCATTAATTTGTTGTCGTTGAATGGTTTCTCGAAAAAATCGAAAGCCCCGCGTTTTAAGGTATCGACCGCCATGGGCACGTCGCCGTGGCCGGTCAAAAAAATCACCGGCAAACGTTTCGTTAATTGCCTGGCGGTGAGCGCGTCAAACAAGGTGGTGCCAGATAGCCCGGGCATGCGCACATCGAGTAACACGCAGTCGCCTTCGGGATCGTAGTTGATGGTGGTGCTCAGTAGCGTGAAGAATTTTTCGCCGCTTTCGTAGCAGGTGGCGGCAATATTGCGAGAGCGTGCCAGCCATGAAAGGGCATCCCTGATTACTTCCTCATCGTCAACAATGTGTAGCATCGCGCTTTCCTTTTTTAAGGCGTATCGGGATTGTTTTGCAGGGGTTCGACCGGTAAGGTGAATCTGAAAATAGTACCACCGGTAGGGTTGTCCAGATGCGCAAGATTACCACCGTGGAATTCAATGGCGGTTCGGCAGATGTTCAAACCCATTCCCATTCCACTTGTTTTGGTAGAGAAAAATGGCGAGAACAATTGCTTGGCAATGTCGTCGGTGATGCCGTGGCCACGATCAATCACCTCTACCACGACGTTGTTGGAGACATCATCGCCGTGCTCATGTCTTGCCACTATGCGCAGGACACGCTGTTCGGGCGGGCAATGGAGCATGGCTTCAACCGCATTGCGGGTCAGATTTAACAGAACCTGCTCAAGTAATACTTTGTCGGCCAATACTTCGGGTAAATCTTCCGCTAGCAGGCATTGCACATTGACATGCGTTGCCTGCACCTGCAGATCCACCAATGGCATGATGCTGCTGATCAGGGCGGAAAGGTTGACCGGCTCCCGGCTGACCTCTCTTTTTTTAACGAACTCGTGCACGCTGCGGATGATATGGCCCGCTCTTTGCGCCTGATTATTGGCTTTTTGCAGTGCATCCTGCAGTAGCTGGCTGTCGATATTGCCCGCCTGAATCAGGTTGATGGCACCTGTCGTGTAACTCGATATCGCGGCCAGCGGCTGATTCAGTTCATGCGCCAGCATCGAAGCGATCTCTCCCATGGTGGCAAGGCGGGCACTGGCATGCAGTTTTTCCTGCTGCTGCTGGGTGAGTTCCTGAGCATGTTTGAGTTCTGAGATGTCGAGGATGGAACTCATCCAGCCGGTCTGGTGACCATGTTCGTTCACCAAGGCTGATTCATAAATGAGCACAGGAAAGCGTTCGCCGTTGGCGCGCTGATAAATGGTTTCAAAACCTTCCGGTGGTAGCGATCCAGAAAGCATTTGCGAAAATCGTTCCTGGTATTCTTCAAACGCTTCCGGTGCCCAATAGGGCATTGGCGGCACACGTCCTATGACGTCTTCAGCCGGGTGCCCGACCATTTTACAAAAAGCCGGGTTGACGTAAGTCAGACGCCCTTCCATGTCACGCGCACGCAGGCCCGTGACCAGGGAGTTTTCCATCGCGGTTCTAAAAGCCACTTGCTTGCGCAGCGCGCCTTCGGCAGCAAGGCGACGATTAATGTCGCGCCACAAGGCGATCAGACTCCAGATCAGCCCCAGGGATAAAAGTACCACCGACAGCACCAGTAAATTCGACAACAGCTTGGGTTCGCTCTTGTTGCTATTGGTGCGCAATGTCAGGGACAGCCCAGGCAATTCTAGTGCGCGATTATGTGTGTAAATATTTTTCCCCACTCCGCCTGCCGCACGGTCTGCGAGTATTTTCTCATCCAGGTTGAGTACCGAGATCTGATTGTCTTGCGCAAACCACCACGGTGCCATTTCCTCCAGTATGCCTTGTAACCGGTAACTGATGATGATGCTGCCATTGAGTTTATTTTCTTTGATTAAAGGTATTTGGCAGCTAAGAAGATAGGTATTTTTGGTATCAGGCTCTATGGACGGCGGTAAACAGCGTGTTCTGCCATTGACGGCCAGAAAATTTGATTCAAACTCCAGGGGCGGCAATTTGTTTGCCATCAGTAGCGGCGAGTCTGATGTCGAACTGATCAGGCGATCATTTGCATCAAACCAGTCAATCCGATGGATTTCGTAGTTGCTCTTTAGTAGCTGTCGAAATCTATCTGTCGCGGCCGCAGGCGATAGCTGTTCCTGAACGATATCTTTGCCCAATAGCCGCAAGATTTCTTCATTGCGATCGAGCTGAAAATGAATCGCCTGCTCAACCCATAAGGTGTCTGCGATCAATTGCTCCTGACGTTCATTGGCTTCCATGCGCTGCGCCTGCCAGGGCAACCAGATTAATGTTGTCAGAAAAAGCATGACCAACAAGATCGGGATCAGCCAGCGCCATTTTTGGTTGGACCAGCGTTGGGTAATAGGCGGTTTGAGCATGATTTATCTAGTTTACTGTAGCGTCGAGGGCATTGCAGGGTTATTCCTGATTGTGGTTTTCCACAGTTGCCTAGTTTTTATTTAATAGGAATACTCTATTCACATTGATAAAAACCGGAGACAAAAATGAAACTCAAGTCCTTGCTATTCTCGTTATTGGCGGCGTCTGTCGTAAGTAGTGCAGCATTCGCCCAGACCCCTATTGTCATCAAATTTAGTCATGTCGTTTCCGTAGATACGCCTAAGGGCAAAGCGGCGGAACGCTTCAAGGAATTGGCTGAAAAAGCCACAAAAGGCCGCGTCAAGGTTGAGCTATATCCTAACAGCACCCTATACAAAGACAAAGAAGAGTTAGAGGCACTGCAATTGGGCGCGGTGCAGATGCTTGCGCCATCGTTAGCGAAGTTTGGTCCTTTGGGCGTCAAAGAATTTGAAGTTTTTGATTTGCCGTATATTTTTCCCGGCAAAGATGTGCTTTCCAGCGTCACTGAAGGGCCGATTGGCAAAGGATTGTTGAAGAAACTAGAGCCAAAAGGAATCGTCGGCCTGGGCTTTTGGGACAACGGCTTTAAAGTCATGTCGTCGAACAAGCCAATTCATATGCCGGCAGATTTAAAGGGACAGAAACTGCGCATTCAATCATCCAAGGTGCTCGATGCGCAGATGCGTGCTTTAGGTGCAAATCCGCAAGTGCTGGCATTCTCTGAAGTGTATCAAGCATTGCAAACAGGTGTAGTCGACGGTACAGAAAATCCGCCATCAAATTTGTATACACAGAAAATGCATGAAGTGCAGAAACATGTCACGCTAACTAACCATGGTTACCTCGGTTACGCCGTGATTGTGAACAAAAAGTTTTGGGACGGCTTGCCAGCGGATATCCGCACTGAACTCGATGGCGCAATGAAGACCGCGACCAAATACGCCAATGCCATCGCTCAGCAAGAGAACGATAAAGCGCTGGAAGCAGTCACCAAATCCGGTAAGACTACCGTTTATGCTCTTAACGATAAAGAACGTGCCGAATGGCGTAAGGCTTTGCTGCCAGTGCAAAAAGAGATGGAAGGGCGCATCGGCAAAGAGTTGATTTCCAGCGTCAATAAAGAAGCCGCAGTACTCGGTTACAAATAATTAATTTTTCATGAACGACAGCGCCCGCTTGCATGATTGCAGACGGGCGTTGTTGTAAGCTGATAACGTTTAGGAGGCCGCATGAAATTTCTTGATCATTTGGAAGAGTGGCTGATCGCCACCTTGATGGGCGCCGCGACCATCATTATTTTTGTCGCGGTACTGCATCGTTACTTGTCGGGTTTTGCTATCCCGGGAGTGCAAGATTTTCTGATTCAACTCAATACCAGCTGGGCGCAAGAGCTGACGATTTATATGTTCGTCTGGATGGCCAAGTTTGGTGCAGCCTATGGCGTACGTACCGGCATTCACGTGGGTGTTGATGTACTGATTAACCAACTCAAGCCATCACGCCGCAATCAATTCGTGATTCTGGGCTTGCTGGCCGGCGCTTTGTTTACCGGCGTTGTTGGCACCCTCGGGGCCAGTTTTGTGTGGGAGATCGGGCATACCGACCAGACTTCTGCCGATCTTGAAATTCCGATGTGGTGGGTCTATCTGGCGGTTCCGCTGGGATCGTATCTGATGTGTTTTCGCTTCCTGCAAGTGACCTGGACTTTTATCAAGACCGGTGAATTGCCCAAGCATGATCATGCGCACGTAGAAGGTCTGGAAGAAGAGGTGAAAGCATGAACGCCGCCATTATTTTCGTTCTCTTGCTGGCGTTGATGTTGACCGGCATGCCGATTTCGATTTCGCTAGGCTTAACCGTCCTGACGTTTTTATTCACGATGACAACGGTGCCGATTGAATCGGTTGCCTTGAAGTTGTTCACCGGGATTGAGAAGTTCGAGATCATGGCGATCCCTTTCTTTATTTTGGCGGGTAACTTTCTCACGCATGGCGGGGTGGCGAGGCGCATGATCAACTTTGCCACCTCTATGGTGGGTCATTGGCATGGCGGTCTGGCGCTGTCAGGCGTGATGGCGTGCGCCTTGTTTGCTGCAGTTTCCGGCTCCTCTCCTGCAACGGTAGTGGCGATCGGCTCCATCATCATGCCCGCGATGGTCAAGCAAGGCTATCCAAAAGGTTTCGGCGCTGGTGTAGTGACCACCTCCGGCGCACTGGGCATTCTGATTCCGCCTTCGATTGTGATGGTGATGTTTTCCGTCTCCACCAATACCTCGGTCGGACAACTGTTCATGGCCGGCGTGATTCCTGGCTTAATGCTGGCGTTCTTATTAGGTTTGACGACATGGTATCTGGCGCGCAAACATAATTACCCGCGCATGCCCAAGGCCAGCTGGGCCGAACGTTTCGCGGCCTTCCGCAAGAGCGCCTGGGGTCTGTTGCTAATCGTGATCGTGATGGGTGGTATTTACTCCGGCATGTTCACGCCAACCGAAGCGGCAGCGGTCTCTGCCATGTATGCCTTTATCGTTGCGGTATTTGTGTATAAGGACATGACTTTAGCGAAAGTGCCCAAGGTCTTGCTCGATTCTGCGGCAATGTCGGCGATGCTTCTCTACATCATTACCAATGCTGTCTTATTTTCATTTCTGATGACAAGTGAGAATATTCCGCAAGCGATGGCTGGCTGGATCATGGATAAAGGTTTTGGCATGATCAGTTTCTTGCTGGTCGTGAATGTCTTGTTACTGTTGGCCGGCAATGTGATGGAACCATCGTCCATCGTTTTGATCATGGCACCTATCTTGTTCCCGGTAGCGATCAAGCTTGGAATTGACCCTGTTCATTTCGGTATTATCATGGTCGTCAATATGGAAGTCGGAATGTGTCATCCACCAGTGGGGCTTAACTTGTATGTCGCATCAGGTATTGCCAAAATGGGTATTACCGAATTAACGATTGCGGTTGCGCCGTGGCTGCTGACGATGGTCGGTTTCTTATTGCTCATCACCTATGTACCGATTATCTCTACCTGGTTACCGCATTTAATCTATAAGTAAATTCGGCGATTGCCCCGTTTATTGCGCATAAATGGGGTAGTCACGAATATTGCCGAATAGAAATTGGTGCATAAATTTTTGATTAGCACATTTTTGGTGCAAAATCGTATTTTATACATATATGCAACAAGCAATTTCTTAAGGATGTTTTAGGTTTGAATCCCAGTGATTTGCATGCTATATTCTCGCCAGATTGAAATTTGCAGTGAAAAGAACGACACAGAATTTTGAGGGCGGTAGTGCAATAAAAAACGGTATTCATACCGAACACACTGGGGAGACGCGCGTTTTAATACAAGCTGAGTCTAATGAAAATGACGACTAAACAGCCAAAAACGCGAAAGATGTTTTGAGAGGCGCATCCGTGGATGCGCCTTTTTTCTTTGTCTGAGAGGGGCTTATGTTGAGCAGTGAAACAGATCTGTTTTCCGCGATTATCTGCGCGCCATTTGGTTTTGTCGGTATTCGCACGGAAGCGGAAAATGTGAGCGAGCTGGTGTATCTCCCACCAAGATTTGCTGAAAAAGCACCGACCAGCAAGTTGGCAGAAAAAGCAGCGAAACAAATCGACAGGTACATCACCCAACCAGATTTTTGTTTTAATCTCCCGCTCAAAAAAGTGGGCACTGATTTTCAGCAACGGGTATGGAACGCCATTTCTTCGATACCCCGCGGTGAAGTGCGTACCTATGGGCAGATTGCCAAACACATCAAATCAGCTCCCCGCGCTGTCGGCCAGGCATGTGGTGCGAACTGGTATCCACTCGTTATTCCATGTCATAGAGTCACTGCCGCAGGCGGGTTAGGGGGCTTTGCTCATCATGATGATGAAACCGGCTTTTACGTAGGTATCAAACGCTGGCTACTTACCCATGAAAATGTGCCGGGTTACACGCAAGAAGCACTGTGGAATCCCAAGTGAAATCCGACAGCGTCGTATCTGAATTGCCCGCTCAGGTGCAGGCACAAATCGACCAGTTCTGCGACACCTTATGGCTGGAAGATGGTTTGGCGAAAAATTCGCTGGAAGCGTATCGGCGCGATATGCGCCTGTTTGCAGAATGGCTGCATGCCTCGACTCAAAAACATTTGCTTGAAGTGACTGAGTTGGATATTTTTGCTTACGTGGCACAAAAACACAACGAATCAAAAGCCACCTCTGCCAACCGGCGCATGACCGTACTCAAGCGCTACTATCAGATGGCTTTCAGGCAGAATCAAATCAGCATTAACCCCTGCACCAAACTCAAATCCGCAAAACAGGCAAACCGCCTGCCAAAGACCTTAAGTGAAAATCAGGTGGAGCAATTGCTGCAAGCGCCGGATGACAATACGCCATTGGGATTGCGTGACCGCACCATGCTCGAACTGCTCTATGCCTGCGGTTTGCGCGTGACCGAACTGGTATCCTTGCGCTCACTGGACATGAGCCTCAATGATGGCGTGCTGCGCGTCACAGGCAAAGGGAATAAAACACGGTTAGTGCCATTCGGTGAAGTCGCCAGACTCTGGCTAGAACGTTACCTGCGCGAAGCCAGGGCGAGCATTTTAGCCGGGCAGGTGGATGACGCCTTGTTCGTCACGGCAAGAGGCGGCGCGATGACAAGGCAAATGTTCTGGATACTCGTTAAAAAATATGCATCTCAGGCGCAGATCACCTCACCCTTGTCGCCGCATACGTTAAGACACGCTTTCGCCACGCATTTACTCAATCACGGTGCCGATTTGCGCGTAGTGCAACTTCTGCTCGGGCACGCGGATATATCAACCACGCAAATCTACACCCACGTAGCCAGAGAGCGCCTGAAACAGCTGCATGCCTTGCATCATCCGCGTGGGTGAAAGCCAATCTATTGATCTGAGGAAATGAAGGAGGCATTTTGGCCAAAAAAGAACACATATCCGAAACCCCAGCAACGCAGTTTTTGCGCAGGCAGGGGGCATTGTTTACCGAGCATCCTTATACCTATGAAGAGCATGGTGGCACTTCGGTATCTGCGCGTGAGCTGGGGGTGGATGAGCACCAGGTTGTCAAAACTTTAGTGATGCAGGATGAGTCGGCCAAGCCATTGATCGTTTTAATGCATGGTGATTGCAAGGTGTCGACAAAGAATCTGGCGCGGCAAATTGGCTGTAAATCGGTTGAGCCTTGCAAGCCTGAGGTGGCGCAGCGGCATTCCGGTTTTATGGTCGGCGGCACTTCGCCTTTCGGGACAAAAAAAGTGATGCCAGTCTATGTTGAACAGGGTATTCTGCTGCTTCCCAAAATTTATATTAATGGCGGGCGGCGCGGTTATCTGGTCGGGATCGTTCCTGATTTGCTGGCGACTTTGCTGAAAGCGAAAGCAGTTAACTGCGCGCTCGATGATTAGTGTTATAAGAGGGAGTATGTGCAAAAAATGACCAATTGCGTATGTATCTGGTGCGGTTTTTAAAATACTCCCTGTAAGTATCTAGTTAATATAGATGTTGTTAGTCAACAATGAATTAAATCGGAAATGACAATATGAATACTTTGCTTGCGGTCTTGGCCGCTTATTTAATTGGCTCAATCTCTTTTGCGGTGGTGGTGAGTTACGCATTTGGTTTATCTGATCCGCGCACTTATGGATCAAAGAACCCTGGCGCTACCAATGTCCTTCGCAGCGGCAACAAGGCAGCGGCGATTTTGACCTTGATTGGCGATGGTTTCAAGGGCTGGCTGGCGGTGTGGTTGACGATACGTTTCGGTTTTGAATATGGACTTGGCGAAACTGCGGTAGCGTTGGTGATCCTGGCTGTTTTCATCGGTCATTTGTGGCCGGTGTTTTTTAAATTTGTGGGGGGCAAAGGTGTTGCAACAGCGCTTGGGGTTTTGCTAGGCATTAATCCCTGGTTGGGCCTGGCAACTCTGGTGACCTGGGTAGTGGTGGCGTATGCTTTCCGTTATTCTTCTTTGGCGGCACTGGTCGCTTCGATCTTTGCACCGTTTTACTACGGACTTTTGTTTGGCCCTGATCCAAAGTTATTGGCCATCTTCGTCATGAGTGGTTTGCTGGTGTATCGCCATGGCCAGAACATTGGCAATTTGATGCAAGGTAAGGAGAGTAAATTGGGTAGTAAAAAGAAATAATTTTCCTTGTGGAACTGATATTTCCGACCTAGGATGAAATTATTCAAAGTCTAATTCTTAGAAAGAGGAGATTCACCATGCTCACAAAAATCCAGCGTTTTATAGCGCTTTTACTTTCTGTGTTTTGTTTTCTGGCATTGCCGGCTATGGCTGACGAGCGTGGTACCGCCAAAGAGGCGTTGGCCATGGTACAAAAAACGATAGTGGCAATGAAGAAGAACGGGATAGAAGCTACCATCGCCGAAATCAATAAGCGCGATGGCCAGTATAAGGACAGGGACTTATATGTGGTGGTCTATAGTATTGAGGGTAAAAATCTGGCGCATATCAATCCTAGAATGGTCGGCAAGGACATGATCGAATTGAAGGATGGCGATGGAAAATACTTCATCAAGGAACGCGTAGAAATGGCCAAAACCAAGGGCAGTGGCTGGCAGGACTATAAGTTCGTCAATCCGGAATCAAAACAAATAGAGCCAAAATCCATGTACATAGAAAAGTATGAGAATGTGATCGTGGCCTGCGGTATCTATAAGTAATAAATCAGGCCGGCGCTAGTTCTTGCAGTGGCCAACGCGGCCGCACATTAAAGCCATAATCGCGGGTGGCCAGCGCCGGGTTATTCTTCAGGCGCATGGCACCGGCAAAGGCAATCATCGCGCCGTTGTCGGTGCAAAACTCCAGTTCCGGGTAATACACCTGAAAGCGCCGCTTGATTGCTGCAGCGTTGAGCGCAGCGCGTAGCTGTTGATTGGCGCCGACGCCGCCTGCAATCACCAGTCGCTTGAGGCCGGTTTGCTTCAATGCGGTAAGCGATTTGGCCACCAGTACATCGACCAGCGCATCGACAAAGCCGCGTGCGATATTCGCTTTATCCTGCTCGCAGATATTCGCCGGATGATTTTTTACCACCGTCAGCACGGCGGTTTTTAAGCCGGAAAAACTGAAATTCAAATCCTTGGAATGCAGCATCGGGCGCGGCAATTTATACGCAGCCGGATCACCAAATTCTGCCATGCGCGATATCGCCGGTCCGCCTGGGTAAGACAGGCCCAGCAATTTGGCGGATTTGTCGAAAGCTTCGCCGGCTGCATCGTCAAGCGTCTCGCCCAACAGCTGATAACGGCCAACGCCGTCAACCCGCATCAATTGCGTGTGTCCGCCCGAGACCAATAAAGCGATGAAGGGGAATTCCGGTGGCTTGCTGGCCAAGAGTGGCGAGAGCAAATGCCCTTCAAGGTGGTGGATGCCGATCACCGGTTTGTCTAGCGCCAGTGCCAGGCCGCAGGCGACAGATGCGCCGACCAGCAAGGCGCCTGCCAGGCCCGGTCCCTGGGTATAGGCGATGGCATCGATCTGGTGTTTGTCGAGTTTTGCAGAGTGCAGGACTTCCGTCAGCAGGGGCAGCGCACGGCGGATATGGTCGCGTGATGCCAGCTCAGGCACCACGCCGCCGTATTCCTGATGCATGGCAATTTGCGAATGCAGCGCATGCGATAACAAGCCATGCTCGGTGTCGTACAGTGCCAGACCGGTTTCGTCGCAGGAAGACTCAATGCCTAAAACTATCATTACAGTTATTTTCTTGTTAATTTATTTGAAAGCGACAATGTCAATGCCATTTGTCATGCACGCAAGTGGTGGTGCGAATATTGCTAGTTGAATCTATATCAGCGTCAACAATATCGAGATTATAGGTCTTAAGCACCTATTCAGCAGCCAAATGAGCGGCAAATTTAACATTTACTACCGGATCAACACATGAAACCACCCAGCTTAAGAATCGTGGTCGTCAATACCGTGATCGCGCGCGAGAACGAGCAGGAAGAGCACGCCCAGGCGCAGCTGGCGCGCTCGCGTGCCTTGCGCATAGGCTTGCTGCAGGCGGGTTACAACATCATTGCGGTGCTGCCCGGCGATCTGTACATGACCGAGCGCATCGCCCAATTGCAGCCCGACATGATCATCATCGATGCCGAATCGGATTCGCGCGATGTGCTCGAACACATGGTGCTGGCCACGCGTGACGCGCCGCGCCCTATCGTGCTGTTCACTGAAGATGGTGATCAGACCAATATGGCGGCTGCGATGGAGGCGGGCGTTTCCGCCTATGTGGTGGCGGGTTTGCAGACCGAGCGCATCAAGCCGGTACTGGATGTGGCAATGGCGCGCTTTAACGCAGACCAGAAGCTGCGCCATGAATTATCTGACACCAAGGCCAAGCTGGCCGAGCGCAAGACCATAGAGCGCGCCAAGGGTTTGCTGATGGAGCGCCATCATTTGTCAGAGAACGATGCCTATCAAAAACTGCGCAAGCAGGCGATGGAAAAGAATTTGAAACTGGCCGATCTGGCGCAACGGGTGTTGGATGTGGCGGATTTGCTGGGGAGTTAACGAGAGCCGGGCAAAATTGGTGCAATGCGTCATTGCAGTGCGAATTTTTGGGCTGTGGCGGTGAATTGATGATGGGTTTTTATATTCTTTAAGCTGAAAATAGTTGGCACGGCAATTGCTAGTACGTAGGTAAGCGCCAAAGCTGGCGCAAAGGTGAATACGGCTAACGGCGGTCTATTCCCAAGACAAAGGTGTCTTCCCATATTGATTATTCAGTATGGCAAGGCGCCTTTTTTTATTTCTGAAATTTCTTATTACGCTGGAGTGCAGACATGTCTAACCATGAACCATCCTTAACTACTGAGAGTGTCAACGATCATGACAACATCGAGACCAATGTTAGCCGCCGCAGCTTCCTGCAAACAGCCGCACTTGCCACGGGTGCCGGCATGATGGCGCTGCGTACCGGCGGCGTGTGGGCTGCAGGCTCCGACAAGCCAGAAAAAGAAGAAGTGCGCATCGGCTTTATCCCGTTGACTGATTGCGCCTCTATTGTGATGGCATCGGTACTTGGCTTTGATAAAAAATACGGTGTCAAGTTCGTCATCAGTAAAGAATCTTCCTGGGCCAGCGTGCGCGACAAACTGGTCAATGGTGAACTCGATGCCGCCCACGTCTTGTATGGCTTGGTGTATGGCGTGCAGATGGGTGTCAGCGGCATGAAAAAAGACATGGCTGTCCTGATGACGCTGAACAATAACGGCCAGGCGATTACCTTATCGAAAAAACTGGCGGATCAGGGCGCGGTGGATGGTGCGGGTCTGGCCAAACTCATGCAGCGCGAAAAACGCGAATACACTTTCGCGCACACCTTCCCGACTGGCACCCATGCGATGTGGCTGTATTACTGGATGGCAGCGCACGGCATCAACCCGATGAAAGACGCCAAGGTGATCACCGTGCCGCCGCCGCAAATGGTCGCCAATATGCGCGTCGGCAATATGGATGGCTATTGCGTGGGCGAACCATGGAATCACCGCGCGATTGCCGACGGTATCGGCATCACGGCAGCCACCACACAAGACATCTGGAAAGACCATCCTGAAAAAGTGTTGGGCACGACAGCCGAGTTTGCCCAGAAATATCCCAACACGGCACGCGCCATGACTGCGGCGATATTGGAAGCGAGCCGCTGGATCGATGCCTCCATGTCGAACAAGATCAAGATGGCCGAAACCATCGCCGATAAATCCTATGTCAATACCTCGGTCGATGTGATCAACCAGCGCATTCTTGGCCGCTACCAGAACGGCATGGGCAAGACCTGGGATGATCCTAATTACATGAAATTTTTTAATGATGGCGCGGTCAACTTCCCGTATCTGTCCGACGGCATGTGGTTCATGACGCAGCACAAGCGCTGGGGTTTGCTGAAAACTGATCCGGATTATCTGGCGGTGGCCAAGCAAGTCAATCGCATCGATATTTACAAAGATGCGGCAGCCATGGCCAAGGTATCCGTACCGAAGGACGTCATGCGCAGCAGCAAGCTAATGGACGGCACGGTATGGGATGGAAAAAATCCGGCGGCCTACGCGGCGTCGTTCAAGATCAAAGCCTAAGGAGTCCATCATGAACACAATGGTACATGGCGTGATACGTGAGCCGGCAAGCCCTGTTGCATTAAATGTGAGCGCGGCAGCGGAGCCTGCAGCGTCTGTCATTGCAGCAAAACCGGAGAAGAAAGTGAAACAAAAATTATCCTTGCGGCCTTTTTTTCTGAGCGTGCTACCGCCTTTGATGGGGATAGGTTTGCTGATCCTGATCTGGGAAATCATCGCGGTAAAGACATCCAGCTTTCCATCGCCGTGGGTCACCTTGCAGGAAGCGATCAAGCTCTTTTCTGATCCCTTCTACCAAAAAGGGCCGAACGATCAGGGTATAGGCTGGAACATCTATGCCTCGTTAAAACGGGTGGCGGTGGGCTTCGGTCTGGCGGCGGCAGTCGGCATACCATTGGGTTTTCTGATCGGGCGTTTCAAGTTTTTATCCGGCATGTTTAACCCGATCATCAGCTTGCTCAAACCGGTCTCGCCGCTGGCCTGGTTGCCGATCGGCCTGCTGGTATTCAAGTCTGCCCATCCGGCGGCGATCTGGTCGATTTTTATCTGCTCGATCTGGCCTATGGTGATCAACACTGCCATCGGCGTACAAAGGGTGCCGCAAGATTACATGAACGTGGCACGGGTGCTGAACCTGTCGGAATGGAAGATCATCACGCGCATCTTGTTCCCCTCGGTGCTGCCTTACATGCTGACCGGCGTGCGTCTCGCCATCGGCACTGCATGGCTGGTCATCGTCGCGGCCGAGATGCTCACTGGCGGTGTCGGTATCGGCTTCTGGGTCTGGGATGAATGGAACAATCTGAACGTGCCGCACATCATCATCGCCATCGTGGTCATCGGCCTGGTCGGGCTGATACTGGAACAGATTTTGGTATCGATTGCACGCGCATTTACTTACGAAGACGTGGGAACTTAATCATGGAAACGACTATGGAAACGAAAATGGACAATCTGGAATCCAAATACATTGCCATCAACAACGTAGAGATGAAGTTCGATACCAAGAAGGGCAGTTTCCATGCGCTGCGCGATATCAATCTCAATGTGCGCAAGGGCGAATTCATCACCTTGATCGGTCACTCCGGTTGTGGTAAATCCACCTTGCTTAATCTGATCGCCGGCTTGACGACCGCCACTTCGGGCACGCTGCTATGTGCCAATCGCGAAATTGCAGGGCCGTCGCCCGAGCGTGGCGTGGTGTTTCAAAATCATTCGCTGTTGCCGTGGCTAACTTGTTTTGAAAATGTTTACCTTGCGGTGGAACGCGTGTTCGGCGCGACCGAAAACAATACCAAGCTGGTCAAGCGCACCATGGCGGCGCTGTCGCTGGTGGGCTTGACGCACGCGGAAAAAAAACGTCCGAACGAAATCTCCGGCGGCATGAAGCAACGCGTAGGCATCGCCCGTGCGCTGGCGATAGAACCAAAAGTCTTGTTGCTCGATGAACCCTTCGGCGCTCTCGATGCATTGACCAGAGCGCATCTGCAAGATGAGTTATTGAAGATCGTCGCCAAGACACAATCAACGGTAGTGATGGTGACGCATGATGTTGATGAAGCGGTATTGCTGTCGGATCGCATCGTGATGTTGACGAACGGGCCGGCGGCGACTATCGGCGAAATACTGAGTGTGCGTCTGGACAGGCCGCGCGACAGGGTGGCGTTGTCGCAGAACCCTTTGTATGCAGAATATCGCAGTTCGGTGCTTGAGTTTCTGTATCACCGGCAGTCGCATCCTGCCAAGGATGCTGCCTAGCAGCCTGTCGGACTTAGGAGTTGTCGGCTGCAAAATCACCTGGACGGTGCATATTCCATCTGTTTTTTGGTCAATATCTAGATATTGACGTTGCAAATCCGATGAAATCTGCCCTCGCCCAGCCGATTTTTCGCTTCGACACCCTAAGTCCGACAGGCTGCTAGTTTATTTGAACTATGGCATGGCTTGTCACGCACTGTTCATGCGGGTTTCTGACCTGTCGTGTCTGTAAGGCGCATGGGTGTTGCGTGGTGGGCTTGCCTGTTGTTGGTTTTTTTGACCGATAGCGTTTATTTGCGATTGCTGGCCGGTGGTAGACCGGCGGCTACTTACCTTTTTTGCTTCGCCAAAAAAGTGTAAGCTAAAAAAGGCGACCGCGCTTCGCTGCCCTGCGGGTTCCCGGTTGTGCAAGTCAAAAAATGGGAAGTGTCCACAACTCGCTACGCTCAGACAAGGACACTTCGTTTTCCATTTTCTGCCTTGCACAACCGGCAGCTCAAAAGCGGAAGACAGATCAAAGACAACGGCAAAACCGGTTGTGTAACGATTGCGCAAATAAAGAAAATTCAGTAGGCAATGACAATGTTTTTGAAGTTGTTTTTGAAGTTGTTCTTGATGTTGACCTTAATCCGCTTGGGACGCAGCCGTTTGTGTGCTGCAGAAAATGGATCAGAAAGGTCCGTTGTTTGAGCCGTAGGCGAGTTTCGGACTTTTCCCATTTTTTGCAGCACACAAACGGGAACCCGAAGGGCAAGTCTGCGGTCGCCTTCTTTTGCTTACGTTTTCTTGGCGAGACAAGAAAAGTAAGTAGCCGCCGGGCTACCCCCGGCCAGCAATCGCAAATAAACGCAATCGGTCACTGACAACTTAGCACCGCCAACAAGACCAAGCCCACCACGCAATAGCCATGCGCCTCTCAAGCCAGGCGGCCTGAAGAACCGCATGAACAGTGCGCGTCAGGCGTTGCATGCTATCGGCGCTTTGCCAGCCACGCAAGGCGTTAACGTACGATCAAGACATACAGCAACAGGATATTCATGACGATGGCGCTGATCGCAATGGCACGCCAGAGGGTGGCCGGATCACGTTTAAGCAAGGGGGTGCTGGCAGGCGCGGGCAGGGGGCGGGCGGCGCCGCGTTCCAGCGCCAGCAGAAATTCTTCTGCGGTTTCAAAGCGCTCTTGCGGATCACGTGCGATGGCTTTTAACAAGACATTTTCCAGCCAGGCCGGCAGGTCGGGCCGGTAGCGGCTGGGTACTACCGGATCGCCAAATTTGGGTCGCTGAAACGGCTCGATTTCGCCATACGGATAATGCCGTGTCAGCAGGTAATACAGGGTGACGCCAGCGGCATAAATGTCGGTGTTTCTGGCCGCGCTGGCACCCTGGAATTGCTCCGGTGCCAGGAACGAAGGCGTGCCTGCCATGGTGTAACTGGCGCTGAGACTTTTGTCCTCCGCATCCAAACCTGATTGCGCCACTCCTAAATCCAGAATCCGGATTTCTTCATCGTCGCCCAGATGGACGTTGGCCGGTTTGATATCTCGATGCAAAATGCTGCGGCGGTGCAGCGCCCCGATGGCGCGCACCAATTTGCTGCCGTAGGTGATGACATCGGGCACAGTGAAATGCTGGCCCGCATCGAGCCGTTTTTGCAGCGAATCACCGGCGTGCCAGGTCGAGAGGTAGTACAGGAAATGTCTATGATCCGGCGTAATCACCTGCGGGAAAAAGCGCGCTACCACACGTTTTGCCAGCCAGGCTTCATGCGCAAATGCCGAACGTTCATGCGGATCGTCGGCGCGCTCCGGCTGCAGGGTTTTCAGCACCAGTTTGCGATGGTGCTGCAAGTCGTTGACCAGGTAGAGCACGGTGGTTTGCGAGGTATGCAGAATATCCTCGACGACATAGCCGTCGATCATCTGGCCTACCTTTGTCTTGGGCGGTGCAGGCAAACTGCGTAATTCGGATAAGGCATCGCGCAAATCGCCTTCAGGCAAGGTGTTGATCTGCAGCACAATGGCACTGCAGTTGTCTTGCGAGCCAGCGGCGATGGCCGCTTCACATAGCGCACGACTGGCCTGTTCCGGGGTGATTTTTTTCTGGCTGACTTGCTTTAGGAAGTCGGTCAGATCGTATTCGCTGATGGCTGACCAGACGCCATCGCAGGCCAGCAAGAACACATCGTTCAGGCGTGCCTCGCCCATGCCGTGATCAATCGCCAGGCGCGTATCCATGCCGATGGCGCGGGTCAGCACATGCTGCATCTCTGGCCGGTCCCAGACGTGATCCTGGGTGAGTTTTTGCAGCTTGCCCGGGGTATCGCTCCCATCGCTGCGTAGCAAATAGCAGCGCGTATCACCCACATGCGCCGTGTAATACATGCGCCCGCGCAGCACCAGCGTAGTGAGCGTGCTGGCCATGCCCGCCAGCTCCTTGCGCACGCTGCCCTGCTGCTGCACCCAGCTATTGATGGCAACCAATACCTTTTCCAGCGAGGTGGTGATCTCCCAGGTATCTGGCGTGGCATAGTAATCGGTCAGCAAGCCGCGCACCGCATATTCCGATGCCTCGCGCCCGCCCTCGTTACCTGATACGCCGTCGGCGATTGCCGCGATCACGCCCTTGCTGGACAGGTCAGGCTCGTTGGGCGTGACCATGCCGACAAAGTCTTCATTGCGCGGGCGTACGCCTGCGACAGAGTGATGGCCGGTAGTGACGATGAGTGGCATAAGTTCTTTGCTCATTGATGCGAATAGGATGGGATGACAACGGCAAATATTTTTGTCCACGAAAAACACGAAAGGCACGAAAAAAAATCAAGATCAATGCGTGGTGTAGATTAGCCATTTTAGCCATTCTTTTTCGTGTTTTTAATGTCGTGTTTTTTGTGCCTTTCGTGGACGAGAATTCAGAACGCAATATCCTAAATCTTGGCGGTAGTCATCGCGGCCGATCCCCATGTTGTGCGCCAGCGTTTTTTTACCAATGATAATCCCAGCAAGGCAATCACGCCAAGGCTGGCAAAAATCGTCAATCCAACTTGGTAGCTACCGGTCAGTTGATGTGAATAGCCAAGGCTGGAAGCAAGATAGAAACCGCCGATGCCGCCGGCCATGCCGACCAGGCCCGTCATCACGCCCATCTCCTTGCGGAAACGTTGCGGCACCAGCTGAAATACCGCGCCGTTGCCGGTGCCCAGCGCCAGCATGGCGCCGACAAAGACAATCACCGCAGCGGTAGCTGACTGCAACCCGGTAGAGGCGATAAACAGGAAAGCGGCAGCGATCACATACATCACCGACAGTGTCTTGATGCCACCGATGCGGTCGGCGATACGCCCGCCCATCGGTCGCACCAATGAGCCGGCAAACACGCAGGCGGCGGTGAAGTAGCCGGCAGTCACCGGCGATAAGCCATATTGCGTATTGAAATAAATCGTCAATGAGGATGCCAGGCCAGAGAAGCCGCCAAAGGTCACGCTATAAAAGAACATGAACCACCAGGCGTCCTTGTCCTTTAAGACAGACAGATATTCACCCAGTGATTTGCTCGGCACATCGCCCGGCGCATCTTTGGCGAAGATGAGATACACGGCCAGCGCCACCAGTAAAGGGATAATCGCCAGACCAAACACATTGTGCCAGCCAAACGCAATCGCCAGAGAAGGTGCAAACAGGGCGGCGAACGCCGTGCCTGAATTACCTGCGCCGGCAATACCTAACGCCGTGCCCTGGTGTTCCGGCGGATACCAGCGCGACGCCAATGGCAAAGCCACGGCAAACGCCGCGCCGGCTACGCCAAGAATGATGCCTAGCAAAAGCAGCTGTTCGTAGCTGTTCACGTTACCCAGCCAGGCCCAGCATAAGCCGACGATGACGATGACCTGTCCGATCAATCCGGCCTTCTTTGGTTTTAAATGATCGACCAAAATCCCCATGACGATGCGCAGTAATGCACCAGCGAGTAGCGGGGTAGCGACCACCAGCCCTTTTTGTGCGGCGGTCAGGCCAAGGTCTTTGGATATTTGAATGGCCAACGGTCCTAATAAGACCCAGACCATGAAGCTCAGGTCAAAATAAAAGAAGGATGCCAATAAGGTTGGCGTGTGGCCGGTTTTCCAGAATGAGGTTTTTTGCATGATGTCTCCAGTGTGTACAAATGGGCTATTGCAAATGCCGTGCCATCGAATTGGTGCGTGGTTTTGCTCTAAATAGTGGATTCAGCGCTCCTGGCTTGTGCGATGCACCAAAATTGCATGTGCTAATGCAACTTTTAGGTGCGATGCACCGCTAGCGTGCTGTTCTTGATTTTTCTGCGGAGGCGTTGCGCACCAAATTATTTTCAATAAAACACGGTGATGGCTGCGTCATCAATCGTCAATTCGCCACTGTCTCCAGAGGATGTTCGGTCTGCGGGCGTGGCAATACGGCATGCGCTTAAGAACTGGCACTGCTTTTGCTTATAGGGAGGAGAGATCAGCAAAGGAGCCGGACATGAAAAAATTAAAATTAGTAATGGTAGGGAATGGGATGGCGGGTGTGCGTACCCTGGAAGAGTTGTTGAAGATCGCTCCCGACTTATATGACATGACTGTTTTTGGTGCGGAACAACACGCTAATTACAACCGCATTTTGCTCTCGCCCGTGTTATCCGGTGAGCAGAACTTCAAAGACATCATGCTCAACGATGTTGACTGGTACGAAGAAAACAATATCACCCTGCATCTGGGCAAGAAGATCGTCAAGATCGATCGCGTCAAGCGCATCGTCATCGCCGAGGACGGTACCGAGGCAGAATACGATCGCCTCCTGATGGCAACCGGTTCGGTGCCATTCATGTTGCCGGTGCCGGGCAAGGATGCCAAGGGCGTCATCGCCTACCGCGATATCTACGACACCAACGCCATGATAGAAGCGGCCCAGAAGCATACGCATGCGGTGGTCATCGGCGGTGGCTTGCTCGGTCTGGAAGCGGCGAATGGCTTGATGATGCGCGGCATGAAGGTGTCGGTGGTGCATTTGCCGGGCTGGCTGATGGAGCGCCAGCTCGATCAGACTGCAGCAAAGATGCTGCAAAAATCGCTGGAAGATCGCGGCCTTTCCTTTTTGCTGGAAAAAAATACCGAAGCGATCCTGAGTGACGATAGCGGCCACGTCAAAGGCATACGTTTTACCGACGGCCTGGAGATTCCCGCGCAATTGATCGTCATGGCGGTGGGTATTCGCCCTAACACCGCGCTGGCAGAGTCGGCCGGCCTGTATTGCAACCGCGGCATCGTCGTCAACGACACCATGCAGACCTATGACCCTAAGATTTACTCGGTAGGCGAGTGCGTCAATCATCGCGGCACCGTGTATGGTCTGGTGGCGCCACTGTTTGAAATGGCCAAGGTGTGCGCCAATCATCTGGGTAATTTCGGCATCGGCCGTTATCAGGGCTCGGTCACGTCCACCAAACTTAAAGTCACCGGCATTGATCTGTTCTCTGCCGGTGAATTCATGGGTGGCAAGGATACCGAAGAGATCGTGCTATCCGACCCGATAGGCGGCGTCTACAAGAAGCTGGTCGTCAAGGATGACAAGCTGGTCGGCGCCTGCTTGTATGGCGATACCGCTGACGGTAGCTGGTACTTCAAGCTGCTGCGCGAGGGCAAGAATATTTCCGAGATCCGCGACACGCTGATGTTTGGTGAATCGAGTACCGGCGACGTCGGGCACGAAGGTTTTACCAAGGCGGCGGCTATGCCGGATACGGCCGAGGTCTGCGGTTGCAATGGTGTCTGCAAAGGCACCATCGTCAAGACCATCAAGGAAAAAGGTTTGCTCACTTTGGATGAAGTGCGCAAGCACACCAAGGCATCGGCCTCTTGCGGCTCGTGTACTGGTCTGGTCGAACAGATTTTGATGTTTACGGTTGGGTCGGATTACAGCGATAGCGCCAAAGTCAAAGCCATGTGCAGCTGTACTGATCACACCCATCAGGAAGTGCGCGATGCCATCAAGGCGCAAAAACTGCTGACCGTGGCCGGCACCCAGAAGTTCATGGATTGGCGCACGCCAGACGGTTGCTCAAGCTGCCGTCCTGCGATCAATTACTACCTGATCTCGACCTGGCCGCGTGAAGCCAAGGACGATCCGCAATCGCGTTACATCAACGAACGCTCGCACGCCAATATCCAGAAAGACGGCACTTACTCGGTGATCCCGCGCATGTGGGGCGGCGAGACCAATGCCAGCGAATTGCGTCGTATTGCCGACGTGGTCGATAAGTTCAAGATCCCTACCGTCAAGGTCACCGGTGGCCAGCGTATCGATTTGCTGGGCGTAAAGAAAGAAGACTTGCGCGAAGTCTGGCACGATCTGGGCATGCCATCAGGCCTGGCTTACGCCAAGGGTTTGCGTACCGTGAAGACTTGCGTCGGCAACGAATGGTGCCGCATGGGCACGCAAAACTCCACCCTGATGGGACAGCAGCTGGAACGCGAACTGGCGCGCATGTACGCACCGCACAAGGTCAAGCTGGCAGTGTCAGGTTGCCCGCGTAATTGTGCCGAGGCAGGGATTAAGGACGTAGGCGTGATCGGGGTCGATTCGGGCTGGGAGATTTATGTCGGCGGTAACGGCGGCATCAAGACTGAAGTGGCGCAATTTTTCGTCAAGCTGAAAACGCATGAAGAAGTCATGGAATATACCGGCGCTTTCCTGCAACTGTATCGCGAAGAGGGTTGGTATCTGGAGCGTACCGTGCATTACCTGGAACGCGTAGGCCTGGATCACGTCAAGCGCATCGTGCTTGACGATGCCGAGCGCCGCAAGGAGCTGTATGCCAACCTGCTGTTCGCGCTGGAAGGCGAGTCTGATCCATGGCATGAGCCTGAAAAGGCGCAGGTCGATACGCGTCAGTTTGAGATGCTGAGCGTTTAATTGTTTTGTAGGGTGCGCTATGCGCACCACGTGCTTCAACAAATGCAAGAGCGGTGCGCGATGGTTCACATAGGCACCCTACGAGAAATATTTTAAGGAAATATCATGTCCCAGGAATGGAAAGTCATCTGTAAAGTGGAAGACATCCCGGTGTTAGGTGCGCGTGTGGTCGTGCGTAGTGCCAAGCCTGATGTCGCTATCTTCAGAAACAGCGAAAACAAGATTTTTGCGTTGCTCGATAAATGTCCGCACAAAGGTGGCCCGCTGTCGCAGGGCATCGTTTTTGGCGAGAAAGTCGCCTGCCCCTTGCATAACTGGAATATCGAATTGCCGACCGGTTGTGCGGTCTCGCCGGATGAAGGCTGTACGCAAAAATTTGCCCTGAAGGTGGAGCAGGATCAGGTCTATCTGGATGCGCAAGAGTTACGTACATTGGCGTTAGACGCATAAAGAAAACAACATACTCCCCTATTATTTCTAATAAATTGCTCAATCACGCATATAAAACGTGCGACATTGAAAAATACTAGAGGGGGTATAAAAATTTGATTGTACAAAGGGCTTGCATATGACTGAAACCAAAGCCACCTGTTGTTACTGCGGCGTGGGCTGTGGTGTGCTGATACAGAGCGATGGCCGGCAAGTGCTGGGCGTGCGCGGCGATCCCGACCATCCGGCCAATTTTGGCCGCCTGTGCAGCAAGGGCAGCACGCTGCATCTATCGGCACAGCCCAACATACAAAAACAAGTGCGCGCGCTGTATCCCGAGATGCGCACTAGCCGTGATGTACCGCGCGTGCGTGCCGATTGGGATCTCACGCTGGACTTCATGGCGCAGCAATTTGCCGACACGATCAAGCAGCATGGGCCGGACAGTGTGGCCTTTTATATTTCTGGCCAGTTGCTGACCGAGGATTACTACGTCTTCAACAAGCTCGCCAAGGGCCTGATCGGCACCAATAATATCGACAGCAATTCGCGTCTGTGCATGTCCAGCGCGGTCGCCGGTTACAAGCAGACCCTGGGTGCCGATGCGCCGCCGGCTTGTTATGAAGATCTTGAGCTGGCCGAGGTGATTTTTATCGTCGGCTCCAACACCGCCTACGCCCATCCTATCCTGTATCGCCGGATAGAAGATGCCAGAAAAAACAATCCAAATCTTAAAGTCATCGTGGCAGACCCGCGCCGTACCGATACCGCGCGCGAAGCCGATCTGTTCCTGGCGATCTTGCCCGGCACCGACGTCGCGCTGTTCAACGGTATGCTGCATCTGTGCCTGTGGGAAGACCTGATCGATACCGCCTACATCGCCGAACACACCGAAGGCTTTGCCGAACTCAAGCAAACCGTGCGTGACTACACGCCGGCGTTTGTCGCGCAAACCTGCGGCATTAGCGAGGCCGATTTAACGCAGGCCGCGCGCTGGTTCGGACTATCCAAAGCCACACTCTCGCTGTATTGCCAGGGCCTGAATCAATCGGCCTCCGGCACGGCTAAAAACGCCGCACTGATCAACCTGCATCTGGCCACGCACCAGATCGGCAAGCTCGGCGCCGGGCCGTTCTCGCTTACTGGTCAACCCAATGCCATGGGCGGGCGCGAAGTCGGCGGCATGGCTAACCTGATGTCCGGCCATCGCGATCTCGCCAACGCAGAACACCGCGCAGAAATCGCCAAATTATGGGGCGTGCACGATGTGCCCGCCACTCCCGGCAAAACCGCAGTGGAAATGTTTGAAGCCGTGCGTCAGGGCGAGATCAAGATCATCTGGATCGTCTGCACCAACCCCGCGCAATCCATGCCCGAGCAAAACCTGATCCGCGAGGCATTGAACAAGGCCGAGCTGGTGATCGTGCAAGAAGCGTATGGCAGCACCGCCACCGTGCCATATGCCGACATCCTTTTGCCGGCCACCACCTGGTCAGAAAAATCCGGCACCGTCACCAATTCAGAGCGCCGCATCACGCGCGTCAATGCGGCAATTGAGGCGCCGGGCGAGACCAGGCACGATTGGGAAATAGCTACCGCCTTTGCGCAAAAACTGGAAGCCCTGATGGCGCGGGAAAAAAGTATTTTTCCTTACCTGACCCCGGAACACATCTGGAATGAACACCGCGAAAGCACCCGCGGTCGCGATCTCGACATCACCGGTTTGTCCTACCAGATTTTAGAGACCAGGGGCGCGCAGCAATGGCCTTATCCGACCGGTGCCAGCGAGGGTAAAAAGCGCTTATACGAAGACGGCATTTTCCCGACTGCCAGCGGCCGCGCCAGGTTCGTCAACACGGTGTACCAGGCAGTGGCAGACAAGGTCGATCCGCGCCATCCGTTCTCGCTCAACACCGGCCGTCTGCGCGATCAGTGGCATGGCATGAGCCGCACCGGCACGGTCGCGCAATTGTTTTCGCATGTGGCGGAACCTGGCATCAATATGGCGCGCCAGGATATGGACAGGCGCTTCCTGAAAAACGGCGATCTGGTGCACGTCACCAACAGGCGCGGCTCACAGATTTTTTCGGTGAGCGAGAGCGACGAGATGCGCGCAGGCCAGGTCTTTGTCGCCATGCACTGGGGCGAAGAATATGTGTCGGGGCGAGGCCATGGCAGCAATTTCAGTGTCGGGGTCAATGCCTTGACCTCTCCAGCCATCGATCCGGTGTCAAAGCAGCCGGAACTCAAGCACGCCGCCGTCAAGATACTGAAGGCAGACTTGCCCTGGCGTTTTCTCGCTTTCGGCTGGGTCGATAGCGCACAGGCACTCAGCCTGCAGCAAGCCTTGCGCCCCTTCATGCGCGAGTTCGCCTACGCCTCCTGCGTACCATTTGGCCGCGACAAGGTAGGCGTGTTATTTCGCGCCGCAGACGATTACGCTGCCGCACCAGAACTGCTGCAAAAGATAGAAAACCTGTTCGGCATCCACGGCGCGCAGGTCTTGCGCTACGACGACAGCAGGCGCGGCAACGCAAGGCATATCCTGGTCAAGGACGGCGCACTGGCTGCGGTGTCATTAGCCGGCGATATCTCGGCCGAGAGCTGGCTCAAGGCCTATCTGCTCGATCAGCAACCGGTAGCCAAGTTAGGTCGCATGCTGCTGATGCCAAGCACCAGCGCCCCGCAAGGCTTCAAGCCACGCGGCAAGGTGGTTTGCACTTGCCTGAATGTGGCCGATACCGAGATTAATTCGGCGCTGGAGACACTTAATGGATCGCCGGTCGATGTGCTGGCGGGCTTGCAGTCGCGCTTGAAGTGCGGGACAAATTGCGGCTCTTGCGTGCCTGAGCTGAAGAAGATGATCCTGGTCAGAAATCAGGTCGCGGCCTAGGGTTTACTCCCTTCTCCCGCTTGCGGGAGAAGGGCAGGGGATGAGGGTGATCGCAATATGTGCTTGTAATGAGTTCGTAAGCTGGGATGCAATCCCAGCTTTGTTCGTATGTATTTTGGATTCTGGTTTGGAAAGCCGTCGCACTTCGTGGAACCAAGCCGGGAATGGCCCGGCGGCCACTCACTTTTCTTTGCTTCGCCAAAGAAAAAGTAAGCCAAAGAAGGGGGCCGCCGAGGTGCGACCGCAGACTTGCCCTTCGGGTTCCCGTTTATGCGCTGCAAAAAATGGGAAAAGTCCGAAACTCGCTGCCCTTGCAGGGCGCATATCCGCTTGTAAGCGGATACCGTTACGCAGGCGTGATGCATGCATCACGAAACCCCTGCTACACCTCAAACAACGGACCTTTCTGATCCATTTTCTGCAGCACACAAACGGCTGCGTCCCAAGCGGTTGAAGATCAACAGCAACGACAAATTCAAAAACAACCGCAACCGCAACCGCAATTTCATCATGTCCGCCACCGCATTCACAATTCTCAAAAAGCACCCCTACCACCACGCACTATCCATGAGGGTTTGCGAGCACATCGCCTGAAAACCCGCATGGATAGTGCGTGCTGGGCCTATGCCTTTTTCATTATTTAACATGAGCAAATCTGTCATCCGGCGGTGTGAGAATTATCAACTTTCCTGTCGCTGAACGGCGCAAAGTAAGCGCACTATCGGCTGGTGGGGTGATGTCATGAGAGCTAAGTTGCTGCGCGCTTCAGCGCAATCCGTGTTGATTGCGATGTGCTTGTCTTTGCTTGGCTGCGGCGGCGGCGGGGGTGATCCTGGCGCTCGTACCGGCACCCTGGATGATGCACCGCCTGTGGTATCGGCACCCGGCGGTTTGTATGTCGGGTATTTTCAGGAAGATCCTGCCGGCAATCCAGAAGATCCCGAGGCCGGTGCTTTTGCTGTGAAGATTCCCGAAGCGGATGGCGCTTTGTCCGGCAGCATGTATTTTACTTATGTCGATTGCCAGAGCCGTAACGCGGGCAGTGTTGCCGGCAGTAAGACCGGCAATGCCTTAGCCGGAACCTGGTCGGCTATCATCGACAATAGCGCGCAGTCGGGTACGTTTAGCGGCGCTTACTCTAGCGCTGGCGGCGCTTACGCCGGTGTCTACGTTAACGCCGATGGCAAGCAGTTTAAAAATGTCGCCGGTTGCCTGCAGCATTCTCTGGCGGCCAACGGTAGCTGGGCGGTGTTTCCGGTTGAGCAGAATCAGCCTTCTTCTTTTGCGTTGTCGGTAGCGGGTACGGCCGTGTCGTGGACTGCCACTGCCGGGTCGAGTTCTGCCCTCGTGTATGTCATCGACTCGACCGCGGCGCTTGCCGGTAGCAGCAATTCTGTGGTGTTTCAGAACTTGTTTTCTGGTACTGGCAGCAGCTTCAGTCTGGCTACCGTGGGTCTCGTCAAGGGCAAGGAATATATCGTTGCGGTGATGCTGAGCGACGGCGGCGCTGTACGCAAGGCATTCGGCAGCAAGCGCTTTATCGCGCCTTAGCGGTGCCTTGCGTAAATACAGGGCGGGCTTTGTTTACGACGTTGTGGTTTTACTGCCGGGCAGCTGTTGCATCTGTCTATCTTGCACTCTTGAAAAGAACAGCAAGGCCGTGACGGCACCGATCAGTGCATAGAACATGTCCGATTGCGTATCCCACTGGTCGCCCTGCGTACCGAGGAATTCATCCGCGCCTTGCCCCATCGCCAGGGCAGCGCCCCATTCGATAAATTCGTAAGTCGCGCTGATGGCCAGCACGATGCTGACGACGATGAAGGCCAGCATTTTTTTGCCGCGCACGTACTCGCCGCGGATCAAAATCTCGCGCGCGACCAGGGCGGGTACCAGGCCCTGGAAGAAGTGGCCGATCTTGTCGTAGGGGTTGCGGCTCAGATGTAGCAGATCGGCAATCTCAAAGCCCAGCGGCACGCGGGCGTAGGTGTAGGCGCCACCCAGCATTAGTACGGCGGCGTGGGCGAAAATGCCGATGTACAGCAGGGTGCTTAAGGGGAAGCTGCGGTAAGTGGCAAACAGGATAGGCAGCGCAATCAAGACCGGGAATATTTCCAGCACCCAGGTGGCGCGGTCATACGGTTGCCAGCCTGAGATGGCCAGCAAGGCCAGTAATGCGCAACAGGCGAGCAGCAAGGCTTTGGTTCTGGATGGTTGTGTCACGCGGTTGGGGTCGATGTAATCAGCTTGTTTCATGGTGGGCTTCTGTCAAAGTTTGCGGTTAATCTGGTTAACAAGGTAAGGCGATTGTCGCTCGAAATCAGCCTGCGATGCAATGCCCGTGTTAACTCCAGGTGCAAAGAAAAAAAGCCAGGCCATCACTGGCCCGGCCTTTTTCATAGTAGAAGCAAATCTATTCGACGAACACCACCGTGCTGCGCGCCGGAATCATGAAGCTTCCCGTTGCGCTGGTGTAGCTGGCGGTCTTGACGACGCTGTCTGCCGACGAGGCTTGCTGTACCGGATGCAGCGCCAGAGTCTTGCCGCCGAGTGCCGCGACGGAGACCGTCCTGGCGACCTTGTCTGCGTTAAACAGCACCACCACGCTTCGGTAGTTGGCACCGGTATACAGGGTAGGGCTTTGGCCGTCGATGCGCATGACGATCACGCCAGGCGTCTGGCTTGGGCCGACGTTGTAAAACTGCAGGCGGTCCTTGACGTCTTGCGCCGTGCGCAGGCGGAACAGGCTGCTGCTCTTGCGGATGGTCAGCAGATCCAGAAAGCTGTTACGCGCACTGAGTATGCTGGTCATGCCCGGCTTGATCAAAGGGTTGGTCAGCAGAGGGCGCATCAACGGCCATGTGCCCACGTTCTTTTCTGCCGATGGCAAACCTACGCCAAAGTTATTGCTCTGGTAGCTGAAGTCCAGCGCGTTAAACCAGTCGCCGGCGTTGTAGCTGTCCCTATCCAGCGACTTCGAGCGCAACAGTTCCTGGCCGGCCTGGAAGAACGGCACGCCTTGCGAGAGCATGTTGATGGCGTTGCCCAGATTCTGCACCCGCACGCGGTCATTGATGCTGGTGGTGTTCGGCATCTTGAAGGCATTGATGTCGAACAGGGCCTGATTGTCATGCGCCTCGACGTAGTTGATGCTCTCTTGCGGCGCGCCTGTGAAGCCGGCTTTCTGGCCTGCATAGTCAACTTCGCCATTGGGCTTGGTGACGCCGTTGTAATCGGTCAGCAGGTAATCCTTCAGGCTGCCTGACAAGCCTACGCGAACCTGATCGCTCAGGCGCATCAGGTCGGTCACGGTTTGCGTGCTGCTGGCATTGCGATCGTAGAACACGCCGTTGATGAAGCCTTGTTGCGAGACCGTGTTGGTATCATCGTCGCAGCAACCGCCGCCGCGCACCGCATCGCGGATGCGATCGTTGAACGCGCCTATGCCGCTGCCCGCCATATTGTTTTGCCGTGCTTGCAGGAAACGGCTGTCGTTGCTGGTGGCGCCGCTGATGTTCCAGGCTTCGCCATACAGGTAAATGTCGCGCCCTGCTGCGGCATTCACATCTGCCTGCAGCTTCATCATCAGTGGCAATGGGTGCATGCCCATGATGTCGAAGCGGAAGCTGTCAACCTTGTATTGCGTGGCCCAGGTCTTGACGGAATCGATCATCAGCTTGCCCATCATCGCGTTCTCTGAGGCGGTATCGGCGCAGCAGCTGTCGCCCGTAATCTCGCCGATGGCGGTAGTGCGGAAGTAGTAGCCTGGCACGATTTTGTCGAGCACCGATTTGTCATTTTGCTTGGATGCGGCAGTGTGGTTGAAGACGACGTCCATCGCGACGCGCAAGCCGTTTTCGTGCAGTGCCTTCATCATGGCGCGGTACTCAAGAATGCGCGTCATGCCGTTGTTGGCATTGGTGGAGTAAGAGCCTTCCGGCGCGGTGTAATGCTGCGGATCGTAACCCCAGTTGAAGCAATCGGTGTCCTTGGTGGCGGCGACGGTGGCTTGCTGGGTTTCCGAGTCGGCCGCAGCCGCTGCTATGTTAGGGGTGACGCAGCCGGTTTCATTGATACTGGCGATGTCGAAAGTCGGCAGCAGGTGGATGTGCGTCATGCCGGCCTGCGCCAGTGCCTTCAGATGCATCATGCCGTTGGATGTCGTATCGGTGAAGGCCAAAAATTTACCTTGATGTGACGCTGGCACGGTAGAGTCGCTGACGCTGAAATCGCGCATATGCAACTCGTACAGCGTGATGTCGGTGGGGTGTGCCAATGCCGGTATCGCATGGCTATCCCAGCCCGCCGGTTTGCTCGCCGCACTGGCCAGGTTGGCCAAAAAGCTGCGTTTGCTATTGGCATTCAAACTCACTGAATACGGATCGGTGATCTCATTGGTGACGACCTTGTTGTCGGCCCAGCGCGAGAAGACATTCACGCTAAACGTGTAGTAGGCGACGTTGCTTCTGGCCGCGTTGGCATCGGTATAGCGCCAGACACCGGTGTCGCTATCTTCAACCATATCGACCGTGGTCTTGACTGTCGTATCGGCGTCGGCATAGAAATTGAGTTTGACCGATTTTGCGGTCGGCGCCCACACCCGGATGGTCGGTACGCCTGCGTTATCAAATGAAGGGCCGAGGATGGTATTGGCCGCTGCAGTGGCGTACAGGGAATCGAGCACGTTGGCAGTCTGGACCGAGGTGGCGTTGCTCAATGCACCGCTGGCATCAAACTGCGCCAGTACCAACTGACCTTTGAGCCTGGTCTTGGCACTTGCCGCATCGCTTGCATTAAGTATTAAGGCGAGAGCGGTTTTCAGGTGTGGGTATTTGCTTTGCAACGCAGCCGGGAGGCCGGCGCTGTCTATGCTGACATCATAGCTGCCATCGGCGCCCAGAATGGTCGTGCCGCTGCCGCTCATGTTGCCATTGATCGCGTAGAACAACTTGTAGCTGCCGCTTGCCGCAACGTTAGGCCATGCCAGTGTAGTGGCCGTCATCCAGTAAGCCGAGGCCTCGCCCAGCTTGGCCGGTGAGATCACCGGAATCTTGTCATAGATAGTGCAATCGGACGGCGCTAACCAAATCTCCTGGCCTGCCGTGGCGATATTGGCGTTGAAGGTTTTTTCCTGGTCGTTGCCGCAGTTTTTATTGCCGTTGCCATCGGTCACCAGAAACTTGATCGAGCTCGCCGCAGGATCGACCGGGATATCCGTGTAGCCGCCGAACTTATCTGTTTTGGAAAACATGAAGCGGCCGGTGATCCAGGCCGGGCTAGGTACCTTAGGCCCGGACCAGGAAAACACGCCCCAGTTGTAAGCGTCATTCTGGCTGGCGTGGTAATGCACGCGCAAGTTGCCGGCGGCGACAGGCTCTGTCATCGGCACCTTGTCGTAGATGGTGCAGTCGTAGGGCGCTATCCATATCTCCTGGCCGGCGCTGGCAATGTCAGGGGCAAAGGCTTTTTCCTGATCGTTGCCGCAGTTTTTATTGCCGTTGCCATCCGTGACCAAAAACTTGATCGACGCGACTGCCATATCGACCGGGATATCCACGTAGCCGCCGTAGCTATCCGTTTTGTTAAACATGAAGCGCCCTGTGATCCAGGCGGGGCTAGGTACTTTTGGCCCGGACCATGAATATACGCCCCAGGACGCAGCGTCATTCTGGGCATTGTAAAAATGCACGCGCATATTACCCGCCGCCACTATCGGCGTGATCGGGGTCGGCATATTGGTCGGCGGAGGTAGATTGCGGTTGCTTCCACCGCAAGCGGTCAGCAACAGTGCCAGCGCAATTGCCGGCATGGTTTTCAGATAGTGCATAAGACGGGATTTCATGAAGCGAGACTCCGTAAACAGGGGTTGTGGGTACGAAAATGCGGATATGGCTTGGATCGGGAACAGGTGCGGCAAGCGCGGTCATTGATGAAAATTGGATGAGCCTGTTTGGTAATAATACTACATGCCAATTGTAGAATAAATAATTTTAAAAGACGTCGCTGGCCTTTGCGGTGCTGGTGGCACTTGTCTTGGCACACTCAGCCGAAATGAATTTCTTTGTTGAAACAGTATTTTTTCATCTGCAAGAGAGACAGGTGATACTTGCATTAAAAAAATCGTGATGGAATTGTAGTTCTTGATACTTTCCAAAAATTATTTATTGATGTTGTAGCTTTACTACATTGCAAATAACCTAAAGCCCTTCTGCCGCGAGCGGTAATCGAAAGCAGGCGGGAGAAGGAATTTTTATAATGACCTGAACAATGACGTCGCTTTTTTGTTTCTAGGGCAGCTAGTGCGCCCAAAAAAAATCTCGCACAATTTGCACTGTGCGAGATAAGTCCTGATGTATCTGGGTTTAAGCTTGAATCAAAATAGACTCAGGCAAGGGCGGCGATTACCAGATCGTGGTTCTCTTTTCTGGTGCCACAAACATCTTGTCACCGGCCTTCACGCCAAACGCTGAATAAAACTCAGGCAGGTTGGTCAGTGGCCCATTGCCGCGGAATGCCGATGGTGAATGCGGATCGGTGGCGATCAGGCGTATCGCTTCTGCATCGCGCGCCTTGCCGCGCCAGACTTGTGCCCAGCCCATGAACAGGCGCTGGTTGCCGGTGTAGCCATCCAGCACCGGTGCAGGTTTGCCACCCAGTGAGATTTGATATGCCTTGTAGGCGATCGCCAGGCCGGAATTGTCGGCAATATTTTCACCTAAAGTCAGCGCGCCGTTGAGTTGGTAGCCGGGCAGCGGGCTGTAGGCGTTGTATTGCGCTACCAGTGCGCCAGCGAGTTTGCCGAAGTTGGCTTTGTCGTCTGCGGTCCACCAGTCACGCAGATTGCCGTCACCATCGGATTGGCTGCCGGAATCATCAAAGCCGTGGCTGATTTCGTGGCCGATGACGGCACCGATGCCGCCGTAGTTAACCGCATCGTCTGCCAGGGCGTTAAAGAACGGCGGTTGCAAGATCGCGGCCGGGAAGACGATTTCGTTCTGGCGTGAGTTGTAATACGCGTTGACGGTTTGCGGGCTCATGCCCCATTCGCTGCGATCGACCGGCTTGCCCAATTTATTCAATTGTCTTTGGTTGGCCACTTCGCGGCCGCGCATGATATTGCCGACCAGATCATCCTTGGCGATAACGAGTTTGCTGTAATCGCGCCACTTGTCCGGATAGCCGATCTTGGGCGTGAACTTGGATAATTTGGCCAACGCTTCTTTCTTGGTGTCGGCGCTCATCCAGCTTAAGGTTTCTATGCTTTGCTTGTAAGCGAGCATCAGGTTATTCACCAATGCCTGCATGCGGGCTTTGTTTTCAGCAGGGAAATGCTTTTCTACATACAGTTGCCCCAGCGCTTCAGACAAGCCTTCTTCCACCCTGGCGACGCCACGCTTCCAGCGCGCCTGGTTCGTCGGGATGCCGCGCAAGGTCACGCTGGAGAAAGCAAAATCCTGATCGACAAAACGCTTGCTGAGGTAGGGCGCGTAGGCGCTCAATACCTGCCATTTGAAATAGGCTTTCCATGCATCGATAGGGGTAGCCTCCATCACTTTTGCCAGGCCGCTGACAAAGCTTGGCTGGCGCACCACGACGTAATCCATTTTGCCGCCAGTGCCAGCCGCGGCGAAATAAGCAGACCAGTCAAAATCAGGCAGCAACTCATTGAGCTTGGCCAGCTCTAGCTTGTTGTAGGTCTTGACCGGGTTGCGGTTCTCTACCTTGCTCCACTGAATTTTCGCCAATTCTGTTTCCAGCGCGAGGATAGCGGCGGCGGTTTTATCCGCGTCTTTTTGCCCGCTCATCGTCAGCATGGCCTCGATGTGTTTAAGGTAGGCATCACGATAACCCTTGAGCTTGGCATCGTCTTTTAAATAGTAATCACGGTCAGGTAAACCCAGCCCGCCCTGGCTGACGTAGACCGCGTAGCGACTGGAATCCTTCGCGTCTTGCCCGACACCAGATTGCACCGGCAAGGAGACGCCAAGCTTGGCCAATTGCGCCATCAACGCCGGCAACTCAGATTTTTTGGTGACGGCATCGATGCGCGCAAAATCGGCCTGCAAAGGGCTGATATCCAAAGCCTCGGCACGCGCCTCATCCATAAAACTGTTGTACAGGTCGGCGATTTTTTGTTGATTCGAACCCGGGGTCAACTTGGTGCTGGTGGCCAGGGTTTTGATGATGGCGTGCGAGCGTTGCTCGGACAAATCACGCAACTGATCAAACGCCCCAAAGCGCGCACGGTCTGCCGGAATCTCGGTGGTGGCTAACCATTTACCCGACATGAACTGAAAAAAATCATCCTGCGGCCGCACGTTCTTGTCCAGCCATTGCAGATCAAGGCCAGAAACCGTTTTGCTAGCGGCCTTGGCCGATGCCGATGTCGATGCCGGCGCAGGGGATTCGGCGAAGGCAAAGTTGGCGATGCCGGTTGAACATAGTGCAGTGACTGCAAGGGAAATAAAAGAGCGACGCATGCTTGTTTCCTTAGTAGGTGGGAAGTAAGGTGGGACGTACAACGTTCAAGACACAATAATCGAAACACGAGAACACGGGCATCAGACGCCAGGACGCCGAAAGAGTTCATATCATAAACAAAATACGGAAATATTTTTTCTTTTTATGAAAATCAATGTCTCATTTTTAATCATGAGGCGGCGCCGCAGCGAGTCATGTGAAGCGGGTGTCACGCGGTATTTAGGGATTGCTGTTTGATTGGCAGAAATGATCGGAAAAGTTGACTTCAAGATTTATTTCTATTTTGCTAATATAGTTGGTAGAATGAAAAACGATCCCTGCATTCTTTTTTCGATTTGCTTATGCTGGGAATGTGAACGATATCGCACCTTTAAAATTTATTTATCGGCGTGCGCGCCTTTCAATTCGACGTTGCACCCGTAATCAAAAGCTCCCATGATCCCATTCATCACACCAAAGCTTTTCGTCTCTTACAGCTGGTCCTCACCTACTCATGAGCAGTGGGTGCTTGATCTTGCGACGGAGGTAAACAACTCAGGCGTCGAGGTGATTCTTGACAAGTGGGATCTTCGCGAGGGTCATGATTCTGTGGCCTTTATGGAAAAAATGGTCACCGATTCTTCGATTACAAAGGTATTGATGATTTGCGATCGGACATACGCGGCGAAGGCGGATGGTCGAGCCGGCGGAGTTGGAACCGAAACACAGATTATTTCGCGCGAGGTCTACGAGAAACAGTTGCAAGACAAATTTGTTGCTGTCGTCGCCGAGAAAGACGACGCAGGCAAGCCGTACCTTCCCACTTACTACAAATCTCGCATTTACATTGACCTGAGCGAATCAGACCGCTATGCGGAGGGGTTTGAAAGGCTCTTGCGATGGATTTTTGACAAACCAATCTATGTCAAGCCTGAAATAGGGAAACCGCCGTCATTTCTGACTGATTGCACAGTCCCGCTACTCGGAACCTCCGCACTTGCCAAGCGAGTGATTGAAGGATTGAAGAATGACAAGTCATACACACGCGGCGCATTTGACGAGTATCTTTCACTGTTCTCCACCAATCTTGAAAGGTTTCGGTTGTCAGGCAATGAAGGCGAACAGGACGATCGAGTAGTCAAGTCGATCGAAGATTTCATTCCTTCACGAAACGAGTTTCTTGGCATCCTAATTACGCTTTCTCAGTACGGCGATGTCGCAGACTACGGAGCAAGAATCCATCGTTTCTTCGAGTCTCTCATCCCGTACTTCAGTCGCCCACCTGAAGTGAATTCGTGGAACGAGACCGATTTCGATAACTTCAAGTTTGTGATCCATGAGCTGTTCCTTTACACACTTGCCATCCTGCTTCGCGGAGAACATTTTGACGCAGTAGTGCTACTTTTATCGCAGCCCTACTACGTACCCAGCAATTCCGATCACGGAAAAAATGCGACTGTTACCTACGCCGTCTTCCGAGACTATCTGGCATCGCTTGAAGTCCGAAATAAGCGCTTGGCCTCACGTCGGCTTTCGCTGAGGGCAGATCTACTGGAACAGCGTTCGAAGACAACTGGAATTACCTTTCAACAAGTCATGCAAGCCGACTTCATCTGTTTTCTCAGGGCTGATTTATTGCACAAAAGTCGCTACGATAATTGGTTCCCAGAAACGTTACTGTACGCGGCGCGTCACCATGGCCCATTCGAGGTTTTCGCTCGCTCCGTATCGAAGTCGTACCTCAGTCGAATCCTCCCGCTGCTAGGAGTCTCAAACTTGGCCGAATTGCAGAAAAAATTGGTAGAATATTCTGCCGACCGGAACAGCATCCCACGCTGGGAGTTTCAGTCTTTCAGTCCATCCGGTTTGCTGGGGATCGAGCAACTTGGAACGCAGGTCTAACCCCTTATGTCAAATGTTAGCCCGCGTAGGTGCGATTAACGCAGTGTAATCGCACGCATGTTGAGCTTCCAAATAGCGACTCCCTGCTAATTCCACGTCCAACTATCACCCTATCTATTGATAGTTGATAAAAATTTCAACATCGACCCCGCCACCACGCACTAGGCGGAGCGCAATCCCCATGCGCCTTCCAGGGCAGGCAGCCGGCAAACCCGCGTGGATAGGGCGCTCCCCCTAGTGCGTGGTGGCGGTATCGATTATTGAGTTTTACTTTGAATAAGACCGTCATCCGCCATCGGCAGGGCGCAAAGGCTTCTGTCTATTGCGCCTTACCGATTGCGGATTTTCACTCAATTAATGCTGCGTACCACCACCCAGGTAGGCGGCCTTCACCGCCGGATCATTCTGCAAACTTGCTGCCGGGCCGTGTACGGAGATTTTTCCATTCTCCAGCACATAGCCGTAGTCGGCCACCGCTAAGGCCGCTGCGGCAAACTGCTCGACCAGCAGCATGGTCATGCCTTCTTGCTTGAGGCGCTCGATGATGCGGAACACTTCATCGACCAGGATAGGCGCCAGCCCCATTGATGGCTCGTCGAGCAGCACGACATCGGGGTTGAGCATGACGGCGCGCGCCATGGCCAGCATTTGCTGCTCGCCACCGGATAGCGTGCCGGCCAGCTGGTTGCGCCTTTCTTTCAGGCGCGGGAATAATTCCATCGCCTTTTGCAGGTCGTGGTCGATATCGCCGCGTGGCCGCGAGCGGGTAAAGCGCGGGAAAGCGCCCAGCAGCAGATTGTCGGTGACCGACATGGTGGCGAACACGCGGCGGCCTTCGGGCGAGTGCGCCAGGCCGGCGCGGGCGATGCGATGCGAATCGAGACCCGTGACGTCGTTACCCGCCAGCATGACCGTGCCCTGTACCGGCTTGATCATGCCCGAGATGGCGCGCATGGTGGTGGTCTTGCCGGCGCCGTTGGAGCCGATCAGGGTGACTACCTTGCCTTTTGGCACATCCATGGAGATACCATGCAAGACGGCGACTTTGCCGTAGGCGGCATGCAGATTATTAATTTTTAGCATGAGTGATCTCCTTAGGCCGTGGTGGTTTCATGGGTAAGTTCGTCGCTGACGCTACCACCCAGATAAGCTTCGATCACTTTAGGATCTGCCTGTACCGCTGCCGGTTTACCCTCTGCAATTTTTTGGCCAAAATCGAGCACGGTCACGGTATCGCAAATCGACATCACGACATCCATGTGGTGCTCGATCAGGATGATGGTAATGCTGTGCTCGCGTATCTTGCGGATGATGGCGATCAGTTCCTTGATGTCTGGCGCGGTCAGGCCTGCCGCCGGTTCATCTAGCAAGAGCAATTGCGGATTCAATGCCAGCGCACGGCCGATTTCCAGCAAGCGCTGTTTGCCGTAAGGCAGATTGCGCGCCTCTTCATTGGCCAGATCACCCAGGCCAACAAAATTGAGGATGCTGGCAGCGCGCAGGCGGGCGGCTTTTTCTTCGCGCAGATAGCGTGGGGTATGCAGCATCACATCGAGCACATTGCTGCGGAAGGTGTGGTGCAAGCCGACCAGCACGTTTTCGGTCGAGGTCATTTCGCCGAATAGCTGCACGTTCTGGAAGGTACGTGCGACACCGCCCAAGGCGATGGCCGATGGCGTGTCGCCAGAAATCACGTGGCCGCAAAACTCGACTTCACCCGCCGTCGGTTTATAAATGCCGGTCAGCACGTTCATCATGGTGCTCTTGCCAGAGCCGTTCGGCCCGATCAGGCCGTGTACCGTGCCTTTGTTGATCTGCAGGTCTACCTGGTTAAGTGCCTTCAAGCCGCCGAACTGCATCAATATTTGTTTGGCGTTGAGCAATGCACCGCTGCTGGTATAGACCGCTTTGACAATGGCGCTGTCATCGTCGGCGGCAATCTTGATTTCCTTGGCGATCAGATGTTTGGGGCCTTTGCCAAACAAGCCGTTGACGAATCCGACTATGCCATCCTGCAAGTAGTAGACCACGAACAGGGTCATCAGACCGAAGACTGTCAGGCGCCAGTCGGTGATGTTTTCCAGCTTGTAGGAGAACATCGCCATCGCTACCGTTGCCACCACAGGCACCGCCAGTTCACGCACTGTCTTGCGTTTTTTGGCCAGCGTGATGCCAGCTGCAATGACACCGATGACGGCAGCAGCAGTGGCGATCTTGCGGAACAGTTCTATATCTGCCAGCAAGGACGGCAGCATGACCACGATCATCGCGCCTATCAATGAGCCGCTGCGTGTCTTGCGCCCACCCATGATCACGGCCAGCAAGAACATGATTGTCAGCTCGAAGTTGTAGGTATTCGGTGAAATATATTCTTCTGAATACGCGTACAGGCTGCCCGCCATACCTGCCAGCGCAGCGCTGATGACGAAGGCATATACCTTGTAGCGATACACCGAGACACCCATGCAATCGGAGGCGATCGGGCTGTCACGCAGCGCCTGAAAGGCGCGCCCCAGATGCGAGCGCAATATACGGTGCACCACGATCATCGCCAGCACCATCATCACCGCCACCAGATAGAAATAACCGACTTCGCCGAGTTTTTGGCCGAACAAGACCGGCTTGCTCAGCTTGATGCCCATCGGGCCTTCGGTCAGGAAGGTCATTTCATTGATCAGGATCTGGATGATGGTACCGAAGGCGAGCGTCACCATCGCCAGATAAGGCCCGGTCACGCGCAAGGCCGGCAAGGCCAATAAGGCGCCGAATACGGCAGTGACCGCGATACTGGCGGGCAGCGCCAGAAAAATGGGCAGGCCCAGCTTGAAGTAAAACACCCCGGTGGTGTACGAGCCGATGCCAAATAAACCGGCATGACCTAATGACACCTGGCCGGTATAGCCGACCACGATATCGAGACCAAACAGCAAGATGGCGTAGATCAGGATGGTTTCTGCCAGATGCAGATAGTAGGGGTTACCCAATGCGATAGGCATCAGGCCTAATGCGGCAATCCCTGCTATGGAAAGAATTAAGTTTTTTTTGCTCATGTTGATCTCTTATACTTTTTTGATCGCGGCTTTGCCGAACAGGCCTGCGGGTTTGATCGCCAATACCAGCAACAGCAGCACCAGGCCTGGCACTTCCTTGTAGCCGGTGGAGATATAAAATCCGGTCAGTGTCTCGGCGATACCGAGGATCAGGCCGCCGACGACGGCACCCATGCCTGAAGTTAAGCCACCGATAATGGCGACCGCAAACGCCTTTAATCCCAATGCAGAGCCCATCGTTGCACCTGTCAGCGTCAGCGGTGCCACCAGCACACCGGCAAACGCTGCCGTGGCAGACGACAGCGCATACGAGAAGGTGATGACCATGCGGGTATTGATACCCATCAGGCCGGCGGCATCACGGTCGTTTGACGTTGCCACCACGGCCTTGCCATAAATCGATTTGCGGTTGAACAGCTCTACCGCCATCATCATCGCCAGCGCACCGGCCACGACCACTACCTGCATCGCCTGCACGTTGGCGCCGAGCACCTGAAATGGCGCTGCGGACAAAGGCGAAGGGAAGGTCAGGTCATCCTTGCCCCAGATATTCTCTGCGACATTCTTGAAGATAATCGCCAGGGCGATGGTTGACATGATCCAGCCAAATTCCGATTTGATCTTGATCGCCGGGCGTACGCCTATCCATTCCACCACGACACCTTGCAGGGCGCCAAAAACGATAACGATAGGGATCATCAGCCAGTAATTCATATACGGGCCGCCATGAATAGTGCCGACCAGGCTGAGACCCACCAGGGCGCCAAGCATCAGCGATTCACCCTGACCGAAATTGAGTGTGCCGGAAGTGGCGAAGGTGAGTTGGTAGCCGAAGGCAATGACAGCGTAAATCATGCCGAGCGCGATACCGCTGAATACAAGCTGTAACAAAATGTCCATTTTTATTCATCCAATGGAGTGCAGCTGATCAGCCGTTTTTCAGTGCGTGTCGGTGCCCGACAAGACTAAACCCACGGCCGGAAAACTGCATTACTTAAGAAAAGGGTCAGACCTGAAGAGCAAGGGCTGACCCGAAAAGATCACACGTAGTGGGGTAATTTATTTGGCGTGGACGATACGACCATCTTTCGCTTCGCCCATTACCGGCATGCCAGGCTTGATCGCTTCATGATCATCGTGGGTAAATGGCTTGCTGTATGTGGTGACGACACCTTCGACTTTTTCGGTCAGGTTTTCCAGCGCTTCACGCACTTTCACGCCATCGGTATTGCCGGCTTGCTTGATGGCCGCTGCCAGCAGATACACCGAGTCATAGCCTTGCGCCGCGGAGACTGGCGATGGAATGCGATCGACTTTATAGGCCTTTTGATAGGCTTCGATGAAGGCCTTGCGTTTTGGCGTGTTTGGCTCCTGGATGAAGGTTTGCGGCATCAATGCGCCGTCGCCATTCTTGCCGGCGTTGTCGAGGAAGTTACCCATGGATAAAGTCCAGCTGCCGATCATCGGTACTTTCCAGCCGAGTTTTTCCATGCCGTTGGCAATCTGCGCCAGCTCCGGGCCGATACCGTAAGTCAGCACAGCTTGCGCGCCACCCTGTTTTGCCTTGAGCAACTGGGCAGTCATATCGACGTCTTTGATATTGTATTTTTCAACGGCGACTGGCTTGATGCCCTTGGCTGTCAGCGCCTTTTCCAGATCTTCGCGGCCCAGCTGGCCGTAGTTGGTGGAGTCAGCCAGAATCGCGACCTTGGTGTATTTGCGCTTGGTGATCGCTTCGTCGACGATCATGGCAGACTGGATGGTGTCGTTGGCGGCAGTGCGGAAAATGTAATTGTCTTTGTGCTCAGGCGGCAAAAATTGCTTGGTGACGATACTGCCGGTGGCAACGTTATTCATGACAGGAATTTTCGCTTCCTGGTAAAAACGCTGCGAGGCCAATGACACGCCCGTGTTGATGTAGCCGACTGTCGCTGCGACTTTTTCTTTATTGATCAGCTCTTGCGCTACCTGTACGCCACGCTCATTTTTCGCTTCGTCATCGCGTTCGATCAATTGCAGCTGGCGTCCCAATACACCGCCCTTGGCATTGATCTCGCCGACCGCCAGCTTGACGCCGTCACGCATCGAGACGCCCATAGGCGCAGAGCCGCCGGTAAATGGACCGGTCACGCCGATCTTGATAGGGTCAGCGGCAATGCCGGCAACAGCCCAGCTGAGTAACGCCGATGCAACGAGTGATTTCATTTTGAATGACATGTCGGTCTCCGATTTATTGTGATTGCTAATGACGAGAATAAAAGCATTTATATTTACTGCTCTGACAAATTAACAGAAAACGGGTTTTGCTATGCAGCATATTCAGGCTAAGTGAAACTACGTAGATCAGCTTGCTTTAATAAAATAAAAAAACAGGTAAATGGATGGATTCCCTCGTAAGCCCAGAGACTCATTCAAAAATTATAGGAAATTGAAAATGAAAATGTGCTGATTTTTTTCAAATAAATATAAATATTCATTTGAACTAAGAATTTTTTTCATCTATCCGGCGCATGGACTTTGCCGATTGCGGCAAAAATGACACATACCTGGTTGAGCCATGGCATGAATGTTTTAAAAAATCATGGTTTTTGGATAACGAGTGCGCTTGGCAGCGCTTTGTAGACGGCTTAGTTGATCTTGTTGGAAAGCCACTTCTTTGCCAGGTGCCCGCCAAATAGCGCGACCGGCAGTGTGCTTGTATAAGCGATGGCGTTGTACCAGAATGGGGCATCGTTTTCCATGATGACACCAATAAGCATGGCGACCAGGCCAAACGCCGCCGCATTGAAATAGGGATATGTTCTGGCGATTCTGGCGGCGAGATAGGCGCCGAATATCGTCGTTGCGCTGCCGAACAGCAACGACCCCATCAGGTAACCGGGGCTCTGGGTGACGGCGAGGATGGCGGTGTGGACTTGATCGGCATTTAAGCCGTCCGGCAGTTGATCTCCGGCAAAAATAGTGAGCAAGAGTATGCCGCCTATCGTGTCCAGGACGAGCATAAAAGGTATCGCGATGAGAATTCCCCTGATGCTGATTCGTGTCATTGTCTAGCCTTGTTCTTTGATGAAATCGTGTCTCGCGCCAACGCTGGCGGAATTTTACGCATACGATGTTACGCGCTACGCTGATCAGACAAGATCGTACCCGCCGCCAGCGCTGCTGCCTCATGACTTGCTTCGCGCCAGGTTTCTTTCAAAGCTTCGGCTTCCCAATGGCGCATTGCATTGCCCGACAAGACATGTTGCGCATAGGCCGCCGCTTTTTCGTTGAGCGCGAGACCATACGTTTGCGCGCGGAAAACCACCGGGGCAAAGAAGGCATCTACCGCGGTATATTTTTCACCTGCCAGAAACGGGCCGCCAAAGCGGTTGAGCCCTTCAGCCCATAGTTCATTGAGCCGGTCGATATCGCGCTGAACATCGGCAGATGTTTCTGTCATGCGTATCCGCAAGCCTACATGCATAGGGCAAGTCTGGCGCAGCGCGCCAAAGCCTGAATGCATTTCAGCTGCGGCACAGCGCGCCCAGATACGGGCCTTGGGATCTGCTGGCCAGACGCCATCGTGCCTCTCGGCCAGAAATTCTGTGATGCCGAGGGAATCCCATACCACCGCGTCGCCGTGATGCAGGCAGGGCACTTTGCCGGCGGGAGAGAATGTTCTGAAGGCATCCCAATTCACGTCATTGTCAAAAGTGACGGTCTTTTCTTCAAAGGGAATACCGAGTTCGCGCATCAGCACCCAGGGGCGCAACGACCAGGACGAGTAATTTTTATTGGCGATATAGAGTGTGTACATAATCTGATGGAGTTGGGCAGGCTAAGAACTCGTGAGTGGATACCAGCATGCGCAGAGCAGCCTGGCAGTATAAATATTACAGGCAAAACGGTGGTAGCGAAGCGGATTAAACCTACCGTCTGTTCATAAAAAAATAAGCATGGCGTCAGCACGCAATACCCATGCGGGTTTGCGGGCAATGTGCTCGCAAACCCGCATGGGTATTGCGTGTCGGGCCTGCCATTGTTTGATATTGAGGGCAGGTTTACTCCACCCTGATCGCCAGGTCGCGCCCGCTGCTGGCCTGGTTGCCGGCATAATCGGCAGCCAGGATGCGAATCAGGTAGTCGCCGGCTGGCACTTCATGCAATTGCCAAAAGCCGGTTTTGGCATGGCCATCGCGCACGACGTTGGTGACGTTGTAAAGGAAACGCGTCGAGGCGTTGCCGTGCACCGTGATGCCGCTTTGCTCGGCATAGGCGATCTTCACCGCTTCTTCATCGGCGGGCAGGCGGTTGAATTCGAGGTTGATGCGCGGCTGTTCGTACCCGGCCAACGGCGTGCCATTGTTTTGCAAAATCTGGTAACCCACCTGATACAGGCCCAGGCGGCGGCGCTTGGCGTTGCCATCGGCCTGATCATAGGCGTCGACAATGATGCTCACCGCGCCCAATGAACGAGCAATCGCGAGGCGTTTATCGTGTTTCTTTTTGCTCAGTGCCTGCCCGCTTTGATCAACAATCATGATGTCTTCTATGGTAGGGATGACCTCGTCCTTAAATCCCTTGAAGGACAAACTCAGCGGGTTGACGACCTGGCCTGCCGGGTTGTAATTGAGATGCACGTGATACATGCGGTTGACCGTGCCCAGCGTGTCGCCTACCTGAAACCGGGTGCCGCGTTTGATGCGTATCTGTGCTAACTTATTTTGCTTGCCTTGATTATCTTGCTCATCGTTGATCAGCGTAAATCGGGCCGGATCAAGCGGCGTATCGTCAGCCGCGCGCCCAACGCGCATGTGGATGTAGGACATGGTGGCGATGCGCATGCCTTCGTTGAGGCCATTGATCCCCCAGGCCGGCAGCGGGCTGCTGATTTTTTCGCTGGCAACCGCCACCACAGCAGCGCCCATGGCTGCCTGCATGTCGAGGCCGCGATGAAAATGATCGCGGCTTTCGCCCTCGTAATTGCCACGCACTTCACCGATAGTGCCGACCACTTCGCGCGGCTGATTCTGCGGTTTCAGCGGCCACGGAAAGCTAGCGGTCGCGGGCGCAGCGGCGGCGCTGCTCTCGAGTACTGGCGGCATGACCGTTGCCACTGGTGTTGCTACCGGTGTTGCCACCGATATTGCTGGTGGATTGCTTGCCTTCGGCATGATCTTGCGCACGGCAAAGTTGGTGGCGTCAGTGACGATCAGGCTGCCCGCTTTATCGATCGCGATACCGACCGGACGTTGCAGGCGCAGGCTGATGTCGTCGCCGCTGACGATATCAATGTCGATCCCTGTCAAGCCGCGCAACTCGTTGCCTGGCGATATTTGCAGAATGCGGCCGTTAGACATTTCGCCCACATACAGAAACCCATCGTGGGTCAGGGCCAGGCCGATAGGGCGTTTCATCAATGCATCCTGGTCTTCCGGCAAGGCGCGTGTCACGGTTGTCACCTCGCCCGCGCCACTTATCTTGCGGATGGCGTTGTTTCTGGTATCGGCAATAAACAGCTCGCCTTTGGCATTGATGACCAGGGCGCAGGGCGTATCGAATAAGGCGTCTTGCGCCAGACCATCCTGATATCCGGGCCGAGCGCCGCCGGCGATGGTGCTGACCTGGCCATCAGGCGAGATGAGGCGAATCTTGTCGTTGTAGGTATCGGCCACATACACCTTGCCGGTCTTGTCAACGGCAACACCAATCGGGCCATTGAATTGCGCCTCTGCGGCGGCCCCATCGAGATAACCCGGCTTGCCATTGCCCGCCAGCGTGCTTACCATTCCCTGTGGAGTGATTTTGCGGATGGCGTTATTGCCGGTGTCGGCCACATAGATATTGCCGGCGTCATCGATCGCCAGAGCCGATGGGGTATGGAAGGCGGCGGCGCTTGCTAATCCATCCGCGTAACCTTCGTGCGAACCCGCAAAAGTCGTGACCACACCAGCCGGCGTGATTTTGCGGATGCGATTATTCTCGCCCGCATCGGCCACATAGATATTGCCCTGCCGGTCCAGCACCAGGCCGAACGGATCGCCGAAACGCGCCTGCGCAGCCTGTCCAGCCGGCACATCAAGCAGGCCAGAGCTGCCGCCACCGGATAATGGCGTGACCTGCGCGGGCCAGCCAAGAACGGTGGGAGCCGCTTTCTTTGTCACCAGCGCAAGCAGGGCGGCAGGACCGGTGCCGCGCTGGATGACAAAATAAGTAAGGACTGTACCTGCAAGCAATAAGGCGATGATAAGGAATCTGGAAATTTGTCTGGACACGTGAATCTGACGCTTGAATGTTGGCAAGACGCGCAGCTTATCAATTATTGGGCGATCTGCACACTTTTTTAACCGAGAATTTCCATTGGGATTTGAGATGATGATGGATGCACTTTTCGAGGCAGTTTTGGCGTGAATGAGGCACTCATGGCTAGCCATGAGCAACGAAGAACGGCAAAAATGACCGAAAATGCGCCGTCAGCGCTCAAATAGCACCTCTGGTGCGCCCAATGGAAAATCTCGGTTTAAGTGGCAACGCCAGCACGCAATGTTGATGCGCCTTGCAGAGCAACATGGCTGGAAACCCGCATGGATAGTGCGCTCTGGCCGGGTGCCTGTTTTATTTTGAACGGATCAGGACTGATGTGAAGCGCTTTGCCAGTCGCCGTCGCCCGGTGTAAGCTATCGCCATGGAAAAAAATCAGACAATGGAAGTCAGGGAACCCTTGGCCGCAGCCCGTTTCATTAAAGAAATCGGCCGCGGCAAGGACGGTGCGCGCAGCCTGTCGCGCGAGGATGCGCAACATTTATACGGCGCGATGCTGGAGGGCCGCGTCTCGGATCTGGAGATGGGCGGCATCTTGCTCGCCATGCGCATCAAGGGCGAATCGGTGGAAGAGATCGCCGGCTTTCTGGCGGCGGCTGAAGCGGCCACGACCTTGCTCAATGCGCCTGCTGCATCTGCCTATGCGCCTGTCATCATTCCCACTTATAACGGGGCGCGCAAGAAAGCCAATCTGACACCGCTGCTGGCATTGCTGCTGGCGCGCAAAGGCGTGCCGGTGCTGGTGCATGGCGTCTTGCATGATGCGGGAAGGGTGGCGACGGCAGAAATTTTTGCAGCATTGCATCACCCGTTGGCGCAATCGGTAGCGCAAGCCGAGGCGCAGATGGCGCAGCACTTGCCGGCTTTCATGGCCATTGATGTGTTGTCGCCTGCGATGGCGCGCCTGCTGGCCATGCGCCGCATTCTTGGGGTGCGCAATTCTACCCATACGCTGGTAAAGATTTTGCAACCATTCGCTGCGCCGGCATTGAGGCTGACTTCGTATACTCACCCCGAATATTTGCTGATGCTGCAACACTATTTCAGCCAGGTAGCGCCGCGTGACAGGGGCGATGCGTTTTTGATGCGCGGTACCGAAGGCGAAACGGTCGCCAATACGGCGCGGGCGCAGCAGATAGATTGGTATCACGAAGGCGAGTGCACGACCCTGGTCCATACGCATCAGAGCGTTGCGGGCGATTTGCCGGATACGCCGGAGTCCTGTGACGCAGCGGCAACGGCGGCCTGGATCACTGCGGTGCTGAAAGGCGACATCCCGGTACCGCCAAACATTGCAGATCAGGTCGAACATTGCGCGATGGTGGCAAAGATGTTGCGCACCCGATAGTTTTTATTTGCTCTAAAAAAAAGCGCCGGATGGTTATCCGGCGCTTTGCATTACAGGCTCACTTCGATCAGAAGTTCACCTTGAACTGTACGCCGTAGGCGCGTGGTTCATTCAAAATACCTGTGAGGTTATTGAAATCAATTGCAGCGATGACTTGCTGTTTGTCTGTGATATTGCGGCCATACGCTGCCACTTCATATTTGCCATCAGCCCACTTGTAACCGACACGCAAGCCGCCTTCCAGCATGGACTTGGCGGTATATTCCTTGGCTTCGTACAAAAACATGTTGTAGGTGTCTTTGAACGACCAGTCAGTGTAGGCATAGATCTCGCCATCGCCCAACGCAGCGTTATAACGCAAGGAGAAATTGCCGACCAGCTTAGGTGCGCGTGGCAACGGATTGCCGCCGATTAACACCGTGCCAGCCACTGGGCCAGCTTTGTTGGTGACTGTACAACCACCACCGCAAGGGGCAACGAACAGCTTTGCATCCTTGATCTCGGTATCGTTGTAGCTGCCGCCGATAGTTGCCTTGAAATTGCGGTTCAGGTTGACCAGAAATTCCACTTCAACACCTTGGCCCGTGGCTTTATCTGCATTCACCAGTCTGTTTTGGTTGACGCTGCCGCTACCTGCAGTTAGCTGCAAGTCTTTGACATCGTAGCGGAATACCGAGGCGCTGATGCGGGCAGTATTGTTAAACAAATCTTGCTTGATACCGGCTTCAACGGATAGGTTTTTTTCTGCGTTGGCGATTGAAATATCGTTTCCGAACAATACGCGACCCTGGATACTAGGCGCACGATAACCTGTGGCGATGCGCGCATAAACGCTGGTTGCTTTATCTACCGTGTAGTTGGCACCAAGATCCCAGCTGACATTGGTCGATTCCGGATGGGCTATCAATAACGGCGTGCCACCTGCACCAGTGCGTTGTGCGTCAAAGTCTTTTTTGTCGCTAGTGTAACGAACGCCGGCACGCAATTTAAACGCATCGCTTACCGCATAATTGACCGAACCAAAACTGGCCCAGGATTTGGCGTGCTGATGTTGCACCGCATAGCCATTCTGTGGATTGCCAGGAGCCAACGAATCGAAGTTGAAACTATCGACCTGAATGTCTTCTTTAAAGAAGTACAAACCAGCTATCCATTGCAATGGGTCTTTGGTGTTCGATTGCAGGCGGAGTTCTTGCGTGATTTGTTTCAGATCGGGTACGCCATCGGCTGTTTCAGCGTTGAATAAATTTCCAGGGCCTGTGACCGTATTTGGTGGACACCAAGGTACAGAGTTGCATCCAAACCCACCATCAACGTCAGCGCGGCTATACAGCTTTGCTTTATCGTAGGCAGTGATCGAGTACAGAGTCATGCCATCGAGATCCCAGCGCAGGCGTGCATTGACACCCGAGGATTTCAGGGTTTGCGTATTGATGCCATCGGTCGGGTAATTGGCATAATCAAAGCCGGGGACCAGATCGTTGGTACCTTTTTTGATGATGTTGGCGCGGAACAGCGTGGCGTTGCCCGATAAATCACGGCCATGCGCATTGAACAGGGCGCTGAAATCTTTGGTCGTGTATTGCAGTTGCAGGCGGGCGGCATTGTCCTTGTAGCCTTCCAGATCCTTGGTGCCGGTGCTTTGCGGATTGTGTACGCGGTCGTCACGGTTTTGTGACTGACCCGAAAAGCGCATTGCCCATTCCTTGTTCAAAGGCACATTAACCGCACCTTCAAGGTTGAAGGCGCTGTTGTTGCCGTAGCCAATATTGGCATAACCTTCAAATGCATTGCTAGGCTTGGCGGAATCAAACTTGATTACCCCAGCTGGCGAATTGCGGCCAAATAAAGTGCCTTGCGGGCCGCGTAATACCTCGATCTGATCGACGTCAAAAACCGGGTAGCCTTTAAGAATAGGGTTTTCCTGTACCACATCGTCATAGATCAGGCCGACAGGTTGCGATGCATTCAAATCGAAATCGGTATTGCCCAGACCACGAATATAGAAGCGCGGGAAGACGCGACCAAAATCGGATTCCACATTCAGGCTAGGGATGCGGCTGGCCATGAAGCGGATGTCCTGGCCGCTGGCATTGTAAGTATCCAAGGCTTCGCCTTTGATCGCGGAGATCGACAATGGCACGTCTTTCAGATTCTCTGAACGACGCTGACCAGTGACGATCACGGTATCGAGCTGGCCGGCTTCGTCGCCCGCAGGTTTTGCCGCCTGGGCAAATGCCGCCTGTACCGGAAATGCAGTAGCGACGGCGAGAGCGATTAATGAGAGCGTGCTGCTTGGTATAAATCGCTGATGTGATGTTGATTGGCGCATGGAATCAATCCCAGGTTAGTTTTCAATTAATCGAGCAAAAAACGAGCTAAATCTGTGCATAAAGCCCTACCGATAAAGGGGCCGTTAGCGTATCTATTAATGCATTGCAACCAAACGCGCAAACGTTTGCGCGTCCGATAAAGCTTTATCTCTTTTTGCTTGTGGCAAGTCAAGAATTAGTTCTTCAAATACAACTACTTTTTAGAAAAGAGAATTAAGACGTTGTAAATTGCAAACAAACTATTGGCGATAGAAAACATTTTTTCGATTTTCGAATCCTGCGGCAGGCCAAGGACGAGGCAGATTTTTTGCGTCAGTGCGCCAATGGCTTGCACTGTTTTGGTGAGTGGAGCCGATTTTTTTAGGGCGGATCTGCGTTCAAAGCGATTTTAAGCTGGAATACAACTTGCATACGGTCTGGATCAGGCGCGTGAGCGTGTGATTAATCAAGCAGGCAAGCAGACAGGCAATGGAGTCGTCATGAATAAAACAGGCAAGGTATTTTTGGTAGGCGCAGGGCCGGGCGACCCTGATTTATTGACCATAAAAGCGGTCAAGGCCATCGCGCAGGCGGATGTGATCTTGATTGACGACTTGGTGAATTCTGATGTGCTGCAACATGCGGCGCCAGCGGCGCGCGTGGTGCATGTGGGTAAGCGTGGCGGTTGTCAATCGACCCCGCAAGTGTTCATCGAAAAGATGATGCTGGCCGAAGCCAGGGCAGGTCAGTGCGTAGTGCGTCTGAAGGGCGGTGATCCATTTATCTTCGGGCGCGGTGGTGAAGAACGTCAGCATCTGATGGGGCAGGGGATCGAGGTCGAGGTGGTTAATGGCATCAGCAGCGGACTAGCCGCGCCAGCCTCTTTGGGAATTCCGTTGACGCATAGAGATTGGTCGCAGGGGGCGATTTTTGTCACCGGACACGGCAAGAGTGCCGACACCAATCCCGATTGGGCTGCGCTGGCTAAAACCGGCTTGACGCTGGTGATTTACATGGGTGTGGCGCATTGCCGCGCGATTCAGGATGAATTGATTGCCGGTGGCTTGTCAAGCAAGACGCCAGTCGCAGTTGTCCAGTACGCCACCCGCGCAAGTCAATCGCAATTGATTACCTGCCTTGGACAGCTGGCGGACGATCTCGCCACCTCTGGCTTAGGCAGTCCGAGCGTGATTGTGATTGGTGAGGTGGTGCGTTGCGCCGATCAGATGACGGGTCTGGCAAACGGATGTGTGAATGCGGCCTGAGAACAGGCGGGGTTGGCGTCCGTGAGTGAATGAATTTAGGATGCGATTAGTCACCTGCCATTTACCGGCAAAATTTTTCACGCTGATGATTTTGAATGATCATCATTCTTTCTATCATGGGTTTGCCCAGGAGTGCCGCGCGGCATTCAGGCAGCACAACCTGATTTAGTTCGCGGTCTAATCTCGCTTCGATACTCATATTCAGTTTTTTTCTGTCATTCATTTTTTCTATGCCGGATTTTTCACGAGATTGTTCTATTTGCACCGCCTGATTTCGTAGCGCTTCCACATTGAGCGCGGGACTATTTTCAGTGATCGACGCGTCGGGCAGCGTGATGCCTATTGTGTTTTGCGGGGCGCTGATCGCTACTTCAATATCCGCTTTGCGTTCATTGCCGGGCTTGCTGTTGCGCGCGGGCAGTGGCATTGGCATTGGCTCTATCGTTTTGTTAAGCAGTTTTTCAACTGGACTGACATTGAAGGTTTGTAGGTACTGCACCACCTTAATGTGGTGCTGATTGTTGGTGGGTCTGGCTATCCACAAAACCGCCAGATGCAGGCAAAGGATGCCAAACGCAGTAATCCATCGTTGGGTGTTGATCCGCGTAGACATGGGTAATATGAGCATGGGTATTACTGCGTTTGGCGGATTTTTGATCTTGCTTCGATTGGTATCGGCGCCATTAGTTCCATGGTGTGTGGCGACGCGCAATTATCTGAAACGGGCAGGCCCAGCACGCAACATCCATGCGCCTTGCAGGCCAGGCAGGCTGGAGAGGCGCATGGGGATTGCGTGGTGGCGCTGCTTACTTTTCAGCTGCAGATTGTCAATGCCCACTAAGCACTAAATTGGGTACGGATTGTTTCCAGGCGCTTGCGGTTTACGCCCAAGTCTTTACGGCCCAGGCGTGATGCCGAGCGCATCTGGATGACACCCGCCGGTTCATCCAAAACAAATTCCACGTCATCGGTAAACTTCAATATTTTGCTTGTGAATTCGGCATAAAGATAAGTGTCTTCCTGGGTGATCACGTTGGCGCCATCCATGCCGCGCACGATGGTCGCGAGCTTGGTAAAGGCTTCTTTGCCGCTGCCGCTGTACTTGATCGGCGCGATGACGTGATAGTCCGTATGTGGCTGTTTTTCGGCATGGCTCGACACGACATTCCAGTATTCCTTGACTGGTGGTTTGAGCAAACCATTCTTCAGGCCGAGATCGGTAGGGCGATTGCCGCTTAATAAGCCAAGCTGTCCTGCCATCACAATTGCGAACGGTAATGCGATAAAAATGACGAGTGCGACGATTTTTATGATTTTAATCATGATCTGTTCCGGGAGAAATGGTGGCCTTATGTTATCCGATTAACAGTGCACGTCAATTGGATTTCCTTGTTGATTTGTCGTCGTCATTGCGGCCGTATGCAAGATGTACTGATTCGAATTCATGGACATAAGCTAATCGGCTACAATCAGGCTCGTTTTTTAATTCAAGAAAAGCTGGCGATGACTAAGTTGGAGCATAAAGCAGGAAATAAGCAGCAATATGATGTAGCTGTCATCGGCGCCGGCGCAGCCGGGATGATGTGTGCCGCCGTTGCGGGGCAGCGTGGCAAGAGTGTCGTTGTCATCGACCATGCGGGCAAGCTGGCGGAAAAAATTCGCATTTCTGGTGGCGGACGCTGTAACTTTACTAATCTGCATGCTGGCCCGGCGAATTTTCTTTCGGAGAACGCGCATTTCTGTAAGAGCGCCTTGTCGCGCTATTCCCCCCAGGATTTTCTGGCGATGGTGAAGCGGTATAAGATTGCCTTTCATGAAAAACACAAAGGGCAGCTATTTTGCGACGATAGCGCGGAAGATATTATTCGCATGCTCAAGAGCGAGTGCGAGCTTGGCAAAGTAAGTTGGCGCATGCCATGCAAGGTGATGGATGTGCAAAATACTGAAGATGGTTTTGTGATTAATACCGAGCAGGGTGAAATCCATGCACATAGTGTGGTGATTGCTACTGGCGGTTTATCGATCCCCAAGATAGGTGCGACCGATTTCTCCTACAAGGTCGCGCAGCAGTTTAATCTTAACGTGATTGAACCCCGGCCAGCCCTGGTTCCTTTAACTTTTGATGCGGCAAGCTGGGAAGCGTTTTCGCCCTTGTCGGGTATTTCGTTGGAAGTTGATATAGAGACCGGCGAGAAAAAGAATAAAATCGTATTCCGCGAGGATTTGTTGTTGACGCATAGGGGCTTGTCGGGACCGGCAGTGTTGCAGATATCAAGCTATTGGCAGGCAGGGCAAGCCATTCGCGTCAATCTGCTGCCTGAAATGGATGTGGCGCAGGATTTGATTGAGGCCAAAACGACAACCAAGAAGAATCTGGCCAATTACTTATCCGCCTATCTGCCGGCGCGCCTGGTTGATGGGCTATTGACTGCTCACGGTTTTGCAGGTGATACCCGAGTTGCCGATATGCAAGATAAGCGCTTGAAATTACTCGGCGATAAACTCAATCGCTGGGAGTTGTTGCCTAGCGGTTCGGAAGGGTATCGAAAAGCCGAGGTAACACGAGGTGGAGTCGATACGCGAGAGTTATCTCAGCAAAGCATGATGTCAAGTAAGGTACCGGGATTGTATTTCATAGGCGAAGCGGTGGATGTTACCGGCTGGCTGGGTGGATTTAATTTTCAGTGGGCCTGGGCGTCCGGTTTTGTCGCTGGCCAGGCAGTTTAGTAAAATGTTGTATTCTTGCCCGATTACTTTTAGCTGTTGTCTTGCTTCTGGTAAGCAGGCGAATTTTTAGCGCCATAGAGAGCAGTACGCTGTTTTGGGTGTTACAGACGGCAATAAAGTAAACGCATCGAAGTTATTTGAGTTTATTTGAAAAGGGATTTGATGATGAGGCTTCCCTATTTTAGAATTTACTGCTATTATTTCGTTCTTCCTATAATTTTTCATTGGTTCGAACTTACATGACCACAATTCGCCTTAAAGAAAACGAGCCGTTCGAAGTCGCTATGCGTCGCTTCAAGCGTACCATCGAAAAGACCGGTCTGTTGACCGATTTGCGCGCTCGCGAGTTCTACGAAAAGCCAACTGCAGAGCGCAAGCGCAAGCTGGCAGCCGCAGTAAAACGTCACTACAAACGTATTCGTAGTCAGCAATTGCCTAAAAAGATGTATTAATTCAGAACTGTTGCCTAAGGTTTCCTTGGCGCATTTCTAGATTCATTTGTCATTAGGTTTGCATGCCCGCTCCGGTGTACCGCAGCGGGCTTTGTTATTTTATCAATCCACTTTCAATTTGCCTTTTGCTGCGATTCAAATGAATTGCCAGGCTGGGTAAATCTTCAGAGGGCAATATGAGCTTAAAAGATCAAATCACCGAAGACATGAAATCCGCGATGCGTGCTAAAGAGGCTGTCAAGCTGGGTACGATTCGCCTGATAACTGCGGCCATGAAGCAAAAAGAAGTGGATGAGCGCGTTGAATTGACTGATGTGATGGTGTTGGCGATTATTGAAAAGATGATCAAGCAGCGCAAAGACTCTATCAGTCAGTTTGAGGCAGGTGGACGTCAGGATCTGGCGGATATCGAAAAAGCTGAGCTGACAATTTTATCGGCCTACATGCCAGCAGGATTGACTGAGGCAGAAATGCAGGCGGCAGTTGCCGCTGCAGTGGCTGAAACCGGCGCGTCCGGACCGCAAGATATGGGTAAGCTGATGGCGCTACTTAAGCCAAAACTGGCGGGTCGTGCTGACATGACCGTGGTTTCTGCATTGGTCAAGGCTGCGCTCGCGCCGCGTTAATTTCTGCGTGCTGCGATTTGTTGGTCTGGCGTTAGTCTGATGGCCTTGCTTGAGTATTGCTAATTGATCCCACAAACCTTTATTCAGGATTTGCTTGCCCGCGTTGATATAGTCGACGTTGTGGGTAAGTACGTTCAACTCAAAAAAGGTGGCGCAAACTTTATGGGTTTGTGCCCCTTTCATAACGAAAAATCTCCCAGTTTTACCGTTAGCCCGACTAAACAGTTTTATCACTGTTTTGGCTGCGGTGCGCATGGCACCTCCATCGGATTTTTGATGGAGTATTCCGGCATGAATTTTGTTGATGCTGTCAAGGACCTGGCTCAGAGTAATGGAATGATCGTGCCGGAAGATGACCGCTTATTGCCAGCGCAACGTGCCGAGGTGAATGCCAGGAGTTTGGCGCTCAGCGATGTGATGACCAGAGCATGTGACTATTACCGGCAGCAACTACGCGGGGCGGAGTCTGCTGTCGCGTATCTAAAAAAACGTGGTTTGACAGGTGAGATCGCGGCGCGGTTTGGCCTTGGTTATGCTCCCGAAGGCTGGGATGGCTTGCGTAGTGTTTTTTCAGATTATGCTTCGCCAGCTTTGGTTGAGGCTGGCCTGGTCATTGATAAAAGTGACGAAGATGCTTCAAGTCGTAAACGTTATGATCGATTTCGCGAACGTATCATGTTTCCGATCAGAAATACTAAAGGGCAGGTAATAGGATTTGGTGGGCGCATTCTGGACCAGGGTGAGCCTAAATATCTCAACTCACCTGAAACACCATTGTTTCAAAAAGGCCATGAGTTGTATGGTTTATTTGAGGCGCGTCAGGCCATTCGTGATGCGGGTTATGTCCTGGTGACGGAGGGGTATATGGATGTGGTTGCCCTGGCGCAATTGGGATTTCCGCAAGTGGTGGCAACCCTTGGTACTGCCTGTACATCAACCCATGTGCAAAAGCTGTTAAGGCAAACTGATCACGTCGTCTTTAGTTTTGATGGTGATAAAGCGGGGCGTCGTGCCGCACGCCGCGCGTTAGATGCGTGCCTTCCGCATGTCAATGATAATAAAGTCATTAAATTTTTGTTTTTGCCGGTTGAGCATGACCCTGATAGCTATATTCGTGAACTGGGTGCCGATGCTTTTGAGGTGCAGGTGCAGGATGCAATGCCTTTATCTCAATTTTTTCTGAAGGAGGTTGTTGGTGATGGCGATCTGGCAACTGCTGAGGGGCGAGCCAGGGCGCAGTTTGATGCTAAACCGTTATTGCAAATAATGGCACCGTCCAGTTTGCGTTTGCAAATGGTGCGTGGTTTGGCGCAACTGACGCAAACTACGCCATCTGAGATTGAGTCTTTATTTGAACTTTCTCAACCGGTAGCTCGTGCCCGAGTCGCACCTCCCAAAAGCAAGCGTAGTGCACCAGTTGGCTTGGAGCGTCAGGTCATGCGGATTTTGGTTGCTCATCCGTCTTTGGCGTTCATGCTGGATGAGTCCATATTGGACGATGCGGCGAAATTGGCACCCGATGGTGCTGAAATGTTAACGCAATTGGTGAGTGTTTCTCAGGAAATGGGTGAGCAGGCTAATTTTGCAGCACTTGCGGAGCGTTTGCGTGCAACAGGATCTGATTTTGACATTTTAATTGCCGAGATAGCTGAACAAACGGAAACCGATTTTGATGTGGTGAAGTTGGAATTGGCGGGAGCGTTGCGTCAAATCAGTTCTCAAGTTTTGAAGGTTGAGATGATGCGGTTGGCTGCCGGTGGCTTGCGAGATCCTGCAGATATCGCGCGGTATCGAGAAATTACTCTATTGCAGGAAGAAATTCGTCGTCAGGCAGAAGTAGAGGCTGCACGATAGGGAAATTTTGTGCGTGTCTTTGTGTTAAATTGTTATTTTGCATTTATATGGCGACATAATAAATTCGTGGGGTTTTTCATGCTTCATCATATGAGGTGGGTTTATTGACCTCTGGGCTAGAGAAAATCCCTGTCGCGTGCTATAATTAAAAGCTTTCGATTCAAGGTCTTAGGTTGTTTCCATTCCTGGCTAGGTCGTTTATGTCAACGCTGGGAATGTGTTGTTTAGGTGAGCAAATGCTCCTCCGAGTAACCCAAAACACCGGCGCTGAGACTCGGGTTGTCTGGCATAAAAACGGATAGTGCGCTGCGCGCAGATTCTATAATCTGGCGGTAGCGTATTGTTTTTTTGCGTGGAATAGACCGATTCTCGGAACTGGTAGGTTCGATTCAATGGCTAACGCAATGAAGAAACCCGCGAAAAAACTAACATCCGCAACAACTAAGCTTGCGACTAAATCGGCTTCGACCAAGCCAATTGTTAAAGCTGTCGTAAAATCGGCAGAGAAATCTGTAACTAAGTCAACTGCCAAGCCGATACCTCCAAAAAAAACACCGAGCGTAGCGAAAGCCACGCCGCTTGCAAGTCAGTCTGTTGCTAAAAAAGAGGTTGCTAAAGATGTTAATGCGCCTAAAGTAAAGAAGACGCCTGCGAAGCCAATGTCAGTGGAAGTTGTAAGTGAAATACCAAAGATGAGAAATAAAAGCAAAGTAGAGCCAAAATCAGTCATTAAATTGGCTGAACAAGAAACAAAGGGCAAGAATGCAAAGCCGGCGGTAAAAAAAGAAATGACTTCCACTAAAGCGATACATCTCTCTTCAGGCAAGCAACCAAATGAAAATGCGGATAAGCCACAAACTGCACCATTGAAAGCTTCTGTGACAATTAACAAAATCGACTCCAAGTCAGTAGCTAAGCCAGCAAAAAGTTCAGCAAAAGCTGATAAGCCTTCTGAAATGCAAGAAATTAAGACTGGTTCTGCGCCTACTGTCAGCCAAACTACTGATGCTGCGGTATTGGCGTCCATTGACACGTCTGGATATATTTTGCCCGGCGTAAAAGTGCCTGGTCGTCGCGGTCGCAAACCGAAAGAATATCAGCCCGAGAATGAGGAAATGGCTGCGCTCAATGCGGTTGAGCGCGCCGAGATGAAAGCGATTGATAAGGCCAAGGCTAAAGATCGTAAGGCGAAAGAGAAAGCGTTGTTAAAAGATGCTTTTTCTGCAGATCCAGAGGCGACTGCCGAAGAGTTGGAGCGTCGGCGTCAGAAACTGAAAACCTTGATCAAGCTCGGTAAGGATCGCGGATACCTGACATTTGCGGAAATTAACGATCACTTGCCGGAGAATGTCGTCGATCCGGAGGCGATTGAAGGCATTATCGGTACATTCAACGACATGGGCGTGGCAGTTTATGAGCAAGCGCCTGATGCCGAGGCATTGCTTTTGTCTGATAACGTTGTTACGGTGACCAGCGATGATGATGAGGTAGAGGCTGCGGCTGAAGCTGCATTGTCAACAGTTGATTCCGATTTTGGTCGCACTACTGATCCGGTCCGCATGTACATGCGTGAGATGGGAACGGTTGAGTTGCTGACGCGCGAAGGTGAGATTGTTATCGCGAAAAAAATCGAAGAAGGCTTGAAGGACATGATTCAGGCGATTTCGGCCTGTCCAACCACCATTGCTGAAATTTTGGCTGCTGCCGATCGCATTGCTAATGATGAAATCAAAGTGGATGATATCGTCGATGGCTTGGTTAATCCCAATGCAGTAGAGGAAGAAGAAAAGCCTGCCCCAGTTGTCGTCGTTGAGGAAGAGGATGACGAGGACGAGGATGAGGATGAGGATGAAGAAGATGAAGAAGACGCCGCAGCTGTTGCTGCCGGCATCTCCGCTGAGCAACTAGAACAGCTTAAACGTGAAGCGCTTGCGAAATTTGAAATCATTTCGACCAATTTCGACAAAATGCGAAAATCCTTCGAAAAAGAAGGATATAACTCCAAATCCTATATCAAGGCGCAAGAAGCAATTTCCAATGAATTGTTGGGCATTCGCTTTACCGCAAAAGTAGTTGAAAAATTATGTGACACTTTACGTGGGCAAGTGGACGAAGTTCGCCATGTCGAGAAGCAAATTCTCGATGTAGTGGTTAATCGCTGCAATATGCCGCGCGCACATTTCATCAAAGTTTTTCCAGGTAATGAAACCAATCTTGCATGGGTTGAGGGTGAAGTGAATGCCGGACATTCCTATAGCGCAATTTTGGGCCGGAATATTCCTGCTGTACAGCAGCTACAGCAAAAATTGATTGATTTGCAGGCGCGTGTTGTCTTGCCTTTGCCTGATCTGCGCGGCATCAATAAAAAGATGTCGGCCGGTGAAATGAAGGCACGTAAGGCGAAGCGCGAAATGACTGAGGCCAATCTGCGACTGGTGATTTCTATCGCAAAAAAATACACCAACCGCGGTCTGCAATTTCTGGATTTAATTCAAGAAGGTAATATTGGTTTGATGAAGGCGGTCGATAAATTTGAATATCGTCGCGGCTATAAATTTTCGACCTATGCAACATGGTGGATTCGCCAGGCAATCACACGTTCTATCGCTGATCAGGCGCGCACCATTCGTATTCCGGTTCATATGATAGAAACGATCAATAAAATGAATCGTATATCGCGTCAGATTTTGCAGGAAACCGGGGCGGAGCCTGATCCTGCAACATTGGCGATCAAGATGGAAATGCCGGAAGATAAAATCCGCAAGATCATGAAGATTGCCAAAGAGCCGATTTCCATGGAAACACCAATTGGCGATGACGATGATTCTCACCTGGGGGATTTTATTGAGGATAATCATACTTTGGCGCCGGCTGATGCTGCTTTGCATGCATCCATGCGAAATGTGGTGAAAGATGTTTTAGATTCTTTGACGCCACGCGAGGCAAAAGTATTGCGCATGCGCTTTGGTGTTGAGATGTCTACTGATCACACGCTTGAAGAGGTGGGTAAGCAGTTCGATGTGACACGTGAACGTATTCGCCAGATTGAAGCCAAGGCATTGCGAAAATTGCGCCATCCATCTCGCTCTGACAAACTTAAGAGTTTCCTCGAAGGTAATTAGAGCAACGACTTGCCGAAGGTATGAGTCATGAACTGATCAAGCTTTGTTGTGCTAAATATGTTGTCATGAAATGCAAAAGTATGAGGCATTGACTTGTGTTTAGGACCCGTAATGTAATACAATCGGCGCTTGATTTTTAAAGGGCCTCTAGCTCATGTTGGTTAGAGCAGCGGACTCATAATCCGTTGGTACCGTGTTCGACTCACGGGAGGCCCACCATCAGATTCAAAGGGTTAGCGTTAACGCTAACCCTTTTCTGTTTTTGGGTTTGAATATTCATTAATTGTAAGTATGAAATTTTGTTCGAGTTTTATATCCGAATACCTTAAATCAATACTTTTATCTCTGATCAATTCCTTTTTTTGCAGCATGCGCAAACATAATTTACAGCCCAAAATTTCATCTTTGTTGATTTCGCTTTTAGCACCATTCTCTATTGCTATTGCGCAAGACGTGCCAAGTATTTTTTCACCGCAATCTCAGGCAACGCAGGGATCTGCAAATTTGCAATATACAGGAGCCAATTCACGTATTGGCCTGGGTTATCAGCACGGCGGATCCTGGCGTGCTGAAATATTCGATGTGATATCTGAAACAGTCGATAGCGCTTGGTTGGCTGATGCGTGGATAGCGGATTCAGTTGGTGGCTTAAAGCTTAGTTACCATTTGCAATCTGGAGCAACTGTAAATAAGTATTTTGCGGGCATTGACCAAAATAAAGCAAGAGATCGTAAGATTAGTCTTGGAATTGGGCGTGAGAATAATGCATTTTTTGGCAATGGATACCTGAGTTACAGTCCAAATGGTCGCCGCCAACTTGGCGCCGATTCTGTTAGTACCGAATTGACACAAATACGGGGTTCGGAGAGCACTCGCGATTACCTAGATAATATTTCCACTACTACAACAACTCGGATGTTTGAACGTGCATACGAGTACGGAGTGGGGGCAAGGGTCGGTCGTTACTATGAAGAGCAAGGCCTGCGATTTACTGCAGGTCTGGATTATGAGTGGGGTGTTGTTTCCGCCAAACAATGGGGTGTCTCGATGATAGCCGAGAAGTTTTTTGTGGGCACCCCGCATAGCATTGCCTTGCAAGGTGATTCGCATCGAAAATCTGGTTCATTGGATATTGAACGTAACGATAATCGGTTCATGCTGATGTATCGATATAGTTTTGGTGGCGATAGTAGTAAACCTGCGAAGCAATATAGAAATGTGGCACAAGATACTGTGCTGACGACGCCAGTCGTCATTCCAGCTCGTAAAGAAATTCGCTTGGTCAAAACGTCCGTTAGCATGAATGGAGATGCGTTTTTTCAGCTGAGTAGCGCAAAATTAAGCGATGCGGCAAAGATTGAATTGGATAGGCTGGCAGAAATTTTGCTTAATAGTCCGCATGAAGGTAATGTTCGCATCGTCGGTCATACATGTGATCTGGGCTCTATTAAATTAAATCAACGTTTGTCGTTAGAGCGTGCTAGCGCTGTACGTGATTATTTTCTGCTAAAAGGTGTTTTGAAGGCGGATGAAATTGTAGTGGACGGGAAAGGGAAATCCGAACCTAAATTCCCACCTTTAGCAGCAACGCGCGAGAAAAATCGTCGTGTTGATCTTGAATTTATCAGCGTAAAAGAAAAAGAAGAAATAATTCAGATACCGGAACAAATTCAGATAACTTCGGACCCCATTGTTACCTACAAACGTGAGTTGATAGAGCAAGAGCCATCTTGGTTGCGCCGCGCGCTGCGTACACCTGCAGAGCATAAGCGTACGATTGATACCTACCGGACGCAACAAAAAATACAATCAGCTACGACCACTCGTACTTGGGTAAATCGGGCTCCACAGGCTAGAGATGATATCTATCAGGTCGCTTCTGGCTCGACGGCAAATTTTGCGGTACTTAGTAATGATACAGATTCCGATGCCGGTGATATTCTAAGTCTGGTATCGGTTGGTACTGCGTCACAAGGCATGGTTCGTGTGGACGGAAGCCAAATTGTTTTTAGTGCCCCTGCAAATTTTAATGGGCAGGCGAGTTTTAGTTATGTCGTTAGCGATAATCACGGAGTGACATCGACCGCGAATGTGCTGGTTAACATTGTTGCACCAAACCATGCACCGACCGCAACAGATGATCGATTTGTTGTTAGTGGTGTGCTCGAGAGCGAGCTAGATGTTTTGGCTAATGACGCGGATTCTGATGGAGATATTTTGACTATCGTTAGCATGACTCAGCCTGCCGGAAATAATGGCATGGTCAGCCTCGTTGGAAATAAAATTAAATTTTTGCCAAAAAACAGATTTGCCTGGGATAGCTTCACCTACACTGTCAGCGATGGAAAAGGCGGGGTCTCCACTGCTACAGTTTTGTTAATCGATCCTTGATAGCCCTGAAATTAGGGTAAATTCCGACTTTGGAGGGCGCTTGATGGTGTGGTGGTATAATATGACCCTATTGTATTATCCTCACGCCTTTACCTCTTGTGACGCAACATCATGGAAATTTTTACTTATCCATAGATACCGTGTTCGACTCACGGAGACTCAACCTGCATACCATGACCGATACCACGCCGCATCCAGAGCAAATTCCTGACACCGTACGTTTTGATTCATTCGGGTTGTCGCCAGACATTCTGCGGGCGCTCAGCGACCAGGGATATGTCTACCCAACGCCAATCCAGGAACAGGCAATTCCAGTCATATTGCAAGGTCGCGATGTAATGGGGGCGGCGCAGACTGGTACTGGCAAGACTGCCGGTTTTGCCCTGCCGATTATTCAGTTATTGATGGCGCATGCCAATACCAGTGCATCGCCGGCGCGTCATCCGGTACGCGCATTGATCTTGACCCCAACGCGTGAGCTGGCGGATCAGGTTGCGGAAAATGTCAAAGCCTATTCACGTCACACGCCTTTGCGTGCGACGGTTGTTTTTGGTGGTATTGACATGGGACCCCAGAAGGATGCATTGCGTTCCGGAATCGAGATTGTTATCGCCACCCCGGGGCGTTTACTCGATCACGTTCAGCAAAAGACCATTAATCTGTCGCAAACACAGATTCTGGTAATGGATGAGGCAGATCGCATGCTCGATATGGGTTTCTTGCCCGATCTGCAGCGCATCATCAATTTATTGCCTAAACAACGTCAAAATTTGATGTTTTCAGCGACTTTTTCGCAAGAAATTAAAAAGTTAGCCGCCAGTTTTTTGACCAATCCAGTGACAATCGAAGTTGCACGTAGCAACGCGACTGCGGAAAACGTTACACAAATTTTGTACAAGGTTGCCGAAGAAGAAAAACGCGATGCGGTGTCTTTTATTATCCGTGAGCGTGGCCTGAAGCAAGTCATCGTTTTTTCTAATACTAAAATTGGTGCGTCACGCTTGGCTCTGCATTTGGTCAAGCAAGGTGTTAAAGCATCCGCGATTCACGGCGACAAGTCGCAGACAGAACGCATGGGCGCACTGGAAGCCTTTAAGCGTGGTGAAGTTGAGGTTTTGGTTGCGACTGACGTGGCGGCACGCGGGCTTGATATTTCGGAAATGCCATGTGTGATTAATTTTGATCTGCCTTATAACGCTGAAGACTACGTGCACCGCATTGGTCGTACCGGTCGTGCAGGAGCGAAGGGCGACGCTATTTCATTGCATACCGATAAGGATGAACGCTTATTGATCGATATCGAAAAGTTGATCAAACAAAAAATTGTACGTTTGCAATTGGCTGGTTTTGTCGCCAGTTCAGCTTTACACACAGAGCGTAAACCTCGTCGTGCAGAGACCGAGAAGCCAGCGGACAAGGCATATGAGCGTCCAGCGCGCAGCTACAATCCGCCAAAAGAAAAAATTGATCCGTGGTTTTCCAAGCCTTATCAGCCAAGCGCTACTGCAAATGTCGCATCGGCTGTAACAGTCAGCAATAGCAGTGCCGCTGGCAAGCCGCAAAAAAGAGCTGCTTTATTGGGTGGAATAGTCAAATAATTCGCCTCATTGAGTATGGGTTGATGAAGCGCGATACTTTGTAAATCCGGATAAGCCGCCATTTAGCAATTTTTGCTTATGGCGGTTTTTTTATTTGGATGGGAAATAATTTCTTCCATATCTTAAGTATGGGGCTTGTATATAGTAGTGTTAAGCGGAAGCGCAACAATTTGACCGAGGAATAAATATGCTCACATTACGAAAATCTGAAGATCGCGGGTATGCCAGCCACGGGTGGCTGGAGTCTTATCATAGTTTTTCATTCGCGGATTATTATGATCCGACATTTATGGGCTTTGGCCCTTTGCGCGTGATTAACGATGATTGGATTGCCGCCGGTATGGGTTTCGGCACGCATGGGCATAGTGATATGGAAATCATTACTTACGTGCTTGAAGGTGAAATTGCACATAAAGACAGCATAGGTAACGGCAGCACAATACGCCCGGGCGACGTGCAGCGCATGAGTGCTGGTACTGGTGTGCGGCATTCTGAATTTAATCCGTCGCCAGACAATAAAACGCATTTATTGCAAATCTGGATACAGCCAGCGGTTAACGGCGATGCACCCGGTTACGAAGAAAAGCACTTCAGCAACGATGAAAAACAGGGGCGCTTACGTCTGGTTGCATCGGAGGATGGTGCCAATGGGGTGGTTAAAATCCATCAGGATGCCAAATTGTATGTCGGTCTTTTTGACGCAGAGCAGGAAGCCAACTTGGCCCTACTCAAAAGTCGGCTTGCTTATGTCCATCTTGCCAGCGGTCAGCTGAACGTCAACGGTATTGCCATGCGTGCGGGCGACGCGCTCATGTTGCAGGATGAGGAATTGCTTCGCCTGACGAATGGTGTCAGTGCGGAGGTGCTGGTATTCGACTTGCCGCAGTAAAATATCGCAAATATAGGGAGTATTGTATATCCATCTCTCAATACGCACTGTTTACTTGCGTATTGAGGTTGCATTTATTGATACTGGATGGGAGTATGTTCCGGCAATCTAGTGGTAACTTGGCGGAAAATTTACGCGGAACATTGGCTTTGGCCGCTTTCCATCACCTTCTTGCAATGCGGACACGATTTTCCCTCAACGTACCAAGGCGATAATTGTTCTCGCGGTGTCACTACGGCGCGGCAGGCATAGCATTGGGTGGTGTCGGTGGCTTCCAGTTGCGGGTTTAATGCGGTGCGATAGTCGAACACAAAACAGTCGCCGTGATAGTGCGCGCCGCCGACTTCTTCAAAGTACTTCAGGATGCCGCCTTCTAGCTGATATACGCTGTCATAGCCCACGTTCTGCATGTGAATTGCTGCTTTCTCGCAGCGGATGCCGCCGGTACAAAAGGTCACTACGGTCTTGTCATTTAAGGCATCACGATTGGCTTCAATGACCGCAGGGAATTCGGTGAATTTGGTGATGCGATAGTCGATGGTATTGTCGAAACTGCCCACATCCACCTCAAAATCATTGCGCGTATCAACCATCACGATGGCCTTGCCATTGTCATCATGTCCCTGATCCAGCCAGCGCTTGAGCGTGTGCGCATCCACTGATGGTGCGCGACCGTCTTCCGGTTTGATCAAGGGCATGCGCATGGTAATGATTTCGGGCTTGAGCTTGATCAGCAGCTTGGTGAACGGCTGATGATCCGACAAACTTTCTTTCGCTACAACATCCGCAAACCGAGGATCGGAATGCAGCCAATCCATATAGGCATCGATTTCGTTGCGCAAGCCGGCAAGGAACATATTGATGCCCTCTGGCGTCAGTAGTACCGTACCCTTAAGATTGAGCTCTTCACACTTGGCAATAAATTCAGGACGTCTTTCAGCGGTATCGTTGAACGTGATGAATTTATAGGCAGAAATATTAATGTATTGATTGTCTTGGGATGTAGTTTGGGCGGGCATGAAAAATTCGATAAGGTAGTTAAGTCTTTGATTCGATAGCATTATAAGGCAGAACGATAGCCTTGGATATGGTCTGTAGTAAAGCAGCTTGCCCTAAATGCAAAGGAAATCCTGCAGTCGTCACATCTATTTAATGCGATTTTTCTGGCTTTTTGTTAACGCTTCAATCTTGCGTGGCATGGTTTCAAGCCTGAACACAATCTCTTAATTTGTCGGGCAACGCGGTAAAATAGCGGGATGAATACTGAATCCGCTACTGCCTCCGTTAATGAATTAATACTTCCGGCTGAAACTGCTGGCGCAAGCGCCCAATCTACCGTTTCTCCGCCTCCGTTTCCCCAATTTGTCCACCTGCGTCTGCATTCGGAATATTCGATTGTTGATGGCTTGGTGAGAATAGATGATGTCGTTAAGGCTGCTGTCAAAGATCGGCAACCTGCATTGGCAATGACCGATCTCGCCAATCTGTTTGGCATGGTGAAATTTTATAAGGCCTCGCGCGGTAAGGGGATTAAACCGATCGTAGGTTGTGACGTCTGGATCACGAATGAGACGGACAGGGACAAGCCTTCACGTTTATTACTTTTGGTCAAAAACCGTATTGGCTATCTTCAACTGTGCGAGCTACTGGCGCAGGCCTGGATAGAGAACCAGCATCGTGGCCGTGCCGAGTTAAAGTTTGAGTGGCTGCAGGCGATTTTTGAGAAAGGCGGCGAACCTGGTTTGATCGCCTTGTCTGGCGCCCATTTCGGTGACGTCGGCATTGCTATCGACAACGGTAACCTGGATGCCGCCGAGCGTTATGCACAACGCTGGGCGAGTATTTTTCCGCAGCATTTTTACATCGAGATACAACGTGCTGGCCAACCCAATATGGAGAATCATGTGCGCCTGGCAGTCGCCTTGGCGCATAAGCTGGGTCTGCCGGTGGTGGCCACCCACCCCATTCAATTCATCAACAAAGAAGATTTTACGGCGCACGAAGCGCGCACGTGTATTGCTGAAGGCGAGATGCTGGCCAATGGCCGCCGCGTAAGACGCTTCAATGATCAGCAATGCTTTAAGACTCAGGCGGAAATGGCCGTTCTGTTTGCCGACCTGCCTGTCGCACTGCAAAACGCGGTCGAAATTGCCAAACGTTGCAGCCTGACGCTGGTTTTGGGCAAGCCTCAGTTGCCGGATTTCCCTACCCCTGAAGGTATGACCATCAATGATTTTCTGGTGGCTGAATCGAAAAAAGGTTTGGAATATCGTCTGACACAAGTGTTTCCGAATGAGGAAAAGCGTGAGCAGGAGAGGGCGCGTTACGAGGCGCGCCTGAAGTTCGAGACTGATACCATCGTTAAGATGGGCTTCCCGGGTTACTTCCTGATCGTCGCTGATTTTATTCAGTGGGCCAAAAACAATGGCGTACCTGTTGGTCCCGGTCGAGGTTCTGGAGCGGGTTCACTGGTGGCGTATTCGCTGCTCATTACCGATCTCGATCCTTTACAGTACAACTTGTTGTTCGAGCGTTTCCTGAATCCTGAGCGCGTCTCCATGCCCGATTTCGATATTGATTTCTGCCAGGAAGGCCGCGATCGCGTGATCCAGTATGTGAAGGATACATACGGCAAGGAAGCCGTGTCGCAGATCGCCACCTTCGGTACCATGGCGGCCAAAGGTGCGATCCGTGACGTTGGTCGTGTGCTCGATTTCGGCTACATGTTTTGCGATGGCATTTCTAAGTTGATCCCGTTTAAGCCGGGCAAACAGGTGACGATTGCCGAGGCGATTATCGAAGAGCCGATGCTGGCCGAGCGCCAGGAGAATGAAGAAGAAGTGAAGACCTTGCTGGATCTGGCGCAGCAGGTGGAAGGCATTACGCGCAACATCGGTATGCATGCCGGTGGTGTGTTGATTGCGCCAGGTAAGCTCACTGATTTTTGCCCGCTCTATACGCAGGGCGGCGATACCGGTGTGGTCTCGCAATACGATAAAGATGACGTGGAAGCCGTCGGCTTGGTGAAGTTCGACTTTTTGGGTTTGACTACGTTGACGATTCTTGATAGGGCAGTACGCTATATCAAAATGCTCGATCCTTCATTGGCTGATTTTGATCTGGCCAAGTTGCCGCTTGATGACAGAGCATCTTATGAGCTGTTGACCAAGGCAAAGACCGTTGCCGTGTTCCAGCTGGAAAGCCGCGGCATGCAAGGCATGCTGAAGGATGCGCGGCCGGATCGCTTTGAGGACATTATCGCGTTGGTGGCCTTGTATCGACCTGGTCCTATGGATCTGATTCCGGATTTTTGCAAACGTAAGCACGGCGAAAAATTTGATTATCCCGATCCACGTACCGAAGGCATTTTGTCGGAAACCTACGGCATCATGGTGTATCAGGAACAGGTAATGCAGATGGCGCAGGTGGTCGGTGGCTACTCGCTCGGTGGCGCCGATTTGCTGCGTCGTGCAATGGGTAAAAAGAAGGCCGAAGAGATGGCCGAGCACCGCCAGATTTTCCGCGATGGCGCCGCTAAAGATGGTTTGTCGCAAGCCAAGGCCGACGAGATTTTCGATCTGATGGAGAAGTTTGCGGGTTACGGTTTTAATAAATCGCATGCCGCCGCGTATGCCTTGCTGTCGTATCACACTGCGTATTTAAAGGCGCATCATCCTGCCGCGTTTATGGCGGCGAATATGTCGCTGGCGATGGACGATACCGAAAAAATCAAAATTTTGGTGGAAGACACGCTGGATATCTGCAAGCTCACCTTGCTGCCGCCCGACATCAATCAATCCGATTATCGCTTCATGCCGGTAGGTGTGCCAGGCAAGAAGGCAACGCAGATCCGTTACGGCATGGGCGCGGTAAAAGGATCGGGGCAAAATGCGATCGAGAATATCGTTGCCGCGCGCAAGACGGGCGGCCCGTTTGTCAGCCTGTTTGATTTTTGTAAGCGCGTCGATAAACGTCAGGTTAACCGCCGCACGATAGAATCGCTGATACGTGCCGGTGCCATGGATAGTCTGAAGCAAGACAGGGCCATTTTGCTCGCCACAGTGGATTATGCGATGGAGGGAGCGTTGCAGGCGGATGCGGCAGCAAATCAGGTGAGTTTATTCGGCGATGACGATGACATGATCCCGCCACCGGAATACATCAAGGCCGAGGTGTGGTCAGACCGTCAGCGTCTGCTCGAGGAAAAACAGGCGCTGGGTTTTTATCTGTCAGGCCATCTGTTCGACGCCTACGCGCCTGAAGTGCGGCAATTCGTCAAGACCACGTTAGCAAAGCTTGATCCGTCGCGCGATTTACGGCTGCTCGGTGGCGTCATTTCTGGTTTGCGCACGCAGATGACACAGCGTGGGAAAATTCTGATCGTCACCCTCGATGATGGTACCGCCACCGTCGATGTCACGGTGTACAGCGAACTGGCCGATCAGTACAAAAACATTTTCAAGGAAGATGAATTCCTGGCGGTGCTGGGCAAGGTTTCTGAAGACCGGTTTTCGGGTGGCTTGCGTATCACGGCTGAAAAAGTGATGGACATCGGTCGCGCCAGGGTGCAGTTCTCGCAAGGCTTACGCATCACGCTGAGCGCGCAAGCAGACACGGCCAAATTGACCGACATCCTCAAGCCGCATATCAATCAGGAAGGCTGTCCGGTGCTTATCCGCTATCAAAATAACGATGCCAGCGCCGAGTTGTATCTGGCGGACCAATGGCGGGTGAACCCGGATGACCATTTGAGAAAAAAACTAGGTGATTGGCTGAGTCCAAAAAACGTGCAGATTGAATATGCCTGATCGCCAAATGAACCCGCCAGCGGCGCACGACGCATGGCGCTTAGCTTTGCCACAGCAGGTATTGGCTTGGCTTCCGCTGAGCCTGTTCTTTCCTCTAGGCGTGATGTATGGCGGCATTTTACTGTTTTATATCAGTCTGATTGTTTCAGGTCGTTATGCGGAAAAATGGCAAAACGTGCGCGCTAGCCCCATGTTGTTGCCAATACTTGCCCTGAGTGCCATGACGCTTGTTATCGGACTATTTCAGGACAGGCATGCAGGTGAATTCTGGCCCGGTTTCTTGCACTACCAAACTTACTTATTCCTGCTGCCATTTTTGTCCGTTGGTGCGGGTGCGTGGCAAAAAAAAGCCCAGCAAATATTTTTTGCCGGCGCTGTTTATGCCGCTACCCTGTACTACCTGAGCGCCTTGCAATGGCTGCCCAATATCAAATTTTTTCGCAGTTACGCCATATACGAAGGGAATAAATCCATTCTGTTTGGGATATTGCTGGCGTTAGCTGCAGGATGGATGCTGCACGCGTGGCGCTGGCAAAAGGATCACGTAGCCTGGCGTGCTGCGGCCTTGCTTTATGTCGTTACCGCATTGTTGTTACTGGCAAAAACCCGCACGGCTAGTTTGATTTTTATCTTGTTGTGCCTGGTTATAGTATTTCGTCAATTCAGTTTTACCTGGCGTAAATTGCTTGCACTCTTCATTCTGCTTCTGATGGTAGCGGCGAGCATGAATTACATCGCTGGTCTGCCTGCACCGGCGACTTGTCTTGTGAATGCGATGCGCGATGCGCAAATGAAGTCGACGGATATTATGCTCACGCGCGGCGTGTGCACCGTACATCAGATCCGCGATTTCAGTCAGGGAAAACAAATTGCCGAAGATGGCATGCGTCTGGAAATTTATAAGAACACGATTGAACTGATCGCGGAAAAACCGTGGGGCGGACATGGCATCGGCAATTGGATGCCTCTGTATCAAGCCAAGGCAAAAGACATGATGAGCGGTACCATGACCACGCCACATAATGACTACTTGTTATATTGCACCGAGCTCGGCATATTTGGATTGCTGGTGTTGTTATGGATATGGTGCAAGCAATTGCTGATTGCCAGGCAAATGCAAAGTGGCGTGCATGAAGAGCGGGCAATGCTGCTGTCATTGCTGGGTATGACCATGATGGTCGGCGGCATGTTTAATGCCGTCTTGCGTGATGGCGTCTTTGGCATGGCGTTTATGATTCTGCTGGCGATACCCTTGGCTGGCGTGAAGAAGCTTTAGCGCACTTATCCACGCCCACGTTGATGAAATATTGAAATAGAACACGCAGTATCCATGAGCCTTCTGGCATGAAAATGGCTGGAAACCCGCATGGATACTGCGTAACAAAAAATGAAATAAATGAATAAAATTACTTTAGCCGTGTTCCAGCGATTGTGGATATCCATCTGCCAGTATCGTGGCTATCTCTTGCTGACCTTGGTAACCATGCTCGGCACCGCATTGACTGAGGTTGCACTGCCCTATATGTTTGGTTATCTGATGGATCATGGCTTTAAAGGCGAACAAACTAAGCTGCCTCTATGGAAAGTGCCGACTTTTATTATCGGCGTTTTTCTTGTGCGTGGCGTCTGTACTTTCATTACCAGCTATCTGATGACCTGGATCTCGACGCGTTTGCTGAATGATTTGCGGGCCCAGATTTTCTCGAAAATTATGCGTGTGCCAGTCGATTTTTATCACAGTGAATCATCCGGCCGTATCATCAATACCATCATGTTCGAGGCGCAGCAGATCGTTGAAATGGTGAAAGTCACGATCACCACACTGATCCGCGATTCACTGACGGTGATCGTGCTGATGGTGTATCTGTTATGGGTCAACTGGAAACTGACTGCAGTGACACTGGTGCTGATCCCTGCGATGGCGGCGCTGATACGTGCGGTCAGCAAGCGTCTGCGCTTGCTCAATCAAAGGCAATTGGAAGTGAATGGCGAACTGACTCAAGTCATCGAAGAAACCACGCGCGCGCATCAGGTGATCCGCATTTTCGGTGGACAGAAGTATGAGCAAAAACGCTTTGATGCAAAGAACGAAAAATTGCGCGGCTATTCGATGAAGACCACGGTGGCAGTCGCTTCCACTACCCCGATCACGCAAGTTTTGGCAGCTGTGGCGGTGGCGATCGTCATCATGCTGGCCTTAGTGCAGGCCCGAGATGACGCGACTACCCAGGGCGCTTTTGTCAGTTTCATTACCTCGATGTTGATGCTTCTGGCGCCCTTAAAACGTCTGGCCGATCTGAATGGCCCCATGCAGCGCGGCCTGGCCGCTTCCGAGTCTGTGTTCGGCATGATCGACGCAGAATCTGAACGGGACAGCGGCGCGCACCTCGCGGCAAGAGCGCAGGGCAAGCTAGAATTCAACCACACCAGTTTCACCTATCCTGAACAAGAACAGGAAGCGCTGACAGATATTAATTTGTGCATACAACCTGGCGAAACGATTGCGCTGGTAGGTATGTCGGGCGGTGGCAAGACATCGCTGGTGAATCTGGTGCCGCGTTTTTACACGCCCGATTCTGGTGATATTTTGCTCGATGGGCGCTCACTGAAAGATATTTCCTTATCCAGTCTGCGCGAACAAATCGCCATGGTCAGTCAGCATGTGGTCTTGTTTGACGATACGATCGCCGCGAATATCGCTTACGGCGACACACAGCCAGATCCGGACAGAATTACCGCAGCCGTGCAGGCAGCGCATTTGAAAGAGGTGATCAGCGATATGCCGGAAGGGCTGAACACGATGATAGGCGACAATGGCATGCGTTTATCCGGCGGTCAGCGCCAGCGCTTGGCGATTGCCAGAGCGATCTATAAAAATGCGCCTATCTTGATTCTGGATGAAGCGACTTCCGCACTCGATACTGAATCTGAACGAGCGGTGCAGGCTGCCCTGGATGGACTGATGCAGGGCCGAACTACCTTGGTCATTGCGCATAGACTCTCAACGATTGAGCGCGCCAGTCGCATTGCGGTGCTGGTAGACGGCCGTATCGTGGAAATCGGCACTCATGCCGAGTTGCTCGCCAAAGACGCTGTGTATGCCAATTTGTATCGCTTGCAGTTTGCGGCGTAATCATGGCTGAGCCAATTCCATCCCGAATTCTGGTGATAGCGCCCAACTGGATAGGTGATGCCGTGATGGCGCAGCCTCTCTTAGGGTTGCTGAAGAAAACCTATCCTGAGCAACCGATCGACGTGCTGACACCAAGCTGGGTGGCACCGGTATTGCGCGCCATGGCAGAAGTCGATACCGTGCTGGAAACCCCTTTCAAGCATGGCGCATTGCAATTGCGCGAACGTTGGCGTTTTGCGCAAATGCTGCGTCTGCGTGGCTATGCCAGCGCCTATGTCTTGCCCAATACCTTGAAGTTTGCTCTGTTGCCGTGGATGGCAGGCATCAAGAAGCGCATCGGTTATATAGGCGAGAGTCGTTACGGCCTGATCAATGTGATGCATCACGACGATCCTGTCGCACCGCGCGCAATGGTGCCGTTTTATGCAGCACTGGCGACAACGCCAGCTTCACAGGCGCCAACGTCATTGCCGCGACCGGCATTGCACGTAGCCGACCAGCAGATAAGGCAAGTGTTAGGGATGCTAGGCTTGTCCGCGCAAAATCCGCTCATCGCCTTTGCGCCAGGTGCCGAATTTGGCAATGCCAAGCGCTGGCCAACTTCGCACTTTGCCCAGCTTGCTGTCAGTATTTTAAAATTACATCCGGATGCGCAAATCGTGTTGCTAGGTTCGCCCAAGGACAATGCGGTGTGCGATGAGATCAAAACCCTTTGTCCAGCGGTACATCATCTGGCGGGTAAAACAACGCTGGATCAAGCCGTCGCCCTGATCGCCAGTTCGGCTGCAGTTGTCAGTAATGACTCTGGCTTGTTGCATATCGCCTCAGCGCTCAATCGTCCTGTCATTGCCTTATATGGCCCAACTGACCCCGATCATGCGCCACCATTCTCGGACATCTCCCATTCACTTTCGCTACGTCTGGCGTGCGCGCCATGCAAGCAACGAGAGTGTCCGCTGGGGCATCAGGATTGTATGCAAAAACTTACTAGCGACATGGTATGGAAGCCATTGCAAGGCATCTTGCAAGCAAGTGAAGCTGCGGACAGAAAAATTGATTTTTTTTGCGTTTGATCATTGACCGTTGTCAATTGCCCATCTTCGTTTTGTCATAGCGTATGGCATGAAGCGTTTTGCTCAGATCGCGCTATGATTGCAGGCTGGGTTGTGTAATATTGCACTCCCTGAATGGAGAATTGAATGAATTACGGCACGATTATTCCGCGCCCACTAAACGAAGAGAAGCGCTTGGCAGCGTTGCGCCGTTATGCCGTGCTCGACACGCCTGTTGACAGCGACTTTGATTTTTTGACCGAGATTGCCGCCACTTTGTGTGAGACGCCATTCGCCTTCATCGCTCTGGTCGATGAGGATAGGGTCTGGTACAAATCCGCGCATGGATCATTGGCGCGCGAAATTCCACGGGATTATGATTATTGTTCCTACGCGATTCTGGAGGATGGTGAGCTCCATATCCCAGATTTGCACCTGGACCCTCGCACGGCGCGCCTGCCGCTGACGCGGGGTCCCCTGCATTATCGTATGTATAGCGGAGTGAATTTACAAAGTTCTGATGGCTATCCTATCGGGACTTTATGCGTGCTCGACACCAGGACTCGCGAATTGAGCCTGGAACAGCAGAATTTTTTACGTAAGCTTGCGCGCCAGGTAATGTTTCTCTTTGAGCTAAGTGCGAAAGACGCTGCGCTGGAAACGCTTAATGAAAAAATTCAAAAGGTAGTCGTTTTTGATGAGCTTACCGGCCTGTCCAATCGACGCGCTTTGCTGGCCCGTTTACAGGCAGAAATGGATAGAAGCAGGCGTATCGGTACCGAACTGAGCGTCGTCATGATTGCATTGGACCATTTCAAACAGATCAATGATCGCCACGGCCAAGCCCTGGGAGATATTGTGTTGCGCGGCGTCGCAGCCTTATTGCGCGAGCATATCCGTGTTACCGATATCGCAGGACGATATGACGGCGACCAATTCTGCATACTTTTGCCAGGCACAAGTGTGGCTGATGCAACTTTCGTCGCCAACACCTTGCGCATAGCGATCGCCGAGGCAGTTTTTTCGGGAATGGGCCATCAAGTCAAGGTAACCGCCAGCATCGGCATCACTTTTTACAGTGCCAAAAATACACCAACGGTAGAAAGCCTCATAGAACTTTCTGCCCATGCCATGTTTCGGGCGAAAGTGGCTGGCCGCAATCGCGTCGAAACCGCAGCGGGCAACCCTTAAAATACAATTTTTACATCAAAATAATGTCGTATTGCTCTTGATGAAAAACATTCTCGACCTGAAGTGAAATTGGTTTTCCGATGAAGTCACCTAGCATGGCCAGATGTTGCGACTCTTCTTCCAGAAACATGTCCACTACGATTTGTGAAGCGATGATGCGGAACTCACGCGGGTTGAATTGCTTGGCTTCACGTAGTAACTCTCGCAGTATTTCGTAGCAGATGGTGCGGGCGGTTTTGACTTGTCCTTTGCCACTGCAAGCAGGGCAGGGCTCGCATAAAATGTGTGCGAGTGATTCTCTGGTTCGCTTGCGTGTGACTTCAACTAAACCCAGCGCAGAATAACCGGACACGGAAAGTTTGGTGCGGTCGCGTGATAATGCTTTATTTAATTCAGCCAGTACTGCAGTTTTGTGTTCTTCATTCTCCATGTCAATAATATCGAGAATGATGATGCCACCCAAGTTGCGCAAGCGTAGCTGGCGCGCAATGGCGAGCGCAGCTTCCAGATTGGTTTTGAAGATGGTATCGTCAAAATTACGACCTGCAACGAAGCTACCTGTATTGACGTCTATTGTCGTCATTGCCTCGGTCTGATCGATGATCAGATAACCGCCAGACTTGAGATTGACACGGCGCCCCAGCGCACGCTCAATTTCTTCTTCCACACCATACAAATCGAATAAGGGACGCTCGCCTGTATAGTGCTGCAGTTTGGGTAATACGGAGGGCGTATAGGTCGTTGCAAATTCGACCAACATAAGATAATTTTCTCTTGAATCCACCTGTATGCTATCGGTCTCTTCGTTGACAAAATCACGCATCACCCTTTGCGCCAGATTCAGATCTTGATGCAATAGAGTCGTGCTTGGCTGGGTTTTTGCAAGTTGAGTGATGGTAGCCCAGGTCCTACGCAGATATTCGACATCGGTCTTTAGATCCTGGTCTGAAGCGTCTTCTGCCATCGTGCGAACGATGAAGCCGCCTTTTTCATCGACCTGCTGCAATCCTTTTACTTTGTTACGCAGGGCTTCGCGTTCCGCCTCGTTTTCTATGCGCTGCGAAATGCCTATATGTGAATCTTGCGGAAGGTAGACCAGCATGCGTCCAGCAATCGATATCTGTGTTGAAAGCCGGGCACCTTTGGTACCGATAGGATCTTTAACCACCTGAACGGTCACAGATTGACCATCGTATAAAAGTTTTTCGATCGGTGTCAGTGCATTGCTATTGCCGCCTTCCTGGGATTGCGTACGCGCATCAAAAATATCGGCAACGTGCAGAAATGCGGCGCGCTCAAGTCCGATATCGATGAAGGCCGATTGCATTCCGGGAAGTACCCGCACGACTTTTCCGAGGTAAATATTGCCGACCAAACCACGGGATAGCGTGCGTTCAATGTGAAGTTCTTGCACCGCGCCCTGAAAAATAAGGGCAACGCGAGTTTCTTGCGGAGTGATGTTGATGAGGAGATTTTCGCTCATAAATTAAAAATTAGGAGAGTTCAATACCTGCCTGCCGTAACAAAACTGTAGTCTCAAACAGAGGTAGTCCCATGATGCCAGAATAGCTGCCGCTGATGTGAGAAATAAAGCGCGCAGCCAAGCCTTGGATGCCGTAACCGCCAGCTTTATCGTAGGGTTCTTGTGTGGCACAATACGCGCGAATTTGCTCTTCGGTTAAGCAGGCAAAAGTCACATCGGACGTTTGTATACAATGAAAATTTGATTCATGATAATGCACGGCCAGGCTAGTGAGAACCTGATGCGTCTTACCAGAAAGTTGTCTCAACATCTGTATCGCTTCATCATGATCGGCTGGCTTGCCGAGAATTTTCTGATCGATGACCACGGTAGTGTCTGCTGCCAGGACAGGATGCAATGGCAATCTTCGGGCTAGCATGAAGGTCCATGCGGTACTGGCTTTTTCCTGGGTGACGCGGGAAACATAGGCTTCAGGCAGTTCATCCGGAAACACAATTTCAGACACATCAGGGCCGCGTGGCATGGCATCACGGAGTAGCAGCAACTCGAAGTCAATGCCAACCTGGCGTAACAATTCACGACGGCGAGGACTTTTTGAGGCCAGATAGATTTTATGTTGGGCTTTATGTTGAATTTTATTTTGTGTAAGAGGCATAGTCCCTCCAGCAGCAGATGTGAATACTTGTGATCATACTCTATGATAAGGATGATTTTGCGTAATCGACCAGGCGCGATATAGCTGTTCAGCAAGTAATACCCGCACCATGCCATGCGGTAAAGTGAGACTGGAAATACGAATCAGCATATCTGCCTTGGATTTGAATTGCGCATCCAGTCCGTCGGCTCCACCGATGACAAAAACCACGTCGCGCCCATCCTGTTGCCATAGCGTGAGCTGTTGCGAAAGTCCTACTGAGGTGAGATCTTTGCCATGTTCATCCAATGCGATGACGCGTGCATTTTTTGGTATGACCGCTTCTATCCGGGTACGTTCGAGCGCCATGACGGTTTCTGCCGTTTTGCTTCCGGAGCGTTCTACCGGTTTGATTTCTTTAATGTGCACCCTGCATTCGGGTGGCATGCGCTTGGCGTATTCTTGGTAGGCAGTTTCTATCCAGGCTGGCATTTTATGCCCGACGGCGGCGATGATGAGTTGCATGAATGATGGGGAATGATGCGCGAAGTAGGCGGGAATTGTCGCGTTTGGCAATTGTTCTTGGATCACTCAGTACAGAGTTAATCCGGGTGCTATTTGAAATGTGTGATGTAAAGTAGGCAGCAGATTTACTGATGCTACCTACTTTACTTCCGGAATTGCATTATCCGGTTATCACTTAAGCAGCTGTCTTGCTGCGGGTTGTGGCGCGTTTGGTTGCAGCTTGTTTGGCTGAGGCCGTTGCCGTTTTTGTTGAGGCAACTTTAACGCGGGCACCAGCAGGCGTTTTAACACGTGGCTTCTTGACTGGCGCTGCCGTACTTGTCTTGGTCGTACCGGCCGTTTTACTTGCGCTTGGCTTGCGCACTGGTTTTGCGGGTGCCGCGTCAGTCGCCGCTTTGTTAGCGCGTGGTTTGCGTACTGGTTTTTTGACGTCGTCATCCAGAGTTGTCTGGATCGCCATCATGTCTGGTGTAACTTCGACTGGCGCCGCTTTGCTGCGGCTGGCGCGTTTTGGTTTTTCGCCAGACGCTTCTTCCGGTTCGGAAGCTTTGGCCAAGCCCTTGACAGTGCGTTTCGCTGCACCGAATTTAACTTCCTTCTCACCCCAGAGTTCTTCCAGGCGATAGTAGGCACGGATAGCCGGTTGCATGATGTGGACAACCATGTCGCCCAGATCAACCAGCACCCATTCGCCAGTCGTTTCACCTTCCATGCCGATAATCTCGCCACCGTTTTCTTTTACTGCATCACGTACCGATGCAGCAAGCGCTTTGGTTTGACGGTTGGAGGTACCGGAGGCAATCGCGACGCGATCGAACAGGCTAGTAAGGTGTACTGTGTCGAAGACTTGAATATCTTGCGCCTTGACGTCTTCCAGTGCTTCAACGACTAGGGTTTGTAATTTTTTGATGTCCATATGATCTGTATTTATCTGTATAAATGATGTTGTTGAATATAGTCTAACACCTTGCTTGGTATTAGCGATGTTGTTTGCTGTTTTTGCTTCAATTCGCGGCGAATGTCGGTGGCGGATACATCCCATGCCAAATCTTGTGCAATAAAGGTTTTACCTGCAGGAGCCCGCTTAATTTCTTGCAGTGTCCCTTTTCTTTCGCTCCATTCTTGTGCCACTTCTTGGTTGATACTATTTTCGTCTAGCGTAAATCCCGGTCTGGCGGCAACGCAAATGTGTGCCAGGGTAAACAATTGCCTCCACTGTTTCCAGGTATGTAAATTTTGCAACTGATCTGCGCCGATCAGAAAAACGATGGATGTTTTATCTCCCAACTCCGCGCGCAGTTTGTTCAAAGTTTCTACGCTGTAGCTAGGCTGTTGCTGTTGCGCACGTTCAATTTCCTGCCGGTCTATTACTACGGGTAAGTCGAAGTCAATGTCAAAAGCCAGCTTTAACATTTGCATACGGTGTTCTGCGCTGACGACCAGTTCACTCTTCTGCCAGGGTTGTCCTGAGGGAATAAGTCGTAGTTCCTGCGGCTGTAATAGTGTAACAAAGTGCTTTGCCAGCGCCACATGCCCGCAATGCACCGGGTCAAAGCTGCCGCCTAAAATCAGCACGCAGCGATATGGATTTATACCCATTCCTTATGTACCAAAAAATCTGTTGCGAGTTTGGCCTCTGGACTGCCCGCTTCCGGTTTCCAGTCATAACGCCATTTAACGACCGGCGGCATCGACATCAATATTGATTCAGTTCTGCCGCCAGATTGAAGACCAAATAAAGTACCACGATCAAACACCAGATTAAATTCAACATAACGTCCGCGACGGTACGCCTGAAAATCACGTTCGTTTTCACCATAGGCGATATCTTTGCGTTTTTCAAGAATCGGTTGATATGCCGCGACAAACGCGTCGCCCACACTTCTGGTCATCGCAAAGCTGGAGGTAAAATCAAGTTCATTGAAATCATCAAAAAAGATACCACCGACACCGCGCGCTTCCTTGCGATGTTTGAGATAAAAATACTCGTCACACCATTTTTTAAAGCGCGGATGCAGATCATCACCATAAGGGCTGAGGGCATCTTTGCAGGTCTGATGAAAATGCTGCGCATCTTCGACAACGCCATAGTACGGCGTCAAATCCATTCCGCCGCCAAACCACCATACGGGCACCGTGCCTTCTGCATAAGTAGTAAAGAACCGCACGTTCATATGCACGGTCGGCGCATACGGATTGCGCGGGTGCAGGACAAGTGAGACCCCCATCGCCTCCCATTTTCTTCCTGCAAGTTCAGGGCGACTGGCGGCAGCTGATGGCGGTAGACTATTTCCCATCACATGAGAAAAATTGACTCCGCCTCGCTCGAAGACATTGCCCTCTTCGATGACACGTGAGATACCGCCGCCACCTTCTGGGCGTTGCCAGCTATCGGTCAAGAAAGGCTTGCCATCCACGGCTTCCATTGCCGCCACAATGCGTGATTGCAGATCCAATAGATAATTTTTTACAGAGGCGGAATCGGTCATGTGCGTGTCAATAGTTTGCGTTTTTAGTGTTTTTTGTTGAGCGCGCGCCAACCGATATCACGCCTATACTGCGCGCCGTCAAAATGAATTTTTTCTACTGTTTCATAGGCATTCTTTTGCGCCAGTTTGACAGTGTCTCCCAATCCAACGACACATAAGACTCGACCGCCGTTGGTGATCAAGCGTCCATCTAATACAGTGGTGCCCGCATGAAATGTAATGCAGTCGGTAGTCTCTGCCGGAATGCCGGAAATGACATCACCCTTACGAGGCGCATCCGGATAGCCTGCCGCAGCCATGACTACGCCCATTGCAGTGCGTCTGTCCCATTCGAGCTCGATAGTGTCCAGGGTGCCGTTCACTGCGTGCTCCATGACGGTGACCAGATCGGTTTTCAAGCGCGCCATGATAGGCTGTGTTTCCGGGTCACCCATGCGGCAATTGAATTCCAGTGTTTTCGGGTTGCCTTGGTCGTCTATCATCAAGCCGGCATACAGAAAACCTGTGAAGACGATGCCGTCTTTTGCCATGCCTTGTACGGTCGGTTGGATGATTTCGCGCATCACGCGTGCATGCAGTTGTGGGGTCACAATTGGTGCTGGCGAGTAAGCGCCCATGCCACCGGTGTTTGGTCCCAGATCATCATCGAGCAAACGCTTGTGATCCTGACTGGTGGCCAAAGGCAAAATGTTTTTGCCATCAACCATGACGATGAAACTTGCTTCTTCACCGGCCAAAAATTCTTCAATGACCACACGCGCACCGGCGTCGCCCAGGCTATTGTCGGACAACATCATATCGACTGCGCCATGAGCTTCGTCCAGGCTCATGGCAACGACTACGCCTTTGCCGGCAGCCAAGCCATCTGCCTTGATGACGATAGGGGCGCCTTTGAGATCAATGTAGGCATGTGCCGCGCTCAGGTCGGAGAAGGTTTGATATTCCGCCGTAGGGATCGCGTGACGTTGCATGAAAGCCTTGGCGAAATCCTTGGAGCTTTCCAGCTGCGCGGCTTCTTTAGTCGGGCCAAAAATCTTCAACTCTTTAGCGCGAAAAATATTCACAATACCCGCAGCCAGTGGCACTTCCGGGCCGACTACCGTGATATCAATTTTTTCCTGTATGGCAAATTCGGCCAAGGCATGTGGGTTGCTGAGGGGTATCGTTTTTAAATGTGGGTGCAACGCAGTCCCGCCATTGCCTGGCGCAACGAATACCGTCTGTATACGCTCGGATTGCACTAATTTCCAGGCAATAGCATGTTCACGTCCACCGGAGCCAACAACAAGAATTTTCATAATATTTTTCGAATCAATCTTCTGAATTAATTTTCTGCATTAATCTTCAATAATGGCGTTGGTAAACACTTCCTGAACATCGTCCAGGTTTTCCAGCGCGTCAATTAATTTTTGCATTTTTACCGCGTCGTCACCCGTAAACACAGTTTCTGTTTGCGGCTTCATGACGACTTCTGCCATCTCGGATTTAAAGCCGGCTTTTTCCAGTGCATCTTTCACTGCGGATAAGTCGTGCGGCGGCGTCAATACTTCGATACCGCCTTCTTCGTCTGTCGTGACATCGTCGGCGCCGGCTTCCAGTGCTGCTTCCATCAAGGCATCTTCGTTAGTGCCAGGGGCAAAATACATCTGCCCGCAATGGGTGAACAGGAAGGCAACGGAGCCTTCATTGCCCATATTGCCGCCATTCTTATTGAAGGCATTGCGCACCTCGGCCACAGTGCGGACACGATTGTCGGTCATGCAGTCAACCACGACAGCTGCGCCGCCGACACCATAACCTTCATAGCGCACTTCTTCATAATTCGCGCCTTCCAGCGTGCCTGCACCGCGTTGTATCGCGCGCGTGACATTCTCTTTCGGCATATTCGCGTCAGCTGCTTTATCTACAGCAAGGCGCAAGCGCGGGTTGGTGCTGACGTCTTCTCCACCCATGCGTGCACCAACAGTAATTTCCTTGATAAGACGCGTCCAGACCTTGCCACGCTTGGCATCGGTCGCCGCTTTCTTATGCTTGATATTTGCCCATTTACTATGTCCAGCCATGATCGCTCTCTCTAGATTTGCAATAGTTCACCATCGTTGCCGTATTTTTGCGGCAGGTTGGCGTAGCTTTGGTTTTATAATGAAGGGCGCTATTCTAACATATTGATTTTATTCAAATTCCACAATAAAACAGCCAAAGCCATGTCAAAACCCCTTCATATCGCCAAATCGCTTGTAAAAAAAGAAACTCTTGAGCTGAACTTGTTATCCGACTGGGCCAATCGCCATGGTTGCATTACCGGTGCAACTGGCACAGGCAAGACCGTTACTTTGCAAGTCATGGCACAGGCCTTTTCCGATATCGGCGTGCCGGTATTTATGGCAGACGTTAAAGGTGATCTGTCCGGCATGGCGCATGCCGGGCAGCTTTCGCCAAAAATGCAGCAGCGCATAGAACAGTTAGCCATCGAGGTGCCGCAATGGCAGGCTTGCCCGGTCACCTTTTGGGATGTGTTTGGCAAACAGGGGCATCCGGTGCGCGCCACCATTTCAGATCTCGGACCTTTGTTACTGGGGCGTATGCTGAACCTGAATGAAACGCAGGCAGGCGTCATGCAGTTGGCTTTCAAGATTGCCGATGACAATGGCCTGCTGCTGCTTGATACCAAAGACTTGCGCGCCATGCTGCAGCATCTGGGCGATAACGCGGCCACTTTTCAAACTGAGTACGGCAATATTTCTGCCGCCAGCATCGGTGCGATACAGCGCGGTTTGCTGGCGATTTCCGAGCAGGGCGGCGAACAGTTCTTTGGCGAGCCTATGCTCAATCTTGACGATATGCTGCAGACCGATGCGTCCGGAAAAGGCGTGGTCAATATCCTGGCCGCTGATCAGTTGTTGCAATCGCCCAGACTGTACTCGACTTTCCTGTTGTGGATGCTCTCTGAGCTGTATGAGCATTTGCCGGAGGTCGGTGATCTGGATCAACCAAAGATGGTGTTTTTCTTCGATGAGGCGCATTTGTTATTCGACGAAGCCCCGAAGATTCTTTTACAAAAAATAGAACAAGTCGTGCGCCTGATACGCTCCAAAGGCGTAGGCGTGTATTTCGTGACACAAAATCCCCTGGATATTCCCGATACGGTGCTGGGTCAACTGGGCAATCGCGTTCAGCATGCCTTGCGTGCGTACACGCCACGCGATCAAAAGGCGGTGCAGGCCGCTGCCGAGACTTTCCGGCCGAATCCCGATCTCGATACGGCGCAAGTCATCAGTGAACTCGGTGTGGGCGAAGCACTGATTTCTTTCCTGGATGAGAAGGGAAGGCCAAGCATTGTGCAACGCGGTTTTATTCTGTCCCCCGCATCGCAGATAGGTGCCATCAGCGCCGAAGAACGGCAAAAAATCATCGCAAGCTCAATCGTCGCAGGTGTTTATGAGAAGGCCGTCGATAGAGAGTCTGCCTACGAAAAATTGAAGGGGCGCGTGGCGGCAAGTGCCGCGCAGCGTTCTGACGTTCCAGCGGATTCTTCAGGAAATCCTGGCAATGAGTGGGGCAATTCTTCAGGCAATGCGCCCATTCCCCCCCATTCAGCGTCGCCTTCAAATAGCACGGCGAATCAACAGCAGCCAGCGCCGTCAGCGTCGGAAGAGGGTGGTATCGGCGGCGCATTAAACGACATGTTTGGCAATTTATTTGGCAGCGACAAGAGCAAACGCCGCAATGACAACGTAGCGGAAACCATGGTGAAATCAGCTGTGCGTACGATAGGTTCGCAAGTGGGGCGAGAGATCATACGTGGCGTGCTAGGTTCGATTCTGAAGAAGCGTTAACATCACCGGATTGCTTGGGAAATCAAAAACGGACAAGCCCATCACGCACTATCCATGCGGGTTTCCAGCCGCTCTGGCCTGTAGCCCGCATGGATAGTGCGTGATGGGCATGGTGCTATTTGAATTTTCACGGATGCATTTGCTTTACAGCCCAACGGCTCGTCGCATAAGTCATTACAATGGCAGCCATGAATCTTACACACCACCAGCTTCGCGACCGACGGCATTATTTGATCGGCCTGGCCATTGCCATCTTTGCAGCAGTTTTATTTTCCGCCAAAGCCATAGTTGCCAAGTTAATTTATCGCTATCAGGTTGATGCGGTGACGCTGATTGCCTTTCGTATGCTGTTTTCGTTGCCCATATTCGCCATCATCGCACTCTGGCAGGCGCGCAATGGCAGTCGCTTGTCCTGGCTTGATCGCGGACGGTTGATAGGCTTGGGTTTGGTTGGATATTACCTGTCCAGTTTTTTAGATTTTTTGGGTTTGCAGTACATTACTGCAGGTCTTGAGCGCTTGATTCTTTTTTTGACACCTTCTTTTGTTTTGTTGATTTCCGCCGTGTTTTTGAAGCGTAAAGTAAGTACCATTGAATGGGCCGCACTGGGTGTTTCTTATCTAGGGATCGTGCTGGTTTTTTTGCATGACTTAAAATTTGGCGGTGATCAGGTGATGCTGGGCTCGGTGCTGGTTCTGGGGGCGGCGATTGCCTATGCCATGTACCTCATCCAATCCGGGCAACTGGTGATGCGGCTTGGTTCTTTGCGCTTGGTGTCGTATGCCATGTGCGTCTCGAGTGTTGCGTGTATTACGCAGTTTTTTGTATTGCGACCGGTATCCATGTTGGTTCAGCCGCATGAGGTATATTGGCTATCGCTGGTGAATGCAATTTTTTGTACGGTGTTTCCTGTGTTTTTGACCATGTTTGCGGTACAAAGAATCGGTGCTGCGACGACCTCCCAGGCTGGCATGATAGGGCCAGTGTCGACCCTATTTTTAGGAACGTTTTTCTTGGCTGAACCTGTCACTGGCTGGCAATTGGCGGGGACAGCTCTGGTATTAACCGGCATGTATTTACTGAGTAAAAAAAAGGACTGAGATGACAAAAGCAATCAGAATGCAGCAAGTGGGCGGACCTGAAGTGATGGAGTACGTCGATGTTGATTTGCCTGAACCGGGCGCGGGCGAAGCGCTGGTACGACACAAGGCGTGCGGCTTGAATTTTATTGATGTGTATTTTCGTACCGGTTTGTATCCTCATCCTTTGCCAGCTGGATTGGGCATGGAAGGAGCGGGTATTGTCGAGGCTGTCGGTGCGGGCGTCAGTTTTGTGAAACCAGGAGATCGCGTTGCATATGCCGGCCGTCCTTTGGGCGCCTATGCCGAGGCGCGTGTTATGCCTGCAGATAGCCTGGTCAGATTGCCAGACAGCATTAGCTTTGAGACTGCGGCGGCGGTGATGTTGCAAGGACTGACAGTGCAATACCTGTTTCACCGGACTTTTCCTCTTAAGGGGGGAGAGACCATCTTGTTTCATGCCGCCGCCGGTGGCGTTGGATTGATTGCTTGCCAATGGGCGCGTGCCATAGGCGTAACCATGATAGGCACTGTCGGTTCGGATGAAAAAGCCGCTTTGGCTAAAGCACATGGTTGCGCGCACGTGATCAATTACAACACAGAAAATTTTGTCGAACGGGTGCGTGAAATTACGGAAGGCAAGGGTGTTCCCGTAGTTTACGATTCAATCGGAAAAGACACCTTTAAAGCGTCGCTCGATTGCCTTGCGCCTTTGGGCATGATGGTCAGTTTTGGCAGCGCGTCTGGACCAGTCCCTGACTTTAGCCTTAACGAATTAGCGTCTCGTGGCTCTCTATTCATTACACGCCCTAGTTTGATGAGTTACACGGCTAAACGCTCGGACCTTGAGAAAATGGCTGCGCAGCTCTTTGACATGATAGAAAGTGGTAAAGTTAAGGCTGACATACGCCAGCGCTATCAATTAAGTGATGTGGTGCAGGCACACCGGGATCTTCAGGCACGGAAAACAACAGGTTCCACTATTTTGATTCCGTAAGTCAACAGTTTGTTACTAGGCCACCCTGAGGTCTGTTAACATCTTCGACTTGTAACGCAATGACAACCGAGCTGAGATGAACCAAGAGCAACCGCAAAAATTAAAAGAAATCCCTGAAAAAGATGAAGGCCCTAAGTTTGGGCGACTGTTGATCGTCCTTTTGTTTGCGGTAGCACTTATTGTGCTGATTACGTTCGCAACAGAAGCCTACTATTCGAATTGATCAACCTCTTGTTTTACCCGTCAGGCATATGACTTAATGGATACCACGCCACTTCAACAGCCAGTACAGTCAGTAAAAAAGAGTGAATTTTCCAGCTCGAGCCGATTGCTTATTTTGCAAGGCTTAATTCCCATCACGGCACACTTAGTGTCTTCGCAACTGGATGCATTTTCGGTAAGGCTGACAGACGCACTCTTTAAACTCTCGGACCAGACGCTTAGACCAGAAGAAGCCGCCAGCAGTTTTAATGCCTATCAACTTTTAAAAAGAAATAATACCGCTTTTTATCGACTGGTTGCCGCGCAAATTAATGCCGCATTGACGAAAGAAGTCAGTGCGATTAATTCCAGGAAAAAAGCGAAGAAAGAAGACGAGCGACAAGACTTTTCTCTGGTTACTTTTGATGAGATGGAAAGTAAGGTGTTGATTCGCAATTTGAGCCAGGCATTGGAAGTCAATAATGCTGAACAACTGGTGGCATTGAATATTCGTATAGGTAATGTGCTGCGGCGTACGCCGATCAATGTGGCACAAAATCCGTTTCGACCAGAGATATTTGTCCGTGCCGTGTATCAGGCATGGATGGAATTTGACGCTACACCTGAATCGCATCACCTGGTATTGCGCTTGTTGCAGCCGGCGCTATTCTTGAAGTTGCAGCCTATTTTAGATGGTGTCAATGATGCGCTGATAGCGCGTGGCATCATGCCTGACCTCAGCGACGCTTACCGTAGTAAACCAAAAAGAAACGATACCACGCGATCAGATGATATTTCTGATCGTGATCCGTATTTGCACGATAAATTACGCAGCATTTTTTCTGGCAATCCGGTCGCTTCGTCGCAGCAAAAAAGTGGCGACAGTCTTCAGTGGACGGGAAGAGGGGTTGGCGGCGGAGGCAATGGCAGCGGGAGCTACTCAGCTGACGGTAATGCCGATGCCATCCTGGTAGATCGCCAGTTTTTCGATTATCTGACCAGCATTCAACGCCTGGTTCAATCCAACGAAGTAGTGCAAGCTTTGCAGCAGTCTCCTTTGCGTCAGCTGTCGCAACAAGCTGCGCCAGATAGTTTGACCCAGGTAGACCAAAGCACGATAGAACTGCTGGCGCGTATTTTTGACTTTGTTTTTAATGATGCCAGTATTCCGGAAGATGTCAAAAATCTGATCGCGCAGTTACAAATACCGACGCTGAAAGTGGCATTGCTCGATAAGGATTTCTTTTTCAAAGAATCCCATCCCGCGCGGGTTTTGATCGATGCGCTCGCTAAATCCAGCGTGCAGTTCAATACCGAAAGCCATGCGGAAGATCCCTTGTATCACATGATAGAAGGCATAGTCGACCGTGTGCAGCAAGAATTTGATGAACAGATCGACCTGTTTACGGATGTAGTTGCTGATCTTGAGGCTTTTCTAAAAGAAGAAGAGGAAAAAGCACAGGAGGCCATTAGCCGCCCTGTGGCAGAGGCGCTTAAACAAGAGAAAATGCGCATTGGGCGGGAATTCGCTGAGCATGATGTCGCCATTCGCGTTGATACGGGTGAAGTTGCTGGTTTTCTTGAAGCTTTCTTGTTAGAGCAATGGATACGTATTCTGACAATTGCTCATAGCGTCAAGGATAAAAAGCCCCATGCGCTAGAGAACGCTCTCAAGACAATGGATGACTTGATCTGGAGTTTGAAGCCCAAAAACAGTGCCGAAGAGCGGAAACTGCTGATCACAAAACTTCCTGCCATGCTTTCATTGCTGAATGCGTGGTTGAATGCAATTAAATGGGACGAGCCGGATCGAGTGATATTTTTCTCGAAATTGGCAGAGCGGCATGCGGCAATTGCCCGGGCACCATTGGAGTTTTCTCCAAGAAGGCAATTGGAAATCGCCGTCAATATTGCCCAACGTGCCAGTGAACGACGATTGGACAGACACGTTCAGGATCAAATTGAACAACCGATAGACGAATGGTCTGAACAGGTTGATATTCTGGATCGAGGTGTTTGGCTTGATTTTTCACCAGAAAGCGATCCTGCTGGCCGTTACAAACTGGCTTGGGTTAGCCCTAAGCGTACCCGATATATTTTTACCAATCGCCAGGGGCAGGATGCGTTCTCCCTTTCCGGCGAAGAGTTGGTTGCCAAATTCCGCGGAGGCCATGTGAATCAGGTTGTCGCTGATTCAGTGGTGGATCGCGCCTTGGTTGAAGCGCTACGTGATCCACCAACTTAACATCCAACTTAACATTCAACTAAGCATCTAACTAAGTAGATTAATAAAAATCGACTTACTTACTTGGACATAGGTATTTCTACGTTCATGGTGCGGCCGCTTTGACCCGGAAATTCTTTAAACGCACTATCGAGAAGGTATGCCATCTGCGTCGCTATTTCTGGATCGGTCTGCTCCGAACTTACTTTGATCTGGGCTAATTTTTTTCCGCTTTTTATCTCCGTGATATTTATCGCAAGTTGATGCAAAAAATATCGTCTTGCCCCAACATCGGACATCATGAAAGCACTGCCAGCCGCGCCCGAAAAATAAGGTGAGTAAAAGCCAGAGCGTCGGTAAATGCGGGAGTAATGCAGTTGCCAAAACGGATCATAACCAGGCCCCCAAAATGGCATCGAAAGTTGTAATTCACTGAGCACGGTGCGATATTCCATCGTTACTTTCAATGCCGCAACCTTACTGTCTTTGTTATCAAGAAACCCTTGACTCTGTAGTTTGCTATGCAGCAACTCCGCATAGTGATTGTATTCAGGATTGTTTTCTTGCCCTGGTAGCGTCTCGAGAATATAGGATTTTTCACGGATATCCGTTGGCCATTCATGGAAGCTAGTCACTTGACTGGAAAAGGTAGTGGCACAACCGCTTAATAGGGATGCCACGACAACTACCCAGTAAATAAAAAATTTCTTCATTACGCTACCTCTGTTAATAACCTAAATTGATGATGTCTCTTTGGATAAGAGTGAGTCGTTTTTGCAGATCTGATTAATAGGCTAATTCTAGGATGATTGATTACTTTTGGACATATTTTTTTGTAAAGTGCGTAATGAATTGTGATTATTGTTGATGCAAACTTGAACGATCAAATCTTAGTCGACTAATTGTTATCGCAAATAAGATGAAAATTAAGATTCGCACCGAATTTTCTCTGAATATCGGGGGAAATTGTGATGATTGCTGATTGGCTTGGTAAAATGAAAGATTGTGCAAAGTTATTGGCAATACTTTGCGTTTCTTTTCAGATATCTAAGAGAGTTTTCAGCCCATGCGTACAGACATTGCAAACCAACCAGTCACGATCTTTCGCAAAGACTACGTTGCCCCAGGTTTTTGGGTAGATACTGTCGAGATGGGCTTTGACCTGGATCCGGTCGCGACCCATGTCGCTACCCGTCTGACGATGCGTCGCAACCACGATAGCGCCGAAAAAAATCTGGTGCTGTTTGGCGAGACTATCAAACTGCTGCAGTTGCGCATGAACGGCGTCAATCTGAAGAAAAGCGCTTACAGTATTGCAGATGGTAAATTGACGATTATTAATGCGCCCGACGACGTCACGCTAGAAATCGAGACCGTCATTGCCGCAAGCAAGAACACCACGATGGCAGGATTGTATGTCTCGAATGGCAATTTCTTTACGCAATGTGAGGCCGAAGGCTTCCGCAAGATTACTTACTATCCGGATCGTCCAGATGTGATGGCTACATTTACCGTCATGCTACGTGGCGATAAGAAGAAATATCCGGTACTGCTGTCCAATGGCAATCTGATTGCTGAAGGCGATCTGGGCGATGGTCGCCATTTTGCGAAATGGGAAGACCCGTTCAAAAAACCGTCTTATCTGTTTGCGCTAGTCGCCGGAAAACTGGTCTGTCAGGAAGAAAAATACAAACTCAAATCCGGTCGCAAAGTCTTGTTGCAGGTGTGGGTCGAGGCAGGCAATCTGGACAAGACCCAGCATGCGATGGATTCGCTCAAGAACAGTATACGCTGGGATGAAGAGCGCTTTGGCCTGGAACTGGATCTGGATCGCTTCATGATCGTTGCGACCAGCGATTTCAACATGGGCGCGATGGAAAACAAGGGCTTGAATATTTTCAATACCAAGTTTGTCCTGGCTAACCCTAGCCTTGCTACCGACGTTGATTATGCTGGAATTGAATCCGTGGTTGGCCATGAGTATTTCCACAACTGGACCGGCAATCGCGTCACCTGTCGCGACTGGTTTCAATTGTCATTGAAAGAAGGCTTGACGGTTTTCCGTGATCAGGAATTCTCCGCAGATCTGGTCGGTACGCCGACTGGTCGTGCGGTCAAGCGCATTGAAGATGTGCGCCTGCTGCGTCAGGTGCAATTCTCGGAAGATGCCGGCCCGATGGCGCATCCTGTGCGTCCTGATTCCTTTGTTGAAATCAATAATTTTTACACGGTGACGATTTACGAAAAAGGTTCGGAAGTCGTGCGCATGTATTACACCTTGCTCGGTCATGATGGTTTCCGCAAGGGTATGGATCTGTACTTCCAGCGCCATGATGGCCAGGCGGTGGAATGCGATGATTTCCGCGCGGCGATGGCAGATTCCAGCGGGCGCGATCTGAAGCAGTTTGAACGTTGGTACAGCCAGTCTGGCACGCCACGCGTGAAAGTAGCAACCAGTTATGACGCTGACGCCAAGACCTATGAAATTACCTTGAGCCAGTCTTGCCCGAGCACACCCGGTCAGGGAAAGAAATTGCCTTTCCATATTCCAGTGGCAGTGGGCTTGCTCGATGCGCAAGGTAAGGATTTGAATTTGCATCTTGATGGTCTCGCCGATACGTCCCAAACAACGCTGATGCTTGAGTTGACCAAAGCCAGCCAGAGCTTCCGCTTTACTGGAATAGCGCATCAGCCTACCCCGTCTATACTGCGCAATTTCTCTGCGCCTGTGGTACTCGAATACGATTACACCGATGAGGAGCTCGGGCATCTGTTAGCGAATGACAGCGATCCTTTCAATCGATGGGAAGCCGGGCAACGTCTGGCTATGCGCCGCCTGGTCAAGTTAACCACCGCCGTGCAGGACGGCGAAGTGTTGGCGCTTGATATGATGTTCATTAATGCCTTGCGTTCTACTCTCAACGATACAACGCTTGATCCCTCCTTCCGCGAAGTCGTGATGACCTTGCCTTCTGAAGCCATGATTGCGGAAGAATTCAAGATCGTTGATCCACAAAGTATTCATACGGCACGCCAGTTCATGCGCGCCACCTTGACGCAGCACCTGAAAGCCGATTTGCTCAATGTTTATGAGGCTAATCTGACGCCAGGAAAATATAGCCCGGATGCCGTCTCCTCTGCCAAGCGCGCCTTGAAAAACGTCGCACTTTCCTACCTGCTGGAATGGCCGGATGATGCTACGTTTGCGCTGGCTAAAACACAGTTTGACGAGGCAGAAAACATGACAGACCGTATGGCTGCCTTGACTGCATTGACTAATTTTTCTGGCTCAACCAAGAATGCGAAGGCCGCAGCACTATCATTGCAAAAATTCTATAAAGATTTCAAAAAAGAAGCGTTAGTGATTGATAAATGGTTCATGTTGCAAGCGACAGCTCGTACCACCGATGTGCACACAGTGCGTGCATTGATGAAACATTCCGCTTTCACGCTGAGCAATCCGAATCGCGCGCGCAGTTTGATCTTCGGGTTCTGCAATGCCAATCCGTCGCGCTTTCATGCCGCGGATGGAAGTGGTTATGCATTGTGGGCAGAGATGGTGATTGCTCTGAATAAGATCAATCCACAAGTTGCAGCACGTTTGTCGCGCAGCATGGATCGATGGAAGAAATATCCGAAAAATTTGCAGACGCACATGAAGGCAGCTTTAGAGAAAGTCGCGGAAACAAAAAAACTATCCAAGGATGTACTTGAAGTGGTTTCCAAGGCACTGGCGTCTTGAACGATATTTCAAAAAATTTAGCACAACAAGGAAAAACATGAAACGAATCAGTCTCACGCGGCATCTGGTAGAAGAACAACGCTTGAATAACACTATTCCGGCTGAACTGCGCCTATTGATCGAGGTTGTGGCACGCGCCTGCAAGACGATTAGCCATGCAGTCGGCAAGGGAGCGTTGGGGGAGGTATTGGGTTCTGCTGAAAGCGAAAACGTTCAAGGTGAAGTGCAAAAAAAACTGGATATCTTGTCCAACGAAATTTTACTTGAGGCCAATGAGTGGGGTGGGCATCTGGCGGCCATGGCTTCCGAAGAAATGGAAACTATTCACCCTATTCCTAATCGTTATCCTATGGGCGAATACCTGCTGTTGTTTGACCCACTCGATGGATCTAGCAATATTGATGTCAATGTCTCCATCGGTACCATTTTTTCGGTGTTGAAAGCACGCGACGGCATGGAAGCGCCAACTGAACAGGACTTTATGCAGCCCGGCAGCAAGCAAGTGGCGGCCGGCTATGCGGTATACGGCCCGCAAACCATGCTGGTACTGACGACTGGTCACGGCGTTAATTGCTTTACTTTAGATCGCGAAATGGGTTCGTGGGTGCTGACCCAGCGCAATATGCAAATTCCGGAAGATACACAAGAGTTCGCCATCAATGCATCAAACGCACGTCACTGGCATCCACCGGTCACGCGTTATGTGAATGAAATGCAGGAGGGGGCGACTGGGCCGTTAGGTAAGGATTTCAATATGCGCTGGATCGCCTCGATGGTGGCCGATGTGCACCGCATCCTTAATCGTGGCGGTATCTTTATGTATCCTGCCGATGCGCGTGATCCAGGTAAGCCCGGTAAGTTGCGCTTGATGTATGAGGCTAATCCCATGTCGATGATTGTCGAACAGGCGGGCGGTGCGGCGACGGATGGCAAGCAGCGCATGCTCGATGTGCAACCGACTACCTTGCATCAGCGTGTGCCGGTGTTTCTGGGTTCCAAGAATGAAGTTGAGCGTGTGACGCGATACCATCAGGAATAAATTCGGCCTAATGGTCCTAAGCTCCGAAACAAAAATGCGCGGCAATTTGCTGCGCATTTTTGTTTTAATTAATACATATTGCATCTTAATAATCGTTATTTTTCATATTTGACATATGATTCAAAGCAGTGCAATCTAAGCGCTCATTTCATTCATTGCCTCTGGAGTCTTACCATGCCCGTATATCGTTCCCGCACTACCACCCATGGCCGCAATATGGCTGGCGCGCGCGCTTTGTGGCGTGCTACCGGCATGAAGGATGGTGACTTCGATAAGCCTATCATTGCAGTCGTCAACTCGTTTACCCAGTTTGTGCCTGGCCACGTACATCTGAAAGATCTCGGGCAAATGGTGGCGCGCGAGATTGAAGCCGCTGGCGGTGTGGCAAAGGAATTCAATACTATTGCTGTCGATGATGGTATCGCGATGGGCCACGGCGGCATGTTGTATTCGCTGCCATCGCGTGACCTGATTGCGGATTCGGTCGAGTACATGGTCAATGCGCACTGCGCCGATGCGATGGTGTGTATTTCCAACTGCGATAAAATTACCCCAGGTATGCTGATGGCGGCGATGCGCATCAATATCCCAGTGGTGTTTATTTCCGGCGGCCCGATGGAAGCCGGCAAGGTATTGAAAGTGGTCAATGGCGAGCAAAAAATCATCAAGCTCGATCTGATCGACGCCATGATCAAAGCCGGCGACAGCTCAGTCAGCGACGCCGATGTGGCCGAGATCGAGCGCTCTGCCTGCCCAACTTGCGGTTCTTGTTCTGGCATGTTTACCGCCAATTCCATGAATTGCCTGACCGAAGCGCTGGGCCTGGCCTTACCTGGTAACGGCACTATTGTTGCGACCCATTCTGATCGTAAAGAATTGTTCTTACGCGCCGGTCGCCTGATTGTCAATCTGGCCAAACGCTATTACGAACAAGATGATGCCTCTGTACTGCCACGTAATATCGCCACCAAAGCCGCGTTTGAAAATGCCATGGCGCTGGATGTATCTATGGGCGGCTCTACCAATACTGTCTTGCATTTGCTGGCGGCCGCGCATGAAGCCGGTGTGGCATTTAATATGGCCGACATCGACCGGATTTCGCGCAAGGTGCCTTGTCTGTGCAAGGTAGCGCCGATGACTGATAAATATCATATCGAAGACGTCCATCGCGCCGGTGGCATCATTAGTATTCTGGGTGAATTGGCGCGCGCCGGTTTGCTGGATACCTCCTTGCCGACTATCCACAGCAAAACCATGGCTGAGGCGATTGCCAACAATGACATTACCTGTACTCAGGATGCGGCTGCACATCAATTGTTCCGTGCAGCGCCAGGCGGCGTGCCGACTCAGGTTGCCTTCTCGCAGTCAGAGCGCTTCGCTACGCTGGATATGGATCGCAGCACCGGCTGTATCCGTGACAAAGCGCATGCCTATTCACAGGACGGCGGTTTGGCCGTGTTGTTCGGCAATCTGGCAGAAAAAGGTTGTATCGTTAAGACAGCCGGCGTCGATGAAAGCATTTTAAAATTTACCGGCAAGGCGCGGGTATTCGAGAGCCAGGACGACGCGGTTGCGGCGATTCTGGGCGATACCGTGCATGAAGGCGATGTCGTCATCATCCGGTACGAAGGGCCAAAAGGCGGGCCAGGCATGCAAGAGATGCTGTACCCGACTTCTTACATCAAATCCAAAGGCCTGGGCAAAGCCTGCGCCTTGTTTACCGATGGCCGCTTCTCTGGCGGCTCATCCGGTCTGGTCATCGGCCATGCATCACCGGAAGCGGCCGAGGGCGGAGCAATTGGCCTGGTAGAAGAGGGCGATATCATAGAAATCGATATTCCAGCGCGTAGCATAAACCTGAAAATCAGCGACAGCGATCTGGCAGCACGCCGCACGGCGATGGAGGCCAAAGGCGCACAGGCATGGTTGCCGGTCGGCCGTGAGCGTTATGTATCGCAAGCCCTGCAAGCCTATGCAGCGTTGACTACATCCGCTGATCGTGGCGCGGTGAGAGATATTTCTCAATTGAAGAGATAATCCAGCAAAGGATAGCGCTCAGCTTAAATTGACCCGAATTAAGGCAGGTGCATGTCTTGGTTCGGGTTTTTTGCTTTGTCGGCAGCTTATTTTCAGACATCTTGCATTTCTGCATCCTGTCCATAAATACTCAAGATAAATCAATAAATAGGACGATCGTTCACCTGCTTTGTGTGCGACACGGCACGGTCGTTTATACTTGCGTTGTAAATCAAGCTTAGCTCAATATTTTTTGCTCAGTTGCAGATTGGTTGCAAACCATAAAAAAGAATCAGTGAGAATTGTTATGTCTAGTAAGGACCTGCCTGTCAACACCCAAGATCAGGCATTGGAATATGTCACCTCCTGCAAATTGCCTACCACTTGGGCAACGTTTCAGATGCATGCTTTTGTTGAAACTGCCACCGGTAAGGAGCATATCGCGTTGACGCTGGGCGACTTCAAAGATGGCAAGCCTGTGCTGGCGCGAATACACTCAGAATGCCTGACTGGCGACGCCTTGTTCAGTCAGCGTTGCGATTGTGGCCCGCAGCTGGAGCTGGCCATGCAAAAGATCGCGCAGGAAGGTCGCGGCGCGCTGTTATATCTGCGTCAGGAAGGGCGTGGTATTGGCTTGTTGAACAAAGTACGTGCCTATCACTTGCAAGACGAAGGCGCGGACACGGTGGAAGCCAATCAGCAATTGGGGTTTGCCGCAGACTTACGCAATTACAGTTTATGTGAGCCTATGTTCAGGCATTTGGGTATCAATGCCGTGCGTCTGATGACGAATAATCCGCGCAAGATATCTGCGATGGAAGGCTTGAAGGTAAAGGTGGAAGAACATATTCCTTTGATCATCAAACGCAATCCATTCAACGAGCGCTACTTAAGTACCAAGGCGAGCAAACTCGGGCATTTATTGCAGCCTGAGCTTTGATCGGTGTTTTAACCGCACTTGAACCCAGATTTTCCATTAGGCGCACCTGCGGTGCTATTTGCGTGCTGACGGCGCATTTTCGGCTATTTTTGCTGCTCTTCGTTGCCAATAGCTAGCTATTGGCGCCTCATTTATATTAAAAAAGCGCATCAAAACTATCTCGAAAAATGCATCCGTCATCAGCGCAAATCCTAATGGAAAATCTGGGTTGAATTGACGTAAAAAAAGCACATTGAATGTGCTTTTTTTTATGCACGAAACCGCATGTCAGCGATTGTGGAATCCCTGTTCCCAGGTTGTTCTAGGTGCTGATAACTGTAAAAAACGCTCATTTTCGCTTTGAATATCGGTGATTTCCTTAATTACTTCTTGCGGAAATCCAGCCCTTTCTACTCCACGATCCTGTAAGAAAAGCGTCTCAAGATATTTCTTTAAATGCTTGGGTTCATTGCAGAATAAGCAGATACGCTGCCAGACATGCGGATAGCTGGCCTTAATATAACCATGAGGGGCAAGTTTTTCTAGCGTGGCGATAGAAAGCCCAAGGATATTACTTGGTTCTGGATCTGCTTTGAACATGGCTTGTGCCGTGTCTAAACTCCTGCTGGACTCGACATAAGAATTTCTGATGACCGTATGCGAGGCAATATCTGGCTTGGGCGATTCCAGCGATGAAAATGGTGCCAGGGTTCTGAGTATTTGTTCGGCGGACGGTAGCGGTTGCTTGTTCCAGCGGATGCTCTTGATCGCTGCATTCTTCAGATAATCGCTATTTGGCACTTCATGTTCATTCTCGCTGTTAGGTGAAGTGAGTTCTATCACACACAGCAGATTGAGACTCGCGTCACAAATCGCATAGTCAACCTTCCTGTCTTTGAGCTGCTCTAAAGCTTCTCGATGCTGTTTGGCATCCATACTGGCTGGCTCCATCAGCGATGACAGGTCGACTTTCGGGAAAATATAGCAATTTGGCAGCGCGCGCCGAAGTCGACCAAAGAAAACTTCTTCCTCGTTTAAAAAGAGTCGTTTTTCTTCGAAATTCGAAACGGTAGTGTTATTTTTCTTTAGAAAACGAGAAAACATAGTGACGGCCAAGAAAAGTGAAGTAACAGAGATGCTGAAAATAATTTTCTTGTTTCAGTAAACGCTGACATGCTGCAAGTGTGTATTTTATTTATGCAAAATGCAAGGTTGCGCGGTAATAATTCGCATAAAAGGGTGTTGTTGTTTTTTTGTGATTGAGATGCGCGCCATTTCGTGGCGATCGAACTGCCATACAGAAAATGCGCTTGACAGAGGCTTGCAACAATATTGCTGCAAGCCTATCTTCAATGCCTAATCTTCAATGCTTAATATTCGCCCATGAAATCACGCTTGCCAAGTTCAACCGCATTGTGACGCAAAATGGCGTAAGCCGTTGTCACATGGAAGAAAAATTGCGGCAAGCCGTAGCTGACGAGATACGCTTGTCCAAGCATTTTTTTCTCTTTAGGCGTGCCAGGTCGCAAGACGATTTCGCGTGTTTCGCTTCCATCGAATTGTGCCGCATTCAAGCTTTCGATAAAGGTCAGCGTTTTTGCGAGACGCGCATGCAGGTCTGCAAAACTGATTTCGCTATCTTCATATTCTGGCACCGCAACGCCGGCCAAGCGCGCTGATACGCCTTTGGCAAAATCAGCGGCGATCTGCACTTGTCTCAGCAAAGGAAACATGTCGGGGGATAATCTCGCTTGCAAAAAGACAGTCGCGTCGATTTTCTTTGCCGTTGCATGCTCTTCCGCTTTGGTCAGAATGGCGTGCAAGCTGTTCAGCATTTGCTTAAACACGGGGACAGAAGTGGTATACATAGGGTGATCCATACATTCCTTTCGATTAAATGTGGCGTGATTATAAGGCGGGCGCAAATAAGCTGCCCGGCGCGCCGCAGGAGCATGCATTTTCTCTAAAAAAAGGGGGCGGATGATAGTCATCCGCCCCCTTTTTTTGTGGCAGGTAATGTTATTGCGCAAATGCCGGGAAGCTATAACCTTCGATTTTGGCTGCGTCCAAAAGTGTAGCGATATAAGCATGATTGGCTTTCCGGCCAGCCATATCGCTTAAAAATTCCTGCAGTCTTTCTTTTACTTCATCAAACGCCACCGGCTCGCCACCTTGACGTTCTGTTACCTGAATGATGTGGTAACCGAATTGGGTTTCGATCAGTTCAGGCGCGATCTGTCCAGGTTCGGTACTGAATACCGCCGTTTCAAACTCGGGCACCATTTGACCTCGACCAAATTTACCCAAGGCGCCACCTTCCTGGCCTGAAGGGCAAGTCGAATGCTCTTTTGCCAATGTCGCGAAATGCGCAGGGTTTGCCTGCACTTGCTCCAGCACACCTTCGGCCTTGGCCTTGACCAGACTTGCGACTGCGTTATCCCCTAACGAGAATAGAATATGACTGGCAGCAGCCATTTCACCTTGCTGAAAACTTGCCGGATTTTCTTCGTAAAATTGGCGGCAATCTTCTTCACTGGCTTCATTCACTTCTACTTGCTGATCCAGTAGCGTGCCGATAATTTCATCGTCGCTGTCGGCCTTGATGCCCAGTGTTGCTGCTTTGTCCAGCATCAACTTGCGCAAGATCAGTTCTTGAATTGCACTGTCACGCAAATGTTCATCATCAGGATGGCCGGCAGCTTTTGCCTGATCCATTTCTGCATTGATAGTGGCTTCTGTGATTTCGGTGCCGTTGACGCTGATGACCATGAGAGAGTTCCTGTCTGCTAAGTAAGGTAAATAAATAAGATGAATGGGCTGATGTGAAACGATGAAAAAATATGACAGCTAATTATGGGCAAAATCGGGATTATCAAGGGACTGAAACAAGCGACTTGACGATCTGCCCGTCAATTAAATAATATCGGCACCAATACCCGGATCAACTGCTTCAGTGGGCCGATCTTGCTGCTTCCAATGCCCTTGTCAGTTCTGCTATCTGCTCTTTTAATGTGATGTTTTCTGCAGTCAGTGCAGCAATTTCGTGGCTGTAGTCGCTTGCATCCGTTGCCATTGCGTTATCTATGCTGCTAGCTTTAGCTGTTGCGGGCTTGTTTGCCGATTTCATTTCACGCACCTGTTTGGCTGCCAGCTGCAATTCCTTCCTGCCGCCGGTTACCGCAGTCACTTGCTGCTCTGGCGGTAATGAGGCGACGGTAGCGGCGGCATTGATCGAGATGGTGCCGGCGCGCACCGCGTCTACCAGTTCCGGTGTGGCCGCGCGGCGGATTTTTTCTATCTGGGTGACGGTATTGCTGCTGATGCCAGCGGTTTTTGCCAGCTCTTCGCGCGCTTGCGTAGCGTTTGGCTGGGCTGGTGTCTCTGCGGCAGAATCGGTGCTCTCGCTTGCCTGCGGTTCCTTGGGCTGACTTCTGCTGGCGACAATTTCCTTCTTGCGCAGTGCCAGCATGCCGCGCTGGAAGTCAGATACGCTGCGTCGCGCCAGATGGTTATCGATCATCCAAAGCATGACATCTTCAATATGTGAGAAACGTGTATTTTGTGTGGTGTTAAATGCAATGCCGTGTTTCTGGCAAATCGCATAGCGATTGTGTCCGTCAATCAGCACTTCGCCCCACAGCACCAGCGCATCGCGGCAACCTTCGGCCAGAATACTGCGTTCCAGTGCCTGATATTCATTGACGGTCAGGGGGTCGATATAGGCGCGCAGTTCTGGGTGAATGGTAATGTTCATGGTGTTTACAATGGTGCCGGTTCAAAGAGCCGCTATCCTAACGATCTCGGTCGATTGGTGCAAGTGAAAGCCGGAGTTTATATGCGCGCCTTAATCCGCTCATAGCCGGAACGGCTGATGGGCAGTTGTGCGCCATTCCGCAAAATCGCAATGTGGCTGTCCTTGCTGGCGCGCTCTATGCCTGCCAATGCGTCCAGGTGAATGATGTAGGAGCGGTGGATGCGGACAAACTTGCTGCCGTCCAGTTGCGCCTCCAGATCGGACAGGCTTTGTGTTTTTAAGGTGCTCTTGCCTTGGGAATGAATGTTGATGTAGTCATCCTGCGCCTCGATGTAATCGACCTTATCGACCGGTATGACATGCACCTGACCGCGGTCGCGGATCAGGATGCGTTCGAGCTTGTCGATAGGGTTGGCCAACAGCTTTTGTAATTCCGGTGCGCTCTGTCCCAGCATCTTGCGCGCCTTGTCCAGCGCTTCGTCAAACCTGTGTTGTGAAAACGGCTTAAGCAGATAGTCCACGGCATGCATGTCGAAAGCCTTGAGTGCGTATTGGTCGTAGGCGGTGGTAAAGATCACGCCAGAGCTGCGCCCCGTCATTTCTAGCACTTCCAGCCCTGATAATTTGGGCATCTGTATGTCCAGAAAGACCAGATCCGGGTTGAGCTCGGCAATCGCCTGCACCGCCTCCAGTCCATTCTCGCATTCGCCGACAACGTGAATATCGCTATGCTTGCGCAAGTATTCACGCGTCAGGCGACGCGCCAGCTCTTCATCATCAACGATCAGGATTTGTAGCGGCTTGTTCATGGTGTGGGCAAATGAGATGGGGTCAATGAAAAATTAAAAACAGGCACGCCTGGCACGCAATACCCATGCGGCTTGCAGGGCAGGCAGGCTTGAAAGCCGCATGGGTATTGCGTGCTGGGCATGGTCATTTTTGAATTTGAAGCATCATTTGTTGAAATAGTTACCTTGATGGCATTATCCTAGATTCCTCAGTTGACCGCTCATCAGCTTCGATAAATGCTTGCTTGGCTTGAAGATAGTGGTAATTAATACTTTCACCATTCGGGTGAGATCGCTACAGGTTCGATTGCACGTTTTTCCGCCTCTCTGGACTACGTTGCTCCTCCTAACAACGTGAAGGTTGCTTCGTCGTCGCGGTGTAGTCGGGGTTTCAGGCAATATATTGCCTGCCGACGTAACGGATTGCCCTTGCAAGGGCAATTTCCTCAGCACCAAAGGGTTTTATGCCTTGCCAGAAAGG
>JAUSNO010000036.1 GCA_030645915.1 Undibacterium sp.
ACCTTTCCAATCGACAAATTCAACACATTGAAGATCGTCTTAACCATCGGCCAAGAAAGACATTAGGTTACAAAACTCCACATGAAGTACTATTTAATCTACAACCCAATTCCGTCGCAATTCGAACTTGAATTCGCAAGAGTGGCTGGAAACCCGCATGGGCATTGCGTGCTGGCGTGCCCCATTTCAAAATAATTAAATAGCGGTAACGGTTCAGCTTGCAATATAAAACCCTTCTCCCGCGAGCGGCGAATTTGAATGAATGGGTTGGGATGAGGGTGATTCAAATTGGCGCAATGTTTGATTTTTCATGGTGTTAAGCGCATCAGCTAATTCAATGCAAACGTTGCGCAGCCACCCGCCCTTGCCAGAGCGCAAAAACGTATCTGGTGCGGATAAAAAATTTCGCACTACTTATGCAACTTATACCTGGCTTCTATCTTTGCCACCGTGCCATCATCTTCCATTTTTCTCAGCAGCCGGTTAAAGCGGTCAACGCGCTTTTGTGACAAATTGACGTTGCATGCCAGGTACATTTCCACCTGGTGAAAATCAAATATGGGTACGATTTTTTCACTGAGTCCCTGTGCCTTGAGCGTTGCAATGCCGAGCAAGCGCCCTGTCGCCCAGAAATCAAAACGGCCATACAGCAGCTTGCGCGGATTATCTGCATCGTAGTTGGCAAGATCTGTTGTAAACCCCTTTAAAGCCAGATAGTCACCGACGGCAGCCTTACGATAGGCACCCATGGTATAGGGGCGCAATTCCTCGAGAGAAGCGGGGTGACGCGTATCGTCGGCGCGCGCAAAAACGGTCCATACATTGTGCTTCACCAGCGGCCCTATCCACTTAAACCTGGACTCCCGCTCCGCAGTGCGCGTAGTAGAAAATAGGCAGGTATCGGCGTCATTGCGTGTCATCTCAAGCGCGCGCGACCACGGGTAACTGGTCAACGTATACGCCTGTCCGGCACGATGCATCAATTCAATTATTTTCTCAGTTGAAGCACCGGTGATCTGACCGTTCAGCGGAGACACGATATTGTAGGGTGGATAGTTTTCGGTGAGCAAAGTCAATGTCGAGGCAGAAGCTTGTCCAAAGGCAGAAGCTAGAATGCAGCAACACATGGTCACAATAAAAACGAACAAGCCAAAACGCATTCGAACTCCGTTCCACGATCACGATAAGTACAATTCAGCTTCAATAAAAAGAGCCTATTTTTGCCGCGAAGACAAAGGCAATGAAGGGAAGAAAAAAAACGAAAGTATTTTTTTATTCCTCTGTATTATGCCTCATCACAGGCGATATTTTGAGCAAAATACCGCAAGGCTTTCTCCCCGTCAACGTAGCAGTACTAAGGACAACATCGTGGCAAATCATATCAATGGAACGTTTGAAGTAACACTAGTACCTCAGCCGCAAGAAGAAAATGTAGGTGACCCTAGCGTAGGCAGAATGTCGCTGACCAAACAATTTTTCGGTGATCTTGACGCTATTAGTCAAGGCCAGATGCTAGCCGTGAGGACAGATGTGAAAGACTCTGCCGGTTATGTAGCGCTGGAACGCGTGACAGGCACACTACAAGGACGCAGCGGCAGTTTCGCCTTGCAACACAGCGGCACCATGACACGCGGCGAAAAGCACCTGAGCGTCACGGTAGTGCCAGATTCCGGCACGGATCAATTGAGCGGAATCAGCGGAAAGATGGGGATAGAGATCGTTGATGGCAAGCATTTGTATACGTTTGAATATACGTTTGCTGCGTGAAATTCTCGTTTTAATATAGTGCCATGCCCACCACGCACTGTTCATGCGGGTTTCCAGCCACTCTGGCCTGAAAGGCGCATGGGTATTGAGTGGTGGGCTTGCCTGATTTTAAATTTTGATATGGTGCGCCTGATATCAAATAAAATTCAGCAAATTTTTTAACTTTGACATGTCATGCGATGTCAGGCAGCGCCAGTCATTTTCCGGTCACAAAGTTGAAATAAAATAGGCACATCCAAATGACTCCTCCTAAGGTGTGGATTTTCGCCCGCGCATGCTGACATGCGACGGGCATTTTTTATTGCGCAAACGGATTCAGCGGAGCTTCATCCAGGTCCAAAGTTTTAACGCCCATGCCGCCCTCCGCCTGATATTCGCTATAGCTCCATTTGCCATCGAGATTGACGACATTCTCCGGTACACTGCGCGTCGCTTCTGGTTTGCCGGACAGGGCCTGGCGCATGGTGTCTATCCAGATCGGCAATGCCAGTGTCGCGCCGAACTCTCTGCCGCCCAGCGATTTTGGATCATCGTAACCCATCCATGCGACGGCAACGATGTTGCTGGCATAACCGGCAAACCAGCCATCGACAGCGTCGCTGGTGGTACCTGTCTTGCCCGCCAGATCGCGCCTGCCCAGTCGTTGACTGGCAGCTGCGCCCGTACCGGAGCGCGCAACTTCACGCAACATGCTATCCATGATGAAGGCGTTGCGACTGTCGATGACGCGCGATTCTTCCTGGGCTATGGCGGGCACTTTGGCCTCGAACATCAGCTTGCCGCGGGCGTCGGTCACCTTCTGTATCAGCCATGGATTGATCTGGAAACCACCATTGGCAAACACCGCATAGGCCGCCGCCAGCTGCACAGGCGTGACCGCGCCTGTGCCCAAGGCCAGCGTCAGATTGACTGGGTGCTTACTGGCATCAAAACCAAAGCGCGGCAAATAGTCGCGTGCAGTCTTCGCGCCTATCGCTTTTAAAATCCTTACCGAGACTACGTTCTTCGATTGCGCCAGGGCGCTTTGCATGCTGATGGGGCCATCGTACTTGCCATCGTCATTGCGCGGGTCCCATTGCAGACTGTCAGTGGTAGTGGCGGAGAGCTGAACATCGTTGATCAGGGTGGCAGGAGAAAACCCTTTTTCCAGCGCGGCAGAATAAATGAAGGGCTTGATCGATGAGCCGGGCTGACGCCAGGCGTTAGTCACATGATTGAATTGCTTGCGGTTGAAATCAAAGCCGCCTACCAGCGCGCGATACGAACCGTCCTGTGCATTGAGCGACACATAGGCAGCATCGACTTCCGGCATTTGCGTAATGACCCATCGCTGCTTGCTGTCGCGCATGACGCGGATCAGGGCGCCAGGGCGTAGCTTCAGATCGCGCGCCGCTTTGGCTTGCAAGGCATTCGAGGCAAAACGCACCCCCTCACCGCTGAGTTGGATCACTTCGCCGCTAACCAATTCGGCCTTGATGACTTTAGCCGACATATCCACTATGACTGCGGGCAACAACTGATCGTTCGCGGGATGTTTTTGCAGGAGATCATCGATCGCATCTTCACGCGCATCCTCGTCTTTGGGCAATTCGATAAACGCTTCCGGGCCACGGTATCCATGACGCTGATCGTAAGCCATTACATTGCGCCGTACCGATTCATAAGCGGCTTCCTGCTCAGCCTTGTTGATGGTGGTATACACCTTGATGCCCATGGTATAGCTGGCTTCCTTGTATTGCTCAAAAATGCTTTGCCTGACCATTTCAGCAACAAAGGCAGCATGCGATTCAAATTGCAAACCGCTGCTGATACGCAGCTGTTCTTTGCTGGCCTGCGCATACTGAGCTTCAGTGATATGGCCTTGCTTGAGCATGCTCTTCAATACCAGGATCTGACGTTGCTTGGCACGCTCAAAATTCACCGCCGGATTATGTCTGGCAGGATTTTGCGGCACGCCCGCCAGCATCGCCGCTTCGGCAATGCTAAGTTCCTTCAGCGATTTGTCGAAGTAAGTGCGCGCGGCGCTAGAGAAGCCATGCGTCCTTTGGCCCAGGTATATCTGGTTCATGTACAGCTCAAGTATCTGGTCCTTGGACAAGGCGTCTTCTATGCGATAAGTCAGCATGATTTCCTTGAGCTTGCGTGGAATCGATTTCTCTCTGGTAAGGAAAAAATTCTTTGCCACTTGCATGGTGATGGTGGATGCGCCCTGACGAAACCCGCCAGTCAAGTCGACCAGCAAGGCGCGCCCGGCGCTAATGAAAGAGATCCCGCCATGCTCGTAAAAACGCGTGTCTTCGATGGACAATACGGCGTTTTTCATCAACTCAGGAATTTCCTTGATAGGGACAAAATCCCTGTGCTCTTCACCGAACTCGCCGATCAGCGCATTGTCGGCAGTGTAGACGCGCAACGGGATTTTTGGTTTGTAATCGGTAACGGCATCCAGCGATGGCAAGTCAGGCGCCAGCACCAGGAAGACGTAAACCAGCATGGCACCGCACAGCAAGGCAAACAATGCGGCAAGGCTGAATATCCATTTCATTTTGATTGCGCTCTTAATGATGATTATTTTGTTTATTTTCAATATTACTTAAAGGACGGGACAGGACGCTTTCAGAAATTCAATTCTCGGGATGCGGGCCAAGACGCAAAACGGTGCAATACGTAGGCATGCGCCCGAAAACTGGATTGATGAAGGCGGCCGTCAGCTTATTCTTCCAGCGCCTGTAGTAAGTAAAGTTTTTGGTAAATACCCTGATCCAGTACCACTAGTTCTGCATGGCTACCCTGCTCGGTAAGCTTACCGTGATTCAATACAATAATGCTATCGGCATCACGGATGGTAGAGAGGCGATGGGCAATCGCGACGATGGTGACTTTGCCACGCAGATCGGTCAAGGCTGTCTGCACGACTTGTTCGGTTTCGCTATCGATATGCGAGGTGGCTTCATCCAGAAACAGGATGCGCGGCTTGCCGGCCAGGGCGCGGGCAATCGCGATCAGTTGTTTTTGTCCGGTAGAGAGTCGCGCGCCACCTTCACCCAAGGGCGTATCGTAGCCGTGTTCCAGCTGCAGGATAAAATCGTGCACGCGTGCCGCTTGGGCGGCAGCGACAATATCCGCCTCGCTAATATCGCGCCCCATCGCGATATTTTCGCGCGCATTGGCTGCGAGTAAAAATGGCTCTTGCGGCACCAGGCCAACACTGGCGCGAAAATGCGTATCACTGAAACTGGCCAGAGGAATCCCATCGATTTCTATGCGACCCGATTGGGCGGTGTAGAAACGCAATAACAAGCTAAGTAGTGTCGATTTGCCGCTACCGGTATGACCGACCACGCCATAAAAACTGCCGGCCGGAATATGCAGATTAATGTCATGCAAGACCGGGTAGGCAGCATCGTAGCCAAAACCCAGGTGTTGCAGCTTGATATCGCCTTGCTTAATTTCTGCGTCAGTATGCTGTGAGGTTGGCACAGTTTCATTGAGCAAGGTATTTACGCGCGCCGCCGACACCACGGCTTGCTGTATCTGGCCAAACTGCAAAGTGATCTGAATCAGCGGATCGACCACGCGCGCGATGTAACTGACAAAGGCATACAGGATACCGACTTCGATACCTGAGAAACTGCGTTGGCTGAAAACGAATATCACCAGCACCAGCAATAGCGAATTAAGCAGATCCAGCGCCGGCCTGAGCAGCCAGGCATTGGCCCGCAGTTCATCCAGGCGCGCCACATAATGCTGCTGGTTGGTATGACGGAAACGCTCGCCAAAACCCGCCTCCGCATTGCAGGCTTGCAGGGCGCTCATGCCATTGATGCTCTCTGCCACCTGGGCATTGAGTTCGCTGCGCAATTGTCTTGCGCGGCTGACCGCAGGCGCACTCCAGCGCTGGTAGAACCAGACAATAATCACGACGGCAGGAATCAGCATCAGGACAATCAGCATCAGATGCCAATCGAGCCACGCCATCGCTGCCAGTGCACCGATCACGACGATGGAACTGTCGAGCATCACGAACAAGACCTGCACATACAAATTTTTTACCGACTCGGTATCGTTAGTGACGCGGCTGACCAATTGCCCGGTAATCGCCTTATCAAAAAAAGCCATCGGCAAACGCAGGACGTGGCCATACACTTGCTCGCGCAAGCGGCGCACCGAACGCATCGCCACACCCGCCAGACGCGTGAGCTGCAAATAACGCAGCCAGGTAGCCCACCACCCGGTAATCACATACGCACTTAACAACCCGACAACGACAGCACTATCCATCTGATGCGGCAACAGATAGCGGTCAATGAAGGCCTTGCCCAGCAAGGGGCCGAGCGCTTCCAGACCGGCTGCGAGGAATAAAAACAGGATGCCGAGCAGGACATGGCGTTTTTCTGGCTGTGCGGCCTGCACCAGCAATTGCACCGCCAGTTTTTTTTCTGAGGTGTTGGTTTTTTTTTGCGCCGCATTAAGTTCAGGCTGCATCTAAACTCGCCTCCAATTGTTGATAGCGCCATTGGCTGGCATACCAGCCGTCTTGTGCCAGCAATGCCGCATGCGTACCTTGCTCAATGATTTTTCCTTCGCGCAGAACGATGATCTGATCGGCATCGGTCACGGCGCTTAGACGATGGCTGACGATGATGGCGCTGCGTTCCGGATGCTGTACTCGCAACTCAGACAAGTGCTGCAAAATGCGCGTTTCTGTATCGGTATCCACCGCAGACAGGGCATCATCGAGCAACAGCAAGGGGCTATCCGTGAGCAAGGCGCGGGCGATTGCCACACGCTGGCGCTGACCACCAGACAGGGTCACCCCACGCTCGCCGACCGGGGTGTCGTAACCGTTGGGAAAACGCAGAATATCTTCGTGCACTGCCGCCAGCTCGGCAGCATACATGACTTGCTCACGCGTGGCTTGCGGATTGCTCAAGGCGATGTTACTCGCTATCGTGGCAGAAAATAAAAACGGCTCTTGCGCCACCCAATTGACTGCACTACGCAGGCTATGCAACGGATAATCCGATAACGCATGCTCACCCCACAGCAGGCGACCGTGCTGCGCTTCAAACTGGCGCAAGATTAATCGAACTACACTGGATTTTCCCGCGCCGGTGGGGCCGACTATACCCAGTGTTTGTCCGGCGGCCAATCTGATCGAGACCTGATCTAAGGCTAGCTTTTGCTGTCCCGGATAAGTGAAGCTCACGCTTTCCAGTTTCAAGATACCGGATGGTTGCTGAAGATTTTTCCCCTCATCCTTGATGGTCAATTCTTCTGCCAGCACGGGCTGCAAACGCCCCCAGGCGGCCTTGCCACGCTCAAGCAATGACAACACCCATCCTGCCGCAAACATGGGCCAGATCAACTGCCCCAAGTACATGGTAAAACTGGTGAGTACACCTATCGTCATTTCGCCATGCCAGACCAGATAACCGCCAACTGCCAAATTAAGCGCTCCGGCTGCGGTCAATGCCACGCCTACCGCTGGCTCGTAGGCAGCCTCCCAGCGCTGTGCGGACAAGCTGGCCGCAGCGGCATGTTCTGCCAGCTCGGCAAACTGCGCGGCGCTGCGTTGCTCCAGGCCTAGTGCACGCAAGGTACGCACGCCAGACAAGGTTTCTTGCACCTGATCATTGAGCTTGCTAAACCTATCGAGCGAATCGCGCGACGCATAGTGCACGTGATGCGTAATGTGCTTGAACGCCCAGCCCATCAAGGGGAAAGGCAACAACGCCACCAGCGCCAAACGCCAATCGACGCCCAGCAACATCATGCCGATGACCAGCACAAAGGTCATGAAACCATCGAAGCCCGCCAGCATCGCCTCGCCAGATGCGAGTTCTATCGCGTCGGCATCATTGGTGCCTAGCGCCATCAGATCGCCGGTACGCTGCTGCTGAAAAAACCCCGGTCCCTGAAGACTTAAGCGCTGATACAGGCGCGTGCGCAATTGCACCCCCAATTGATACGAGGCCGCAAACAATTGCAGGCGCCAGCCCACCCGTAAAAAATAGATCGCTACGCCCATCAGGACCAAGGTGCCTAGTTCCAGCAACAGCGCCCTGTCATCCAATTGGTGCGCGATCATGGCATCGATCACCCTGCCGACCTTGCGCGGAATCAGGACTGTCAATATAGCCACCGTCAGCAGCATGACAGCAGCCGCTACATATTGACGCCAGTGCTGGCGGACGAATTGAATGAGGAGTTGGTACAGGGTCATGCAAACCTTAATTTGGCCAGGCAGGAAATGGGATGAAAAAATCCGCTATTCTGCTAAGAATAGCGGATTGTAGTGGATTACAGAAAAACTGATCAGCGCACTACATTGGCTGCATTATCCCACTTCAGCATGTTCCACAGAAAACTGTAGGTGATCGCGCTCATGTCCGCTCTTTGCGCATTGTTGGCGGCACCGCCGTGACCACCTTCGATGTTTTCGTAATACCAGACGTTCTGGTGACCCTGATCCAGCATTTTAGCTGCCATCTTGCGCGCATGGCCAGGGTGTACGCGGTCATCGCGGGTAGATGTGATGAACAGAACGTTAGGATATTTAGCATCCGCCTTGACGTTCTGGTAAGGAGAATAACGCTGGATGTATTCCCACTCTGCAGGCACATCCGGATTGCCATATTCACCCATCCAGGAAGCTCCGGCCAACAATTTATTGAAGCGCTGCATATCGAGCAAAGGCACCTGGCTCACCACCGCATTAAAAAGCTCCGGGCGCTGCGTCAAGGCAACCCCAGCCAGCAATCCACCATTGCTGCCACCCATGGCACCCAAATGTTTGGGGCTGGTGATTTTACTGGCGATCAGGTCTTCGGCTACCGCTGCAAAATCATCATAGGCGCGCTGACGATTTTCCTTCAGTGCCAGCTGGTGCCAGCGTGGGCCGAATTCGCCACCGCCACGGATATTTGCCACCACATACACGCCACCTTTTTCCAACCAGGTTTTACCCAATGCGCCCGAGTATGACGGTGTTAGCGATATTTGGAAACCGCCGTAGCCATACAATAAAGTGGGATTGTTACCGTCGTATTTCACATCCTTGCGACGCACCATAAAATACGGCACTTTGGTGCCGTCTTTGGATGTGGCGAATTTTTGCAAGGTCTCAAAAGGAGTCGCATCAAAAAACGCCGGCGATGACTTCAGCTGTTCACGCTGGTCATTGCCGGCATGCGCCATTTGATAAACGCTAGGCGTCAAATAATCGGAATAGCTGATCAGGTAATCATCCGAATGTTTCGCATCGAAAGCGCTAATGCCGACCGCCCCCATAGTCGGCAAGTTGACTTTTCTGGAGGCCCACTTACCCTTCACTAACTGCCATTCTGTCAGGCTGCTTTTGACATTATCTAGCGATTGCAGCAACACATAATTTTTGGTGTAGGCGGCGCCAGTAAACGAGGTGCTATCACTAGGCTCAAACAAGATGGCGAAGCTGCGTTCGCCTTTTTGGAAAGCATCAAAATCCATCGCCAGTACGCTACCCGAGGCAAAAGTCTTGCCGCCAGTGGTCCAGCTTTCTTTCGGCATGACGATGAATTGTTTGCCGAAGAAGGCAATGTCAGAATGCGCTGGCACATCGAGCTTGACGATCTTATCGCCGACACGGACAAATTCTTCAGCCGTATAGAAAGTCATTCTGCGGCTGACTAATTCATGGTGAATACCGCCATGATCAGAGGCTTGCGCGGAGACCCCCATATCGGCCTTCTCACCTTCAAGCAACATTTTTGCACTCGCTAACGGTGTCCCGCGCTTCCATTCCTTAACGATACGGGCATAGCCGGAATCAGTCATCGTGCCGGCACCAAAATCAGTGGCAACAAACAGGCGATCCTTATCTGCCCAATCAACCGTCATTTTAGACTCTGGCAAAGTAAAGCCGTTCTTGACGAAGGATTTGCTTTTCAAATCAAACTCACGCAGGGTAATCGCATCTGCGCCGCCGCGAGAAAGCTGGATCAGGCAGCGATCAAAAGCCGGCTCACGGCAATTGCTGCCTTTAAAGACCCAGTTTTCGTTTTCAGATTTTGCCAGGGCATCGATATCGAGCACGGTTTCCCATGCCGGCTGGGCCTTGCGGTAATCCTCCAAGCTGGTCTTGCGCCAGATACCGCGCGGATGGTCTGCATCAGTCCACAAGTTATACACGGCATTGCCCATTTTTCTGATGGCCGGAATACGGTCCTTGGAATCGAGCACAATCTGTAAATCAGCACGCAGCTGGATAAAACCCGCATCCTTATCGAGTTTGCCGCGTGTAAGCTGATTGCGCGCCTTGACCCAATCGAGGGCCTTTTCACCGCCGACATCCTCCAGCCATTGCTGTTTGTCTTCAGTCTGCGCCAGCGCCAGACTGCTTGCGCTCAACATCAACATCCCAGCGATCATTTTTAATTGTGGTTTCATTCTTTTCCTTTTTGTGTTGCACGTCTTCCGCCGTGCGGTCTCCGCCTGATGATACTTTTTTGATCACGATAGTTCATGATTCAGACGGTGTCTTCGACAGGTCAAATTGACGATTAGTTCATCATAAAAAAATCTATCCGCAGGCTCAAATTAAGACCAAATTAGTTCACCGTCAACATTCTGAGCAAGATCAAAATTATGTTTTGGAAATTCATCAAATTGATCATTTGACGATAGAAAATATCATTCTTTTTATAGAAATATTTGTTTAAATTATTTGCATCCCGTCTATTCCCACCCACCGTTCATCATGTCGGCAGAAAATAGCAAGTATACGGTTCAGTTACGCTGAGCCAGTTTGGGGGGTGCTGGCACATTGCGCCGGATCCAGCCTTGCATGTCTTGCCAGATGCGCAGCACTTCTGCATCTGACGGCATTTGCGTAGCATTTGGCAATTCTATGGTAACCACGGGAATGTCCTTGTGCAGGCCACTGTAATTGCCTAGAGAGCCGGGATAAACGCCGACCCGGTTATACCAAAGGCGGCCAAAGCGTTTGGGCGGCGTAACCGGGCCATCCAAATCGAGTACGCCAAACGGAGCGTGCACCGAGATGATGACATCCGGCTTGTAATTTTCTATGGTGTCGTAGACCCAGCGGCTTTCCGGCTCGGAAATAGGTGCCTTGCCAGGATAACGGCGTGGATCGCTGCGCGTGACCTTGGCCCAATAACGTGGCGCATCCTGTTGCCAGTTAGGGGTAGGAAAATTACGATTGAGATCAATCCCACGCGCGTTGACACGTTTTGGCCTGACCGCAAGCAGGCCATCAGGATTGACGATAGGGGCAACCTTCCACTGAAACTCTTGCGTTCCCGTTTTATGCATCATCGCCAACCATTTAAACACCACCGCAGAAGCGGTTTGTTCATCACCGTGAATGCCTCCTAACAGCAAAATTTTAAGAGGATGCTTGCGTTGAGGGTCTGCCGCAAAATTTTTTTCAAGTATGGGAAAACCATTGAATGAAGACGCGCCGGTAGGCACGAGTGCGCTATTTCGGCAATCATTCTGAGATATTTTTGGCAATCGAACAGAAAGAGGAGTACACCAATCCGTGACTTGCGCATGACGCATGCCTCTGCCGGGCATATCGGCACCAACAACTTGCAGGGACACCGTCATGGAGAATCCAAACAGTGCCACCTGCAGAGCAGCAATGGGTTTATTTATTACTTCGCACCACTGCATCACATCAAATACATTTTCTTAAAATTTACAGTCCCGCGGCTGCACGCAAGAGCGTGACTTTATCGGTACGCTCCCAGGTGAACTCGGGTTCTTCACGGCCAAAGTGGCCGTAGGCAGCAGTCTTGGTATAAATCGGGCGCAGCAGGTCGAGCATCTGGATAATGCCTTTTGGACGAAGATCAAAATATTCGTTAACCAATATCGCCAATTGCTCGTCAGGGATCACGCCTGTGCCTTCGGTGTACACCGTGACATTCATCGGACGAGCCACGCCGATCGCATAAGCAACCTGAATCTGACATTGTTTGGCCAGACCGGCAGCGACAATATTTTTTGCCACATAACGCGCCGCATAAGCTGCCGAACGATCCACTTTGGTAGGGTCTTTACCTGAGAAAGCACCGCCACCATGAGGACAGGCTCCGCCATAGGTATCAACGATAATCTTGCGACCAGTGAGGCCGCAATCGCCTTGCGGACCGCCAATGACAAAACGGCCAGTAGGATTGATCAGGAATTTAGTGTCTTTCAGCCATTCTGCCGGCAACACAGGGCGAATGATTTCTTCAATCACCGCCTCGATGAATGATGGCTTCATCTTGCTGCCATCACTTTGATCGGGGCTATGCTGAGTTGACAAAACCACCGTATCGATACTGTGAGGCTTGCCATCAACATAACGCATCGTGACTTGACTCTTGGCATCAGGACGCAAGAAAGGCAAACGACCGTCTTTGCGCAATTGCGCCTGGCGCTCCACCAGACGATGCGCGTAGTAGATTGGTGCAGGCATCAATTCCGGTGTTTCATCACAAGCGTAACCGAACATCAAGCCCTGATCACCGGCACCGATGTTGAGATGATCATCAGACGCATGATCGACACCCTGGGCAATGTCATTCGATTGCTTGTCATAGGCTACCAGCACTGCACAGCCTTTGTAATCAATACCATACTCGGTATTATCGTAGCCAATACGCTTGATGGTATCGCGCGCTACCTGAATATAATCGACGTTGGCGTTAGTAGTGATTTCACCAGCCAATACCACTAAGCCGGTATTGACCAGAGTTTCGGCAGCCACGCGTGAACGCGGGTCTTGCTCATAGATTGCATCGAGAATTGCATCAGAAATCTGATCGGCCACTTTATCCGGGTGGCCTTCAGAAACTGATTCTGAGGTGAAGAGAAAATCGTTTGCCATCGCAGGCTCCTTTTTTTAAATTGACCATGTCGCAGCCTAAAAGAGAACCTGCGACGCTTTAGCGAAATTTGTAACCCGTCTCGCAAGTTGTCTGTTAACTCGGCGGGGGCGGCTCGTTTATCTCAATGAAGACCGAATCAAGATTCAACGAACTGCCAATATGTGATATTTTACGCCTCTTATTCGGACCATGTCGAATCCTCCTGATTTTCCTTGATTTTTTCTTAATTCTTGAGCTGCATCATGCTTGTCGCCCTTTTTCGCTTTCTGTCTATTTTTCCTTTGCCTGTATTGCATGCGGCCGGCAGTGCGCTTGGCTGGCTCGTATATTTATTTTCTGGCTCGTATCGTCGTCGCCTGCAAGAGAATATCGCCAGAGCCGGTTTTGCCTCGCATCAGAAATCAGCTGTGCGTGAAGCTGGCAAAAACATCATGGAATTACCCTTCATCTGGTGTGCCAATCCGGCACGCGTCCTACGCACCGCATCGATAGAAAACTGGGAGTTGGTGCAGGCTGCGCTCGACGCTAAAAAAGGCGTCATCTTTCTAACCCCGCACCTTGGTTGCTTTGAAATTGTGGCGCAGGCCATCGCCGCCAAGACCCGTCTGACCGTGCTATACAGACCGCCTCGTCAGGCGGCGCTAAAGCCACTGATAGAAGGCGCACGTGCACGCGATAATTTGTTGCTGGCTGCCGCCAACTTATCCGGCGTCAGAATCATGGCAAAAGCCCTGAAAAAAGGTGAGGCAATCGGATTATTGCCCGATCAGGTACCGCAACAAGGGGAAGGCGTCTGGGCCAGTTTTTTTGGCAAACCCGCCTACACCATGACCCTATCGGCCAAATTGCATAGCATGACCGGCGCACCTGTCATTTTGACTTACGCCGAACGTCTGCCATCCGGGCGTGGCTACGTAGTGCGTTTTGTCCCATTTGAAGGAGCGCTGGATGGCGATGCCACACAACAGGCAAGCGCTATCAATGCAGCAATGGAAAGCTTAATCGCCCGCAGTCCATCACAATATTTCTGGAGCTACAACCGCTACAAAAAACCAGACGGTGTCGCCGCTCCCGATCAGGATGTTGCATGAGATTGGTGCTCGTATTTATGTGGCTGATGCATTGGCTGCCCTTGCCTATCCTCGGACGCTTCGGCGAATTTTTTGGCAGTATATTGTTTAGATTTTTAAAGTCGCGCCGCCATATTACGCTGACCAATTTACGGCTGTGCCTGCCGCAGCTAAGCGAACAAGAGAGACTGGCCATCGCCAAGCGACATTTTCAAGTGTATGCACGCAGTGTTCTGGAGCGCGGGATACTCTGGTGGGGTTCGGAAAATCGTCTCAGAAAATTAATACAGATCGACCCGGCTATCCCTATGGATACCATACAATCCGGGCCGACGATATTGCTTTGCCCGCATTTTGTCTGCCTCGATGTGGCTGGCGTGGCGGTGATGCTGGAATCATCCTTGTGTTCGATATATACCCAGCAGCGCAGCAAGGTATTCGATCAGGCATTGCGCAAAGGACGTTCACGTTTTCGCTCTGTTCAGCTATTCTCGCGCGCAGAAGGTGTCAAGCCGATTATCCGTGCAATGCGCAAACATTTGCCGTTCTTCATGTTGCCGGATATGGATTTTGGCGCCAAGGACGCAGAGTTCATTCCCTTCTTTGGCATCCCTGCCGCGACCCTGACTGCAGTACCGCGGATTGCTGCCACCACCGGCGCCAAGGTGATCCCGGTGATTGCCACCATGCTGCCCGATTATCAGGGCTGGAAAGTCGCTTTCCACGCACCATGGGAAAATTATCCTGGTGACGACATGACTGCCGCCACCCTCTTCATGAATCAATATATAGAAACAGAAATTCTCAAAGCGCCAGCCGAATACTTCTGGAGTCACCGGCGTTTCAAGACCAGACCACCGGGCGCAACAAGCGTGTATTAACAGCGCGTTTCCTCAGCCCAGCAATTCAACCTCACCCGGCAACAGGGTATTCGCCGGCAACACATCCAACGCTTTGAGTTTCTCATACAGCGGAGTGAAATCAGGTGCAGTGCCATCAAATAGCTGCTGATAGCTATCGATGACAAAATAGGTTTCCTGATACGAGTCTATCTTGTACAGCGTGCGCAGGCAGCGCTCAATATCGAGATGGATGTGGCGCGAACCGGTGCCAGGTTTCAGACAATACTCAACCTCACCGCCCGACGATAAAATACCCGCGCCATAAATCCGCAAACCCTGTGGCGTGTTGATCAAACCAAACTCTACCGTGTACCAATACAGCCGCGCCAGATTATCCAGGCCGCCTAGCTGCATCGCTTTCAAACCGCCTTGGCCGTACCGTTGCATGTAATCGGCGAACACAGGGTTAAATAGCAGTGGCACGTGACCAAAAAAATCATGGAATACATCCGGTTCAACGATGTAATCGAATTCGGCCGGCGTCCGCAACCACACCGTGACAGGGAAGCGACGATTGGCCAGATGGTTGAAGAACACCAGCTCAGGAATCAAGCCCGGTACAGCAACAATGTGCCAGCCAGTGGCCTTGAATAATTCTTCTGAAGTGCGTTCAAATTCAGGAATGCCATCAGCCGCATCCATCTTGTTCAAGGCATCAATAAATTCGTCACAAGCACGGCCTGGCAATAAAGCGGCCTGACGCCGGTACAGCTGCCGCCACAGCGCGTGCTCGGCTTCAGTATATCCTGCCCAGTCTTGCTGAACTACATATTGATCGTCCGCGAGAGAGTAATCTCCGCGCAATGCAGCGCCGTCTGATTTCTCGGCGACGGTAGCCAGAAAATCGGCATTCGAAACGACAGCAACTTCCATGATCTCAACTCCCTATTCGATATTAAAGCGCAAGTAAAAACGCAAAAAAGAAAGGCTGGCAGCGTGAACTAACACGGCAACCAGCCTTGATATCAAGCTGCGGTTTAGGCTGTCGCCTTATCGTCTTTCAACACGCCACGACGGATCTGATCAAGTTCGATTGATTCGAACAAAGCGCGGAAATTGCCCTCGCCAAAACCTTGGTCGCCCTTGCGTTGTATCACTTCAAAAAAGATAGGTCCGATGACTGTCGTTGTGAAAATTTGCAGTAACAATTCACGTGACGTTTCAGTGCTCTTGCCATCCATCAGTATACGCAGCTTACGCAGCTCATCGACGTTCTCACCATGTCCTGGCAAGCGACGATCGATCAGGTCGTAATACGTTTCTATCGTATCCTGGAACACAATACCGGCATTTTTCATGTCAACGATAGTCTGGTAAATATTATCCGTACCCATAGCGATATGCTGCACGCCTTCACCGTGATACAGATCCAGATATTCAGAAATCTGTGACTTATCGTCAGAAGATTCGTTAATAGGAATACGAATCTTGCCGCAAGGTGAAGTCATGGCTTTTGACTTCAGGCCGGTGTGCTTGCCTGCGATATCGAAGTAACGCACTTCACGGAAATTAAACAGGGTTTCGTAATAATCCGCCCACTCCTTCATGCGACCGCGATGCACATTGTGGGTCAGATGATCGATATAAGTCAGACCATGCCCCTTGTGATTGGCATCGACGCCAGGCAATGCAACGAAGTCTGCATCGTAGATGCTGATATTGCCAATCGCACCGGGTGCCTGGCCATCCTTACCCTGCCAGCGATCAACAAAATACACCAAAGAATCACCGATACCCTTGATCGCAGGGATATTCAACTCCATCGGCCCGGTCTGATTATCAAAGCCCCATGCCCCCAACTCCAATGCACGTTTGTAAGCAAAATTGGCATCCTTCACGCGCAAGGCAAATGCGCATACGGATGGGCCATGTTTGCGCGCAAAGCGTTGTGCAAAGGAATCAGGCTCGGCGTTAATGATGAAGTTGACATCGCCCTGACGATACAAGGTGACATCTTTGGTGCGATGCTTCGCTATCGCGGCAAACCCCATCCGTTCAAACAGTTCGCCCACTTCTTTTGGATTCGGTGCGGCGTACTCGATAAACTCAAATCCATCGGTACCCATCGGGTTATCCCACGTCTGCAAATCCATGTTTGTCTCCATCCTATGTTGAATTATTTGTGCATCCCCACATCAAAACTCGGCTTTTTTTGACATAGATCAAGCTCTCAGTATAGTCCGCAGCGCACGCCATTAAATTGCAAACTTACCCCACGAATGCTAATTTTCAGCAATAATATGCCAAATAATTTAATTTTAATGGCAGATAATGACTGAAATACCCTTGGACAAAATTGATCGCAAGATCCTCGCAATTTTGCAGGCGGATGGCAGATTGACCAATCAGGAAGTCGCCGAGCGCGTCAACCTATCACCATCGCCGTGCCTGCGCCGCATCAAACGGCTGGAAGATTCTGGCGTGATACGCAAGTATGTTGCCTTGCTGGAACCGGCAAAAATAGGACTAGGGCTGTTGGCGTATGTCAACGTACGACTGGAAAAACACAATGACACGCCGGGCAAAGGGACCTCGCGCTCACCACGCAATGATTTTGGCGCATCGGTGGCACAATGGCCTGAAGTGGTAGCCTGCTATGCAATGACGGGCGAGATGGATTATCTGCTGCGGGTACACGTTGAAGACATGAACCACTTTTCACGCTTCATGATGGAAACCTTGCTACGCCACCCTGCCGTACTGGATGTGAAATCGAGCTTCGCTTTGCAGCAGATTAAGGATACGACCGCTTTGCCAGTAGCAAGCGCTCAGAACGGATAGGGCTTGCTATCACAGCCAGGGGAGTTGAAAAGGCATGCCGCCACCACGCAATACCCATGCGGGTTGCAAAGGCAACAACCCGGAAACCCGCATGGGTATTGCGTGGTGGCGGTGCCACTAAAACGATTTGTGGCGATAGCGAGCGCTACGCCAGGCAGACTATGATTCACCCTTAGTTCCGGACAAGTTACCCAGCCATTTCACTGCGGCACGGGTGTTGGCTTTGATGTTGTAATCGATAGAAGCGACCTGCTCTTGTACTGCTTCTTTCAAGACACTGACGGCATCGGCTGGAAGGACTTTGAGGTAAGCGTCCGCCTCGCCATACTCGCGGAAAATCTCCATGCCGGCTTTTTTTGCGATGTGGATCATGGTTTGATTACTCGCCAGGCAATGCATGAACAGCGTATCGACATCAACGTTACGGCAATGGATGGCACCGCGCTCGAATAATTTGGCACCAATACCTTTGCCACGCGCGTCGTCCGATACCGAGACGCCGAACTCGGCAATTTTATCCTTGTCAGAAATATCGTCATCGGGCTGGCGCGGTGCAAATGCCAGATGCCCGACGCCGACCAGCCTGAAGTGGCTACTTACCACACCAAATACGGTATCTCGCGAGAAATCGATGCCATTGACATACTTGGCAACCATCTCATCCGGCAAGTAGGTGCCAAAGCGCAACAAGCGGTCATTTTCTTTTAGCGCGAGGAAATGTTTCAATATCCTATGCCTGTCTTGCTCCGACAATTCTTTGACGAAAACACTGTGCCGTGCTGAGGACTTAGCCTTTGGCTCTTTGCCATCGGGATAAAGATCAGAGGTATTCATGAGGGCTCCTTCTTACCAATCTACATTATTTGTGCAGTGCACAAACCACGATCCATTGTAGGCTAAATTCTTCAATTATTCCAGAAACTCGGATTGATCTTTATATTCACGCAATGCGGCGACCCTCGCAGCACGTATTGCCTCAGCAATTTTTTGCGGCTGTCCCAGATAGGATTGCGCTACAGCACCGGCATTGACTGCCTGCGCAGCCTCCAGTGCCCGCGCAAGATAGGCGGCTTGCGGGAAGCGGATATCGACCAGACCTGCACGTCCATAACAATCGCATTCGGCAGCCTTAAGCATATCGAGAAAACGTTGCGGCTTGCGAAACGCATCACTGCGCTCAAGCAGCTCCAGCACTGTCGCGGGGCGCATTTCCAGCGCCCGGCCTACGTTACCATGGTCGCGTGCTGTCATGATGGCCAGGTCACGACAATCGCCGGGCACCTTCAGGCGCTGGCACACCGCGTCGACCAAAGCGACGCCGCGCTGTTCATGTCCATGATGACTAGGCCATTTATCCGGCAAAGTCGCCCCCTTCCCCAAGTCGTGCATCAAGGCAGCGAACCGGATCGGCAGGGAATAGCCTTGCCGCGCGGCATAATCTACCACCAGCATGACGTGTATACCGGTATCGATTTCGGGATGATGTTTGGCCGGTTGCGGCACGCCCCATAAGGCGTCTAACTCTGGCAGCAAGCGCTGTAATGCACCGCATTCTCGCAAGACATCAAACATGCGTGAAGGTAGAACCTCCATCATGCCGCGCGCTAGCTCTTGCCAGACCCGTTCAGGCACCAGGGCATCGACTTCACCCCGCACCACCATCTGGCGCATCAACTCCATGGTTTCCGGCGCGACGATAAAATCGTAGGGTGCCAGCGAGAAGCGTGCGGCGAAACGCGCCAATCGCAAGATGCGCACGGGATCTTCCGCAAACGCATCAGAAACATGACGGAAGATCCTGTTTTGCAGATCCTGCTGGCCATGAAATGGGTCCGTCAAGACACCGTTTTCATCCTGGGCGATGGCGTTGATGGTCAGGTCACGACGGATCAGGTCCTGCTCCAACGTGACATTTTCATCGGTATGAAATACGAATCCCTTATACCCTGCAGCGGTCTTGCGTTCGGTGCGCGCCAAGGCATATTCCTCATGCGTTTTCGGATGCAAAAAAACCGGGAAATCCTTACCTACCGGTGTAAACCCTTGCGCCAACATTTGTTCGGGCGTAGCGCCGATCACCACGTGATCCCGGTCCTGCACCGGCAAGCCAAGCAAGGCATCACGCACGGCGCCACCGACGACATAGGTTTTCATGTGTTACTTGGCAGGCGGAAAGTCATACTTGGGCACTTCTTCCGGCTCATTCAGGGCTTCCCTCATCCATTGCGCGACAGCCGGATGCGCCTGCACTCGCTCGACGTAAGCTTGCAGCGCAGGTGCCAGCGATACATCATAAGTTTTAAAGCGCATGACAACCGGTGCATAGTAGGCGTCGGCAATCGAAAAATCACCGAACAGGTAACGATGCGCGCCATAACGTGACAGGCAATCTTCCCAAATTTCACTGATGCGGCCGATGTCTGCCTGCGACCCGGCATTGCGGCCCTTGCCGGCAAAATTTGCCTTGATATTCATCGCCATGGAGGAACGCAAATCAGAAAATCCCGAATGCATTTCTGCGCAGATACTGCGCGCCATGGCCCGCGCTGCCACATCTTCCGGCCACAGATTTTGCAGGGGAAACTGTTCCGCCAGAAATTCACATATCGCCAACGAATCCCATACCACGATGCCATCCGCCAGCAACACCGGCACGCGTCCGGCAAGCGAGTACTCGCCAATTTTCTGTGTCGTATTCGGTTGATCCAGCACAATAAGAATTTCTTCAAACGGAATTGCAAATGCTTTCATGACAACCCAGGGGCGCATCGACCAGGAGGAATAATTTTTATTCCCTATGATCAGCTGCATGCTGGATTTATTGCCGCCATTAAGGATGGCTTCCAGTGTCGTATCGAGTTCTGTATCTTGCATAATCCTAGATTCCCCAGTTGACCGCTATAAATTTTCTGAAAAGTCGCATGAACATTAATTGTTACGGTGTTTTTATAGTTCACCAAATAGGTGAGCGCGCTACGAGTCCGATTGAGGAATCTAGGATAATCTCTCCTATGGTAGTTCAGCATCAGCTGCAGACATGCCCTTGGGTACGACGACGCCCAAACGGGCTTTCAGCGATTGCGGTTTTTTCTCAAACAGTGCGGCGTAGTAAGTGGCGTTCGATAGCACATTTTTCACATAGCCACGTGTTTCTGAAAACGGGATCGTCTCTGCGAATATGGCCCCCTCCACCGGACGGGTCAAGCTGGCCCGCCACGCCCGCGGTCTGCCCGGACCTGCATTGTAAGCAGCAGAGGCCAACGCCTGAGAGCCCCCCAGATCGGTCAATACCATATTCAGATAATTGGTTCCCAGTGCGATATTGGTATCGATCTCGTTGACCTGTTGTGGCAGCAAATTACCCAGGCCGATTTTCTTTGCCACGTAGCGCGCCGTCGCTGGCATCAACTGCATCAGGCCGGAAGCGCCTACATGAGATTTGGCATGCATGACGAAACGGGATTCCTGCCGGATCAAGCCATACACCCATGCCATATCCATTCCTAGTGCCTGCGTGGTCTTGTACATGCTGTCATTAAAAGGGGTGGGGTAACGCTGGCTGAAATCCATCTCACCCTTGGTGCGATCCGAGGTGCTCACCATGCGATCGAGCAGATTATTCTGCCGCGCCAGTTCTGCCGCGGCCAGATGCTGACGCTCGGTCATTTTGCGTAGCTCCCAGTTCCATTCGCGGGTGCCTTCAAAGCGCAAATTCATGGCATAAAACTTCAGCGCTCTTTGCAGATTTGGATTATTGGCGACCGGGACCAGCTCTTCCATGGAGATAGGGTTGATCGCCACCGGAACCCCAATTTTTTGACCGCGCTCTTCCAGCGCCAGCTGACCATAAAAATGCATCTGATCGGCAATGCTGGCAAACAATGCCTGTGCCTCTTCGTTTTTTCCTTCCATCATCAAGGAACGGCCGTACCAGTACACCCAGGCGGAATCACTCTTAAGCCCCGCAGGCATGGCGTTAATCGCACTCTTGACGAGACGCCAGTCACCCTCGCGCAAGGCAGTACGTACGCGCCATTGGTAGCCCTCTTGCGAGAGCGTAGCACCTTCGGCCCGTTGCCAATACCCGAGCGCCTCCGGGCGCAGCTTTTGCGCCGCCTGCAAAGCGATCTGCGCCCAACCCTGTGACCGTTCCGTCGCGGAAAATTGCGCGCTGTAGCGCGATAAGGTATCTGCCGCGTCTTCAGGATCGACTTTGGCCGCACGCCCCAGCGCGATCAGGTACAACGCATGCGCAAGCTTTCCGGCAGCGGGAGCTTTTTTCAGTAATTTGCCGGGCTTCTCTATCGCTTGCGTCAGACTTTTTTCTGGAATATTGAGCAGTTTCCCCAAGCGCTGTGCCAGCGGCATCGCAGAATTTTCTGCCGCCATGCGCATCTGCTCCCACAGATCGGCCTCGGTGAATTGTCCATTCTCAAATAAGTACGTCACCAGAGAATAACAACCATCGGCATAATCACGCGGCGCAATCAGCAGCGCACGCGCTTCTGTCGCCACCTTCTGTTGTTTCACTGCCCTGGACAACAAGGCATAACACTTCAACTGCGTGTCGTCGGCGACCACAAATTGCGGGTATTGCACATCAAAATTTTGCCAATCTGCGCGCCTGCCCAGCACCAGCAACCAGTCGTTGCGCAAGCGGTCTGCGATGGCGCTCCCTTCGTATTTGCTGAGGAAGGCTTTGACCTCGGTTGCCGAGGCAGAGACTATTTTTGTCCTGAGCACATAATAATCAACGTAGGAGGGTATCCCGTAGTTGCCAAGAGCGGCGGCATGCGCCTGCGCTGCACCGGTATCATCGTGCATGGCTGCATCGCGCAATGCCATAAACCGATCGTCATCATTGACAAAACTCTTGATGCTTTTCGCCGCTATCGCCTGCGAAAATGGTGACAAAGCTGCTACCATGGTCAAACATACATTCAAGCTCAACCGAACTATTTTCTTCATTTTGTTGTTTACCAACTTCATTTGCCGCTTTCCTTCTTATCGTTATTAACAGTATGACACAGCCATCCACCAGTGCAAAACCGGCGCAGCAAAGCCGCGCCGTCACGCGCAAAATATTGCTTGACCGGCGCCGCCAGACTGACGCCGGGCAACGGCAACAGTGGGACACGCAGATCATCGAGCGCCTGCTTGAATGGTGCCGGCAGCAGCGTCCGGCCAGCCTGGGGGTATTTTGGCCGATTCAGACCGAGCCGGATCTGCGTCACTGCTACCCGCAACTGCACGCACTGGGAATACAACTCGCCTTACCCGTAGTGCTCAACAAAGCACAGCCCTTAACTTTTCTGCAATGGACACCGGGTGACCCCATGTGCACTGATGAACACGGGATACCCGTGCCAGCGCAACGAGAGCATGTTGTCCATCCCGAAGCATTACTCATTCCCTGCGTGGGATTCAATCGCAACAATTACCGCATGGGCTACGGTGGCGGCTACTATGACCGCACGCTCGCAGTGACGCCACGCCCGGTAGCCATAGGCGTTGCCTACAGTCAGGCACAATCAGAATTTATGACAGAAGCGCATGATGTGCCTATGGACAATATTTTCACTGAAAAAATGAATAACCAACAATGAACACGCAATCCACAAGCGCCTTGTGGAGCAAAAATGCCCTGAAAGCCGCATGAAACATGCGTCATTAAAAAATCCGGTTTTTACGATCTACTTAATTTAAGCGCTGCCGATGTCGATATCTGATTCTGACTATCTATTACAACGCGTTCCCGAGCTTCAATCTCTTGCCAACGATCCAAAAATCCGGCGTGCGATAGAAACCGGCGACCCCTTCAAGGTCTATCGCGCCCTGCTGATGGCGCGACTGTTGCGTCGCCTGCCAAAACAGCAGGATTTGCTCATCATGCTGACTGGCGAGCGTCGCCTGTTTGCCAAACCGATGACGGCAACACCATCCTCAACCACTAGCGCATCTGCCTGGTTCAGGTTGATAGGCGCAAGCGAACACGATACCGATGACAGCTACGTCGCCATGCGCGCCCTGGTGATTTTTTCAAGCATTCCCTTAATCCCCTTGGGTTCGTATGTCGTCAAGAGCATTGGCAAGCGGCAATGGCAAATCTATGCTCGCGTACCAATGGACATCAAGGGCTGGCTCTACACACGAGGCCTGGCATTGGGCGTGGCGATCCTGGTGTTATCCGGCGCGTTTTACAGTTACCACCAACGCCATTCGCAAGAGGTGATCTTACTCAATGGATTTGATTTGCCGGTGCTGGCGACGCTCGATGGCGAAACCATCAAACTGCCGGCACAAGGCAAAGCATCGATGACCGTCCGGACAGGAGCCATTACGGGTTTCGCCTCGGTAGACAAAATTGGCGTGATCGACGATTTTCAGCACACCATCGTCAGCACTGATGGCACCACAGTGTGGAATATCGCCGGAGCCGCGCCTTTACTGCACACGACTATCGTCTCGTCCAAAGTGGATGAAGACAACCCGGACAAGGGCGCACCCAGCGTCTATTGCGGCACCCGCTTTATCGAACTCGATACCAAACTGAGCGTCAATAAAATCACCCTGGCAAAAACCACCGCCGAGAATGGCCCCGTGGGTATTGCCATGTGCGTCAAATATGCAAACGAAAACGCACAGGAAAAAACCATCTTGCCAGCACTGGAAGCACTGGCGCTCATCTATGACTGGAGCTTAAGCCATACCGACAATGCCATCGCTGCCGCCAAAAACATCTCGCTGGCAGAATCGATCCGTGTTGCCAAACGCGCCATGCAAGCCAAGCCAGGCCAGATTGCCTACGAACGGCGGTATCAGGATATCCGCGATGAGGCGGGGGAGCATGATGCGCTGTTGCTGGAATATGCCGAACGCGCCAAACAGCAACCCGCATCAGCTTCGGCACAGTTTCTGTATGCCTCATTATTATCCGGCCCCGCTGGCGTCAATGCGATGCAGGAACTGAGCCGGCAATTTCCAGAAAACGCGGATATTTTGCATAGCCTGGTCTGGCGCAAAGCGATTCACTATGACTATGCCGGCGCCAATCAAGACCTGGCACGGCTGCGCAAACTATCCCCCAGCCATGCCGATAGCCTGCTCGATACCGAAGTAAAAACCTTAATGGCAGAACGGCGCGGCATAGAAGCGCTGCGCCTATTGCACGCCGCCGTGCGCGACAAGACCGCCGACAAACGGTCCGACCATGCCGCCGATTTTGCCCTGGTGGCAAAACAGATTAACGTCAACCCGGATTTCTGGCTGAAAGAACTGCCAGCGGCAGAAAAAAATGCCGAAATGCTCGATTTTTATCGTGTACGCGCTGGCTTGCGTCCATTGCAAACCCAGGATACGCAATCGAGCTTCGTCAAACTGGCACTGGCATTGCGCAATGATCCTGATCAGGCACGCAAGATCGCCAAAGGAATGAATCGCAATCAGTTAAGTAAGCTCGCGACGGACCAGCTAAGCCTGCTGCTGGGTGAAGTGATCAGAACGCAAGACACCGAACTGGCCGGCATGATGAACGGCATGCTCGCCTTATCCAGATCAAAGACCAAATTACTGGAAGAATTCATACGGGGTGAAGCCGTCAGCCTGGATCAGATGGATATTGATCTGGAGATTCAATCTGCGGCCTGCTTCATCCGCTCACGCAATCCACAATTGAGCGCCCAGGAAAGAAGCAGCCTGCGCAGCCGTGCAGCAAAAACAGATCTGCTGCCAGGCCCCATCACCACCGCACTTCACCAATGGCCGCTATGAACAACAACAGAACAAAGCAGAAACAATCAGGCACCATCGACATGGTCAGGCGCACCCACTTGCTGCTAGCGCTATGGGGCGGATTTTGGCTGCTGACATCGAGCCTCATGCTTGTCTTGCTATGGTTGCCATTGGCGCAATTGCACAGCAGATCAACACTGGCGCTCTCTGGATTTGTCTCACTTCTGGCGGCACTGATCCTGCTCTATGCGTGTCGTCCGCGCGGCTGGAAAAACGCAAAAAGCCTGAATAAAAATACGCCCCCGCTGGCGCCTGAGCTTGCGGCGCCCTTGTACCACATGGTCGAAAAACTAGGGCGGCAACTCGGTATCGCCGCACCAGTCAGCCTCTACCTGATCGACAACAGCACCGCCTATATGCATGCCACGCGCGACTGGCGCGGCAAGATAAAAAACCTCAACGTGGGAATTGGCTTGCCCCTGCTGGGCACGCTGTCCGAGGCAGAATTAGGCTCGGTCATCGCACATGAGTACGGGCATTTTTTTGCGGGGAAATTGCCACTGGGGCCTTGGGTCTATCGAACCCGGCTACGGCTGATCAATGCGGTGACAGATATCGACGATTCGGCATTTTTGCCAGAGATACTCTTGCGCCGTTTTGCGCGCTGGTTTTTACGCCTGTCGCACAGCGTCTCACGCGAGCAGGAATTTGCCGCCGACATGCTCGCTGCGCATGGATTTGGCGTTATCGCGACACGTGCCGCCCTAGAAAAAATTCACCTGATCACACCCATGTGGTCGGCGTACCTGGAGTACGAATTACATCCGGCGATTCAACGTGGAGCGCGACTGCCGGTGTATGACGGCTTCAGGCGTTTTTGCAAACCCAATACAAAGCGAGCGCTGGTTCAAGCGGCGATTCACTATGCCATCAACCGGCTTGCCGCCGAGTTCGACAGCCATCCGTCATTGGCAGAACGTGTCAACGCATTGACACCCGGCGCCAAGCCCGCCTATCCGCCGCTGGCAGACTGCCTGCACCTGCTGGGCGGAGAAATCAATGCAGAAAACCTGTGGTACGCGCAGTACAGTGAGCAAAAACTGCACGGCACCAATTGGGATAATTTCGGAACGCAAATACTGCAACCCGCAATCGAGCGGGCCTACGCAGACAGCTGGATGAATCCGGCAAAACTGGCCTTCAGCGATCTGCCGGGAATGGTACGGGGCGCAGACGATTTATGGGACAAAATCAGGCCGGACCAAGTGACTTACCTATCCCCGCAAGGCAAACGCAATTACGTATTGGCCGCACTGGAAGAATGGGCCACGGCATGCCTGATCTATCGCGGCTTTAACGCCAAAGTCAGCCCCGGACAAGCGGTCAGCATGGAACGCGGCGAACAAGTCGTGCAGCCGGCAGAGTTAATCATCGCGGCCATTAGCGGGACACTGAAATCGGCATTTTTGAAGCAGTTTGATAGTTCAGCGGAGAGCGTTTAACCATCATCATGCAATTTCTCAATAATGGCATGCCCTGAGACGCACTATCCATGCGGGTTTGCAGCCTACCTTGCCTGCAGGCCGCATGGGTATTGCGTGGTGGCGGTGCATTGGTGGACTTGGTCATTTTTGAGTTCTCTATTTTAAATTTTTTCTCAGGTTTATTTGAGATTGCAGGCCGGCGGTAGACCTGCGGCTAGTCCCGTTTGTGCGGGTCAATCACAACAACGAGATTGCGGAGGATAGGAATCGGTGCGTATGACGCACCCTACGCTCCCTGAAACTCAACCGTTATTCAGCATCGGTATGCAAAGCTGGGATTGCATCCCAGCCTACAAACGACTAAGCAATCTGCGATCTCGACAAGGTGTAATAAACCTCAACCGCATCCTTCATCTCACCGCGCGCCCAACCCTGCCGCTGATAAAAACGGTCGGCCCGCGTATTGGCAGCGGTACCTAAAGTCACCGTCTCATTACCCAGGCTAAACAGCCATTCAACCGCCAGCGCCAGCAAGGCCTTGCCAGCGCCCAGGCCCTCGCAATCTGGCCTGACAAACAAGGCCCAGATCGATGCGTCCTCTTTTGCGGCATAAGAAAAGGCGATGATCTCGCCCTCTCTTTCGCAGACCCAGCCACGCCCCAGCAGCTGAAGGTAATCTACATACATTTGATACGGGACTCTGGCGGGATTCGATAACACGTTTTCTTTTACCGCCAGCCTGATTTCCATGAGGCGGGGAATATCGGCAACCGTCGCCATTCTGTAATTGAGTTGATTCTTCATTTAATTATTTCAGCCTTATCAGTCACCTACACTTAGGACTCGTTAGCCGCCATTTTACATCGCCGATGCAATTGCTCATCTTGCACGGATACGATGTTGACGCTTGGCTTACCTGCAGCAGGCGCATTGGCACGCATTTTTTTGCAGCGTTATCCGGCCGTGTTGAAATCGGCCCTAAATCGCAGCCAAAGCAGATCGGCCTGCTCGGCGTTGAATAATGCAAGCGGCGAACTAAAAATCCCGGAGCCAGTCCAATAAAATTCGCCAGCAACGAATAAAGACAAAATTATTCATCGTACTCCTGTTCTTTTTTCAATCTTGATTGCAAAAAAGCAATTTATCGTCTATTTTTCATCTTCGGTCCAACTATAGGAAAACATCCGTGAAATTGATTACTGTACTCATGCTCAGCGCCGGCATTCTGTCACCTGGCCTCGCCTTCTCAGCAGATATTGCCGCCCCTGCGGCACCCGCCACGCAGCAAAAAAGCCGCGCCCTGGCAGCGCCGGTCAAGGTGACTTCGGTCGAAGGCATTACCGAGTACCGGTTGGGCAATGGCATGCGCGTCATGCTTTTCCCTGATGCGAGTAAGCCTACGCTGACAACCAATATCATCTACATGGTGGGTTCACGTCACGAGAATTACGGCGAAACCGGGATGGCGCATTTGCTTGAGCATTTGCTGTTCAAGCCTAGCGCGAATTTCGGCGTCAAGAAAGGCACCAAGACACCGGTCGAGGTACTCAATTCCATCGGCGGCCAGTTCAACGGCACCACCTGGTATGACCGCACCAATTACTACGCCACCTTCCCTGCCAATGAAGACAACTTAAAACAGATGCTGGCGGTGGAAGCGGACCGCATGGTCAACGCCGCCATTGACCAGAACGATCTGTGGAATACCAAGACCAACAAGGGCGAAATGACGGTCGTGCGCAACGAATTCGAAATGGGCGAAAGCGACCCTATCGGCGTCACCATGGAGCGCATCCAGGCGGTTGGTTACGACTGGCACAATTACGGCAAATCGACCATCGGTGCGCGCTCCGATATCGAGCAAGTCAACATCCCTCGCCTGAAGGCTTTTTACAAGAATTACTACCAGCCGGACAATGCCATCCTGATGGTCGCCGGCCGTTTTGACGAAGCCAAGATCCTCAAGCAAGTGAACGAATTGTTTGGCCGCATCCCTAAACCCACGCGCGTGATCCAGCCCACCTACACGGCCGAGCCGACCCAGGATGGCGAACGCGCAGTGACGGTACGCCGTAGCGGCGGCACGCAGTTCGTGGGCGCAGGCTACCATGTGGCGCCTTCCGGCCATGCCGATGCGGTCGCCCTGTCTTTGCTGAACCGTATTCTGGTCGATGCACCTGGCGGCCGTTTGCATAAGGCTTTGGTCGAGACCAAATTGGCCACCAGCGTCGTCTCTGAAACAGTGAGCAATCTGGAGCCGGGCTATCGCATCTTCGGTGCCGTGGTCGCGAAAGACGCCAACCTGGACCTGACGCAAGACGCCATGTTGAAGGTGCTTGAAAATCTGAAATCGCAACCGGTTACGGAAGCCGAAGTCGCGCGCGCCAAGCAACAAGCCAACAAGAGCATAGAGCTGGCGACTGCCGATACGGCACGTCTGACTATCGCGCTGACTGAATCAATGGCGGCAGGCGACTGGCGACTGTTCTTCATGCAGCGCGATCAGATGGAAAAAGTCGATGCGGCAGCGGTACAGGCGGCCGCCATCAAATATCTGAAAGCAACCAATCGCACGCTGGGTCGCTTCATCCCTACCGATACAGTTGACCGCACTGAAGTGCCTGCAAAACCCGATGTCATGGCAATGGTGAACGGTTACGCTGGCCGTGCAGTTGTCGCGCAAGGTGAAGCGTTTGATCCTAGCCCGGCCAATGTGGAGGCGCGTACGCAGCGCTTCACTTTACCCGGCGGCTTGAAAGCAGCCCTGCTGCCTAAAAAGACCAAGGGTGCGACCGTCAGCGTCGTCATGCAATTGCGCATGGGGACGGACGAAGCCTTACGCGGCAAGGCGGAAGCCGGCCAATTCACCGCCGGCATGCTGATGAGCGGCACCGAGCGTTTATCCCGTCAGGAAATCAAGGACGCATTCGACAAACTCAAGGCACAGGTGAGCGTGAATGGCAATGCGGAAGGCGTCAGCGCATCGATTACGGCAACGCGTGAAAACTTGCCGGCAGCGCTGGATTTATTAGCCGAAGTGTTGAAGAAATCGACTTTCCCTGCCAAGGAATTCCAGGAAAAGCAACTCGAGGCGATCAACAATGCTGAGCAAAATATCCCTGAACCGCAGCCGCTGGCATCAAACGCCATGTCACGCCTGATCGATGCGACACCGGTTGGCCATGTGCGTCACGTTGGCACCTTGCAGGAACAATTGGCCGAGACCAAGGCAGTCACGGTGGAGCAGGTCAAAGCCTTCCACACGGCTTTCTATGGCGCAGGTAACGCCAGCTTCTCTGCGGTGGGTGACTTTGATCCTGTTGCACTCAAAGCGCAACTGAGCAGCCTGTTTGGCAGCTGGAAAGCAACGCAAGACTATGTACGCATACCCTATTTGATGAAGGCAACTGCAGGCGCCAAGATCGTATTGGAAACACCTGACAAGGCTAACAGCATGCTGTTGGCGGTTCAGCCTTTGCCGATGAAAGACAATGCCGAAAATTATCCTGCCTTGTTAATTGCCAATCATATCCTGGGCGGCGGCGCACTCAAGAGCCGTCTGGCGGACCGCATCCGTCAAAAAGAAGGTTTGTCGTATGGCGTTGGCTCACAGTTAAGTATGCGTGCGCTGGACCCAGCTGGTCTGTGGTTGGCCTACGCCATTAGCGCACCGCAAAACACGGCCAAGGTAGAAGCCGCTTTGCGTGAAGAAGTACAAAAAGCCATTACCGATGGCTTTACGGAAGAAGAACTGAGCGAAGCCAAGAAAGGCTGGAAACAGTCGGCTGAAGTGGTTCGCACCCAAGACCCTTCGCTGGCCCGCCGCCTGGCTGCTTACCTGAGCATCGACCGCACCATGGCCTTTGACAAAGACCTGGAAGCGAAGGTCGCGGCATTGACGGTGGCACAAGTCAACGAGGCACTGCGTCAGAACCTGAAGGCAGCCAATCTGTCGATTATCAGCGCTGGTGATTTCGCCAAAGCTGTCAAGGATGCGGCTGCCAAGCCTTAAACCAAGCTAAATAAATGCAGCAATAAAAAAGGCAGGCTCATTCTTGAGTCTGCCTTTTTTTTACCTTGCGCTCGATAGCGCCTGAAACTCACCAGTTACTTGCCGAAGCATGCATTCACCTGGCCTCAATTAGCGCAAATTAACGCAATTGAGCGCCAGTGACCACAGGCAAGCCCGCTTTTTGCCAGGCGATCATGCCGCCGCCCACATTTACCGCAGCACTGAATCCGGCTTGTTCCAGCAATTTCAGCGCTTCCGCTGAACGCCGGCCCGAACGGCAGATCAAGGCGACCGGTTTACTCTTGTCCGCCCCGATTTCCAGCAAGCGGTGCTTGAGCTGACCGAGCGGAATGAGGGTACTGCCAGCCACATGCGACTCGGCATATTCGCTGACTTCACGCACGTCGAGCAACAACGCACCGGCGTCATGCATGACAAGCGCCTGCTTCACATCCACGGTCTTTGCAACTTCAGCAGCGGCCAAGACGGCACCGGAGGTCGCGAGCGTCATCAGTGCAAGAACCAAGAGCGATTGAACTAGTTTTATTTTCATTATTGACACCTATTTTGCACTACAAAAAATGTCCTTTAACATGAGGCCATTCACCTAGCCAAGGATTAAATTTGCAGACGCACTATCCATGCGCCTTTACAAGCCATTTCGCGCTACAAGCCGCATCCAGATTGCGTGTTCTATTTAAAAATCACACCAGTCGCTGCCAGATCGCAGTCGTAGCCGCAGCCTGGTTCAACGAATAAAAATGCAAGCCGGGCGCACCGCCAGCCAACAGGCGCTCGCACAAATGCGTCACCACATCCAGACCGAAAGCCTTGATGGAGGCGCTGTCGTCGCCATAACTGGCCAATTTCAAGCGTACCCAGCGCGGTATCTCGGCGCCGCACATTTCTGAAAAACGGAGCAGCTGACTGCTATTGGTGATCGGCATGATGCCCGCCACGATAGGTGCCGTGACACCGGCTTTTTGCGCCTGCTCGACGAACTGAAAATAGGCGTCGGCATTGTAAAAATACTGCGTGATCGCGGCGTTGGCACCCGCCTGCATCTTGCGCACGAAGCTTTGCAGATCATCCTGCGGCGAACGGGCCTGCGGATGCATTTCCGGATAGGCGGCGACTTCGATATGAAACCAGTCGCCCGTTTCTGCGCGGATAAATTCAACCAGTTCATTGGCATAGCGAAATTCACCGCCCATGCCATAGCCACTCGGCAAATCACCGCGCAGGGCGACCAGACGGCGAATGTCGTGCGACTGATATTGCCGCAATATCTCACGGATCGATTCGCGCGTACCGCCGACGCAGGACAGATGCGGTGCCGCATCAAAACCTTCCTGGCGGATCTCGACTACAGTATCCAGGGTGCCTTGCTGAGTCGTACCGCCGGCACCAAAAGTCACCGAGAAATACTTGGGTTGCAGCGCAGCCAGCTTGGCGCGCGTGAGGCGCAGTTTTTCTGTGCCTTCCGCCGTTTTTGGCGGGAAAAATTCTATGCTGAAATTATGTGCAGACATTATTTTTGCAGAAGTAAAGTAGAGAGAGTCCAGGAGATAACGCTATACAGCAGCGCACCGCCGACTGCGGCCCAGAATCCGGCGACATGAAATCCATCGACCAGATTTGCCACCCCCCAGAACATCAAGCCGTTGATGACAAAGATGAACAAGCCCATGGTCAGCACGGTGACTGGCAATGTCAAAATCAACAGAATCGGACGAATGATGGTATTCACAAAGCCCAGCACCACCGCCACAATGAGGGCCGTACCGAAACTGTCTATCGATACGGAATGCATCAGGTAGGGCAAGGCGAGTAAAGCCAGGGCGTTGATCAACCAGGTTGCTAAGAGGCGCATGATCTCTCCAAATTCGGTTAAACCCCTCCCCCGCAAGCGGGAGAGGAGCGTGACATTAATAGCGGTAGTGTTCAGGCTTGTAAGGGCCGGATTTGGCAACACCGATATAGTTGGCTTGCTCGTCAGTCAAGACGCTCAGTTGCGCATTGAGTGTCTTCAGTTGCAGGCGTGCGACTTTTTCATCCAGATGTTTCGGCAAGGTATACACGCCGACAGGATACTGTGATGTATTGGCAAACAATTCGATTTGCGCGATGGTCTGATTCGCGAACGAAGAACTCATCACATACGACGGATGGCCGGTACCGCAACCCAAGTTAACCAGACGGCCTTCTGCCAGCAGGATGATGCGTTTTCCGTCAGGAAAAATCACGTGATCGACTTGCGGCTTGATGTTATCCCACTGATATTTCTTGATTGAAGCAACGTCGATCTCGTTATCAAAGTGACCGATATTGCAGACGATGGCATTGTTTTTCATCTTCAGCATGTGTTCATGGCTGATGACGTGGTAGTTACCGGTCGTGGTCACAAATATATCGCCGAATTCGGCCGCATATTCCATCGTCACCACGCGGAAACCTTCCATCGCCGCCTGCAAGGCGCAGATAGGATCGATTTCTGTGACCCACACCTGTGCAGACAGGGCACGCATGGCCTGGCAGCAACCCTTGCCTACATCACCGTAACCGGCGATGACGGCAACCTTGCCGGCGATCATGACGTCGGTCGCGCGCTTGATGCCATCGACCAGCGATTCACGGCAACCGTACAGATTGTCGAACTTGGATTTAGTCACGGAATCGTTGACGTTAATCGCCGGGAAAGCCAGCTTGCCTTCCTTGTGCATCTGATACAAACGGTGTACGCCGGTGGTGGTTTCTTCGGTCACGCCCAGGATATGCGGCAAACGCTTGGAATACCAATCCGGCTCCGCTTTCAGGTGCGATTTGATGGCATTGAACAGGCAGATTTCTTCTTCCGAACCCGGATTGGCCAGCACGGAGATATCTTTTTCTGCGCGGCTACCCAGATGCAATAACAAAGTGGCATCGCCGCCATCGTCAAGGATCATGTTGGAAAAGCCACCGTCTTTCCATTCAAAGATACGGTGGGTGAAATCCCAGTATTCGTCCAGATTCTCGCCCTTGAAGGCAAACACAGGCGTGCCGCCGTCGGCAATCGCCGCTGCTGCATGATCTTGTGTGGAGTAAATATTGCAGGAAGCCCAACGTACCTGCGCGCCCAGCGCTTTCAAGGTTTCGATCAGCACCGCAGTCTGGATCGTCATGTGCAATGAGCCGGTAATGCGTGCGCCGCGCAGAGGCTGTGTGAGCGCGAATTCTTCACGAATCGCCATCAGGCCAGGCATTTCTGTTTCGGCAATACTGATTTCTTTGCGGCCCCAATCAGCCAGGCTGAGATCGGCAACAAGGAAATCCTGCGTTGAGTCTTGGGTAGTAGCTTGAGTAGTCATTGTGGTGGCGTTCATCACGCCCTCCTTTCGATTGAAAAAAGTAACGTGAGCGCGGTTGTGATGATTCCAAGCCTGGCAGAGTAGCTAGACTCTGTCGCAACGCTCCTTGGAAGACCCGAAGTATAACGCAAATGCGCAAACCGGTTATCGAATGTTGTGCCGCGCCTTAAAGAATGCGATATTCTAGCGTCCACTTGTTGGCATTGTTCCAGGAGATCTCTATGCAACAAACCACCGCATCGTTATGGCAAAAAATCTGGACCAACGGCGTCTTGCCCTTGCGCTTCTTGCTGATACTGATCGTCCCCTTGTCCCTGGTAGATGCCGTCCGCTTTGGACGGGACAGCGGCATGCCCAATTTATTTGCGTTATGGCCGATCTTCCTCAACTTCGGCTTACTGTCGATGATCGACTATGTGGTGGGCAAAGACAAATCCCAACCGGCTGAAAACGCACGGCAAATCCGTTTGTATCGCTGGATAACATTGGCTGCATTGCCCGCTCACATGCTGGCGCTGTGGTGGGGATTGCATGTCTACACCAGCGCCAATTTTGACTGGACAGGCAAGCTAGGCTGGATGCTTTCGGTCGGCGCGGTATCGGGTACGCTGGCCATCACTGCGGCGCACGAACTGATCCACAAACAAAGTAAATTGGAACAGTGGGTAGGCGGCATACTCCTGTCTTCGGTCTGCTATGGCGGCTTCAAGATCGAGCACATCTACGGCCATCACGTGCATGTATCGACACCGCAAGACGCCTCTTCTGCCCGCTATGGCCAGAGCGTGTATCACTTCCTGCCAAGGGCCGTTTATTTCAATACGCGCAACGCCTGGCGACTGGAAGCGGCCCGCCTGAAGCGTCATAAGTTATCGCAGTGGCACAATGAAATGCTGCGCTGGACGCTGTTTTCAATCGCCTTTGCGCTGGCGGCATATGCACTAGCTGGCGTCGCAGGCGTAGTATTTTTTATCGGACAATCGGTGGTCGCGTTTTGCGAACTGGAAGTGATCAATTACGTAGAGCATTACGGTCTGGAACGGCAAAAAACCGAACATGGCTATGAGCGTGTACGGCCTGAACATTCATGGAATTCCAGCTATCGGATGATGAACTGGTTCTTGCTTAACCTGGCGCGACATTCGGATCATCACGCCTATGCATCGCGCCGTTACCAGGAGTTGCGCCACTTTGAAGAAGCGCCGCAACTGCCTGGCGGATATGGTGCGATGGTGGTGCTGGCGCTGATACCGCCGCTATGGTTTCGCGTCATACACCCGCGCATGCCAGGACGCGGAAATCATGTCGCGCCCTAGTTACCCTTGACACACATAGGGAGTATAGGCAAAAACCATGCCGTTCACACATATTTTACGTGCGAGAAAAAATATACCCACGGGGAGTATATTAATAGATTAATGCCCGTCAAAATCACATACGGTGTATAAGGGCAAGCCGCTGGATTTAATCAATTTGGAGCCGCCCAGCTCAGGCAGATCAACGATCACCGCCCCCTCGACCACGACCGCGCCCAGACGATCCAGCAGTTTTCTTCCCGCCATCATGGTGCCGCCGGTGGCAATCAGGTCGTCGATCAGCACCACCCTGTCACCCGCTTTACAGGCGTCGGCATGCAACTCTACCGTGGCGCTGCCGTATTCAAGCTCGTATTCTTCCGACACCGTTTTAAACGGCAGCTTGCCTTTTTTTCGGATAGGCACAAAACCAAGATTAAGCTCGTATGCCACCACCGAACCGATAATGAATCCGCGCGCATCCAGGCCTGCGATCAGATCGAGATCGGCGTCCATATAGCGATGCACGAACATATCGATCAAGACGCGAAACGTCTTGGGATTTTGCAGCAGCGGGGTGATGTCACGAAACATGACGCCTTCAATCGGCCAATCAGGGACGGTGCGGATATGTTCTTTGATGTAGTCGGAAGCGCTCAACATTATTTATTTTCCTTTTAAATGAATACTTATTAGTGTTTATTTTAGCAGCCTCTGTTCTGCTCTCGCGACACTTTCCGCCGTGCCGCGCACCACGATGATGTCCGCTTCCTGCAAGACGATGTCATCTTGTTGCTCCAGCCTTTGTTTGCCACGGCGCAAAGTCGTCACATCCACACCCAGCGCATCCAAATGCAAGGATGCAAGCGTTTTGCCTACGGCTTTGGCGCGCTCGGTCAGGGCGACGGTATGCAGCCGAACCTGCATACTCTCCGGCCCCTCATCGCTGGCGCCATGAAAAAACCCCCTGAGCGACTCGTAGCGCTTGTCACGCGCCGCCTGCACCTTGTGCACGACGCGGCGCAATGGCACCCCAAGCAAGACCAGTGCATGCGATGCCAGCATGAGGCTGCCCTCCATCAATTCAGGCACGACCTCGGTCGCTCCGGCTGCACGCAATTGATCCAGATCGGTGTCGTCATGGCTGCGCACAATCACTGGCAAACCGGGGTTAAGCTCATGCACAAAATGGAGAATTTTAAGCGCCGACGCAGTGTTGGTATAGGTAATGACCAAAGCCGCCGCCCGGTTGATGCCCGCGGCTAACAAACTCTCGCGCCGCCCTGCATCACCGTAAGAGACATTGGCACCAGCCAGCTGCGCCTCGCGGATGCGATCCGGGTCCAGATCCAGCGCCTGGTAATCTATGTTTTCTTCCGACAGCAGACGCGCCAGGCTTTGCCCGCTGCGGCCAAAGCCGGCGATGATGACATGCTTTTTTGTACTCATGCTGCGCGCCGCAATTTGCGTGAGCGCCAGCGATTGCATCATCCATTCATTGGCCGACAGCTTCAGCACGATCGCATCCGATTTCGCCAGGATCAAAGGCGAGATCAGCATCGACAACACCATGGAAGCAAGGATCAATTGCAGCAACAATGGGTCAACCAACTTCAAACCACCGGCCTGATTCAGCAAGACAAAGCCAAACTCACCAGCCTGCGCCAAACCCAGGCCGGTACGCAATGCCACGCTGGTTGATCCGCCAAAGGCACGCGACAAGGCGGTAATCAAGCCAAATTTCAACAACACCGGGCCTGTCAGCAGGAGCAACATCAGCCAGCCATGCTCAAGCACCAGCCTCACATTGAGCAGCATGCCGATGGTGATGAAAAACAAACCGAGCAGAACATCGCGGAAGGACTTGATATCCTCTTCCACCTGATGCTTGTATTCAGTTTCTGAAATCAGCATGCCGGCGACAAAGGCCCCCAGCGCCAGCGACAAACCCGCGCGCTCGGTCAGCCATGCCGCCCCCAGTGTGATCAGCAGCAGATTGAGCATGAACAATTCTTGCGAGCGTCGCTTGACGACAATACTTAACCAACCACGCACCAGTTTTTGCCCCAGAAAAAACAGCAAAAACAACACCAATGCCGCTTTGCCACTTGCCCAGGCCAGGGTTTCCACCAAATTATCGGCACCTGAGGCAAGCGCGGGCACCAGAATCAACAAGGGAACCACGGCCAGATCCTGAAACAACAAGACGCTGATGATCTGGCGTCCATGCGGACTTTCCAATTCAAGCCGTTCAGTGAGCATTTTGGAAACAATGGCCGTGGAAGACATCGCCAGCGCACCACCCAGCGCAAATGCGGCTTGCCAGCTGATCTGAAACTGCCTGGGCAGAGAGTAGGCGGCAACCAAAGCACAGAGCATGGTGACGGCGATGGTCGTGATGACCTGCGCCATTCCCAAACCAAAGACCGCACGCCGCATGGACAGCAGCTTAGGCAGGGAAAATTCCAGCCCGATAGAAAACATTAAAAACACTACGCCAAATTCAGCCAGCTGGTGGGTCGCCGAACTTTCCTGCGCCCATCCAAAACCATGCGGACCGATTAGAATCCCCACCACCAGATAACCCAGCATGGGTGGCAATTGCATCATGCGAAAAGCGACCACCCCGAGTACGGCAGCGCCTAAAAGTAATAATGTGGTGTCTAAGGCATTCATCATCTTATTATTGCCGATTTAGAAGCAATACAGGTCGTCATGCCATGAACAATATTCTCATCATTGCAACTGGCAGAGTTCTTGCTTGATAAAATTCGTTTATACTTTGCGTATGAGTACTCAACACGCCCCCTCCCCTACCACCGATGCCGCTGCGGCGCATGCGCTGCAACTTGCCTGCGAAACGCTGCAAATTGAAGCGGATGCCATTCTGACCCTCAAACAAAGACTGACTGGCGTTCATGCAGCGGCCTTTACCAAGGCGATTTCACTGCTCTTGCATTGCGAAGGTCGGGTGGTGGTATCGGGCATAGGAAAATCTGGCCACATTGCACGCAAAATAGCGGCCACTTTCGCCTCGACAGGCACGCCATCTTTCTTTGTCCACGCTGCGGAAGCCGCGCATGGTGATCTGGGTATGGTGACTTCGCAGGATGTGTTTATCGCCATCTCATATTCCGGCGAAGCCTCAGAGCTGATGTCCATTTTGCCGACCATCAAACGACTTGGCGTGAAATTGATTGCCATGACAGGTAACGCAGAATCAAGTCTCGCCAAGCTTGCCGATATCCATCTGAGCGTACAGGTCGATAAGGAAGCCTGCCCGCTGAATCTGGCGCCCACCGCCAGCACTACCGTTACGCTGGCCATGGGCGATGCTTTGGCCGTAGCCGTCCTTGATGCGCGCGGATTTCGCGAAGAAGATTTTGCCCGCTCCCATCCAGGCGGCACTTTAGGGCGCCGTCTGCTTACCCACGTACGCGATGTGATGCGCACCGGCGACGCCATTCCTCAGGTTTCGCCAGAAACCAAGCTATCGACAGCATTATTGGAAATCACGCAAAAAGGCATGGCGATGACAGCGATAGTCGATCAGGACCAGCATATTATTGGCGTGTTTACCGATGGCGATTTGCGCCGCCTGATGGAAAAATTACAAGATTTTTCACAACTAAAAATCTCCGATGTCATGCGCAGCAATCCGCGCAGCATTCGCCCCGAACAACTCGCGGTAGAAGCCGTCGAGGTTATGGAAACGCATAGAATCAACCAATTACTGGTGGCTGACGAGAGTGGCAAATTAGTCGGTGCCTTGCATATCCACGACCTTACCCGCGCCAAGGTGATTTGATGAACACATCCAGCAACAATATCGCCGCATTAAAAAAAGCCGCACTGGTTAAATTAATGGTCTTTGACGTCGATGGCATCCTTACCGATGGCAGCCTGCATTTTGGCCCGGACGGCGAGGCGCTAAAGACGTTTAATGTGCTGGACGGCCAGGGCATCAAGCTACTGCAGGAAGCGGGCGTTATCACCGCCATTATTAGCGCACGTCAGTCGCCCATCGTTGCCAAACGTGCTGCCGATCTCGGAATCACCCATTTAATGCAGGGCATCCACGACAAAAAAGAAGCCTTTTTGGAATTGATCGCGGTGCTGTCTGTGGCGCCGGAACACTGCGGATTCATTGGCGATGATGTGATCGATCTACCCGTGTTGTCGCGCGTGGGTTTTGCTGCCAGCGTACCTAATGGGCATGCGGAAGTCAGATCGCGCGTCGACTATGTCACGCAGGCTTCCGGTGGAAATGGTGCCGCGCGCGAAATCTGTGATTTCATTTTGCAGGCGCTGGGTAAATACGACCTGGTCTTAACCCGTTTCCTAAAATGAAATATACCCTCAGCGCCGACCGATTTCGCACCTGGCTCGCCGTTTTTTTATTGGCGCTGGTTGTGCTCGGCAGTTTTTGGAAACTGGAAATTTTAAGGCGCAACGACAATGAAGGAAATTCTCGCGCTTCCGCCCGTAGCGAACCGGATTATTATGTAGAGAAATTCAGTTTCATTCGTTTACCTAACAATGGAAAAGCGAATTATCTGATTACAGGTGACCGTCTGACTCATCATCCGGTCAATGATGATTTTGAAATTAAACAACCGCGCATTAATAGTTTCGACGCAAACAAAGCGCCGTTGAACATCCGGGCTGATCGCGCCATTGTCGAACAAAAAAATATGGTAATGACGCCGAGCCGTGAGCATGACCAGATCCATTTGCAAGGAAACGTTCAGGCAGAGAGACCGGAGACGGCAAATTCAACATACATGAAATTGCAGTCAGAATATCTGCTCATGCTGCCAGATGAAAATAAGATGAAAACCGACCAGGCAGTCAGTCTGATCACTAGCAGCTCCGAGATCCACGCCATTGGCATGATTGCCGATAACTCAACTCAGCAAATACAGTTATTGAGCAAGGTACGCGCTAGTTTTAGCAAAGCGGGCAACGGCACAAGGCCCAAATCATAATTTATCCGAGAACTTCACATGCGCACACACTACCCCGCTTCACCCTCCCACTTGCGACAATTATTATTGCTGCTGGTTTGTTTTATGCCGATGCTGGAAGCCTCTGCCGAAAAGGCGGACAGCTTAAAAAAGGCCGAATTTAGTGCGGAATACACTGTTATTGACGGGAAGAAAAATACCACGACCTTGTCTGGCCATGTCGAGCTGACACGTGGCAGCATGATAGTCCAGGCTGATCGTGCGGTTTTTGCTGAAACCTCAGAAAAATCTCGAAATTTCATCCTTTACGGCACGGCTGGTGAACAGGTATTTTTTCGCCAGAAGCGCGATGGCGGTCCCGATTTATGGCTGGAAGGATTCGCGGATCGGGTTGAATATGATGAGAAAACTGAATTGGTCAAATTCATCGCCAAAGCGCGGGTCCGCTATCTGGAAGGAAAAAGAGTCACTCAAGAGCAAGTGGGTGAATTCCTCTCGTACGATAGTTTGAACGATGTATTCGTCGCGACCAATTCCAGCTCTGGCAAGCATATTCCCGGTGCTGGCCGCGTCACGCTGACGATAGAACCCAAGATCGAACCAAAAAACGAAAAAAAATCCAACTGATATGACAAGCACACTCGTCGTCCAAGGTCTGCAAAAACGCTATGGCGCCCGCCAGGTAGTGCGCGATGTTTCGCTGCAGGTAAAAAGCGGTGAAGTCGTTGGCCTGCTAGGCCCGAATGGCGCAGGCAAAACTACCTCGTTCTACATGATCGTTGGCCTGGTGCCATCTGACGCAGGGAAGATCGATGTGGATGGCGTTGACATTTCTCACCTGCCTATTCATCAGCGCGCCAAACTGGGCTTATCTTACCTGCCACAAGAGGCGTCTGTCTTTCGCAAATTATCGGTGGAGGATAATATTCGTGCAGTGCTCGAATTGCAAAAAGATGAACACGGCAAATCCCTGTCCAAGCCTGCAATCGACCAGCGTCTCGATACCTTGCTGGCCGAATTGCAAATCGACGGCATACGAGAAAATCAGGCTTTATCCTTGTCTGGCGGTGAGCGCCGACGAGTGGAAATCGCTCGCGCCCTCGCCACCAATCCACGCTTTGTGCTGCTCGATGAACCATTCGCAGGTGTTGATCCGATTGCAGTCATCGAGATACAACGCATCGTCCGGTTTTTAAAAGAACGCGGCATCGGCGTCTTAATTACCGACCATAATGTGCGTGAAACGCTGGGCATTTGTGATCACGCCTGCATCATCAATCAAGGCGCGGTGCTGGCAAGCGGCAGTCCCGATGAAATCATCAAAAATGAATCCGTAAGGCGTGTTTATTTGGGAGAGCATTTCCGCATGTAGCGGGAATCTATCACCATGAAGCAAAGCCTGCAGCTACGCACCTCGCAACATCTGGCACTGACACCTCAGTTACAGCAATCAATACGTTTGCTGCAATTATCGACGCTGGAACTGCACCAGGAACTCGAAACCCTGCTGATCGAAAATCCCTTGCTGGAGCGGGTCGATGACCCCCTCGATAGTGCAGTACGCTTGCTCGCCGATGGCGCAATCAGCTCCTCGACGAATCAATCCGAATCAGAATTTGGGCCGACAGCTGAACAAGATGCAGCTACATCGCCGTCGACAGAAAATGGTGAGAATGCAGAGATTGCAGCGCCAACCGAGACCACCAGCGCAAACGAAGAAGAATGGTCGTTTGACGAGACACCACAAGGAAGTAAATCATCAGAAGAAGATGAAGGCCGCCCTCAGCTTGAAGCGGCTCAGATCACGCTTAAAGAACACTTGCTGGAGCAAATGCGCGTCAACATCCGCGAGATACGTGACCGCGGCTTGATAGAGCTCATCATTGATGCGCTTGATGACAATGGCTACCTGACAGAATCATTAGAAGAAATCCATGGAAGTCTGCCATTGGAATTGTGCGTCGAGCCGGAAGATTTATCGTATGCGCTAGCGATGCTGCAAAGCTTTGACCCGTCAGGTGTTGGCGCCCGCACCCCATCCGAATGTCTTGCCTTGCAAATAAAAAGACTGCCGAAAATCCCGTTTGTCACTCGTCGACTGGCGCTCGCCATTGTAGAGACACAGTTACTGCTATTTGCGCAACGCGATTTCACCAAACTCAGAAAAATTCTCAGTTGCGATGATGAAGATTTACGCGAGGCACAAGTTGTTATCCGGCTATGCAATCCCAAACCAGGCGCTGATTTTGGCGCGACCTCGTCGGACTATGTCGTGCCCGATGTGATTGTCAAGAAGTGTGGTGACGGCTGGCAGGTTTTACTCAATCAAGATGTCATGCCTAAACTTCGCGTCAATAGCATGTATGCCAACATCATGAAGCAAAACCGCGGCGATGGCAGCCTTACCCCGCAGCTGCAGGAAGCACGCTGGCTAATCAAAAATATGCGCCAACGCTTCGACACTATTTTGCGTGTAGCGCAGGCGATAGTAGAAAGGCAACGCAGTTTCTTCACGCATGGGGCAGTTGCAATGCGCCCCCTTGTTTTGCGCGAAATTGCTGATACACTAGGATTACACGAGAGCACAATTTCTCGTGTTACGACGCAGAAATACATGCTTACGCCGCATGGTATGTTTGAGTTGAAATATTTCTTCGGTAGCCACGTCGCAACGGAAACGGGAGGAGAAGCATCATCAACAGCGATACGTGCACTCATCAAACAATTGATAGGAGCAGAAAACCAGAAAAGCCCACTCTCTGACAGTAAAATTGCAGACATGTTGGGTGAACAAGGGATGGTCATTGCCCGCCGTACGGTAGCCAAGTATCGGGAAGCCCTTAAGATTCCCCCAGTCAGTTTGCGAAAATCTTTATAGAAAAGTTCTTGAAATTTTGCTTTAAATTGCCATATATGATTTAGCTCAAATAGTTTTTGTAAAATGAGCGCATCGTAGCAGCAAGCAACATCACCATAGGAGCGTTTTATGAATCTCACCATCAGTGGTCATCACCTTGAAGTAACTCCTGCAATTCGCGAACATGTACAAAACAAGCTGGAACGTATCAGGCGACACTTCGATCAAGTCATTGATATCGCCGTCACCCTGACGGTCGACAAGCTCCGAGAAAAGGACAAACGTCACAAGGCAGACATCAATCTGCACATCAGCGGTAAAGATATACACGTAGAGAGTCTGGCACAAGACCTGTATGCGGCCATCGACACATTGATCGACAAACTCGACAGGCAAGTCATCAAACACAAAGACAAAATCCAGGAACATCAGCACGACGCGATCAAGTACATTCCTGATCCGGCATCGGCGGACTAAACAGCAAGTCCAATTCAACGGATTCCAAGCACAAGGACGCAGATTTGCGTCCTTTTTTATTTGCGGTGGTTTATTCGGTCATGTCGCCCCTATTAAGTCCATCATTTGATAATAAATACAGGCAAGCCCAACACGCACTGTTCATGCGCCTTTCCAGCATGCATTGCCTGCAGGCCGCATAGGCAGTGCGTGTTGAGCCTGCCATATTTCAGTTTTACAAAACCTTAAAACAGTACAATACGCATAACACCAATTTCAATCCAAATCGGGCTGAAATTACTCCACCGCCAACCAACCTAGCTATGCCCATGAGCGCTTATATCCACACTTCCGTCTGCAATAAAATTGGCTTCATCACCTTAGATCGGCCAAAAGCACTCAATTCACTGTCGCTCGATATGGTGCGAGCAATCACCGCGAGCTTAATGCAGTGGCGTGATGACGAAAACATTAACGCTGTATTCATTCATAGCAGCAGCGAGAAAGCCTTCTGCGCAGGTGGAGATATTCGATTTTTTTATGATGTTGGTACCGAAAATCCAACAGGAGATAGCGCCTTACTGGAGGACTTTTTTACTGAAGAATATGCGCTGAACCACATGATCCATTACTATCCGAAACCCTATGTCGCCCTGCTCAATGGAGTCGTCATGGGAGGAGGAATGGGAATTGCGCAAGCAGGCATTGCCTGTCGTTTGCGGATCGTGACCGAACGTACAAAAATGGCCATGCCGGAAGTTAATATTGGCTTGTTCCCCGACGTAGGTGGCGGTTATTTCCTGGCTCGTACACCGGGCAAACTGGGCGCTTATTTAGGATTAACGGGCGAGATGATCAACGCATCTGACGCACTCTATGCAGACTTGGCCGACGTGTATATTCCGACCACAGAAGTACCGGCATTGATGAAAGTATTAAAAACCAGCACAGCATCCGATATTCGTTTGGCCATCCGTGAATTCGCCGCCCCTTTTGCTGCACAAGCAAATCAAGACGACTGTAGATTGGCCACTTATCGCAACGCAATTGATCAGCATTTTGATCAGAGTGAGGTTGCCCTGATTGTCGCCTCGCTTACCGGGGATGCTAGCGAATTTGCGCTACACACCTTAAATTTAATGCGAAAACGTTCACCTTTGCTGATGTGTGTAACACATGAACAATTACGTCGCGGCGCAAGTTTAACCGTCGCAGAATGTTTGCGTATGGAGCGCACGATGGTACGTCACTGCTTCAAGCATGGTGAGGTATTGGAAGGCATCCGCGCTTTGGTGGTAGACAAGGACAATGCACCGCAATGGTCGCCAAGCTCACTTGACGACATTGACTCTTCTTTAATTGAAAGTTTTTTTGAGCAGGTATGGCCAGAGTATGCGCATCCATTACGGCATCTCCAGTAGCTCAAGCAGCGGCAGGTAAATGATATTTCTTTTTATCTGCCTTCAGTCACAGTTCTTCAATGGTCTAAACAAATCAAGCATACCGCCACTGACAATGCTGATTTATCTTTGGCTGGCCCTATTTCAACAAGCCAAATACCTTACCGATAATTTTGCTTCCGGAACCAATCGGATCTTGACGTATGGCCTTTTCTTCTTCGGCGATCATCAGGTATAAACCATCCAATGCGCGCTGGGTGACATAAGCTTCCACGGTGGCCTCCTGTTCAGATACAGCACCAAATTTCTGCACCTTACCCATCACTGAATTGTATTTAGCTGACAATCCAGCCTTATCCGTGACGTTTTTCACCAAGGGTAAAAATTTAACGCCTAGAGGCGCCGCTGTTTTTTGCTTAAAAAAATCGGTAACTGACGTTTCGCCACCGGTCAGGATATTTTTCGCATCGGTCACCGACATCGACTTAACCGCATCGAGCAATAAGGGTTTAGCCATCGGTACCGCGGCTTCCGCTGCACGGTTCATGGAAACCACCAGCTCATCAAGTTGCTGGGCGTGGCCAGTCATTTTCAAAATCGGCCGTGCTTGTTCCAATCTTGCCGGAAGTAGTATCTTAACTTGATCATTATTCAAAAAGCCATTCTGTGCACCTAGCTTACCAATTGCAGCCATCGATCCTTTGTTCAGAGCCGCCTTTAGACCTGCATTCGCATCCAGGTTGCTCAGGTCGGCAAACGACGATGCCAGAGTAGTTGACGTTATACAAGCTAGCGTCATAGCTAGAAAAGTAAGCGATAGATTTGACCTGAAAAATGGGCTGCAAAACATGTTGGTCTCCCAAGAAACTTTAAAAGTTACACTTCTTCAATTAAGAACAAGCGGCGATGTTCTTTAATCGCAAATCGATCCGTCATACCTGCAATATAATCGGCAATCTTTCGTGCCTGCAATGTACGCGACTCTTCATTAGCACTGGCGGTTTTTATTTGGTAATCCGGCGGTAAGAGTATAGGCTCTGTCATCAATATTTCAAATAATTCGCGTACCGTTGTTCTGGCTTTGCTTGTCATGCGATTGACGAGATAGTGGCGATATAAATTTTCGCGCAAAAACTGCTTCAATATCTTAGCTTCCTGATACATGGCATCAGAGAAGGCGATCATCGAGTCCATCTGCCGCACTTGATCTAAAGACGCTGGCGCAAATTCAGCAATACGCTTCTCTGAGGTATGAATAAGATCAACGATCAGGTCGTTTATCATCCGCCGGATAGTTTCCGCCACAGCACGTCGCCCGCTAATTGATGGAAACGCTGCATCAACTGCGTGCCGATGACGCGCATAAAAATCAAGTTGCATCAGTTCGGATTCAAGCAATAAACCAGAGCGCAAGCCATCGTCGATATCATGATTGTTGTAGGCAATCTCGTCTGCCAGATTGGTGAGTTGTGCCTCTAGGCTTGGTTGGGTCTTATTGATAAATCGTTGACCTATATCGCCGAGATTTTTTGCATTATTCAAGGCACAGTGCTTGAGTATGCCTTCGCGCGCCTCAAAGGTCAGATTAAGGCCATCAAAGGCGGCATAACGCTCTTCTAATGCATCAACGACACGTAGGCTCTGGAGATTGTGCTCAAAGCCGCCGAAGTCCTTCATGCAGGCATTCAAGGCATCTTGCCCGGCATGACCAAACGGGGTATGACCAAGATCATGCGCTAGCGCAATGGCCTCGACCAAATCTTCATTCAGCCGCAAATTACGTGCTATCGACCGACCTATTTGGGCGACTTCAAGGCTATGAGTCAGGCGAGTGCGAAACAAGTCGCCTTCGTGATTAATGAAAACCTGGGTTTTATACTCAAGGCGCCTGAATGCGGTGCTATGAATAATTCTGTCGCGATCTCGCTGAAATTCCGATCTGGAGCTAGGCGGCGACTCTGCATAGCGCCGGCCACGCGAACTTGCCGACTTTGCTGCGTAAGGGGCGAGTTGCGCATCAGTGAACATAGAAGCAGACTTAAGTTTAAATACAGGCTCGTAAAGTGGCAAGCAAAGTCTCTTTGGGTACCGTAGTGATGAGTGGCATCCCTAAAGGCTTCAGAAGAATGAACTTAATCTTACCACCTTCATTTTTTTTATCAACTTCCATCAACTCCAACCAGCGCTCTTCACCAAGATCAGGAGCTATGGTTGGCAGACCAGTCGCTTCCACCAGTTTTTGTACCCGTACTTTGCTGACGTAATCGATATATCCCATGCGGCAAGACAAATCCGCCGCCATGACCATCCCACAACCAACAGCTTCGCCATGTAGCCACTTGCCATAACCTAAGCCAGACTCGATCGCATGGCCAAACGTATGACCAAAATTAAGAATAGCGCGCAAACCACCCTCGCGCTCATCTTGGCGCACCACATCGGCCTTGATTTCACAAGAACGAGTAATGGCATATGCGATAGCCTCAGGATCTTTAGCGCGCAATTTTTCGATATTGGCTTCAATCCAGTCAAAAAATGCGACATCAATAATCGCACCATGCTTAATCACCTCAGCCAAACCTGCCGACAATTCGCGATCTGGCAGAGTATTTAAGGTAGAGGTGTCAGCAATAACCGCCTGAGGCTGGTAAAAAGCGCCGATCATGTTTTTACCGAGAGGGTGATTAATTCCCGTCTTACCACCGACTGAAGAATCAACCTGAGACAACAAGGTGGTCGGAATTTGCACAAAAGGGACACCGCGCATGTAGGAAGCAGCTGCGAATCCAGTCAAATCACCAATCACCCCCCCGCCCAAAGCCAACAAGGTAATGTTACGGTCGCATTTCGCTTCCAGTAAGGCATCAAAAACCAACATGAGGCTAGCCCAGGTTTTCTGTTCTTCGCCATCTGGCAAAATAATACTGGTCACATGCTTGCCGAGCGCACGTAACCGTTCTTCCAGAGCGGTTAAATACAAAGGCGCGACAACATTGTTTGTAATGATCGCAACACGTTGACCGATAATATGTTTGCTCAAAACATCTTGCGACGCTAACAAAGAATGTCCAATTGCAATTGGATAACTGCGATCACCAAGGTCAACCTGAAGTGTTTGCGCTGTGGTTTGTTGATGCATGACTGAAAAATTCTTTGAGGTAAGCGCGCCGGGCATGTGCTGCAGCTGCGTCAATATTGATTGCATGAGAAATTGGACATTTGGCCGACCGGTATCAATCACCAGATGCGCAACCTCCTGATATAAAGGCTCACGTTGCGCTTCCAGCTCTTCCAGTTTCTTGCGTGGATCGGGTGTTCGGAGCAGAGGCCGGTTCCTATCGTAGCGAGTACGCTGCAATATACTACTGATAGCCGCCCGCAAATAAATAACGGTTCCGCGCTCATGAAGGTATTTACGGCTAGCCTCATTGAGAATGGCCCCGCCACCAGTTGCCAGAACGATATTTTCCTGAGCGGTAAGATCGCGGATGACATCCGCCTCACGCTGACGAAAGCTAGCCTCGCCTTCAATTTCAAAAATTACAGGAATAGAGACCCCAGTACGGGCCTCTATTTCATGATCGGAATCGATGAATCGCTTATTGAGTTGTTTCGCTAGGGCTCGGCCAACCGTGGTTTTGCCCGAGCCCATTAGACCTACTAAAAAAATATTACTGCCTTGCATCTAGTACCTTATATAACCTATTGCATCAACAAATAATTGATCATTTCTTCTATGGATAAATTATGTTGATGCGGGTGGTTCCGGACTTAGCACCCTTAGGTGATTTCAGTTCAAGATAAAAATGTCCATCGCCTTTAGCGCACCCAGCGGTCGGTTTAATAGTCATAGTATGCAAAGTTCCACCTATCTCGACAACCGCTTTTGCGGTAACTTTATCAGGAAATACACTTACAGTTACATTAGTCACATCTGCAGGTGCAAACTCAGTATCTGTTGGCATTGAGTATCCATTATCGTCCACTATTCTGAAATTAATTGATTGCTCTACACAAGAAGAGAAAGTTACGCTACTTGGAAGCCCAAGAAAATGGCCATATGATGCATTTGCAGTAAATCCGGTAGTTTTTACCAAATTGACATTGCCATCAGATACTGTCGCGGTGACGATTGGCGTTGGTGAAAACGGTGCTTGACTGCGCCAAGTAACGAAACACGTGCCATTTTTCGTTAGGCAACGAGCCGTGGCAGTTGTACCTCCATCACCGACGATCGCCCCAGCTGTGGTAGTAAATACTACAGGTACGCCATCTGCGACCACCCCGCCATTTGCATCTGCGAGGAATGCAGTAATTTTATTCTCAATACCCGCGATATTAAAGGCCTCAAGATTCAATTTTTCTGGGTATATATCAAAATGCGCGGTACTCACAGTACCAGTCGTCACCGTGATCGTATCAGATTTAGTTTTGATGACAGCATTACTATCTACCGTAGCAGTCACCACTACACTGGTTACAGTAGTACCCGAACTAACAGTCACCGACACATTACCAGAAGGATCAGTAGTTCCAGAAGCTGCACCTAAGATAACATCACCTACCGGCAATAGAGAAAAGTTCACTTTAGTATTTGGTATTCCTGTATTTGTCGCGTCAACCACTGCAAACGTCAATAAAGCAACTTCGGAACGTGAAATACCACCGGTGCCCTTAAGTACTATTGATTTATCACTCGGTACCGCTGTGACGAAATTGATTGCAACCGGAATCGCGTTTGCAGGCGAACTGACATCAAACGTAGCATTTGCCGTGACGGCAACCGTACCGACAACAATTGCTGATGCAGTTATTATTCCAGCGCCGGTCCCAACACCCGCTTTCAAACCGATGATGGCAATGCCATCGGTTCCAGTCAGTGCAGTGCCCGTCGTAGACGATAATGTAGCAATTGCTCCATCCAAGGTAAATGTAACCAAAACTCCCGGCCCAACAGATGCGCCGGAGCTATTTGTTACCTTCGCCTTCGCTAGCAACCCAGAAGCTCCTGAAATATGACTGCTTGCAACTCCAGCCTGATCCACTAAACTAAGTTGTATTTGCCCATTCGGTGTTTGACTTACACCAGAGCCACTAGACACCGATCCTGCCGAGCCGCCGCCGCCGCCGCATGCATTCAGTAATGCAATCAATAAAATTGCCGAAAAAAAGCGAAATAGTTTTGCCACATGACACCCCATAGACGTCTGATTCATAATCTTCCTACCATTTTAATTCCAGCCATTATTTGGCAGTCAAACGCTCAGTAAGCACTTTAGGCGTAATAAAAACGAGTAATTCTGTTTTGTTATTTGTTCGTCCTTTGGTCTTGAATAAATAACCGAAAAGAGGAATATCACCCAAAAATGGTACCTTCGTTATATCTTCACGTTCTTCTTGTGTATAGATACCGCCCAATACCACCGTCCCACCATTTTCAACCAGAACCATCGTTTTAACTTGCTTGGTATTAATGATGATACCGTTTCTAGTTTCAGTTCCGGCACTGTCTTTATGAACATCTACTTGCAGGATAATATTTCCATCTGGCGTGATTTGTGGAGTTACATCCAAACTCAAAGTTGCTTTCCTAAAAAAGATAGACGTTGCACCGCTGCTAGTTGCTACTGCATACGGAATTTCAGTTCCTTGTTCAATATGTGCAGGCAGTTGATCTGCGGTGACAATACGTGGGCTCGATATTATTTTCCCATTTCCATCTGCCTCTAAAGCCGATAATTCGAGGTTAAGAAAACGATTCGCAGCTGCAGAAAATAGGCTGACTGCGAGGCTGCCGGGATTAAGCCCATTAATGCCAGCGGCTGGTAAATTAACAAAATTTGTATTGGGTATATAGCTTTGATCTGTGATTTTTGCCTGACCAGTTTGCTCGCCAACACCAAGATAATTGCCAGTCAATGCAACGCGCTGATCCCCGCTTATTTGATAACCGGCATCGCCGCCACGGATTCCGCGCATATCCGCAAAACCAAGCTTTGCACCTAGATTTTTACTAAATTTATCATCTGCTTCGACTATACGAGCCTCGATTAAAACCTGTTTTGAGGCAATATCCGTTTTTTGAATCAATTTCCTGACTTCTTCCAACTTGGACGGAATATCCGTCACAAAAAGCTGATTAGTACGCGGTTCTATAACAGCACTACCGCGTTTAGAAAGCATACGATTCTTACTGTCGCCATCAGAGCCAAACACAAGTTTAAACGCTTCAGCTTTTTGATAATTGAGTTGGAAGGACTCTGTTTTCAAAGGTTCAAGCTCTGAAATTTGCGCTTTCTGCTCCAGTTCAAGCTTTTCTTTTGTCAGCAACTCATCTTTAGGCGCTATCCACAAGACCGTTCCATTCTTGCGCATATCCAATCCCTTAGTCTGCATCAAAACGTCCAATGCCTGATCCCAAGGAACGTCCTTTAGCCTCAAAGTGGAACTGCCAGTTACAGTATCGCTAGCAATAATATTGAGTCCGCTAAATTCTGCAATGATTTGTAAAAGAGCTCGCACCTCGATATTTTGAAAATTGAATGACAAGCGCTCTCCGCGATATCCTTGAGTGCCTTGCGTCAGTTTATTTGGATCTTCTTTAATTGGTTTCACTTCAATCACCAGTTGCGTATCACTTTGATAAGCACTATGTTCCCAAAGTCCTTTAGGCTCAATCACCATACGAACATTTTCACCCTGCTGGGTTGTTGTCACTTTTTGTACGGGAGATCCAAAATCAGCAACGTCAAGAGTACGACGCAAAATATCTGGCAAACCGACTTTAAGAAAATCGACGATGATCTGCTGCCCCTGCTGACGGACATCAACAGCAACTTGATTGCTAGGCAAATCAATTACTATTCTTCCCTCGCCAACCGTACCGCGACGGAAATCGATGTCCCGTAAATTTTGTCTAACTTGAGCTGCTGGGGCTACATTAACTGGCAACCCTACCGAATTGACTGCCGTCGCAATACCGCCCGAACCGTCAATGGTAACGATTACCGAGTTACCCTCGATCGTTGTTGCATAATTAAGCGCTTTAGATAAATTGAAAACAAGGCGCGAACGACCAGTGGCTTCGACAACATTTACATTGCGTAAATCTCCCATGCCTATATCAATTGCAGTCTTTCCTGTCCCATTTGATGTATCTGAAAAATCAAGGGCTATACGTGCAGGATTGGATATCGCGAAACCCAGTGGCGGTTTCACAAGTGGATTTTTCAACGTAATTTTAACAATAACGTTAACGCCCTGCTGATTAGCCGCTATCGATTCGATGCTATTTGACTGGGCAAATGAGAACTGACTAAATGCCAACAAACTAATTAGAAAAAATTTAACGCGCATGGCGCTCCTCTTACTTGTATTTATTAACGCGTTCATTTTTTTGCCTCCAGCAACTCTAACGTAGCCTTACGCTCGGTCCATTCGCCAGCTGCATCCTGGACGATTTCCTTAATTTCTATTTCCGCATCAGTAATTTTAGTGATCACACCAAAATTTTGCCCCACGTAATTACCCAATTTTGCTTGATATATCGTTTTATCTACTTGAACCAAAGCTTGACGAACATTGGCCTTTTCAATAACCCCGACCATCTTCAATGTATCAAGAGGAAACGCCTCCAATACCTCCCTCCGCCTCTCCATATCTGGTCGTAAGCCATTATTTGACTCAGCCTTCATGCGAGCAAGAACTACAAGCAATTTAGCTGGATTATATGGATCGATTTGACCTTTTCCCGAGTAAGCTACCGGGACGTATACTTTAGGCTCACTTACTTTTGAAATAATTACGCGCGACTCTTTTTTTACCGTGTCCATCCATTGCTGCAATTCAGCGACACCATTATCACCACATCCGGCCAAGATAAAAAGTGGCAACACAGGAACTAGAATTTTTTGCCAGAATTTAATCATTTCTTTGGACCTTTTTTCAAGGCTGCTTGGGCAGAGATTTCATCAGGGTCAAGATAACGGAAGGTTTTAGCTACAACATCAAGAATAAGATTAGAGTCCTTGCCAGTTGAAATACTCAAATTATTTAACGTAACAATACGCGGCAACTTCGCAATATCACTCGCGAACTCCCCCATATCATGGAAATTTCCAGATAATTTAATATCAATCGGAAGTTCCGCATAATAATCTTTAGCAACAACCTGACCCGGCTTAAATAAATCAAACGTCATACCGCGTCCTAGTCCGGCTTGATTAATATCCGACAACAAAGCATCCATCTCTGACTTGCTTGGTAACTGCTTCTCCATCGTTGCTACATATTGCAATACCAATTTGCGCTGCTCTTTTAAGGCATCCAAGCTAATCGCCTGCTGCATTTTTTGTTTGAACGAGTCCTTTAATTTTTGCTCTTCTTGTTGTCCGGCATCTAACTCATCGATTTGCCCGCTCCAATAAAAATACCAGCCCAAAACGACCACAAGTGCTACCGAACCGACAGCAGACAAAATCCTGGGCGCAATCGGCCACAATCCTGGATGCACTCCATTTAGATCGCGAAACTGCGCACTAATGGACTCGCTAAGCTCTTTTAGATTTGCCATTTTTTATTTATTCTTTCATCTCAGTTCATGGCTTTACAGCTACTGCTGAAGCTGCAGAATTACTAGCTGACGAGGCACTTGAAGTGGAAGACTCCACTTCGCGCGGGCGCCTGATACCGACATTCATAGAAAAATCAAATACTTTTTTGGCATCACGTCCCTGGCCAATCCCAGTAGATTTAATTTCAATCAGTTCCGGCTTAATCATCCATGCAGATTTATTACCGAGGTTAAATAGAAACTCAGCAACTCTCTGGTTAGATTGCGCGTAACCATTAAGTAAAATACGCTGACCTTCTTGCTTGAGTGTTTTTAAGTACACACCTTCAGGTGTTAATTTCACCAACTCATCAAGCATATACACTGGCTGGTTACGATCACCTTGCAAGTCCTCAACCGCTTGTTGACGCGCCTTCAGCCCATCAATCTCTTGTTTTAAACTTGCAACTTCTTTAATTTTTTCGTCTAGCTTTAGATTTTCCGCTTTGATGAAACTATTCCGGTCAGTCTGAGCTGAAAGTTGCCTGGAAAATATAGTACCCACAATAATGACGATGACCGCACCGACGATACCGGCAAACAATAATAAAGAATAAAAATCGTTCTTAAGTCGCTTACGTTTTTCTTCGCGATGGGGAAGTAGGTTAATTTTAATCATTAGCCGAATCTCCGCATTGCCAAACCGCAGGCTACTAGATAAGAAGGGGCATCAGTGCGCAATAATTTCTCACTGACATTAGAAGACAAATCCATCCCTTTAAACGGACTCACAACAGAAGTTGAGAGCTTAGTGCGTTCAGCAATGATTTCAACTAAACCAGGAATTACTGCACATCCGCCAGCGAGATAAATCTGATCTACCCGAGTAAAGGGTGTAGACGTAAAAAAGAATTGAATTGCGCGCGTTACTTCAAGAGCTGAACTTTCGAGAAAAGGTTCCAGTAACTCCATTTCGTAACTATCAGGTAAATCACCTTGCTTTTTCTTAGCTTCAGCTTCTTCAAATGACAATCCATAGTTACGCACAATATCTTGCGTCAATTGGTTACCGCCAAATTGCTGATCGCGCTCATAAATTACCTCGCCGTTGAGCAAAATCGAAATATAAGTGACCTTGGCACCAATTTGAAATAAGGCGTAAATTTGATCCCGTCCAGAATTTGGCTGTTGCTCTATCAATCTACTGATCGAAGCACGCGCGGCATACGACTCAATATCCATTACTTTGGCCTGCAATCCAGATGCCTCAATAACCGCAACACGATCTTCAATCTTCTCTTTTCGAGAGGCCGCAAGTAAGACTTCAACATCCTCTTCAGAATTCGCCGCGGGTCCGATAACGCAAAAATCCAAACTAACTTCATCCATGGCAAAAGGAATGTATTGGTTAGCTTCAGATTCAACTTGTACTTCAAGTGACTGCTCACTCAAATTGGCAGGAAGAATAATTTTCTTAGTAATTACCGCCGACGCGGGCATAGCCAGCGCCACATTTTTCACGCTGGTACCACTCTTTTTAATTACCTTGCGGATTGCCTCAGAAACTTGTTCGATATTCTCGATATTCCCATCAACCACAGCTCCCTTCGGAAGAGGTTCGGAACCACATCTTTCTAGTCTGTATGTATTGTCGCCACTTTTTGAAAGCTCGACAATTTTGACGTCAGAAGTGCTTATATCCAAACCAACCAAGGGCGGATTCTTTTTTCCAAGCAATGATGCCAGATCTAAAGCCAAGGATATCCCCTCAAAAATTATTACTCATCTTATGACTTTCAACAACAAACCAATGCTAGATCGTTTCGTAAGAAATGAACGCATCGGGTGAAATTTTCTTTTAAAAACCGCCATTTAGGAGACACTTATACGAGCTTACATTAAATCGTAGCAATAAGACTCTTGTTATGTAAAGCATTTTCCACAAAGCATTGCATAATTCCGTTGCCAAATGTCCACTTCTGAACGACATGGATGTGGCATTTCTTATGATCCACCACCTGCAGCTATAATACATGCTGCTTTTTAACGATCGAATCATGCCCAATGCCTGACACAAACATCCCAGAAACATCGCAAAAGCAAGAAGAAAAAAATCAGTTAAATACGTTATTCGTACGTACACTTCTTCTGATCAGCGGCACACTAATAGGATTATTTCTAGCTGGTATCCTGATAATCGGATTCGCGTTAGCGATGGCTTACCCTAATTTGCCAGAAATCGATTCTATTACTAGTTACCGCCCCAAAATGCCTTTGCGGGTATTTTCCGCCGATAATATGCTAATAGCGGAGTTTGGGGAAGAGCGGCGCAACGTTGTTCAATTTTCAGAAATCCCTGAAATAATGAAAAAAGCCGTTCTTGCAATTGAAGATGATCGGTTTTATGAGCATGGTGGCGTCGACTACCTCGGGATTGCCCGCGCTACTTTGCATAACCTTGCAGGAGGAGCGAAGCAAGGTGCCTCGACCATCACACAACAAGTTGCAAGAAATTTTTTCTTATCGAGCGAACAAACTTTCAAACGTAAAATTTATGAGATTCTACTGGCGTGGAAGATAGAACAAAATTTGAGCAAGGACCAAATTCTTGAAGTTTATATGAATCAAATTTATCTAGGGCAACGAGCGTACGGCTTCTCTTCGGCAGCTCAGATTTATTTTGGCAAGAGCCTCAAAGAGGTCAGCATTGCAGAAGCGGCAATGTTAGCAGGTCTGCCAAAAGCACCATCTGCCTATAATCCCGTGGTAAATCCCAAGCGGGCAGCTGTGCGCCAACAATACATTTTGCAACGAATGAAACAATTGGGTTACATATCTGAGACGCAATATGAAACAGCAAAAGTAGAAAAGTTGAGTGTCAAGACTGATAGTGGCGAATTTGGCATCCATGCAGAATACGTTGCAGAAATGGCGCGTCAATTAGTTTACGAGCAATTTAAGGAAGAAACCTACACGCGCGGATTGAATGTCTACACGACAATTACAAAATCAGATCAGGATGCTGCCTATTTATCTCTTCGCAAAGGAGTCATGGAATATGAAAGACGCCATGGATACCGAGGGCCCGAATCTATTGTTGACCTTCCGCGCAATAAGGATGAGGCAGATGAAGTCATCGAGGCGGAATTGGCCAAACATCCCGATAGCGACGATATCGTTGCTGCAATGGTCGTCGATGCGAACGCCAAATCGGTAAAAGCGATACTTTCTTCAGGCGAAGAGATACAGATGAGTGGTTCAGACCTCGCGTTTGCCACTAGCGGCCTGCTACCCACTGCCCCGGCAAACAAACGAATACAACGTGGCGCCGTCATACGTGTAATGCTTGAAGGGAAAAACTGGACAATTACGCAAATACCAGAAGTACAATCAGCCTTTGTGGCAGCAAGCACCACCGACGGTGCGATTCGGGCTCTGGTTGGTGGCTTCGACTACAATATCAACAAATTCAATCATGTCAGTCAGGCTTGGCGCCAGCCTGGTTCGAGTTTTAAACCATTTATCTACTCATCATCTCTAGAAAAAGGATTCTCTCCTTCCACCATCATTAACGATGCACCGATCAGTTTTGATGCAGGGCAAACTGGTGGGCAAGCTTGGGAGCCGAAAAACTATGATGGTAAATATGAGGGCCCGATGACCATGCGAAAGGGGCTCACCAAGTCCAAGAACATGATCTCGATCCGTATTTTGAATAAGGTAGGCGCCAAGTATGGACAAGAGTACACGAGTCGCTTTGGCTTCCTGCCAGAAAAAAATCCACCCTACCTGACGCTTGCACTTGGGGCGGGAGCAGTCACACCACTTCAAATGGCAGGTGCCTACGCAGTTTTTGCCAATGGTGGCTACAAAATCAATCCGTATCTAATCTCAAAGATTACTGACACGACTGGCAAGATACTTTCACAGGCGATCCCGGACCAGGCTGGAAATGAAGAAAATCGTGTAATTGATGAACGCAATGCGTTTTTGATGGACAGCATGTTGAAAGATGTTGTTCGTTTTGGCACCGCGACCAAAGCCTTGGTCCTGAAGCGTCCCGACATTGCGGGAAAAACAGGAACTACCAATGATTCTTTTGATGCATGGTTCGCGGGTTATCAGGCGAAACTGGTAGGAATCGCATGGATAGGCTTTGACCAGCCAAAAAATCTCGGCAATAAAGAAACAGGAGGAGGTCTCGCTTTGCCTATTTGGATCGGTTATATGCAAAAGGCACTGAAAGAAATCCCGGTAGAGGATCGCCCCATTCCGAATGGAATCATTCAGGCCGAAGGTGACTTCTTTTATGCAGAAAATCCGCCCGGATCAGCCATACGCGTTCTAGGTAATGGCGAACCGGAAATAATCGAAGAATAAGCTGCTTTATTTACAACAGCGCTACGCTGCACTTTGCTCTTGGGCGATGACGGCCAGGGTGGAGAAAAACTCTGAGCCATCACGCGTATTGCGCCAGAATTGGCCATCGTGCCTGTAATGAAAACCGCCAGAACGCGCGGCAAGCCACATCTCTTGCATTGGAGTCTGGCTATTCACAATGACTTTAGATCCATTGTTGACAAACTCTATTTCCAGCACATTGCCGCTACGTTTACAGTCAACATCCAATTCATCATTATCAAACGCTTGCTCGAATATTTTTTCTACTTGCTGTAAGCATTCATCGGCCATTACTAAAAATTCTGTTTCTGTCATGTTACACTCCAGCGCATTAATAATTCGTCATTTTATACGGTGTTAAACATTTTGAAAAACCGCACACTCATTACTGGATTCACCATCGCTTGCAACATTGTTTTGCTCAGCGCATGCGGCCAAAAAGGTCCGCTCTTTCTACCCGTCAAACCTGCACAAACGAGTCAGACAGATAATCAGACACGCGCCCCGGTCAACAACATGACTGATGCCAACCAGCGAGAGCAAACATCAACAAAGCAAATGGACTGATGAAATTGCTGCTTAGGGAATCGATGACGTAACGCTCACCTGAGCACCAACACAACAAGTAAAAATCGCAACACGCAATACCAACGCTGCTTACAGGTCAAAAGCATCCCGGAAGGCGCATATTCATTGCGTGTTGAAATTGGATATTGATTGAATATTTTCCATACCAAGTTAAATCACCCTCGTATGGAAAATATAATTAAAGTGCGCCGTAAGAGTGCAAGCCAGACAGAAACATATTCACACCCAGAAACGCAAATGTGGTCACTAGCAGGCCAACCAAGGCCCACCAGGCGGCGACCTGACCTCGCAACCCCTTCATCAGTCGCATATGCAACCAGGCCGCATAATTGAGCCAGACGATTAATGCCCAAGTTTCTTTTGGATCCCACGACCAATAACCACCCCATGCTTCCGCTGCCCATAGAGCACCGAGTATCGTCGCAATAGTGAAAAATGCAAAGCCGACCGAGATGGCTTTATACATGACGTCATCAAGTACTTCCAGCGATGGCAAGCGATCGTGCAGCCACCCTTTGGATTTCAGCAAATAAGCTAGCGCTACCATAGCCGCCAGTGAAAAGGTCCCGTAGCCAATAAAATTGGCCGGCACATGAATCTTCATCCACCAACTTTGCAGAGCCGGAACCAAAGGTTGAATTTCAGCAGCGTCACGGGACACCGTGTACCAAAGCAAAAAGCCAACTGCGGCCGAAATGACAATCAATACAAAAGGACCAAGTTGACGGGTGGCATATTGTTGTTCGTAGTAGAGATAGAACAAGGCCGTGATCATCGAAAACAAGATGAATACTTCATACAAATTTGACACTGGAATATGCCCGACATCACTACCAATCAAATAAGATTCATACCAGCGCACCAATAAGCCTGTAAAGCCCATCACAACTGCAGACCAGCAAAGGATAGATCCCAACTTCAAATTGAAGTCTGAGCGAGCCAGCAAACCAAGCCAATAAAAAAACGTGGAAAAAATGAACAATGTTCCCATCCATAAAATGGCTGACTGACTGGAAAACAGATATTTAAGCAGGAATTTTTTATTCGCCATCTCCAGCGATCCATCATAGAGATGAACGGAAAACAAGGCTAGCAGCGCCAGTATCATCATCAGACTACGCATTGGCTTCCAATGCCAGCCCAGCCAGGCAAAAGTCGGCGCCGCCAACAGCAAGATACCTTTTTCATACACATCCATGTATGCGCCAAAGCGGTTTAATGTATACAAGGACGCTATGACTAGCACAACGGCATATAGCCAGTCCGGCACAGATAAGCGCTTAAAAAAGCCCTGATATGGCGTGTAATTTTGAGTCAATTCCATGATATTTCCAGTACTAATAGCTATGTGCGAGAGAACAGTTTAGTCGATTACTTTGCTTGTTGCTTTATTCGCCTGAAAGTTCACTTTTGGCGCCGGATGACTAAGCTGTTGAAGTTGTGTTTTCAATTGATCAAATTCTTTCTCAAAATCTAGCGTCTTACGCTGTGAACTGAGTGCCATTAATACTCTCGCGCCGGCTTGATCGTCTTTAATCCAAATCCATAGGCGACGTTCACGTATGTAAAACATTGAAAACACGCCGATGACCAAAAACAGACAACCGAGATAAACTACATTTTGCCCTGGTGAACGTGTCACCTGCAAAACAGACGCCTTGATCTCCTCAAAACCGGTCAACTGTAGATACACTGGAGCACCATAGAAATACGAATCGGATAAAGCACTGGTCGCCACTTGCAAAAAGCGCGCATGTTTCTCATCCAGTTCAATTGCGGGCAAGCCGTCCTTAGCACGAGCTTGCTGCCATAAATCCCACATGCTGCCATTGAGTATCTTCATGAAAACGTCCGCAGCCTTGCCTTGTTCGGCAGCAGGAATTTGCTCTAAAAATTTTGAAATGGCAACATAACCTGCAACTGGCGTAGATGCCGCACCTGCCATCGAACCATCCCCAGCAAAAATTGCCATACCTTTCTTCGCTGATTCAGCCAACTGTAGCTGCATACTTTCTGCGCTGACGTCCGGTAAGGCGCGACGTGCATAGGATTGTGCAGCCATCTGGCGCGATGCCGGGTCCGCCAGCGCAGCACGAATACGCATCCATTCGATGACAGTGTCCTCATCATCGGCCGGAATCCGCAAATAGCGGAATGCATCGCTGGGGTTATCTCGCGTCCCAGCGAGAAATACCCATGCGCCATCGACCAGCACTGGCTGCATATAATTGTGAAACTCTCTCGCTTGTCCGTTCTTATCACGCAGTTTATATTGCACGCTGGGACCGACGTTTTTTAAATCCTTGCTATTGGCATTTTTTGCAGCTGAGCCTGTGTGCTTATCGAAGTCAGCAGAAAATTGCTCATTGAAGTTTTTCTTGGTATCCACTGCGCGCAGATCCTGACCATTGCGTGACATGTTTTCGACGTTAAATGGACGAAATCCTGACCACTCTATGCTGTAATCATTGCCACTATTTGCATTGCTGCCTTTCAGTTCTGTTGCACCACCTACATCCCCTTTGATATCAAAGCTATTCGCTTTATTGCCCTGCATGGGGTGCGCCTTCAATTGCAGATGACTGCCTCCGTCTTCAAAACTGGATTGAAAAAGCGCAATTCCTTTATAAATGAGCGGTTGATTGACCTTGATAGTGGCAGGAAAAGTCTTGCCGGTTTCATGATCCTTAATAACAACCTCGCTGGCAAACAGCTTGGGCATGCCAGTGGAGTAATAGTCGATAATAAACTTATTGAGCTGTATCGTGAAGGGTAGGTCCTGAATCAGCACGCCGCTCTGCTGAGGAATGATCGCAGTACTGCTATTTGCCCCCTCAGGAATCATGGTATTGCCACGAAAGGTAGGATTGGCAAGCGAGAGTCTGTGCTGCTGTGGAATTTTAGCAATAATGCCATTGCCGTCAAAAGGTACCTTACCCATAAACCACTGTTGAAAACGGATAGGCAAATCAGAATCAAGCAAGCCACCGACGCAAATGATTACGATCGCAGAGTGGGCAAAAATATAGCCCCATTTATTGGCGGCGCCTTGTTTGGCTGCAATCAAGGTAGCATTTTCTTTTTCGACTATTTTGGATCGATAGCCCAGCTGGGCAATATGGGTACTCATTTTCCCAACTAAATCGCCGCGTTGCGCTTCGCTATCCCATTCTGATTTGTGATGAAAATTACGTAACGATTGCTCGCGCACGTTCTCGCGCCAGCTGCGCATGTCTTTCAACATTTTTGGCGCATTTCGGATCAAACATAAACTAGTCGATAGCACTAGAAATGTCATGATCATCAAAAACCACCAGGCCGAGTATAACGAATACAGGCTCAGCTTACTGAATATATCAAACCAGAATGGTCCGAACTGATTGACATAATTGGGCATCGGCTCATTCTGCTTCAATACCGTTCCAATCACCGATGTAATGGCAATCAGAGTCAATAAGCTGATGGCAAAACGCATTGACGAGAGCAGCTCGACCAAGTTTGCCAGCCATCTGCTTTGGGTACGTATTGTCAATCCGGCTGTTGTCGGTTCAGTTTCCATAGTTTTCCAAAAACAAAAAGGGGATGGCTTTTGCCACCCCCTCCGTTAATCTTTATATTTTATTTTTATCTTAATTCTCGGTACTGCGCTGAGGGATTACTTGAGGCCTGCCACATAATCGGCAACAGCTTTCATCTCATCATCCGACATACGCTTGGAGATCGTTACCATCTGCGCACTGTTCTTGCGCACACCGGTACGGAAATTTGTCAATTGTGCAATCGTGTAATCCTGATGCTGACCAGCAATTCGCGGAAATTGCGCCGGGATACCAGCGCCATTTGGGCTGTGGCAACCAGCACAAGCTGGAACATTCTTCTCAGCAATACCGCCGCGATAAATTTGTTTGCCTAACTCAACAATTTCTTTGTTCTTGGCCGCACCTGGCTTGGATTTTTGCATGGCAAGATAGTTGGCAACGTTTTTCATATCGTCGGCATTCATCATGTTCGCAAATGTAGTCATTACTGCGTTATTGCGTTCAGCGCCTTTAAAATTATTCAGCTGTTTAGAGATATAGGCTTCATGTTGACCCGACAATTTCGGATTCACGCTAATGGTGGAATTGCCAGCGGCACCATGGCAAGAAGCGCAGGCAACAATACCACGACCGGCATCACCATTCGTATACAATGCCTCACCCTTGACGGGATCAGCCTTTGCAGGCGCAGCTTGTTCATTCGCATAAGTTAAAGTGGACACCGCCAACAAGGCGATGCTGATGGACTTAAAAAAAGGTAAAAAAGCACGGTTCATTCAAACACCCTGAGACTAAATAATGGAAATCTGCCCTATTGGCGACACAAATTGCTAATTCGCTGGACAGCGCATTCGCGACTGCCCAATATCTAACCCCTTATTGTACAATAGCTTTTAAGGAAATGTTGGCTAATTCAGGATGCGTGAAGCCTGGAGCAAGCGGCATTTTTAAGCGAATTCGCTCATTTCTGTTGCATTTTTTCACGCATTTATCATTATTGGCCTCAACTTATGTCTATTCTCTGGCAAGCCCGCTTCTTTACGACGGTCAACCATCTTCGTAACCTGCCAACGCTTCAGGTTCCTGAAATCGCGTTTGCAGGCCGCTCCAATGCGGGGAAATCTACTGCCATCAATATTCTGTGCAATCAGAAAAAACTTTGTTTTGCATCCAAGACTCCGGGACGCACCCAACACATCAATTACTTTTCTATCGGCGGTTCGCACGTTGCGCAACATCGCAAAGACGCCACCATCGTAGAAGAAATACGTGCCCTGTTAGTTGACTTGCCTGGCTATGGTTATGCTGAAGTGCCTGGCGCGGCAAAAAATCATTGGAACCAATTATTAGGTGACTATGTACAAAAGCGCGAACAATTATCGGCTCTCATCCTGATCATGGATTCACGCCGTCCGTTTACTGATCTTGATCGCCAGATGCTGGAATGGTATGCGCCAACGGGGCGCCCGGTACATTGCCTGCTGACCAAAGCAGACAAACTCAACCGCAATGAAGCAACCAATGCACTAAGATTGACCAACACCGTATTAGCTAGTTATACCGATGAAAACGGCGTGCCATTTCCATTTACCGCGCAATTATTTTCCTCATTGAAACGCATAGGAATTGAAGAAGCGGACGCAAAAATCCAGCAATTAACTGGATTGGATCAGCCGTTTATCAAGAGCGACGTCGAATCAATCGATCCATCAGAGCCGACATAAAAAAACCCCGGCATAAACACATGCCGGGGAAATAACGCCTTATCGAATAGGTACGAAAGGCGCCCACTCAGGGAGATGAAGTGGTAGGCGATAAACCTGTTGATTCAGAGCCCGCTTTGTCGAAATAGTTTCATTTTTGTGATTAATAATTATTGGTAACTCATCATGCCCAACAATAAACCCGCTCAATTTCCTACAACTCGCATGCGACGCATGCGCCGCGACGCCTTCTCGCGCGCCTTGATGCGTGAAAATCATGTCACGGCATCTGATTTAATTTATCCGGTGTTTGTCATTGACGGCCACAATCTGAGCGAAAAGGTTGCATCAATGCCCGGCGTAGAACGCGTCTCAATTGATGTTTTACTTAGTGTGGCAGAAGACTGTGTGACGCTAGGCATTCCCGCAATGGCACTATTCCCCTCTATCCATCCCTCGCTAAAGACGCCGGATGGCATCGAGGCGCTTAACCCGCAAGGATTAATTCCACGTGCCATCCGCGAATTAAAAAATCGTTTTCCGGAACTCGGCATTCTGACTGACGTCGCATTAGACCCCTACACCAGCCATGGCCAGGATGGATTGATTAATGCGGACGGGTACGTTCTCAATGATGAGACCACAGCCATGCTGGTGAAACAAGCGCTAACGCAAGCGCAAGCCGGTGCAGACATTGTTGCCCCTAGCGATATGATGGATGGCAGAATCGGTGCGATTCGTCATGCACTAGAGTCACATGGCTATATTCACACCCGCATCATGGCCTACTCGGCCAAGTATGCATCGGCTTTCTATGGTCCCTTCCGCGATGCGGTTGGATCTGCCACCAACCTGGGCAAGAGCGACAAAGCCAGTTACCAAATGGATCCGGCAAACAGCGATGAAGCCTTGCGCGAAGTGGCACTGGATCTGGCCGAGGGTGCCGACATGGTGATGGTAAAGCCAGGAATGCCTTATTTGGATATTGTGCGTCGGGTAAAAGATGAATTTAAAGTACCGACGTTCGCCTATCAGGTCAGCGGTGAATACGCGATGATCAAAGCTGCGGCACAAAATGGCTGGCTCGATCATAACAAAACGATGATGGAATCCATGATGGCATTTAAACGCGCGGGGGCAGATGGCATATTGACTTACTTTGCCCGGGATGTGGCTCGCTTGCTCAAGCACACTTCATAAGCCATCACCGACAACATTACCAAGATGGATATTTTTCACATTGATGAAAAGCAAGTGTCGCTTAACAGTCCTGATGTCTCGTCGAGCGGCTTTTTATGGTTAGACGCCACGCATGATGAAGTGGCAGCTAACCCCGAAAAATGGCGCGATGACGTCGCACGCTTGACGGGCACTTACCTGTATGACCTGCACCTGAGAGATGCGCTCAACCTGACACACCCTTCCTATTTTGATGCGACACAAGAGTATGAAATGGTGGTGTTTCGCAAGCTCGCCTTGCATGTTGATACCACGCCTGCCTCTGAAGCTGACGGGACAAGAAAAAAAATCCCGGCAGCACTTAACAAGCTCGCAACCCTGCCAGTTTCCTTCTTCCTGGTGGGCAGTGCCTTAATCACTGTCAGGTCGACCAAGAGTCAAAGTATCGAGGCCACCAGGGCACGTTTGTTAAACTACAAACAGAAAGCTGACGGTAACAGTCACTCGACACGGTTACCGGCTTCGCCAGAGGATCTGATGCTGCGTTTGCTCAACTCCATGGTAGATCAGTATCTGGAATTGCGTCAGCCACTCACCCAGCAACTTGATCGCTGGCAACATGCCTTGCTTGATCCGCGCAAGCCTTTTAAAAACTGGCTAGCCTTACTCGATTCGCGCATAGAGTTGCGCAAGCTTGATCATTTGTGCGAAGAACAGCACGACGCGCTACAAGAGCTGCGGGATCACATCGTCGATACTCAAGATAAAAATAATGGCGATAATGGCCGCGCCAAAGATTTGTTGCTGGTACGTACCAATGATGTGATTGAACATATTGGCCGCGTACTCAATCATGCCCGCCGGCTCGAAGCATCGCTAGAGTCTGCGGTACAAATTCACTTCGCGGCGATGGCGCATCGCACTAGCGAAGTCATGCGTACACTCACCGTCATCACCGCCTTATTCATGCCGCTAACGTTAATTACGGGTATTTTTGGGATGAATTTTGTCAAAATGCCGATGCTCGATAACACTCAGGGATTTTGGATTGTAATCGGAGCGATGACGGGATTAGTGATAGTGTTGCTCGGGTATTTTCGTAGCAAGCGTTATCTCGATGACAAAGCCAGTCTAGGCCGAGACTAGGTCAATAACACGCACATATACTGGTAGGTAGTATAGGTATATTTACGGCAATTGCGCACTGATGACGGGCGACTAAAAATATACTCCCTCTTTATCTTCAATAACAGGTTAAATGCCCCATGCAGGAATATAGCTTTCTCTGGCACGACTATGAAACCTTCGGCGCGCAAGCCAGACGCGATAGACCGGCGCAATTTGCCGCCATACGCACCGATGCAGAACTCAATGAAATCGGCGAACCCATCATGCTGTATTGCCAGCCAGCGAATGATTTTCTGCCGGATCCACAGTCTTGCCTGATCACCGGCATCACACCTCAAATCTGCCTGGAGCGCGGCATTCCTGAATTCCAGTTTGCCGCCAAAATTGAACAGGAACTCTCACGAACAGGCACCATCGGCGTCGGCTACAACACCATCCGTTTCGACGATGAAATCACACGCTTCATGTTCTGGCGCAACTTGATTGATCCGTATGCGCGCGAGTGGCAAAATAATTGCGGCCGCTGGGATATTCTTGATGTGGTACGCACCACCTACGCTTTGCGGCCAGAAGGGATCAATTGGCCGACCAATGCGGAAGGCAAGCCCAGTTTCCGGCTTGAGCATCTGACGGCCGCCAACGGTCTATCGCACGATGCTGCCCACGATGCGCTATCGGATGTCCGTGCAACAATCGCGCTGGCAAGACTGATCAAGGATAAGCAACCTAAGTTATTTGAATTTTGTCTTGCCTTGCGCAAGAAAGAACGGGTGGAGGCAGAGATCGGCCTGCCAGTCAAAAAACCCTTCCTGCATGTCTCGGGCATGATCCCGGCCGAACGCGGCTGCATCACCGCTGTGTGGCCACTTGCAACCCATCCACAGAATAAGAATGAGGTGATCGTGTGGGATCTCAATTTCGATCCCACCGAGCTGCTTTCATTAGATGCAGCATCCGTACAGCAACGCATGTTCAGCAAAGCTGATGCGCTTCCTGAAGGTGTGACACGCCTGCCGATCAAGAGCATCCACCTCAACAAATCCCCTATTGTCATCAACAATTTAAAGACTTTGAGCGCAGAACGAGCAGCACACTGGGGACTTGATATGGAACAGATCCACTTCCACGCTCAGCTGGCCGCGAACGCACCTGATATGTCGGCAATCTGGGAAGAAATTTTTTCACGTGGACCGAATCTCACCAGCGATGTCGACGAAGACTTATACGGTGGCTTCATCGGTGCCAACGACAGACGGATATTGAATGATTTACGCAGCATGAATGCCGAACAGCTAAAGAAAGCACAACCTGCATTTCAAGATCGTCGACTGGAAGAATTACTATTTCGCTATCGCGCACGTAATTTTCCAGCGAGTTTATCCATTGAAGAACAGCAGCAATGGGAGCGTCATCGCTCAGCACGATTGCATGATGGTGCCGCGAAGGCCCTCACCATCGAACAGCTTTTTGAACGCATCGACGCCTTATCAGAATCAGCCAACGAAAGAGATGAAAATATCCTAGGCGCGCTGTACGACTATGCAGAGCAAATTGCGCCAGTCAGATAAATAAAAAACCCGGCAATGACCGGGTTTTTTTCTCATTATTTGCTTTCAACCTGACTCAACGATCGCAGGAATTTTTCAGCATTCTGATAGCCTATTACCCTGCCGCCAACTATTTCTTGGCCTTGCCTATCAAAAAAAATAATGCCGGGAGGGCCGAATAAACCAAACCGCTTCAGCAAGGCTTTATCGTCGATATTATTTGCGGTAACATCCACTTGCAAGAGCAGCATTTTTTCAAGTGAGCGTTTTACCTGAGGCTCACTAAATGTCAATTTTTCCATCTCTTTACACGACACACACCAATCAGCATAAAAATCGAGCATGACATGCTTGCCTTTTGATTGCGCGATTGTGGCATCCAGTTCCGCTGTGGTTTTAATCCGTATAAATGTCACTCCATGCACCTGATTTCCCAACAAATGTGCCAGCGGTGCGTACACATCCCTACCTCCGGTAGAGACGCCAATAAACTGTACCAAGCCGAGCGCAGCTAGCAACACTGCGAAAATTTTCGAACTCAAGCCACCCCGATGAACAAATAATTGATAAATCGCATAAGCAAGAAGCAATACAGCCCAGCATAGCATTTGCGTCCAAGCAGGAATGACTGGCGAGACCATCCACAACGCCATCGCCAGCATAAGCACGCCAAAGAAACGTTTAATTGCCTCCATCCATGCTCCAGCCCTTGGCAGCAAGCTACCCGCCGAAACGCCGACCAAAAGTAAAGGAACGCTCATTCCCATTGCCATCGAAAATAAAGCGGAACCACCGACAACCACATCGCGCGTCTGACTGATGTACACCAAAGCACCAGCCAAAGGTGCTGCAACGCAAGGGCCGACGATTAGTGCAGAAATCGCGCCCATCAAAAAAACACCAATTAACTTTCCATTCCGCTGGCTCTCAGAAGCCACGGTCAATTTACTCTGCAATATGCCCGGCATCTGCAATTGATAAACGCCAAACATCGAAAGCGACAAGACAATCATCAGGAACGCGAATGCACCCAATACCCAAGGATTCTGTAAAGTTGCGGCCAAGCCCTCCCCAACTAAACCCGCCGCTACGCCCAAAGTGGTATAGACCAAGGCCATACCAAGCGCATAACTGAGTGACAAGATAAATCCCCGGCTGCGCTTGATACCGGCACCTTCACCGACGATAATAAAAGACAGAATTGGCACCATTGGCAAGACACATGGTGTGAAGGACAAACCTAATCCAAGCAAGAAGAATAAAGGCAAGATTATGATCAATTTCCCGCTTTTCAATGCATAAGCAATGCCATGGGTTTCGGCATCGGGCGCTATCTCAGCCGAAGCCATGTTATCAGGCAAAGACAAAGGACTCGCGGATGCGGTCATTGAAGAGCTGCTACCAATTGAAAGTCTGATCGGTGTTTCCATCGGCGGATAACACAGACCCAAATCTGCACAACCCTGACGCCCGACATTCAAAGTAAAGTCGCTGGCGGACTGCACCGGAATTCTGACGATCAAACTGTTGCGGTAAGTCTCGACTTCCTTCTGAAAGGTTTCATCGAATTTCACTTTACCTCTAGGTAAATCAGCAATTCCGAGCTTCGCCTCAGCAGATTCAAACTTCAGGCGTTCGCGATAGAGATAATATCCATCCGCTATGACGAAATGCACTTCAGCTAACCCGGGCTCTATCATTTTTGCAGAGATTTTAAACGCCACTTCCGGATCAAGAAAGTCCTCCGCCGAAATGATCTGTGAGAACACGATTATCAAAATAGTACCTAAGGCAAGCGATATTTTTCTAGGACCAAGTACTAAAAATGAACTGAGATTCTTGTAAATGTTATTCATTACCTTCATATTCCATTCGTTACAGCCAATTTAGCTGAGCAGAAAACCATAACAGAAAAAACAAAAGGCCGCTCAGGAGATACTGAACGGCCCTTCTTTTGCAGAGAAACTCTCTACAATAAATTATTCTGCAACTGGCGCGTCGGCTGCGTCGGTGATTTCTGGACGATCCATCAATTCAACATAAGCCATAGGTGCGTTGTCACCAACGCGGAAACCCATTTTCAAAATACGCAGGTAACCGCCGTTACGATTTGCATAACGTGGACCCAATTCAGCAAACAGTTTCAATACCATTTCGCGATCGCGCAAACGGGAAAAAGCCAAACGCTTGTTTGCCAATGTGTCTGTTTTACCCAAAGTCAGAATTGGCTCGATAACACGGCGCAGTTCTTTTGCCTTTGGTAAAGTTGTTTTAATAGCTTCGTGACGCAGCAACGATACTGTCATGTTGCGCAGCATAGCCAAGCGATGGGAAGATGTACGATTTAGCTTACGTAAGCCGTGACGATGACGCATGATATTTCCTTTTAAAATTTAAAAAATTCCAGCTCTTCTATCACCATGAGTTATGGCGCGGGCCGGTAAAACTAGGCACTTCAACTCCGGTCGGCAACGCCAACCGGACTACAACAAAAACAAATTACTTCTCCAAGCCAGCTGGCGGCCAGTTTTCCAACTTCATGCCAAGCGACAAGCCACGGGAAGCGAGCACTTCTTTGATTTCATTCAGAGATTTGCGACCCAGATTTGGTGTCTTCAACAGCTCATTTTCGCTACGCTGGATCAAATCACCAATGTAATAAATATTTTCTGCTTTCAGGCAGTTTGCTGAACGTACTGTCAACTCCAAATCATCAACTGGACGCAACAACACTGGATCAACCGCAGGTGCACGTGATGGCGCTTCTGCAGCGGCTTCAGTACCTTCCAGAGCAGCAAATACATTCAACTGATCCACTAGAACGCGAGCAGATTGGCGAATCGCTTCTTCCGGAGAAATCACACCGTTAGTTTCGATATTGATGATCAGCTTATCCAAATCCGTACGCTGTTCTACACGCGCAGACTCTACGGAATACGACACGCGACGCACAGGTGAGAATGAAGCATCAAGGATGATACGGCCAATAGTTTTGTTCGCATCTTCAGACAAACGACGAACGTTACCAGGTACGTAACCACGGCCTTTTTCAACTTTAATTTGCATATCCAATTTGCCGCCAGCGGTCAAATTGGCGATAACGTGATCTGGGTTAATCAGTTCTACGTCATGCGGCAAATCGATGTCAGAAGCCAAAACAGCGCCTTCTCCATCTTTCTTTAATGTCAGCGTCACTTCATCACGATTATGCAACTTGAAAACAACGCCTTTCAAGTTAAGCAAAATATCAACAACGTCTTCCTGAACACCGTCAAGAGTGGAGTACTCATGAACAACACCGGCAATAGTCACTTCAGTTGGCGCATAGCCGACCATGGAGGACAACAGAACGCGGCGCAGTGAATTGCCCAAGGTATGGCCAAAACCACGCTCAAACGGCTCCATGACAACTTTTGCATGGCCTGCGCCTAGCATTTCAACGTCGATAATACGTGGTTTAAACAGATTGTTTTGCATGAAATGTCCTTTTCAATACCCTCGGTTCATTACACCGATAAGGCTGATGGCATTAAAGAAAAAAGCCTGCCTGTCTATGACAGGCAGGCGAGGAAAACTAACTATTAACGTGAATACAATTCAACGATAAGCGATTCGTTGACGTCGTGAGCGATGTCGCTACGATCTGGCATGGACTTAAAAGTGCCTTCCATTTTCTTGGAATCAACTGCAACCCAAGATGGCATGCCGATTTGTTCAGCCAAAGCAAGCGCTTCAACGATACGCACTTGCTTTTTCGATTTTTCACGAACAGCAACTACGTCGCCAGACTTAACTTGGTAAGAAGCGATGTTAACAACGATATTATTAACAGTAAATGCTTTATGGCTAACCAATTGACGCGCTTCAGCACGGGTAGAACCGAAACCCATACGATACGCCACGTTATCCAGACGGGACTCGAGCAATTTCAACAGTGTTTCGCCAGTATTGCCTTTTTGACGATCAGCTTCTGCGAAATAACGACGGAACTGACGCTCCAAGATGCCGTACATACGTTTCACTTTTTGTTTTTCACGCAATTGATTACCGTAGTCAGACGTACGGGCACCTGATTTTGCGCCGTGCTGACCTGGTTTTACATCTAATTTACATTTCGAATCTAATGAACGGCGGGCGCTCTTCAGAAACAGATCCGTGCCTTCGCGACGGGATAACTTTGCTTTTGGTCCAATATAACGTGCCACAGTAATTTCCTTTTTTTAATGACGCAGAACAAGACGAATTCCTGCTGCGCTAGTCTGACCTACGTACGACCAGACAGTGGTCTTACAAACTTCTTAAACGATCTAAATAAGACAAAACCCACCAATCGAATTGGCGGGCTGTATTCTAACCTTAAAGCTGTCAGAATGCCAGAAGCTTTCGCAACTGATTAAATACGACGACGCTTTGGAGGGCGGCAACCGTTATGTGGCACTGGCGTAACGTCTTGAATCAAGGATATTTTAATACCCAAATTATTCAGCGCGCGGACAGAAGACTCACGTCCTGGACCTGGTCCCTTGATACGAACTTCCAGATTCTTGATACCGCATTCAACTGCCACTTTACCTGCAGCTTCCGCCGCAACCTGAGCTGCGAACGGAGTAGATTTACGCGAACCTTTAAAACCAGCACCACCAGCTGTTGCCCAAGACAACGCATTGCCTTGACGATCAGTGATCGTAATGATGGTGTTATTAAAAGAAGCGTGAACGTGAGCGATACCTTCAGCGACGTTCTTCTTGACTTTTTTACGAGCCCGAGCTGCGTTCGCGTTATTTTGTGCTTTTGCCATAATTGTTTCCTTGAATCCAGAACTACTGGATTATTTCTTCAATGATTGCGCTGCTTTACGTGGACCTTTACGTGTACGAGCATTCGTACGCGTACGTTGACCACGGCAAGGCAAACCTTTACGATGACGCAGGCCGCGATAGCAACCTAAGTCCATTAAACGCTTGATGTTCATCGAGATTTCGCGACGTAAATCACCTTCAACGATGAATTTTGCAATTCCGTCGCGAAGCTTCTCTAATTCGTTGTCGTCCAGATCTTTAACCTTTTTATTGGTTAGAACACCGGTTGCCTGGCAGATTTTCTCTGCACGTGGGCGGCCAATACCATAGATAGCTGTTAAGCCGATTACGGTATGCTGATGATTTGGGATATTAACCCCTGCTATACGTGCCATTCGTTATTCCTCGTTCAATAACGTTAATTAACCTTGGCGCTGCTTATGGCGTGGTTCTGTGCATATAACACGAACTACGCCTTTGCGCTTGATGATCTTGCAATTGCGGCAGATCCGCTTAACTGATGCGAGAACTTTCATTTTTGCCCTCTTTCCTTCTGGTTCATTTTAAATTACTTGGTACGGAACACTATTCGCGCCCGGCTCAAATCATAAGGCGTCAATTCTACTGTCACCTTATCGCCAGGCAGAATACGAATATAATTCATTCGCATCTTTCCAGAGATATGGCCTAGCACAACATGCCCATTTTCCAACTTAACTCTGAATGTTGCATTGGGAAGATTCTCAAGAATCTCGCCCTGCATCTGTATAACGTCGTCTTTTGCCATTCGATCTGCTTTTCCTCTGGGCGATTACCTAGTTGGAACTCCGCCCTTGAAATTTGCTTTACGAAGAAGCGATTCGTATTGCTGTGACATTACATAATTTTGTACTTGCGCCATGAAATCCATCGTCACCACAACGATAATCAGCAGGGAAGTACCACCAAAGTAAAACGGTACTTTCCAATGCGAAATCAAGAACTCTGGCAACAAACAAACTGCAGTAATATACACCGCACCAGCCAAAGTCAAACGCATCAAAATCTTATCGATATAACGCGCTGTCTGGTCACCTGGACGAATACCGGGAACAAATGCTCCACTCTTCTTAAGGTTATCAGCTGTTTCCTTGCTATTGAATACGAGTGCAGTATAAAAAAAGCAAAAGAAGATAATCGCACCAGCGTACAGCAAAGCATGAATAGGTTCACCTGGCCCCATCGAGACACTAAGATCTTTCAGAAAACTAATAAACCAGCTATTGGATGCCTCATTGCCCTTTGTAAACATGCTGGCTATCGTTGCAGGAAACAAAATAATAGAAGATGCAAAAATTGGAGGAATGACACCCGCCATATTCAACTTCAAAGGCAAATGACTACTCTGCCCCCCGTATACTTTGTTACCAACCTGTCGTTTCGCGTAATTGACCAAAATTTTTCTTTGACCACGTTCTACAAAAACGACTACGAACGTAACGCCAGCAGCAATCAAGCATATAACTAATGCTGTGAATGGCATCATTGATCCGGTGCGAACCAACTCAAACAGCCCAGCTAACGCATTTGGCAAACCAGCCGCAATTCCTGCAAATATAATGATCGATATCCCGTTACCTAAGCCGCGTTCAGTAATCTGCTCTCCGAGCCACATCAAGAACATTGTTCCTGTAACAAGGGTAACTACTGTGGTGAACCTAAAGGCCATACCAGGATCGATTACCAATCCAGGCTGCGACTCCAAACCAAAAGCTATAAAATAAGCCTGCAGAGTCGCCAACAACAGAGTGCCATACCTAGTATATTGCGTAATTTTTCTGCGACCGGACTCTCCTTCTTTTTTAAGAGCCTCCAATTGCGGCGAAACTATCGACATCAATTGCATAATAATTGATGCCGAAATATACGGCATAATACCAAGAGCAAATATTGTGAACCGAGATAACGCTCCCCCAGAAAACATATTAAACATACCCAAAATACCGCCTTGGTTTTGCTTAAATAGTTGAGCTAGAGAATTCGCATCAATTCCAGGAACAGGAATATGAGCACCAATGCGATAAACAACAAGCGCAGCAAGTAAAAACCAGAGTCTCCCCCAAGGAAATCCACTTGCGCCGCTTTTTGCCTGTTGTGGAGAAGTTGCCAATGTTTGCTCCTGTCTTGACCTAATTAAGCAGCTACTTTAGCAGGTAATTTCTTAACCACTGGTGCAACCACTACATCAGTCACTGAGCCGCCCGCAGCTTCGATTGCAGCTTTAGCGCCTTTAGTGGCGATCAAACCGTTCAAAGTTACTTTTTTTGTAATTGTGCCAGACATGATCACACGAACAACGCGCGCCAAAACTGAAACAACACCCGCTTGTTTTAGAGCTAGAACATCGATATCAGTCACTGGCAAATTTTCCAGATCCGTCAAACGAACTTCCGCTTTGTAAGGTGTAGCCAATGATTTAAAACCACGCTTAGGCAAGCGGCGTTGCAAAGGCATTTGACCGCCTTCGAAACCGACTTTATGAAAACCGCCTGTACGGGACTTTTGACCTTTATGACCACGACCCGATGTTTTACCTAAACCAGAACCGATACCACGACCAACACGACGTTTGTAGTGTTTTGCGCCATCAGCTGGTTGAATTGTATTTAATTCCATAATTTGCTCCGATCGCAAGCCCAGCGGCTTACGATACAACCTTCACAAGATACGAGACTTTATTGATCATGCCGCGCACGGATGGCGTGTCTTGCAATTCAGAAACTGAATTAATACGACGCAAACCCAAACCGCGAACGGTAGCACGATGAGACTCACGAGTCCCGATCAAGCCTTTGACCAAAGTTACTTTTACTGTCTTTGTCATTTCGCTCACCTTAGCCCAGAATTTCTTCTAGGGATTTGCCGCGTTTTGCGGCAATTTCCGAAGCAGTACTCATTTTGGACAAACCGTCCAAAGTAGCACGAACCATATTGTAAGGATTGGTAGAACCGTTGGATTTAGCAACGACATTTACCACGCCTAAAACTTCAAAAATCGCGCGCATTGGACCGCCAGCAATAACACCGGTACCCTCTTTTGCTGGCATCATCATAACTTTCGATGCGCCATGCTGACCAGTAACGGCGTGTTGCAAAGTGCCATTCTTGAGAGTTACTTTAATCATCTTGCGACGCGCTTCTTCCATCGCTTTTTGTACGGCAACAGGAACCTCTTTCGATTTCCCTTTGCCCATACCAATGCGACCATCTCCATCACCAACGACTGTCAGCGCTGCGAAGCCCATGATACGACCACCCTTAACCACTTTGGTTACACGGTTAATCGCGATCATTTTTTCGCGCATGCCGTCATCTGGTTTATCAGATGCCATTTTCGCTTGCATTTTTGCCATGACGAATTTTCCTTAGAACTTCAGGCCAGCTTCACGCGCAGCTTCCGCTAACGCCTTGACGCGACCATGGTAACGAAAACCGGAGCGATCAAACGCGACTTCGGTAATCCCTGCTTTCAACGCTTTCTCTGCAACACGCTTTCCAACCAATGTGGCCGCTGCTGCATTACCACCATTGCTGGATGCCGAAGCCAATTCCGCGCGAACCTCTGCCTCTAGCGTAGAAGCCGATGCTAAAACCTTAGCATCAGAATCAATAATACTCGCGTAGATATGCTGATTCGTACGATGAACCGCCAAGCGAGTCACCTTGAGTTCTGCGATCTTGGCACGGGTTTGAGTCGCGCGGCGCAGACGTGATTGTTTCTTATCCATCGTCAACCCCTATTACTTCTTCTTGGTTTCTTTGATCACAACCACTTCGTCCGAATAACGAACGCCCTTGCCCTTATAAGGCTCAGGTTTGCGGTATGCACGGATTTCAGCTGCCACTTGACCAACAACCTGCTTATTAATTCCCTTGATGAGAATTTCAGTAGGTGTTGCTGTTACACACGTAACGCCTTCTGGCATTTGGTGTACGCAAGGGTGCGAAAAGCCCAGAGACAAATTCAACTTATCTCCTTGTGCTTGTGCTTTATATCCAACGCCGACCAAGTTCAATTTTCTTTCGTAGCCTTTGGTAACGCCAACAACCATGTTATTAACTAGTGCACGTAATGTACCAGTCATAGCATTTGCTTCGCGTCCGTCATTAGCCGGAGAAAAATTTAGAGTACCGCTGTCGTTTGCGACTGTCACCAAGCCATTAAGACTTTGTGTCAACACGCCCATTGGGCCTTTTACTGTTACCTGTGCTGCCGAGATTGCAACTTCTGCACCTGCTGGCAACACGATTGGCATTTTACCTACTCGAGACATCTTGTGCTCCTTAGGCGACGTAGCAAATAACTTCGCCACCGACACCGGTTGCGCGCGCTTTGCGGTCAGTCATTACGCCCTTAGGTGTGGACACAATCGCCACGCCTAAACCGTTCATCACGCTTGGAATTTCGTCTTTACCTTTGTAAATACGAAGACCTGGGCGAGAAACACGCTCCAAACGTTCAATAACAGGACGCCCTGCATAATATTTCAAACCGATTTTCAATTCAGATTTCCCAGCAGCTTCCGTCACTGCGAAATCCTCAATGTAGCCTTCGTCCTTAAGTACAACTGCAATCGCAATTTTAACTTTTGAGGACGGCATCGCAACGGCAGTTTTTTGAACTACTTGCGCATTACGGATGCGGGTCAGCATATCGGCGATAGGATCGCTCATACTCATTGATATTCTCCTATTACCAGCTGGCTTTAGTCATACCCGGAATCTCACCACGCATGGCGAATTCACGGAGTTTAATACGGCCCAAACCAAACTTACGGAATGTGCCACGTGGGCGACCTGTCAATGCGCAACGATTGCGCTGACGAGTCGGATTAGAGTTACGTGGCAATGCCTGCAACTTCAGACGAGCTAAATAACGCTCCTCTTCAGTCTTTGATTGGTCGTCAATGACGACCTTCAATTCGGCGCGTTTACCAGCGAATTTCTTCACTAAGTCAGCACGCTTTTGCTCACGATTAATCAGTGCCAATTTTGCCATGGCGACCTCAGTTTCTGAACGGAAATTTAAATGCGGCGAGAAGCGCTTTTGCTTCTTCGTCGGTCTTTGCTGTCGTAGTAATACTAATATTCATACCACGCAACACGTCAATCTTGTCGTACTCGATTTCAGGGAAAATGATCTGTTCCTTGACACCGATATTATAATTACCACGACCATCAAACGCACGACCAGACACACCACGGAAGTCACGTACACGCGGCAAAGCCACGGTTACAAAACGGTCCAGGAATTCATACATCTGAGCGCCACGCAAAGTCACCATACAACCAATTGGATAACCTTCACGAATTTTGAAACCAGCAATCGCCTTGCGCGCCTTAGTGACGACAGGTTTTTGACCAGCAATTTTCGTCAAATCACCAACTGCATGCTCAATGATTTTCTTGTCGGCGATAGCCTCGGACAAACCCATATTCAGGGTTATCTTCAAAAGACGAGGCACTTCCATTGGAGACTTGTACGAAAATTTCGCAGTCAGATCACCAACAACTTTTTCTTTATAAAATGCTTGTAAACGGGCCATGACTTTATGCCTTCACAACTTCGCCAGTTGACTTATAGACGCGGACTTTCTTACCATCCACGACCTTAAAGCCAACACGGTCTGCCTTACCAGATGCTGCGTTAAACAACGCCACATTTGATATATGTATCGGCATCACTTTATCAACGATGCCACCAACTGCGCCAGTCATCGGGTTGGGCTTTGTCGCTTTTTTTGCGATATTTACGCCTGCAACGACAAGGTAATTTGCGTCAACGCATTGCTGCACTTGACCACGTTTACCTGCATCTTTACCCGTCAAGACGATGACTTCGTCATTTTTACGAATCTTATTCATCAGAACCCCTTACAGCACTTCAGGAGCAAGCGAAACGATTTTCATGAAACGCTCAGTACGCAGTTCACGCGTTACTGGGCCGAAAATACGAGTCCCGATTGGCTCAAGTTTTGCATTCAACAACACCGCAGCATTAGTATCAAACTTAACTAACGAGCCATCTTGACGACGAACACCCTTAGCAGTCCTCACAACTACAGCATTGTAAATTTCACCTTTTTTTACACGACCGCGAGGAGCAGCAGACTTTACAGTGACTTTAATGACATCACCAATCCCTGCATAACGACGCTTAGAGCCACCCAACACTTTAATGCACAAAACTTCGCGCGCACCAGTATTGTCAGCCACTTCTAGCCGGCTTTCTGTTTGAATCATAATGTTCTCTTTCCCAACTTAACCCACACAATCCGCACCATGCAGATCTGCAGCCAGTTTTGGTCCCGCCAGGAGATCGATTTATTATTGAATAACAATTCAACAAAAACAAACCAACTGATTAGGTGGACGAATTTTTAACCACTCTCACAACAATACTTATTACGAGAGGCATTTAGCTGTCATTTGCAGAAAATGCAGATGACAGCTCGCTATTATTACATCAAAAAACTATTTGTGCAATAAATTTATAGAACTTGTGCAACTTGAACTACGCGGGTCACTGTCCAAGCTTTAGTCTTGGAGATAGGACGACCTTCTTGAATCTCAACGGTATCGCCAGCCTTAGCCTGGTTAGCTTCGTCATGCGCATGATACTTTGCAGTGCGCATAATGATCTTTCCATACAGAGGATGTTTTACATGACGCTCAACAAGTACTGTGACAGTCTTGTTCATTTTGTCAGAAACAACTTTACCAATTAATGTGCGCTTCAGTGCGACTTTAACTTGATCGTTCATTATTTGGCATCCTTCTGATTCATGACTGTTTTTACACGTGCGATGTCACGACGTACTTTTTTGAGTTGCGAAGTGTTGTTCAGTTGTTGCGTAGCGATTTGCATACGCAAGCTGAACTGAGCCTTCAGCAATTCGTTTAGTTCTTTAGTCAAAGCTGCAGGATCTTTGCCTTGGAGTTCAGATACTTTCATTTACAACTCCCTTTTAAGTGCCGACTTGACGTACGACAAACGTTGTCAATAACGGCAATTTAGCAGCCGCCAAGCGGAAAGCTTCGCGCGCCAGCGTCTCATCGACACCATCCATTTCATACAACATTTTGCCTGGTTGAATCTCGGCAACATAGTATTCTGGATTACCCTTACCATTACCCATACGAACTTCCGCTGGTTTCTGCGAAATTGGCTTATCTGGGAAAATACGGATCCAGATACGACCACCACGTTTAATATGACGTGTCATCGCGCGACGTGCGGCTTCGATTTGACGAGCCGTGATACGACCACGGCCAATCGCCTTTAAACCAAATTCACCGAAAGAAACTGCAGTACCACGGTCATGCGAGATGCCCTTGTTACGGCCTTTTTGCTCTTTGCGGTACTTTCTGCGTGCTGGTTGCAGCATGATTATTCTCCTGCTTTCTCAGCCGGCGCTGCTGTGCTAGCTGCTTTAGCGTGAACACGCTTGGCCGCTGGAGCTGGAGCTACACCAGTTGGAGTTTGACCTTCAGGACGCTTGGCGCGCGGACGGCTGCTTGGCTTGCCATCTTCACGGCGTGGACCACGACGCTTTTTATCGTCTTCAGGCATAGATTCAATTACTGGAGCGTCGCCATTTGGCAAACGATCACCTTTGTAAACCCAAACCTTTACGCCGATAATACCGTAGGTAGTTTGCGCTTCACTAGTACCGTAATCAATATCTGCACGCAATGTATGAAGAGGTACGCGACCTTCGCGATACCACTCTTTACGAGCGATTTCAATACCGTTCAAACGACCACTCGACATAATCTTGATGCCTTTAGCACCCAAACGCATAGCATTTTGCATCGCACGCTTCATTGCACGACGGAACATGATACGTTTTTCGAGTTGCTGAGAAATTGAGTCAGCGATTAACTGAGCATCGATTTCTGGCTTGCGCACTTCTTCGATATTCACGTGAACAGGTACGCCCATGATCTTGGCGAGTTCTGTCTTCAACAGTTCAATATCTTCGCCTTTTTTACCAATCACAACGCCCGGACGGGAGCTGAAAATAGTAATACGAGCATTTTTTGCTGGGCGCTCAATAGTAATACGGCTTACCGATGCGTTTTTCAGTTTCTTCTTCAGGTATTCACGAACTTTAATATCTTCACCAAGCATAGAGGCAAAGTTACCATTGCCAGCATACCAACGGGAAGACCAGTTACGCGTTACTGACAGGCGGAAACCGGTTGGATGTATCTTCTGTCCCATCGTGACTCCTTAGTTGCCTACAGTCACATAAATGTGACAGGATTGTTTAGAGATACGATCGCCACGACCCTTAGCACGCGCTGTGAAGCGCTTAAGGATAGTTCCTTTTTCAACATAGATAGTCGTCACTTTCAGTTCATCGATGTCCGCACCATCATTGTGTTCAGCGTTTGCAATTGCAGACTCCAACACTTTCTTGATGATCGTTGCACCTTTTTTAGGACTGAAGGCCAAGATGTTCAATGCTTGATCTACTTTTTTACCGCGTATCAGGTCAGCCACAAGGCGACCTTTTTGCTCAGAAAGACGCACACCGCGCAGAATTGCTTTAGTTTCCATCATAGCACCTATCTCTTAGCCTTTTTATCGGCAGCGTGACCCTTGAACGTACGAGTCAACGCGAATTCGCCAAGTTTATGACCAACCATGTTTTCGGATACATAAACTGGTACGTGTTGCTTACCGTTATGAACCGCGATAGTCAGACCAATGAAGTCCGGCATAATTGTCGAACGACGTGACCATGTCTTAATTGGCTTTTTGTCTTTAATTGCTTGCGCAGCTTCGACTTTTTTCACCAGGTGGGCGTCGCAAAACGGCCCTTTTTTCGCTGAACGTGTCATGTGTTATCCTTATTTCTTACCACGGCGTGAGACGATCATTGAAGTCGTGCGCTTATTGCGACGCGTCTTCTTACCCTTGGTTTGCTGACCCCATGGCGACACTGGATGACGACCCGCTGCGGTCTTACCTTCACCACCACCGTGTGGGTGATCAACCGGGTTCATTACCACACCGCGAACGGTAGGACGAACACCGCGCCAACGCATTGCACCAGCTTTACCAATCTTACGCAGATTGTGCTCACCGTTGCCCACTTCACCGATAGTTGCACGGCATTCGATATGAATACGGCGAACTTCGCCAGAGCGCAAACGGACCTGAGCATAAGTACCATCACGCGCCATCAAGACAACGCCGGCACCAGCAGTACGTGCAATTTGCGCACCCTTACCTGGCAGCATTTCGACACAATGCATCGTAGTACCAACAGGGATATTACGGATAGGCATGCAGTTACCCGATTTGATCGGAGCGTGCGAACCATTCATAACCTGATCACCAGCTGCCATACCTTTAGTAGCGATGATGTATTGACGCTCACCATCCGCGTAACACAACAAAGCAATGTGCGCTGTACGGTTAGGATCGTATTCAATACGTTCTACTTTTGCCGGGATACCATCTTTTGTACGCTTAAAGTCGACTAAACGATAATGCTGTTTATGACCACCGCCGATATGACGAGTAGTGATATGACCATTATTGTTACGACCAGCAGTTTTTGATTTCTTTTCCAACAGAGCGGCAAACGGACGACCTTTATGCAGGCCTTCTGTTACCACTTTCACCATGCCGCGACGGCCTGGTGAGGTTGGTTTCATCTTTACGAGTGCCATGCTTATGCCCCCTCGGTAAAGTTAATTTCCTGACCAGGCTTCAAACATACAAAAGCACGTTTTGTATGATTGCGACGGCCATTAAACTTACCAGTACGTTTTTGTTTGCCCAAACGGTTGGCAACTTGAACAGATTCAACTTGAACCTTGAACAGCAACTCAACTGCAGCTTTAATTTCTGGCTTAGTTGCATCTGGCATAACCAGGAAAACAACTTGCTCATTCTTCTCTGCAACCATAGTTGCTTTTTCAGAGATGATAGGAGCCAGCAATACCTTCATCAGGCGCTCTTCGCTATGCTTAACTAGTGCGTTCATGCCAGCATCTCCTCAATCTTTGCCAATGCAGACTTTGTGATCAACACTTTCTTGTAGAAAACCAAAGAAACTGGATCAGCATAACGCGGCTCAACAACCAAAACGTTAACCAAGTTACGCGCAGCCAACATTAGATTTTCATTGAATTCTTCGGTAATAACCAAAACTGAATCCAAACAACCCATTGCCTTGAGCTTCTCAGACAAGAGTTTTGTCTTCGGTGCCTCAACAGCAAAACTGTCAACAATACTCAAACGACCTTCACGAGCCAACTGAGACAAAATCGAGCAGATACCTGCGCGATACATCTTCTTGTTAACTTTGTGAGAGAAATTCTCATCTGGCGAGTTAGGGAACGCGCGACCACCGCCACGCCACAAAGGCGAGGACGACATACCAGCACGAGCACGGCCAGTACCTTTTTGACGCCAAGGCTTCTTGGTTGTGTGATGAACATCATCACGACCCAATTGCTTGCGATTACCACTACGCGCATTGGCTTGATATGCAACGACGACTTGATGAATCAAGGCTTCATTGTAATCACGACCAAAAATCGTATCTGGAGCAGCAACATTAGAGGCAGATTGACCATCTGCATTTAGGAGCTTGAGTTCCATAATTAAGCTCCCTTCTTCATTTTAACTTTGATAGCAGGCAATACAATTACCTGACCATTTTTCGCACCAGGAACAGCACCCTTCACGAGCAACAATTGGCGCTCTGCATCTACGCGAGCAATAACCAAATTTTGCACAGTGCGGTTATCATCACCCAGATGACCGGTCATGCGCTTACCAGGAAATACACGACCTGGATCTTGTGCCATACCGATAGAACCAGGTACATTGTGCGAACGCGAGTTACCGTGAGTTGCACGACCAGAGGAGAAGTGGTAACGCTTGATAACACCAGCATAACCCTTACCAATCGTCACACCCTGCACATCGACCTTTTGGCCAACCTCAAACAATCCAACAGGCACGACATCACCAGCCTTCATTTCCGAAGCTTTTGCAGCATCAACACGAAATTCTTTTAAGACAGTACCAGCTTCAACACCTGCTTTTGCAAGGTGACCGGCGGCGGCTTTAGTAACACGCGACGCACGGCGCTGACCGAAAGTTACCTGAATAGCGGAATAACCATCCGTTTCAGGAGTTTTGATTTGTGTCACGCGGTTGTTAGATACATCTAAAACTGTAACTGGAATTGAATCACCGTCATCAGTAAAAATACGCATCATACCAACCTTGCGACCAACTAGGCCCAAGCTCATTGTTTTCTCCATTCTCACCTACGATTGGGTGAGATTGATGTTTAAAAGACTCAAATGAATAGATAAAATTACCAATCTTCATCTGAGCCTGCGATTATAGCCTGCGATTTTTTTAATTACAAGACTAATTTATTTGGAAATGCGAAAAATTGTGGTATGTCACACTTCTAAAAAATCATTTGAGGTCAACTTATTAAAATAACGGGCCTCAGATTTTTATTATTGCAGCTTAATTTCTACATCTACGCCCGCTGGCAAATCCAGTTTCATCAATGCATCAACTGTTTTATCAGTAGGATCAACGATATCCATCAAACGCTGGTGAGTACGAATTTCAAACTGATCGCGAGATGTTTTGTTGACATGTGGCGAACGCAATACGTCAAACCGCTGAATACGCGTTGGTAAAGGCACCGGACCTTTTACAACAGCACCAGTACGTTTGGCTGTTTCTACGATTTCCAGAGCTGATTGATCGATCAATTTATAATCGAAAGCCTTCAGGCGAATGCGGATTTTTTGATTTGCAGACATGTTATTTCCTATAAAGAGCGATCCGCAGATGTCATATGATGAGCATCTGCGGTATTTTTAACAAAGAACGAAATTTCTAATTACAAAATCTTTTGTTGCTGATTGTGAAGCAAATTAACCGACAATAATTTTAGCAACGACACCAGCACCAACAGTACGACCACCTTCACGAATCGCAAAACGCAGACCTTCTTCCATCGCGATCGGGTTGATCAGCTTAACAGTGATGGAGACATTGTCGCCTGGCATGACCATTTCTTTGTCTTTTGGCAACTCGATCGAACCAGTTACGTCCGTTGTACGGAAGTAGAACTGCGGACGATAGTTGTTAAAGAATGGTGTGTGACGACCGCCTTCATCTTTAGACAAGACATAGATCTCGCCTGTGAAATGATCATGCGGCTTGATCGAACCTGGCTTAGCCAGAACTTGACCACGCTGCACGTCTTCACGCTTGGTACCACGCAACAGGACACCGACGTTGTCGCCTGCCTGACCTTGGTCTAGCAATTTGCGGAACATTTCAACACCAGTACATGTGGTGACTGCTGTGTCGCTGATGCCGATGATTTCAAGCGATTCGCCGACTTTGACGATACCGCGTTCGATACGACCAGTAACAACTGTACCGCGACCAGAAATCGAGAAGACGTCTTCTACTGGCAACAGGAATGCGCCGTCAACTGCGCGCTCTGGTGTTGGGATGTAGGTGTCGAGTGCATCAGCCAATTTCATGATGGCTTGCTCGCCCAATGGGCCAGTGTCGCCTTCGAGTGCCAATTTTGCGGAACCTTGGATGATAGGCAGATCGTCGCCTGGGAATTCATATTTGGATAGCAATTCACGCACTTCCATTTCGACCAGTTCCAACAATTCAGCGTCATCAACCATGTCGCATTTGTTGAGGAAGACGATGATGTAGGGAACACCAACCTGGCGAGCCAGGAGGATGTGTTCGCGTGTTTGTGGCATTGGGCCGTCAGCTGCGGAACAAACCAGAATCGCGCCGTCCATTTGCGCCGCGCCGGTGATCATGTTTTTGACATAATCAGCATGGCCTGGGCAGTCTACGTGTGCGTAGTGACGTGCAGCTGTTTCGTATTCAACGTGAGCGGTATTGATAGTAATGCCGCGTGCTTTTTCTTCTGGTGCTGCATCGATCTGGTCGTATGCTTTAGCTTCGCCGCCGAATTTTTTCGACAAGACTGTGGCAATCGCTGCTGTCAGTGTTGTTTTACCGTGATCTACGTGACCAATTGTGCCGACGTTGACGTGCGGCTTGGTGCGTTCGAACTTACCTTTTGCCATTTTA
>JAUSNO010000039.1 GCA_030645915.1 Undibacterium sp.
GGCGTCCTCTATGAACGGACCAGTCGCCGTGTCAGCCTGATTAAACTAGAGAGGCGTGACGCGTACTCTGCCTATCAGGGTTTCGCCAACGTCTTGCGCAGGATGCCCGTTGGGGTCTGTCTGACGATGACTTACGATCAAGGTTCGGAGATGGCGGAACACGAGCGGATCACGCAAGCGACGGGAATCAAAGTCTATTTTTGCGACCCGCACAGCCCCTGGCAACGTGGCGGCGTGGAGAATACCAATGGTTTATTGCGTCAATACTTACCGAAAGGAATAGATATGTCAGAGGTCACACAATATCAGCTCAATCGTATCACCATGCAATTGAACGAACGCCCCCGTGAGATTTTAAAGGGACGTTCACCCAATGAAGTCTGGACCCACATGCTCGATGGATTAACATTTGAAGAGGCAACCAATCAGCCTCTTCTGAAAATTTAGTGTTGCACTTGGAACTTTAGATCGCCACCTGCATGCCCAACACGCAATGTCCATGCGGGTTTGCAGCCTGCCTGGCCTGCAAGCCGCGCCGGTATTGCGTGTTGGACTTGTGCATTTATAAAATTATCGTAATCTTTGAGGCAATCGTAGTGCGCGCCCTACGAGATACACATGGAACGCTTGCAAAGAGCAGGCCTAGAATGTAGCTTGGGCTAAAGTTTTATCAGCCCAACGCTAATGCACGGACGCCGGCAAGGTCAAGTGCATCACCGTCGCAGAAGCAGGGCAAGCGCCGCGAAATTGACTCGATTTTTTCACCGATTTTGGTATCTGCTCGAAGGCCTGCACTTCAAACCCCAATCCATCAAAAAACGCACTTGCACTGACCGTCTTCAAGTACACATCACGTATGCCAGCCAGTTGCGCGCTGTGGCAAACATCGCGCACGATCTGCTTGCCATACCCCTTATTGCGCTGCTCGGTATCGACAGCGATCGAACGCAATAGCGCTTGCTCGCCATAGATTTCCAAACCACCGACTGCCACGATCTTGCCGCCGAGTTTGCCCAAGCGAAAATGCGCGATATGTCGTCGCACGCCGACGATGGACAAGTTTGCCTGCACCAACAGCGCCTCGATGGCAGGCACGTCCAGCATGCTGGCATTCTCGAACACCAGGGTATCGATATGGCAGGCGGCTTTGATCTCAGCAGCTGAGTCGCCCGCCGTGTTGCTCAGTGCCGCTTGCGCAGCTTGTGTCAGGGCAGAAACCAGCACCGCCAAGGCATCGTGAATCTGCGCGTGCTGGTCAACGGCGATATGCTCAAACACTTGCGCTGCATGCGCGTTCAAGGTGTTCTCCAGCTTCTCGGCGCGGAGTCGCCCCAGTGCAGTCAGGCTGAGTTTCACGCTGCGTTTGTCATCCTCATGCGGCCGTTTCGCCACCACCCCATCCGACACCAAGGCATCCACCGCGCGGCTGATCCACGCCTTATCCAAAGACAAGCGCTCAACCAAAGCCTGCTGCGTCAGCCCATCGATACGCAGCAATTCGGTCAACACATGGCACTGCACATTCGACGCGCCATCCACACAGGAAGATTGCGCCCGCTGCGAACGCACAAAAAGCCGGCTCAATTCGCGCACCAGCGCACCAGGGGTGGAGTGAGTATGCATGAGGGATTTAATTTGGTTGTGAATGACAACTATATCCTAAGTGGCGAGGGCTTAGTTGTCAATAACAACGATTGCTTATCCGCATACGATCATGCGCGAGTATGGCATGAAAGAAGCAGTGAGAACGACGATCAATGTGCCAGCAAATCAAAAGGGCCAGCATCGTTTACATTGAAAGCGATGTAGACAGACCCCTTTAGTTTGGCGTTGTTGTCCGAAAGCTTTGCTGAGCATAAAGATCTCTTTGGAACGAACAATTTGTCCAATGATGGTGTTTGTCCATCGTTATTGGACAAAGAAAATTATTGGACAAATCTTGACATCCTTTCTTTTAATCAATTAGTATTGTCCAATATATTCAAATGTCCAATAAAAATGGACGGCCAACAAAAATGGACAAAATACCTGCTGCCGAGAAAGAAACGCTGCGTACCGCCATCAAGGCGGCGCAGCGCCACGGTTTGGCAATCGAGCTGATCAAAGAAGCTCGCCAAATAACGCATCCACAAGCCGATGTAGTGGCGCGTGTTCGCCACGGCGAACAAGAAACCTTTTATCTGGTGGAGTGCAAACGCAACCTGCGCCCCGCCACTCTTGGCGTCACCCTGCACCAAATGGACCGCCTCGGCCAGCCGGCGATGTTGATCACCGATTACGTTGCGCCCGACTTGGCCGAGGAGTTAAAGGAACGCGGCATCCCTTTTCTGGATGCGGCGGGCAATGCCTATATCAAGCAGGCAAACCTGCTGATCTGGATAAAAGGGCAAAAGCCTGTCGCCAAAGCGACCGTCATCCCCGCTGGACGCGCTTTCCAGCCGACCGGCCTGCAAGTGATCTTTACCCTGTTGTGCAACCCGCAGGCGATCAACCTGCCTTATCGTGAACTGGCAAAAATGGCGGGCGTGGCACACGGCACCGTCGGCTGGGTGATACCGGACCTGCAGCAGCTCGGCTTTGTGCGCGACCTACAAGGCAAGCGCGGCACCCGGCGCTTGTTCGAGCATGAACGCCTGCTGAATCAGTGGGCGGATGCCTATGCCCGCGTATTGCGGCCGCGCACCTTGATCGGCCGCTACTACGTCGCCGGCTTCGAGGGATGGAAAAATTGGCCGATTGCGGAATACGGAGCCCTTTGGGGGAGCGAACCTGCCGCCGCGATGCTGACCGAATATCTGCGCCCCGGTGAACTAACGCTCTACGCGGAAAAGATGCCTAGCCTGCTGGCAGCGCGGCAAAAGTTCATGAAGGAAGCCGGACCTCGACATACGGCCGCCGTGGAAGTGCGCAAGCGATTTTGGAATTTTCCCGGCGACCCGAAACATAGCAACATGGCCCCGCCATTGCTGGTCTACGCCGACCTCCTGGCAACGGGCGATGCACGCTGTATTGAAACCGCAAAGATGATTTATGACGCCTATGTCGCTCGACTTTTCGCAGAAGCTTGATCTTATTCCACTCGCTACCGTTGTGCAGGCTTTGCAGGTAGTCGCACAAGCGCTTGGAATTGATTATTTTTTGATGGGCGCCGCAGCACGCGACTTGATGCTGCAGCATGCGCACAATATCGCGCCGTCCCGCTTGACCGAGGACGTGGACTTTGCGGTAAGCGTTCCGGACTGGCAACGCTTTGAATCGCTGCGCACTGCGTTGCTTGGCTCAGACCAGTTCTCCGACAGACCCGGTCCGGCAATTCACAGGCTGCGCCACAAGGCAACCGGATTACCTTTGGATATCGTGCCATTCGGCGGCATTGAAAATACGGACCGCACGATCAGCTGGCCGCCGGACCATCACAGCGTATTCGATTGTTTTGGCGCGAGGGAAGCATTCGAAACCAGCGTCCCGGTGCAACTGCCAAATAATGTGACACTGCGCGTTGCATCCATTCCTGCCCTGGCGCTGCTCAAGATCACCGCTTGGGCAGACCGCAAGCATTCCCATCCCGGGCGCGATGCGGGCGACTTGTTGCTCTATGTTCGACATTACATGGATTGCGACAACTATGATCGTGCGGCACAAGACCACAGCGATTTATTCACCACGGACGATTATGACCATGAAGCAACCGGTGCACGATTGCTTGGGCGCGATATTGCACACTTACTGGATAAACAATCCATTGAACCCGTCTTGTCGATACTGCTACCGCAAGCCGATACCGGCGGTCCTTTGCTACTCGCACAGCAATCTGGCGTTGACCTTGAACAGGCCCGCAGGCTCATCGAAGCACTCTGCGATGGCCTGACCGACAATCTATAGGATGAGGGGACTTCAGGGGACAGACCACGAAAAATATTGCGCATAATCGTGGCCCACCCAGAGTAACTAACTGGCTGCAACCGCCACCTTACCCCGTACAACATGCAACTTCTTATAACTATCAATCAAACGCTGATGTCTATCCAATCCCTCCAGTTTCATACTGGTCGGCGTTAGGCCGAAGAAGCGCACGCTGCCGTTGACTGATCCCAGCACCGCATCCATGCGCTCGTTGCCAAACATGCGGCGGAAGTTGACTTCGTAATCGGCTAGCTCTAAATCCTCATCCAGCATGACCTCTAGCACCACATTCAAGGCTTGATAAAACAAGCCGCGCTCGACTGTGTTGTCGTTGTATTGCAGGAAGGCTTGCACCAGCTCTTGCGCGTCTTCCAATTGTTCCAGGGCGAGATTGATCAGCAGTTTTAATTCGAGCACGGTGAGTTGGCCCCACACCGTGTTCTCGTCAAATTCGATACCGATCAAGGTGGCGATATCGCTGTAATCGTCTAGCTCATTGTTCTCTAAACGATCAAGCAATGCTTCCAGTGCCGCATCGTCTAGTTGATGCAAATGTAAGATATCGCTACGGAACAATAAGGCTTTGTTGGTGTTGTCCCAGATCAAATCATCGACTGGATACACCTCTGAATAACCTGGCACCAAGATCCGGCAGGCAGTGGCGCCTAATTGGTCATGCTCCGCCATGTACACTTCTTTGCCCATCTCTTTGAGTATGCAAAACAAGGTCGCGGCTTCTTCGGCATTGGAGTTTTCTCCTTGTCCAGAGAAATCCCATTCCACAAAATCGTAATCAGCCTTGGCACTGAAAAAGCGCCACGACACCACACCGCTGGAATCAATAAAGTGTTCCACAAAGTTATTCGGCTCAGTCACGGCGTTGCTGACAAAGGTGGGCGCAGGTAAATCGTTCAGGCCTTCAAAACTGCGGCCTTGCAGCAATTCCGTCAGGCTACGTTCCAGCGCTACCTCCAGGCTTGGATGCGCGCCGAACGAGGCAAACACGCCGCCGGTGCGCGGGTTCATCAAGGTCACGCACATCACCGGATACTGCCCACCGAGTGAAGCATCCTTCACCAGCACCGGAAAGCCCTGCTCTTCCAAACCCTGAATGCCAGCCAAGATGCCAGGGTATTTTGCCAGCACGTCCTGCGGTACATCAGGCAAGGCGATTTCGCCTTCAATAATTTCGCGTTTGACGGCGCGCTCGAAAATCTCGGACAGACATTGCACCTGCGCTTCGACCAGCGTATTGCCGGCGCTCATGCCATTGCTGGCGTACAGGTTTTCGATCAGGTTGGAGGGGAAATACACGATCTCGCCGTCCGACTGCCGCACATACGGCAGCGAGCATATGCCGCGCTCGCCATTGCCGGAATTGGTGTCGATCAGATGCGAGCCGCGTAGCTCGCCATCGGGGTTGTAAATCTCCAGGCAGTATTCATCCAAGATTTCTTTAGGCAGCGCATCTTTTTTGCCAGACTTAAACCAGCGTTCGTTCGGGTAATGCACGAACTCAGCGTTGGCGATGTCTTCGCCCCAGAACGAGCCTGCATAGAAATGATTGTTACTCAGACGCTCGATATACTCGCCCAAAGCTGAGGCAAGGGCGCTTTCTTTGGTCGCGCCTTTGCCATTGGTAAAACACATAGGCGAGTGTGCATCGCGGATATGTAGCGACCACACGTTGGGAATAATATTGCGCCACGAAGCAATTTCAATCTTGATGCCCAGGCCTGCCAACAAGCCGGACATATTGGCGATGGTTTGCTCCAAAGGCAGATCTTTGCCGACAATATAGGTGGCCGCATCCGCAGTGGGATTTAAGCTCAGCAAGGCCTGCGCATCGGCATCTAAACTTTCGACTTCTTCAATCACGAACTCGGGTCCGGCCTGCACCACTTTTTTCACCGTGCAACGGTCGATGGAACGCAAAATACCTTCGCGGTCTTTGGCAGAAATATCTGCTGGCAATTCAACCTGGATCTTGAAAATCTGCGCGTAACGGTTTTCCGGATCAACAATATTATTCTGCGACAGGCGGATATTTTCGGTAGGGATATTGCGCGTGTTGCAGTACAACTTCACAAAATACGCCGCACACAAGGCCGATGAGGCCAGAAAATAATCGAAAGGGCCAGGCGCCGAGCCATCGCCCTTGTAACGGATAGGCTGGTCGGCCACCACGGTGAAATCATCGAACTTGGCTTCCAGACGAAGCTTATCGAGAAAGTTGACCTTAATTTCCATGAGAATTCCAAAAAAAGCGTTAAAAATGAATTGAGCGCTATTATCCGTTCTTTTGGCCTTATCAATCAAAAGCAATCAAAAAGCTCAGCATCGCTTTAAATTAAAACGATGCTGATCGCTTCAGTTAGACCCCTTTAGCTACTTGTATTGAACACCTCGCATGCAAATTAACTAAAAAACATCAATCGAAATATACGAAGTATTAATCAACTATATTCGACTTTTATTGTCAATCCGCAGGCCGTATAGTCACGTCACCTACTTTTCCAAAAGTGAAGAGGCGACTTGGTTTGAATCTGGTTTTTGGTCTTAATTAAGGAGTTTGCACGATGAAAAAATTTCTATTCACGATGATGTTGATGGTTGGCGCAATGACGATGGTGGTCACGGACGCTAACGCAAAACGGGTCGGCGGCGGCGGCTCGTCCGGACGTCAATCGAACAATGTTTCGCGTCAGGCGGCTCCGGCAACGCCTAGCCAGGCCAAACCAGCGGCGCCAGCGACAGCAGGAGCGGCTGCTACGCCACCAAAACCAGCGAGCCCTTGGAAAGGTATCGTCGGTGGCCTGATCGGCGGTGCCTTGCTCGGCGCCATGTTCTCCTCGATGGGTATGGGCGGCGGATTGGCGAGCGCACTGGGCTCGATTCTGCCTATGCTGTTGTTAGCTGGTGCGGCCTTCTTCCTGTTCCGCATGTACCAGAACCGTAAAGCTGGCGGCGCCCGTTCTGCATTCACCCCGCAGCCCGCTTATGCCGGCGCTGGTACGGCTTTGCCGGAAATTGGTTCGCGCGTCGAACCGATGTCATATCAATCTGGTGCAAATGGTAATGCTGGCACTGCTGGTGCGGCTGCTTCAGGGTTTGGTTCGGGTTTCACGCCTGCCGATCAGGGTAGCTGGACGATTCCTGCTGATTTCGATGTGCCGATGTTTTTGCGTAATGCCAAGATGTATTTCATACGCTTGCAGGCCGCCTTCGATAAAGCGGATATCAACGATATCCGCGAATTCACCACAGCCGAAATGTATGCAGAAATCAAGATGCAAATTCAGGAGCGTGGAACGTCGGCAAATGTGACTGATGTGGTCTCTGTCGATGCCCAGTTGCTTGGCTTGGAAACGGTTGATAGTGATTATCTGGCCAGTGTCAAATTCACCGGCGTGATCAAAGAGGATCCGACATTGCCTTCCGAAGGGTTTTCCGAAGTGTGGAACTTGTCCAAGCCTGTCAATGGCCAAGGCGGTTGGGCTTTGGCGGGTATCCAGCAAGTGTAATGCTCTAAAAACGCAGGGAAACAAAAGCCGGGGTAATTCAAATGCCCCGGCTTTTTTGCGTAAGAAGGCGTGCGGTATGTAAATTAATAAGAGTAATATAAAAATCAAAAGCGAAATCAAAAGCGAAATCAAAAGGGTCAGCATCGCTTAAAAGTATTGCGATGCTGACCCTTTGGTCACTTTGGTCACTTTGGCCATGAAGATTAAAAGCGGCTATTGATTAACACGTATTGGTTTGAGCGGTGCGCATGGCGCACCCTACAAAGTGCACACGCTACGTTTGCCGTCAGTTTTATTGAATGAGCAAATTCACCGTAGCAGAGTCATCGACGTGTTTTGAAAGACCCAGCAATATGTCCAAATGGCGGATCTCGATCAGCATAGGGTGTGTACCCGGAGGCAAGGTCACGGCTAACTTCATGTCACCACAAGATATCGTTCTTAAGGCATTGTTGTTAACTGCATTGAATGAGAGACACTGAATTTCATATGTCGTCATGCCACATGCCTTGTTGGATGAACATGGGCTGGGATAGGCCAGCAAAGAATACTGGCCTCCATTTGCCGGGTCTTTCAGGTTCACCGTGATGACATCAAATGTACTTGTCGCATCCACTTTGACTTTTAATGAGAATGGCGTTGGCGTATTGCCGATTGGTTGCGGCAGAGGGTTTGGGTTAATACTAACTGAGATGATTTTCGATTCATTGAGAATCTCACCGACTTTATCGCTAACACTCCCGCCGCAAGCAGAGAGCATAAAAACCGCGATGAGTGACGCCAGATTGTAAATTGAGAAGCTTTTATGGATGTGCATAGATGCGATAGCGTCAATGAAGAGCGTGTACAAGGGCGCGCATTATAAGGCGGATTCAATCAGAACTGCCGCTAATAAAGGGGGGCAGTAAACAAAGGGGGGTCAGCATCGCTTTAAAATCTGAGAGGCGAGAACTCGTCCGACACATGGGGGGCTGCAGAATAGAAAATTTTGCTATGCTAGCGGCTTTCCGTTGGTCGGCAGCGTTGCCTTGGACCGGTGGCACTTATTTTACGGAGTTGTATGATGGCCTCATTGCAAGATCAATTTTTAAAAGCCGGACTAGTCGATAAAAACAAAGCCAAACTGGCCCACCAGGAAAAGAGCAAGCAGAAGAAGGTCGAGCGCCGGACTGGCAACGAGAGCGTCGATGAGTCACGTCTGGCCGCGCTTGAGGTACAGCGCAAAAATGCCGAACGCGCTCGCGAACTCAATGCGCAACGCGATGCGGCCGCGAGCCAAAAAGCGATTTTTGCGCAAATTGTGCAGTTGGTGCAAAAGAATCGCCAAAGCAAGGGCGCTGGCGACATCGCTTATTACTACACTCACGGTACCAAGATCGATAAGATCTATGTGTCGGCAGAGGTGCAGACGCATTTGATTGCTGGCCGACTGGTGATCGTGTGCCTGGAGGGTAAAACAGAATTGCTGCCCCGGATTATCGCGGATAAAATTGCCGAGCGCGATGCTTCACTGGTGGTCCGGGTGAAGAAGACGACGACCGAAATAGATGCGGATGATCCGTATGCCGCCTTCCAGATCCCCGATGACTTTACGTGGTAGCTCCCGACTGAACTTCCGCTTAAATTTAGAAATTCATAAGACACCCAACTAATTAGATAGCTTAAATTTACGCCTAAATTTCACATGTTTACATGACGTTTATATCGGGCTTAAAAGTATTGCGATGATGACCCTCTTTAGTGACATTTCTTTCCTTCTACAAGCCAGTAACCAGCAATCGGTAGGGTGCGCCATGCGCACCGAATGGCAAAGATCAAAAGCGGCTATTGATTAGCAAGTATCGGCTTGAGCGGTGCGCATGGCGCACCCTACAAAGGGCGCACGTTACGCTTGCTGGAATGAGCTGCATCGGCTGAACCAATCGGAGCAATACGCCTGCGGCTATTGGCACCCTACAATTGCAGGTTACGGCGTCGCCCGGTATTTTCTCTGGACAGCTGAGCCGTAAAATCCTAAAATACGGCTCATACAATGATCCGTAAATGCGATGAAATCAGCTCAAACTCCGCTTTATATTTGGCAATACGCCGCATGGCCGCGCTGCCACTACGATATGCAAGTACTCGCCCAGCCATTGGCCGAGGCGCGTCAGCAGCTCGGCGTATTGGCAGGGAAAGCGCAAGCGATAGGCTTGGCGCGGAATGATTTGCAAACGCTGCGGCAAGACATCCTAGTGCAAGAAGCCATCGCTACGGCTGCCATCGAGGGGCAGCAATTAGACGTGGCGCAAGTGCGTTCATCAGTCATGCGCAAATTGGGTTTTAATGACACCGGCAGCAGCGCAAGAGATGTCGATGGCCTGATCGAAGTCATGTTCGATGCGACCAACAATCTCGCTACCGCACTCGATGAAGATCGCCTGTGTCGCTGGCAATCCGCTTTGTTCCCCGGCGGCACCTCTGGCATACAACGCATTCAGGTCGGGCAATTTCGCAGCTTTGCCGAACCCATGCAAATTATTAGTGGCCGGGCAGGCAAAGAAGTCGTCCACTATCGCGCGCCCGATTCTGCCCAAGTGAACACAGACATGGCGGTGTTCTTGGCATGGTTCAATGCGCCTGCCGAGCAAATCCATCATGTCGATGGCATCATTCGTGCAGCAATCGCCCACCTCTGGTTTGAGACTATCCATCCTTTTGAAGATGGCAACGGGCGTATCGGCCGCGCCATCATCGATAGAGCGCTGGCACAAGATGCGCAAACCCAGCAGCTCGGTGTTGCGGGCCTCATCAGTATGTCGCGCACCCTGCAACAACACCGCAAAGCCTATTACGATGCGCTGCATCAGGCGCAAACGGGCGATCTCGATATCACGCCCTGGGTCAGTTGGTTTCTCAAGCTATTTACTACGGCGTGCCAACACACACAACAAAGCATCAGCCAGGCGATCTTGAAGGCGCAGTTCTGGAGCGATCATCTCCATAGCGACTTCAACCAACGCCAGCGCAAAACCCTGCAAAAACTCCTCGATGCGGGCGATGGTGGTTTCCTTGGTGGCATGACGGCAGAAAAACACAGCAAAATCACCGGCGCATCCAAAGCCACCGCCACCCGAGATCTCGCTGATCTGCTGCAAAAAGGCGCGGTGATCTCATGCGGCATAGGAAAAGCGACCAAGTATCTGATCAATGTTGAGGGCTGGAATCAATCAGTGTGAAAGTGAGTGGAGAGATCCATTCATTTAAGGCGATGCTGACCCATTTGGCTAAAATTTCACATGTTTACATGACGTTTATATCGGGCTCAAAAGTATCGCGATGCTGACCCCCTTTGATTATTTGCATACAAAATTCGCCATGTCACTTGTGCTTGATCCATCGACTAATGCAAACCATTTAGTTGGAAGATCTTTGATATTTGCTATCGACTCCCCAGATGAGCCAATATCTCTAACCATCATTGTTTTGCAATTGACCTCTGTTTTTTGATAAACAATTGTGTCAACACCTATCCTTTTGTAGAGAATTTTCTCGATTCCATTAATATGTTTCCGTTCAATTAGATAATATTTACCTTTGTCTCCTTGAACGCTTCTAGGGATGCGAATTTCTTGTTGTGCAAGTGCCTGCGCTACTCCAATGGAATTGAGTATTATTGCCAAGACGAAAACCGTGAGTTGTCTATAATTGGTCATATTCGGTTTGTCCAAGTTTGTATTTAATTTGTGAGTGACAATTGACATGCAACACATCGTTCAGAATTTCCTGACATTTCTGGTTCAACTTAGAATTCATTACGTTTTTAGATTACTCATTAGACTGGTAACGGTTCTTCACACCTAAAACATTTGCCATCGCTTGCGTTGTTCATTGCTTTGCACTTTACACAGTATGTGACTACAACCTGTTTCGGTTTTTCAATTGGTTTTGAAATTTCTTCTACTTTGGTAACAGTTGCACTTGCACCAAGCAATCTTTTCTTTATTGAATCAAACTCATCTTGAGTTAATAATCCAGCATCGAGCAAACCTTTAAATTTTAGCAGCTCGTCTGCCACTGATCCACCAGCGAAGGCTGACGGAGCGGTTCTCGCCATCTTTGATTCAATGTCGGTTTTAATTTGCAAGGCAAGTTGGTAGTTATCATCACCAACAAAGACAACCGAATTTTCGTCTTTTAATGCATCGTTTACTCCGCCTGTCCATGTATAGGAGCTTTCACGAGCGACACCGCCAGCAATTGAGAGCTGTATAAACCCGTTTATTAATACTCCAGGTTTTTTTACTTCAATTGACGAAATATTTTGAATTGGAATGGTCTTTTCTCTTTGTGAGGCAAAAATTCCACCGACTTTAATTATTTTTACCATGTCACCATCGACAGATAATATTTTTCCTTGCACGCCCGTGAGCTTTAGAGTCATTATTTTCTCCATTTATAAATTTAATTTTTAGGTGATTTGCAAGAATAAGAAAACTTCTAATTTTCTGTGACAACGATTTTATTTCTTTTCGGTATTGCGATGCTGACCCCTTTAGTTATTTAGTTACTAAGATCGACAAGATCTATGTGTCGGCAGCGGTACAGACGCATTTGATTGCTGGTCGACTGGTGATCGTGTGTCTGGAGGGTAAAACAGAATTACTGCCCCGGATTATCGCGGATAAAATTGCCGAGCGCGATGCTTCACTGGTGGTGCGGGTGAAGAAGACCACGACCGAAATCGATGCGGATGATCCGTATGCCGCCTTCCAGATTCCGGATGACTTTACGTGGTAGCTCCCGACTGAGCTTCCCCAATCAAAGGGGTCAGCATCGCTTAAAAGAATAGCGATGCTAACCTTTTTAATGACTTTCCTTTCCTTCTACAAGCCAGTAACCAGCAATCGGTAGGGTGCGCCATGCGCACCAAATGGCACAGATCAAAAGTGGCTACGGATTAACAAGTATTGGCTTGAGCGGTGCGCATGGCGCACCCTACAAAGTGCGCACGCTACGCTTGCTGACCCCTTTTGGTTTGCTTTTGGTTTTCCCTTTGGTTCTCCTTTGTTTTTTAGTTACTAACCCTTTTAGTTGTCTTGATTTGGTGAATTTACGGCGCAGGAAGGAATAACGTTTTCACATAGCCGAGAGCCTTGATATCTCTTTCAGCAAAATATTTTGGTGCTTGATTTATTAACCAAATTTCGTTGAAATGTACTCGGAAATCTTCATATAGTTCAATAGGATAAAGTTTAGCGGGCACATTCCGACCATCCGGATACGAGTGTGTATACGTCGGAAAGGTGTTTGGCTCAATCCCTTTATTGTCCCTCAACCATTTACAAAACATTCGTCCCTCAGAAATATCTGGAACCATCTCTTGGGGTAATGTGTATCCAGCTTGTTCCATTGGTGCTATTAAATTCAAAGTTAGCTCATTTAACATCGAAAAATGTGTGTATGGAACTTTTGAACGATTCTGTAAATACCTTTCGAGATGGACAGGCATAACAACTTTTGCTTTGCCCTGTTGCCACTCTGTTACCCATTGAGCTACTTTAACTGCAAACTTTACAGATAACCATTGCGCTAGATTCATTGCTATATATGGATGAACCCAAGTGCCCTGTAATTGCGCGTTTCCTCCACTAACAATGTGGATTAACTGTGCTTCTGGCATTCCCGTTTGCTGTGATAGCTCATGAACAAAATCCTTCGTCGATTTGAGCGAGTTGTAGTGAGAAAATTGCTTATTAACGGATTTACATAAAGCAGTTGCACTAATATAACCATCAGATGAACGTTGAGGGATAATTTCTCCTTCTTCAACATGTGGAATCATTGCTAATTGTTGTGATGTCATTTGATAATTCCAAAAAAATTTGTAAAAAATAGAAGCGTTAAATGAAAATGTTTCTTTGTCTCATTCGAAAAAATAATTTCCTTAAAATGCTTGCAGAGGAAAAATTAAAGTGGTGTCGATTCAATTTAAATTGGTTATTATTTTTTTCAAATGTTTTCCTTTTATTTTTTAATATAAAGTGATTCATATTTGGATTTGCCAAAATATTTGATATATTCTTGAGCTGCAAACGGATCCATCATTCCAGAAATATAGTCACAAATAATTCTTTTTTTTTCTACATTTAGTTTTCTTAATTCAGGTGGTAATAACATTAAATCTCGATTAAATTTTTCATCGGAATATACTTCAAAAAGTCCGCGAATTACTTTTTCACCACGGCTTTCGTATTCTTGAATGTGTCTTTTCCGGAGAACTACTTTAAATACTAGTTTTTTTAAACCTTTGGCCAATTTTTCTAGATTTTTATACCCAAGTTCAAATTTTTCACTCTCTTTATGTATCAAACCAATATCCTGAATCAGCTCATTTACAATTCGTGAAGTAAGTTCTTTTTTAAAAACAATAGAGTACTCTTCCGAAGTGCTCAGTTGGTTTGAGTTACCAGCCATTATTTGAACATCTTTTACTATTTGTTTGATTTTTTCTGATGCATCTTTGAAATCGCTATCAATAGAAAACTCATGTATTAATTCTCCAATTACTAATAAATTTGAACTTAATGCATCTTCTAAATCATGAGCCGCGTAAGCAATTTCATCTGCCAAATCCATTATTTCGGCATCGATACTTTTCTTATCGCTAATTTCAAAATCTTTTAATGTATCGCTCAAATATTTATAGTCATCGTCATAAAGAAATTTTTTATTGTTTTGTTCTTTTGAATTGAAATATTTCACTGTTCCCCAAAGCGTTCGAATTGTCAAATTTAATCCGGGACAATCAGGATGTTTTTTTTCTAAAGAACGAATAATTCTGAACGCTTGCGCATTCCCTTCATAGCCACCAACTTCTTGTGTCAAATCATTTAACACCCGTTCTCCTGAATGTCCAAACGGTGGATTGCCAATATCGTGAATCAAAGCACAGGTCTCAGAAACTATAGTCTCACTTAGTTTCAATGAAGTTGCTAATCCACGTGCTATCTGTGCTACTTCTAAGCTATGGGTAAGACGGTTACGATTGAATCTCGTTTCATCAATACCCAATAATTGCATTTTCCCTTGCAATCTTCTAAAGGAAGACGAATACAAAACTCTCGCGTAATCCCTTGAAAACCCTGAACGATCATTACTATCAGCTCGATTATTAGACTCTTTGTGTTCTCTTATGTTTAGATTTACAGTTGAAATTTCCTTTGCTCTGGCAAATTCTTTTGCGTTTTCATCCATTTTCTTCAAGCCCATAAAATTATTAAAAGTTGTTTGGGGAAACAGCGCCAAGTTCTGACATTTCAGTATTTAGATCGTTGAAAGTTTTTCTGTTAAGAACTATACATGACCTAATTGCAAAAAATACTACTATTTAAATTGGTAACCCTCCTAGCCAACCCCCACCAAACTCCTACCTCCAGCCGTCCTCTGCACCAAAATCCTGGTAGCAATCCGTTCCGTCATTTCCTGTACATGCGAGATCACGCCGACCTTGCGGCCCATGGCTTGCAGGCCATCCAGTGCGTCCATCGCTACGCGTAGGGTATCCGCATCAAGGCTGCCGAAGCCTTCGTCGATGAATAGCGATTCGACGCGTACGCGGTTGGAGGATAGTGATGCCAGGCCTAGCGCCAAGGCTAGTGAAACCAGGAAGGATTCGCCGCCGGAGAGGGAGTGGACTGAGCGTTGTTCGTCGCCCATGTCCTGGTCTATCACCATTAGCGCCAGCGTGTCGTTGATGCGTTGCAGGCGGTAGCGGCGTGATAGTTCGTGCAGGTGGCGGTTGGCGTAACCTAGCAAGACGTCTAGCGTATATTGCTGCGCGTAGTTGCGAAATTTTTTGCCGTCGGCGGAGCCGATCAGTTCGTTCAGGCTGCCCCAGAGTTTGTACCTGGATTCTTGCTGCTCCACGTGTTGCAGGATGTCGGCGGCCTGGGTGCGGCGTGCCTGGTCTTGCGCGATGTGGGTGTGCAGTTGGCTGGCTGTGGCCTGAATTTTTTGGCGTTCTGCGTTGAGTTGGCTGAGTGCTGTCTGTACTTTTTCTATCGGCGATTGTTCTGCTATTTTTGTTGTATCGTTTTCTGTAGTTGAGTCTGCATCGGTGTCTATATTTACTTCCACCAATTCAATTTCTAACACTGGTTTTTGCAATTGGTGCGCCTTTCTTTGCTGGCTGCGTTCTTGCCATATCGTGGCCGCTTGCTGGGTGGCGTTGCTGATGCTTTGCAGTGCAGTACGCTCCTGATTGATCCATGTTACGTCGTGCGCCAGCAGTTGGTGTAGCGTGGCCAGGTCTAGCACTGCTGGTTCTCCATTCTTTTGTGCCGTCTGATAATTGGCTATCCACTCGTCCAGCTCTTGCCTTGTTTTATCTAACGCTGCTGTGTCGCTGGCGAGGCGTGCCTTGGCTTGCTCTAGCGCTTCTGCGCAGCGCGTTAAGTCTTGCTTGCTGTCGCTGGCGGCTTGTGTGGCTTGCGCTAGTGCGCTCTTGGCTTGCTGGTTGGCGGCACTCAGTTGCGCTTCTATTTGCTGTACTTGTTGGCCGGCGAATAGGATTTGTCTTTGCGCCTGTTTGTCCTTTAGCACTAGCTCGCTGCTGGCAAAGTCTTTGTCTGCGCGTTGCTGTTCTTGCTCTGCCTTGCTCTGTGCTTGTGTTAGCGCGGCCAGTTCTACACTGAGGGTGGCGTGGCGTTGCTGCTGTTGTTCGCGCTCTTTGCTTTTATCCTGCCATTGTCTGGCGTTGTGCGCGCAGCGGGTGTGGAATTGCTCTGGGGCCTCTTGCCAGTGTTCTTGCCAGTTGCTTGTGTCTTCGGTTTGCCATTGATTAGCGACGGACATCTCGGCATAGCGATCACCCTCACCCCGGCCCTCTCCCGCTTGCGGGAGAGGGGGTTGGAAAGCGGGTGCTAATTGGTTTAGGGTGTCGCTTAGACGTTGCTGGCTTTGTTGGCTTTGCTCTTGCGCGCTTTGCTGTGCGGCCTGGGTTTGCTGCAGCGCTTGTTGTGCGGCGCTGACGGCTGCTTGCTTTTGATTGTGCGCTTGCGTGGCTAGTTCAAACGCGGCTTGCGCGGCGTCTTTGGCTTGCAGTGCGGCGCGGCTGGCGGCATCAAGTTGCGCGATGCTGTCGGCCTGCGCTTGTAGCGTGCTGCGCTGTTGTGCAAACCAGGTTGTGTGCTGCTCGGCGTTGATGCTCTTTTGCTCTAACTCTTTGGCAATCGGATGGTCTTGCCATGCCTGCTGTTCTGCTTGCGCCTTGATCTGGTGTTGCGCTTGTTCTGCCTGGATGTTGTCTAGCTGGCGGCGCTGGCTTGCCGCTTCTGCGGTGTGCGTGGCTAGCGCTTGCTCGGTTTGGCTCGTCTGCTGGCGGCATTGCGTGACTTCTGCTTGCAGGTTGGCGAGCATGGCGTGCAGCTGCGGGTTACTGTCGCTTTGATACGGATGCTCGTGTGCGCCGCAGACCGGGCAGGGCGCGTCTGGTTCCAGCGCGGCGCGCAGGGTTTCTACCTTGTCGTTGCAGGCCGCTTCTGCGCTTTTGAGCGAGCGTTCTGCCTGTGCTAATGCGGCATGCAGTGCGGGGATTTTTTGATTCGCTTGCGCTGCTGCGGTGTCGCTGCTGGCGATGGATTGCTCACTGGTTTTGGCTTGTGTCTGTAGCGCTTGCTGGCGTTGGTCTTGCTCGGCCAGGGCGCGTGCGATCTGTTCTGCGCTGCTGAGTTGTTCGCGCCGCGCTTCCAGTGTTTGCTTGGCTTGCAGTAGCTGGCTGACGTCGATGGCGGCGTGTTGCTGGCTGGCTTGCTGGCGTTGCTGTTCTGCGTTGGCGAGAGCGGTGGCGCTGCTGCTTAGTGCCTGTTTGCTGGCTTCTAGCTGTGCGCTTTGTTCGCTGGCGTTTTGTGTATTTATGGCCAGTATATGGCTAAAGTTGGCTAATTCATTGCGTGACTGGCTTGCTTGCTTGAGGAGTATATCCCACGCTGGCCAGTTCTCCGCCAGGCTTTGCAGTGCCGCGTGTTGCGCCAGCCATTGCTCGCTGGCTTGCTGTTTTTGCTCGGTAGCGGTCAGCTCGGCCTGTTTGTCGACTTGGTTTTTGCGGGAGCTGGCGGCGGCGTTATCTGCATCAACTTGGGCTTGTCTGGTTTGCTGGTGCGCGGGCATCAGCGTGGCGATCGCTGCGTCTAGCGCCTTGGCCTGATCGAGCTGTGGCGCGGCTTCGACTAGCGCTTGCTCAGCGGCGTGTTGCGCGGCTTGCGCTGCGGCGAGTAGCGCGTCTTTTTCTAGCCGTGTTTGCTCGGCAATCGACAGTTTGGCGCTGCCCTCTTTGACCGCTTGCTGGCCTTGGGCCATGCTGCGCGCCAGACGGTCTGCCTCGCTGGTCAGTGGGCGGGCGGCTTGGACTGATTCTATGGTGTGCAAGGCGGCGTGGCGCTCGGCAGCGGCGGCCTGTTCTTGCTGGCGTAGTTGCGCCTGACTGTGCGCTGCCTGTTCGCTTTCGGCAAATCGCAGGTCGTCCTGATGCCAGCGCAGGGCGCTTTCCAGCTTGTTTTTATTCACGTCCAGCGCCGCCAGTTGGGCGTTGGCGGCGACACTGTCCTGGTCGAGTTGCGTGCGCTCGGTTTCGCTCAGGGGTTTTTGGTCGGCCAGCCTGTCGGTGATGCGCGCCAGCTCTTGCTGTTCCAGTTTGGCGCGCTCAAATGCGCGGCGTGAAATCTGGCTGTAGATGGCGCTGCCGGTCAGGGTTTCCAGCAGCTCGCCGCGCTCGTTGTCGTCGGCTTTGAGGAAGCTGGAAAACTCGTTTTGCGCCAGCAGTACGGCGCGGGTAAATTGTTCAAACTTGAGGCCGATGCGGCTGGCGATTTCTGCCTTGACTTCGTTCTTGGTGCCGCCGATGGAGCTTAACTCCGGCAGCGATTTTAAGGTCATGGCGGTCGGTTGCAGGCTGCCCCCGACTTTGCCGCGTGAGCGCCGCACGCTCCAGCGCGCGCGATAGCTGGCGCCATCGGTACCGACAAAATCGACTTCGGCATGGCCTTCGGCACAGCCGCGCCGCAGCAGATTGGCGGCATCCTGATGCGTGATGAAGTCGCTGCCGTCGGGCAGGGTTTTGTTGCCGCCCGCTTTCAGCAGGCGCGGCGTGCTTTCGTACAGCGCCATGCAGAGCGCATCGAGCAGCGTGCTTTTGCCTGCGCCGGTCGGGCCGGAAATCGCAAACAGGCCGGCGGATTTTAAGGGCTCTTGCTCAAAATCGACTTCGAAATCGCCGGCTAGTGAGGCGAGGTTTTTACCGCGTATGGCGAGGATTTTCATGGCTGCACCTCGGGCGCTGCCAGCATGATTTCGGCAAAGGCGGCGGTGATCTCTGGCGGCGCATCGGTGTCGTAACGGCTGCGGTAGAGCTGCGCAAAGATGTCGTCGGGCTGCAGCTTTTCCAGTTCAGCCAGTGAGGCTGGTGCGCTGTCATTTTGCTGCCTGGGGGCGAAGCTGGTTTCGATTTTGGCCAGGCGCACTGGCTTGCCTTCCAGCGCGGCTTCTATCCGTGCGCGCAGGCCGGGCTCGGGCGCATCCAGCTGCACGCGCACCTCGAGATAGGCGTGCTGTGCTTTGTCTTCGTGGTTGGGTAAATCGAGTGCGGCTAAGGCGGCCAGCACCTCGTCTATCGCTGCCGGTTGCGCTGGCACGCGCATTAGTTGCACGGCACGCGGTACGAATAGCGGTGTGATGTCGCTGGCGACTTCACCCGTCAGATCGACGCGCAATACCTGATGCTGGTAGCCGACTTCGGCAAACGACATCGGCAGCGGGCTGCCGCAATAGCGCAGGTGTTCTTGCCTGCCGACTTTTTGCGCCAGATGCAGATGGCCGAGCGCGGCATAGGCGACGCTGGCGTCAAACATATTTGCCGACAAGGCTTCGGTGCCGCCGATGACGATGCGGCGTTCGGATTCTTGCGAGATCTCGCCGCCGACCATGTGGCAATGGCCGAGCGCGATGATGGCCTGGCCGGGCTGGCGCAGGCTTTGCGCATGGCTTAATGCTTGGCTGTACAGCTCGGTGATGCCCTCCATGTAGGGATCGTTGGCTTCTTCCACGCGCGGCACATCGCCGGGGCGCAGGAAAGGGATCGCCAGGCACCAGGCTTTGACTTCGCCTGTTTTGTTTTTGATCGGCACCACTAATTTTTGTAAGTTGATACTGCCATCTTCCAGCCGCGGGACGAATCCGATGACAGTCGCATCCAGGGTTTCCAGCAAGGGCCCCGGCGCTTCCAGCCGCCCCGGTGAATCGTGGTTGCCGGCGATGATGACGATATTCAGATGCGGCACGCGCGCCTTGGCTTGCTGCAAGAATCGGTAGAACTGCTTTTGCGAGGCGGCGGACGGGTTGGCGGTGTCGAAGATGTCGCCAGAGATCAGCAGCGCTTCGGCTTGCTCGCTATCGAGCGTGGCCAGCAGCCAATCGAGAAAGGCCTGATGCTCGTAGCCGCGTTCAAAATTATGCAGGGTCTGGCCGAGGTGCCAGTCGGAGGTGTGGATGAAGCGCAAACGGATGTCCTAACGATGCAGAGGTGAATGCTGTGTAGATTAAGGTGACCAATATAGCGGATTGCGCGCTATGCCGTGAGGGCATTTGTTTGAAATTTTACTCGCGGGTTTTGCTCCCTTCTCCCGCATGCGGGAGGAGGGCTGCGGAAGGGGCTGGGGATGAGGGTAGTTCACATGACTGCATTGCTTGTTTTAACTGACTGGTTGGCAATGAAGGAGCACCAGTGCGTCAGGCCTGAAACTTGATTTTTTTCTGCGTGATGGTGCGCATGGGGTTCATCACATTGTGGCCCGCAATGGCCTTTGCCTGATGGCTGGAGAAGGCCGCGTTCAAGCTGAAGATGCTCACCGCATGCGTCAGCTGGCTGGCCTGATCTTCCATCGACTTGGCCGCCGCTGCCGCCTGTTCTACCAATGCCGCGTTCTGTTGCGTGATGTCATCCATCTGCATGATCGCCTGATTGATTTGTTCTATGCCTGCGGTTTGTTCCTGATTGGCCGAAGCGATCCCGCCCATGATGTCGGTCACGCGCTTGATGCTGTCAACGATTTCCTGCATGGTGCCACCGGCCTGGTTGACTAGCCTGGTGCCGGTTGCTACGCGCTCTACCGAATCGGTGATCAGGGTCTTGATCTCTTTGGCCGCGCTGGCGGAGCGCTGTGCCAGATTGCGCACCTCGCTGGCGACTACGGCAAAACCGCGCCCTTGTTCGCCGGCGCGTGCGGCTTCGACTGCGGCGTTGAGCGCCAGAATATTGGTCTGGAAGGCGATGCCATCGATCACGCTGATGATGTCGACAATTTTTTGTGAGGAGACATTGATCGCCTGCATGGTGTCGATCACTTCTGCGACGACTGCGCCACCTTTGTCGGCGACGCCAGAGGCGGTCAATGCCAGGCGGTTTGCCTGGCCCGCGTTGTCGGCATTTTGTTTGACTGCGCTGGTCAGCTCTTCCATCGAGGAGGCGGTCTCTTCCAGTGCACCCGCTTGCGCTTCGGTGCGGGCGGACAGATCCAGATTGCCGCTGGCGATCTGGGTAGAGGCCGAGGCGATGGTTTCAATCCCTTGCCTTACCTCGCCAATACGTTGCGATAAGCTCTCGTTCATTTCTTTCAAGGCGGCCATCAGCAAGCCGATTTCATCTTGCCGGCTGACTTCAATATGGCTGGTCAGGTCACCGGACGATACCGTCTGCGCCACCATTAAGGCTTCGCCCAGAGGCCGCGTGATGGTGCGGCAGCCGATCACGCCGACCACGCATCCCAGCACTAATACGACCGCGATAATGCTGAGGCTGAGCGTCTTTGCCTTGCCGCTGGCAAGCATGGTGGCCTCGCTGATGGTGGCGGCGCTTTTGGCGATATCGTCAGAGGCTTCCTTGATCAGTTTGGCAGGTTCCCTATCCATGCCCTTGACGGCGTTATCCCCTTTGTCGTAGGCGAAATCGGCTTCCTTGAAAGCCACCAGCCCCTTGCGATAATTTTGCCCCATGGTGGCATGGGCGGTCGCGAATTTCTGGATCAACGCCTTGCTGTCAGGGCTGCTCACGCGCTCCTTCAGATAGTTGGCACTGTCGGCCACTTCTTTTTCTTTTTCCTGGAAAGCGCCCCAATATTTTTCCAGTTGCGCCGGATCTTTGCCACGCAGCAGGACATTTTTCCATTCCTGAACCTGGCCCTGAAATGCCAGCGACATCAGGCGCACTTGCCGCTCTTGCTGGTTGGCGGCGGCCACATCCGTGCTGAAGGTATCAAGCGCCCGGCTGAGCTGTAGGAATCCAGTGACGGCAGCGGCGGCGATCAGCAAAAGTATCGCCATAAATACGAGTGGCATTTTGACGCTGAGCTTCATGGAATTCCATTGCATGGTGTTCTCCTGAGGTGGTGTAAAAATGTAATCGATTCGGGTAACTTTACTCCAAGCTGTAAATCAGTTGAAGGAAATTAACGGTTTCTTAAGGATTTTTTTAATCTTGGCGTTTTATTATTGCTGTCGGTAAATATTAGCGACGTCAAGCAAGTAATTCTCATGATGAGCAGGCCTGTCACGCAATACCCATGCGGGTTTGCAGCCTGCCTGGCCTGCAGCCCGCATGGGTATTGCGTGCTGGGCTGGTGCATTTTCAGATTTTTTTTGTCTTCATCGTAGGCGACAATACCGCCGTTCCCCATGCGCCATCCGCCAAACTCGACTACATTATGGGCTTCCGCATTTCGCCCCATCCGCAATTGAAAGCAGTCATGTCATCCTCCGCATTAAACGCCGCAGCCACCATCAACGATTTAACCGACGATTTCTCTGAACCGGAAGCACAGGACGAAGATAAAACAGTGCACGAGCCACGCCTGTGGGTGGACAAGGGCTGGACCGCCCGCGTGATCAAGAACGACGACGATGAAGGCTGGGCGGTGGCGATGATCAAGGACGGCGAGCCGGAACCCGCGCTGGTCGGCCCGTGGACCATGGGGCGCGATAAGAAGAATCCGAAGCCGCTCGATACCAACGCCTTCAGCACCCTGGTCAAGACCGCTTCCGAAGTATTGCGCCGCCATGAGCAAGCGCTGCATGCCATTTTGCACAAGAGTATTTATGTGAATATGGAACAGGCCGATCTCCGTGTCACGCTCGATATCGTGCCGGACGAAGATAACCCGTATGCCATGCTCAGTGCGCATGATGCCGACAATGTCGAGCTGGCCAAGGTGCGCGTGTCGGCGGGTTTTAAGCTGAGCAAGAGCAGTGCGACGGCCTGGATAGAAAACGAATTTAGAAACCCGGATTAAACCGATCTCCTCACCATTGTTATGACGCAAAAAATATCCCCATCGACCGCCGCCTTGCTGACCATACCGCCCCTGCTGTGGGCGGGCAATGCGATTGTCGGCCGTCTGGTGCACGAGATGGTGCCGCCGGTGACGCTGAATTTTTTCCGCTGGGCGATTGCCTTCCTGATCTTGCTGCCGCTGGGCTATCCTATCTTTCGCCGTGGCAGCGGCTTGTGGTCTAACCGCAATCGCTTCGCCCTGCTGGGCTTGCTGGGGATAGGTTTATACAACGCACTGCAATACCTGGCGCTGCAAAGCTCTTCGCCGATTAACGTGACTTTGGTCGCGGCGGGCATGCCGGTCTGGATGCTCTTGATCGGCACCCTGTTTTTTGGCATGAAGGTGACGCGCAAGCAGGTTGCCGGTGCGGTGATGTCGATCGCCGGCGTATTGCTGGTGCTGTGCCGTGGCGATATGCATCAATTGCTGGCCTTCCATCTGGTGGCCGGCGATATTTTCATGATCTTCGCGACTATCGCCTGGTCGTTTTATAGCTGGTTGTTGACCCAGCCCAAAGACCCGATGGCCATACGCGGCAACTGGGCGACTTTTTTGCTGGCGCAGGTGGCGTTTGGCCTGGTCTGGTCGGGCGTGTTTGCCGCAGGTGAGTGGACTGTGACTGACGCCAAAATCACGTGGAGCTGGCCGCTGGCGGCGGCAATGCTGTTTGTCGCTATCGGGCCGGCGATTATCGCTTTCCGCTGCTGGGGCGCCGGGGTGCAGCGTGCCGGGCCCAGCGTGGCTGGCTTCTTCAGCAATCTCACGCCGCTGTTTGCCGCGCTGATGTCATCGGCGTTTTTGGGCGAGCTGCCGCACCTGTATCACGTGGCGGCATTCGCCCTGATCGTTGGCGGGATTGTGGTGTCGTCGCGCCGGACGGCTTAAGCCACTTTATGGTGGCGCTGCACTGGCGTCGCACTGTGGCTATTGCGCGTCGATTCGCGGCAGCGATGCGTAAAGGCGAGTCGCTAGTATCGTGTTACCCTGATCAAATCGCGCAATGGTGCGATGCCACCTCGCACTTACTAAGCACTTACCAAACAAGAGAGAAAATAAAATGAACAGCACAAAGATGATAGGGATAATTTTGATCGTTGCCGGCACGCTGGGCTTGTTGTACGGCGGCTTTAGCTATACCAAGGACACCACCGCAGTGAAACTCGGGCCGATTGAATTGTCCGTCAAGGAAAAAGAAACCGTTAACGTCCCGGTATGGGCGGGCATCGGTGCGATCGTGGTCGGCGGGCTTTTGTTGCTGCTTGGCGGCAAAAAGAACTAGGCTGACATTTATAGTGTGATATCACCAGACGTGAGGACGACCTCACCGATCTTTGTCGAATGGGGACGGCCCCGCATATTCAAGAGGTATGGTATGAATTGGCTGATTCTTGTGACTGCAGGTCTATTCGAAATCGTCTGGGCGATCGGCATCAAATACACTGAAGGCTTTACCCGGCTGTGGCCTTCTGTTGGCACATTGGCCGCCATGCTGGTCAGCATAGTCTTGCTCGGCATCGCGATGAAATCCCTGCCTGTCGGCACCGCTTATGCAGTATGGGTGGGCGTCGGCGCCGTCGGCACGGCGATCTTCGGCATCATTCTGTTCGGCGAGTCTGCCAATCTCATGCGCTTGCTGAGTCTGGGGCTAATTGTTGCCGGCATTATCGGCCTTAAGCTGGCGACGCCTGCCTGATCCTGGATTTCTCGGTTGACCGTCCGGCGGTTTGAAAATATTCATGTTGAATACGTTCACCATAATGGTGAACACGCTACAGGTTAGATTGCGCTGCCGGCAAGCTGAAAATAAACCGCGTGCATGCAAGAGATTAATTACCTAGCGAGCAAACACCTGCGCGCGCAACTGACGAAGTTTTTCCGCCTCGTCTTCGTTCATTTTGAAACGCTCCAATACTTGTAAGGCATTGCCTCTTGTGTCCGGGGCTTCGTTGGGGTTGTTGGCCATGCTGATTAGCGCCGTTTTGACCTTGTCGGATTGGGTGCCCGACTGCGCGATTCCTGTCACGGCAGCCTGGCGAACTTGAGAAGACGAATCGGCCAGCGCCTGTGCCCAATATTGCGCACTGCTATCGGCTTTATCCCACTGGGCCAATTGCAGAACGCTTTGGAGTCGTATCTCGGGATCGATATTTTTGCTTAAATTCTGCAATTGGGTAACGATTGCATCCTGCTGCGCCATATCGACTGCTCTTGCTTCTTTGGACGAATTTTCCGCAACAGGGACTGGTGGTTTCAACGCCCCCAGCGTCAGCAAAATGAGCGCGGGTTTTTTTTCGTTGGCCAGGATCTGTAAAAAAATGGGATGCAGTTCGGCTAAATCGACGCTCAGGTTTTGCATCATGCCTAAGCCATCCTGGCGCTGCGCCATATCTGCACTGGTGGCGAGCCGTTTGGAGAACGCCAGGACTTCTGGCTTTTCAACGCTGGATAAGAGCGAAACAATCAACTGCCTCGCATTAACATTGGTTTCCTTGTCATAACGGCCGATCAGCTGGCGCAGGATAAGCGGATCTTCGCTAATCAATTTGCGCAGTTTCCCCCGCGCATCCTCATCGCCAATTTGTTTGGCCGACGGCGTTAACGCCTGCGCCAATAAGACATCCAGTTGACGATTTGCCAGTGTGTCCGATGTCTGCGCACCGGGCGCCGGGCGGGCGGAAGCGTCGCCAGCCAGGACAGGCGGCGCTGAAGGCGCAGCGGAAATCACATCACCAGTGCTGTTCTCGGACAGACCAGTCTTAATAAAAAAACCTGCGCCGACTGCCGCCGCGACGCAAGCCAGAATTACATAAAAACGTTTCATTGACGCTTGCCTTTGTCATATTAATGGAATCCCGACACCAAACTATGTCGGGATTCCTCTACACCTAGATTGCATCAACGCTTTTAGTAGGCAACTTTGGGGCCCATGGTGTAATTGAGCGCACAATCGATACCACTACAGGTCGTGAGCAACATGCGCTGGATAATCGCGCCTGTATTGGTCTTTGCGCGAAAGTGTCCAACACCGTTTGAAGTATCTCCACCGCCCTGATTGTAGGGCATGCCGTCTTTCCAGTTGTAGTCGACTTTGCTGGCGTCACTGCCGGCGCCCACATTGATCTGCGCTTTCAGATTGCTCGATGTCCCGGCAAACTTGGCGCCTAAATCACACCCTGCCCAATAAGTGGAAGTGGCACAAGCGACCTGGTCTTTCAATCCGGCCGCCAAGGTATAAAACGAAACCCCTGTGTGATTGGCGGGCATGTCGCGCATTGACTTGGTCGATCCGCTTCCTGTCCAGTTATTGGTGATCCAGACACCGAAATACCAGCCTTCAGGGAAGTAGCCAAATGTGTTGCTGGTGTAGATATTTTGTGAACCACAGGTGGGCGCAAGCGAATTGGCGTAGCCGGTGTAATAGCAGCTATACAAGCCACGAAGCCCGCCGCTAATATTAATAAACTTACGGACGCTACCCCAATAGTTATTGTATTGGAGCGTTGCCAATGCCATCGAGGAACCCATGGAATGGGCGACGATATCGACCTGCGACTTGCCGGTGTAAGTTCTAACCTTGTCGATGAAGGTTTTGATGATGCTGTACTTGGCTGATGAGTGGTAGTTGTTTTGTGGCGAACCTTGTTCACTGGACGAGAGGTAGGTGATGCCAAACAGTTCGCAATCGTTATAGCCTTGGGCTTTTAACTCGGCGTAGACCGAGCGGGTCGGCGTGCCGTAACCAGTCACGGCACCGGGAGGCATGTCAAAACTAATGGCGTTGTCGGCGTTTCCGTGAATAAAAATCACCGGTGTTTTTGTTGCCGTGCAAGCGCCGCCGCCAAACCCGCCAGAACCGGTTCCCGGGCTAAACGCGCCGCCATACTGAGTCTGTGTTCCTTTGCAAATATAGCCACTGTTGCTGCCACACGCCAAAGCGTGGGCTTTCATAGGCGTGACAAGCACGCCAGCACAGCTCCAGAACAGAAGGGCAGCAATGGCCGGGAGCAGTCTTGATATCAATTGATGTCGCATTGTTGAAGTCTCCATTATTTTTCGCACATTTTTTGATGGACGTGCGTTGAACCATTAATTTATGGCGTGTTGAAATCCTTACGTTCATTCAAATTGTATTTTTTTGGGTCAACTGAGAATTAAGGGCAATTGCCCTTGATGTAATACCCCGCCGAGGTTTGCGCCAGCACCGAGATGTAAAACAAATTGTTCAAACCCATGTTCTGGTTGGACCCATTTGCCAACGCATAACCGGCGCTGTTGTGCGCCCGCCCAGCCTGTACATGCGCATAGTTGCTGGCGCTGGTAGTGCTGCAAGTCCAGGCTGATTTGGTTGTGCCCGAAACCGATGCCGACAGGCTGCTCTCAAGCGAAGACGCATCGATACTCGATACCTGATAGCTGTAGGTGGTGCTGGCGGTCAGACCGGTGTCGGTATACGCAATGGACGTGGCAGGCGTTGCCGTGACTTTGCTGCCGTTGCGGTAAACGTTATAGCCGCTGGCGCCACTCACTGCCGTCCATGACAAGGCGGCAGAACTGGCTGTCGTACTCACCACCGCCAAACCCGCAGGTGGCAAGATGGCTGGTGGGCTACCGACCAAAAATTGTGCAATGGCGCAGCTGGCAGAAACTTGCCCGAGGTTGTCGGTAGCGCTGACCGTGCCGCTGTAATAGCCGCTGGCCAGGTTGTAGGTCTTGCTGAAACTGGCGGCGCTGCCGGCAGCGGTGTCATTGACTGCGGTGGCACCTGTCAGGCTCACTGCATAGCTGGCGATAGAACCGTTGTCGGTAGCGGCACCGCTAATGGTGGCGCTGCTGGACGAGGCGGCTGTTGCGGCGCAAGTTGTCATGACAGGCGCGGCATCGCGCGATACGCGCAGGTTATTGTCGAAGAAGAATTTGGTCACGTAGGCTGGGTAGTTGACGTGGGTGTAATCAACATAGGTGCCGCCGCCACTACCGCCTGCGCCGGCTGGCCACGCATGGCCCATGCCGGTCGCCTGCACATACGAGACGCGGGTTTTTCCTGCTGCATCCTTCCAGCTTTCCCCCGTGCTTTTGACATCGGTAAACGTGCCGTTGGAGCTGCTTGCGCCATAGTTCAATTTCATCCCGGCGGTCTGCACCTGATCGTGCGTGGGGTCTACCGTGTAGTCGGATGTGCCATTCACGACAGAGAAAATTTGCGTCGCCAGATGGCTGCTGTAGCTGCCCGCGATTTGCGTGCAGTTGCTTGAGACGCTCTGTGCCGTGACGGTCGCCTTCGACCCTACACCGGCATTCGATGCCGTGTATAAGGCGGGGCCGGCATTGTCACCTGCACCGGCAAAAACATCCGGTGCCACACAGGCGATGGTATTGACCAGGCCACCGCCCGACGACAGGCCGGTGATGTAGATTTGCTTGGGGTCGATATCGAGATTGGTGCGTGCCTTGACGGCGTTGACCAGATTGAGCAAGACCGCCTCGTCGCGCGTAGTGCGTGTGTGATTGCCGCCAAACCAATCCCAGCAACCTGCATAACTACGCGTGGATGTTGTGCCCGATGGTACCGTCGGCGCGATCACCACCATGCCGTATTGCTCGGCGGTGGCTTCCCAGTTATAGCCCTTGTTGATGACATTGCTGGCGGTCATGCCGCAGCCATGCAAGCTCACCATCAGGGCGCGGCCAGTGCCGATGATAGCGGGGCTGACATTCTTTGGCACGTAAACGTAGGCGTTCTGCAAGCCGAATAATGTTGTCTCGTTGACCCAGGTGCCGCTGCCTGGCGTCAGTGCCCAGGCGGATGTGGATAAGCCTGCCAATAGCATAGGCGCGACTAGCTTGCGTACTGTTTTTCTAAAAACCATGTTGTGTCTCCAATTATTTTTTAACTGCGTTTTTAACTGCCGTTTTAACTGCGGTTTGAATGTGTTTTTACTTGTTGAGTTGTAAAACGTTCAGACAAAGTGGCCGGCAACTCTTTCCGGCCAAAATAAGAATGCAGCTCTCCCTCCGCTTAAAAAATCAGCGGATCAGGAGAAAATAGTTTGTTAAAAAATGGAGACTAGGACGATGCGCCTAGCTTCATTTATTGAAGCCAGGGCCGATCAAGATTTTTCAATGGGACCATTGCCGCGCAACTTGCCGACGATGCCAGTCGGGAAAAAATACACGGATAAAACAAACAGCACGCCGAGCCAGAGCATCCAGCGATCCGGATGCAGGGCTTCGGCCAGAAACGGTATGCCCACCAGCGCAGTCGACGCTTGCGCCATCAGGCTCTTCAGGTAATTTTGCGCGATGATGAATAAGGCGGAACCAACTACCGCGCCATACATGGTGCCCATGCCGCCGATCACCACGATCAGCAGGATGTCGGTCATTACGTCAAAGCTGAGCATGGTCTTTGGCCCTACGTAACGCAGCCACAAGGCCATCAAGCCGCCCGCCAATGCCGCAATCAAGGCGGCCAGACAATTGGCCAATACGCGATACAGCACGGTGCGGTAGCCCAAAGCCTCGGCGCGAAACTCGTTCTCGCGTATCGCCTGCAAGACCCGGCCGAAAGGCGAATTGACCACCCGCAGCAAGAACAGAAACAGCACCACGCTGCTGAAAAAGACGATGTAGTAAGTGATGACCTTGCCGTCCACTACGCGCCCGAAAATTTCGGTTTCAAACAGGCGAAACGCGGGCGACAGCAGCGCCGGCACACTGAAGGTCTTGCCGTCTTCGCCACCGGTCAGGTCAGACAATTGCGAGGCCAGCACGGCAAACGACGATGCCACCGCCAGCGTGATCATCGAGTAGAAAATAGCCCGCACGCGCAAGGCGAACAAACCGACGATCAGCGCCAATACCACGGTCAGCAACAGGGCCGCGATCAGGCCGGCAAACGCCACCCACCAGTAGGGGCCATTATCGGAAAGCGAGAGGCCGATGCCGTAGGCGCCGATGCCAAAAAACATGGTGTGCGCGAACGAGACAATGCCGGTGTAACCCAGCAGCAAGTCATACGAGGCGACCAAAATAACGTAGACGCAAATCGTCGCCGCAGTATTTAAGGGGCGCGCACCGCTGGTGATGAAGGGCGCCAGCGCCAGCCCCAGAAAAGTCAGCAGCAGCAAGGCGCTGAGCAGGCGGCTGCGCGGCAAGTCGTCGGAAAAAAGCGAACGTAAAAAAAGTTTTGACATGAGTTTTCCTAGCTAGCCTAGCGACGACCGTTGGAGAAAAGGCCGGCAGGGCGCCATAATAAAATCGTGATCATCAGTAAGATGTTGGAGACCAGCGCCAGTTTAGGTGCCAGAAATCCCGCGTAGTTCGTCACCAGTGCCATCAGCAAGGCGCCGATAAAACAGCCGCCGACCGAGCCAAGGCCGCCGATGATGACGACGATGAATACCATCACCATGATCTCGCCGCCCATGGCCGCGGTCAGGGTTTCTTTGTACAGGCCCCACATCACGCCACCCAGCCCGGCCAGCGCAGAGCCGGCGGCAAACACGGCGACAAACAGGCGGCGGATGCGGTAGCCAAGTGCCTCGACCATCTCGCCGTTCTCGACACCGGCGCGTATCAGCAGGCCGAGCTTGGTGCGGTTAAGGATCAGGAACATGCTGACAAACACCACGATGCCGACCACCACCGCGATCAGGCGGTATTTTTCTATCGCCGCATCACCGAGCATGATCGCCCCGCGAAAACTGGCCGGCAGCGGCAAGGGGATTTGTTCTGCGCCCCAGATCACGTTGATCATCTGTTCCGCCACGATCATGCCGCCCATGGTGATCAGGATTTGCTTCAGATGCTGGCCATACACCGGCATGATGATGACGCGCTCAAAGGCCCAGCCCAGCAGCCCGGTCACTAGCATCGCCAGTAACATCGCCAGGCCGAGTACGCCCAGATTGATCAGCAAAGAATCCATCTCCAGCCAACCCTTCATCGGTATCAGCACCAGCGTGGCGGTAAATGCACCGACCGAGACAAAGGCGCCGTGGCCAAAGTTGAGCACATCCATCAGGCCAAATACCAGCGTCAAACCGCTGGCCATGATGAAGATCATCATGCCCATCGCCAGGCCGGCAATGGTCAGCGTGAGCCAGGTCGGGAAGCTGCCGACCAAAGGCAGCATCAGCAGCGCCAGAGCCGGCACCAGCAACAGCGGCGCGATATCGCGCGGTGTGCTGGGCAGGCTTTCCTGCGTCATGGATGCGGGCAGGTTCACTGCGGGAGTCGATTCGCTCATGGTGTTTCCTATTCTTTTATTGATGGCTCGCCAGCGACAAGCCGAGCAAGCGCTGCTGCAGATCCTGATCATCGACCAGATCTTTCATGGTGCCGGCATGCACGATGCGGCCGTCATCCATCACGGCAACGCTGTCGCCCAGATCGCGCACGAAGCTGAAGTTCTGTTCCACCAGCAGGATCGTGGTGTCCGTGGCTTTTAGTTCACTGAAGGCGGCGATCAGGCTCTGGATGATGGCGGGAGCCAGACCCTTGGTCGGCTCATCGACCAGCAACAGCTTGCGCGGCTCGATGATGGCGCGGGCAATCGCCACCATCTGCTTTTGTCCGCCGGAGAGATTGCCTGCCGGGTAGTTCCAGAATTTTTTCAGGGCAGGGAAGAAGCCGAATATCCATTCAAGCCGGCTGGTATCCATGGGGCCGTTGCGCGCTGCAAGATATAGATTTTCCTTGACCGTGAGATCAGAAAAAATCGCCATGCTCTCCGGTACGTAGGCAATGCCCGACATGGCGATATCGGGTGTCGCCATTGCAGCTATTTGTTTGCCGTCAAAACTGACTGTGCCCTGGCTGGCTTTCCACAAGCCCATGATGGTACGCAAGGCGGTGGTTTTGCCCGCACCGTTGCGGCCTAATAATACCGACAGGCCACCGCGCGGCACGATCAGATCGACGCCTTGCAAAATGTGATATTGGCCGATATGGGTGTGTACGCCGGAAAGCGTCAGCAGTGGCTCCGGTTGTTGTGGCGCGGCTGACGGCGCAGCGCGCATGAAGGCGTGTTCCGTTGTGTTATCAAGCATGTTTGGCAACTCCTGTACCTAGATAGGCTTCCTGCACGATGGACGAGGCCATGACTTCGACCGGGTTACCGTCTGCCACCAGCGTGCCGTTGTGCAAGACGATGATGCGGTCGGCCAGCGAACGCACCACGTCCATCTTGTGTTCGACCAGCAAGATCGTTTTATTCCGTTCCGCCTTGACCTGCTGAATCAGATCCAGCACCACCGGCACTTCATCCACGCTCATGCCTGCCGTGGGTTCGTCAAACATCATGACTTCGGGCTCCAGTGCCAGCAAAATGGCGACCTCAAGCTTGCGTTTGTCGCCATGCGAGAGTACCGCTACCTTGGCTGTGCGACGCTCGAACAACGCCACGCGCTGCAAGTAATATTCGGCCCGTTCCAGCAGCTCGGTGTGCCCCGACCAGAGCGAGAACATGTTCATTCCTATGCCGGCGCGGCTCTGCACCGCCAGCCTGACGTTTTCCATCACCGATAAATTGGGGAAGAGATTGGTCAGCTGGAAAGCCCGGCCGATGCCGAGGCGCGTGCGTCTGGCTGCGCCCAGGCCGGTAATGTCGGCGCCGAATAGCTGCACTTTGCCCGATGTTGCCGGCAACTGGCCCGACATCAGGTTGAAGTAGGTAGTCTTGCCCGCGCCGTTGGGGCCGACGATGACGGTCAGCGTGCCGGGATAAAAATCGGCCGTCACCTGATTTACCGCGACGTGGCCGCCGAAGCGGATGGTCAGGTCGCGGGTGGACAGGGAGGGTTTCATGGGCACGTTATTTGATGTACTGCTAGTGTTCATATTGTTGATTCATTGGTAGCTACTTAACTTGTGACGGGCATCGATCTCATACCCTCTCCCGCTGGCGGGAGAGGGCTAGGGTGAGGGTATTTGCAAAAGAAAACCGTTTCAAATCAAAGCGAAAACTTGAAGGTTCAGAAATGAATCGACGCCTGGATTCGCGACGCCCCTAACCCAACCTCTCCCGCTAGCAGGAGAGGGGCTCCACCTAGCGCTTGTTTTTAACCGGCACAGGCATTTCGCTGGCAGGAATTTCACGCACCAGTTCCAGCAGATCCCATTCGTTCTTCTGATCTTTCTTGATGCGGAAGTGGTACATGGCCTGCATTGCCTGATGGTCGTCCTTGCGGAAATTCATCTTGCCTTTTGGTGTGTCAAATTCCATGCCTTCCATTGCGCTGATGAGTTTCTCGGTATCGGTGGATTTGGCTTTGCTGATGGCCGTGACAACTGCGCTGGCAGCGGCAAAACCACCGGCGGTAAAGAAGTCAGGCGGAGCCTTGAAGCGCTTGGTGTGCTCGGCGACCAGCCAGTCGTTCATCTTGTTTTTCGGGAAGTCGTAATAGTAATAAATGGTGCCTTGGGTGCCGACAAATGACTTCCAGGTTTTCATCACTGGCAGGATATTGCCACCCGGTGCCAGAGTGATGCCGAAGCGTTCCGGTTTCATGTCCGCCAGCTTGCTCATGGGGTTGGCACCGGCCCAGACAATTTGCAGCACGCGCGGTTCCGGCTTGTTCTTCAGTACATCGAAGATGCGCTGCGCTGCTGCCGTGAAATCCGTGGTGTTTTGCGCTGCGTATTCTTCGTGGACAATTTGTGCTTTGGCGCCGACGGTAGCCAATGCTTCTTTGGCCGCCTTCACGCCGTCACGTCCAAAGGCATAATCCTGCGCCAGAAAGGCAATGCTGCCGCCGGCCTTGATGGTGCTCGCTGCGGCCAGCCCGTCTTGCATGGAGTTGCGGCTGGTGCGGAAGATGTAGCGATTCCATTTGTCGCCGGTGATGGCGTCCGCTACCGCCGGTTCGACGATCAGGATTTTTTTGTATTCTTCTGCTACCGGCAGCATGGCGATGGCCGAGCCGGAAGAAGAGGTGCCGACGGCGATATCGACCTTGTCATCGCCATACGCTTCGGCCAGCATGGTGCGGCCAATGTCGGGTTTGCTCTGGTCATCCTTGACGATGACCTTGATCTTGCGGCCATTGAGTTCCATCTTGCCGCCGGTCAGGTATTCCAGACCCATCATGAAGCCGGTTTCGGTTTCCTTGGCATAGGCTTCCAGCGGACCGGTCTTGCCGGCGATCAGGGCGATTTTCAATTCCTGCGCGGTGACCATGCCGGAGGCGAATAGCGTGCTGACGCTGGCGGCCAATATGGCCAGCTTGCCGGCCTTGAATAAGGTATTTGATTTCATGTTGTCTCCTGATGATTTTTTTGAGAATGATGTTTCAATCGACCTGCGCAAGAAAATGGCGTATCGCATCCATTGCCACTGCCTCCATCAACATCGGCGCATGCCCGGCGTTGGGTACTTCAGCATACTGCATGGAAGGCGCAACTGCACGCATGTAATTGGCTTGCTCGGTTTCGATTAAATCTGACAGCGCACCGCGTATCAGCAATGTCGGACGTTTGCGCGCCAGCCGGCGGAAGGCGAGTTTGGCGATCAGGGATTTTGCCTTCAGCTTGCCGTTCTGCAGGGGTAAGGCGATGTTGGGGTCATACTGCAGTACCAGTTGCCCTTGCGCGTTTTCGGCGAAGGCGCGGCGCGCCCATTTTTCCCATTCTTCCATATCGTTATCGGGGAAGGCCGATTGATTCACTGTCATGATGTAATCAGTCGCTTCTGTCCACGAGGTTAAGGGATTGCCTCGCCCGGCGTAGCTGGCGATCCGCTTCAGTCCATTCGGGGACAGAACCGGGCCGACATCATTGAGGATGGCCGCGCTGATCAGGCTCAGGCGTCTTAAGGCAAGTGTCATGGTGATCAGGCCACCCATCGAGGTGCCGATGAATACGGCGCGCGTAATGCCTAAATCTTTGGCGAGCTTGATGACGTCGCCCGCATACACCATGGGGTTGTAGTGCGAGGTGTCCGGGTCGTAGGCCGACTTGCCTCTGCCGCGTACATCCACGGCAATGACACGCCTGCCCAGGCTGGCGATCCATGGCGCGACTTCCTCAAAATCGGATGAGTTACGGGTCAGGCCGTGGATGCAGATGACCGGGCATTTGGCGGGGCCTTTGTCCGCGGCGTAATCACGCGCATACAGCGGCAAGCCATCTGTGCTGGTGAAATTGATTTCTTTGAAGGTGCTCACGTTAGCCAAATCCTGCTCGTTTGTTGGGTTTGTTCCAATGCCGCGGCCTGCATGGCTGACCGGAGGGTCAGCCATGCAGGAACGGTATTTACTGATGTAAAACGCTTATTGAAGAACGATCAGGAATGATCAGAAGCGGTATTCGACAGTCGCTGATACCGTACGTGGGTTGCCGTAGAACGCAGTGGTGCTGCCTTCGCCCAGAGTAGGGAAGAGGTAACCGGCCACTTTGTAACGCACGTCATTGAGGTTCTTGCCATGCAAGCCGGCACGAATGCGGTTGTCGGTGCTGCTCCATACCAGGCTGGCATCCCACAGGCTGTAGGCAGCCTGATCAAGGATAGGCGTTGGCGTCTCGAACTGCTGGGTATCGCTTCTGTACGATACGCTACCGATCAGCGACAATTTGCCATTCATGCCCATCATTGCCATCGGCCATTCATAGGTGCCGCGCAGGCTGCCCGATTTTTTCGGTGTGTTCTGGAAAGAGCGCAAATTGGTCACGTCAACGTTACCTGCACCAATATATTTGGTGTACTTGGCATCGATGTAACCGAACATGGCTGTCAGGCTAAGTGCATCGGTTACCCGGGCGCTGGCTTCCAGTTCTATGCCCTTGATCTTGGCCTTGCCCGCATTGCTCAGGCTACCGGTAAAACTGTCGTCGATGCCATCGTTGTTGGTATCGATCGCAATCGAACCAGGGATCTGCACATCTTTGTAATCGCTCTGGAAGACAGCTGCATTGGTCAGGATGCGGCCATGGTTAAACTGTGATTTCAAGCCCAGCTCAAGCGTGCTGATCTGTTCAGGAAGAACACCCTTGATTTTTGCCAGCGACGCCGGAGAGTTTGGATTGGCCAACAGGTTCATGCGTGGGTCAAACATGCCGCCCTTGAATCCTTGAGTCCATGAAGCATAGACATTTTGTTCTGCACTGGCTTTCCAGCCTACCGAAAGACGCGGAGTGAATTTTTTGTCGGTGCGATCGAGCTCACCTTTGACCAGGTTGGTGTCGGTGCGGAACAGCACCGCGCCAGGATTGCCCAGGGTCGGTGAACCGGCGGTGCCGAGGTAGATTTGTCGCAGGATATCAACCTGGCGACGGTCAACCGTGTAACGGCCACCGAGCGAGACGCTGACTGAATCGGTGACATCCATGCTGGCATCGGCAAAGGCGGCCCAGGCTTTGGTATCGACGTTGTTTTCAGTGAAGGTCGAGGTGCCCAACAAGAGTACGTCGAACTTATTGTAAGCATTGGCATCGATGTAATACACGCCAGCGACACCTTGCACTTTTTTGCCGGTGTAGGTGAGCTGAAGTTCCTGGCTGAATTGCTTGTTCGTGTAAATTGCAGGGACGTCAAAATCAACTTTGTTCAAGGAATCAAAATCGATAGGCGCATAGGATTTATCATGGCGTGATGCGGTCACCGATTTGATCGTCAGGTCATTGCTGAGCTGGTATTCGATCAGGGCAGACGCGCCACTTTGCGTGACTTGCTGCTTGTGTCCTAATACTGTGGTCAGGTTGGCGCGCGTGTCAAACACGTTATCGAGGATAGGTGCGCCGCTGATCTTGCCGACGGTTAAACGATGGCCATGCTTTGGATTGGAATCGTCCTGGCTGGTGTCAGCGGCGAGACGAATGAACAATTCACTGGTTGGCGTCATTTCCACACTTACGCGCGCTGCCAGGATGTCTTTATTGTAGTTGGCGTCACCGTTGGAGAGATTGGTGCCGAAACCGTCGCGCTTGAATTTTGCCAGGGTTGCGCCAACGCGTACGGTGTCGTTGATGGGGGTGCTGGCGGTCAATACGCCATCCATCTGACCGTAAGTGCCTATGGTTGCCTTGAGGCGCGCTTCAGTCTTAGGGCCCAGCTTGCGGGTGACGTACTTGACGGCGCCGCCGATGGTATTGCGGCCGTACAGCGTACCTTGCGGGCCGCGCAAGACTTCGATGCGCTCTACATCATAAATATCGGCTACGGCGCCTTGTGGGCGCGCCAGATAAATATCGTCGAGATAAATACCCACGCCTGATTCAAAACCGGCCACCGGATCTTGCTGACCGACGCCGCGGATGAATGAAGTCAACGTGGAGTTGGTGCCGCGTGATGCGGTCAGGGTAGTGTTAGGCAAGGTTTGCGCCAGTCCTGTCAGGTCGGCAATGCCGGTCTTGGACAGTTGCTCTGCGCTGTAGGCTGTGACGGATACCGGCACATCTTGCAATGATTCTTCACGGCGGCGCGCAGTCACCGTGATCGTTGAGATCTCGGTGGCTGCGGTGGCGGCAGGCGCCGTGTTGGCGGTCTGGGCATGGGCCACGCCGATAGTGCCACCCGAGAAGGCCAGCAGGACGGCAGCGGCGCCGCGTGAGAGTCTCATGTTTTTCTTATTCAAATGCATTTTAATCTCCGATATTGTTATGTAGTTTTGATGCGGTCGTCATCGCACGCAATGCAGTGTCCCCCAAATGATTCTGGTGCGGAAGATGTTGAAGCGCCCACCCTATGTGCATAAATGCACATCAAACCGTTTGCACCATTATTTATGCACACCTGCCCTGCAAGGGCGCTATAAGTCCCTAATATCCGACATATTTGCGCCTCTTCTGTGCATGTTTTACGCGTGGTGCGTTTGCAACAAAGCGTCGCTGGTGCATTTTTATTGATGTTATATACATAATTAAGATGAAAAATACTCACCTTGCTAAATTATTGTGCTTTGATGCACAATGTTTCTCATGAACACACTTCCCGAATGGACAGACCTGCGTTTCTTCCTTGAGCTGGCACGCTCCGGTACCTTATCCGGCACCTCGCGTCGCCTGTCGGTAGAGCACACGACAGTGGCGCGCCGGATAGATCGACTAGAGGTGCAATTGGGGGCGACGCTGTTCGACCGCAGCCGCGAAGGCTATCAGCTGACTGAAATGGGTCTGGCGCTATTGCCCCATGCCGAGGCGATGGAAAGCGCGGCGGTGGCGGCGAAAGACGAGCTGGGCGGTGCGCAAGTGTCGGCGCGTGGCGTGGTACGGCTTGGTGTGCCGGAGATCTTTGGCTCACGGGTGGTGGCGCCGTCGCTGGTCGGCTTATTGCAGTCGCATCCGGATTTAAGCGTGGATTTGCTGTTGTTGCCGCGCTTTGCCAATCTGGCCAACCGCGAAGCCGATCTGGGCGTGATGCTCGATCCGCCCAGTACCGGCAGGTATATGGTGACGCGATTGTCCAGTTTTCGGCTGTATATCTATGGCTCGCCCGATTACCTGGCACGCCATCCGCCGATACGCGAGCAGGCTGATCTGGTGACGCACGACTTTGTCGATTATGTGCAGGACAGATTGGCCAGCAGCGGCCTGAACTTCCTGGGCGATCTGGGCTTTACGCCACGGCGGCGTCTTTGCTGCACCGGGATGGCGGCACAATGTGAAGCGGCGTCACTTGGTCTTGGCCTCATCATGGCGCCACCGTATGCGGTGCCGGATGATGGCCGTCTGGTGCGCGTGCTGGAGAATAATTTTTACGCCGAACGCACCTTCTGGCTGGCGGCCCCCACCGATCTGTACCGCCTGCAACGGGTGCGCGTGGTGTGGAACTTACTGCGTGAGTCGGCAGAACAAAGTCCCTCGCTGTTCATGCATCCCGAAAAATTGGCGACTGAGCTGGCCTAGCAGCCAAATAAAAAACAGAGCATGCCCGACACGCCCTATCCATGCGGGTTTGCGAGCATGCTGCCTGAAGAGGCGCATGGACAGTGCGTGCTGGCAGGGGTGATTTTAGGGCTCGTTAGGAAATAAAATGGATTTTTTAGCGGACATGGCTGGATGCAATGCAAGGCGTTCGACGCGCCGCAGTGCTAGCACTGCAAGCGGTGAACAACGCAGCAGTGCGCCAGCGATGGCTAGATAAAAAGTTCAGGTTATTTCCTAATGAGTCCTTAGATTAGCCCTTCAGGTATAACTCTTCCACCCTGGTTCTGGCCCACGCTGTCTTGCGCAAGAATGTCAGACTCGATTTGATGCTGGGGTCGCTGGTGAAGCACTTGATGTCTATCATCGCGCCCATTTTCTCCCAGCCATAATCAGCCACCAGTTGTGTCAGTATCGCTTCCAGGGTGACGCCTTGCAGCGTGCGGGATGATGCTTGATCGCTCATGATTTTTCCTTGTTGAACGCGGATGATATCAGCCTGCGCGCAAAATTTCTGCACTGAAAAGTGCAGCACATGCCAGGCCAGCCGCACAAAGCGTGGCAGAATCTCGCCATGCGCAAAAAAACCACACCAGCAACAGAGATCAACCCCATCGCCGGCGGCAAACTACACCCGCGCAATCGCCATCAGGGACGCTATGATTTTGCCCGCCTGATACTCGCCGATGCCGCGTTGGCAGGCTTTCTGAGTGCCAATGCACATGGCGAGCAGGGCATCGATTTTGCCGATCCGGCGGCGGTCAAGGCGCTCAACCGCGCGTTGCTCAAAGACAGTTACGGCATCGTCGGCTGGGATATTCCTGAGCATAATCTTTGTCCGCCGGTGCCGGGCCGGGCCGATTACGTGCATTACCTGGCCGATCTGCTGGCGGGCAGCAATCAGGGCGTGATCCCGAAAAAGAAAGCGCTGCACGCGCTCGATATCGGCACCGGTGCCAATTGCATTTATCCCCTGATCGGCGCTAGCGAATACCGCTGGCAGTTTGTCGCGGCCGATATCAATCCCGCCTCGCTGGCCAATGCGCAGGCGATCCTGGACGCCAACCCTGCGCTGGCACAGAAGATCACACTGCGTCTGCAAAGCTCGCCCAATGCGATCTTTAGCCATGTCGTGCACGACGATGAATGGTTTGATCTGAGCATGTGCAATCCGCCGTTTCATGCCTCGCTGAAAGAAGCCAGGGAAGGCACGCAACGCAAATGGCAGAATCTGGGCAAGGAAAACGCCAGCTTGAATTTTGGCGGCCAGGATGCCGAGCTATGGTGCCCCGGTGGCGAGCTGGCATTCATCCAGCGCATGATCAAGGAGAGCGCCAACATCCCGACGCGCTGCTTCTGGTTTACCACGCTGGTCTCAAAATCGGCCAGCCTGCCGGGGATTTATGCGGCGCTTAAGATTGCCAAGGTACACGAGCACAAAACCATCGCGATGAGCCAGGGCCAAAAGCAAAGCCGCCTGGTTGCTTGGACTTTTTTAAATCCGGTGCAACAGGCGGCCTGGCGTAAATTGCGTTGGTAACGCAGGGTAAAAAATTTTGTTTTTCCAGAAATTTCTCCTTGTAGGATCACCTTCCGTGTCGATTGAATGACTTCATCGCGCTACCCATTACACTCTCTGATAGGCGCCACATTCCGGTATGGCGCTAATCTGATTAGTTCAGTATCCAGTTAAAGCTGACATTGGCCCAGGAGCTGGCCGGCGCTTCCGGAATGCTCGGCTTGACGCTGCATCCTTGCACTGCGCGAATCGAGGCTTTGTCGAGGTTGCTGTAGCCGCTGGAAGCGAGCAGTTTTGCATCCACCACTTTGCCATCGGCACCCACCAGCAAGGCGAGCTTGACGATGCCTTCTTCGTCGTTGATGATCGACCGGTCGTCGTAACTAGGCTTGCTACAGGCAAGAACGTGGTCCACCTTAGCGGCTTCGTCAGCCACTGCGGCAGCAGAGAAAAGTGTCAATAACAAAGCGGTTACAACAGATGAGAAACGAGTAGTGGCAAACATGGAACCTCCGGATGGATTTGAAATTAAATTAGGGCAATAAATCGTTCAAAGAATTGAGCAACACTGTTCAACATCTTGTTCAATTCAACCGCCTGAAATGCAGCAGATGGAGCGAATATACTGCGCTGCACAAATTCAAAAAAGTTCTTTATTTGTATATGAGATATAGCCGAAATAGATAATAGTTGCCTTGCGTCAATGTGGTGCGGACAGCCCGGTTCAAGGTAACGTGTTCTTCCCAAAAGCGGTGCAAAATCACCAGAATATTCCTGCCTTCCGGTGTTTTCTAACTGACTTGGTGCGAATTATTTTTTAGTGATAGAACGAAAAAATTTCGCCAATCTGATCGTACATAGTGATCACACCTCGTCAGCGTAGCCATGCGACGCAAGCATAGGTGGATATCGCCGGGGGTAGGCTACAAGACAAAAAACATAATCGCCACATAATGCGCACTGCTGCCAGCGATGACAAACAGATGCCAGATGCCGTGGGCGTGCCTGAGGCGGGTATCGAGTACGTAGAAAATGATGCCCACCGTGTAGAAAATGCCGCCGGCCGCCACCCAGGCAAAACCCGTTTCGCCCAGTGCCTGTTTCAATGGCACCAGCGCGGCCAGAGCGGCCCAGCCCATGACGATGTAAATCACTACCGACAAGATGCGGGCATCGGTTTTTTGCCTTAACTCTTGCAGGCTGCCCAGCAAGGCCAGCCCCCATATCACGGCGAGCAAGGTCCAGCCCCAGTTGCCGCGCAGGCTGACCAGACAGAACGGCGTGTAACTGCCCGCGATCAGCAGGTAAATGCTGTGGTGATCGAGTTTTTGAAACAGGTCTTTGATCGGGCCGCGCATGCTGTGATACAGCGTCGAAAAACTGTACAGCAGCACCAGCGTAATGCCGTAGATGATCACGCTGATCAGTTTCCACGGATCACCAGTCAGGCTGGCAAACACGATAAGTGCAACGCTGCCGGCCAGCGCCAGCACAGCACCCACCAGATGCGTGATGGCGTTCAGTTTTTCTCCGTGATACATGTGTCTGGCCTAATTCAAAAAATACAATTTATTGCCTGCTTGCGGGTTTGCTGTACAGATCAATGATGCTGCTGATGCCGTCCTGGCAGACATGACAAAAGCTGCCGCTGCGGTCGAACATGATGCACTGCATTTCAGAGCGGTAATAGCCCTTGGCTTCGTAATTGGCACCTTCAAACGCGCCGACCGCATGCTGGTGTACCGCCTTGGAAAACAGCTCGCCATTATGCTTGAGATCTTCGCTGAACAAGGCGCTCATTTCTGCTTCCGGCCGGTTGGCGGCGCGCAGGGCGGTGCGGCGCTTTTGGTATTCGCGCGCATCGGCCTCATACACTTCCTTAGGCCATGGCGTTGGCAATGGCGTGCCGGTCTTTACTTTGCTCTTCCACTTCAGTTGCGCCGGATCGCGCAGCGCGGTCACGTTCGGCTCCCACGGTTCCTGGCGTGAAGCGCTGGATTGATAGGCGACCGGCGAGGTGTAGTACTCGTCAGCCAGGCCGGCAAAGTGGTGGCCGAATTCATGCACAAACAAATAGTTTGCCCAGTCATTGCCCGCCGCGGCGGTACTGAACTGGCCGTAGATGCCGCCACCGCCGTAGGTATCGTTGTTGACCAGAATCTCGATGAACTCGTAGGGCGCATGTTGCGCAATGTCCCGCAGCGCGCGGTTATCTGTCGTCAGCACATAACGCTCGCTGCCGAAGATGTCGTAACGGGTGCCCAGCGGCGACGCATGGTGCACACCGGTGGAGGGGCGCGATACGCCGGATTCCGGCGTGGGCACCGCGATCGCCCAGACATTGAAATCGCTGGCGCGCTCGCGGAACGGCGACACCTTGAACAGGTGATCAGACAGGCGGCGCGCATCGGCTTCAAACTTGGCCATCTCGGCCTGGGTATAACCGTCACCGATGATTAATAAATCGACTTTTTCTGCCGAAGGCCCGTTCACGCGGATAGGGATGGTGCTGGCTGCAGCCGGTGCCTGCTTGCGCACCACATCTTGCGCATCGGTATCAATGGTGACGCTCCATACGACCGAGAAGGCATTGCGCTCATCGCGCTTGAGGATGCGCACACGTACCGGTTTTTCCGGTTTGGGGAAGCGCACCGATTCCTGAAATCCGCGGCTCAGCTTGTTCGCCTCATCGGTACTGCTCCATTCGCCAAAGATGGTGGAAAAACCGCGCGAATACAGCAGATCACCGGTCTTGGCATCAAGCACCTCGACCCGGTTCAGGCCGCGGTCGGTATTGTCATCATTGCGCGTCAGATTACCGGGCCAGGGCAAGGGCTCAATCACCACGCGCTCTATCGCGTATTGCTCAGAGAGCGCATTACCGCTATGCAGGTAATCAAGCCGCACGGTAGCGGGCGGCGCCGCATGCGCGACGCTAACAAGCGCTGCCAGTGCAGCGCCGAAAAGTGTATATGCAAGCTTGAATTGAAGCTTGAATTGAAGCTTGAGTTGAAGCTTAAAGCGGGTCAGGTTCATAAGGTCCTTGTCGGCCAGAATGTGAATGGAAGGCCGCAAGGGATCACCCTGCAGCATCGTGGCGTATTGTAAACGCTGGGCGGCGCGCCTGAGCAATCGTGTTCGGGAGATTTTTTGGGGCCGGTTTGAGTTTGCCAGCGCTGATAAATGAATTTCCTGGGGCGCGGTGAGAAGTTGAATCGGTGCGGCAATTGTGCACCAGAGATTATGCGGAAGTTGGTTCTTATAGTTAATACTTGATTAAATAGATGTACTTACTGAATTAAAATGCCATTCTCCACATCCTTCGTTTTTTAGAAATTTGGCGGAGCCGAGTTTTTTTCTATTTGACGTACTTTGAGCATCTTCGAGATTTTTCAGCAAATAAAAATTGTTTTGTGGTGTGCCACAATGAATGCATGCATTGCAATAAGGGTAATGAATTAATTTGCCATTCATTTTGTCGAAACGACCAATGGTATTTAATCCAAGTTGTTTTAATTCCTCATTTGATATAAAACTCAGCATTCTTTCTAAAATATTTGATGCGTTAGGTATTGTCTTCGCACCGTCACCATATACATCAATGCTGTATCCGTGAACTTGCTTGACTGGTAAGTGACATTTATGACAAATATCTTGTATGTAGTGAATACGGTATTCTGAAAGTTCTTCTTTCCAAGAGAGTTTGCCGTTCAACATTCCTTTTATAAAATCTGTAAGTTCAATGGAGAATTTGTCAATTTTCGGTTCACTTCCAATCAACACCGGGGATAGTATGAAAAAAGGAGTTTTTTTTGTAGCTTTGGAATAGTTAGAATTGAATTTTTTTGAAGATAGAAACCATGAGCATCTAATGCCTGATTGTTCGTAACGTTTCTGCCTTAGATGCATATCAGTTGGAGATTGATAAGACATCTGAACTTCGAGTGCAACGAGTGCTTTTCCTCTTTTACAAAAAACATCCGCTATCCACTTTTCACCGTTTGGGGTTACGCCGGGCCATTCCGTTGTTACGGTCCAACCGGCGATAGTGGCTGCTTTCGCGATCAGCATTTTGATATAAATGTGTTCAGAGCTTTCAGGCGCAGTACTGCATTCATCCTTTTTCATATGTGCAAAAAAGAAAGTCCCAAGAGGACTTCTCTTTGGAATCGCTTCTTGACCGCAGCACGGCATCACGAGATTTTTTGTTTTATATGAAGTTTTTAGTTCTGCCCATTGCGCGGAATCGTAATCATAGGAAAATATGTTTGTATCGCCAATCATTGCCCTAAGTGGCATATTGAGCTCCTAAATTATCAGCCCGCGTAGGGCGCAATACATTGCGCCGCATGGAATCGTATTGCGTCTGGGCGTTTCGCTTCCCGATTAACTTCCGGATGCCGAAACGCTGGGCCTGATGAGGCAAATATCAAATGGAGGCAGGCCCGTCACCCACTAGGCGGAGCGCAATCCCCATGCGGCCTGCGGGCACGATGCCTTGGAAAGGCGCATGGATGGTACGTGTCGGGCCTGCCTTGTTTTACTTCTTAAGCGTCGAGTTCTTTTTGCTGCACGATGATGCGTGAGACCAGTCCGTATTCTTTTGCTTCCTCTGCCGTCATCCAGTAATCGCGTTCGATATCGCTGGTGACTTTCTCTAAAGTCTGGCCGGATTCTCTGGCGATCAGGGCGGCGATACGCTCGCGGATTTTGACGATCTCGCGCGCCTGGATCGCGATGTCGGTGGCCTGGCCGCCTGCGCCGCCGCTAGGCTGGTGGATCAGGAAGCGGGTATTGGGCAGGCAGACGCGGCGTTCTTTCGGTACCGACAAGAACACGTTGACTGCAGCACTGCCGACCCAGCCGGTGCCGACCACGCGCACCGGTGCATCGATGAAGCGGATGATGTCGTGGATCACATCGCCCGATTCGACATGGCCGCCGGGGGACGAGACCAGCAGGGTGATCGGGTCCTTCGATTCTGCCGACAAAGCGATGAGGCGCTTGCTCACTTCTGCCGCGAGTTTGTCGTTGATGCTGCCAAATACCAGCACGGTGCGGGATTTGAAATCTTTCTCTTCCAGGAAAGGGCTGCGTTCCTGGCTGGTGATTTCTTTTTCGTCTGACATGCGGATCATATTTTTCTTTCTGAATGAAATTGTTCGTGTGGAGAATGTCTGGCAGCCTGCTATGTTAACCGATGTTGCCGTTGTTGACTTTGTTACTGAACAGTTTGCAGCGCGAATCGACTCTTTTCATGCAAGTCAGCCCGCATACCTGCAAACTTTGCAGGCACCTCGCTTTACGCGCATCCAGCATATCAATGCGCCGCCCGCAATACCGGAATGCGGATGACGCTCTGGTTATACCACTTCACTTTCAATTTTTCTTTGGCATCGAGGATAGTCTCGTCACTGACGTCTTTGCCGGTGCCGTAATTTAATTGGGCGTAGGCATTTTTATTCACGTTGAGGTAGACCACAATGCGGCTGCCTTTTTTTAATTGCTTGCTGATCAGGCGGGTTTGCGGCAGCGGCAGGTGGCTAATCTGATTGGCTTGCAGCAGTTGCCTTCTGGTCGCGTCTTTGGCATAACTCGCCCGCTCTATCACATACGAGAGATGAAAGTACTCACCTTCGGGTGTGAGTTCGTACAGCACGATGCCAAAATCCATGTCGCGCTTGTTGATGCTGGTGACGATATCGCCCTCGAACGAGCCGTTGACTATCACATCCTCTGCGAGCGCATCGCTGACGAAGATAAAGCCGTTACTGCTATCGATCTCCTTGCGGATGATGGGGTCGGGATAGTAGTCGTTGTTGCTGTCTTTACGGTCCTTGAAGTCGACACTTTGCGCCAGATATTTGGTCTGCGCCGGTCGCTGTGGGTCCAGCCGATAGCGCCCGTTTTTTTTCACATCGCTCAGATAAAACTGCAGGCTGGCATTGCTCATCTGGTCTAAAGATGGTGCGTGGCGCCAACGATTTTCACCTATCACGTAGTAATTGATCTTGTCCTTGAGTACCTCGGGCTTGGCGCCCTGCTTGAGAATATAGTCCAGCCATTCATAGGTAATCTTTTTGGTATCGATCATGGCCGAGGCATCCACCTGCATGCCGTTCAGGATTTTTTCACCGCCGCGCTGTGCGCCAAAATGACCGTAGGGGCCGATGATCAGATAGTGTTCGGCATTGGGCCGGTACTTGGTGTGTTCTCGCAGGTAATACAGGCCGGAGACTTGCGAATCATTGTAGTAGCCGTCTATCGACAAGACCGGTATCGTGATGTGGGCAAACTCGTTTTGATACGGCACCATGTCTTGCCAAAAATGGTCGTAGCCCGGATGTTGCAGCCAGCGCTGCAAAATAGGATTGGGTGTGCCGTCGATCTGATCGATCACGCGATATGCCTTGCCGCTATCCCACCAGCTCGTCTGCATTTTTCGGAAGCGGGCGCGGTCGTCGTTGACGGCGTTATCCACCATCTTGTTATTGCTGACGTAAAACGTCCATTGATAATTGGGGTTGATGAAGATATTGTTTTCCATCGGCAGGCCCATGCCAGGCCGGTTCGCCACATATGGCACGATGGTCTTCAAGGCCGGGTGCAAACGCTTGGTCGCCGCCCATTGGGTGAAGCCGTTATAGCTGCCGCCATACATGCCGACCGCGCCATTGCTCCAGCTTTGTTTGCTGATCCAGTCTATTACCGCATACGCATCCTTGGCGTCATGCTCATACGGTGCGATCACATCCGGGCTAAGGTATTTGCCGCGGCTGTAAGCCATCACGCCGACGTAACCGTGATCGGCTGCTTCCTTCAGGCTGGTAATGTCGCGCTCACGCGCGTAAATGGTAAATTGCAAAACGGTAGGCAAAGGCAGGCTGGCGAATTTTTTTCGCACCACGATGGCAGAGATGCTGGCGCCGTCGCTGCTGGTTATTATCACATGATCTTGCACCTCATAGTCCGCGCCCAGATCCTGGGCCTGGCCAAACGCCAGTGCGCTGAATAGGAAAAATACGCTAAAACTGAATAATTGAAAATGACGCTTCATGTGCTCTGCTTTCAAAAATTTTCTCTGGACATGGCGTATCCACGTACGACAGCGGGAGCAGGGCCCAAGGCTTAGAGCGGCTGAGCAGGCTGCTCTTTATGACCGGGCAGCGCGGCTTAGGTTCATTCTGCAGCAACAAAACGTATCCGATTAGCAAACGGATCGAATTGCTGTACTTGATTTCAGGCGCTTTCTCCCCAGTTAATGCTCTTCCATGATGAGCATGCGCTGGCGCCCATGTCTTCTTCACTCGTCTTTTTGATTGCAGGGATTTTTCATGCCACCACGCAGTGTCATCATCGTTATCTCTAGCCTATTAGCTTTGTTGCACGTCTACATAGGCTGGCGCATCTTGCCCGACTTGCCGCTGTCGCAGGGCTTGCGTGGTGTGGGCGCGTGCTGGCTTGTGCTCTCTTTTTTGCTGGTGCCGGCTGGCCTGCTGGCGCGTGCGATCAAGCGCCAGCCGCTGTCGGATAGGGTGGCGTGGGCGGGGTTGCTGGCGATGGGGTTTTTCTCATCCTTGCTGATCCTGACCCTGTTGCGCGATGTGGCATTGGGGCTTGCTGCATGGCTGGGCTTGGCGGGTTTGGCATTGACGTCATGGTCTGCGCTGGCAGTACCTGCATTGGCGTTTGGCCTTACCTTGATCGGTTTGGTTAACGCGCGCCGCGTTGCTCGGGTGGTTGAGGTTGAGGTGGCGATTGCCGGCCTGCCGGAGCAATTGCACGGCTTTACCATCGCGCAGATTAGCGATATCCACGTCGGTGCCACCATCAAGCGCGGTTACCTCGATGCAATCGTTAATGCGGTCAATGCGCTCGACGCCGACCTGATCGCGGTCACCGGCGATCTGGTTGATGGCAGCGTGCGCCAGTTGGCGCACCATACCGCGCCGCTGGCGCGCTTGACTGCACGTCACGGCGCTTACTTTGTGACCGGCAACCATGAGTATTATTCCAATGCCCACGATTGGATCATTGAGGTCAGGCGTCTGGGCTTGACGGTTTTATTGAATGAGCATGTGGTGCTGCAACATGACGAAGCCTCGCTGTTACTGGCTGGTGTGACCGATTATTCGGCCCACCATTTCGATGAGTCGCATCGCAGCGATCCGCATGCGGCATTGACCGGTGCACCAGACACCGCCATGATTAAAGTGTTGCTGGCGCACCAGCCTCGCTCGGCCCATGCGGCAGCCGATGCGGGTTTTGATTTGCAGCTGTCTGGCCATACCCATGGCGGGCAATTCTTCCCTTGGAATCTGGCGGTACCCTTGCAGCAGCCATTTACCGCGGGCTTGAACCGCTTGCGCAGCCTGTGGGTCTATACCAGCCGCGGTACTGGCTACTGGGGGCCGCCGAAGCGCCTGTGGGCACCGTCAGAAATCACCCGCTTGCGCCTGGTCAAAGCCTGAAAAAAATCTGCTAATGTTCACGCAAAAAATCCTGCACCACGGCGACGGTGGCAGCGGCGTCCTCTTCTTGCGGGACATGGCCTAATTGATCGAACACCACCAGCTTGCTGCCGGCGATATCGCGCTTGAATTGATGGCCGTAAGTCACTGGTATCAGCTGGTCTTTTGCGCCCCAGAGGATGAGGGTCGGGGTCGTGATGGTTTTAATTTTTTCTGCGTAGGCACCGGCATTCAATTGTTGAATGCGTAGGCATAGCGCGTGGCGGTTGCCGGCGCGCAGGGTCATCGCCGTGTAGCGCTCGACCAGCGTCGGCGTCACCCTGGCCGGATCGCCATAGACACTTTTGATGCTGCTTTCCATCATGCTGCGCGGCAAAGTATTTTGCGTCAACCATGCCAGTTGCGGCATGCGCGCCAGACGAAAACCGAGGGGGATAGAGGTCGGGACAAACTCGTAACCTGCGGCATCAATCAGGATCAGTTTATCGACACGCTGCGGTGCCGCGACCGCCACTTGCCAGGCGATTTCGCCGCCCAGGGAATTACCCGCCAGCACAAAACGCTGCACCTTGAGCGACTCCAGAAGGTCGAGAATAAACCGGCTGTAGGCGGGGTTGCTGTAGTCGTCCTGCTGATTCGGGCCGGTCAGGCCAAAGCCTGGCAGATCCATACTGATGACGCGCCTTTGTCCCTTCAACGCGGCGACCCAGCCTTCCCAGGTATGCAGGCTAGATGAGGTGCCGTGGATCAGTACGAGCGGCACAGGATCATCGCGCACGCCTTCGTCGCGTACATGCACAGACAAACCCTTGACATCGATAAACACCGACGGCGCTGGCGCCCATTGTGCACGCAATTGCGCCACCGCTTGATCGGGCGCCCAATGGACGGCGATGAATATTCCCGATACGCCAAGCAACAACAGAATCAGCAATAGCAGGTAGAGCAAAGTGCGTTGCATTGTACTCATGATGGCTCGCTTTTTAATGAGATGAATGTCAGTTGATCAGGATACGTCAGGCCTGCAGATAATATCGACATTTTTATTTTCGCAGCGGATACACGACAGGTAAAGCATCGGTTAAACCGCAGGAATAGAAAATGAAAACAGTGCCAGCCTACCACGCAATGTTCATGCGCCTTGCAAGCCAACATGGCTGGAAACCCGCATGGATAATGCGTTGTGGCCGGGCATGCAGTTGCGATCTGCTGTTGTTTTTTCTTCCTCTTGCTGGCGGGCCAGTTTGCTCATTGCATCGGCAGAATATGTCCGCTCATTTCATTCATTTGATTTCTGTCAAAGAACGCCGGCTGGATGTGGCTATAACAATAGCCGGGCGAATGTGAAAGCCCTTAACAGCATCCGCAATCGCTAGATCGCCTTGGCGGTACTCATACAAGGAGTTTTGATGAATAAGATACGACGACATTTTACAATCACCGGCGGCGCAGTGGTCCTGGCTGCCGCCTTTGGCCACATGCCGGCGCGGGCGTCTGATGCCACTGACGCCAGTGCACTGGTAGAGAAGGCACAATCGACGATCAACGCGTTCACTACCCACAAGGATTTTCCCACCTTGCAGTCGGCGCTAGGCAAGGCGAAGGCGGTATTGGTCTTTCCTCAGATACTCAAGGCGGGGTTCATACTGGGCGGTTCCGGCGGCAGCGGGGTATTGCTGGTGCGCGATGAGAAAACCGGCAACTGGGTGGGCCCGGCTTTCTATACGATGGGGTCGGCCAGTCTGGGTTTTCAGGCGGGCGCCTCGTCTGCCGAGGTGGTGATGGTGGTGCATTCGCAAAAGGCGCTTGATTCGCTGTATTCGAACAAGCTCAAGCTCGGTGCCGATGCATCGGTAGCGATCGGTCCCAAGGGGGTTGGCACCGGGGCTTCACTCACCGCCGACTTCATCGCCTATTCTACGGTCAAGGGCGCCTTCGTCGGCATGGCGGTGGATGGCTCTGTGCTAGATGTCCGCGATACGCTGAACGCCGCCTATTACGGCAAGCCGGTGACGCCGACAGATATTCTGGCCAGGCAAAACGTGAATAATCCCGCGTCGGCCGGATTGCAAAATGCCTTGAAGAGCGCGACGAAATAGCCGCCAACAGGCAGGCTGGAGTCGCACTATCCATGCGCTTCTCCAGCCTGTCGGCCCCGCAGGGCGCATGGGGATTGCGTGCTGGCGTGCCGTGTTAAACCCAGATTTTCCATTAGGCGCACCTGCGGTGCTATTTGCGTGCTGACGGCGCATTTTCGGCTACTTTTGCTGCTCTTCGTTGCCAATAGCTCGCTATTGG
>JAUSNO010000001.1 GCA_030645915.1 Undibacterium sp.
TCATTGACAAAAGCACGGTCAATCTTAAGTTTGTCGACGTCGAGTTTTTGCAAATGGCTCAAAGAAGAAAATCCTGTTCCGAAATCGTCGATCGAGACACGAATGCCGAGCTGCTTAATCTGATGCAAGGTCTTGATGAGCAACTCGGGATCTTTCATCGCCATGGATTCGGTAATCTCCAGTTCTATGCACTCAGGCGGCGCTTTTGAGTCGTGCAGCGCACGGTGCAGGGTTTGCATGAACAAGGGATGCGAGAACTGAGCTTGAGAAACGTTGATCGCCATCTGAAAGTCAGTATAGCCAAGACTGCGCAAGTGCACCAGTTCATAGCAGGCGGTACGCAGCACCCATTCGCCAATATTGACGATGAGGCCGGAATACTCGGCGATCGGAATGAACTGATCGGGTGGAACGAAATTCCCCTCTTCGGTTTTCCAGCGCAACAAGGCTTCGGCCCCGAGCGCCTGTCCGGTACGCATATCGACCTGCGGTTGAAATACCAGGAACAGACGTTCACTTTCAAATGCACCTCGCAAAGCGTGCATCATGCGTACCCGCTCACGAATTTCGACGCCCATATCGCGGGTGAAATACGTGTAACCAGAACGTTGATGTGTCTTGGCACGTTTTAGTGCAATGTTGGTATCTTTTAAAGCTTCGGAGCCATCTCTGTCGCAATCGATCAATTTGACCAAACCTATCGTTGCGGATAGTTGCACAACTTGATTATCTACATCAAAAGGAAGTGTGAATAAGGCGAGAATTGTTTCAGGCCTTACCAAACTGTCGTTGCCCAGCAAGGCAAAGGTATCACTACCGACACGTGCTAATTGACAATCTTTTCCATAATGGCTACTTAGACGTTGCGCTACCGCGCAAAGCAGCAAATCACCAAATTGATGGCCTAGTGCATCATTGGTTTCCGCAAAATGATCGATATCAATTAGTGATAAAACGCTATGTTGCTTGAGTGGTGACAGTAGGGTTTCGTTTAAAGTTTGCAGCAGCTTCAAACGATTGGATAAGCCTGTTAAGGGATCATAGAATGCATAGTTGTGCAGACGGGAAGTCAGCATGACATTATCCAAGCCAACCGACACGTTACTGCAAAATACTTCTAGTAATCGCTTGTCCAAATCATTAATGTGTAAGCCCGTGTTGAGATATACGGTCAGATCATGGCTTGCGACATTGCTGAAATATAAGACTGTTGACTCGCATTGATATAAATTTTGACGATCTTTTAGCGCTTGATGCAGTGAGGCTTGTATTGCAACGTCAGTCACCGTGTCGACTGATTGATTTATCCATTTGGAAAATGCATCAGTTGCAGCAATGATAGATAAGTTGGGCATACCGTTAGCATCGCTAACGTTAGTTTGTTGGGTGCAGGCAAAACCTTCGGTTTGTTCGCCCAATAGCCCGGTAAGTTGTACCAAGATGCCAGCCGCAAAATTTTGTAATCCTTGCAATGCAATGAGCTCAGTGCTGGCGTTAATTATTAATTCTAAGCCGCGGCGACTCGCTGAAATTGCGCAAATTTGCTCATATGAGCGAATTGCTGAGGTAACCGCCGTATACAGTTTGGTGCGTGTCAGTTCAGATTTGGTTTTATAGTCATTGATATCGTAATCACGAATAGCATCAATTTCCGGCGCATATCCCGGTTGTCCAGTGCGTAAAATGATTCGGACATCGGCCAATCCCAAGGTTTTACGAATATGACTAACTAATTGCAATCCTGCGTCTTCCTGTTCCATGACCACGTCGAGCAAGATGATGGCAATGTCGGTTTCGTTGGAAAGTATATCGCGCGCTTCTGCTGCAGAGTATGCGTGTAGGAAACTTAGGGGGCGATGTTGAATTTCTAGGCTGCCTAGTGCAAACGTTGTCGCAGAATGAACATCTGGATCGTCATCAATAATCATGATCCTCCATGTAGGATTCATTTTTACTGTTGCTGCAACATCATATGCCTCAGGCTCATCCAAAAAAATCAGATCATCTTCGGAAGAATGGGTCAATGCGCTCATCTGCGGTGTAGCTCCAAGAATGGATTTATCTTTTTAATATAGAGATGTTCGTAAGTCAGAATATCGCTGGATGCATAACCACAGCAAAGTATAAAACAAGAATATATAGGAAATTGTCGTTTTAGGAGAAAAAAAGTAATTTGATGACACTTTTCCGAGAAAACGGTTCGTCTTCAGCGCTGTTTCAGCTAGGCGCTAACTTATCGCTGTTAAAATACGTCAATTTTTTGAATTCTCTATAGCGAATATTATGTCAGGTAATACTTTTGGAAGTCTATTTACTGTTACAACTTTCGGCGAGTCGCACGGACCGGCGATTGGGTGTGTGATTGATGGATGTCCCCCAGGCTTGTTGTTGTCCGAATCCGATATTCAACCTGAGCTCGATCGAAGAAAGCCAGGAACTTCGCGACATGTAACACAGCGGCAGGAGTCTGACACGGTAGAAATTTTGTCAGGTGTTTATCAAGGACTAACGACGGGAACGCCGATTGCACTCTTAATCCGTAATGAAGATCAGCGCAGCAAGGATTACGGAAACATTACCGAAACTTTCCGACCAGGGCATGCTGATTACACATATTGGCATAAATATGGTATCCGCGATCCTCGCGGTGGTGGTCGTTCTTCTGCACGCTTAACTGCTCCTGTTGTCGGTGCAGCGGCGATCGCAAAGAAATGGTTATTTCAAAAATATGGAACAACATTCAAAGGTGGAATGAGTCAGTTAGGTGACATTATCATACCGTTTGAATCGTGGGATTATGTTTCAACAAATCCTTTTTTTGCTCCTACTAACAATGCGGATGTCATTGCGCGGCTCGAGGATTATATGGACGCGTTACGCAAGGATGGTGATTCTATCGGGGCGCGGATAGATATTGTTGCCAGTGGCGTGCCGGTGGGTCTGGGTGAGCCAATTTACGACAAGCTTGACGCTGAAATCGCCTACGCAATGATGGGAATTAACGCTGTTAAAGGTGTTGAAATCGGTGCTGGTTTCAATTCTATAGCGCAGAAAGGTTCACAGCACGGCGATGAGCTGACGCCAGATGGTTTTATTGGAAATAACGCAGGTGGCGTGCTAGGCGGCATATCTACTGGTCAGGATATTACCGTGTCTATTGCAATCAAACCGACGTCATCAATTCGGACTCCGCGACGCTCAGTCGACAAGGATGGTAATCCTGTCATGGTTGAGACTTTTGGTCGGCATGATCCTTGTGTCGGTATACGAGCTACCCCAATCGCAGAGGCGATGCTGGCTTTGGTATTAATGGATCATGCATTACGTCATCGCGCTCAATGTGGTGATGTCAAACTGGCGCCAATGTTTGGCGTGGAAAAAATTCAAAAATGCTGAATATAAAATGGAGAAAGCCTAGGTTTGACTCAATTTTCAGATGAAAATTTTGTCGCTTTTGTTATTTTTGATTTTTTGTTTTGAACCAATTGTTCCTTAAATTGATGTGCTTGTGCGATCTTGCATTGCACAATTGTGGCATAATCAAGAGCTAAACGAAATTTACGCTTTACGATTTATTCCATTTTTTAAACATCAAATCATGCTTAAGACGCTCTACGATAAACTTTGGGAATCTCATGTAGTACATGAGGATGAGGATGGCACCGCTATCTTGTATATCGATCGCCATTTACTCCACGAGGTCACCAGCCCGCAGGCTTTTGATGGACTGCGTTTGGCGGGGCGGCAACCTTGGAGGTTGTCTGCAAATTTAGTGGTGGCGGATCATAATGTGCCGACCACCAATCGCATCAATGGTATTGACGATCCGATTTCACGTCTGCAGGTGGAAACGCTGGATGCTAATGCTAAACAATATGGCTTAACTTACTTTGGCATGAATGACAAACGTCAAGGGATTGTCCATGTGATTGGGCCAGAGCAGGGCGCAACCTTGCCGGGCATGACGGTGGTCTGCGGCGATTCTCACACCTCCACGCATGGCGCATTCGCTTGTTTGGCGCACGGCATTGGTACGTCTGAAGTTGAACACGTACTCGCAACACAAACTTTGATAGCCAAAAAATCCAAATCGATGTTGGTGCAAGTGGACGGGGCGCTACCTGTGGGTGTGACAGCAAAAGATGTTGTCCTTGCGATTGTTGGCAAGATCGGTACTGCAGGCGGTACCGGCTATGCAATCGAATTTGCCGGCTCAACTATCCGTAATCTGTCTATGGAAGGGCGCATGACCGTTTGCAATATGGCGATTGAAGCTGGAGCCCGCGCTGGTATGGTGGCGGTGGATCAAATTACGATTGACTATGTTAAAGGGCGGCCATTGTCGCCTGTGGGGCCACATTGGGACCGTGCTGTAGAGTATTGGCGTAATTTACATACCGATGTTGGTGCTAAATTTGATTTGGTTGTGACGCTCAATGCGGCTGAAATTAAGCCGCAAGTGACGTGGGGTACTTCTCCGGAAATGGTGGTTGCTATTGATAACCGAGTGCCAGATCCAGATCAGGAAAAAGATTCCGTAAAGCGCGATGCAATGGAAAAAGCTTTGGCATATATGGCTTTGAAGCCGAATATGGCAATCGAGGATATCCGGATTGATAAGGTATTTATCGGCTCGTGCACTAATTCGCGTATTGAAGATTTGCGTGCAGCCGCAGCGGTGGTGCGAGGTAAGTTCCGGGCGTCAAATGTTAAGTTGGCGATGGTTGTGCCAGGCTCTGGATTGGTAAAAGATCAGGCGGAGCGCGAAGGCTTGGATAAGATTTTCCGCGATGCGGGTTTTGAGTGGCGCGAACCAGGTTGTTCTATGTGTCTGGCAATGAATGCTGACAGGCTGGAACCGGGTGAACGCTGTGCCTCAACGTCAAATCGTAATTTTGAAGGTCGACAGGGACAAGGAGGTCGCACTCATTTGGTCTCTCCTGCAATGGCCGCTGCCGCTGGTATTGCCGGTCATTTTGTGGATGTTCGCACTTTTCGTTAAACTTTTTTGAGAATTCGACATGAAAAAATTAATTGCTCTTGCTCTTTGTATGTTTTTTCTAGCTGGTTGCAATACTGTACATGGTTTTGGCCAGGACGTTAAAAAAGTCGGCGAAAAAATGGAAGGCGCATCGAAGAAATAATTATGGAAAAATTTACTGTACTTGATGGCTTAGTTGCGCCCATGGATAGAGCGAATGTGGATACCGATGCCATTATTCCAAAGCAATTTTTAAAATCGATAAAACGTAGTGGATTTGGTCCAAATCTGTTCGATGAATGGCGTTACCTCGATCATGGTGAGCCCGGTATTGATAACAGCAAACGTCCTCTCAATCCAGATTTTGTATTGAATCAGCCGCGTTATCAGGGGGCTTCGATTTTGCTGACGCGTAAGAATTTTGGTTGCGGTTCTTCGCGAGAGCATGCGCCGTGGGCGCTAGAGCAATATGGTTTTCGTGCGGTGATTGCGCCGAGTTTTGCCGATATTTTCTTTAACAATTGTTTTAAGAACGGTTTGTTGCCGATTGTTTTATCTGAGCAAAGCATTGATCATTTGTTTAATGAGGTTAAGGCATTTCCAGGCTATCGATTGATCGTTGATTTGGATACGCAGCTTGTCACCACATCTAACGGCGACACAAGCTACCATTTTGAGGTTGATGCGTTTCGCAAATATTGTTTATTGAACGGTCTGGACGATATCGGATTAACTTTACGTCAATCAGACAAAATACGTGCGTTTGAAGAACGTCATATCGCTACCCAGCCTTGGCTCGTTAATACTATTTAATCGAATTCTTTAAGAATATGAAAATTGCAATTTTGCCCGGTGACGGTATTGGTCCTGAAATCGTTGAACAAGCAGTAAAGGTGTTGAATGCGTTAGGCGAATCTTTTGAGATGGAAACAGCGCCCGTCGGTGGTGCTGGCTATGAGGCATCTGGACATCCTTTGCCTGACAGTACATTGAAGCTGGCGCAAGATGCCGATGCGATCTTATTCGGTTCTGTAGGTGATTGGAAATATGACACGTTGGAGCGCTCTTTGCGACCCGAGCAAGCCATACTCGGTTTGCGTAAAAATCTAAATTTGTTTGCTAATCTGCGACCTGCTATTTTGTATCCTGAACTTGCCGGTGCTTCAACCTTGAAACCCGAGGTCGTTTCTGGCTTAGATATTTTGATCATTCGCGAATTGACCGGAGATATTTATTTTGGACAGCCACGCGGCGTCCGTATTTGCCCCGATGGACCTTTCAAAGGGCAGCGCGAGGGCTTTGATACCATGCGCTACGCTGAGGGCGAAATTCGACGTATTGCTCATGTGGCGTTCCAGGCAGCACAAAAACGCGATAAACGCCTAACTAGCGTAGATAAAGCCAATGTGCTTGAGACGTTCCAGTTCTGGAAAGATATCGTTACTGATGTACATAAAGAATACCCGGATGTCACACTTGATCATATGTATGTCGATAACGCGGCAATGCAATTAGTGCGAGCGCCAAAAAAATTCGACGTACTGGTAACCGGCAATATGTTTGGCGATATTTTGTCTGATGCCGCCGCCATGTTGACGGGGTCTATTGGCATGTTGCCTTCTGCTTCACTTGATGCCAATAATAAAGGTTTGTATGAGCCTTCGCATGGCTCGGCTCCTGATATCGCGGGTAAAGGCATTGCCAATCCACTGGCAACAATTTTGTCTGCAGCGATGATGTTGCGCTACTCACTCGGTAAAGCGGAACATGCAGACCGCATAGAAACTGCGGTTAAAAAAGTACTGGCACAAGGTTTGCGAACGCCTGATATTTATGAGGCTGGAACCATTAAGGTCGGTACAGTTGAGATGGGTGCCGCCGTGGTGCAGGCACTAGTTTAGCTAGAAAGTTTGAATGTTGTTTAGTTGCAAGTAATCGTTGAGTAATCCGCAGGGGAATCTGCAAATATTAGGGAAAGATGATGAAACTAGTCGGTTTGGTCGGTTGGCGTGGAATGGTGGGTTCGGTTCTGATGCAGCGTATGCAGGAAGAGGGAGATTTCTCTCATATTGAACCAGTGTTTTTTTCTACCTCGAATACAGGCGGTGCGGCCCCTGTGATGGCGAAAAATGAAAAAACATTAAAAGACGCAAATGATATTGGTGCATTGAGTAAATGCGACATTATTATTACTTGCCAAGGCGGTGATTACACGACAGAAATTTTCCCTAAGCTTCGTGCTGCGGGTTGGAATGGTTTCTGGATCGATGCAGCTTCAAGCTTGCGAATGAATGATGATGCAGTCATTGTGCTTGATCCTGTTAATTTGAACGTAATCAAGACGGCACTGAATCGTGGCATGAGAAATTATATTGGCGGCAATTGCACAGTTTCTTGCATGCTGATGGGCCTAGGTGGTTTATTTCAGCATGATTTAGTCGATTGGGTGTCGTCTATGACATATCAGGCTGCATCCGGCGGCGGTGCCCAGCATATGCGTGAATTATTAACTCAATTCGGTTCAATTAATGCTGAAGTGAAATCTCTGCTAGATAATCCAGCAGCCGCTATTTTGGAAATTGATCGTAAAGTTTTGGCAAAACAACACAGTTTCACTGAAGATGAAACTAAACAATTCGGAGTGCCGCTTGCTGGAAATTTGATTCCATGGATAGATAAGGACATGCATAATGGCGTTTCCAAAGAGGAGTGGAAAGCTGGCGCGGAAACCAATAAAATTCTGGGGCGAGGTGAAGGATTTGCAAGCAAGGCAACGCCAGTTGACGGTCTGTGCATACGTGTTGGTGCCATGCGCTGCCATTCGCAAGCGTTGACCATTAAGCTCAAAAAAGATGTTCCGCTTGATGAAATTAATGACATTATTGCGCAAAATAATCAATGGGTTAAGCTAATACCAAATAATCGCGAGGCGTCCATGCGTGATTTGACTCCTGCCGCTGTCACCGGTAGTCTGACAATTCCTGTCGGGAGATTACGCAAAATGCAAATGGGGGGCGAATATTTGTCGGCATTCACAGTCGGCGATCAATTACTTTGGGGGGCGGCAGAACCATTACGCAGGATGTTACGTATCCTTATAGACGATTGATAGTATTAATTTATAGTTCAAACTAACAAATGAAAAAACAATAAGGAGTGATATTTCACTCCTTATTGTTTTCAGCGTTAAATTAGTTGTTGTATTCTTCAATTGTCAAACTGCAACAACGTTTTATATAGTATATAGCTTGGTTTTGCGTCTTAATGTATTTACCATAGTTGCAAATCGCGTTAAGCTTGCGCCACAACATTTGTAATGTTATCTTGAGACAATATGACGCTTTTTAGTAGTCTTAATTGCAGCCGCTAACCTGAATTTGCTAAATTCCCCAAATAAATGTCCTATAAAATGCATAATTATAAACGCTTACCGATGATTTCTCTGGGTCGCAAAGTACTGAGTGCTGCCGTAGCCTCATCTTTGTTGCTGCTATCGAATGCGCACGCTACTGGCCTTGGTCGACTAACGGTACTTTCAGCGCTAGGACAGCCGTTACGAGCAGAGATTGAACTCACATCGCCGAATAAAGATGAAGTTTCATCATTGGTTCCTAAATTAGCCTCTGTAGATGCTTTTAAACAAGCCAGTATTGATTTTAATCCAGCTCTTCTTTCAATGCGCTTTTCTGTTGAGCCACGGGGTGCTGGTTATGTAATAAGGGTTACGTCAACTCAGGCAATGAATGAGCCCTTTGTTGATTTGCTGCTAGAGATGAATTCAAGTAGTGGTAAATTGTTGCGAGAATATACATTTCTATTAGATCCCGCTGAATTAAGAAATAGTCAATCGGCCCAAGTCGCCAATCCAGTCAATATCGCGACTACTTCTCCATCTGTACCAACACCAAAGTACTCAACTCCGCAAGGGTCTCAGAGCGAGGTTGTTTCAGATTCCCCGACGATTCAAAAAAGAGTTGCAACAAAAAAAACGGAGATGCGTAAAGAAACATCCGGTAGTGGGGACTACAAGGTCAAGATTGGCGATACCTTGAGCAAGGTTGCAAGTGAGTACAAGAATGAAGGCTTATCATTAGATCAAATGTTGGTGAGCCTGTACAAAGCTAATCCACAAGCTTTTTCTGGTAGTAACATGAATCGTTTGAAAGTCGGACAAATACTAACGATTCCCGATACGGAAAGTCTTCAAGCAATTAGTAAGGGTGAGTCTCACTCGGTCGTCATGGCGCATGCTGCAGATTTTAATTCTTACCGAAGTAAATTGGCCGGACATGTGGCTGATGCGCCAGAACAAAAATCAGTAGCTAGCAAACAAACTGTTAGCGGATCGATTACTGCCAAAATAAAAGAAGTACCTACAGCAACAAATGAAGCTTTGGATAAATTAAGATTATCGAAAGCATCTCCTGTCGCAACTTCAAAATCAGTCATTACTAAGGCGGCAGTCGAAGAAGATAAGCTGGCGAAAGATAAAGCGATTGCTGATGCAAATGCAAGAGTAAAGGAGCTTGAGAAGAATGTTGGCGAGCTAAATAAACTTCTTAAGATAAAAGACAAGGATCTAGCTGAGAAACAAGCGGCAGCAATTGCTAAAGTTGAGCCGAAAGCCGCGAGCGTTAAAGAAGTTATTGCACCAAGTGTTACTTCTGCTGCTGCAACTTCAACTAATGTATCAGCAGAAGTTGCCGCATCCTTGTCTGCAACTAAACAAGCATCGGTGCCTGTAGTCGCGGCCGCTTCAAAACGAAAAGCAGTAGCCCCGCCGCCGCCAGAGCCAGGTTTTTTTGATGGCATAATGGAAAGTGGTTTTGTTCTTCCCTTGGGAATAATTGCTGCGCTGGTAGCCGGTTATGGAATATTTTCAAGCCGTCGCAAGAAAAAGTTGCAACAGTTTGACGATAGTATTTTGACCGGTTCTAGTATGAAGGCGAACTCTATGTTTGGATCAACAGGCGGACAGAGCGTTGATACCAATAATAGCGTCTTCAATTCAAATTTTGCACCCTCGGCAAGTCAGTTGGACGCAAACGAAGTGGATCCAATTGCAGAGGCGGATGTCTATATTGCTTACGGTAGAGACTCTCAAGCTGAAGAAATTCTGAAGGAAGCTCTACGTACACAACCAGATCGACATGCTGTGCGCGTTAAGTTGTTAGAAATTTACTACAATCGTAAAGATCCAAGGTCATTTGAACGTCTAGCAAGCGAATTGTATGGGATGACCAGTGGCGAGGGAGATGAATGGGCTCAAGCCGCTTCAATGGGCGTTATGCTTGAACCGACCAATCCGCTTTACGCTGGAGGAAAAGCTCAAGCTGAAATGCAATCTGGTGCAGCTCTTGGAGTAAGTACTCAGCCATTGGAAGATTTGGATCCTGAGGCTTTGCTTGGAAATTCCCTTTCGGATGATATGCTGGAGTCGATTAGTATTATTGATACTGCTTCAGGCTTGACAGAGGATGTGGCGTTGACAAAGGAATCGATGAGTGCCGAAGCGAGTGAAGCCGATTCGTTCGATATAGGAAGCTTAGATTTTGATTTGGATATTCCAAATTCAGAAGATGTTGAACAATTTGATGCTCCTCTTTTACCAGAGAATTCCCCGAAGGTGGTTGGTTTAACGTCGCAAGAGCCTTTGGAGGAAACTCCAGTAGTTGATTTCGGAACGATAGATTTTGATTTGGGTTCAAGTGGAACAACGATTCAGTCATCAACTGAGCATATAAAAGAATCAGTGAATGTTGCTTCGGATCTTGATGTTGTTGGTGGCTTGGATCATATTGATTTTGATTCCACGTCCACTTCGGAAGCATTAACAAGCGTTAATTCGATGGCCCCTCCCGTTACTGTAGACACAATTGATGCTCTATTGCCATTAGAGGTTGAGCAAGAAGCACCGTTGGCCGCATATGAGTTTGATCTTTCTGGAATTGATCTAGATCTTGGTGCTGAGGATGTCAAATTGGAGTCGTCAGCATCATCAGGGGAGGACGAGCAATCGTATAATGCTGAAATGGCTACAAAACTAGATCTGGCAGTTGCATATCATGAAATCGGCGACAAAGAAGGTGCTCGCGAGTTACTCGATGAGGTGTTAAAAGGTGGAACTTCTGATCAAATTGAAAAAGCGAAAAGTATGCTTATACAATTGACGTGATTGGTGTTTTTAATAAAAATGGGCGCGGCTATTTGCTGGCGCCCTTTTTTATAATCGTAAAGAATTAAATAATGGAACTAAAACGTTTGGTGTTGGGTGTGCAATATGATGGGAGCTGCTGGCATGGATGGCAAACTCAGCCAAACGGGAAAACAGTTCAAGATGTGCTTGAGCGCGCACTATCTGCCTTTTCTAAATATCCTGTCTCAACGAGTTGTGCTGGGCGTACGGATGCAGGGGTGCACGCAATTGAGCAAGTGGTTCACTTTGATACCGCGCTCGATAGAACTATGCATTCATGGGTGAATGGAATAAATGCGTTTTTGCCATCGTCAGTCGTTGTTCGCTGGGTTAAGGAAGTTCAATTTGACGATCCAGATGCCCATGATAACTTTCATGCGCGTTTCAGTGCTTATGCCCGTACATATCATTATGTATTATATAACAATCCTATTCGTTCACCACTATGGGCTAAGCGTGCGGGTTGGGTATTTCGGCCATTAGATCTTGATGTGATTCGCGAAGCTTCTAAATATTTGCTTGGCGAGCATGATTTCACCGCTTTTCGTGCAGCTTCGTGTCAAGCAAAATCACCAGTTAAATGCATGTACGATGTTCAAATTCGACAAAAAGGAGACCTTATCGTACTGAGTTTTCATGCAAATGCATTTTTGCACCACATGGTACGCAATATCGTTGGGGCTTTGATCATTGTGGGATTGAAAAAACAGAAGCCCGATTGGATCGCACATTTGTTAGTGAGTTGTAATCGTAGTTTATCAGCGCCTACATTTATGCCTGATGGTTTGTATTTGGCAAAAATTGATTATGATAAAAAATGGGATATACCCCAAAGCTCTGTTCATAATTTCCCCGGATTTTTGTTTTCTGGGGAAGATTAAGATGTGATTGTAATATTGTTTTTAATTCGATATGAAAAATATATGGCGACATGATATCGTTATATTTCCTTATTGCATTTCGCTGGAATTCATCCAAAGCATGAATTGTGGGCTTTCCGAGCTAAAATCCGGTAAAATGACGTTTTGTATAATTCAAACACTAGACGCTCGCCTGGCGATCATTGCCCAGTTTTGAGTGCCTTTTTCGTAATCGACTCTTTGTCTCCCTAATGAATAACATCCGTAATTTTTCAATCATTGCTCATATTGACCATGGTAAATCAACACTGGCTGATCGTATCATCCAGCTATGTGGAGGCTTATCTGATAGGGAGATGGAAGCGCAGGTGCTTGATTCCATGGATATCGAGCGAGAGCGCGGCATTACCATTAAAGCTCAGACTGCGGCGCTAACTTATCAGGCGCGAGATGGTCAAATTTACAATCTTAATTTGATCGATACACCAGGTCACGTTGACTTTAGTTATGAAGTAAGCCGTTCCCTGTCTGCTTGCGAAGGTGCTTTACTTGTAGTTGATGCATCGCAAGGAGTGGAGGCTCAAACGGTTGCTAATTGCTATACGGCAATTGAGTTGGGTGTTGAAGTCGTGCCTGTTTTGAATAAAATTGACTTGCCCTCGGCGGATCCAGATAACGCGATTAGCGAAATTGAAGAAGTTATTGGTATTGATGCTGCTGATGCTGTGCATTGTTCTGCAAAAACGGGCTTGGGCGTACAGGATGTATTGGAATCCTTGATTGTTAAAGTGCCAGCTCCGCAAGGGGATCCAAATGGGCCTTTGCAAGCATTAATCGTGGATTCATGGTTTGATAACTATGTTGGTGTTGTTATGTTAGTGCGTATCTTTAATGGTACTTTGCGTCCAAAAGACAAAATACTATTCATGGCGACTGAAGCACAACATCTTGTTGAAAGTGTGGGGGTATTTACACCTAAATCTTTGTCAAGAACACAGCTATCTGCGGGTCAAGTCGGCTTTATTATTGCTGGAATTAAAGAATTGAAGTCGGCCAAGGTTGGAGACACAATCACAATTGTTGGTAAGCAAGCGACTGAGGCTTTGCCTGGATTTAAGGAAGTGCAGCCCCAAGTTTTTGCAGGGCTATTTCCAGTTGAAGCAAATCAATATGATGCCTTGCGCGATTCATTGGAAAAGTTAAAACTCAATGACGCGGCATTAATGTATGAACCTGAGGTGTCACAGGCTCTTGGTTTTGGTTTTCGATGCGGCTTCCTTGGCTTGTTACATATGGAAATTGTTCAGGAGCGTTTGGAGCGTGAGTTCGACATGGATCTCATTACCACTGCTCCAACTGTAGTCTATGAAGTTGCGATGGGTGATGGAAGTATTTTATTGGTGGATAATCCGTCTAAGATGCCGGATCCATCTAAAATAAATGAAATTCGTGAACCGATAGTTACTGTTAATTTGTATATGCCACAAGAATATGTGGGGTCAGTTATTACTTTATGTACATCGAAGCGAGGCGTTCAGTTGGACATGAATTATCACGGTCGACAAGTGAAATTGACATATGAAATGCCAATGGCCGAAATTGTATTAGACTTCTTTGACAAGCTAAAATCAACCTCGCGTGGTTATGCCTCTATGGATTACGAGTTCAAAGAGTACCGTGCTGCCGATGTTGTTAAAGTTGATATGTTAATTAATAGTGAAAAAGTTGATGCTCTTGCCATTATTGTTCACCGTTCCAATAGCCATTATCGAGGTCGTGCAGTTGCGGCAAAGATGCGTGAGCTGATTCCACGTCAAATGTTTGATGTGGCAATCCAGGCTGCGATTGGAGCGAATATTATTTCTCGCGAAAACGTGAAAGCATTAAGGAAAAACGTCTTGGCAAAATGTTATGGCGGAGATATTAGCCGGAAACGCAAATTGCTAGAAAAGCAAAAGGCTGGTAAGAAGCGAATGAAACAGGTCGGATCAGTGGAAATCCCACAGGAAGCATTTTTGGCAATTTTACAAGTGGAAGATAAATGAGTTTTCAATCAATTTTAGGGAATTTTGCCCTAATCCTATTTGTCCTTACGATTGTCACTGGTGTGATTTGGTTCCTTGATATTTTTTTTCTTGGCAAACAACGTCGTGCCATCGCAGATAAGGCGTTGTCAGAATTTGATGCTAGAAGTGCTAAATTGAACGCCGAAGGTATTAGATTGGAAACTGGGGGGCGGTCTGAATTGGAGGCGCGCCTGCTTAAACAGCCAGCGTGGATTGAGTATTCAGGCAGCTTTTTTCCAGTGATTGCTTTGGTTTTTTTCTTGCGTTCATTTTTATATGAACCATTCAAAATTCCATCAAGTTCGATGCTGCCAACTTTGTACGTGGGGGATCTAATTCTTGTTAATAAATTTACATACGGCATACGCTTGCCAATTATAAATAAAAAAATATTGAATATTAGTGATCCTCAGCGCGGCGATGTAATGGTATTTAAATATCCAGAAAATCCAAGCTTGGACTATATTAAACGTGTTATAGGCGTGCCTGGCGATAAAATTATTTATAAAAATAAACGTTTGTCGGTCAATGGAAAACAAATTTCTTATGAACCGTTGCCTGATTTCCTAGATGATGAACGACTAAGTTATTCAAACCAGTTCAATGAAAATTTGACCAATGTAAAACATAGAATACTTAACGATGAAAGAATGCCGGCATTTGTCAGAGACCCTCATCCGTTTCCGAACAGAGAGTTATGTAGCTACGATGAAACAGGATTCTCTTGCACGGTCCCGGAGGCTCAGTACTTTATGATGGGCGATAATCGAGATAATAGTTTGGATAGCCGATATTGGGGTTTCGTTCCGAACCAAAATATAGTTGGGAAAGCTTTTTTTATCTGGATGAATTTTGGTAATCTAAAACGTATAGGTAGTTTTCAATAACGGACAGGAGTCAGAAAATATGCAAAACAATAATGCCTTATTTCGTAGACAGCGTGGAATTTCATTGATTGGCTTGATTTTAACCCTAGGTATTCTTGCTCTCATTGCTATGCTAGGGATAAAAGTCGCTCCAACTGTTATTGAGTTTATGTCGATAAAAAAAGCTATTGTTTCAGCTCAGAAAGCTGGTTCGACGCCTAGGGAAATCCAGAGTAGTTTTGATAAGCAAGCTGAGATTGGATATTTTGATGCGATATCTGGCAAAGATTTGTCGATCGTAAGGAATGGCGAAGTTATGGAAGTGAGCTTTGCTTACACAAAAAAAATTCCTTTGGTCGGTCCTGCCAGTTTATTGTTGGAATACGCGGGAACTACCGCAAAAAGTGGCATAGTTACCAAAAAGCTAGAATAAGTAAAATTTTATATGAATGATCAGTTATTGCAAAAAAAATTGGGGCATCAGTTCCGGGATGTTGCATTATTGCAGCAGGCGTTGACACATCGGAGTCACAGTGTTTTGCATAATGAACGGCTAGAATTTTTGGGCGACTCTATATTGAATTGTGTTATCGCGTCCTTGTTATTTGAGCGTTTTGCAAATATTGATGAAGGCGACCTCTCTAGGGTCCGGGCAAATTTAGTTAAGCAGCAATCTCTTTATGAAATAGCTCAACGAATCGAGCTATCACAATTTTTGCGTTTGGGTGAGGGCGAATTAAAATCCGGAGGGTTTCGTCGCCCTTCAATTTTGGCGGATACCTTGGAGGCTCTATTTGGTGCAGTTTTTCTCGATGCAGGGTTTGATGCTGCTCGTGATGTAATTAAATTACTCTATACGCAAGTACTAGTGACGGTTGATCCAACGACTCTTGGTAAGGATGCTAAGACATTATTGCAAGAGTTCTTGCAAAGTAAAAAAATTGCTTTACCTCTTTACAATGTTGTGGCGACTCACGGAGCAGCGCACAATCAAGAATTTGAAATAGAATGCGTGGTTCCTAAGTTAGAGATACAAGTATTTGGCGCGGGGGGGAGTCGTCGCGCAGGTGAGCAGGCAGCAGCCAAACTCGCTCTTGAAACGGCACTGGCGATGCTTTCGAAGACACCTGTCGCTCGTAAGGGTAAACCAAGAACATCTCAGTTGAAATTGGCCGGAATAGCTACAGTTCAGACGGATGTGACTCAAGAGCGAAAAAATTCAAATTTATCCAAACAAAATTCTCTATTGGACTCATCCACTAGCCAAGTAACATTAGAAAAAGCAGCACAGCACAACCTACGTCCAAAAACCGCATGAATGACTCATTAAATACTCCTGATTTCCGGTGTGGTTACATCGCCATTGTTGGTCGCCCAAATGTTGGTAAGTCGACGTTAATGAATGCCTTGATCGGGGCGAAAGTAAGTATTACGTCTCGCAAAGCGCAAACGACACGACATCGTATTACCGGAATACAGACTAAAGAAAATACACAATACGTATATGTAGATACGCCTGGCTTTCAGACTCGACACGCAAATCCTTTGAATCGAACTTTAAACCGAACGGTAACAAATACTCTTACTGCCTCTGATGTTATTTTATTCATTATTGAAGCCGGCACCTTCGGTCCTGCAGATCAGCAAGTGATCGATTTGTTGCCAAAAAACGTACCATGTATTCTGGTTATTAATAAATCGGATCGTGTCAAAGATAAAGCGGTGATGATGCCGTTTGCGCAAAAAATCATGGCACTTTTCCCATTTGCGGCAGTGGTTCCCGTATCTGCAACGTTAGGATTTCAATTGGAAAACCTTGAGGGCGAAACAAAGAAATATTTACCTTTGAATCCCCCTATTTTTGGTGCAGACGACATTACAGATCGAAGTGAAAAATTTCTTGCTACAGAGATCGTACGCGAAAAACTATTCCGTTTTGTTGGTGACGAATTACCTTATACAAGCACTGTTTTAATTGAGAAATTCGAGCAAGAAGGTAATTTGCGACGCATATTCATTGCTATTCTGGTTGAGCGTGATGGGCATAAATCGATGGTGATTGGTAATAAGGGAGCACGCCTTAAAGATATTTCTACACAGTCACGCCAAGATATGGAGAAATTGTTTGGTGGCCCAGTTTACTTAGAAATTTGGATAAAAGTTAAATCTGGCTGGGCTGACAATGAAGCTGGTTTGCGTGCTTACGGCTACGAATAAGAATGCTATGAAAGAGCAGGGTGCAAGCCTGAGTATCAATGCATTACCTGTAACTGAATCTAAGGAAAATCAGGCTTCCGTTTTAAAGCTTGTGCAGCGACCTAAGCTGGCAAAAAAAACACTTTCAAAAGAAATACGCATTTCTAGTCAACCGAGTTTTGTGCTGCACTCATATCCTTACAAAGAAACTAGTCTCATTGTCGATGTTTTTAGTCGAGATTATGGTCGTGTTGGACTTGTCGCAAAAGGCGCGAAGCGGCCACACTCCCAGTTGCGCAATGTATTGCAGACATTTCAGCCATTGAGCATCGGTTGGGTCGGTAAGTCAGAGATCCGTACGCTAAGCGCTGCGGAATGGGTAGGGGGAATGTTACCTTTAGAAAAATCGGCATTGCTATGCGGGTTTTATTTGAATGAGCTTTTGGTGAAATTTTTGGTTCGAGACGAACCTCATCCCATATTATTTGACCATTATGTGTCGACGCTCAATCAACTTGCACATAATGAACCTGCACCAATTGTATTAAGAAAATTTGAACTCAACTTGCTTCGAGAGTCTGGCTTCATCGGTGATTTGACTTTTTGCATCGAAACGAAAAAAAGAGTTTCTAGCGATATTTTTTATGTGTTTGATCCTGAACATGGTACGCGACCAGCGCGACAATTAGAAAGAATGCCTCTGGTAATCGGAAAAACCTTGTTGGACATGAATATTGGCAATTATCTAGATGCCACTACACAGATGCAAAGCAAAATGTTGATGCGATCTTTACTTGCACATCACTTACATGGAACTCCACTGAATACAAGACAAATTCTTATCGATCTGCAAAAACTATGAACATACATCAACAATCCCAAGTAATTGACTTGGGAATTAACATTGATCATGTGGCGACTTTGCGAAATGCCCGCGGCACAAGTTATCCTGATCCACTGCAAGCTGCATTGTTGGCCGAGGAAGCTGGTGCAGATTGCATTACGCTTCATATGCGAGAGGATCGTCGTCATATCAAGGATGCCGACGTTGAGCGAATTCGACCGCAGTTGGTTACGCGAATGAATCTGGAAACTGCTATTACTCCAGAAATGCTCGATTTTGCGTGCCGCATAAAACCTCAGGATGTTTGCCTAGTTCCTGAAAGACGGGAAGAGATCACAACGGAAGGCGGACTGGACGTTGTAAAGTATTTTTCTCAGGTGCAGTCAGCAGTTAAGCAATTGCAGGCGGAGGGGGTAAGAGTTAGTCTGTTCATTGATTCAGAAACAAATCAAATTCAGGCAGCAGCCGAGACTGGCGCTACCGTTATAGAAATTCATACTGGGCGATATGCCGATGCAAATGACGCTACCAGTCAGGCAATCGAATTACAGCGTGTTCGATCTGGTGTTTTAGATGGCGTTCGGCGCGGGCTGAAAGTAAATGCTGGTCATGGTTTGCATTACACTAATGTACAGGCAATTGCGGCAATTCCCGAAATTGCAGAATTAAATATTGGCCACTCTATTGTGGCACATGCAGTTTTTGTTGGCTGGGTCAAAGCCGTCAGTGATATGAAAGCGATTATGGTAAAAGCGAGGCTGTCCGTAAAATGATTTTTGGTATTGGCACCGATATTGTTCAAATTTCTCGCATTGAGTTGGTGTTACGACGCAACGGTGATCGATTTGTAAAGAAAATACTTGGTGTGAATGAACTAGAGATTTATTTTGAGCGAAAAGCTAAGTCTGATGTTCGTGGGCAACGATTCCTCGCTACACGATTTGCTGCAAAAGAAGCCTTTTCAAAGGCAATTGGTTTAGGTATGCGGATGCCGATGACGTGGCATGCAATGCAAATCTTAAACGAGTTAGATGGAAAACCAATTATTTCGATGAATGGCGTTTTATTGGAATGGATGACAGAGCAAGGTTTAAGTGCTCGTGTCTCAATGTCGGATGAAGTCGAATATGCTGTTGCCTTTGTCATCGTAGAACAAATTTAGTTGGCTTGATATGGTTAACGCACCTGATCCAGATACTCGTACTGCGGTACTCGATACAATCGCGAAACTACCTAACTTACCTGGTGTATATCGTTATTTTGATAGACAAGAAAACGTATTGTATGTTGGTAAAGCACGGGATCTGAAAAAACGTGTTTCCAGTTATTTTCAAAAAACACTGAGTAGTCCTCGCATTGCGATGATGGTGGAAAAAATCGCGCGACTTGAAACTACCGTAACACGTAGCGAGGCAGAAGCTCTGATTTTAGAAAATAATCTAATCAAAGCATTGCGGCCGCGCTATAACATTTTATTTCGTGACGATAAATCTTATCCCTATCTAAAGATTACGAGTGAGCGGATTCCACGCATGACTTACTATCGTGGTGCTGTCGATAAAAAACATCAGTACTTTGGGCCTTTCCCATCTGCTTGGGCAGTGAAAGAGTCAATGCAGCTGCTGCAAAAAATCTTTCTGTTACGCAGTTGTGAAGATAGCGTATTTGCCAACCGTACCAGACCCTGTTTGCTACATCAGATTCATCGATGCAGCGCGCCGTGCGTCAATATCATTTCGGATGAAAATTATTTGGCAGATGTTGAAAATGCAGCCAAATTTTTACGTGGTCGACAATCTGAAGTGATGCAAAATCTAGAAACGAAAATGCTGGAATATGCTGAGCAGCTTAAATTTGAACAGGCAGTCTTGGTGCGCAATCAGATGTCGGCACTTTCTAAAATTTTGCACCAGCAAAGCATGGAAACGACCAATGATAGCGACATCGATATTATTGCCGTGATTGTTGAAGGTGGTCGCGCTTGTGTCAATCTCGCCATGGTACGTGGTGGTCGACATTTGGGTGACCGTGCCTATTTTCCGAGCCATCTCGAAGACGCTCAATTAGCGGCCGAAAATCATATCGAAGTGGAAGTGTTGACTGCTTTTTTGGCGCAACATTATGCGGATCAGTTTATCCCCTCGCAATTAATACTGAATGTAGAGTTTGATGCACCAGATCTCATGATTGCATTAATGGCACAGTGCGGCCATCGTATCCACTGTTCGTTTCAACCGCAAGAACAAAGACGTGCTTGGCTAGAGATGGCAGTCAAAGGAGCTCGACTATCATTGGCGCGTATGCTCTCGGAACAAGGTTCGCAGCAAGCGCGTACTCGTGCTTTAGTGAATGTGCTGGAATTAGATGTCGATAATATCGATCAGTTCCGCATCGAATGTTTTGATGTCAGTCATACTCAAGGGGAGGCGACACAAGCATCCTGCGTAGTGTTTCATAATCACGTAATGCAGAACGCAGAATATAGACGTTTTAATATTAATGATATTACTCCTGGCGACGATTATGCTGCGATGAAACAGGTCATATATCGACGTTATGAAAAAATGACGATAATTGAAAATACGGAAATCGACGAAACAGCAGATTTAAAAATCAATCGAGTCATGCCTGATATTGTTTTAATCGATGGTGGCAAAGGACAAGTTGAAGTGGCGCGCCAGGTTTTCTCTGAGTTGGGTCTTGATATTGGTTTGATTGTTGGGGTATCTAAGGGCGAGGGACGCCGAGTGGGTCTGGAGACCTTAGTATTCGTGGATGGTCGTGCGCCAAAAGAACTGGGCAAAGAGTCTGCTGCGTTGATGTTAATTGCACAGATTCGCGATGAGGCGCATCGATTTGCAATTACCGGTATGCGCGCTAAACGCGCAAAAGTTAGACAAACATCGCAATTGGAAGAGATTGAAGGTGTTGGACCTAAACGAAGGCAGCGCTTGCTGGTCCGCTTTGGTGGTTTGAGAGGGGTTGCCGATGCTAGTGTCGAGGATCTGTTGTCTGTGGATGGAATCTCAAAGCAGCTAGCGGAAGAGATTTACAAGCGCATGCGCTAGTATTCGATTATTAAGATTGATGATTTTTAATTTGAATTAATTCGTTGTCATGAGTCGGACGCAAATATAATGCAAAGATTCAATTTCAGCGACTGAAAAATATGCCATTTAATTTCCCTATTTTGCTTACCTGGTTGCGTGTGGCTCTTATTCCACTGGTCATGGGTGTGTTTTACTTACCAAGGGATTGGCTTGGTCAGGTTGATCCAGGTATGGCGTCAACTGCGGTATTTATCATTGCGGCAATTACAGATTGGTTTGATGGTTTTTTGGCGAGAAGATGGAGTCAAACTTCTGCGTTCGGTGCTTTTCTTGACCCTGTCGCCGATAAATTGATGGTCGCTGGCGCATTGCTTGTATTGGTGGAGTTCCGACAAGTTGATTACATTGCCATTATTGCGTTTATTATTATTGGCCGTGAAATTACGATCTCTGCATTGCGTGAATGGATGGCCCAAATTGGTGCATCAAAATCGGTTGCGGTAAGTTCATTGGGTAAGATTAAGACAGCAGCACAAATGATTGCCATTCCGATGTTACTGTTCGATAAAATTTTATTTGACTGTATAGACACGCATTTTTGGGGACAAATATTGTTGTGTATTGCTGCATTACTGACTCTTTGGTCGATGTTTTATTACTTGCGTAAAGCATGGCCCCTCATCAAAGAAAATGCAGGTCATTTTCCTTAGCGATAAAAGAAAAAATGGAATGTCGATTGATGTTCGCAAAACAAAATCTCTTGACAGTAAGGGTAGCTGATATATAATGTGCGCCTGTTGTTGATGCGGGAGTAGCTCAGTTGGTAGAGCGCAACCTTGCCAAGGTTGAGGTCGAGAGTTCGAGACTCTTCTCCCGCTCCAAGTTTTTTTGGTGTGGTAAAAAAAAGTAAAAATGCGGGAGTAGCTCAGTTGGTAGAGCGCAACCTTGCCAAGGTTGAGGTCGAGAGTTCGAGACTCTTCTCCCGCTCCAAGTTTTTTTGGGGCGTGGTAAAAAAGTAAGAAATGCGGGAGTAGCTCAGTTGGTAGAGCGCAACCTTGCCAAGGTTGAGGTCGAGAGTTCGAGACTCTTCTCCCGCTCCAGATTTTAAGGGAAGCAAAGCTTCCCTTTTTCATTAATGAGTTGTGCCGCTTTTTACTGTAACTTTTTGTCGTTTCAACAGAAAGTAATAAATACAGATAAAATAGCAACCCTTGGCGGGGTAGCAAAGTGGTTATGCAGCGGCCTGCAAAGCCGTTTACGCCGGTTCGATCCCGACCCCCGCCTCCATTTTAAAAGTACCGATTCGGTATTTTAAACTAGCGATTTGTATGCGCTAGTAGCCGGTAGATTGCCCGGATGGTGAAATTGGTAGACACAAGAGACTTAAAATCTCTCGATCGTAAGGTCGTGCCGGTTCAATTCCGGCTCCGGGCACCAATAATTTAGAAACCCGCACTTCGCAAGAAGTGTGGGTTTTTTTATTTCTGATAAACTGATTTTTTTCACTGTGAGAATGCAGATGGAAGCGACTAAAGTTATTGAGTTTGAACGTCCGCAAATGAATACAGGCAGTAGTTGCACTGCTGCTGCGTGGGCGCGGGTGCCAGCGGAGCCAGACTTGGCCGAGCGGCTACGCCTGAAGGTACGTATCAAGCAGTTGCTGCATGAGAAACAGGCGGTATTGGTGGCGCATTATTATGTTGATGCTGAGTTGCAAGATCTCGCCGAAGAAACCGGTGGCTGTGTTTCTGATTCTTTGGAGATGGCAAGATTTGGACGTGATCACCCGGCCAAAACCCTGATTGTCGCTGGCGTGAAATTCATGGGCGAAACCGCCAAGATACTGAGTCCTGAAAAAGCCATACTGATGCCTGATCTGGATGCTACCTGTTCGCTTGATCTGGGTTGTCCGGCAGACGAATTCGCTGCGTTTTGTGATGCGCATCCAGATCGTACTGTGGTGGTGTATGCCAATACCAGCGCGGCAGTGAAAGCGCGCGCAGATTGGATGGTTACTTCCAGCATAGGTTTAGATATTGTTGCGCATTTACATGCGCAAGGTAAAAAAATACTTTGGGCGCCAGATAAACATTTGGGTAGTTATATCAGGAAGCAGACTGGCGCTGATATGCTGCTCTGGCAAGGATCTTGTTTGGTGCATGATGAATTCAAGGCTATCGAATTGGAAATCCTGAAGGAGGAGCATCCACAGGCAAAAATTTTGGTCCATCCTGAATCACCTGCTGCCGTGATCGATCTGGCAGATATGGTTGGCTCGACTTCACAAATGATTCATGCTGCCATGACGATGGATGCCCAAGAATTTATCGTTGCGACTGATAACGGCATCCTGCATAAAATGCAAATGGCCGCTCCTGGTAAGCGTTTTATCGTTGCCCCTACTGCTGGAAACAGCGCGACTTGCAAGAGTTGCGCGCATTGTCCTTGGATGGCGATGAACGGCTTGGCAAATTTATTGCAGGCCCTGGAAACAGGAAGTGGGGAAATCCACGTTGACCCTGTCATTGGACAAAAAGCTAAACTCTGTATTGATCGGATGTTGGATTTCGCTGCAGCCAAAAAAGCCAATGTGCGACCAGGTGCTAATCTGGCGGATGAACAAAAATTGTTTTCTGGCATAGGCCCAGCATAAATAATCATTACCATGACGAATATGAATAACAGTAACTTGACAAATAGCTTCGCCCCATTTGATGCAGACTTGGCCATCGCTTTACAGCGCAACGTCGCTATTGCTTTAGAAGAAGACATTGGTAGTGGGGACCTGACTGGCATGCTAGTGCCTTCGGATCAGCGTGTGCAGGCGCAAGTTATCGTGCGCGAGCAGGCGGTGTTGTGTGGCGCACCTTGGTTTGAGGCTGTTATGATCGCGCTGGATGCCTCTATCCGCATTGATTGGCAGTACGCAGAAGGTGATCTGATGAATGCCGATAGTGTGGTTTGCAAAATTCAGGCGCCTGCGCGTGCATTGCTAACCGCCGAGCGCAGCGCATTGAATTTTCTCCAGCTCTTGTCGGCAGTGGCTAGTGTAACCAGCAAATATGTCGATATTATTGCCGGTACCAAGGCTGCCATCCTCGATACGCGTAAAACACTGCCGGGCTTGCGTCTGGCGCAGAAGTATGCGGTGCGGGTGGGTGGGGGGCAAAATCAACGTCTGGCATTGTACGACGGTATTCTCATCAAAGAAAATCACATCGCGGCAGCTGGTGGTATCTCACCTTGTTTGCAAGCAGCGCAAGCACTCAAAACTGGAGTCAGCATACAGATAGAAGTCGAGAATCTCGATGAGCTACAGCAGGCGTTGCAAGCTGGCGCTCGCTCGATTTTGCTGGATAATTTCAGTACAGGGATGATGAGTGCCGCGGTGCAGTTGAACGCTGGTCGCGCTTTACTTGAGGCGTCAGGTGGGGTCGATCTGCATTCGGTCAGGGCGATCGCGGAAACTGGTGTTGACAGGATTTCTATCGGCAGCCTGACCAAAGATATCAAAGCTACTGATTATTCATTACGGATCATTTAATGGATCAGGTGCTGTCTGCCGTAAAATATCAATGCCCTGAGACGCACTATCCATGCGCCTTGCAGGCAATATGCTTCCAGAAGGCGCATGGATAGTGCGCTCTGGAACATGCCTTTTTTTAAAAATAAATTTTATTTTTTGCGTTTAGGTGAGAGTACGGTTGCTAGCGCCTTGGGCATTGTTTCCGGATAATCCCTGCTGAAATGCAGACCACGACTTTCTCGTCTGGAGAGGGCGCTGTTGACAATAAGCGAGGCAACCTCAACCAAGTTGCGTAACTCTAATAAATTGTTGGTGATGCGAAAATTGGCGTAATACTCGTCGATCTCTTCTTTCAGTAATTTAATGCGATGTTTCGCACGTTCCAGGCGTTTGGTGGTGCGCACGATACCTACGTAATTCCACATGAAACGGCGCAATTCGTCCCAGTTGTGCGCGATCACGACTTCCTCGTCAGCATCAGTGACTCGACTTTCGTCCCAATCCGGCAAGTAGGGGAGGGACACTGTCTCTTGCGCGGCGATATGTTGTGCGGCCGCTTTACCTATTACTAAACATTCTAATAGTGAATTGCTGGCTAGGCGGTTGGCGCCGTGTAAGCCAGTGTAAGCAGTTTCACCGACCGCATACAATCCCGGCAGGTCGGTTCGTCCAGTGGTATCGGTTACGATACCACCGCAAGTAAAGTGAACTGCAGGTACAACTGGGATCGGCTGTTTTGTAATGTCGATGCCCAATTCTAGGCAACGTGCATAAATGGTGGGGAAGTGTTCTTTCAAAAAATCGGCTGGCTGGTGACTGATGTCAAGATCGACATAATCCAAGCCACGTTTTTTCATCTCAAAATCGATTGCTCTTGCAACCACATCGCGGGGCGCGAGCTCCGCTCTATCATCGTGCAATGGCATAAATCTTGTTCCTGCAGCGGCACCGGCTTCTATCGGCAGCTTCAGAATGCCACCTTCGCCACGTACCGCTTCGGTGATTAAAAATGACTTTGCATACGGATGATACAGGCACGTAGGATGGAATTGCATGAACTCCATATTTGCTACGCGACACCCGGCGCGCCAGGCCATCGCAATGCCATCGCCGGTTGCTGTATCAGGATTCGTGGTGTAGAGATATACCTTACCTGCGCCACCGGTTGCCATTACGGTATGCTGAGCTGTAAATGTGAAAACTTCACCGCTTCTTACATCTTGAACATACAAGCCAAGGCATCGAGGCGTAAGGGTTGCGTCGCCGATTTTGCTCGATGTGATGACGTCGATCGCATAGTGATGTTCAAACAAACTGATATTGGGGTGCGCCCTTACTTGCTGCTCTAGTGTTGTTTGCACCGCGTGTCCGGTCGCATCCGCAGCGTGGATGATGCGGCGTTGACTATGTCCACCTTCTCTGGTTAAGTGAAACCCCAACTCCGCATGGTGGTCGGGGGTGAACGGGACGCCTTGTTCTATCAGCCAGTCAATCGCTTCTCGCCCATGTTCAATGATGTAACGAGTTGCCCCCTCGTCGCACAATCCGCCACCGGCGATTAGTGTGTCAGAGATATGCTGTTCATGACTATCCGCTGAGTCAAGAACTGCGGCAATGCCGCCTTGTGCCCAGTCGCTGGCGCCGTCCAGCAATGTGCGCTTCGAGATTACCGCGACTTTGCGGGTTTTTGCCAAGTGCAGTGCAACCGATAATCCAGCTAATCCACTACCGACAATTGCTACATCGAATTTCATCATAAAACCAACCGTAAATTTGAAACGAAAATTATCAAGGCTAAACTATAGGCGATTTTTGAGATAGTGATTCTTTAATGATTACCCATTTGCGGTAAGTGATCGGAAATTCCTTTTTTATTTTGAGACTTTCTTGTGGTGTCAAAACTTAAGCGCACTTAGCGTATCGCTTGATATTGAAAAAGAAATTCTTGAAGGGAGATATCTGTAATTCGAAATCCTTGCCATCCCATTTCGGGTAATTAAAATTGAGCATCTTTGCAATTGAGGTTAATAGTTTCCGTTTGATTGAAAAAAATGCATAGATTGCGAAGAAACAGTGCAAACCGCTTGACACAAGGCTTTGCTGCTTGATTTAATACCGGATGCAGATTTTCTGCTTGTCGTGACAGATGCGCGACCATTAAAATAATCGAATACATCATCGCGAAGTTAAATTTTTGTGAGGGGGACATAAGTGAATAAAACTGAATTGATCGATCATATTGCCAAGACAGCCGATATTTCTAAAGCAGCGTCGTCACGTGCATTGGATGCTTTGATCGGTGCCGTAAAAACGACTTTGAAAAAAAATGGCACCGTTACACTAGTTGGATTTGGCACCTTTTCTGTAGGTAAACGCGCTGCAAGAACAGGACGTAATCCACGCACCGGTGAAGCAATTAAAATCAAGGCAGCCAAAGTTCCTAAATTTAAACCTGGCAAAGCTTTGAAAGATGCGGTAAACTAATTGACTTCGTGGTGCGGTGACATGCGCCACAATGTTGTCAGCTAAGTGTGATGGGGCGCTTAGCTCAGTTGGTAGAGCGGAGCCCTTACAAGGCTTAGGTCGGGAGTTCGAGCCTCTCAGCGCCCACCATAAGCTGACAATGGGAAGTAGTAAATTAGGAGTGGTAGTTCAGCTGGTTAGAATACCGGCCTGTCACGCCGGGGGTCGCGGGTTCGAGTCCCGTCCACTCCGCCAAAAAAATAAAAAGGCGAACGAAAGTTCGCCTTTTTTCATATTCAGTAACAGTTCGTTATATTGATTGGTTGAGCATGTTTGAGTATATTCGTACACATCAAAAAATTATGCAGCTTCTCTTGCTGCTCATTATTTTTCCATCATTCGCTTTTTTTGGAATTGAAAGCTTTACACGCTCTAGTGGTTCGGATAATGCTGTAGCGACGGTTGGTGCGTATTCAATTAGCCAGCAAGAGTTCGATTCGGCTCAGCGCGACCAATTGGACCGTTTGCGCCAGATGTATGGTCCGCAGTTTGATTCTAAAATGTTAAGTACGCCTGAAGCGAAACAAAATATTTTGGATGAGTTAATTTCACGCAAAGCGATGACTTTGGAGTCTGTTAATAATCATTTGACGGTTGCTGACCAGACTTTGCAGCAAAATATTCTTTCAACCCCGGGTTTGACAAAGCCGGACGGAAGCTTTGATGCCGATCGTTATAAAAGCCTGCTCGCTGCGCAAGGGATGACGCCGTCTATGTATGAGCAACGTTTGCGCCAGGATTTGGTCGTGCAGCAACTGCTGAATGCTGTGCAGGCGACATCATTCATGCCAAAGTCGGTTGCAGAGCGGGTGGCTGCGATTTTTGAGCAAGAGCGTGAGGTGCAGGTTTTGGATCTTAAGCTCAATGATTATGTATCTCAAGTCAAAATTACTGATGCGATGTTAAAAGCATATTATGAAAAAAATGCGGGTGAATTTGAGATACCTGAGCTGGTTAAGGCTGAGTATGTCGTGTTAAATAATGAAGCGCTTGCCGCGCAGGTGACGATCTCCGATGCAGATCTTCAATCCTACTACGAGCAAAATAAAAAACAATATGTAACTGAAGAGCAGCGTCGTGCAAGCCATATTCTGTTGAGTGTAAAAAAAGATGCCACTGCGGCAGAGCAAAAAATGATAAGGGCGAAAGCGGAAGGTTTATTGGCAGAGTTGCGCAAAAAACCAGAATCTTTTGCTGCATTAGCGAAAGAGCATTCTCAAGATCCTGGCTCTGCGGAGCGCGGTGGTGATTTGGACTTCTTCGGCAAAGGTGCGATGGTAAAGCCATTCGAAGATGCCGCCAGTAAGCTTAAAGTAGGGGAAATCAGTGATCTGGTTCAGACAGATTTTGGCTTTCATATTATTCAACTGACAGATGTTAAAGCTGGATTAACTAAGTCTTTTGATGAAGTGAAAAATCAAATTGCTGTGGAAGTCAAGAAGCAAAAGGCATCCAAGTTATATGCGGAGGCCGCTGAGAGCTTCACCAATACAGTGTATGAACAATCTGATAGTTTGAAACCTGTTGCCGATAAGCTTAAATTGAAAATTGAGTCTGTTTCTGGCTTGAGTCGTCAACCCAATTCAGCTATGCCGGCCTCTTCACCTGCAAACAATGCCAAATTTTTGAACGCGATCTTTTCAGAAGAATCGTTAAAGAAAAAACGTAATACTGAAGCTATCGAAGTTGCACCTGCTACTTTGATAGCGGGTCATATTGTTGAATATAAGGCGGCAAGCAAGCGGCCATTTGAGGAAGTTAAATCTTCAATTATGGCGAAGGTTACTCAAATTGAAGCGGCGGCACTTGTTAAGAAAGATGGTGAGCTGAAGTTGCAAGCATTGAAGGGTGCTGATAACGCTGCCGGGTTCTCTGATTTGAAAGTAGTCTCCAGGTTGAAAAATACGGATATGCAAGGTGATGCGCTTGCTTTAATTATGAAAGCTGATGTGCAAAAATTGCCAGCTTTTGTCGGTGTTGATGTTCCTGGCGCCGGATATTCTATTTACCGAATTTCTAAAGTGAATGCAGGTGTGCAAGATCGGACTAGACGTGCGGCAGAACAAGAGCAGCTGACGAGTGCAATTTCCCAGCAGGATGTATATTCCTATGTTGACGCGCTTAAACAAAAAGCGAAAGTGAAGATTAATCAATCGGCATTATCAGCAGCGCCTTCGAAAGCAGAGCAATAAAGAGGTGAAGCTGACCTGAATCATTTAAGTGAACTAAGTATAACGACATCCTTGTGATGTCGTTTTTTTTTGATATCGTATGATTTTTGAAAATTGCGTAGTGGCGTACTGGTAATATTTGATTTGAATCAATATAGCTTAGCTGTACTATTGTTATTCTCTAATTTAATTTTTTCAACCGAGTGAGATCATGACCTTAAGCAAAGAAAATACTTACAACTATAGAGTTGTGCGCCAATTTTCTGTCATGGCAGTAGTTTGGGGTGTAATTGGCATGCTAGTCGGCGTGGTGATTGCTTCTCAACTTGCCTGGCCGGAGTTTTTAGGCGGCATTCAGTGGCTCAGTTATGGCCGTCTGCGACCGTTACATACCAATGCAGTGATTTTTGCATTTGGTGGTTGTGCCTTGATGGGAACGTCGTATTACGTCGTTCAGCGAACATCTAACGTCAGGCTGTTTTCTGATGCCTTGGCAGGATTTACCTTTTGGGGATGGCAACTTGTCATTGTTGCGGCAGTGGTAACGTTGCCTCTAGGATATACGCAAGGCAAGGAATATGCCGAATTAGAGTGGCCAATTGACATTCTGATTGCGCTCGTATGGGTTGCTTATGCTGTTGTATTTTTTGGTACGCTAGTCAAACGTAAAGTCGAGCACATTTATGTGGCCAATTGGTTTTACGGTGCTTTCATTGTTGCCGTTGCCGTACTTCATATTGTTAATAGCGCAGCGATTCCTGTTTCAGTAACTAAGTCTTACTCAGCGTATGCTGGGGTGCAAGATGCAATGGTGCAATGGTGGTATGGACATAATGCGGTCGGATTCTTTTTGACTGCAGGTTTCTTGGGGATGATGTATTACTTTATTCCTAAACAAATTGAACGCCCAGTCTACTCATATCGCTTGTCGATTGTGCATTTTTGGGCTTTGATTTTCACGTACATGTGGGCGGGACCTCACCATTTGCACTACACCGCATTGCCTGATTGGGCACAATCTATCGGCATGGTATTTTCATTGATTTTGCTCGCGCCATCATGGGGTGGAATGGTCAATGGCATTATGACTTTATCTGGTGCTTGGAGTAAATTGCGTTCGGATCCTATTTTGCGGTTCTTGATTGTTTCCTTGTCTTTTTACGGTATGTCGACATTTGAGGGGCCAATGATGGCGATCAAGACCGTGAATGCCTTGTCGCACTACACTGACTGGACAGTTGGTCATGTTCACTCTGGCGCCTTGGGTTGGGTTGGGTTCATTTCGATTGGTAGTTTGTATTACCTAATCCCGCGTCTCTTCGGTCAAACTCAAATGTATAGTAAGCGTTTGATTGAGGTGCATTTTTGGGTTGCGACCATTGGCGTTGTCTTGTATATCGCGTCAATGTGGATTGCTGGGGTGATGCAAGGCTTAATGTGGCGCGCTGTAAATGAAGATGGAACTTTAACTTATACTTTTGTTGAGAGCGTTAAAGCAACTTTTCCATACTATGTGATTCGTATGACAGGCGGATTAATGTATTTGAGTGGGATGCTGGTCATGGCTTATAACGTCGCAAGAACTTTAATGGCGGCACAACCCGTTAATAATGCGATCCCAGCCTTGCCTTCAGCATCAAACCATGCTGCCGCACACGCATAAATCAGAGAAATAAATAGGAGAATACTGATGCGAAATTTTACTCATGATTTGATTGAACGAAATGTTGGGCTGCTGCTGGTGCTCGTAATCTTGACCATTAGTGTTGGTGGTTTGGTCGAGATTGTCCCATTATTTTTTCAAAAATCAACAACAGAAGCAGTGGCTGGTATGAAACCATATTCAGCTTTGCAGCTGACCGGTAGAGATATTTATCTCCGCGAAGGTTGTTACGGTTGTCACTCACAAATGATTCGCCCGTTCAGGGCAGAAACCGAGCGTTATGGCCATTATTCCGTGGCAGGCGAATCGGTTTATGATCATCCATTTCAGTGGGGAAGTAAACGTACTGGTCCAGATTTGGCGCGTGTTGGTGGTCGTTATAGTGACTCGTGGCATAAAGATCATTTGAATGATCCGAGGTCTGTGGTTCCTGAGTCGAACATGCCTTCTTATTCATGGCTGGCAAACGGTAATGTAGATCCGAAGAGCGTCGCTCCAAAAATGCGTGCAATGAAGGTCTTAGGTGTTCCTTACACCGAACAGCAAATTACCGATGCGCCTGCAGAATTGGCTGATAAGACCGAACTGGATGCCTTGGTTGCATATTTGCAGGTCTTAGGTACAGCAATCAAGAATAAGAACTGAAGTTTACATTAGCTTTTTAAGGAGTGAACATGAATTTCACAATACTTAGCAGCATAGTGACGGTGGTCAGTATGCTGGTCTTTCTTGGCATTATTTATTGGGCTTTTAGTTCTAAAAATAAGGCGCGCTTTGAAGAAATAGGGCGCATGCCAATTGATAACGAGAATGGAAAATAGTCATGGCAGATTTTTTTAATGAAGGATGGAGTATTGCGATTGCGATCGTGGTTCTCGTCAGTATTGCGGCTTGTGGTTTATTGCTTTGGTCTCAATCCAAGGTTAAGGTCAAGCTCGGGGGCGATGGAAAGCCTCTCCCTGCTGAGACCACAGGACATGTCTGGGATGGAAATTTGATGGAGCAAAACAATCCATTGCCGGGCTGGTGGAAATGGTTGTTTTATCTGACCATTATTTATAGCGTTGGTTATCTGATTGTTTATCCTGGTCTTGGCAGTATGCAAGGTAGCTTTGGCTGGAGCCAAACTGGTGCTTATGAAAAAGAGATTAAGGAAGGAGAGCAGCAGTATGGTCCTATCTTTAATAAGTTCTTGAATTTGGATATTCCTGCTGTTGCTAAAGACGGACAAGCACGCGAGATTGGGCAGCGCTTATTTCTCAACACCTGTTCACAGTGCCATGGCTCTGATGCTCAAGGTGGCAAGGGTTACCCTAACCTAATGGATACTGATTGGTTGTATGGTGGTGATCCTCAAACAATCAAGACAAGTATTCTTGATGGGCGACAGGGGCAAATGCCTCCAATGGCTGCTGCTGTTGGAACTGAGGATGACGTTCGTAATGTGGCAAATTATGTCATGAGTTTGTCCAATTCAGCGCATGATCCTATTAAAGCGTCATTGGGTAAATCCAAATTTGCTGCCTGTGCTGCATGTCATGGCGCCGATGGTAAAGGAACTCAGGCACTAGGAGCTCCCAATCTGACCGATAAAATTTGGTTGTACGGTGGCGGAGTTGATAATGTAATGGAAACCATCAATAAAGGCCGTGCCAATCAGATGCCTGCTCACAAATCGTTATTGACTGATGCTAAAGTACATTTGTTGGCAGCGTATGTTTGGGGTTTATCTAATAACAGCGCAACAAGTATGACGCAATCTGAGGCTGGTGCGATTAAACAGATCGCGAATGCTAGTATTGATCAAAAAGTTATAAGTGCTGTAGCAGAAAAATAAATTTTCTTTTTAAAGATTTTTTGGAATTTACGTGAAAATAATACCAATAGTTCCTGTGCCAATTGAAGAAGTAGATATGGCATTGTTTGAGGAACATAGAAAAATTTATCCTCGGTCACAAAAAGGGTGGTTTAGCTCTTGGCGTTGGGCGTTGGTTTTTTTCACGCAAATTTTGTTTTATGGTACTGCTTGGTTAACTTGGAATGACAGGCAAGCAGTATTGTTTGATCTTGTCACCCGCAAATTCTATATTTTTGGTTTGATTCTTTGGCCACAGGATTTCATCTATCTTGCAGTATTGCTTGTTATTTCTGCCTTATCCCTGTTTTTATTTACTGCGATAGCAGGGCGCTTATTTTGCGGATACGCCTGCCCACAAACGGTGTATACCGAAATCTTCATGTGGATAGAAAAAAAGATTGAAGGAGAACGCAACGCGCGTATCAAATTAGACGATTCTCCTATGTCTTTTCATAAATTTTCCTTGAAATTTACCAAACACGCAATTTGGCTTGCCTTGGCGTTGTGGACCGGCTTCACATTCGTTGGTTATTTCACACCTATTCGTACGCTGGCAGAAGAAGTTCTTTCCTTTACGCTTGGCCCTTGGGAAGTATTTTGGTTGTTATTTTACGGTTTTGCTACATATGGCAATGCTGGATTTATGCGGGAACAAGTTTGTAAATATATGTGCCCGTATGCGCGATTTCAAAGCGCGATGTTTGATAAAGATACTCTGATCGTAACCTATGATTCCGAGCGAGGTGACCCACGCGGCTCTCGCAATAAAAAAGTAGATTTTAAAGCATTAGGTTTAGGTTCTTGCGTCGATTGCGATATTTGTGTGCAGGTATGTCCAACTGGAATAGATATACGAAATGGTCTGCAATACGAATGTATTGCATGTGGTGCCTGTATCGATGGCTGTGATCAGGTGATGGACAAGATGGGTTACGAACGTGGCCTGATACGTTATACAACTGAGCATGCACTGGTTCGGAAATTGGATAATAAGTCGATGTGGAGGCGGGTATTTAGATTGCGCACATTGATTTATGGTGCCATCTTAAGCTTAATAATTTTAGCAGCAGCACTTTCGCTCGCCTACCATGTTCCGCTGAAAGTGGATGTTATTCGGGATAGAGGCATGCCAAAAATTACCGAGAGTGGCTCCATTGAAAACGTGTATCGATTGCAGATCATGAATACGCAAGAACTCGCGCATACATATCAAATTTCGGTTAAAGGGATAGCTGGCGCGATGATTGTGAATCAAACTGATGTTGACGTTAAATCAGCGTCTGCCATTACGTTCCCGGTGCGGGTGCGTGTCCCCACAGGTGCTGCTGAGGTCGGTTCTAATAGGATACGCTTTGTCATCAGAGACTTGAGTGACCCAAAAATATCTGTGACTGAAAAAGCAGTATTTCTGGTACCAAAATAGGAAAAAATATGGATGCAAGTCTGCTGCAGCAGAGAGTGAAGAAAGATCTCTGGTATAAAGAGCCGTGGTTGTTGCTGGTAGTTGGCGGTCCATTGATCGTTGTTTGTGCGAGTGTCGTCACTGGAGTCCTTGCCTGGCGTGGCTCTGATAAAGTGGTCGCTGAGGATTATTACAAACAAGGTTTGATGATAAACAAAGATTTGTTGCGTGATTCAAAAGCGCGCGAACTTCAATTGTCGGCATCGATTACCTTGGATCTTGCTGCGAATCGGCTAAAAATGACGTTGTCGGCCAACAGGGATTTACCTGATACCGTACAAGTAAGTTTGGCTAGTTCTGGCAAAGGGCTTACTTCCGTAACGGAGGTAATCAGGCGGTTGCCGATGAAGCAGTTGCGACCTGGAGAGTTTGAGGGGGATTTGTCATCGAATCTCTCGCTGGCATCGGTCAAATTGTTTCATGTCAAGGTTGAGACAACCGAATGGCGATTAACCGGTGACTGGTTTGACCCAGAGCAAAGGCAGGCACGTCTAACTGCTGCAAAATAGGTGAACTTCCCTAGTTTGCTTGATTGAACTCCATTCTAAGGGGCAGGATTTGGAACATCGTAATTCTACATATACCAAGCCATTTTTACGTTCGACGTTGATGATTGTGCTGTGGCCTGCTTTTTTGATGGCGTGTGTCGCGACAGGTCTTTTTTTTAGTCTCGTTGATCCAATGGAGCTGATCATTTTGGACGAACGCCTTAAAGTGCATATACTTGGGGCTTACACGATTGGTTTTTTTGCCTTTTGGATATTGGGTATATTGTCTAGTGGATTGACTGCATTACTCGTACAAAAAACAAAATAGACACACATATTATGACAAAGCATGAATTGGCCGTTACACCAGCAATAGAAATTTCAGAAGAATTAATCCGCCGTTTTGATTCTTTAGGACCTCGCTACACGTCATATCCTACTGCCGATCGATTTAATTCAGAATTTGATGCGAATTCATATATTCGATATTTGAAACAAAGAAGCGACGCGAAAGAAAAACCGCCGCTTTCACTTTATATTCATATTCCTTTTTGCGCTTCCCTTTGTTATTACTGCGCTTGTAATAAAGTAATCACTAAAGATCATGGCAGATCAGCAAAATATCTAGAATATCTGGAAAAAGAACTGAACCTTGTTGTAAGTCATTTGCAAGACAAAGAGGTCGTTTCTCAGTTGCATTTGGGCGGAGGCACCCCCACTTTTCTGAGCCATGCCGAACTGCGTCAATTGATGGCGATGCTGCACGCACATTTTGATTTCTCTGATGATGCAGAGATTTCTATAGAGATTGATCCACGTACGGTAACAACGGAGACTTTACAGCTGTTGGCAGAGCTGGGGTTCAACCGTACCAGTCTAGGTGTGCAAGACTTTGATGCCGAGGTTCAGAAGGCGGTACACAGGATACAGCCATTTGAAATGGTAGAGCGCACCATCACCGACAGCCGTGATGCAGGATTTCAATCGATTAATTTCGATCTGATTTATGGATTGCCGAAACAGAATCTTGAGAGTTTTTCCAAGACATTGGATTTGGTCATCGCTTTATCTCCAGATCGTATTGCCTTGTATAACTATGCCCATTTGCCAACACGTTTCAAACCGCAACGTCGTATAGCAGAGAGCGATTTGCCATCTGCGGAACAGCGATTGCAAATTTTCATGATGTCTTTGCGGCGTTTGCTAGATGAAGGCTATATCTATATCGGTCTGGATCATTTTGCCAAACCAGACGATAGTTTAGCAAAAGCGACTTTGGATAAAAGTATTCATAGAAATTTTCAAGGTTATACGACGAGGGCGGATTGCGATTTGATTGCGCTTGGTTTATCTGCCATTGGAAAAATTGGCAATTCTTATGTGCAAAATCTTCGTACTCTCGATGAGTATTATGGGTGTTTGGATAAAGGTAATTTACCAGTTGAAAAAGGGTTTGATTTGAGTTCCGATGATCTTTTGCGTAGACAAGTGATTATGGATTTGATGTGTAGCAAGGCGATTGACTTTGCGCAGATCGGACAACAATATGATATTCGTTTCAAAGAATATTTTGCTAAAGAATTAGATCAAATTCAAATTTACGCAGACGAAGGTTTAATTGTTTTGAATGACGAAGGTGTGAGTATCGCACCGAAAGGTCGTTTGTTTGTACGTGCAGTTGGAATGGCATTTGATCAATACCTGTCTCGCCAGACCTTGGCCAAGTATTCACGTCTAATTTAATCAGTTTTTGTTTTTTCATGATTACATTGCCATTGGCCCTTGCCGCTGTTACTGCCGGATTGGTTGGGGGGGTACATTGCGTTGGCATGTGCGGCGGAATCTCTACACTTCTGTCACACCCCATCAAGCGCAATATTCTTAAGAAACATACCAAGGTTATTCTGCTGAATAGCGATTCCAATGCACCCCATGAGAATGGTCTTTTCAGGAGTGATTTTCGTCATCAAATCTTATTGCAAAGTGGACGTTTGGCAACTTACATGTTGATCGGGATGTTATTCGGCGGATTAGGTACAGTCGGCATGCAATTCAAGCCCTTTTTACCTATACAAAAAATCCTCTTTATTTTAGGTAACCTTGCTCTAATTTTGCTTGGCCTTCGATTGCTCGGAATATCGCTAACGGCGTTTTTTTTTAACAAGCTAAGCGGTTCAGTGCAGAAGTTCGTCTATTCGTTGATGCCGGTCATGCAATATGGTCAGCGACATCCATTTTTGATGGGAATGAGTTGGGGTTGCTTACCTTGTGGATTGTTATATGCTGTCGCTCCATTTGCTTTGCTTGCTGGTGATCCACTGTCTGGTGCAATTTTGATGCTGTTGTTTGGTTTGGCCGCATTACCCCATCTGTTGTTGACCCAAACCTTGGTTCGTCGCTTCAATCAAGGACATTTTACGCAATACCTTACAAGGGCTAGCGCCTTCACTTTAATATTCATTGGCTTACTTGGCTTATGGTATTTTGATATGGAAAATATGCCAGGTTTTTTGTGCGTGACATCAGCTGTTTAGAGCGTCAGACATGACATCATGCGGTAATGTCAATTAATGTTCCAAGCATTTCATCTGATGTTTTAATGAGTTTTACAGACAAATCAAAACCAACTTTGTACTGCAATGAATTGATCAATTCAGTGGCGAAATCTGTGCCATTTGTCTCATTTGTCGCATCAGGCGAAATATTAATTGCTGGGGGGGCAGCGCTTGTTCCGTTTTGACTAATGTTCACGACAACGCCACCTTTAACCGCTTCTTGAAAAATGGCTTGTTGTGGTTGAAAACCCGCTGTAGCTGAATTGGCAATGTTATGCGATGTGCTTTCAAGTGCCTGCTGATAGGATTTTAGGCCGCTTAATCCAATATTAAGTGTAGCTCCAGACATGATATTCCCCCACCTATCTCAATCGTTTAGCTTACACCTGATCTTCTTTTTCTGCATAACGGTTACAATTTTTACGTCACATCATTTGTTATAGATAATGGCAAGCGAATTTCTAAGTTGGTACCTTCACCTATCGTGCTAGTAATTGTAAGCTCACCTTGCATTGCCTTTACTCGTTCGCGCATGCCGACCAGACCAAAAGATCGTGATTTTTGCATATCTTCTTTTTCAATTCCACGACCATTGTCGCTGATCTTAAAACTGAGCATTGATTCGTCCCGTTGGAATTCAATTTGTACCTCACTGGCAGCGGCATGACGTACGACATTAGTCAAAGATTCTTGAACGATTCTAAATATAGCAGTGCTGTGGGTATCGTCTAGAATTAGTTGTTCTTCATTTGCGATCATTTCGCAATCAATGCCATGACGAGTTGAAAAATCTTTTTGCAAGGTTTTTAATGCGAAAAAAAGACCTCCTTCGTCTAGTGCTCTTGGTCTTAGATCGGTTGCAATACGACGTAGAGTTGTGATGGATGTGAGGATTAGCTGATCCATGCTGTTCAAGGTTTTTTGTGTTTTCTCGGTCACTAAGCTATCCCGTTGAAGCAGTGAGAGATCCATGCGCAAGGCCGCCAAAAGTTGGCCCAGGTCGTCATGCAATTCTCGTGCGATATGTTTGCGTTCTTCTTCCCTGATGCTTTGAAGCGCTGTCGACAGTTGGCTGAGCTGCGTGTGATACAACGCTAATTTTTCCTTCGCAATTTTACGGTCGGTAATATCACGGAAAATCACAGTGTAATAACGATGACCACTTTCTATCAGACTAGAGATCGATGCCTCAATGGGAAATTCCGTTCCATCTGCTTTTAAGCCGGTGACATAAAAATCTTCATAGCTGGCACCCATCTTACGTCTAGTTGCGCCGGTTTCGCCAAATTGGCTTAAATGTGCTCCATGCGTTTTTCGGTGCCTGGTTGGGATAACTTCGTTTAAAGACGCATTTTGTAGTGCCTCTACGGTATAGCCAAAAATGGCAGCTGCCGCCGGATTGACCAAGACAATTTTTTGCATTTCATCAACGGTGATAATGCCATCGATAGCAGTTTCAATGATGCCTGTCAGACGTTTCTTGTGTACAGATAATTCTTCAGCTGCAGTATGCATTTGCGCACTGTTGTTGGCGAGTATTGTGTACGGGGCATGGATATTGATCGCTACCATGCTTCGATAAATTGCTAATGCCGCCAACAGTTGAAAAACATGACCAACGATCACAAAGATCTCTCTGGCATTCGAATAAAGAGAAAAATACACCTCTGACATGGCCATCATGCAACTGGCGAGAAACAGGTAGGCGCGCTCAATCTGCAAATGTGTAATCGTTTCTTCTGGCTCGACGTCGTTGGCTTGTCGGTAAAGTAAAACGGCAGTTAACATATTGAGGAAAATTAGGGCGATTTCACTATAAATTTTAAATGACGTCTGTCCATACCCTTCCACGAAGGTCGATGGTATGACTTCAGGAGCTAGAAAAATCGTTAATGATGTAATGAGGGTAAAAATTAGACCAAAGATAAGTATCGCCCACGCTTTGTCGGTCGATATGTGAGCGCTGGTACGCTTGAGAATGAGTCCAAATAAGGTTACGCCTACAATAGAACGAGATAACAACCAGAAGCTAAGCGACTTGTGCATGTCAATCGCGCTTAAAAAACCGGGCATTCCTTGAAACGTGATTGCATGAAAAAAACCAAAAATCGCAGTGCATAAGAAAGCGACCGCTAATATGACGCTACTTTTTTTTCTCACCGAGTCAAATGCATTCCAGCAAACAATAAAGACGGACGTGAATAAAACGATACTTGCTGTTTCAAGCGCGGTATGTAGCGGTAGCGCTGCGCTGATCTGAATTTGAGAAAGCAAAGCGGTATTACTCCAAAGCAGAGTTGAGAGTAATAAAAAAAACAGAACGATCCAACGTATTATTTTTAGTTCTTTAGACGATATGTTTGACATAGATGGGGAAGTAGACGGCGTTAACTTATAAATATTATAAGCGTGAAATATTTTTTTAGCGGTGAAGTAATATTTTAAGCCTGCAGCTTGCGCAAGCGCCTGGTCAAAATGAAAACGGCTCGGTCGCATATGCAACCGAGCCGGAAAACTGATACCACTACTTTATGCCGTCAGTATTCTCAAAAAATTTTAATTAAATAGCATTAATCTCGGTTAGATGCTGTTAATTATTGTTGAATAGACCGTAATTAATGCGACATCAGAACAGGAATCGTCATACTTTCCAAGATGGTTCGTGTGACTCCCCCCATGATCATCTCACGCAAACGTGAATGGCCATAGCCGCCCATGACGATCATGTCGCTGTCAAGGTCATGCGAGAGAGACAGTAAGGCATTGCCAATATCTGTCGATGTTTTATGTACCGAGACTTCTACCTTGACACCGTGGCGCGCTAAAAATAGTGCGATGTCTGCTCCAGGTTGTTCGCCATGAGCATCAGGTGAGGCTTTTGAATTGAAGATTGCCACCTGAACTAAGTCCGCACGTTTTAAAAGGGGGATGGCATCGGTTACGGCGCGTGTCGATTCTCGGCTTGCATCCCATGATATTAATGGTCGTTTGGCAACCGTCGCGAAGTCACCTGCGTAGGGGATGATCAGCACGGGACGCCCTGAATTCATCACGATGTATTCAGGAAAATCTGGCAACACTGAGGGCGACGGCTCATCAGGGTTGGTTTGCCCAAGCACCACCAAATCACTGTAACGTGCCTGCAGTCCTATGCCACCACCAGCTTCGTCATTGGCGATTGTGCTCTCATGGGATGAAAGGTCAAATTCTTCAATCGTCTTATTGAAGCCTACGATCGCTTTTTCAGCACGCTCACGCAGAAAATTGAGATGAATGGTCAGGTTTGGGTCACTGGCGCTGATATTGCCATCCTGATAGATGAAGCGCGAAACACCAGTAACCGCTGTACCAATGAGATGGGCATTGGCGAACGTGGCAATGTCAGCTGCAACTTTAACGCGTAAATTGGAACGACTGGTTTCATCCACATGGACGAGTACGGTTTTATAGGACATTATTTTCTCCGTGATTGATCAGCGCAAATATACATTCATTGAAAATTACTGCCTTATCTTAAAATCAATTGAGTGCGGTCGCAACTTCTTTATTCCATTGAGGTAGCAAATTCTTACTGATGAGCGCAGTGACTCCTGCCGACACTTTTTCACTCACTTGTTCGGTGACTTTCTTGCGTGACTTGGCTGGAGGCAGTCTGCGTAAGGTTTTAAGTGCCGTTGCATCGATAATGCCAATCTGACGTTGATCTACCGTGATCATGCCAAGTTCATTGAAAGCGGATAGGGTGCGACTGACGGTTTCGAGAGTTAGTCCAAGGTAACTCCCTATTTCATGACGCGTCATTCTTAAATTGAACACTTTCCCGGAATAGCCCAATTGACCGTATCGATCGCCCAGATTGGTCAGGAATCTCGCCACTTTCGCTTCTGCGCTTAAGGCACTTAACATGCCGATCATTGCCTGTTCACGTACCAGTTCACGACTCATGACGTTGAACATTGCTTGTTCAAGTTCTGCATAGATGCGCCCTAATGCTGAAAATGTTTTGTACGGCAGTATGATGATGTCGCAATCAGATAAAGCGATAGTCTCGGATGCGTGGTGCTCGTTGTATATGCCATCGATTCCCAACAGATCCCCTTTCATTGGAAAACTCAGAACTTGTTCGCTGCCATATTCATCAACTAGCACAGTCTTAAGGAATCCCGAATTGACGATGAAGAGAGATTCAAAGTGTTGACCAATAGTATGAACTCTTTGCCCGGCTTTAAAGCGAACATGCTGGAATAGAACTTCGTCGTCATTGGCATAATTGGGCGATGGAACCTTAAGCAGATTGCAGATGTCTTTTAAGTTCGACCATAAGTTTCCCTGGCAGCGCCATCCTGCTTCATTCGATAAAACCGGGAAATTCGTTAACTTATTTCCTGTCGCCATACCAGATGACGTTGCGGCGGTAGATGTTGAAGACATTGTGATCCCCCTCTAGGTAATGTTTAAATAGTTTAAATTCGTTAGTTCAAATTCGTTGCTGGCGAGGCAGATTGCCATTCGTGCAGAATGCTGGGAATTTGTTGAAAATCAGTGGATTTGTCCAAAAAATTATCGGCTCCAGCGCGCAGCGCGTGCAGCCGATTGGCATCGGTAGCGTGATTGGTCAGTATCATTACCTTGATGTTAGGCTTATATTTTTTGATATCTTTTAGTAGCGATAAACCGTTTCCTTCGCCCAACTGCAGGTCAAGGATCATGGCATCCGGACTGATATCGAGAATCGTGCGATAAGCTTCGTTGACATCGCCACTGACACCCATGATGTGCATGTCAGGCAGTTCTTCAATAAACTGTACTAAGCGATTTTGTATGAGAATTGAATCTTCAACGATAAACAAATTCATGATGGTCGATAATTGGTTGGCGAACGCAGCGTTGCTCGAGTGCGTTCATTATCGTTAAGGACGGCTTTGATTTAAATCAGGGATTGCTGATTTAATTTGTCAGATTTTGGAGTGGCGGGGTAGGAATTTTCCGAATCATGCTGATGCCAGTCAGGTTCAGATGAAGATCGGCGATGGATCAAAAAAGGGCAGAGTGTTACAGCAGTTTATTGGCAATGGCGTATTGCACCAAGTCTGACAAGGTGTTTCTTTCCATTTTAAGCATGATGCGAGTTTTATGCGTACTGACTGTTTTAACACTTAAATGCAAGAGATCTGCGATTTCCGTGATGGATTTACCTTTCACCAGGTGACTAAATACTTCAAATTCTCGATCCGATAATGTTGTATGCGGCAAATCATTGTCGGCAGGCATGGCAGACATGGCCAATTGCTCGGCAACTTCAATACTGATGTAAGGCCGACCCGATGCCACCTTGCGCAAGGCGGTCACGAGTTGAGTGCCAGCACTTTCTTTGGTCAGGTAGCCACGCGCGCCCGCTCGTATTGCCCTTACGGCGTATTGCTCCTCTTCGTGCATGGTCAAAATTAAGATTGGCAACTTAGGCATTTCATCCTTGATTTGCCTGATGAGATCAACGCCACTTCGACCTGGCATTGACAGATCCATCAACAATACATCGAAATTGCCAAGTCTGGCCTTTGCCAGTGTGTCATGTCCATCAACGGCTTCACCGACGACTTCGATGTCCTCAATTCCCTCTAAAATGCGTTTCAAGCCTTCTCGCATGATGGTGTGGTCGTCTGCGATGAGAATTCGAATCATTGTTTATTTTTCGGTATGTTGAAATGACAGCTTGAACTGGAATAAGCAAGCTAAATTGCCTGACGGATTCATATTTTATCGTAATTGGCACAATCGATTTTTTTGACCGCAGATACCTAATCAATAATACGCATCCTGAATTGGCGTCCCTTAATGTTGCAGCGGCTGAGTCTATCCAGGGAATCTTGCGCAATGTGCCGGTCGATTGCCACATAAGTCATGAATTCGAAGACATTGATTTTGCCAACTTGCTCCTTGCGCAAACCTACGTCGCCGGTTAATGCACCCAATAAGTCACCCGGGCGCAGCTTGTCTTTTTTTCCGCCCATGATGCAGATGGTGATCATGGGCGCCTGCAATCTGGCTTCAGGATCAGGCGTTAATTCGGACAGTTCATGCCATTGCACAGTCTTGTTTTGATACTCTTCGATGAGCTTGACCCATTTTTTTTCATTGGGTGCGGCCAAGCTTAGCGCCAAACCTTTTTCGCCGGCACGGCCAGTGCGGCCTATGCGGTGAATATGGACTTCGGTATCCTTGGATACATCCACATTGATGACTGCACCCAGGGTTTGTATATCCAGACCGCGGGCGGCGACGTCAGTGGCCACCAGGACGGAACAACTCTGGTTGGCAAACAGTACCAATATTTCATCGCGTTCGCGCTGCTCCAGGTCGCCGTATAAGGCGAGGGCGCTGATGCCTTGCTGCTGTAATTCTTCAGCCAGTTCGCGGCAATGGATTTTGGTGTTGCAAAAAGCCAGAGTAGAAATTGGTTGATAGTGCATTAATAACTGGGCGACGGCGGCATTGCGATTTTCTGGGGTGACGGCATAAAACAGTTGCTCTATCTGGTTGGCGGCATGCTGACTTTCAACCTTGACCTCAGCCGGCTCCCTTAAAAATTGCTCGCTCGCCTTGCGGATATTGTCTGGGTAGGTGGCTGAAAACAGCAGGGTCTGGCGACGCGGCGAACATGCTGCCACGATGCCGACGATATCTTCATAAAATCCCATATCGACCATGCGATCGGCCTCATCCAAGACCAAAGTTTGCACGGTAGATAGATTGATGCTGCCGCGGCCGATGTGATCGAGCAGGCGACCCGGTGTACCAACAACAATATGTGCGCCGTGTTCGAGTGAGGCAATTTGTGGCCGCATCGGTGTTCCACCGCACAAAGTCAAAATCTTAATGTTGTCGGCGAAGCGCGCCAGACGACGTAACTCGTTGGATACCTGGTCAGCCAATTCACGGGTCGGACAAACCACCAATCCTTGAATCGCAAAATAGGTAGGATTGAGCTTGGCCAAAATACCGATGCCAAACGCGGCTGTTTTGCCACTGCCGGTTTTAGCTTGTGCAATTAAGTCTCGTTGCTCCAGCATGATAGGTATGCTGGCCGCCTGTATCGGCGTCATCTGCGTATAGCCAAGGCTATCGAGGTTGCTGATCAATGCGGGAGCCAGGGGCAGGCTGGAGAAAAGAGAATTTGTCATTGGGGATCTGCTCGCGTAATTAACTCATCAGCATAAGCGCTATATAACCTGAAACCTGAATAACCTGAACGAACCAAGTCTAACAGTTGCCGTTTGCAACTACCAGCGCTTCAAACAATCTGGGTGTAAAGCCAAAACATGCCTGGCCCAGCACGCACTATCCATGCGGGCTGCAGGGGCGATAGGCTTGAAACCCGCATGGATAGTGCGTGTCAGGCTTGCTTGCTGTTGAAATTTTATTCTTGTCAATGGAACGGTACAAACGATAAAGCCGCTGAATCTCTATGTAGAAATCAGCGGCTTAGCGTATTTGGTTGCGGGGGCAGGATTTGAACCTACGACCTTCGGGTTATGAGCCCGACGAGCTGCCAGACTGCTCCACCCCGCGTCTGAGGAGGCAGATTGTACAGTGCATTGATACGCATCACAAGAATTTGTTTAGGGTATTTATTGTTAGAGGTATTTGCGTGCAAACAAATTTGAAGAGGACGTCTGTATGTGGTCATCATAAGCGGGCATAATAAGCGCCTTATCTATCTCGGTTTGCCACGACTCTTCATGTGTTTGTACGCTCTCGATGATGAAATAATTCGTCTTCAAACTGAACTTCCGACGTTGACAGGCGCCAGCAGATTGCGTGCTTTGCTCTCCCTCGCCTGGAATTTGCGCCAGATCGACAGCCAAGCTGCGCTCGCTTGCGCTGATGAGGCGGAGTCTCTGCTCGTCAATGGCGCTTTATTGAAAAATTCCGGACGCGACGAGCATGCACGCTTAGCGCTGGTTCGCGCAGAGGTGTCGGCGCTCTTTCACGATTTCGAACGTGCTGAACAATATCTGCAAGAGGCTAAAGCGCATTTTGCGACATTGCATCATCGGATTGGTGAGGGTGATGCTTTCCTGGTTGAGGCGATTATTGCGATCGAGCAAGGCGACATGAAGCGTTCGGTGAATGCAGTCAACGCTGCTATTCGCTGTTTTGAAGAGGGGGACGATCCAGAGCGCCATTTGTTGGCACAGGCCTGGGCCATCTACCTGCAGTCTTTTTCGACGCCTGAAATTGCACGCGACCGTCTGATGCAGTTATTGATCAAAGCCGATGAATTCAGGCATCCGGCATTGGCTGCATTGATCGCTGCAGCGCAGGGAGAAATATTATTCGCGCACGATTCGGCTCGTTCCGTGGTGATGTTCCAACAGGCAAGCGAATTGGCAAGGCAGGCAGGTCTCATTCGGCTGGCAATCATGTCATCGTGTAATTCAGGTGTCGGATTACAAAAATTACGCGATTTTGATGCTGCTGCTGCGTGTTACGACTGGGCCGTATCGTGTGCGCGCAAGACTGGCTGGCCTGCCATGATTGCGTTTAGCCTGATACGCCTTGGCGAACTATTACGACATTTAAATCATCTGGAAAAGAGCCAGCAGGTATTGCAGGAGGCTCTGCTCGGTTTGGCTGGCAGCAAAAATGGTATCCACACAGCGATCGCCTATGCCGAACTGGCAAACACCTTGCTGCTGCGCGACCTGCCTGCCGAAGCAGCGACTTTTTTTGCGACTGCTATTGATCTGTATCGTTCGAGCGGATCGCGCAATAACCTTGCGGAACATCTGATCAGTCATGCGCGCGCCCTGTCCGCCGCCGGAGATCGGTTCAGTGCCTTGCGCGCTATTCAAGAAGCCGAGACGCTGGTCGTGGAGTTTTCCAGCGATTCGCTCCAGGTAGAATTAAGAGAAGCGCTGGCCGAAATTCATACGCATCATGATCTGCCACCGCCCGCTGGCATGTCGGCTCCTAACGCTACCTTGCATTATTTGGAAGATGCCTTATGCGTAGGAAATGCTTTGCCGGGATGGCAGCTACCTTTTAAATTGTTACTCTCTCTTGCAGAAGCGTGGGCGCAGGCGGGAGATGGTCAAAAAGCGTTTTCTTATGCGAAACAAGCGATTGCCGCAGATCAACGTGAGCGAAGTAAACAGGCGGAAAATTGGGCAACATTGATGCAAGTAAGGCATGAGACCGAACGTGCTAAAGCAGATGCGATTCATCATCAGCAATTGGCGGCCGAATCTCAGCAAACTTCGCAAACACTCGATCTCCTCGGAAAAATTGGGCAGGAAATTACTGCCGATCTGAATTTCAGAAACGTATGTGAAATTTTACGGCGTCATCTTGGCGCCTTGCTCAACACGACCGACATGTGTATCTGGCTGCGTGATGCTGAGCAGATGGGGTTGAATTTATCTTATTGCGTAAAAAAAGATGTCGTCATTCCCAATGATGCGCTGATGCCTGTTCAAGACACACAAAATGCCGCCTTGTGCATCGAGCAGGGGCAAGAGCTGTTACTGGAAACGAACGCCGTTGATCATGACGGCCGGCAGATGGTGTTGTACGGCCCGTTGATCGTCAGAGATCGAGCCTTGGGTGTCATGGCAATCCAGTCGAGTAGTTTCGTCGGCAATTGTGAGCGGCAGCGTCTGATATTCCGAAGCTTGTGCGCTTATGGTGCAATCGCCTTGGACAATGCGCATGCCCATAACTCGATGCAAGAGGCGCAACAACAACTGGAACTGGCATTGCTGGAAATTAAAGAGGCAAGTCTGACCGATCCGCTGACCGGACTGAGAAATCGCCGTTTCTTGATGCAAAATATTGAAGCGGATGTCGCACTTGTTGTACGTAATTATCAAAATGCAGCCAATACTGAAAAAATCCTGAATGAGGCCGATTTTTTAATATTTCTGGTTGATCTTGATCACTTCAAGCTAGTTAACGATAAATTTGGCCATGCCGCAGGCGATGCGATTTTAGTCCAGATCAAGCGGCGCTTGCAAAAGGTGTTCCGTGATTCTGATTACCTGATCCGCTGGGGCGGTGAGGAGTTTTTGATCGTTGCGCGTGGCACCTGCAGAGACCGCGCCGAAGAATTGGCTGAACGGGTAAGGCAGATAGTTTCCGAAGATGAATTTCAGCTCGATGGCGATTTATCGATTCGTCAGACATGTTCGGTCGGTTTTGCGTGCTTTCCGTTTGTTAAGGCACAGCCTAAAGCCGTTACCTGGCAAGATGTGGTCGATATTGCGGATATTGCTTTATATTCAGTCAAGCACGCAGGGAGAAACGGTTGGGCAGGTTTCTTTGCTGAAGAACACGCTTGGCCAGAATTATTGTTATGCACCTTGAAGGCTGATCCGAAAGGCGCGATACTTAATCGCGAATTAAGACTGGCTACAAATAAAACACAAGACCTGATCGTGGAAGGTCTCGCAGGAAAACTTGTCATCACACCATAGCTCAGCTAGAGAGAAATAAAACGCAGATGGAATATGAAGTCATGGATACCCAAATTTCGCCAGAAGGACGTCTGGAAGTTCTGTCCAAAGCGGAAGTCGTCAAACTGCTTGATACCAGCCATAGTGGCCTGCACCAGCTATTTCGCAGTTGTTCGCTTGCGGTCTTGAATTGCGGCAGCGGGCTCGATGACGGTAAAGAATTGTTGGAACGATATAAAGATTTTGAAATCAGCATCATTCAACGAGAGCGAGGCATCAAACTAGACGTGAAAGCGGCACCAGCCAGTGCTTTTGTCGACGGTGTCATGATCAAAGGCATACAGGAACATCTGTTTACGGTGCTGCGTGATATCTTGTTTATTCACGGAGAGATTGAAGAAAATCCAAAGTACGATTTGACTTCAACCGAGGGTGTCAGCGACGCCGTATTTCATATTCTGCGCAATGCCAATTTATTGCGACCCCAAGTGAGTCCCAATTTGGTGGTGTGTTGGGGCGGTCACTCGATCTCGGGCACAGAATACGATTACACCAAGCAGGTCGGGTATCACCTCGGTTTGCGTGGAATGGATATATGCACGGGATGCGGGCCAGGTGCGATGAAGGGGCCAATGAAGGGGGCCACTATCGGGCATGCCAAGCAGCGTATTCGCCATGGTCGCTATCTTGGTATTACCGAGCCAGGAATTATCGCCGCGGAAGCGCCAAACCCCATCGTCAATGATCTCGTTATTCTGCCCGATATAGAAAAGCGTCTGGAAGCCTTTGTTCGTATTGGACATGCGATAGTCGTGTTTCCGGGCGGTGCCGGAACTGCCGAAGAAATCTTGTATGTGCTCGGTATTTTGTTGCACCCTGAAAATGCTGATATGCCATTTCCTTTGATTTTTACCGGCCCCGAAAGCGCAGTCGATTATTTTAAGCAAATTGATCAGTTTATCGGACAAACATTGGGTGCCGAGGCGCAGCAGCGGTATCAGATCATTGTGAATGATCCGGGCAAAGTGGCGCAAGTGGTACAGGACGGCATCAAAAAAGTACGTGAATTCCGTAAGACTAAAGGAGACGCGTATTACTTTAACTGGTTATTGAAAATTGATACCGAATTCCAAAAACCATTTGATCCTACGCATGAGAATATGCGTAATCTTGAGTTGCATAAAAATCAGGAAAACCATTTGCTGGCGGCTAACCTACGGCGCGCATTTTCCGGCGTGGTGGCTGGTAATGTCAAAGATCAGGGGATCCGTGCGATTGAAAAGCATGGGCACTTTGAGATTTCCGGTGATTCCGTCATGATGGAAGCGATGGATGCATTACTGACTTCATTTGTGGCACAAAACCGCATGAAACTTCCCGGCAAGGTATATACACCTTGCTACCGCGTCATAAAATAAATATTTCACTCGGGAATTGAATGTTTCCCGTTAAAAAAGTAGCATAATGAGAAATTAGTGTAATGATAGTCTGACACTTCTTCTATGACCGAATGCTAAACCTGCGAGGATGAGAGACATGAGTACCGTACAGCACGAAGTTGATGAGCGCACCAATTTGATCAGTTCCAACAAATTTGAACTCTTGTTGTTCCGTTTAGGAGAAAATGCTTCAAGCGGGCGTTCTGAGTTATTTGGTATCAACGTTTTTAAAGTGCGTGAGATTGTTGCCATGCCGGTTATCACTGTGGTTGCTGGTGCTCTCCCGCATAACTTAGGTGTGGTTAACTTGCGTGGGCAAATTATTCCCGTGATAGATTTGTGTTCTGTGGTGGGCTGCACGCCAAAAACAGGGCTGAACATCATGCTGGTGACAGAATTTGCACGTTCAACCCAGGGTTTTGCTGTTGAATCGGTAGAGGAAATCGTTCGCCTCGATTGGAGTCAAGTCTTGTCTGCTGAATCGAGCGCTGCCGGCGGCATGGTCACCAGCATTGCGCGTCTTGATGGTGATAAGGACGACACTCGCCTCGCCCAAGTTCTGGATGTTGAGCAAATATTGCGTGCGATTGCCCCTAAAGATACCAAGGATGTCGATTCAGAAACGATAGGCGCCAAACTGGTCATCAAGCCTGGCTCTGTCATCCTTGCTGCAGATGATTCTGCGGTGGCTCGTGGTTTGATCGGGCAAGCCTTAGATGCGATAGGTGCGCCCTACATCATGACCAAGACCGGCAAGGAAGCATGGGAGAAGTTACAAGCCATTGCGGCGGTAGCGGTCGCAGAAGGCAAGCCTTTGCGCGATAAAGTGGCGATGGTGCTGACCGATCTTGAAATGCCGGAAATGGACGGATTTACCCTGACCAGAAACATCAAGCAAGATGAACGATTTAAAGGGTTGCCAGTGGTGATTCACTCGTCATTATCAGGAACGACCAATGAAGATCACGTGAAGAGCGTAGGCGCAGATGCCTATGTCGCTAAATTTGTTGCTGACGAGTTGGCAGCGACCATCCGCGAGGTCGTTGCTCGTTAAGATATCTGAACTGGCAAATTGAACAGGCAAACAAAAAAGGGCACATCTAGTGCCCTTTTTTTACCGGATTAATTTTATCTATCTGCCGGCGCTTGTGCCGGAACTCTTTGCCAGCCGGAAGGACAGGTTTTGATTGACGGATAGAAACCATCAGGGTTGTGGCAATAATACCAATCACTACCGTTTGCGCTCACCGCTGGTTGTACCGAAGTCATCGTTTCTGCTTGTCTGACGTATACCGTAGCTGGTGCAGGCGATACTACGGTCTCCACCAGCACTTCTGGATAATAAGTAGTTTGATATGGATAGTAATACCCAGGATAATAGTTGCGGCTATAGTTAATGCGAGATGGATAAGTGAGAACGCCTAAGCCCAATCCTATGCCTAACCCAATGCCAGTGCCGAAACCAAACCCAATGCGCGGTCCATGATGACGTCCGTTTGCCCAGGCCGAACTCGTACTGACACTAGCAAGCATGAGTATGGTAATGAGTAACTGTTTTACAGTATTGCTTGGTGTAGTCGACATGATCAACCCTTTTTAGGAAAACTATTTTGATTGCTTCTACTTGTATTTTAGGTCGAAAATCCTGAATTTGCTGTCTGATTTACAGGCTGTTACTAAACTTCCCGCATCCGTATTTTGCACGTGTTGCCAATTAAATATTTAAAGAAAGTAGGTAAAAAATGACTACCCCAGAAAAACAGATGACGTATGAAGAGTATCTGGATGAAGTAACCACCTTAATCACGGAAATGTATGACCTTAGTGACGAAGCCGCCATTAAATATGTGATGCGTGCCCAAGCTGCTAACTTCTTCACTTTGCATGACGAACATGTAGAAATGCGTAATCCATCGCGAGCCATCCATGATGCCAAGCTGGTCTTTGAACAGCGCAATAAGTCGCGTCCGGAAATATATCGCAAGTAATCGGGCACTAAATCAGATGCGCGCTGGTCAATGCTTCTCTGGTAGCGCTACTCTATCTTCACAATTTGCACTTGGTACAGCGCCGACCACTTTTATTTTGAAAGAGCTTATGCAAGGTTTTTGGAGAAAATTCTCACTTTCTGCGTGTTTTTTGTTGGTGCTGGCAGGTGGGGCGAGCGCGGCGACAACAGATTTCGCGCAAGCGGCCGTGTTGGCAAAGAGAGCAGACGCGGCCGACGCTGCCAAACCCACATTGCGGTCGGCGTATACCAAATTCGAATATCGCATTCCCATGCGCGATGGCGTCAAATTGTTTACTGTCGTCTATGTGCCAAAAGATGGCAGCAAGACCTATCCATTCCTGATGAATCGCAGCCCTTATGGTTCCGGGGTGCATGCGCAGGGACAAACTCATTATGGTGTAGATTATTTCCCGGCTTCACTCGGCCCTTCCAGAGAGTTTGAAGAAAGCGGCTATATCTTTGTCAATCAGGATGTGCGCGGACGCTATATGTCAGAAGGCAAGTGGCAGGAAATGACGCCCCACCTTAAAGCATCACGCGCCGCTGGTGAAGGTGTAGAGAGCAAGGACATGCATGATACGGTCGAATGGTTACTCAAGAATGTCGCCGGCAATAATGGCAAGGTCGGCATCTGGGGCATCTCTTATCCCGGCTTTTATACCTCTGCCAGCGTGATCGATTCACACCCGGCGATCAAGGCCGCTTCGCCGCAGGCGCCGGTGACAGACTTGTACATGGGCGATGATTCATATCACGGTGGCGCATTTATGCTGGCGGCCAATTTTGGTTTCTACGCCAACTTCACCAACGAAGCCAATCCGACCAATCTGCCCAAGAAATGGGAAGAGTTTGACTATGGCACCAAGGATGGCTATCAGTTCTTTTTGTCGCACATGAGCCTGAAAAACATCACCGCCAAACTGACCGACAAGCAGCGTGAATATCTGATGCCCACCATAGAACACACCAGCTATGATGATTTTTGGAAGGCCATGAACATTGCGCCGCATCTTAAAAATATTCGTGCTGCGGTACTCACAGTCGGCGGTTGGTACGATGCTGAAGATCCTCAAGGCCCATTCACGACCTATCAGAGCATTAAGAAAAATAATGCAGGGAATGCCGCACCGTTTAATGGATTGGTCATGGGCCCGTGGGCGCATGGCGGCTGGGCGCATTCAGATGGAGCGAAGCTGGGCCATGTCAATTTTGATGCCAAGACTGGCGAGTATTTTAGAAAAAATATTATCTTCCCGTTCTTTGAACGACATTTGAAATCTGCTGTGACGAAGCCAATACCCGAAGCGCAGGTGTTTGAAACCGGCACCAATGTCTGGCGCAATTACAGCGCCTGGCCACCGCGCGAATCACAGGCGCGCACGCTGTATTTGGGGCAGGGTGGCAGCCTCGACTGGGTAGCCCCAACCGCATCATCAACTGATGCATCTGCCGCTTTTGACGAGTACATCAGCGATCCCAAAAAACCTGTGCCCTTTATTAATTACACAGCGACGGGCGCGCCGAGAGAATACATGGTGTCGGACCAGCGTTTTGCCTCAACACGTCCCGATGTGCTGGTATATCAGACGGCAATTTTGGAAGAGGATGTCACCTTTGTTGGTGCGATATCGCCTAAGTTATTCGTCTCTACGTCTGGCACTGACGCTGATTGGGTAGTTAAACTGATCGACGTCTATCCGGATGAGTATCCCAACTTGACTCCTGATAGCGACAAGGGGAATGATGTGCCGCCCCCGACAGTAAATATGGCCGGTTATCAGCAGCTGGTGCGTGGCGAACCCCTGCGTGGCAAGTTCAGAAATGGTTTTGAAACAGCGCAAGCGTTCGTGCCAGGCAAAGTGGAGAGTGTCAGCTACAGCATGCCCGACATCAATCACACCTTCAGACGCGGTCATCGCATCATGGTGCAGATACAAAGTAGCTGGTTTCCGCTGATTGACCTGAATCCGCAGAGATTCATGGATATTCCAAAGGCAAATCCTGAGGATTTTCAAAAAGCGACACAACGCATCTACCGCGCGCCAGGGCAATATTCTGGGATCGCAGTGCAGGTGTTGGCGCAGTAAAACGATTTGATCATCCGCTAAAAAGGTAGTGTGTTACCCGCATTCTGCCGAATAATTTCTATCTATTTTGAGACAAAATCAATGAATAAAAAGACCGCTCTTCGTCGTAGTGTCGCCGCTACCATGCTGTGTTTTTCGGTGTGCGCATCTGCCGCGAGTGCGACTTCTGCCACCAGCAATAATCTGGTGGTGGAGTCGCAAGCGATGGATAAAAGTGCAGATGCCTGCAGTGATTTCTTTCAGTACGCCAATGGCAAATGGTTGGCGACTAATCCGATACCTGCTGACAGAGCGCGTTACAGTGCTTATGATGAAGTGACAGAGCGCAATCTGCTCGCGCTGAAAAGCATTGCAGAAGCGGCTGCTGCATCTGGTGCCAACGACAATAGTCCCGCAGTGCGCCTGGTTGGCTCTTATTACCAGAGCGGCATGAATGAAAGCCAAATTGAAGCCGATGGGGCGAAACCCCTGGCGGCTGGGCTGGCCCAGATAGAGGCGATACAGACGCGTGAGCAGTTATTGTCCGTCATTGCTCAGCATCACCAGACTGGCACGGCTTCGTTATTTAATTTTTACGTCGATCAGGATGCAAAAAATACCAGTCGCTACATCCCGCAACTGGCACAAGGCGGCTTGGGTTTGCCGGACCGTGATTACTATTTAAAAACAGATGCCAAGACGCGCGATATCCGCCAACAATACCAGGCATACATTGCACAATTATTTACACTGTTAGGTGATAGCTCGGAAGTCGCCAGGCACAACGCCCGCGTTGTCATGGCGCTGGAAACCCGATTGGCCAAAGCGTCCCTGACCAAGGTAGCGCTACGTGATCCGCAGGCGTCTTACCATCTGATGAACTTGCAGGGCATGCAAAAGCTCGACTCACACACGGTCTGGGCAAATTATTTCAACGACATAGGCTTGGCCACGCCGGGACAATTTAACGTGGCGCATCCAAAATTCATCGCAGAAGCGGGTCGCATGTTGCATAGCGTGCCGCTGGCGCAATGGAAAGCTTATCTGCGCCTGCATCTGGCCAACAGCAATGCAGATGATCTGTCATCCAATTTTGTGAACGCCAAATTTGATTTCTACGGTCGCACGCTGGCAGGTACCAAAGAACTGCAGCCGCGCTGGAAGCGTGTGCTGACCGCCATCGATACCGGAATCGGTGAAGCCATGGGCGAATTGTATGTCGCCAAATTCTTTGGTCCTGAAGCAAAAGCCGGCGTGCTGGAAATGGTCGACAACATCAAGCTTGCCATGCGCGACAGCATCAGCAAACTGGAGTGGATGTCAGAAACGACCAAGCAGCAAGCCTACAAAAAACTCGATACCCTGATCGTCAAGATCGGCTATCCGGATACCTGGCGCAACTACAGCAGTCTGAAGATTGATATCGGCTCCTACGCCATCAACAATATGCACGTGGCCGAGTTTGATTTCAAACGCAACCTGGCTAAATTGGGCAAGCCTATCGACCGTAACGAATGGGGCATGACGCCACCAACGGTGAATGCCTACTACAACCCGACCATGAATGAAATGGTGTTCCCGGCGGGTATCTTGCAACCGCCGCTGTACCACGTCGATGCCGACCCTGCCGCCAACTACGGCAACACCGGCGCCACGATCGGTCATGAACTCACGCATGCCTTTGATGATGAAGGTCGCCAGTTCGATGCAGATGGCAATCTCAAAAGCTGGTGGACCAAGCAAGACGAGAAGAACTTCCTGAGCCGCGTCACCGCGATAGAAAAACAGTTCGACGAATTTAATCCTATCGACCAACTGCACATCAACGGCAAGCTCACCGCCGGTGAAAATATCGCCGATCTGGGCGGCATGAAAGTGGCCCTGCAAGCCTTGCGTAATTCGCTCAAGAATAAACCGCAGGCAGCGGAGATCGACGGCCTCACGGCAGAGCAACGCTTCTTTATCGCCAACGCCCAAAGCTTCCGCGGCCTGATGCGCGACGAGCGCCTGCGCCTGCAGCTGGCCACCGATCCGCACGCGCCAGAAAAATACCGCGTCATCGCACCACTGGCGAATATGCCGGAGTTTTCAAAAGCCTTTAATTGTTCGGCTGAGAAATCACCATTGCGGGTGGACGCCAAGCGCGTGAATATTTGGTAGCTTGATTGCTGGCGCTGTTGAGATTAACAGCGCCAGTATTGAAAATGAGGCAGTGCCAGCACGCATATCCCATGCGGCTTGCAGGCACGGCAGGCTGGAAAGCCGCGTAAACAGTGCGCGTCAGGCTTGCCTGTTTTGATATTTTTCACTCTGCGCAAGGACAACGCCCGACTGCGGGTAAGCCCTTAAATCTTTTCCATCTCTTCAGGATCAAGCGCAATCACGTGGGTTTGCATGAGGCCTTTTTCGTCGTGCCATTCGCGCATGACGCAGGGTTGGCCTTCTTCATCGATGGCCATGACCTTGAACAGATTACCTATCATTGATTCGATCAGGATGCGTTCGTCTGCCGGAAAGCTCTTGACGAATTGTTTGCTTAAGGTGACGACGCGCACGATATCGCCCAGGGCGACGGGCTGGTTCTTGCAATCTACTAGTTTTGGATCTGACATGGGATTTTCTCTGGGTTTTTGTGGCTGCATTTTAACCTGAATCGGAAAACGATAACGCAATATCCATGCGCCTTGTGGCATGAAAATGGCCCGTAAGGCGCATAGGATATGCGTCTTCGGTTTCTCAAGTTAAATAAAAAGGGCTTAAACCTGTCATGCGTTTAAGCCCTTGCTTGTTTAATTCAATAAGTAATCGATCAATTTATGCGGGCTTCTTTTCTCGCGCAATCCAGTACAGTCCAAATACGATCAGTGCATACGGCAGCATCGATAAAGCGTCAGCATTGATGCCCGCAAAGAACGGGTTATTCGCGCTGGCCCAGTCGCCGATTTTCTTGTCGAAATCGGTCAGGATACCTGCAGTGAAGGCAATCACGATACCGCCTAAGGCACCGCCTGCGATATAGCCCGATGCCAGCAAGGTGCCAGAACCGCTGTCGCCAGCCGCCTGCTTTTCTTCTTCAGTCAGGTTCTTGTTGTGTTCGAGCTTGTTATTGCGTCTGTCGACCAGCCAGCGGATCATGCCGCCAATGAAGAGCGGTGCAGAGGACGAGAGCGGCAAATACACACCGACCGCGAACGCCAGTGAAGGGATGCCCGCCATTTCCAGTACTAATGCGATCATCACGCCAAATAGCACCAGGGTCCACGGCAACTGCTGATCCAGAATGCCTTTGATGATGTAAGACATCAGTACGGCTTTTGGTGCATCATATTTTTTAACTTCGGTGCCATCGGGGCGCTTGTTGTAGGCGCCATTGATACCCGGGTCAACCAGGTACACCACTTTGCCGGCATTGTCGACCAGGTATTTGCCAGCAGGGCCGCCGACCGTGTCGCTCTTGTGCCAGACCTTGTACGTGCCTTTGTCTTGCTCGGCTTGCGGGCCTTGCAGCTGGGCGGTGTCAGTCAGTTTGGAGGCATCGGTCATCAAGCTAGGGGCGACCTGCGCAGCCGGTACGTAGACCGTGCCGGCATCATTCAGCTTGAGCAGAATCGGGCCGAGGATCAGGGCAGAAGATAAGGCGCCGGCCAGAATTGCATACTGCTGCAAGCGCGGTGTGGCACCGAGGATGTAGCCGGTTTTTAAATCCTGTGAAGTGGTGCCGGCATTGCTGGAGGCGATACAGACTATCGCACCGACTGACAAGGCGGTAACGTAATACTGACCACCAGTCCAGCCCATGATCAAAAAGATCAGGCAGGTGAACAGCAGTGTCGCCACCGTCATGCCGGAGATAGGGTTGGAGGATGAGCCGATTTCGCCGGTCAGGCGTGAAGACACGGTGGCGAACAGAAAGCCGAATACCAGGATCAGCAATGCGCCGAGCAGATTCATGTGTAGCGGCGTGGCGAAAGTGATGACGGCGATGATCGCCAGTGCACCGATGACGACCCATTTCATCGGGATGTCTTCATCGGTACGCAGGCGCTTGGTGGTCAGGTTTGCTGCACCTTTGCCCAGGCCGGACAAGCCAGCCGACAAGCTGCGCCAGATGGTAGGCATGGCGCGCACCAGACTGATCAGGCCGCCGGCAGCGACTGCACCTGCGCCGATATACAGTACATAAGCGCTGCGTATATCATGCGGGCTCATGTCGCTAATGAGTTTAACGCCCGGGCTCAGCGGCACAGTAAGTGAATCACCAAAGAACTTGATCATCGGGATGAGCAACAGATACGACATCACGCCACCTGCCGCCATCACGGAGGCAATTTTGGGGCCGATGATGTAGCCAACGCCAAGCAATTCAGGCGACACTTCGGCGCCGATGGAGCCGGCTTTCAGCGGTGCGCCGAAGGCGACTTCTGGTGTATCTTTCCAGCCCTTGAAGGCGACGTTGACGACTTTGTACAAGAGGCCAATACCAAAGCCGCCGAAGATGATGGCCGCGCGCTTGCTGGCCTCATCTTGTGCATGCGGGTTGCTGCTTTCGCCAGCGGCGGCGCGGGATGAGTCGGTGGCGGCGGCTTTTAATACTTCGGCGCAGGCGGTGCCTTCCGGATATTTGAGCTCGCCATGCTTCTCGACGATCATGGCGCGGCGCATCGGGATCATCAGCAAGATACCTAACAATCCACCAAGCACGGCGACCAGCGCCACGCGTGAGATTTCCAGATCAAAGCCGAGGATCAAAATGGCTGGCATTGTCACACCAAGACCAAAGGCAATCGATTCACCGGCGGACCCAGCGGTTTGGGTAATGCTGTTTTCGAGTATCGTCGAGTCTTTGCCGCCCAGCTTATTAATCAGGCGGAAAAAGGTGATGGCAATCACGGCGACAGGGATCGATGCGCTGACGGTCAGGCCGACTTTAAGCACCAGATACAAGGACGATGCACCAAAAATCATCCCTAGAACGACACCCATGACAAGTGCGCGTATGGTGAATTCAGGTAAGTTGGCTGAGGCGGGGATGTAAGGCTTAAAAGCGGGGGCGGAAGTTTCTGGTGGCATTTTTCTACCTTATTGTGGTGGCAAAAGCAGGTCTGCAGTATTTTGTACGACAGCCTGGCTCAATGTATAAGACGCCCCATGTCTCCGGTAGCGTCTGATCAAGATTTTGATTTCGTGCATTATCACGCTTTTTACGCGTGATAGGCAATCGCAGATTTCAGCTCACCGTTGCTTCATCATGCTTGCTCACGCCAGGTAATACCTTGATGGCTCGGATTACCGGATTTTTCCACGCTACCAGCGCCAGTATCAGCGCGCCGACACCGGCAAAAGCAAGCGAGTAGCGCAGGCCCAGATGCTCACCGACCCAGCCGCCGATTAAGGCGCCGGGACCCGCCGGCAGCAGTATCAGCCAGCGCATGGTACTGGTCATGCGCCCCAGCATGGGTTCAGGCGTGACGGCTTGACGCAAGGCCAGGAAATTGATGAAGATCAGCACTCCGCCGACAGAGAAGCAGGCCAGCATCAGTGCAAAGGCGGCTACGCCCCAGGCATTCGCCGGTGCCAGCGCCAGCAAAATCCAACCGAGGCCGCATACGGTAACGCCCACCACCATGCATGGCCCAGGCCCAAGATCGCGGCTGATGCGATGGCCGTACAGGCTGGCGAGAATAGTACCGACGCCCATGCCCATATAACTGAGGCCGACCGCCTGCTCCGATAAGCCAAGTGTGCGGGTGGCGAACAAAATCTGTACCACCAGGGCCGCGTGGTAAAAAAGTTGCCACATGCCGACTGTCATTGCCAGTGCGATCAGCAATGGCTTGTTGGAGACGAAGGCCACACCGGCTTTCAGATCGCGCCAGAAGTGGGCATCTGCACGGATCGGGCGGTTTTCGACAATCTTGACGCCGCGTAAAATCGCTGCCGAGGCCAACAGCAAAATCGCGTCGGCCAATAAGGCCAGTGGTGCGCCCAGTAATTTGATCAGGGCGCCAGCGGTGGCTGGCCCGGCTACTTCAGATCCCGAGGTGGCCAGTGCATTCTTGGCATACGCTTCTACCAGACGCTCTCTGGGCACAATTTGAGTCAGAACGATTTGCGCTGCGGTGCCCGCCGTAGTATTTACCGCACCGATCAAAAAGCCGACCGCATATAGCCAGCTCATCGTCAACCAGCCCATCCACCATGCCAGCGGTACACTGGCGACGCCGACGGCGATCAGGCTTTCGCCAACGATATAGACCGGTAACTTGCGCACCCGATCAAGCCATACCCCAGACGGCAGCGACAGGATGACAAACGGCAAAGTCTCCATGAAAATCAACAAGCCCATTTGCGTCGGGCTGGCATGCAGCAGGACCGCAGCGGTTAACGGCAGCGCCAGCAAGGTGATTTGTGCACCGAATGAACTGATGAGTATGGATGTCCAGAGGCGGCGATACACCAGGTCGCGCAACAGATCGTTTGGCGGGAGTGAAAAAGGCAGCGAGAGTTTTTGTAAGAGCAGTGTGAGCATGGAGTTAATTTAACCTATTTGTCTGCCATCTTCAAACGACAGAATGACTTTGTGCCTGCCGGTGTTGAATTCAAGCCTGATCGTCAGGAGAGTACGGGAATACTTTGTTGTTGATGCCGCAGTCGAACGGAGCTACTTCATCTGATGGCGTTAAAAAGTCTGTTCAACGGATACAATAGTAATTCGCATCCGGGCGCCTTGAATGAAATTGATATTGGAATCAATTAACGGCGTAAAGATTGAGTGATAATCCTAGATTTAGTTCCTGCAGGATAGTAAAAAATATGTTTGAAAAACCCATAGTCATGATCGACTTTGAAACCACGGGGATGAGTCCCGATCAAGGCGACAGAGTCACCGAAGTGGCGGCTTTACGCATTGTCGGTGGCGAGGTGGTGGACAGGTACGTTACCCTGATTAACTGCAATATCCGCATACCATCGTTTATCACGCAACTGACCGGGATTACGCAGGCGATGGTGAACAAGGCGCCAGCCGCAAGTGAAGTGATTCCTGAGCTGCTCAGGTTTATAGGTACTGATACCCTGGCGGCACACAATGCCAGCTTCGATGAGAAATTTCTGCAGGCAGAAAGCCAGCGTTTGGGGTTGTGGTCTGCACATGGCGGTTTGATCTGTTCGGTGAAGTTAGCGCGCCGGGTGTTCCCGGGTCAGGATAGCTATTCGTTGGGACGGCTGGCGGCTTCGCTGGGAATCCGTTTCAAGGGCACGGCACATAGGGCTGAAGCCGATTCAGAAGTCGCATCGGCCTTGCTGTTGCATATCGCTGCGCATCTGGGCGAACGTTACGCCATTCGCAGCGTTGATCCAGACATGCTGCAACAGATCAATAAACTCACTGCAGCGAAGGTGCCAGCCTATCTGGAAAAGTATCTCACGCCGCCAGAGACAGCTGCTGTCAGCCAGCGCAAAAATACAAAAGCGAAGAAGTCTGCCGGACCGCAACGTTTTCGCCATTACAAAGGCGGCATCTACGAGCTGGTATGCGAGGCAACGCAGGAGTCGGATCTGAGTCCCGTGATCGTGTATCGTTCCCATAACGGCAGTATCTGGACCAGGCCGAAATCGGTTTTTTTCGAAGCGATAGAAGTTGGTGGTGTAATGATGCAACGGTTTGCAGCAATTGATGATTGATTTACCTCTCTTTAAAGGAATGAAAATGAATCGACCTAACGATGTGGTACGCCAGTTTTTCCGCTGGGGCGTTCTGGGATTACTGTTGTCGGGCCTGAGCATCTCTGTGCATGCAGAAGATGTCTTGCGGCTATCCACCACCACCAGCACGGAGAATTCGGGTTTGCTCAAGGTCTTGCTACCAGTGTTTGAAGCCAGGTATCACATCAAGGTACATGTTATTTCTGTCGGCACCGGCAAGGCGCTGGAACTCGCCAAGAATGGCGATGTTGATGTGACCTTGGTCCATGCCAGAGCTGCCGAAGACAAGTTCATCGCAGAAGGCCATGGCGTGAACCGGCGTGACGTGATGTACAACGATTTCATTATTGTCGGGCCGACGGAAGATCCTGCGGGCGTTAAAGGAAGTAAGGACGTGATCGCGGCGATGAAGAAAATTACCGCCAGCAAAGTGAGATTCATTTCACGCGGCGATAATTCTGGCACGGATCAGATGGAGCAAGCCTATTGGAAAGAAGCCGGCGTGAAGCCGGAAGGGCGTGCCTATGTATCTGCCGGCGTCGGGATGGGTGAAGTCCTGACGATGGCAGCGCAAATGCAAGGGTACACGCTGACTGACCGCGCCACCTACGGCGCGTACCGCGCCAAGACTGGCCTTGCAGTGCATGTGGAAGGTGATGCGAAGATGTTTAATCCTTATGGCATCATCGCAGTCAATCCGGCCAAATATAAGGACATCAATTTTCGTGGCGCGAATTTGCTGATTGAGTGGATGACCTCAGCCGAAGGGCAGCAAAAAATTAATGAATTTAAAGTCGATGGGCAGCAATTGTTTTTTTCGTCTTTTAAAAAATAAGAAAATCAATACGCATACCCCATGCGGCCTGCAGACCAATAATGGCCTGCAGGCCGCACCGGTATTGCGCTATGTGTTTTGATATGAGTGGATAAAGATGGATAGTATTGATCTGGAAGTGCTGAAGACTTGTGACCTGTGGATAAAAACAGGTCGCCAGTGCGCGCTGGTGACGGTCGTGAAAACCTGGGGCTCCAGCCCGAGGCCAGAAGGGGCGACTTTAGCCATTTGTGAAGATGGTAGAGTGGTCGGCTCGGTGTCTGGCGGCTGCATAGAAGACGATTTGATCGAGCGGGTGCGCAATGAAGGCATAGCGCGGACTACACCCGAAATCGTGACCTACGGCATCACCGCCGATGATGCGCATCGTTTCGGTTTGCCCTGCGGCGGAACGATACAGCTGGCGATAGAGCCGCTGGCTGAAAAAAGTAAAATCGACGAATTATTGCACCGTTTGCAGGCGCATGAATTGGTGGCGCGCCAATTGGAGTTAAGCACTGGTGACGTCAGTCTGGAACCTGCCGCGGCTGGATTAAGCCTGCAGTTATCTTCTACGACCTTAACGACGGTACACGGCCCACGTTGGCGTCTGTTGATCATCGGTGCCGGGCAGTTGTCGCGCTTTCTAGCCAGTATTGCCATCGGTATGGATTATCACGTGACAGTGTGTGATCCGCGCGAAGAATATCGAGACGGCTGGCAAGTGGAGGGCGTGCAAGTCGTGCATGCCATGCCCGATGATATCGTGCTGGAAATGTGCCTCGATAGCCGCAGTGCGGTAGTGGCACTGACGCACGACCCTAAATTGGATGATCTGGCCCTGATGGAAGCATTGAAGTCCGATGCCTTCTATGTCGGCGCCATCGGCTCGCGGGTGAATAATGCCAAGCGGCGTGAACGTCTGAAAGAATTCGATTTGACGGACATTGATCTTGCCAAATTGCACGGGCCGATTGGCTTGTATATCGGCAGCAAAACGCCAGCCGAAATTGCCATTTCCATTCTGGCAGAAATGACGGCGGTCAAAAACAAGGTGTTGCTACCGCGTGAAGTCAGTATCGAGCACGTCAAAAATCTGGCGACTTAACAGCGTTTATCACCATTCTTTTCTGATGGAAATCAAAGACGCTGAAATATCGCCCGCGGTTTTGCCTATAAAACACAGAATTGATGCTTGAAATCGCGTAAAATCCCACCCAATATCAATCCGGCAGGGGAATTACATGAGCATCAAATCAGACAAATGGATACGTCGTATGGCGCAAGAACACGCCATGATAGAGCCATTTTCTCCAGGGCAGGTACGCGAAGAAAATGGTCAAAAAATTGTTAGCTATGGTACTTCTTCGTATGGCTACGATATTCGTTGCGCTGATGAATTCAAGATTTTTACCAATATCAATAGCACCATTGTTGACCCTAAAAATTTCGATGAAAAATCTTTTGTTGATTTCAAAGGCGATGTTTGTATCATCCCGCCTAATTCATTTGCACTGGCCAGAACTATCGAGTATTTCCGCATTCCACGCAGCGTGCTGACGATTTGCCTGGGTAAATCTACCTATGCCCGCTGTGGCATCATCGTCAACGTGACACCTTTTGAACCGGAGTGGGAAGGCTATGTCACCCTGGAGTTTTCCAATACAACGCCATTGCCTGCCAAGATTTATGCGGGTGAAGGTTGCGCGCAGGTCCTGTTCTTTGAAAGCGACGAGATCTGCGAAACCTCCTACAAGGACCGTGGCGGTAAATATCAAGGTCAACGTGGCGTGACTCTGCCTAAAGCCTGACCCTGGATTATTTTCTCCGAAGTGCTGAATGTGATGTGCGATTAGTGATTTCTTGCTATTTATTTTTGTAAAAAAGTAAATATTGCCTATACTGGCTTTGCAGCTTGTCGATAAGTTAATCTCACACGTCGTTCACACTGGAGAAATAATGAATAGTCTTGATCAGCACGATCAGAAAATGGCGTTTCCCGAATTGCAGCGCCGTCGTTTTCTTGTGTCATCGGCCAGTATTGCCATCGGATGCGCAATGGGAAGTTTTCCTGCCATTGGCAATGCCGCCACCGTGCATGTATTGCCCGCACTGCCATATGCCGATGACGCGCTGGCGCCGGTTATTTCTTCGAATACGATCAGTTTTCATTACGGCAAGCACCATAAAGGCTATGTCGATAATCTCAATAAACTGATCGTCGCTAGCGATTTTGCTGACATGAGCCTGGAGAAAGTGATCCTGGCGAGCGCCGGACAGGCCGAAAAGAGCGCCATTTTCAATAATTCAGCGCAAATCTGGAACCATACATTTTACTGGCGCAGCCTGCGTGCCAATGGCGGTGGTGAGCCGCCGGCAGCCTTGAAGCAAAAAATTGAAGCATCATTTGGCAGCGTAGAAGCGTGCAAGAAAGAATTGGCTGCAGCCGCTATGGGGCAATTTGGCAGCGGTTGGGCATGGCTGGTGCAGGAGGGCGACAAGCTTAAGGTCGTGAGAACGGCGAATGCTGAATTGCCGCTGACAAAAGGGCAGAAACCTTTGCTGACTATCGATGTCTGGGAACATGCCTACTACCTTGATTACCAAAATAAACGCGCCGATTATGTCAATGCGGTGCTGGATAAATTAATCAATTGGGGATTTGCGGCAGATAATCTTGCCGCATAAAAAACGGACTTTGGTCCGTTTTTTTCTAACGAGTCCTTAGCTCATGAAGCCAAGATTGCGATTGGTGAAATTAGTAATATTGGGGAAGACATCATTGATCTGGGTAGCGCTGAGACCAAACCAGTTAGCTAGCGTCGCACCATACTGATCGACCGAAAATTGTGGCAGTAAGCTTCCCGATCCTACGTCCTGTGCATGCTTTAAGCCTGTGACAGGAAAGTCACCGTAAATATTTTTACCCTTGACCGCACCACCAACAATAAAGTGGTGAGAACCCCATCCGTGATCGGTGCCGTCACCATTGCTGGTAAAGGTGCGGCCGAAATCAGACGCGGTAAATAGCGTGACCTGATTACGTAAGTCTGTCCCCTGTAAATTTCCCATCATGGTATCGAAGTAGGCAATCGCATGTGAGATTTTTGCCAGCAGATCTGCTTGGCTAGCGCGTTGAAAATCGTGGGTATCGAATCCGCCCATGCTGACAAAAAAGACCTGGCGTTGTGCACCCAAGGCGCTGCGCCCGGCGATGATACGTGCCACAGTCTGCAGCTGCACTGCCAATGCATTGTTGGCAAGCGCACCAGTGTTGGGATTGGTGTACTGGGTTGGATTAGGTACGCCAGCTGGCCCTGCCACTGCCATCGATGGGCTTAGCAGGCTTTGTGCGCTGATGGAGCGGTTGGTGACGGTAGCATGTTCTTTTTGGAATAGATTGAGGTTATTGGCAGTGATAATATTTTTAAGTGGATTGGTTCCGGCGGTTGCGCCAAACAGCGTACCGGTGAGGCCTCCGATGGGTACTGCGCCCGAAGAGTTCACTTGATATTGATTGACCGTTTTACCTGCCAGAAAGACTGCATTGCCAGAAGCGGAGATCGATGTAAATATTGGATTGGCATTGTTTGCCGCCATCAAATCTCCCATGCGACCGCCCCAGCCATAAGCTGCACCTTCTGGCGCATAAGCTTGCCATAAGGATTGCTGGTCATTATGAGAAAATAATTTCGGCGGAAGAATGACACTCTTGGCTTTATATTGATCCAGTGATGTCGGCATCACTAAAGGGCCAACGTTGCTGATGACCGCCGCACGACCGCTATCGAATAGACCTTTCAGTTCGACCAGGTTTGGATGCAGTGCAAAGCTTCTACCCGCCTGGCTGGTGACCGGAACGATGGGCAGTACACCACCTGCCGCACCGACTGCCGGCAGGGCGATAGACCCTGCTTCGTTCGTGGTACGTATGCTTAAGTATTGTGTCCAGGAAGTGCTGTCGGTGGCAAGCACGGTATTGGCATGGTCGTTCGCGCCAAACATGAACAGGCATACCAATGCCTTGTAACCGCCAGGGGCATTTTGGGCGGCTGCCGATGCGACTGTCGCCAGATTGAGCGCGAATGGTGCGCCGGCAACGCCTACTGCGGATAGCATGGATGACATGCGTAAAAATTCGCGGCGCGACGCGTTGATTTTGTTGGTCATGATGTCTCCGGCTTACTGTTGTACAAGATATTCAGGTGATGCCATCGTCAAAAATATCGACAGATACACACGGTTCTTTTTTGCAGTGTCAGCACTCGTTGTGCTGGTAGTCGAGATAGTGACTGAATTCACCGCCGCCAATATTTGCGTGCGTAAGTTGCCACTCATCTGATTTGCCATCAAGAGAAGGTTGATTTGATCTAGCAACTTGTCTGGCGTATCGGCCAGCGCAATCAGCGAGGTATAGTCTGCCTTGATGTCACGTGAGGTGCCTGTTCCGTTCGGGATCACATCGCGCATAAAATTGAGATAGCCGACGATGGATGTTTCTCCCGTAATCTGAAATTCTGGCGCCACCAGATTGGCCGCGGCAATGCTGGTATTGGGCGGTACATAACCGGGACGGTAAAAATTGAACACTGAGGGCGAGCGCATGACGGTTTGCCCTAAACCGCTTAGCGGGTCGTCTTGGTTGCCGATCAAAAAGCGGGTAGAAGTTGATTTGGCGTTGAAAGAGCGCATCCAATGGGCGAAACGCAATACAGGCTCGCGCAGCTTTCCTGCATTTGGATTGGCGATATTGATATCGGCACGCGCCTCGCTGTCAAGAAAAATGGTTTTGATAACTGCCTTCATGTCACCACGTACACTTTGTCCGTTATTGGCAAAGGCCGCAGCGACACGAGCAACGTACTGCGGACTAGGATTACTGGTCACTAAACGCTGGATCAGCTGTTTTCCAATGAAAGGGCCGACATTATTGTGATTGTAAAGTCGATCCAGAGCCACCTTGAGACTGGCTTCAGGACTCGCGCTACTTTGTGCAGGCACGGTAACACCTAGAAATGCCTTCTCTGAAATCGAATGATATTTAGGGTAACTTTGCATCGGCATCCAGTCGCGGTTGGGGTCTGCATTCCCGCCAAAAAATCGGGTATCCGACTTGTCTGTGCCTGCCCAACTCCAGCCAGTGAATACTTTTGCCAAGCCACTGATGTCTGCATTGGTATAAGTTTCGACCGTTTTGCCATTGCTGAGCCTTGGCGTGCCATCTTGATTTAGCTCGACCAAACCTATGGTGAATAATTGCATGACCTCGCGCGCATAGTTCTCATCAGGGACGCGGGTACCGGATTCTTTCTGGTTCCGCATGGAGGTCAAATATATGCCCATCATCGGATGTAAGGAGACCGCTTCCAGTAAATTGCGGTAATTCCCAAAAGCATAGGTTCCCAGCATGTCGTAGTAAGAAGCGACGCCACGGGGATAATTGGCGACATTGCTATCTAAAAAAGAGGCGACAAAAATCTGTGAAAGGGCATAGGTAACACGCTGGCGTAACTGGTCGTCGCCATTGGCCACTTGTTGCCAAAACGATTCGAAAAATTGATTCTGGCTTAGATTGCTACCGGTAGGTAGGCTAGCTGCAATGGTATCCATGTAGGTGCGGTGCAGCTTTTGAGGCTGATTGAACTGCGCCTCAAGGTAGGCGCTATAGCCATTGCTGATGACACTATTGATCTCCGTGGGCGTTGCGCCAAAACTGGTTTGTGCCAGCATGCGCGAGGCCTGGGCGTTTGTTGGTGGGCTCACAGTGACAGGCGGCACGACGATACTATTGCCGCCCGAGGTCGACCCGCCGCCACACGACGTGAGCAGAAGCAAAAAGCTACAGAAGGTGATAGATCGAGAAATTTGCAGTAAGGTATTTTGCGGCGACATGTTACAACTCCAACGAAATTTAATTTGCCTGATCGCAATAAAATAACATGCTTAGAATAATTGAACTAAGTTTAAAGTGTTACTTTTAGTAAGCGAATTCGTCAGATGAGGAGGGTTTTAATATTTAATTTTTTACAGCAGGCACCAATAAAAATTGGTAATTGAGCAATTTTAAAATGAAGATTTTTGATGAGATTTCGTATGGTTAATCAATTTCCGCAAGGGTTTGATGTACAAACGCAGAAAGAATTAATTTGGATTGCGTCGGGACATCGATAAACTCGAAACCGTGTCGGAATTCGTCGGTATTTTCAGTTGGGGTAACCGAGCGAAGAATGAAATTTATCGTCAGATACTCGTCATTGCCTGCCGCATTGACCTTGAATTTAATGATTCCCGTATCATTTTTTTGACCTAAAGGCTTTTTGATGATTCCAGAGCTTCCACCCATGCTCAAGTCACTCAACGTGGCCGCAGCTGTTTGTTCAGGACTGCCAACAGTTACCGATGCAATAATCTTGACTGTGGCGCGTGATCCCTGGCGGATCGCCGTACAGCGTACCAGTTTTGGATACGATAAATGGAGGTAAGGGTGGGGCGAGAAGACTGATTTGAGCGCGGACGCGGTAAACGCATAGGCTTTTTTTCCAGGAAATGCCCGAACAATGAAGGTCTGACCATCTCTGATTAACGCCCCCTTGCCATCGATGACAGGTGCGGTCAGCAGGATGGACTTATTTTTCACAAATCCGATCAGTTTAACGGTGTAGCGGATTTGCGCGTTATCGTGAACCTGCAGATAGAAGGTCTCGCCTACATGCCAACGGACGCTGTCCAGATCCAGCATGACCGTTTCTTTATTCTGTTCCTGGGCTGGTTTTGTTGGTGTAAGCGGAGGAATAGCGGGCGTTGCTTTTGCTGAAACGCTTTCCGATACAGTATCGGTGCAAAAGCCATTTTCAATGAGATTGTCAAGCTGAAGCTGGTTTTCTATCAGTGCACCGGATGCTAGCAAAAGATTGCCCCATGAGTCGAATACATCTCTTGGAGCGGGCTTCCCTAGGCAAATTTCGTTTTGCTTGACGGGTACTAATGCATCCAGTTCGTTCATGCCTTTTCCTAGCATTTGTTTCCAACAGAAAACCTACGGAGATTTCAAAAAATAAGAATAATCTTATTTTTTTCTCACTATTTATACCATAAAAAGCCTGTTGAGGCAGGTTTGACCCAACAGGCTTTTTATGTTTTTCATTGCAGTTTTTGGTAATTCGCTGTGACTACTCGATTAATTCGGCGCCCAGAGGCACGCAGTCAACAAAATACCCACGTTTTCCATCAATTTCTACTTTGACCAGACCATGGCAGTCGGTTTCAAATCCAGGAAATTGCTCATTAAAATTACGCACGAATTTTAAATAATCAACGATCGTTTTATTGAAACGCTCACCTGGAATCAGCAAAGGAATGCCGGGAGGGTAAGGTGTCAGTAGAATAGCTGTAACACGTCCTTCAAGGTTGTCAATTGACACGCGTTCTATTTCACGATGTGCCATTTTGGCAAATGCATCGGACGGTTTCATCGCTGGCTGCATGTCCGATAAATACATTTCTGTTGTCAGGCGCGCGACATCATGTGTTTTGTAAACCTCATGGATGCGCTGACAGAGATCTTTCAGTCCCGCGCCTTCATAACGAGGATTTGCTGCGGCAAACTCTGGCAAAATCCGCCACATAGGTTGGTTCTTGTCATAGTCATCTTTGAACTGCTGTAACGCTGTCAACAAGGTATTCCAGCGACCTTTGGTAATGCCGATGGTAAACATGATGAAGAATGAATACAGGCCACATTTTTCAATGATGACACCGTGCTCGGCCAGGTACTTGGTGACAATGGATGCGGGAATACCCGTAGCGTCAAATTTACCTTCCAGAGACAAGCCTGGCGTGACAAGCGTGGCCTTAATTGGGTCAAGCATATTGAAACCACGCGCCAGGTTGCCAAAACCATGCCAGTCATCTTCGGCGTGGATCACCCAGTCTTCACGAGATCCTATGCCATTTTCCGACAGAGTTTCTGGTCCCCAAACCTGGAACCACCAGTCTTGCCCCCATTCCTGGTCAACTTTGCGCATCGCGCGACGGAAATCCAAGGCTTCTATAATCGACTCTTCAACCAAAGCGGTGCCACCTGGCGCTTCCATCATGGCGGCAGCCACGTCGCAAGACGCAATAATGGAATAGTTGGGAGAGGTCGACGTGTGCATCAGATACGCTTCCGCGAAGCCGTCTTTATCCAATTTGACCGTTTCTGATTCGCGCACCAGAATTTGTGACGCTTGTGAGATTCCAGCGAGCAATTTATGCGTAGATTGTGTCGAGAAAATCATGGATTTTTTCGCCCGCGGTCTATCCTTGCCGATGGCATGCATGTCTTGATAGAAGTTGTGGAACGTTGCATGGGGCAACCAGGCTTCGTCGAAATGCAAAGTGTCTATTTCGCCATCCAGCAAATCTTTAAGCGTTTCTACGTTGTATAGCACGCCATCGTATGTTGATTGCGTGATGGTGAGAATGCGCGGTTTCTTGTTCTTCGCCTTGCGTGCGAAGGGATTCGCCTCAATTTTCCGCCGTATGCTCTCCATCGAAAATTCTTCCAGCGGGATCGGTCCGATAATTCCCAGGTGATTACGGGTCGGCATCAAGAATACAGGTATGGCGCCGCACATGATGATCGAGTGCAAAATGGATTTGTGGCAGTTGCGATCAACTACGACGATGTCGCCAGGAGCAACAGTGGAGTGCCATACCATTTTATTCGAGGTGGATGTGCCATTGGTCACGAAGTAACAATGGTCGGCATTGAAGATACGCGCCGCATTACGCTCTGATGCGGCAACCGGACCGGTGTGATCCAGTAATTGGCCAAGTTCCTCGACAGCATTGCAGACGTCTGCCCGTAGCATGTTTTCACCGAAAAATTGGTGAAACATTTGTCCTATTGGCGACTTGAGAAAGGCAACGCCACCCGAATGGCCAGGGCAGTGCCAGGAATAGGAGCCGTCATTGGCATAATGAACCAGCGCACGGAAGAACGGTGGTGAAAGACCGTCAAGATAAGACTTCGCCTCACGAATGATGTGTCGTGCAACGAATTCAGGCGTGTCTTCAAACATGTGGATGAAGCCGTGTAATTCACGCAGGATATCATTAGGAATATGGCGTGAAGTGCGAGTTTCTCCGTAAAGATAAATCGGTATATCGGCATTTTTATAGCGGATTTCTTCGACGAAGGCGCGTAGAGATTTCAAGGCGTGATCAGTTTCTTCATCTGAGCCTTCGCCGAATTCTTCGTCATCAATCGATAATACAAAAGCCGATGCGCGAGATTGCTGCTGAGCAAATTGAGATAAGTCACCGTAACTGGTCACCCCTAACACTTCCATACCTTCTTTTTCCATGGCATCGGCAAGTGCACGGATACCCAGACCAGAAGTATTTTCAGAGCGGAAGTCTTCGTCAATAATGACGATAGGGAAGCGGAATTTCATGGAAGTCTCCAAAAAAGCTTGTTTCAAGGGAGACGCCTGGGCTAGTTAAATCAACCGCTTGCGCGCCAAAAAATTTAAAGAAGCGAATTTTCTCAGATATGGGGGCGTATATGTGAAAAAAAATGGAAATGTACGTTCTGATGCGGAAATTCGATTAAACGGGTGCGCAGTCTCAGCCTATCGCAACAGTTCTTGGCTAAACACGGGCCTTTGATTATTAACGATCATGCGCTGACGAAAGTATTCAAATTGGCAGTACAAAGCGGATGGCATAAAAATATTATGGCATCCGCTTCTTCCTCTTGCACCTTAGGACGTAAACGCCTTCGGTTTAGCCTAAAAACGGTAACTTGCAGCGGAGTAAATTGTGACGGGGGTTCTTTGAAAGATAAATGGACTATTCGCAGCGTCACCCATTAAATGTTGTATCGATGCACCTGTCGTCAATGACCAGTTGGTATCAATATTCCAATGCCAGTTGGCACCTAATTTGACGTCAGTGAGCCCGGATGACGGCGCGTACTGGCTATATCCGCTTGCGATTGCCTGTGTCGCATTGACGCCAAAATAGGATTGTTGATAGCTATTATTTGCCCAGTTTGTACTGAAAAGTGCTGTGAGACGATGTTTCGCATTGAGCATATTGGTAGCCCTGCCGCCCAAGCTCATTTGAAAGCCGTTGTGATCTGCACCGGATCCATATCTTACTGAGGAGAGCAGGGCGTAGTTCGGATTGACATAGTAGTTTAGGAAGACGCCTGGTTCGACCATGGAATTGATGTCACCCAGACCGTGTAGTTTGCCTGATTTTGTTTCATCACGGCCAAGCTCCATCGTCATTCTGACGCCGTATTGAATGCTGGGATTTTTCGAGAAATTATAGCCAAGCCCCGAAATCGCGCTAAAAAATGCGCCATTTTTCCACTGAGCATCGAATGCGGGATAAACCGCTACGCGCCGCTCATCCGAACCGGTATATTTCGGCATTGACAGCGCAGCGGCACCCAGAGAAAAATTAACATCGTTCTGTATGTATGGTGTCGGTGTCAGCTGCGCAAAATCAAGAACCTGTCCCTGAGCCGAGCATGCTGAAATAAGGAGAATAGTGCCGAGAAATTTTTTCATTGTGATTGCATCCTTAAATGTGCAGCCATGCCAGTGCGGCAATGCCAATACCTGCTAAAGCAACCCCATAGGAAGTATATTGTAACCATTTTTTCTTTGTCAGGAGCGTGATGGCAGCCAAAGAAATTGCAATTTGCAACGCTGTCATTGCTTGTGACCAACGGTGATGTTGATGCATTGCAGCTTCCGATTTTTTATCCCATTCAATTGACTCTGCTTCTAGCTTTTCTGCATCTTTCTTAATGGCTTCCTTTTCTGTTTCATAGCGAGCGACTTTAATTTTGTATTTTTCTGCGTCGACACCTGGCAATACCATTGCTAATTCAGCCAGATTTTGCTTGCTGGATTTAGACTGATAAAAATTCCATTGATTGGCAGCTTCTGTCTTTTTAATCGCGGCTTCGTTTTTAAACATAGCGGCATCGTTTTGTGTTGTTCCGCCTTGAAATCCAAACAAGGCACCAACCGTGGCCATGATCGCGGTCATGACGGCAATTTTGCTGGCGAACTGGTCATTGCCATGGGCGGCGTGTTCCAATTCGTGATCATGTGGACCGTGTACGTGAAATCCGCCTGCAGACATCTTAAATCCTATCTTTTTTTGTAAGTAATAAATGCGTAGTTCAATTGGTTTTCTTCTGAGTGATGATTTTCTCTCGTGACTTCTTCCCATATAAGTGGGTCGATCTTTGGAAAGAACGCATCACAAATAAAATCTTGCTGTATTTCCGTCACGATTAATCGGTCTGCCATCGACAGCGCCTGTTCATAGATTTGCGCCCCTCCGATGATGAACGCAGGTTCACCCTTCAACAAGGCTTGTACTGCTTCCAGGGAAGCGACAGATTCCACCCCTTCGTGATGCCATCCAAGCTTGCGCGTGACTACAATATTGCGTCTGTTGGGCAAGGCCCTTCCTATAGAGTCAAAAGTCTTGCGCCCCATGATGATAATGTGGCCGCTGGTCGTGCGCTTGAAGTGTGCGAGGTCTTCAGGTAGATGCCATGGCAATTTGTTATTGATGCCAATGCCGCCTAGTTTGTCAGTGGCAACTATAATCGTGAGGGATGACATAATGATGACCTGCTTTTTTATACAGCGACAGGCGCTTTGATGTGTGGATGAAATTGGTAATTCACAATCTCAAAATCTTCAAATTTGTAATCGAAAATAGAATCAGGTTGACGTTTGATCACCAATTTCGGCAATGCAAATGTGTTTCTGGAAAGCTGTTCTTCGACTTGATCAAGGTGATTGGAGTAGAGATGACAGTCGCCACCAGTCCAAATAAATTCGCCGACCTCAAGCTCAGTTTGCTGCGCCACCATGTGGGTAAGCAGTGCATACGAAGCGATATTGAACGGTACGCCTAAAAAAATATCAGCGCTGCGTTGATATAGCTGGCACGAGAGTTTTCCATTCGCCACATAAAACTGAAACAAGGCATGGCATGGCGGCAATTTCATATTGGGAATGTCGGCAACATTCCACGCAGAAACGATTAATCGACGTGAATCAGGATTGGTCTTGATCTGCTCAACGACTTGCGCAATTTGGTCTATGTGCTGGCCGTTTGGTAGAGGCCAGCTACGCCATTGTGAACCATAAACTGGTCCCAGATCTCCATTTTCATCTGCCCAATCGTCCCAGATAGATACGCCATTATCTTTCAGGTATTTAATGTTGGTAGACCCTGCCAGGAACCAGATAAGTTCATGGACGATGGATTTTAGGTGCAATTTTTTTGTCGTAAGCAAGGGGAAGCCCTGACTCAGGTCGAAGCGCATCTGGTGTGCAAAGACGGAAATCGTTCCGGTGCCGGTGCGGTCGGTTTTTGTCGTGCCATGTTGTTGTACATGACGCATGAAGTCGAGATATTGTTGCATGTGGTGTGAGATAAAATTTTTGTGGCATTGTAACGGTTTACCCATCATAGGGTACATGACAATCTGAGGAGTAATATACTCCTTAGATTGTTGTCGAAAATCACCGAAATACGCTCGTCGTTATTGTGATTTGTAAAAATACTGGTGGGGGGTATGCGTCGTTGGAGGTTAGTTGCTGAGGAGCGGATTGTCTAAATTGGGGTTTCCTGGTGCAACCAATGGAATGCTAATTTCGAATCGAGAACCTTGCCCGACCGTGCTGATCGCACGGATTTCTCCTCCCAGCACGTTGGTGATGATATTAAAGGTAATACTAAGGCCCAATCCGCTGCCACCCTGGCCAAATTTGGTGGTGAAAAAAGGTTCGAAAATACGCTTGATGATTTCTGGTGCAATACCTTTGCCATTGTCCTCAAATACAATGAGGACATGATCCCCTTGTTTTTGTGCATAACAACGCATGTGACCATCGCTTAATCCGTCCAATCCATGAGCGACCGAATTGTTGACCAGATTGGTGAACACTTGCCCGAGTGGACCTGGATAACTGTTGAGTTTGATGTCTGCAGGGATATCGAGTTCCAACGTAAATGGGGTTTTGCGCAGGCTGGAGTGCAGTAGCGCAGCCAACTCTTGAAGCATGGTGAGTAAGCCAAACTCGCGGCGCTGCGCACTCGATTGGTCTACCGCAACTTGCTTGAAATCGCCAACCAGTCGCGCCGATTGCTGCAGTCCGCGTAGCAATAGTTTGGTTGATCCGGTTGCGGTTTCTGTATAGCGTGTTAAGTCTGAGCGGCGCATGGTTCCATCTGTCATCATGCGAACCAGGTGACGCGTTTCATCCTCCAGTGTACTCGCGACCAACAAGCAATTTCCCAGTGGTGTATTGAGTTCATGCGCCACACCGGCAACCATGGAGCCCAGTGCTGCCATGCGTTCTACACGGGCTAATTCATTTTGCGCACTATTGACATTGGTGAGGGCGGATTCCAGGTTGACATTCGCGCTTTCGAGTTCCTGAGTGCGTTGTCTGACTTTGGATTCGAGTGTCCCGGAATATTCTTGCAGTTGCTGATTTTTGACTTCCAACTCTTTAAAAGAACGTTGTAACGCTTGTCGTGTTGCTTCAAGACTAAGCGCCAAATGTCCTAGTTCGTCTTCGCGATTGAGCGCTATCGGTTCACTCAACTGACCATTGGCCAGGCGATCAGATTCGCTCATTAGCAACTTGATCGGTTGCACCAGACGCCACTGCAAGACCATGAGAATAAAAGCGATCGCAAGGATCAACGACAGCACAGCAGTACTGACATAGCGTCGAAAGTCAGCGTCAAGATCTTCTCTTAGTATGTCTTCCGCCAAGGTGAGGCGAACCTCGCCGATGGTTTGTTCGCCGTGCTTAATTTCTTGGGACAGGCTGCCAAATGGCCCTTTTTGAGACTGCATCCTCACGTCATTCGTAATGAATGGTTTGCGATCCGGCAGCGTAATAACTTCAATTTTGGCGACGCGTGGATCCGAGTACACAACTTCACTCGAGATGTTGGCGATTTCAGGCGTAATTTGCCATAAGGGCTCGCTCAAAATGACCGAAAGAATTTCCGTTAGGCGCTTGTGATCGGCCGCAACTTTGAGTCTGGCAGCCGATTCGATGGTGCGCAAATGATATGGAATAAGTAAGGCGGCGGGAACAACCAAGCCAAAGGCAACTGCAAGAATGATGGCTAATCGTAAGGTAATTCGACGGCGGATTCCTGATAAGAGATGTCGAAACTGCATTGCAATATCCTTGTCCATCACTTCTTGGTGGGCGAATCTCTATTATTAAGATCGAATATCAGCAGTTTTTCAAATTAACATTCGATTAATACCGTTTTGCTGGTTGAAAGTTTTTATTTCTTTATAAATTTCCGTAAGGGGAAAATAGAAACGTAACATGATCAATTGCATTAATGGTAAAAGATTTTTTGTCTTTCGGCAAGATCGCCGTCTTATTTGGCTTCCACTATCCAAGCCATTTGTATCGCTTCCAGGATTTTTTCGCCTCCGTGATGATGGTCGTCATCGAAGCCCTCCAAACCGATTACCCAATTGTGCAGGTCGGTAAACCGAATGGTCAGAGGATCGATCTCTGGAAATTTATCGTAAAGCGCTTCAGCGATACTTACGGTGTCGGTCCATTTCATACTTCAGCTCTCAAATTTCCAGTGGGGTTTTGCTGATTGTTAATTAATGATTTTCGCGGGCGTGGTTGATCGTGTATTTGGGAATTTCTATCGTAATGTTTTCTTTCCCGAGTTTGACTTGGCATGAGAGGCGTGAGGTTGCCTCCAGTCCCCATGCGGCATCCAGCAAATCTTCTTCGTCATCGCTTGATTCATTAAGAGACTTGAAACCTTCGCGGATGACGACATGACAGGTGGTGCAGGCGCATGACATTTCACATGCGTGCTCAATCTCAACATCGCTTTCAACCAAGGCTTCGCACAGGGATTTTCCTTCTTCTGCTTCGATAACTGCGCCTTCAGGGCAAAGTACGGCGTGCGGTAAAACAATAATTTGGGGCATATTGAAATCTCTGTTAAATTTTAAGCTATGTCGTTCAATTTTTTGCCGGTCAAGGCAGTGCGAACACTCTGATCCATGCGTCTGGCAGCAAATTCTTCTGTACCATCAGCTAATGCAGTGATCGCGTTCCTTAAAACGTGTTGATCAGCTTCTTGTGCCAGTCTGCGTACGTCGTCCATTAACTTTAGAATGGCTTCTTGTTCGGTATTAGACAGTAATTGCGCATCGTCGTTTAATGCCGATTGTGTGGCGAGCAAGATGCGTTCGGCCTCTACCTGCTCTTCTTTTAAAGCCCGCTGCTGCATATCTGATTCTGCAGAACTAAACGAATCTTGTAGCATGCGCGTAATCTCATCGTCCGCCAACCCGTACGAAGGTTTCACCGTAATTGAGGCTTCAACGCCCGAGCGTAGTTCGCGTGCAGATACCGATAGCAAGCCATCCGCATCAACCTGATAAGTAATGCGGATACGGGCTGCACCCGCTGCCATGGGAGGGATGCCACGTAATTCAAACCGTGCCAATGAGCGACAATCACTCACTAGCTCGCGTTCACCTTGTACAACGTGAATAGCCAGGGCAGTCTGCCCGTCTTTGAATGTGGTGAATTCCTGCGCGCGAGCGCAGGGAATGGTTGAGTTGCGCGGAATGACTTTTTCAGCCAGGCCACCCATGGTTTCAACGCCAAGCGAAAGCGGAATAACATCAAGTAATAGCCAGTCATCGCCCTGTGCACGGTTGCCGGCAAGCAGGTTTGCCTGCAATGCGGCACCTAGTGCGACCACTTTATCCGGATCGATATTGGCAAGCGGCGTGGTCTGGAAAAATTCGCTCACGGCCTTGCGCACATGCGGCATACGCGTGGCACCGCCGACTAACACAACGCCGTCAATTTCATCTGCCGACAAACCTGCATCGCGCAATGCCTTGCGACATGGCGTTATCGTCTTGAGTACCAGATTTTGCGTGATCTCAGAAAAAATCGCTGTGCTGATTTGCAGGTGTACGCTTTCGCCTGAATTGAGCTTGGCATCGATGTAGGTCGATGTTTTGGTAGACAGAGTCTCTTTCGCCTCGCGGGCCTTTACCATTAATAGGCGCGTGTCTTCGTCTGATAATGGAGCCAATTTAGCTTCTTGCAGTACCCAGCAAAAAAGTCTGTGATCAAAGTCATCGCCACCGAGGGCTGAATCACCACCTGTAGCGAGCACCTCAAAAACACCTTTGCTCATTTTAAGAATGGAGATGTCAAAAGTGCCGCCACCGAGGTCATATACTGCGTAGGTGCCCTCAGATGTGTTGTCCAAACCGTAGGCGATGGCTGCTGCAGTTGGTTCATTCAACAGGCGAAGGACATTTATCCCAGCCAATTTCGCTGCATCCTTGGTTGCTTGTCTTTGTGCATCGTCAAAATAGGCCGGTACGGTAATTACTGCGCCAACCAGATCATCGCCAAGCGCGTCTTCCGCCTGCTGGCGCAATGTCGCCAAAATTTGCGCCGATATTTCAACCGGACTTTTCATGCCGGCGACTGTTTTCAGTTGCACCATTCCCGGTTCATCATGAAAGTCGTAAGGGAGGTTTTCGGCATAGGCGATATCCTTTAAACCTCTCCCCATGAAGCGCTTGACGGAGATGATGGTATTTTTAGGATCATTGGTTTGTTCGGCCTGCGCTTTGTAGCCAATATGCGCATGGCCATTGGGCAAATAGCGCACGATGGAGGGCAGCAAGGCGCGACCTTCCTCATCATTGAGTATCTCGGGGATGCTGTTGCGTACGGTCGCTACCAGTGAATTGGTAGTGCCAAGATCAATGCCTATCGCCAGCCTGTGCTGATGCGGTGCGGTGGACATGCCAGGTTCGGAAATTTGCAGTAGTGCCATGATGTTTTTGTTGTGGATGGCGAGCCATCGTTAATGGACAAAAAAGGAAACTTACGTTGGGTGTTTCGTCTACGTCGATTCTTCGATTGCCGCGATATCGGACATGAATTTTTCGAGAAACATGCAGGCACGAATCTGTTGCGCTGCCATTATAAAATCTCCTTTATCAAGCGTCGTTCCGATTTTGCTTAAGTGTGACTTGAACTCTTGACGCAGATCGGTTTCCAGTTCGAGCATAGCGGCAAAGTTCTTTAACTGCTTCGCATCATCAAACGCTTCACGCCATTCCATTTGCTGCATCAGGAAAGCGGCAGGCATGCTGGTGTTGGACTCGGTCTGTAAATCCACTCCTTGAAGTTCGCAGAGATAGGTAGCGCGTTTCAGCGGTTTTTTCAGTGTTTGATAAGCTTCGTTGGCGCGCGTAGACCATTGCATGGCAACACGTTTTTCTGCATCGCTGGCCTGCACAAATCTATCGGGGTGAACCCTGGACTGGACTTCGCGAAAAGCCGTATCCAGTTGCGCTTGATCCAAGTTAAATTGCTGCGGTAACTGGAATAACTCAAAATGGTTTTGCATCCGCTAGCGCCTATGAAATTCTGAAGCTTTCGCCACAACCGCATTCATCTTTAACGTTCGGGTTGTAGAATTTAAAACCTTCATTCAATCCTTCGCGGGCAAAATCGAGTTCAGTGCCGTCGATATACGGCAAGCTTTTGGGATCGACAAAGACCTTGACGCCATGGGATTCAAACACCTGATCGTCGCTGCCAACTTCATCCACATATTCCAGTTTGTACGCCATGCCTGAACAGCCGGTAGTGCGAACGCCAAAGCGCAGGCCTATGCCTTTGCCGCGGCGCTCCATATAACGCGTGACATGTTTCGCTGCTTTTTCGGTCAGTGTGATTGTCATATCTAATCCAATACTTCAACAATATTAATTACTTTGTTCAGTGCCGTGTTTGGTCTTGTAATCGAGTACTGCAGCCTTAATCGCGTCTTCTGCCAAAATCGAGCAGTGAATTTTTACTGGCGGCATAGCGAGTTCTTCGGCAATTTGCGTGTTCTTGATCAACATAGCCTGATCCAGCGTTTTACCTTTGACCCATTCGGTAACAAGTGACGAGGACGCAATCGCAGATCCGCAGCCATAGGTCTTGAATTTTGCATCTTCAATGATGCCATCGGCACCCACCTTGATCTGTAGCTTCATGACGTCGCCGCAAGCTGGTGCGCCGACCATGCCGGTACCGACGGTCTCATCGCCCTTGTCGAAAGCGCCGACATTGCGTGGATTTTCGTAGTGATCTAAAACTTTTTCTGAGTAAGCCATTTTATTGCTCCTTGCAATTATGTTAGCAATTAAGTTAGTGTGCTGCCCATTGGATCGAGCTGATGTCGATGCCATCCTTAAACATGTCCCACAATGGCGATAATTCACGCAATTTGGCCACTTTGGTTTTCAGTAAGTTAATGGTGAAATCGATATCTTCCTCGGTGGTAAAGCGACCGATGGTGAAGCGGATCGAACTATGTGCCAGTTCGTCGCTACGACCCAAAGCGCGCAGTACGTACGAAGGCTCCAGACTGGCAGACGTACACGCCGAGCCAGAAGATACTGCAATGTCTTTAATCGCCATAATCAGCGATTCACCTTCAACATAATTGAAGCTGACATTTAAATTGTGTGGAACGCGGTGCTCCATGTCGCCGTTGACATAAGTTTCTTCTATTTCTTTTAAACCATTGGCAAGGCGATCGCGCATTGTTCTGATGTGGATCAGTTCACTCTCCATTTCCTCTTTGGCGAGGCGGAAAGCTTCGCCCATGCCAGCAATTTGATGCGGAGGTAATGTGCCAGAACGCAGGCCGCGCTCATGTCCGCCACCATGCATTTGCGCTTCGATACGGACACGCGGTTTGCGACGGATATACAAGGCGCCGATACCTTTAGGTCCGTATGATTTATGCGCAGAAAACGAGACCAGGTCGACCTTGGTTTTTTCCAAATCAATTTCAACTTTGCCAGTCGCTTGTGCGGCATCAGAATGAAAAATAATACCTTTTTCACGGCATAGCTCACCGATTTCGGCGATAGGCTGGATCACGCCAATTTCATTGTTGACCCACATCACAGACACCAGAATGGTGTCCGGGCGAATCGCCTCCTTAAGTTGCTCAATCGTGATCAGTCCATTGTCTTGCGGTTGCAGATAAGTCGCTTCAAACCCTTGACGCTCTAGCTCACGCACGGTATCAAGCACGGCTTTGTGCTCGGTTTTTACCGTGATGATATGTTTGCCTTTGGATTTGTAAAACTGAGCAGCACCTTTAAGCGCCAAGTTATTACTTTCCGTCGCGCCGGAAGTCCAGATGATTTCACGCGGATCTGCATTGACCAAGGCAGCAACCTGCTCGCGCGCTTCTTCGACTGCCTTTTCGGCATCCCAGCCATACATATGGCTGCGTGAAGCCGGGTTGCCAAACTGGGCGCGTAAAAACGGGATCATCTTGTCGGCAACGCGTGGATCAACTGGCGTAGTCGCCGAATAATCCATGTAAATAGGGAAGTGCGGCGATTTCAGCGTGTCCAGCAAACTTTTTTCCAGAGGGGCATTCATTATTCAAGACTCCAAATGTTCAAGAGGTAGTGTGGCCAACATGCGAGTGATGCATGACAACAACGTGTTTATCCGAGGTTTTCTGTTTTTGTTGATTGACTAGATCTTGCAGCGAAACTGAATCAAGATAATCAACCATTTTTGCATTCAAATTGGCCCACAAGTCATGTGTCATGCAGTGAATGCCGTTTTCATGATCGCTGCCATGGCAATTTCCTTTGCTTCCGCATTGGGTGGCATCTAGTTCCTCATCGACCGCAATGACGATGTCTGCGACAGTCACGTTTTGTGCTTTACGGGCAAGATTGTAACCACCGCCGGGACCGCGCACCGATTCGACAATTTCGTGGCGGCGCAACTTGCCGAAGAGCTGCTCTAAATAAGACAAGGAAATATCCTGACGCTGACTGATGCCAGCCAGGGTCACAGGTCCCTTATCCTGCCGTAAAGCCAGGTCTATCATTGCCGTTACAGCAAAACGGCCTTTGGTTGTCAGTCGCATCAGCGAGGCACTCCACACAGTAAAATCCAAATGCATGGGAATAGAGGTTCTAATCCCGAGCAATTTACTCAAGTATAGCAAACTTGAGTAATTTTGTCAGGGATAGCATGAAACGGAGGCTGGTAACGAGCGCAGCTGGTTGGATGGCAATGAGAGAACAGAAATCTGGCAATCACGCATTCTTTCATTCAGGCTCTATTTTACCTTAGCTTTGTTTGGCGCCTGTGAGGCAAGCAGGTGCGCCTTGCGTTCTGACGTATAGTTCCACCAAGGAAGTGCTGGCGCACCTTCCATGTAACGTACCGCTGAGATAAAAACATCGTAAACGCAAGGGTCGTGTCGTGTTTTGGTCAGCCGGCATAATTCGTCATACATGCGATAGGGATCGCTTCCAATCAATTGTTCAGGCTTTTCTATTCCCAGCAGTTTCAGATCTGCAACGCAGGCCTTGCCTACATTGGGCAATTCCAGTAATTTTTTGATTTGCTCGCGGGGAAGATCTGGTTTCATCATTTGAACGGGGTAATTATTGCGTAGAAGTCAGTTATTTTTTGAACTTTGCTACGATAAATAATAGACCCGGACGTCATTGATGTGGCAGATTTTTCAATTTAATAGGGAATTCTCTTCTCGCTTGCTACAATACTCGGTTCGCTCAACCTAATTACTTGCATCGCTCATCATGATTGATATCCAACTTCTTCGCAAAGATATAGACAATGTTGCCGCTCGTCTGGCTACCCGTAAGTTTCAGCTCGATGTCGCCGGTTTTAATGGGCTGGAAGCAGAGCGCAAGCAGATTCAGATCAGAACTGAAGAATTGCAAGCCAAGCGCAATAGTCTATCCAAGCAAATCGGCATGTTAAAAGGCAAGGGCGAAGATGCCTCTGCGCAGATGGCAGAAGTGGGCAGCATTGCCGACGAACTCAAGGCATCCGAAGTGCGCCTCGGCGAAGTGCAAGTCTTATTAAACGACTTCATGCTCGCAATCCCCAATTTGCCGGATGAATCTGTGCCTGTCGGTGTGGATGAATCGAGTAACGTTGAAGTGCGTAAAGTCGGTGCGCCAACGGCGTTTGATTTTGAAGTCAAGGATCATGTCGATCTGGGCGCGGCACTGGGCCTCGATTTTGAAGTCGCCGTCAAATTGACAGGCTCACGCTTCGCCGTCTTAAAGGGCGGCATTGCACGACTGCACAGAGCGTTGGCGCAATTTATGCTCGATACGCAAACCCTGGAGCATGGCTACATCGAGCACTACACGCCATATATGGTCAACGCAGATTCCATGCGCGGTACAGGCCAGCTGCCCAAGTTTGAAGAAGACTTGTTCGCGGTCAAAAAAGGCGGCCAGGAAGGTGAGGGCGAGGTTCTGTATCTGATCCCGACGGCAGAAGTTACACTGACCAATACCATGCGTGATGAAATCGTCGCCGGCGAATCCTTGCCAATAAAATTAACGGCACACACACCTTGCTTCCGTTCTGAAGCCGGTAGTTACGGTCGCGACACACGCGGCATGATACGTCAGCATCAATTTGATAAAGTGGAATTGGTGCAGATCGCCCATCCAGAAAAATCCTTCGAAGCGCTGGAAGAGATGGTCGGACATGCAGAAACCATTCTGAAAAAGCTCAACTTACCCTACCGCGTGGTCAGCTTGTGTACCGGCGATATGGGTTTTGGTGCCTGCAAGACCTATGATCTTGAAGTTTGGTTGCCGGCGCAAAATACCTATCGTGAGATTTCTTCCATCTCCAATATGGGCGCATTCCAGGCACGCCGCATGCAAGCGCGCTTTCGTAATGCACTAGGCAAAACAGAACTCGTGCACACCTTGAACGGTTCCGCTTTGGCGGTGGGTCGTACACTGGTGGCCGTGCTGGAAAACAATCAGCAAGCGGATGGCAGCGTCGTTATTCCCGAAGCATTGCGCCCTTACATGGCAGGTATCGAGAAACTTTTGCCCGCAGCGAAATAAGCAAAGCGATCTGCACGCGTGCGCAGCAAGAAGCGTGCAGCAGATTGACTCAAGCCAAGCGCGGGCTATGAATAGAAATATTTCTTTGATATAATCTCGGGCTTGGCTGTTGTACAGTAAAGTGATTTTGGCGTTGGTTCGCCAGAATGACAGTCAAAAAGAATGAACACCTGGAGAGGTGGCAGAGTGGTTGAATGTACCTGACTCGAAATCAGGCGTACCGAAAGGTATCGGGGGTTCGAATCCCCCTCTCTCCTCCAAGAATATTGCAAACGATGTCAAAGTTTGCCTAAGAGCCTCTAAGCAATCAAAACTTAGGGGCTTTTTTGCGTCTATAGCAAAGACATGTGCCCGTTTCGATATTCACTGTTCGCCAAGACAAATATCTACCAAGAATATGCATCCAATACTTCATCGCATGCACGCTCTGGTTATTGCTAACGTTTGCCTGTCCGTAAATGATAAACCCCGCCGTAGCGGGGTTGAGTCAGCAGAATAAATGAATTATTGCTGGCGACGGCGGGCTGCTGCGAAACCAAGCAAACCAAGACCGAGTAAGGCCAAGGTAGCGGGTTCAGGCACATCCGATGATGCAAGACCTGCCGTAATAAAACGATAATTTGAACAGTCGTTGTTGGACTCAATCGCCCCAAAACCATTGCAGGTGGAGTTGCCAATAACCATATTATTTGTTCCGGCAACATTCAAAGAATTAACGAACATTAAGCTTAGAAGAGGATAGGCAAAAGGAATGGTGTCGACAATGACAAAACTATTTGGGCCAAAAATATTATTGCCATAAAAATCGCTGCTGGCTGATGTGTAAGCAAAGCCACCAAAAGCGGAGCCAGCCGAGGTGACAAAACTATAATCTACCAAACCACCTGTTACTGAATCTGTCGAAAATGTACCCGTTAATGTACCGCCATCATTAAAAGTCGCGCCTTGAATTGTCCACTCTATGATGCTCGCCTGCACTGACATGGAGACGAAGCTCACGCAGAATAAGGCGATAGTCAGAAGTTTTTTCATTTTAGATTCCCTTTGTTAATATATTTATTAATATGCGGTTTTTACAAAAAACGAAATGCATCTCTGTATAAGCAGTAATTGTGCCAAAAAGAAAATATTGTATGGATTCAATGCATTAAGACCTTTTAATATTCAAAAATTGAAGGGGCGTAAGATTTTCCGACAATTTATTGACAGTGAAGCAATCAAAAAATGAAGGTCAATATCAAAAACAATTGACAATAAAATATTGTCAATCTGATCTTCATTTCATGAGGGGCTGATATCTGAAGTCGAGGATAGGGGTAGATAAAAAATTATTTTTGACAGTATCAATCGCTGTATTAATGACAATATTTTTACTTGTCGAATAAAGTAGTTCGTTTGTCTGTGATGCTTTCGATGCATGCTTTGGTGGATGCGCCTCCTAATAACGTTCTGTTTATCGATGCGCAAAGCACGTAATGGATACGTCTCCAGACCATTTCCATAACACCTGTTTTTTTCATTTCAATAATCGAAAACGAATCGGCGTTCGTAGTTTGATTGTTGTGCCTGTTGCGCCTTTTGCTGATTCTCATAGTAATTTCGTTTTTATTTTTGGTCACTGCGTGCTGAGCTGATCACGCTCTTATGTTGGCTAGCGCACAGTGTTTTTGTCGCCGCTGGCGCATTGTCATTGCTGGTTATTCGACATGCTGACTGTTCGGCATATTTCAAACGGATGGCCAGAACTTCTTAGGAGAATGTCATGACACAACCAAGCAAAGTGCAGAGTCCAAATCAGAAACAGAAACCGATGCAGAGTCGTCCATCGCAATCTGATGACGTGAATACACAGAAACAAAAAGCCGAAGTGAAAGAAGTTGCCGGCAGGCATAAAAATGACGGTCAAAAAGACCATAAGGGTGCGCGTTAATAAAGTATTTGGGCGAACTACATAGGCAACTCAGTTAACGCTAAGTTGCTTTTGTACTTTGCCTATTTTTATGCCGAAAGCAGAAATTTAATTCTTTGAGAGTCTTATGGCCGACCCCTTATCCCCCGATCTTCTGCATAAAATGCATGCCTATTGGCGCGCTGCCAATTATCTTTCTGTCGGACAGATTTACCTTCAGGCCAATCCTTTGCTGGATACGCCGTTATTGCCGGAACATGTCAAACCGCGTTTATTGGGGCATTGGGGCACGACGCCCGGGTTGAACTTTATTTATGTTCATCTCAACCGCTTGATCAAGGAAAATAATCTCAACATGATCTATGTCATTGGTCCTGGTCATGGCGGGCCGGGCATCGTGGCACATACTTATCTGGAAGGCTCATATACGGAGCACTATCCCGCGATTGAACGCAGCCGCAATGGCATGCTGCGGCTGTTTCGCCAGTTCTCCTGGCCGTACGGCATTCCTAGCCACGTTGCACCAGAAACACCAGGGTCGATACACGAGGGCGGCGAACTGGGTTATTCCCTGGTGCATGCCTATGGCGCGGCTTTTGATAATCCTGATCTGATTGTTTCTTGCGTCATCGGTGACGGTGAGGCCGAGACAGGTGCGCTGGCGGCCAGCTGGCATTCGAATAAATTTCTGAATCCGGCACGCGATGGCGCGGTACTTCCCATCCTTCACCTGAACGGTTTTAAGATTTCCAACCCGAGCATATACGCCCGCATCAGCCGTAGCGAGCTTACCGGATTGTTGTGTGGCCTGGGGTACGATCCGCATTTTGTCGAAGGTGATGAGCCTGCGCTAGTGCATCAATCACTCGCTACAACGCTTGATCTCGTTCTGCAAAAAATTCGCACTATTCAACGCCTGGCAAGAACGGGTAGTGATGAAAAACATCCGGATCGTCCGCGCTGGCCGATGATCGTCTTCAAAACCCCCAAGGGTTGGACCGGGCCTAAATTTGTCGATGGCAAGGCTGTCGAAGGTACCTGGCGCGCGCATCAGGTGCCAATTGCCGATGTCAAAAGCCCCGAACATCTTGCCCAGTTGGAAACATGGATGAAGAGCTATCGGCCGGAAGAATTATTTGACGGGCAGGGCAAATTTCTTGATGAGCTGGCGGCACTGGCACCCACGGGCCAGCGCCGTATGGGATCGAATCCCCACGCCAATGGCGGTGTGCTGCTGCAGCCATTGTCGCTGCCACATTTTCATGATTATGCTGTGGTCGTGGCTCAACCCGGCTGCGTCGAGGCGGAAGCGACTAGGGTACTGGGCAACTACATACGCGATGTGATGAAGCTTAATTTACCTAAACAAAATTTCAGATTGTTTGGCCCGGACGAAACCGCATCAAACCGGCTTGACGCCGTGTTTGAAGTGACCGGCAAGGCGTGGATGGGTGCGAGCGATGAGGTCGATGTCAATCTCAGTGCCGATGGACGTGTCATGGAAGTGCTTAGCGAGCATCTGTGTGAAGGCTGGCTGGAAGGCTATTTGCTCACTGGCCGGCACGGCTTGTTCTCGTGTTACGAAGCCTTCATCCACATCATCGATTCGATGTTGAACCAGCATGCGAAATGGCTCAAGGTGAGCCAGGATATTCCGTGGCGTCGACCGGTTGCCTCATTAAATTATTTGCTCACATCGCATGTCTGGCGTCAGGATCACAATGGATTTTCGCATCAGGACCCTGGTTTCATCGACCATGTCGCGAATAAAAAATCCGATATCGTGCGCATTTATCTGCCCCCTGATGCCAATTGCCTGTTGTCGGTGATGGACCATTGTTTGCGCAGCCGTAATTACATCAATCTGGTCATCGCTGGCAAACAGCCGGAATGGCAATGGCTGGACATCGACGCCGCCGTGCGTCACTGCACCGCCGGCGTTGGCGTTTGGCAATGGGCCAGCACTGAGTCTGATGGCAATGACACTGATGTCGTGATGGCCTGTGCCGGCGATGTGCCTACGCTAGAGACCTTAGCGGCAGTCACGCTGCTGCGCGACTATGTGCCGGACATCCGCATCCGTGTCGTCAATGTGGTGGATCTGATGGTGTTGCAGCCAGAATCGGAACATCCGCATGGCCTGGAAGACAGCGATTTTGACGCACTATTCACCACGGATAAACCAGTCATTTTTGCATTTCACGGTTACCCGGCGATGATCCATAAACTGACTTATCGACGGCACAATCATGCCAATATTCATGTGCGTGGTTACCGGGAAGAGGGCACTACCACTACGCCTTTCGATATGGTGGTACTCAATAATCTGGATCGTTACCAACTTGCGCTCGATGTGATTAAACGCATTCCGCGCCTGAGCGATCAGGTAGATCATGAACGGGCGCGCTACTGGGCAACGATGGAAAAACATAAGTTGTATATCAGCGAACATGGCGAGGATATGCCAGAAGTGCGTGACTGGCGCTGGACCCCGTAGCAAAATTTTTTACGTTTTTACTTTTAAAGGAATCTCATTGATGAAAGCACTTGTCTATTTAGGCCCGGGGAAAAAAGCACTGGAAGAGCGTGCGCGGCCAGAAATCCTGGCACCTACCGATGCCATCGTTAAAATAACGAAGACCACCATCTGCGGTACCGATCTGCATATTCTCAAGGGCGATGTGCCCAGTTGCCAGCCGGGCCGTATTCTTGGTCACGAGGGTGTCGGGATTATCGATAAGGTCGGGCTGGCAGTAACTGCTTTCAAACCGGGTGACCGAGTGTTGATTTCTTGCATCAGTTCTTGTGGTAAGTGCGAATATTGCCGCAAGTTGATGTATTCCCATTGCACCACTGGCGGTTGGATACTTGGCAATACTATCGATGGCACGCAGGCCGAGTATGTCCGTACGCCGTTTGCCGATACCAGTTTGTACCCGATTCCAGAAGGCATGGATGAAGAGGCACTGGTCATGCTCAGTGACATCTTGCCGACCGGGTTCGAGTGCGGTGTGCTTAATGGCAAGGTACAGCCCGGAAGCACGGTAGCGATTGTAGGTGCGGGGCCGATCGGGCTGGCCGCCTTGCTCACCGCCCAATTTTATTCGCCGGCAGAAATCATCATGATCGATCTCGATGATAAACGTCTGGAGATCGCAAAACGCTTTGGTGCCACTGCGGTCATCAATAGTGCCGACGGCAAGGCCGTGGACGCTTTGATGAAACTCAGCAATGGGCGTGGCGTTGATACTGCCATTGAAGCCGTGGGCGTTCCCGCCACCTTTGAATTGTGCGAGAAGATTGTCGCGCCCGGCGGTACCATCGCCAACATCGGCGTGCACGGCACCAAGGCAGATCTGCATCTGGAAAATTTATGGGACAGAAACATCACCATCACCACACGTCTGGTCGATACCGTCAGCACGCCTATGCTGTTGAAAACCTTGCAGGCGCATAAGATCGATCCGACACAGTTGATTACCCATCATTTCAAGCTTGATGGAATTCTCGATGCTTACGAGACTTTTGCCCACGCCGCTGATACGGGCGCGCTCAAGGTGGTGATCGAGGCGTGATATTTTAAACCTAGATTCCTTAGTTGACCGCTCATCAGCTTCGATAAGTGCTTGATTGGTTTGAAAATAATGGTATTCAATGCGCTCACCATTTTGGTGACAGCGCTACAGGTTCGATTGCACGTTTTTCCGCCTCTCTCGACTGCCTTGCTCCTCCTAACAACGTGAAGGTTGCTTCGTCGTCGCGCCTTGCCAGAAAGGCGGAAAAACGCACACTCAAACCTGTCCAACTAAGGAATCTAGGTTAAATTGACAAAATAACCCACGCCAGCACGCCCTATCCATGCGCCTCTTGAGGCTATCTGGTCTGCAAGGCGCATGGATAGGGCGTGCTGGCGTGGTGCCAATTAACGTTTATTTCCTGCGCTCAGATCCACGGTCATCATCCTTGTCGTTACCACGGTCTTTTGCACGTTCGTTTGGTTTGTCACGTTCTTGCTGATGTTCCGGCCTTTGCGCTCGATTTGCTTCCGGCGGGGCGGCTGGTCTCTGTGGCGGATTGTCAGTATGTTGCACCCTTGCCGGTTGCTGACGCTTATCCTGTTCTTGCATCTGCTCACGCTGTGGCTGAGGTTGTTGTGCTTGAGCGGGTTGAGGTGGACTTGCTCGTTGCTTGTCCCTTGGATTGTCGCGTTGATTATCCCGTTGATTGTCTCGTTGATTATCCCGCTGATTGTTGTCCCGCAAATCGCGGGCGCCGGTATTTCTCTCTTGTGGCCTGACTTGCTGCCGTGGTTGATCTGGCATCGGCGCAATCGGCGTTGGCATGGACGTCACGTGTTTGCGCAACTCCTGTACCTGCTGGCGCACCAGAGGGTCATGCGGCTGGTAGCGGTAATTCTTGTTTTGCAATGTCTGCTGTTCTCTTAATTGCGGATAGCGATCACCGGTGTAATTTCGCTGATAGACCGGCAGCGGAGGGCGTGCAGCAGGCATGCTTCGGTTCCATTTGTCCCAACCCTGGTGCCGTTGTTGCCAATCATTGCCCCAGCGCTCACCCCAGCGTGGTGGCGCATCAGGGCGCCAGCCGCGGAAATACACCGGCGATTGGCGGTAATAGCGCACGGGAATTCTCAATACAAATACCGGCACCAGGTCTTGATCGACCAGACTCCATGGCCCGTTATACCAGGAGCTGGCATACCAGTCATCGCCTTGAAAAACCCAGTACATGCCGTCGTAGAAAAAATAATTTGAATCCATTTGCGGCGCGTAATACACCGGATAACCGGGCACCGGCACCAGCTCTGGGTAGAGCCGCAGATTGATGCCGATATCGATGCTGGGCAAGCCGATACGCACGCTTACCTGCGCCCATGCCGGCGCCGCAGCGCATACAAACATCCAAAGTAAAATGAGTTTATTGCGCATTGCCAATTCTCCAGGTGATTGAGTTGCCAGCTGTTTGCCAACTGTCTGAGCGCTATTTGTCTTGTGTTATCCAACCGGACATTAATCCGGTCAGTGGTCCGACATTAAGCGTTTTTCAAGTTCTGCTCTGTGCGTTATCGCACTTTACAAAAGTGACAAGAAATGGAACAACGCAAGAAAAATCAAATCATGTTGCAATATCAAAACAATCAATTATTCGTGCCGCAGCGCCTCAATCGGATCGAGCTGCGCGGCGCGCCGCGCCGGGAAATACCCAAACAGCACGCCTATGCCGGCAGAAAATAAAAACGACATCAGATTGATCGTCGGGTTGAACAGGTAGGGCACTTCCATGACCTTTGCCAGGATCATCGATGCGCCGGTGGCCAGTACGATGCCGATTACGCCACCCATTGCCGCCAGTACCACCGCCTCGATCAAAAATTGCATCAACACCTCGCGTTCAAGCGCGCCTATCGCCAGGCGCAGGCCGATTTCGCGGGTGCGTTCCGTGACACTGACCAGCATGATATTCATGATGCCGATGCCGCCCACCAGCAAGCTCACCGCAGCTACGGCGCCGAGCAGGGTGGTCATCACCTTGGTGGTGCCGGAGAGCGTGTCGGCCAGTTGCTTGGTATCGAGCACATTAAAATTATCGTCATCACCCTGGGCCAGCTTGCGCCGTTCGCGCAGCAATTGCGTCAAACTGGATTTAAGAACCGTGCTGTCGCTGCCTTCCTTCATGGAGACCAGCAGTGTGGCCACGCGCTGGTTGCCGGTCACCCGGCGCTGCAGGGTATGCAGCGGTACCACGACGATATCATCCTGATCGTTACCCATGGCGGCCTGGCCCTTGGATGCCAGCACGCCCACCACGACGCAGGAGAACTGCTTGATGCGCAACTGTTCTCCCAAGGCACTGCGGGTATCGAATAACTCGCGCCTGACGGTTTCGCCAATGACGCAGACCGCAGAGCCGGCTTGTAGTTCGGTATCTTCAAACAGGCGGCCGCTGGCCAGTGTCCAGTTGCTGGTTTTGAACCAATTGTTATTGCTGCCGGTAACATTGGTCGCCCAGTTGCGTCCGTTGGCGACGACCGTGACGTTGGTGCGCCCTTCAGGCGCCACTGCCTCGATGCCGCCGATTTGTGATGAAATCGCCTCGGCATCGGCTTCCTTGAAAGAGGGTGCACCGCCACCGCCGCCGCCAAAACCCTGGCGTTGTCCGGGGCGCACCATCAGCAAATTGCTGCCCAGGCTGGAAATCTGATTTTGCACCGCCAGCGTGGCGCCATTGCCCAGCGTGACCATCGTGATGACGGCGCTGACACCGATCACGATGCCTAGTATCGTCAGGAAAGAGCGCAGCAGATTGCGGCGGATGGAGCGTAAGGCGAGTAAGAAAGTATTGAGCAGCATTACACGGGCCCGGCTGACGAAGAGGAAGTGGCGGCATCTGGCGGCGGCGTGGGTGCCGTGGCGGCCAATGGTGGCGCATTGATGCCGGTCGGATGCGGGTTGAGTGTGTCGCTATCGAGCATGCCATCGACAAAATGGAGCATGCGCCTGGCATACATTGCCATATCCTGTTCGTGCGTCACCATCAGTACGGTGATGCCGTGATCCTGATTGAGGCGCGACAGCAGTTCCATGATTTCGCGGCTGCGCTGGGTATCGAGATTGCCGGTCGGCTCATCGGCCAGCAGCACTGCCGGTTCAGTGACCAGGGCGCGCGCAATGGCGACACGCTGTTGTTGCCCGCCCGATAGTTCGGCCGGCGTGTGGTCTTCCCATCCGGCCAGACCAACCGAGGCGAGTGCCTGGGCGGCGAGTATCTTGCGGCTGGCGGCGCTTTCTCCGCGGTACAGCAAAGGCAATTCGACGTTCTCCTGGGCCGAGGTGCGTGCCAGCAAATTGAAGCCCTGAAACACAAAACCTAGATAGCCACGGCGCAGGCGCGCCCGCTGGTCGCGCGAGAGTTTTTCCACATGCATGCCGTGGAACATATATTCGCCCCCGGTGGGCGTATCGAGGCAGCCGATGATATTCATCGCGGTCGATTTGCCCGAACCGCTGGGGCCCATGATGGCGACAAATTCACCCGCCTGGATATCGATGTCTACGCCTTTGAGTGCCATCAGTGCAGCTTGTCCGCTGCCATACATTTTGGTCACGCCGCGCAGCCGGATCAAAGGCATGGCGTCGCCTTCTGCCATTGCCGCTGCAGTTACCGTATCGGGCGCGTCGTTCATCCCGGCACTCATGGCGTAGACGCCGAGCGCTGGTCGGTAATGACCTGCATGCCTACCTGCAAATCGCCTGCGGTGATCTCGGTCATCTTGCCGTTGCTGATCCCCGGCGTGACATTCACTGCAACCGGCGCGCCATCGCGCAATACCCAGACCTGGCGTGCCGCTGAGGTATCGGAGCCGCTGGCGGCAGATTTGCGCGGTGTGCGGGCCGGTCCGCGGGGCATCAGGCTGGCGACGATGCCCTTGCTGGCCGCAGCCTTGGCGTTCTGCGATGGCGTAAAGCGTAATGCCGTGTTGGGTACCAGCAGCACATCGCGCCTTTCGTTGGCAATGATATTGGCGGTCGCCGTCATGCCGGGGCGCAGGCTCAAGTCAGCATTGTCGACCCCGAGATAGGTGATGTAAGTGACCACGTTTTCGGTGATGGTCGAGCCAAATGCCACCCGCGTGATGGCCGCCGGGTATTTGCGGTTGGCGTAGGCGCTGACGGTAAAACGCGCTTTTTGGCCTACCTTGACGGAACCAACATCGGCTTCATCGACATTCACCTGCAAGCGCAACTGGTGCAAATCTTCCGCAATGATAAACAGGGTCACCGCCTGCAACGAGGCCGCCACGGCATTGCCCGGGTCTACCGTGCGGGTCAGGATGACGCCATCGGTAGGCGCACGTATCGAGGCTTTCGATACATTGGTCATATCGGTCGATAAGGTCGCTTTGGCGCTGACGACGTTGGCCTCTGCACTTAATGCATTGGCCTTGGCACGCTCCAGCACGGCGCGGCCGGTGTCAAGCTCGGCTCTGGATGGTACTTTGCCGCTCGACAGGCGCGAGACTTCTTCCAGGCGCGCCAGATTGCCCTGCGCTTCTTTCACGGTAGCGCCGGCCAGTGCAACAGCGGCCTGGGCTGCGGCTACAGCGGCACGCGAACGCACGATCTGATCGTTGAGTTTGGCCGTGTCCAGCTCCACCAATACCTGGCCTTTTTTGACGATGTCATTCACATCCACCAACACGCGCGATACCGTGCCCGAGAGTTCACTGCCGATATTGACCGAACGGGTCGGTTGCAAAGTGCCGTTCGCGGTGACCGTCAGCGTCAGGTCGCCCTTGGTCACCGCTTCAGTGGTGTAGCTGGGCGCCGCGTTGGCCTTTTGTTGCTGTTGCCAGAAGTAGATGCCTGCGGCTATGAGGATCAATACGCCCAGGCTGATCCAGACAACAGGGCGTTTCCACCAGTGCGCTGTAGCCGGGTCGGTCAGGTCGCCGGGCACGACCTTGGCATCCTTGCCGGTTTTGCTTGCTGCATCTGATATGGGAGAGGTGGGAGTAGTCATAAAGTGCTTTTAAGTGAATTATTTACGGATAGAGATGACGGAATCCACGTCCGGTTGCCAGCCGCCGCCCAGTGCCTTGTAGAGACGCACATGATCGGTACTGAGATCGGTTGTCGTGCTGGCCACTGCGTCCTGGGTGTTAAACATCGAGCGCTGTGTTTCCAGCACCGTCTGAAAATCGACCAGGCCGCTGCTATACCTTTGGCGTGCCATCAGTGCCGCGTTGGCGGCCGCATCCGCGGCATTGCGCAAGCGCAGCAGACGCTCACGGTCGCCGTTGAGTGCGATCAGGGCATCTTCCACCTCTTTCAGGGCGGTGAGCACGGTGGATTGATACGCCATGCGGGTTTGCTCAAATGCGGCCTGCTGCGCCCGCACTTGCGCCCGCCCGGCACCGGCATCAAACACCGGCATGGAGACATTGGCTAAGATCGCGGCAATCAATGATGCGCTGTTGCCCAGCGCGCCCACGCTCAAGGCGCGCCATCCTAGCGAGCCGCTGATCTGGAAATTGGGGTAGAGCGCGGCATCCGCTTGCTTTACTTTCGACCACGCTGCGCTGACCTGATGTTCGGCGGCACGCACGTCGGGTCGTTGCCGCAATGTTTCAGCCGGGATACTCATGGCCAGATCATCCTGCGCCTGAGGGACGGGACGGATCTCGCCGAGTTGTGTTTGCAGCGCATTGGGCGCCAGACCGCACAGCACGGCCAGGCTATGCCTGATCTGCGCCACGTTGGTTTCCAGGGTGGGAATCTGTGCCCGTGTCTGCTCGCTGGCAGCGCGTGCCTGTTCGCCCTCTAGCGAAGTGAGCAGGCCAGCCTGCACGCGCCAGTCGGTAATTTGCAAGGTTTCCAGCTGGCTCGTCAGATTGTCCTGTGCGATGGCCAGCCGCGCTTGCGCGCCGCGTAACTGCAGGTAAGTGAGCGCCACTTCCGCCGCGACAGATACCTGTACGTCGGCCAGGCTGGCAGCGCTGGCATCAAGGCTGGCTTCGCTCGCTTGCACGGCGCTGCGATTGCCACCAAAAATATCCGGCTCCCAGCTGGCATCGAAACCCGCGTTGAAGGAATTGCCGGCGCTGGCATTGCCTGACTTGCTGCGCTGTGCCGAGGCGGAGGCATCAAGCCGGGGGAACAGGCCGGCAGCGGCCACATCACGCAAGGCGCGCGATTGCAGCAATGCTGCTTTTGCCATGCCGACATCGCTGTTGGCCCGCAATGCCTGTCTTATCAGGTCGTCGAGTAAGGGCTCATTGAAACGCTGCCACCATTGCGCCAGGCCGTCGTTGCTTGTGGCAGGCATGGTTCCGGCCGGCAAGGCCGACGCCGACCATGCCATCGGCACACCAATGTCCGGCAATAAGGGGGATGGTGTCAGCGATGAGACGCAAGCCGCAAGCGGCAAGAGCATCGCTGACAAGACTAGTTTTTGTAACATGGTTGCTTTTACCTGATTCGGGTTCGAATTCATCATATATCTGCAGAGTAAGCATCCGTGTTTTAAAAAAAAGCAGGTTGACCTAGCTCAAAACTCCTGCTTTCCTTTATCGTCAGGCTCAGTGCTGCGGTCTTCTGCAGCGCATTGATTGATTCATTTATTGATTACTTGCGGTTTGGATTGTCGGGCCGGTTGTCGAGGCGATTTGGCACCCCGTCGCCATCGCGGTCACGATCGATTCTATTTGGCACGCCATCATGGTCTTTATCGCCACGGGCCCAGTTGCCTCGCTGTATGTGCCAGTTGCCGTCACGTTGTTCCCAGGTTGGCTGGCGATAATAATAGCCCGGGCGTTCACGCATCCATGTGCCTCTGACCCAGACATGACGCTGGCCGCTCCAGTTCCAATACCCAGGCGCCCAATGGTAGCCATGGCGTGCCGCCGGCACACTTTCCACCCGCAGTTCGGGCGGGGCGACGCGAATGATGACTTCGCGAGCGCTGGCCGATACCGCCATGCTTCCTAACGAACCGGCCACCATGGCGGCAATAATCAGTTTCTTTATCATGATCAATTCCTTCAAGTTAAGGTGATGTCCTGCGTTTACTTTATAAGCTTAAATTTATTTTATCTATGTACGCTGAGCCACATACGACAGGATATTCACTGATTTTTTTACCTTTCTTCGTCAATTAGCTATACTAAAATCGTTGAATTTAACGATCAGGGTTCACTGTTGGTTAGCGCACAGAATTAACCCAGATTTTCCATTAGGATTTGCGCTGATGACGGATGCACTTTTCGAGATAGTTTTGATGCGAATGAGGCGCCAATAGCTAGCTATTGGCAACGAAGAGCAGCAAAAGTAGCCGAAAATGCGCCGTCAGCACGCAAATAGCACCGCAGGTGCGCCTTATGGAAAATCTGGGTTAAACGCAGGCAGCGCGTAAATTAGTTTCTGGTCGATGTCTGAAGAATACCCTCCGGGCATGTCGTCAACACTCATCATTGGAGATCAGCATGAGCCAGATTCAAATCGCATTTATCGTCGGCAGCCTTCGGCAGGATTCATTCAACCGCCAATTGGCAAATGGCATGGCCAAATTGGCGCCGGCAGATGTCACGTTTACGCAAATACACATCGGCGATTTGCCCTTGTATAACCAGGATGACGATGCGAATCAGGCCGATGCCGTAAAGCGCTTGAAGGCCGAAATTCTGGCGGCACACGGCTTGCTATTTGTTACGCCGGAATACAATCGTTCGATTCCCGGCGTGCTCAAGAACGCCATCGATCACGCATCACGGCCTTACGGCCAAAGCGCGTGGGCAGGTAAGCCGGCGGGTATTTTGGGTGTCTCGGTGGGCGCCATTGGCACCTCGATGGCGCAACAGCATTTACGCAATATTCTGGCCTATCTGGATATGCCTACACTAGGCCAGCCCGAAGCCTTTATTCAGGCCAAAGATGGCCTGTTCGACACAGAGGGAAATATCGGCGAAGGCAGCAAAAAATTCATGCAAAGCTGGATGAACCACTATGTTGCCTGGGTCAGAAAGCATATTGCCTGACAGTACTTCAAGCTTCACTTTGAGCATTGCAGTGTTCCGGGCAGGGTGACCGTGCCCGGGTACGCTGGCCTACACGGCAGTGCCGAATAAGGCACCCACACCGGCAGTAATGGCCATCGCCAGTGCGCCCCAGAAACTCACGCGCCATGCGCCTAGCGCCGGGTTGGCACCGCCTACTTTTGCCGCAACAGCGCCCAGGCTAGCCAGGAAAATCAGCGAAGTCCCCGCCACCCAAAAAATCATGTTTTTCTGGCCCGACAACGCCGTCACCATCAGCGGCAGGACAGCACCCACCGCAAAGCTGGCCGCTGATGCCAGCGCTGCCTGTATCGGGCGGGCGCTGAACTGGTCAGAAATGCCGAGCTCATCACGCGCATGCGCGCCCAGCGCATCGTGCGCCATCAGTTGCTGCGCCACTTGCTGCGCCAGTGCGGGTTCCAGCCCTCTGGCCACATAGATCGCGGTCAGCTCATGCCTTTCAGAAACCGGGTCAATTTCCAGCTCCATTTTCTCGCGCGCCAGATCCGCTTTTTCGGTATCGGCTTGCGAATGCACTGACACATATTCGCCTGCCGCCATCGACATCGCACCGGCCACCAGACCCGCAATGCCGGTCACCAGAATACTTTGCGCGCTGGCGCTGGCCGCTGCCACGCCAACCAGCAGGCTGGCGGTCGACACGATGCCATCGTTGGCACCAAGCACGGCTGCCCTGAGCCAGCCTATGCGGTCGGTGCGATGGCGTTCAATATGGCGACGTGCTGAGATCATGGTGGATTGCCTTTTAAAAAGAGAATGCGGTGTGCCATTGCGGGATTGATGCAGTGTATGCCAGATCAATATCACGTTTGTTGAAAAAATGATTGCCCTGCAACGCAATCCCCATGCGCCTTTCAGGCCTGCCACCTCTGCAAGGCGCATGGGTATTGCGTGACGGGCCTGCTCGTTTTAATGTAGCCATTTTTTTATTCCGCTTCAGTGCGCTGGCGTACCGACCAGGTGGGTTTGTATGCGGATGATGATAGGCATGTTAATCACGCCCCGCCACGACATGTGGCGGAGGATGTTCCCGGCGTGGTCAATTTTTTCTGCTTGAACTGGTGAAGGAGAGGCGAAATGCAAATCGGCATGATTGGATTAGGGCGCATGGGTGCCAATATGGTGCGGCGGCTGGCCACGATGGGCCATCAGTGCGTGGTGTTTGATCCGCAGCCAGAGGCCGTGGCTGCCGTGCTGCAAACGGGCATTCAGGGGCGTCTTCGCTGCAGGACCTGGCGGATCAATTGACCATGCCCAGAGTGATCTGGCTCATGATTCCGGCCGCTGCCGTCGAGAGAAATCTGGAGTTGCTGATGCCAATACTGAGTGCCGGCGATATTCTCATCGATGGCGGCAACTCCTTTTATCAGGACGACATCCGGCGCGGCATCGCGTTCAAGGTGCGCGATATCCATTATGTCGATGTCGGCACCAGCGGCGGCATTGCCGGTCTGGAGCGAGGTTATTGCCTGATGATAGGCGGGGAAAAAACAGTCATCGACTACCTAACGCCGATTTTTTCCGCTCTTGCGCCTGGTGTTGATGCGCCGCCGCCGATTGCTGGCCGTACCAGGCCTGAGAGTCGACCCCAAAGCAGCCCCCGAAGCACCGCCGAGCAAGGCTACCTGCATTGCGGCGCGCAAGGTGCCGGGCATTTCGTCAAAATGATTCACAACGGCATCGAGTACGGCATCATGGGCGCGTATGCCGAAGGCCTGAATATTTTGCAGCATGCCAATAGCGGTCGCGCTGACAATCCTAGCAATCATGCGCACAGCGCCGACATCACACCGCAACGCCATCCTGAATTTTATCAATATGAGTTTGACCTGCCCGAGATCACCGAACTGTGGCGCCGGGGCAGCGTGATCGGCTCGTGGTTGCTCGATCTGACGGCCAGCGCGCTGGCCAATGACCCTCAACTTGCGCAGTATGCGGGCCAGGTTTCCGATTCGGGAGAAGGGCGCTGGACCATCCAGGCGGCGCTGGATGAAGCGGTGCCCGTACCCATCCTCAGCGCCGCGCTATACGCACGATTTACCTCACGCGGTGAAGCTGACTTTGCCAACAAGGTCTTGTCGGCGATGCGGCAGGGGTTTGGCGGACATCGTGAGCCTCGCGTGCCGCCGGGAAAGGCAGAGTAATCGCATGAAAGAAAAGCGTTATCCACGAAAAGCACGAAAGACACGAACGAACAAAAAATAGCGGAAATAATTTTAGAAAATGGATTAAAAAGCCCGCGTCTTGCTTTTTTTCGTGCTTTTCGTGTTTTTCGTGGACAAAAATGAAGTGCATTTTAAGCGGCGCATCCTTCATGTGATTGCCCTGCCGGGAAAGGAAAACACCAGAGATCAGCGGGCTAAGCGCTACAATGACGGATAAACCGCACACTATTTATCAATATCAATGCGTGACGCATCGAGACCCGTATTGCCAAGGAAAAATGCATGAAAATCAGTCCACTCGCCGGCAAGCTGGCGACTTCTGCAATGCTGATCAACGTCCCCCAACTGATCACGGCCTATTACAGCGAACTGCCTGATTTTGCCATCCCCGAACAGCGCGTGGCGTTCGGCACTTCGGGCCATCGCGGTACCGCATTTGAGCGTAGTTTCAATGAGTGGCATGTTCTTGCGATCAGTCAGGCCATCTGTGATTACCGTGCCAGCCAGGGCATCACCGGTCCCTTGTTTCTGGGCATAGACACGCATGCACTCTCGGTGCCGGCCAGCGTCAGCATGCTTGAAGTGCTGGCGGCCAACGGCGTCGATGTGATGCTGGCGCAAGACGGTGCATTCACCCCGACGCCTGCCATTTCTCTGGCCATACTGACCTATAATCGGCAGCGCCAATCAGGTCTGGCCGATGGCGTTGTCATCACGCCTTCGCACAATCCACCTGACGCCGGCGGTGTCAAATACAACCCGCCCAATGGCGGTGCGGCAGACGGCAAGGTCACGGCATGGATAGAAGCTCGCGCCAACGACTTACTCAGGAACAGGCTGAATGGCCTGAAGAGAATCCCGCTGGAACAGGCCTTGCGCGCCAGCACCACGCACCGTTACGATTACCTCACTGCCTACGTAGAAGCGCTCGATCAGGTCATCGACCTGGACGCCATCCGCGGCGAAAACATCCGTATGGCGGTTGATCCTTTAGGTGGCGCCGGCGTGCAATACTGGGGCCGGATCGCTGAGCGTTACAAGCTCGATCTCACTGTGCTCAATAGCGAGGTCGATCCCACGTTCCGCTTCATGACGGCCGACTGGGATGGCAAAATCCGCATGGACCCGTCGTCGCCTTATGTGATGCAAAGCCTGCTGGGCCAGCTTGAGCGCGACCCGTCTTACGACATCGCCTTTGCCTGCGACACCGACCATGATCGCCATGGCATCGTCACGCAAAGCGTCGGTCTGCTCAATTCAAATCACTACCTAGCTGTGGCCATCGACTACCTGTTTCAGCACCGTCCGTTATGGGCAAAAGAGGTGGGCATAGGTAAAACCGTAGTCAGCAGCCAGATCATCGATCGCGTGGCCGCCCGCTTGGGGCGCCGCGTGGTCGAGGTGCCGGCGGGCTTCAAATGGTTCGCCGATGGCTTGCACGATGGCGCCTTGGGTTTCTGCGGTGAAGAGAGTGCCGGCGCAACTTTCCTGCGGCTCGATGGTACAGTCTGGACCACCGATAAGGACGGCATCACCGCCGCCTTGTTGTCGGCAGAAATCACGGCGCGCACCGGTACCGATCCCGGCGAGATTTACGGCAAGCTTGCCGCCGAATTTGGCTCGCCTGCGTCCGACCGGAGGGAGGCCGCCGCCACGCCGGCGCAGAAAAAGAAGCTATCAAGCATCTCCGCGCAGCAGGTGCAAGGGAACGAACTTGCAGGCCAGCCGATTCAACGCATACTCACCAGGGCGCCAGGCAACGATGCCGCCATCGGGGGCGTAAAGATCATCGCCGAAAGCGGCTGGTTTGCCGCCCGTCCTTCAGGTACCGAAGATATTTACAAGATCTACGCCGAGAGTTTTCGCGGCGAAGAACATCTGCACCGCATTCTCGATGAGGCGCAAGTCATCGTGGATGCAGCGTTAGGCGCTTAGTGCAGGGATGCGCGCGCTGAAAATTTAAAAACGGCCATGCCCACCACGCAACACCCATGCGCCCTACAGGGCAGGGTGGCTGGAAACCCGCATGGATAGTGCGCTCCGCCTAGTGCGTGTTGGCCGTGCCAATGGCAATAAAACGCTTCACTATTCTGGGCAGTATTCGTCAAATCTTTTTAAGTGCGTTTTAAAAAATGCTAGAATCCGGCCCATGAGCAAGCTATTCACCAAAACTTTTGCATTCGCACTGTTCGCCATTTTTATGGTGAACACGCTTGCATGGAGTGTGGATACGCGTCGTGTTTCCCATGATCTGGAACATAGCCGTGAATTTGCGCATGCCGCTTCGCAAACCGTGCCGGTTCATGAGCACGAGCATGAGCATGAGCGTGCCACGACGGTATTGGACGATGACGACGTGCCTAGCGTCATGGAGCATCAGCTTTTGCACGCGGTCGATCATTTTCAGCTTTTTCCTAGTACGCTTTCGTATGCTCTGCCTCTGTCGTTAACTGAGGCAATTTGCCCGCACTTTATTTCCCATCGGCTACCGATGGCTGCCCTCGCACCACCGTTTCGACCTCCGCGCATCAACACTTCCCTCGTTTAATCCTTCTCTGCATCACTGTGGCATCGTCGATTTTTTTCGATTTGATTGCTGACGAATATTGACGGCGCGCCTGATGGCTCCCGCCATATCAGGCATATCGATGTCATTTGTTGTCATGCTGACCGGGGTTAAACACATTCAACGAAAAAGCCATGGCTGCGCTTACCCGGCAGACCACATGTGTTTATGCGCCGCCTGGCCATCTTGATTTCTCTGTACCCGAACCATCTGGAATGAACTATGAAAAAACGTGATCTACTCTTGCACGCATGTTTAACGCTTGCTGTAGCCCTGAGTGGCAATGCCTCCGCAGCTGAAAGACCCGCCAGGTTTGCCGTCGCCGAAAAGCAAATGCGCTCGCTCGGCATCGAACTCGCTGCCCTACAAGGGCAAGGCGCACCCATCGTGATGCGCTTGCCAGCACAGGTCATTGTGCCACCCAACCGTGAACAGATTATCAGTTCTTCATTGGCCGGCTTACCGGTGCAATTGTTCGTACAGCAGAATCAGCAAGTCAAACAAGGTGCGCCCTTGCTGCGTATCGTGAGTGCCGAATTTGGGCAATTGCAATTGCAGCTGATGCAGGCAAACAGCCGTGCCACGCTGGCGCGCCAGGCTGCGCAACGTGAACGCGCCTTGCTAGATGAAGGCATCATTGCGCAAAGACGGGTAGAGGAAACGCAGGCAAGCTTGAAAGAAAGCGAAGCGGCATTGGCGCAAGCCAAAGCCGCATTGCGTTTAGCCGGGGTATCGGCAGCAGCCATTGCCCGTATCGCCAGCTCGGGTCAACCGGACGACGGCTTGACCTTATACGCCACGCAATCTGGTGTCATCACTGAAATTGATGTCAAACTTGGACTAAGGGTGGAGCCGAGCACCGCCTTAATGCGTATCGCACAGACCCAGCGCTTATGGCTGGAGATCCAGGCGCCCGCGACCGACGTTGGCAACTGGAAAATCGGCAGTCAATTGAAACTCCAGGGGCGCGACATCCGGGCGCGTATCGTCAGTATCAGCCCTGTGGTGACAACCAACAGCCAGACTATTGCGATCCGCGCTGACATCGACGGTAGCGCAAATGATCTGCGCCCCGGCGAATTACTCGCGGTTGATATGCCGGTAACAGCAAGTGCCGATAGCTGGGATGTACCACTCGCGGCTGTCGCGCACGAGGGCAAGCTAGCCTATGTATTCCTGCGCACTGCCGATGGTTTTGAAGCGCGTCCTGTCAAGGTGATCGCTAGTGCAGGCCAGCGGGTACGGATACAGGGTGCGCTAAAGCCGGACGACAAGATCGCGGTGACCGGCATCGTCGCGCTCAAGGGTTCCTGGCTAGGCGAAAAGGGAGGCAGCTAATGCTTGCGCGTTTAATCCAATTTTCTTTATCGCAACGTCTGTTTGTCTTGCTGATGACGCTGGTAGTGGCAGGCGCTGGCTGGTACGCGTTGACACAACTGCCTATCGACGCCTTTCCCGATGTATCGAGCACGCAGGTCAAGATCATCATGAAAGCGCCCGGCATGACGCCGGAAGAGGTTGAAAGCCGCATCGCGGTGCCGATAGAAGTGGAAATGCTGGGGATTGCCAAAACGCGTATTTTGCGTTCGGTGACCAAGTATGGCCTGGTCGATGTCACGATTGATTTTGAAGACGACACTGATATTTATTGGGCACGCCAGCAAGTGAGCGAACGCTTGAGCGGCATTACGGAAAACCTGCCCGGCGGTATCAGTGGTGGCATGGCGCCCATCACCACGCCGCTGGGCGAAATGTTCATGTTCACGATTGAGGCCGATCACATGTCGCTGGCCGAACGCCGTAGCCTGCTCGATTGGGTGATACGCCCGGCCTTGCGCACTGTGCCTGGCGTGGCTGATGTCAATTCCCTGGGCGGTGTCGTACGCGCTTTTGAAGTGGTGCCTGATCCGGCAAAGATGGCGGCTGCCGGTGTCAGCATTGCGCAATTGAAAGAAACAATACGTGCCAATAACCGCAACGATGGCGCTGGTCGCCTGAGCGAAGGCGACGAAGTCTTGCTGGTCCGTAGTGAAGGCAGTATTGCCAGCATGGAGGATTTGCGGGCGGTGGTAGTGACGGTCAAGGACGGCGTCCCGTTACGTCTGGGTGGCTTGGCTGAAATCAAGATAGGCGAGCTGACACGCTACGGGGTAGTGACACAAAGCGGCAAGGCAGAAGCGGTGCAGGGTCTGGTGTTGGGATTGGCCGGTGCCAATGCGCAGCAAGTGGTGCTGGGCGTGCGCAAAAAAATAGCCGATTTGAAACCGACCCTGCCACAGGGCGTGCGTCTGGAGGTGTTTTACGACAGAGCATCGCTCGTCGATAAAGCCGTCGGCGCGGTCTCATCGGCCTTGCTGGAATCGACGGTGATTGTGATTATCTTGCTGGGATTATTTTTGGGGAACGTGCGCGCTGCGCTGACGGTGGCGATGGTATTGCCACTGGCCGCCCTGATCACTTTTATCCTGATGCGCTCTTTTGGCATGTCGGCCAATCTGATGAGTCTGGGTGGTTTGGCCATTGCGATAGGTATGCTGGTCGATGCTGCCGTGGTGGTGGTCGAAAACATCGTGCAAAGGCTGGCGCATGATCCGACTGCAGGCAAGTTGCCACGCCTGCATACCATTTACCGCGCAGTACGCGAAGTTGCCGTGCCGGTGACCTCAGGCATCTTAATCATCATCACGGTGTTCTTGCCCTTGCTCACGTTACAGGGGCTGGAAGGAAAATTCTTTGTGCCGGTGGCATTGTCTATCGTATTTGCGTTGGCCGGTTCGTTGGTCTTGTCGTTCACCGTGATCCCGGTGCTGGCGTCTTATTTACTGCGTGAAGTCAAGCATGAAGAACCCTGGCTGCCACGCAAATTATTAACGTGGTACGCCCCGGTTCTTGACTGGACTATGCGTAGCCAAAGAACGGTCGGGCTCGGTGCGCTGGTGATGCTGTTGGTCGCTGGCGTGGTGTACACGCAGGTAGGGAAAACCTTCATGCCGACCATGGACGAAGGCGATTTAATTGTCGGCATAGAAAAACTGCCATCGGTCAGCCTGGAGCAAAGTGCGGCACTGGATCTGAAAATTCATCAGGTCATCATGCAAGCGATTCCTGAAGTGACTGGCATCGTGGCACGCGCCGGTTCGGATGAAATCGGTCTCGATCCCATGGGCTTGAATCAAACTGATACCTACCTGCTACTCAAGCCAAGGGGGCAATGGAAGCTGAAAAACAAGGACGCCCTGATCGATGAAGTGCGTAAGGCACTTGATCCTTTGCCTGGCATCAAATACAGCTTTACCCAGCCAATAGAAATGCGGGTGTCAGAAATGATCATCGGTGTACGCGGTGATATTGCGGTCAAGATCTTCGGCCCCGATCTGGATAAATTAAATCACTACGCTACCGAGGTAGAAACGGTACTGAAAACCATTAGCGGCAACCAGGACGTGTACACCGTGCAAAACGACGGCGTGCAATATTTGCGGGTGGTGGTAGACCGGTTGCAAGCGGGTCGGCTTGGCCTGTCTGTGGAAGAGATACAGGATGCGCTGCGTATGCAAATTGAAGGCCAGCCAGCGGGTGATGTGATAGAAGGTAACCGCCGCACACCGATCATCTTGCGTGCAGATAAATCCGTGCGTTTGTCGCCTGCCGATTTTGCCGCCATACGTATCACCGGCAAGGACGGCGTTACCGTTGCCCTGGCCAGTGTGGCAAAGCTGGAGCGATCTGAAGGGCCGGTCAAGATCGACAGGGAAATGGGCAGCCGTTACAGCGTCGTGATTGCCAATGTCAGTGGCCGTGATCTGGTCGGTTTTGTGGAGGAAGCCAAAGCCAGTGTCGCCAAAAAAATCCCGCTGCCTACCGGTTACCGCATCAGCTGGGGCGGGCAATTCGAGAACCAGCAGCGTGCCGCCAATCGGCTCACGATTGTGGTGCCGGTGGCACTTTGCCTGATTTTTGTGCTGTTATTTTCCACCTTCCGCTCAGTGCGCCAGGCGCTGCTGATCCTTTCCATCATTCCGTTTGCGCTGGTGGGCGGCATTCTGGCGTTGTGGCTGACTGGTGAATACTTGTCGGTGCCGGCGTCGGTGGGCTTCATCGCTCTGCTCGGCATTACCGTGCTCAATGGCGTCGTTTTGGTCAGTTATTTCAATCAATTGCGCATGGAGGGGATGGCATTGGGCGAGGTGGTATTGCAGGGCGCCAGACGGCGACTCAGGCCAGTGTTGATGACCGCATCGATTACCGCATTCGGTTTGATCCCGCTCTTGTTTGCCACCGGCCCCGGGTCTGAAATCCAGCGACCCTTGGCCATCGTCGTGATTGGCGGCCTGATCACCGCCACTGCGTTGACCTTGATGCTGCTACCTATTTTATATTTACGCTTCGCCTTCCCCAAGACCGGCGCGAGCGAGGAGACCTCTCATGCATGAAATCTGCTTAACCCTGCTGTGTCCCAGCACGCTGGAAGAAAAACTTCTGGACATGCTGTTGATCTCGCCCGAGATCAACATGTTTACCAGTAGCCAGACCGCCGCACATGGCTTGTCGCATGCGCGCTTAAATGCCAGCGAACAGGTACTCGGGCGGGCGTTTGTCACGCAAATCCAGGTGCTACTCTTGCTCAAAGATCAAGCGCTTATCCTCACTAAGGTCCAGCAGCAATTTTCCGGCACCGGGCTGCGTTACTGGATTACGCCTGTCATCGCAGCGGGAGAAATCGTATGAAGTCGCTAGCCATCATCGCGCTTTCTCTTGCCGTCCTGGCCAACACGAATGCGCTCGCGGCAGCATTGCCCGATGCACCGGGCTTACTGCCGACGGCGATAGCGCGCACTTTATTAGAGCAAGACCCCAGTGTCGTTGCAGCGCGTGCCGGATTGGAGGCGGCACAGCTAGACGCAGATATGCTGGATGCGTCACCTTACGAATGGACGGCCAGGCTATCGACTCAGCGGCGTAAGGTACAAAGCGAGTCGAATTATCGCGAGTGGAATGCCGGCATCGAACGAGGCGTGCGCTTGCCGGGTAAGGCAGCGGCAGATCGCCAGTTGGGCAAGGCAGTTCTGGCAGAAGCGCAAGCGCGCTATGGCGAAGCCTTGCACGAAGCGGCGCGTGAATTATTTACGCTATGGCTACACTGGATAGGTGCCGAGCAGGCACGCGATCTGGCATCGAGCAACCGTCAGTCAATACAGGACAATCTCGCCATCGTGGAAAAGCGCTTGCGTGCCGGTGACGTTGCCAGGCTCGATTTGCATCTGGCACAAGCGGAGTTAGCCGAGCAAAAGCGTCTGGAAAACGACACCAAGACCCAGGCACTGATCGCCTGGGCGCATTTGCAGACCCGTTTCCCTGGCTTTGATGCGCATTTCAATAGTCTGCCGACGCCTTTGCCGCTGACGGAAGAAGCGGTTTTTTGGCGTGAGCGCATCCTTGCCGAAAGCGACGAGTTAAAGATCACGCAGGCACAGTTCGACAAGGCACAAGCGCACGCGGAACGATTTCGTGCCGAGAAAATGCCTGATCCTAGTATCGGGATGTACACCGCATCCGAAGCCGGCGGGCGCGAGCGCATCACGGGTATTTCTATCAGCATGCCCATCCCTGTTCTCGGCGGGATACGCAGCGGGCGCGCCAGCAAATCTACTTACCTGGCTGACATGACGCGGCAGGAAGTCGAACTCAAAAGACGCCAGATTAGCGGTGAAATTGCCGCGTCGTTTGCCAGCGCGCAAGGCAATTATGAGAGCCTGCAGATCAGCATGGAGGGCGCCAATGCGATGCAAGCCAATGCCAAGCTAACGCAGCGTGCCTATGCGTTGGGTGAGACTGAATTGCAAGTGCTGTTGGCGGCAAGGAGGCAAGCGACCGGCGCGACGCAAAGCGCACTGGCAGCAAGAATGGCTGCCATCAGTGCCTATTATTTACTGTTGATAGACGCGCATCTGGTGTGGGATTTAGAGCATGAATAAAGCAAACCGCCCACATCTCATCGACTTACACTCAGCGACGGCACCGCAGATGACCGCCACGCGACAGTTTGTCTTGCTGCTTGTTCTTTTGGGCCTGCTTGGCCTGTTAGGCACGGCCCAGGCACATGGCGTATCAGAAGGAGATCAACATTTCCTGACGCAAAACACGGGCATGCATTTGATACCGTACTTGTATCTGGGTGCCAAACACATGGTCACAGGCTACGATCACTTATTGTTTCTGTTTGGCGTCGTGTTCTTCCTGTACCGGATGAAAGAGGTCGGGCTTTACGTGACTTTGTTTGCGCTCGGCCACAGCACGACCTTATTGCTCGGCGTACTCAATGGCTGGCATATCAATCCGTATTTTGTCGACACCATCATCGGCTTATCGATCGTGTATCGCGCCTTCGACAACCTTGGCGGCTTTAGCCAATTTTTCGGTGTGCAGCCCAACAAGAAAGCCGCCGTGCTGATCTTTGGTTTTTTTCACGGTCTGGGCTTGGCCACCAAGCTGCAGGATTTTGCCTTGTCTGGCGATGGCTTGATCCCGAATATGCTGGCCTTTAATGTCGGTGTCGAAATCGGCCAACTGCTGGCGTTAGGCATGATCTTGGTTGTCATGCGCTACTGGCGCTCGACCCGGAGTTTTGCGCGTCACGCCGTCACTGGCAATATCGCCTTAATGAGTGCCGGCCTTATTTTGGCCGGCTTTCAATTTACCGGCTTTCTCCTTACTCGCTAAACTAAGTTTAGCCACTGAACAGAGCAACATTCAATAGGAATTACATGATACCCACTTCACCCCAGGGCGATGCCATCGCCACACCAAAAATCGTATTAATACGCGGCATGTTGGCCGCCGCCGCCATCGCCGGCATTATCCTCATCACTGCGGTGCTACCGGCGCAATACGGTATCGATCCCACAGGCATCGGTAAAGTAATCGGACTAACGGGGCTCTCCACGCATGCGCTGCCAACTGCAGAAGCGAGCGGTAAACCCGCGCCCCAGGTCATCGTCGACGTTAACTCATTGGCGCATCAGGAAAAGACCGTGGTCTTGAAGCAAAGCGTTGCCTATCGGGCAGATACCCGCGTAGTCACTTTGGCGCCCGGCAAAGGCATGGAAATCAAAACCCATCTGGCGAAAGGCGCAACATTAATTTACTCCTGGAAAACCAAGAACGGCGAGAAAATTAGTCACGATTTTCATGGTGATCCTGCACAGGCTAAAAACGATGAATTTGAAAGTTTTATTGAAGAGAAAGAGGTCAGCACATCACAAGCGGCGCTGATAGCGCCGTTCACCGGAGTCCACGGCTGGTATTGGAAAAACAATAGTGCAGCCCCCGTCACGGTACTCTTGCAAGCCAGTGGTTTTTATACCGATATGTTCTATCCGCATGGAGATCCCGCGAGCAAGTAGATAAAAAATCTCAACAGCGGCACGGCGTTTGCGCTACGGCTAACTGGCGTGCAGCGCTCAAAAAAAACCGCCCGAAGGCGGATTTTCTAATCGATGATCACATCACCGGCAATCGGCTTGCCTGTGATTTGTCGTCGATGATGACGTCACAAATCAATCCATCGTTTCCCTCACCCCCCCCCACAGATTACTTAAGGTGGATGTGGTCCGGTGTGTATTGATCGCAGGTCCGGGCTGCTGCAATGGAGTACTCAAGGCAGCATCTCTCGCTAGTGGATTTTTTGATTGATCCACTCAACAACGGAAACATTGTCCAGAAGCCCATGCTATCTGCGTGGTGCCCTTGGCCGGTTCGCGTTGTTCTGCCGATGGGGGAATATCGCATTGTGGCTATTCCCTCACCGTGATTTTTTGCTTCTCTAACCATGTCGACTGATCACAAATAAAATAAGGTGAACGGTGTGGTGATCTTGATAAATTATGCGGATCAGATAACAGAGTAAAAGAAGCGGAAAATCGGTTTTTTCGCAAACTGGGCTTACTGGCCGTTGTATCCCAGATTGATCACGCCCGAGGTGCGCCCGTTCGCGCCAAAATTGTCAGGCTCAGTGATGCGTGGGTTATTTTCCTGCGGGCTATTGTTTTTGAACCACTGATGAATTTCTTTTCGTAACACCATGTCCAGGTAATTTTCACCTTCTCGTTCAAGTGGCAGCGCATGTCCACTGCCATTCATGTCGCTGGCATTGTCGGCACTGGCACTGTTTAAATCAAGATTCTCGGATTGCATAGTTGTTCTCCTTGTGATGGAAAAAGGTTTGGTCATGGTTTGATATCTTGCTGCCGGAAAAATCATCGTTGCTCGTGTGATCGCATCAGGCATATCAGCAGAATAGATCTTTATCACGCCTGTTTCGGTTCGTTGCCGAACACAAGGACAGGTTTTTTGATTCATGCTTAATTGATTCATGCATAATTTTCTGGCTTAAATTGTTTGCCCACCATCTGGTGTGCGTCCACCCATGCATCAAACTGTTCTACGCTCACCTCGTTTAATGCGATGGCCGATTCGCGCAGTGAGATCTGGTTGGCATGGGCGTGTTTGGCTATCTTTGCCGCACGGTCATACCCGATGTGTGGCACGAGCGCCGTCACCAGCATCAACGAGCCTTGCAGTTGTTGCTCGACATGGTCTGCGTTCACTTCTATACCGCTGATGCAGTGCTGGGTAAAGCTGCGCATGGCGTCGGACAACAGGACGATGCTGTCCAGGGTATTGGCGGCGATCAGCGGTTTGTATACATTGAGTTCAAAGTGACCCTGGCTGGCGGCAAAGCCAATAGCAACGTCATGCCCCATTACCTGCGCACATACCATGGTGATCGCCTCGATCTGGGTAGGATTGACTTTGCCCGGCATGATGGAGCTGCCCGGTTCGTTTTCTGGCAAATGCAGTTCGCCCAACCCGGCGCGCGGCCCGCTGCCCATCAGGCGAATATCGTTGGCAATCTTGGTCAGGGCAATCGAGAGCATTTTTGCAGCAGCATGAAAAGCCACCAGCGCTTCATGCCCGGCCATGGCGGCAAACAAATTGTCGGCTTGCACCAGCGGCAGATTCAAGCGCTCCGCCAGCATGCCGGCAACCCGCTCGCCAAACTCAGGATGCGTATTGACACCCGTGCCAACCGCAGTGCCGCCGATGGCCAGGCTATGCACCGCTGTCATCGCATGGCGCAAGCTTTTTTCGCATAGCGCCAGTTGCGCCTCATAGCCACTAAATTCCTGTCCCAGCGTGATGGGCGTAGCGTCTTGCAAATGGGTGCGGCCAATCTTGACGATGGCTTCAAAAGCGAGAATTTTGCTGGTGAGGGCAATGCGCAAGCCGTGCAGCGCCGGAAATAAATTATGTTTGGCCTGCAGTGCCACGGCAATATGCATGGCGGTAGGAAACACATCATTGGACGATTGGCCCAAATTGACCTCGTCATTGGGGTGTACCAGTCGCCCGGTGCCAACATCACCGCCTAATGCCTGCGAGGCGAGATTGGCCAGGACTTCATTGACGTTCATGTTGCTTTGCGTGCCAGAACCGGTTTGCCATACCGATAAGGGGAACTGCGCATCAAATTCTCCCGCCACGATACGCTGCGCGGCATCGGCAATCGCCTCTGCCTTGCTGGCGTCGAGCAGTTGCATGTCACGATTTACATTGGCGGCAACGCCTTTGATCCAGGCCAGCGCATGAATGATTTTGAGAGGCATGCGCTGCTCGCCGATAGAAAAAAAATGCAAGCTGCGCGCCGTCTGCGCTCCCCACAATGCGTTAGCGGGTACTTCAATCGGGCCAAAACTATCGGATTCAGTACGGGTGATGGTCATGCATGTTCTCCTGCGTAAGCAAAATCCAGAACAGTTCCAGTATGCATGGATTCAGTATAGACAAATGAAGTGCGATTGCTCTGTTCGTTAGCGCACATAAGCGTTCGCCATTGCGCTTAATCAAAATAGTCGCAAGCAGTAAAGTACGGCAGCGTACAGACCCACGCACTCGGCATGTTTATTTTTTGTGCTGATTGACTACAATGAAAATTGAAACGGAGGGGGAACGATGAAGATCTTTATACCAGAGCACAGTAAGGCGGCTTACCTGGCTGATTTTGTTTTATATGGCATTGCCATCGTGGCGCTGGCGGTTTTTTTGCTGATCGCCGGCCCGCAAGATCAAGCCTTGGAATTGTTCTCTTTGGTTGTCGTTGGCCTGTTGGCCTGGACTGGCGTCGAATATGTCATCCATCGCGTGATATTGCACGGCATACAGCCATTTCAGCGCTGGCACGAAGAGCATCACCGGCGGCCTTCGGCGCTCATCCGTACGCCGACCATTCTCAGTGCCAGCCTGATCCTGACGCTGATTTTTTTGCCGATGCTGCTGTTTGGCGGCAATTTGTGGCGCGCCTGCTCGTTGACGCTTGGCTTGCTGGCGGGTTATCTGATGTACACCATTACACACCACGCCATCCACCACTGGCGTGCTGAGAATGCCTGGCTCAAGCGGCGTCAGCATTGGCACGGATCACATCATGATCTTGAAGAAATTGGCCGCTATGGCGTGACCAGCAGGTTTTGGGATCGGGTGTTTGGCAGCACCGAAAATATGCACAAAAAATAGCAAGGATGGGTGTGTTAGCGCACAGATAGCGCCAGGCATTCCCTGGATACTGAAGTTCCAGTTATCCCACCGGAAACACACCATGAAAACCGATACGCAAGTAAAAAGTGACGTCCTTGCCGCACTGCAGTGGGAGCCCACTGTGGATGCTGAAATGGTTCAGGTCGATGTCATGCACGGCATCGTCAGATTGTCCGGGCCTGTCAGTAGTTACGTCGAAAAATGGGATGCCGGACGCGCCACGCAACGGGTATGCGGGGTGAGGGGACTACACAGCGACATCATCGTTGAGCTGCCAGAGTCGAGCAGAAGAAATGATGCCGAGATCGCCAGCGCCGTGGTTGATGTACTGCAATGGATGCACTATTTGCCAAAAAACTGCATCAAGGTTGAAGTCGACCGTGGATGGATCAGCCTCTCCGGCGCGCTCGAATGGGAATTCCAAAGACAGGCCGTGCGCGGCACCGTACGGTTTTTGATTGGGGTGAAAGGTGTGCATGATCAGCTCACCATCATCTCTGCCTCTGGTGCAGTGGCAGCTGCGCGCCATCGCGATGCCAGAGCGAACAGCGGCTGGCAGCACAGCGCAACATTGGAACCGAAAAATAGTGCCGTCAGCTTGCAAGACACTGCTGTCAAGCCGTCTGAAACTGGGGCTGAGACTGAGGCTGAGATTGATGTGTATCCATTTTTTATCGAATCTGATCGGCGCAGATCGGCAGATCTGTTCGCCGCGTATGAATAATGTGCCAGTCAATACGCAGCCTGGCATCCAATAGCAATGCAGTCAGACCGGTTATTTCGTATCACGGTCTATTTTTTTGACCCAATAACAAGTGAAAAACATGCACAATAATATCAAGGCGTATCTGGTCGGCGGCGGCATCGGCTCTCTGGCGGCGGCTGCCTTCATGATCCGTGATGGACATCTCTCCGGCAGCAATATTTCCATTCTGGAAGCGGCACCGATCATGGGCGGCAGCCTGGACGGCGCGGGCGACGCTTTCAATGGCTACTCGCTGCGCGGCGGGCGCATGCTGACCACCGATAACTATGAATGCACCTGGGATCTCTTCAAGTCGATTCCGTCTTTAAATGTCAAAGATACCAGCGTGTTTGAAGAAACCATCGCCTTCAATGAAAAGCATGTGGCCAATTCGATGGCGCGGCTGGTCGATCGCAGGCGTGCCAAGGTGCCGGTTGAATCGATGGGTTTTTCCATGCAGGACCGCAGCGAGTTATTAACGCTTAGCAATGCAGATGAAGAAACGCTGGCGGCCAGCCGGATTACGGACTGGCTCTCGCCAGAATTTTTTGAGACAGAATTCTGGTATATGTGGTCAACCACGTTCGCCTTTCAGCCCTGGCATAGTGCGGTCGAATTCAAACGTTATCTGCATCGCTTCATGATGGAGTTTTCTCGTATCGAAACCTTGGCCGGGGTCAAGCGCACCATCTACAATCAATATGACTCATTAGTCTGTCCGCTGCAAAACTGGCTCAGTTCACAGGGCGTCAATTTTGTCATGAACTGTACCGTCATCGATTTTGATCATCAGTCTGAAGACGGCAAATTTGTCGTGACTGGCATCCATTGCCGGCGTCAGGATAAGAATGAATTCATTGAAGTCGCTGACGGCGATCTGGTGTTTTTTCAAAACGGTTCGATGACCGATGCGTCCAGTCTGGGATCGATGGGCAGCGCACCGGCAAAATTGACCAAGCTGGACAGTAACGGCTGGTCGCTGTGGGAAAAACTGGCGGCAGGGCGCCCGCAATTCGGCAACCCGGCCGCCTTCAATAGCAGCATTGCGCAATCGTTCTGGGAGTCATTTACCGTCACCCTGAAGGACCCGGCGTTCTTTAATCAGATGGAACAATTTAGCGGCAACGAAGCCGGTACCGGCGGCCTGGTGACCTTTAAGGATTCCAACTGGTTAATGTCCATCGTGCTGGCGCATCAGCCACATTTTCCTAGCCAGCCGGCCGGCATACAGGTGTTCTGGGGCTACGCGCTGTATCCTGACCGTATCGGCAATTTTGTCGCCAAGCCGATGGCCGATTGCAACGGCGAAGAAATCCTGCGCGAGCTGTGCGGGCATTTGCGCTTTGATCTCGATGCAGTGGCAACGGCCAATTGCATTCCCTGCAGAATGCCCTACATCACCAGCATGTTCATGCCACGGTTAACGAGCGACAGGCCATTGCCGGTGCCCGCCGGATCAAAGAATTTTGCGTTTGTCAGCCAGTTTGTCGAGATACCGGACGATGTTGTGTTTACCGTCGAGTACTCGATCAGGGCGGCGCAGATGGCGGTCTATCAGTTGCTCGATATTGAGAGAGAAGTGCCACCGATCGCGCAGCATGATCACTCGATCAAGGTGCAGTTTGATGCGCTCTTGAAATCGTTTAAATGAGCTGCGCCTGATGTCTTTCGTGGCGGGGATGCATTGATTTCAAATATATGCCATGCCACCACGCAATACCCATGCGCCTTGCAGGCCAGGCAGGCTGGTAAGGCGCATGGGCAGTGCGTCTCAGCGTATGCCAATTTCAAATTTTGAAGGATTTGTAACTATTCAGCTTGCAATGGAAACTCCCTCTCCCGCTAGCGGGAGAGGGCGGGGTGAGGGTGGTTGAGCAACGTTTGCTTTCAATTACCTGATGCGCTTAACGCTATGAGAAATCGAACATTGCGCTAATTTGAATCACCCTCATCCCAACCCATTTCACGCCCAACTCGCCGCCAGCGGGAGGGAGTTTTCATTGCAAGCTCAATAGTTACAAGGATTTCTGCCTGAAACGGATGAAAACAAGCGCTTTCGCTGCCTTGATTGACTTCGTTTTACGGCGCTGGCAATTCAGGCAAGTTTTCATAGCCAAACAGATACGGTGCGACGCGTAAGCTGAGCAGCAAGCCGCCGTTAGCCGGGGTTTCGCTCAGGTTGGCAACGTCTGCATCTGTGATGGGCTTTATCTTGGAAGCATCGCGGATGCGACTAAATACCCCGTTGCGCCATTGGTAGACTTCATTCACTTTTTCGGCATACGTGTAGGAATGCTCGTGGTCATTGTAGTAATCGTCAAATTTTCCGCGCCCCAGATACACCGCGTTCGAGCCTTCGTAACCGATTTTTTTATAAGTGGGGCGATGCGTATTGAGTAAATAAATCCAATCGCCCGGAACAAAGTTGTCCTTGGCGATGCCGCGTTGCATGCTCAGAATCTTGCCGGGGGTGTCGCGCGTTTTTTTATCAAAGTCACGTTCAAAGTCCCACATGGCGGCAGGTTCTACCCCGACCAGGGGTTCGGCGTCGTGCAGTAAACGCTGGCGTACCAGCGCTGCCTTGGCAGTGTTTTTCCTGATCCTGGTGTAGTAGTCGAGCACCGCGTGCGCGTAGCTCAATTTGGTGGCCGTATAGCAGCCGATGCTGTATTTCTCCTGATGGATAAAGGCGTCCATTAACGCGCTATCGAGGCTGACGCTAGCTAATGGCGTGCCTTCATCCCAGAACTGGGTGTTCCAGAATGCCTCCTCGCCATCGGGCCAGCCCCAGGACAATTTATCTGTCCACGCGACAATATTTTGCCGTACTGCCACATGCTCACGCAGCGCTTCTAGCGTGCAGGCCTCACCGGTAAAGGTCGTCAACCTGCCATGTTGAAGTAGCGCCAGCAGGATTTCTTTTTTTGATACCGTGCTCACGGCGCGGGTTTTGCCGCCTTTGACAGGCAGTCGCACCAGGTCATCTCTGATGCGGTACTGCTTGCGGTGTTGAAAATCGAGCGTGCCAGTATCGTTTTGTGCCGTGTTGAGTGTGTAAATGAGCGTTTTGCTGCGACGGTCAATGGGGATCAGCAAATGTTTCTCTATGCCCAGCTCATTTAAATAGATCGCCATATCGCGGCGAAGTACGCCAAATAATTGGGGCGCGCAGGAAAATTCGATGCCGTTTTTTGCCTGGGCATGCGATGCCATATCTGGCAGTGTGCCCGCTTGATCCGATGCTTGCGCAGCGATGCCATTTGCGCCTGAAGCCAGCAGCACAATGAGCGCTAGTTCGATGCCTTTATTGATCAGGCCAGACATGTTAACGTTGACCGATTCGCTGAAACGCCACCGTGCCAAAGCCTACGATCACGAAGGCAAATAATAAAGGTATCCACAGAGCGCCGGCGTTAGCTATCCAGTCGGGCCAGACTGCCGCGTGTGGCGCAGTTGGATTCTGCGTTAAGCCAACTCCTGCGGCAATCAGGGCAAGCGCAGATGCCGCTATAAATATGAAAATTTTTATCATGCTATCTCCTCATGGAATAAGGCGTGTCGGTTTGAATGGCGGTCATGTCGCTTGTCGTCCACCAGCAGCGCTTCAAATCCGATACCTGATGCCAAGTTACGGCAAACCATCCTCCTTGTATGTACGATAGCCAACACAGGTCTGCTTGCCGTATCAGGTAAACCGGCGCTCAGGGCGCCTCGCTTAAAATACCATCAGCTTTGTGCGCCAACGTACAGATGCCGGCAGGCATGTACGTAAAAATGCGCTATCGATTTGAACGTTAAAAACAAGAATAAGGAAGAACCATGCAAACGCACCGAAAAATTAACAGAACTGCTGCCGCGATTTTTTTGACGGGACTATGTTTGTCCATGCTTGGCTGCGCCAGCATGCTGCCCAATGACAGCAAGGCGACCAAAAGCAGTTGGACCAGTTATCAACAAGCTGAGACTGCATTTGCGTCCATTATTACCGGTGAAACCACTTTGCTCCAGCTGAAGGCGATGGGGGTAGATCCGGCGACGACACCCAATGTCGCATTGCTCAGCCACGCAGACTTGTTGCGCCGCTTGAATGCCATGGTCTCGTTTGAATGGTCCTTGCTCGATCCTGCCATCAAGACCTGCGTCAGCTCGCGGCAAAATTGTTATGCCTATCAGCTTGAGCAAACATCGCTGAAACATGATCGTGTCGGTAATTTTTGGCTCGATTTTCTCAACTTTAAACGCGTCACTAATGTCACCGGATGGCAGTTCGATGCCCTCGTGATCATTGATAATGACCTCGTCGTCTATAAATCCTGGAGCGGAAAACCGAATATCCATGAAGTGGAACAAGCGCGGTATCCCTTGGGCCCTCTGCAGGGAATCGGCGCTTCACTGGTGCGTTATTAGTTTTGCTGAAAAATAATCCTCGCTTCTTAGTGCTGGGTTTAGTTTTTCCTTATGTGGGGTAACGCACATAAGGATTTTGCACGGCAAGATATAGTCCTGTCAGACAGGTGCGCTGTGTTACCTTGTCGTCGCGAATACTTTTTCGGTATGTATTCATCCATGTCTTGACCGGAGCATCTATGGGTGCACTTGTGGATACACTCCTTCACCTGTTCTTCACAATTTAATGACTGGAAGCCGTAAGCCCCTATGTCCAGTATTCATGACCCTAACCAAAACCACCTTCTGGCAGCGATGCTGGACGCTGAGTTTGATCGCATCGCGCCGCATTTGGAATTAGTACCAATGTTACTGGGAGATGTGCTCTACGAATCGGGCGGTAAGCTGCCCTATGTTTACTTCCCCACCTCGGCCATTGTGTCGCTGCACTACCTGCTGGAAAACGGCGGTTCATCAGAGATCGCCGGCGTCGGCAATGAAGGGGTCTTAGGTATTTCACTTTTTATGGGGGGAAATTCCACGCCCAGTCGCGCTGTGGTGCAGACGGGTGGCCATGCGTATCGCATTAAAGCCCAAACCATCATGGATGAATTCAATCTTGCCGGATCGGTCATGCGTTTGTTCTTGCGCTACACCCAGGCCCTGATTACGCAGATGTCACAAACTGCCGTATGTAACCGGCATCACTCGGTAGAGCAGCAGCTATGCCGCTGGCTATTGCTGACGCTGGATCGCTTGCCAACGAATGAACTGACCATGACCCAGGAATTAATCGCCAACATGCTAGGCGTGCGCAGGGAAGGGGTGACCGAAGCCGCCGGCAAGTTACAACACTATGGCTATATCAGTTACCGGCGCGGTCATATTACGGTGCTGAGCAGAGCCGGCCTGGAAGGAAAGGTATGCGAATGCTACACGGTGGTGAAAAAAGAATTTGCGCGCTTGCTGTCAGACGTGCATCAGCGCTAAAGATTGCCTGATGCAGAGAGTGAAAATACGCATGTTGTGCTTGTATGAATGCCAGTACCTGTCTTATCCCAGACTCGTGCCTTTGGTACTCACTGTAATTTGAAGAGAATTTGAAATGACACGAAAAATAGAAGAAGCATCGATGGACCGGCCAGTCTGGATCGGGTTTGGCATTGCTTTCTTTGTGCTTGTGATGGTGGCAGGTATTTCAATCAACAATGTCGTGCAATCGAATACGTCGGTCGAATTGCTCGATCATACGCATAAGGTGATCAGCGAGCTTGACGATCTGCGCATCAAGGCAGCGCGCGCAGAAAACAGGCAGTGGGCGTATCTTCTGACAAAAGATCCAAAATTTCTGGTTGAACGCGATGCTCTTCTCCAGAAGGTGCACGAAAGTTTTCCATCGTTGTTCGCATTAACAAAAGACAATAATGCGCAACAAAAACGTCTTCTTGAATTGCAGTCGGCGATTGATCAACGTTCGGCGATCTTCACCAATAGCCAGTTGATTTTTGATACGCAGGGATTTAAAGCCACCCAGACGTTGTTTGATGCCGGACAAGAATCAAGCAACCTGATCCGCACCATCATCAGGCAAGCCGAGCAGGAAGAGCAAGGCTTGTTAACCGCGCGCAAAGAGCGAGAATTTATACGCATCAAAACACTCGCCGTCATTACGGTCGTGTTACTGGCTTTTTTGCTGCTGCTGGCGACATGGATACGCAAGGCCATTCGGGATCGCCTGGCGGTAAAGCAGGAATGGTTTGATCGGCAGACGCCATTGCTGCAAAAAGGCGCTTTGCAAGACGCAATCTTTAACAGTGCCAACTTCTCCAGTATCGCCACTGACGCCAAGGGCGTGATACAGATTTTTAACGTCGGCGCCGAACGCATGCTTGGTTACACGGCAGCCGAGGTGATGAACAAGATTACGCCGGCTGATATTTCCGATCCGCAGGAAGTCATTGCCCGCGCTGCCGCATTAAGTCTTGAACTCGATACGCCGATTACGCCAGGCTTTGAGGCGCTGGTATTCAAGGCCTCACGCGGTATCGAAGATATTTACGAGTTATCGTATATCCGCAAAGACGGCAGCCGCTTCCCGGCAGTGGTGTCGGTGACGGCCTTGCGTGATGCGCAGGACAATATTATTGGTTATTTACTGATAGGCACCGATAACACGGCACGTAAACAGGCAGAAGAGGCCTTACTCAAGGCCGGCGCCTTGCAAAGTGCGATTTTCAACAGCGCCAATTTTTCCAGCATCGCCACCGATGCCAAGGGAGTGATCCAGATTTTCAACGTCGGCGCCGAGCGCATGCTGGGCTACACGGCGGCCGAGGTGATGAACAAGATCACCCC
>JAUSNO010000009.1 GCA_030645915.1 Undibacterium sp.
AACCCAGATTTTCCATTAGGATTTGCGCTGATGACGGATGCACTTTTCGAGATAGTTTTGATGCGAATGAGGCGCCAATAGCGAGCTATTGGCAACGAAGAGCAGCAAAAGTAGCCGAAAATGCGCCGTCAGCACGCAAATAGCACCGCAGGTGCGCCTAATGGAAAATCTGGGTTCAACACTTAGCGAGCGTTTTACTCGCTCTTATCGTTCAGCATTTTATGCTTGAGTGGTTCATCGGCAGGGTGATTGCCTAACCATATTTTCAATACCGCATTATAAAAATTAGGGTCAGGGATGGTTTCGCCAATTTTCTTACCATTATATTGACTGACGACGCCGGTACCGGGAACCCAATCTATCGTAAGAATATCGCCTTTTTTCATACCTGGGATTAAGGAAAACATTTGACCGAAAGTCAGCATACCGCCTATCAATTTCGCTCTCTCGGTGATTTCAAGATTTTTCTTCAGTCCATCCATAAAGCGCTGTCCCAGATCGTCACTGCTCAGGTCGCGCATGATCACCAGAGTGACACGTTTTGCGCCTGGCAGTGCCAGCACTTCCGCTGTGGTTGATTTCAATTCCGGCAAATACATCGCCGCCACATAGACCTTGAAAATCACCTTATAACGAACACCGGCGCCATTCAATTTCAAAGTTTGCGTGCCGACTTGCGCAGTGTCATCAAGTTTGACACCTGCCACAGTTGTTTCTGCGAAAACAGGAGAAGAAAAAAATAAAGCTGATGCCAGGCCGAGCGAGGTTAGCCCGCTATTGATACGTGATGCAAATTTCATGTTGTCTCCAAAGGATTTTTAGTTGTTATTGCAAAAACATTACGAACGATCGTATTATTTTCTGAAGTAAACAATAAAGACAAAAACCTTCATGTGCAAGTAATTACCCTTCAAACAAAACTGTTTTTTCGGATTTGTTTCAAAAAGGCGATTAACCTCAACAAATCCGAAAAACAAGCATGATCAAAAAATGATGGATCACACTATTGGCACAAGTGATGCAATCCATCTTTTCAAAAATGCATCACATCACCATTTGACACGCATCGCAAATTTTCTTTCGCACTCGTCGTAGTGATCCGTAAAGTGCCATCAAAGTTGAAACCAAAATCTCTAATTTCAATGCAGTTATAAAGTAGATTTGCCATGGAACATGAGACTAATTGTCACGGAAATTGAGATTTTTTAGAAAGGTCACTTTTCATATTATTTGTCAGCGTTTTACGTACGCAGCCGCCGAAACAATTTATTGTATTCAAACAGTCAAATCGCTTTGGCCGTCATCGTTCCCGCCGCAGGATGATGGGTATTAATCGGTGTGACAAGCTCTTCCGGGACAATTACCGAGGGTACAAACAAGGTCGAAGACTTACCCGACATCAACCACTGTGCGCCCACTTGTATGCTAGCTCTGGCATTTTAAAAACAATAGAGGGAGGTAGATAGATTACGTGTCATCGATAAAAACTTATTTAACCAAAGAACCAAAGGGGTCAGCATCAATTTTTTTTCATTTCAAATTGCATCTTTCATCTCTCCTGTAAATTAAAATCCAAAATCCGTTTGATCTTCTTTTGATGCCGTTGCAACGACCAACTTTACCGGCCTTCCGCGTTTGGCTTGCGTTCGTCTTACTCCGCTGGCCGTGCTCATCTCTTCTTTAAAACGTTCACTGCCTACGGCTTGTCCTTGCTGCAAGGCGATGCGCAAATCGCTGATTGCCGCCTCATCCAGTGCAACCCGAAACAAGTCGCGATAGGCTGCCCTTCTTGCTTCTGCTTCCAGCCCCAAGGCCAGATACTGCGCGTGCAGATGCAGTCGCGAATCTGTTTTACCCAAGGCGTGATGCCGATAACTCGACTAGGGATACTGTGCCGGGTCATTCACCAGACTTGCCCGCACAGGATTGAGTTCGATATAGCGCTGGCAGAGTAAAAAATATTCTTCCGTCTGCACTAAACTTGACTTGAATCGTCCTTCCCATAAAGTGCCGCTGCGTTGATAAAATCGATTCACATACTGCACATAGCGCCGCCCCACCGATTGCATGAGTTTGGCTAAGCCATCCGAGGTCTGAGGCGTGACCAAGAGATGAACATGATTGGTCATGAGCACGTATGCATGTACCTGACAGTGCCAATCGGCAGCCGCCTTAAATAGCCAATGGAGATAACACTGATAATCTTCATCGGCAAAAAAGAACGGCTCTCGATTGACGCCTCGTTGGACAAGATGCTGCGGGATTCCCGCTAACTTAATGCGTGGACGGCGTGGCATGGTTTAGTTTTGACTGACTGGAAAAGAATGCGAGGCTGACCCCTTTGGTTCCAGGCTGTCCATGCATCTAGCGGGAGCTTGTATTTTGCAAAAGTATCCAGGTGACTGTTCTTTATCGCATCTACTGGCAAGTACAGTGCCAAATCTTCCTTACCATCGGCTACCAAATCAGCACGACGACCGATATCATCCTTGACTAATGCCTGACCAATTAAATCCCATTCCTCTGCCGTTTTATGCTGACCTAAACTGTCCGCCACTAAGCTTGCATAGCCGTTAGCGGCAAAACCGCCGAAGGTATTGTTCAGTACGACCTGTACAGCCAGTTTGGCATAAGGGTCGCCTTTATCCGCGAGATATTCCCAATACGCAGTACGCTCTCCGCGTTCTGCATAACGCCTCAAAATTTCTATATCTTGGGTAGTCAGTTTATTCGTTATTTGATGTATCAGTCAGTTCTAAGTAAGGAAATAAGATAAGAGAAATTTTCTATTTTTTTAGGGAAGTCGTTGTTGGTATAAATGAATCCAGCAAAGCCCGCATACGATCTTCGGTCTCGCGCCACTGCGGTAAAAACCGTCGTGGATATTTCAATCGAACCCAAACATCTAATTTCTGGTAATACAGTTTATGGATACACATAGAGCGTCGTTGTCCAGCTCCAGCGTTCGAAGAAAAAAGCAATTCGCGTTCAGCAATTGGAAAACTCATTATTTCCTGGTCAATGTCGCCGAGCTCATCGGGATCGCAGATGATTACGCTGAGCGGCCCATTCGGCGTGATAGGGATTAATACATTATCAGGGGGAAGAACCAGTGGTGAGATACACGGTTTTGCTCCACGTAACTCTTGCCGACATGGCGCTAATCTCGGCCATATTTTGAAATTTTCGCCCCAGCCTTTGAGCCCATATTTTTCAGGGAGTTGGGTCGGGTTGCGGTAAGACCTGCGCGCGCCCTGAATTACACCTTCGACTCTTTTTTCCCACGATATGGCTTCAGCGCCTGGAGTCGAAATTTCAATTCCAACTGAACTCAGATAATAAGGGCGAAAAAACTCCCGAAGGTTTTGAGGGCTGTGTGGTGTGAGCGCGGGCATCTGTGCTTCCAGATAAACAGATAACTCTTCCTTTTTATAGCGTGGATCATTCATCATTTCCGTTGAACTGACATAACCAAACGGAATGCGAAGTTTTTGATCGCGAACCATGCGTTCATAGATTGCATCAGGCGGCGCCAGATATACTTTTTGTGCAAATTTGCTATTGCACTCGTCAGGCGCTATTGAACAAAACTGCTCTTTGAGTTTTAACGTGGCTTCGCTCTCTTTGCCTGTACTTGTTCTAGGTGAACATGCGCTAACAAGAAAGCAGATACTAAATAATGCAGCAAAACTGGGGTCGGCCCTGATCTTCATGCATTTTTCAAAAATGCTACCCAGTACCGTCGCTAACACACTCTTTCTTTGGTCATCTTCCATGTCGTTCTTCCATCAAAAATTTTTAAAAAATCAATTTCAGCTCAACCCAGCCTATTTCACCGCCCGCAATTCCTTCATTTCCTCTAACCAAAGAACCAAAGGGGGTCAGCATCACTTTTTTTCAAATCGCATCGTTCATTTCTCCTGAAAATTAAAATCCAAAATCCGTTTGTTCTTCTTTTAACCAAAGGGGTCAGCATCAGTTTCTTTTTTATCTCAAATTGCATAGTTCATTCCCCCCTCGTAAATTAAATTCAAAATCCGTTTTCTCATTTTCTCCTTTCGATTCAGTTACCGAAATTCCCTCGATATTTCGTCTTCCATTAAATGGATTTTATGCAGCCAGTTTTTCCTGATTTTGCAACCAAAGGCATCAGTTTCTTTTTCATTTCAAATCGCATGGTTAATTTCTCCTGTAAATTCACTAGTGTCCGGTTAAAAGTCGAATAAATTCAATTGGTTAGCGGTGGGTGTTGTTTCTGAAATGTACCCATCGGCCTGAAAGGCTCATGAAATCTCGGTTTTCTCAAAAACGGAGACCGATAAAATCTGTAATAAAGTGTAGAGTGAGGCATTCAATTGCAATTCCTTTTTAATAATGGCGATCAGCACATAAGTCGAGATAGCGCAGTTCACAGTCACACTGTGGGTAAAGAAGAGTAGAGAGCTTTCTGTCGAATTGGATAATTACGAGCAGCAATTGGGACTGCAGTGACAAGTCTGCGCCTGATAGGCGCAAACCTAATTTCATTAGCGCATAAACCTTGACCCGACAAGCATATGCCGACTGCGTTTATAAATGCCACTGATTGGACGTGCTCTCTGCCTGGAATGCCTGGAACAAGCACAACGTGATCGCAACGATCAAACAAAGCTCAAGCACAGAAATGTAGTCGAACCCGTCATAGGTTACATGAAATCAAATGACGGGCTGGCGGGCAACTTCCTGTAAGGCTAAAAAAACGACTCTCTAGTCTCAACTACTATGGCAAAATCTCACCTTCTGTGGCGTAAATCCCATTTACTGTGACACTTTACGATCAGTTCTGGCAGAAAAAATTCTCAATTGAATTGAGAAAAATCTGGTTTACGTTTTTGAAAGAAGGCCATAAACGCCTCTTTCGCTTCGGGCGCATTAAGCATGGCCGCAAAATGCTGATTTTCTTCCTTCATTTTGCTCGCGACGGCTTGCGGTTGATCGCCTTTCATCAGGCGCTTGGTAACGCGAACCGAGCTTGCCGGCAGCGCGACCAGCTTGGCAGCCTGATGCAATGCATAGGGCAGCAATTCATCCAATGGAAGTACACGATTGGCAAACCCCATCTCGTAGGCTTCTTCTGCACTGAAGGCTTCGCCTAGCATCAACTTTTCTGCGGCACGCTGATAGCCGACAATTTGCTGAAAGATCATGCTGGAAGCAAATTCAGGACACAAGCCCAACTGACTGAAAGGCATAGAAAGCTTGGCATTGTCGGCCAGATAAATCAAATCGCAGTGCATCAACAGCGTGGTGCCAATGCCCACCGCTGCGCCAGAAACGGCGGCGATCACTGGCTTACCCGACTGACTCAATGCCTTCATGAATTGATATACCGGTGGCACCGCATCAGATGCCAGGCTGGCGGCATTTTTCATGAAATCTTCAAGATCATTGCCGGCGGTAAAAATTTGTGGCTTGCCCGTGATGAGAATCACGCGTATTGCGCTATCCGTCTCGGCATCGATCAATGCATCGGCCATGGCTTGATACATTGCCGCAGTGATGGCATTTTTCTTTTCGGGGCGATTGAAGTTGATCGTCAAAATGCCGTGTTCTTTTTGCGTCAAGATTTCCATATTTTTATCCGTAAGATTAAATGTCGATTTAATTAGTTTGCCGGTTTTGCCGGCATCGTTGTCAGCCAGTGTAAGGCTTGTTGCCATAAAGTATGGCGAAATTGCGGGCGAAAAAATCCAAAATGTCCGATGCGTCTGGCGTCAACTTCCTTGGGATGAATGTGGCGTTTTTCTACCTGCGCATTGCTGTAAAAACTATGCATGCTATCGATATTTCGGCGGCTCATCATCTCGTCATCAGTAAAACTCATGGCAAGTATCGGCAAGCGCATTTTTCCGTGATTGGTTTGCATGGGCAGGCCCGATTCATCGACAAAATAATGCGGGCTTTTGCACCAGCGCGCCCACTGGCAGATCACGCCTTTGGGCAAATCGCCGACTTTGCGCATTTTTTTGCCGGGGAAATATCCCCACAGTCGCGTGTACAAGGGCACCAGAAAATACCACATGAGCCAGACGAAACGTTTTAATTGCGGCGCATTTTCACGCCAGTAACCGCTGCCCGATGCAATCGTCATCATGCCATCGATCAGGTGATGATCCAGTACCAGACCAGGCAACTGCCCGCCTAGCGAATGCCCGACCACCATCAGCGGTACATCTGGCTGCCATGCTTTGGCCGCGAGCAAAGCCGCGTTGTAATCTTGCTCGGCCCAGTCGATGATGGTGGCATCAAATCCGCGCAGTGAATGGCGATATTGATCAGGCAAGGATTCGCCCATGCCGCGATAGTCAAAACTCAACACGGCGACACCATGCTCCGCCAGAAATTCGGCAAACGGCACGTAAAAACTCTGTTTGACGCCCATCGCAGCGGGCATCACAACCACCGCAGTTACCGGCAGCTGCGGCGTAAAGCGCATCGCCGCGAGTACCGTGTTATCAGCAGTCGTCAGCGTCGTTGGCAATTGATTTGCGTTCATCGTTTCCCTAAAAAAAACCGCACAGAACTTCATTCAGTGCGGTTTTTATTTATTGCTACCTATGCTACCAAGAGAACGAACTTACATGCGCTCAAAAATACCGGCTGCACCCATACCTGTACCGACACACATGGTCACCATACCGTATTTCAGGTTATTCCGATGCAGAGCGTGAATCGTTGTAGCGGAACGGATCGCGCCAGTTGCACCGAGCGGATGGCCCAGAGCAATCGCGCCACCCATAGGGTTGACCTTGGCTGGATCGAGACCGAGGTCTTGCACCACCGCCAATGACTGCGCCGCAAACGCTTCGTTCAGTTCAAACCAGTCGATCTGATCTTGCGTGATGCCAGCCGCGCGGCATGCCGCAGGGATAGCTTCTTTAGGACCGATACCCATGATTTCCGGTGGAACACCGCGCACTGCAAATGCGGCAAAACGCGCCAGTGGAGTCAGGTTGAACAGTTTCAGGATTTTTTCGCTGACCAGGATCAAGGCACCAGCGCCATCCGACGTTTGTGAGCTGTTACCGGCAGTGACGCTGCCTTTGGCGGCGAATACTGGCTTGAGTTTTGCCAGACCTTCAAGAGAAGTTTCTGGACGCGCGCCTTCGTCGCGATTCACGGTACGTGTCTTCAACTCGATCTGGCCAGTGGCCAGATTAGCGACACGTTCGATGATTTCAACTGAAGTGGTTTCAGCGTCGAAGTAACCGGCGTTTTGCGCTGCGATTGCACGTTGATGCGATTGCAGGGCAAAAGCATCTTGCGCTTCACGCGAGATTTTCCATTGCTGGGCAACCTTCTCTGCAGTCAGACCCATACCGTAGGCCATGCCGATATTTTCATCTTTAAAGATACCCATGTTCATCGATGGATGGTGGCCCATCATCGGCACCATGGACATCGATTCAGCACCGGCAGCGATCATTACATCAGCCTCACCGACGCGAATGCGGTCAGCCGCCATCGCCACAGCGCTGATACCAGAAGCGCAGAAACGATTGACGGTAATGCCGCCTACCGATTTTGGCAAACCGGCCAGCAATACTGCCATACGCGCCAGATTGCTACCTTGTTCGGCTTCCGGAAAAGAGCAGCCGACAATCGCGTCTTCAATCAGTTTAGGATCGAGGTTAGGCACTTGTGCCAAGGCCGATTGCAATACGCGCACCAGCAAATCATCCGGGCGTGTGTTCTTGAACATACCGCGACCAGATTTACCGATCGGGGTACGGGTTGCGGCTACGATGTAGGCGTCTTGAAGTTGTTTAGTCATTTTATGTGCTCCCGATTTAATTGCGGACAGGTTTGCCGGTCTGCATCATGCCCATGATGCGTTCCTGCGTTTTTGGATGATTCAACAATTCCATAAACGCCTTGCGCTCCAGATCCAGCAACCATTGTTCATTCACGATCGCGCCGTTTTCGATTTCACCGCCAGAAACGATTTCAGCAATCATCGCGCCCAGTTTGTAGTCGTGTGCAGAGATGAAGCCACCGTCACGCATGTTGACCAGCTGTGCAGTGATGGTTGCCATACCGTAACGTCCGGCCACTGGTACCGGCGCCCTCATCGGTGCGCGATAGCCAGCGTCAAACATGGCGCGAGCCTCAACTTTCGCTACATGCAGCAACTCGTAGGCGTTGAATACGATCACGTCGTCAGCTGACAGGTAACCCATCTTCTGCGCTTCCAGCGCTGATTTAGATACCGCAGCAGTGGCGGCATTCGTGAAGTAGTTTTTCAGGAACTGCAACAGGTCAGTGCCTTTAGCGTCTTTAGCGGCACGTACTGCTGCCTCTTTCAGACCGCCACCGGCAGGGATCAGACCAACGCCGACTTCAACCAGACCGATATACGATTCGATAGAAGCCACGCGCTTGGCAGCGTGCATCATGAGTTCGCAACCGCCGCCCAGTGCCAGGCCAGCGACTGCTGCCACGACTGGGACGTTGGCGTATTTCAAGCCTTGATGCGCTTGTTGCAGGCGTGCGATAGCTGGTTCGATGGCTTTGACGCCGCCGGACATAAACAAGGGCAACATCGCTTGCAAATCGGCACCAGCAGAGAACGCGCCGCCTTCGGCTGCATCGGCGCTCCAGATCACCAGACCTTTGTAATTCTTTTCCGCTTCGGCAATCGCTTTTTCCATGCCGTCGATCACGCCAGGGCCGATCACGCGCATCTTGGTTTTCAATGACAAGATTAAGACGTCATCAGGCTTCTCAGCTGATCCTGCATGCCAGATGCGCACTGATTCATCTTCAAAGAAAGTCGTGCCAGCAGTCGCGCCAGTTTCTACGCCGGTACCAAAAACTGTCGCGCGGAAGGCTTGTCGATCGTACACGGCCAGTGTCGAACGTGGCACATACGTGCTGCTAGCGGCAGACCATGAACCTTCTGGCGTATGTACACCAGTGCGGCCATCAAATACCCAGGCTGGCAACGGTGCATTGCACAGTGCCTTGCCAGCATCAATATCTTCTTTGACCCAACCGGCAACTTCTTGCCAGCCAGACGCTTGCCATGTTTCGAAAGGACCGACGTTCCAGCCGAAACCCCAACGCATCGCGAAATCGATGTCGCGTGTATTGTCGGCAATCGTCGCGCCATGCACCGCGATGTAATGAAAAGCATCGCGGAAGATCGCCCACAGGAACTGCGCCTGCACGTTGGTCGATTCACGCAGGGTCTTCATCTTCTTGACCGGATCTTTTTCTTTCAGCATGCGGGCAACGACATCATCTGCCTTAGCGCCGCCAGTGACGTATTGCGCGGTCGCGAAATCGAGACGTTGAATATCCTTGCCGACTTTTTTGTAGAAACCGGCACCAGATTTCTGCCCCAAGGCACCAGCAGCGACCAGTTTGGCCAGCACTTCCGGTGTTTTGTAGACCGAGAAGAAAGGATCGTCAGTCAAGGTATCTTGCATGGTCTTGATGACATGGCCCATGGTATCGAGACCAACTACGTCAGCAGTACGGAAAGTGCCGGACGAAGCGCGACCGAGTTTTTTGCCAGTCAGGTCATCGACGACATCGACAGTCAAGCCGAATTTTTCCGCTTCATAAATCGTTGCCAGCATACCGAAGATACCAACGCGGTTAGCGATGAAGTTAGGCGTATCTTTAGCGCGAACGACGCCCTTGCCCAGAGTGGTCGTCAGGAAGCCTTCGAGCTGGTCGATGATTTCAGGGCGTGTTGCAACGGTAGGGATCAACTCCACCAGATGCATGTAGCGTGGCGGGTTGAAGAAATGCACGCCGCAATAACGCGCTTTCAATTCAGCATCAAAACCTTCGGACAATGCGGTGATCGAGAGGCCAGAAGTGTTCGAGGCGAAGATCGCGTTAGGGGCGATATGGGGAGCAACCTTCTTATACAGATCGTGCTTCCAGTCCATGCGCTCGGCAATCGCTTCGATAATCAGATCGCAACCGGCCAGCAGATCCAGATTGTCTTCGTAGTTGGCGACTTCGATCAGGGCGGCATCATCCTTGTTGCCCAAAGGCGCAGGATTGAGTTTTTTCAAATTTTCGATGGCGCGCAAGACGATGCCGTTCTTCGGACCCTCTTTTGCCGGCAGATCGAACAAGACGACAGGCACTTTGGCATTGATACAGTGTGCAGCAATCTGCGCACCCATCACGCCTGCGCCAAGGACGGCGACTTTTTTAACGATGAAATTGGTCATTTTTAACCTCAGTTGAAATTCGTAGAACAAGGAAAAGCATATTCTTTTGCACGAGAAACGCAGGACAAATACAGGTTTATTGAAATAACTAACGCACTATCCATGCGCCTTTTCAGCCATTTCTGCCCTGCAGTGCCCGCCGGTATTGCGCGAGCACTTCTGCATTCCTCATGGTGATGCTTACAGCCTTTAAAACAAATCGGCGTCCAAAGACAGCAGATTGGCCGAACCAGAACGCGCCTGGCGGATCAACATCGCTGTCTCAGGGTACAAACGGGCGAAGTAAAAACGTGTTGTTGCCAGTTTGGCTGTGTAGAAGGTATCGCCGGAATCTTTTTTCTCCAGGGCGATCTTCGCCATTTGTGCGAAGAAGTAGCTGTAGACCAGATGGCCGACGACACGCAGATAAGGTACGGCAGCGGCGCCGACTTCATCAGGATTCTGGAAAGCTTTCATGCCGATTTCCATGGTCAGTTTAGTGACTTTGTCGCCCAACTCACCCAAAGGCGTGATGAACTCGGACAGGGCTTCATTGGTGCCATTGGCTTCCACGAAGGCTTGTACCTTGGCGCCGAATTTACGCAATTTCGCACCGTTATCACCCAAAATTTTACGACCCAGCAAATCCAGGGACTGGATGGTATTGGTACCTTCGTAAATCATGTTGATACGCGCATCGCGCACATATTGCTCCATGCCCCATTCGGAGATGAAGCCGTGACCGCCGTACACTTGCATACATTCGGAAGTTGCCGTCCAGGCGTTATCAGTGATAAAAGCTTTGATGATCGGTGTCAGCAAGGCGACTTCATCGGCGCAATCTTTACGCACTGTTTCGTCAGGATGATTGAGTTCTTTATCCAGTTGCAGGGCAACGTAGGAACAGAATGCGCGCGCGCCTTCAGCGTAAGCCTTGGCAGTGAACAGCATACGGCGTACGTCTGCGTGCACGATGATCGGGTCTGCCGCTTTTTCCGGTGCTTTCACGCCAGACAGACTACGCATCTGGATACGGTCTTTCGCATACACCAGTGCATTTTGGTAGGCCACCTCAGTCAAGCCCAAACCTTGCATACCAACGCCCAGACGTGCCGCGTTCATGAATACGAACATCGCATTCAAACCCTTGTTCGGGCCACCGATCAGCCAGCCAGTCGCATCATCCATATTCATCTGGCAAGTTGAATTGCCGTGTATGCCCATTTTTTCTTCGATCGCGCCGCAGAAAATCGGATTGCGTGCGCCGGTAGAACCATCAGCGTTTGGCAGGAATTTAGGTACGATGAACAGTGAAATCCCTTTTGAGCCTTCTGGAGCACCCGGCAAACGTGCCAGCACCAGATGGACAATGTTGCTGACCATATCGTGCTCACCAGCGGAGATAAAAATCTTCGCGCCGGAGATTTTGTAGGAGCCGTCAGCCTGCGGCTCTGCTTTGGAACGCAACATACCAAGGTCAGTACCGCAATGTGGCTCGGTCAGACACATGGTGCCGGTCCATTCGCCAGAAATCAGTTTAGGCAGATACAGTGTTTTTTGCTCAGCAGTACCATGCTCATGAATACATTCGTAGGCACCGTGCGACAAACCCGGATACATGGTCCAGGCCTGATTGGCTGAATTCATCATTTCGTAGAATGAATTATTCAGCACCAATGGCAAGCCTTGGCCACCGAACTCTGGATCGCAAGACAGCGCTGGCCAGCCGGCAGCTACGTATTGTTCATAGGCCGCTTTAAAGCCTTTTGGTGTTGTAACTTCTTTTGTCACTTTATCGTGATGGCAGCCTTCGCGGTCACCGGAATGATTCAACGGAAACAGCACTTCAGAGGTAAATTTACCGCCCTCTTCCAACACCTGATTGATGATATCGACATCAATCTCTTCATATTTCGGCAAATGTTTTAGTTCGCCTTCTACGGCTAACAGCTCATGCAAAACGAATTGCATATCACGCAATGGAGCGACGTATTGACCCATGTTTTTCTCCTGAAGGCAAAAATTAAAACAAAAATAAAAAATTAAAATTTAGATACTACGCAGTCGACAAAACTTACGCACTAACTTGTGCTGTAACTGCCTGCGGTGCATAACATTCAATCATTCTCTCAAACCCAATTTCAGCCCGATTCACACTACCGGGTTTTCTTAAAAAGCGCGCATCGTGATGCAGTGCTAGTATCAAACCATACATCTCATAAACAATTTGCTCTGGATCAACATCTGCTTGCAAATGTCCTAATGCAATTGCCTGTGTTGCAGCACGGCGCAATGCCCCTTGCCATGCATGCACCATGCCGACCAGCTCATCTCGTATCGGCCCCTGGCGATCATCGTATTCGGCGGCACCGCTGATATAAATACAGCCGGAAGCAATTTCTACCGTAACGCGCTTTACCCACAATGCAAACATTGATTGCAAGCGCGGCAAGCCACGCTCTTCTTTCATACTGGGGTAAAACACTTCCTGCTCAAAGTGATAGTGATACAACTTCAGCACTTCAATTTGCAAATCCTCACGCGAACCAAAATGGGCAAATACACCTGACTTGCTCATATTCATTTTGTCGGCCAGAAGACCGATAGTCAGCCCTTCTATGCCATCGCGGCTAGCAGCATCCAATGCCACATCCAAAATGGCAGCACGAGTCAACTCGCCTTTGCGCATAAATTTCGATGTTATATTCATATTACATGTGCATTTTAAAAAAAATTGATGGATGCGTCCGAATAATGCCAAACTGCGAATTAATCGAACGCTCGTACTATTAATCACGGCGCACTAAAAGTCAAATCAGAAAGCGCCTTTAGAGGAGAGTATCTATTTCCATTCATGGCCCCGCCTATGAAACGGGCTCGTCCAATACGTCAACTTCTGGTGAAATCAAGTTGGCGCCGCTGGCGCTTGGTCGGACGTCCGGCTAAAGCCGCACTTGGTTCTGGCTGAAATTTTCTCTTTTCAATGACTAGCGCGCGTTTTTCTGCGCTGGCCTGCGTTTCCCGATACATAGTTTGAGCAACACTGGCAGAACCGCGCACATCCAAATTTCTTAATACTTCAACTTCCCAGACTTGCTCAGCATGCTGTATCTCAATCAAATCACCTAATTTGACTCCATGCGCCGGCTTGATTCGCTGTTGATTCTGAAGAATGCGCCCCAGATCCACTGCATGAGTCGCCAAGCTTCTTGTCTTAAAAAATCGTGCCGCCCATAGCCACTTGTCGATTCTTATTTCTTCATTCATTTGCAAGGAAAATTTCTATACTGAAGCATTTATGGAACGTTCATACTATTTTTATGCAATGTATTTCACCCTAGTCGCAATTACAAGGCATTTATAATTTAGCTGCAAAAAGAGCATGGTTTTAACAAGCAAAGCAATGTAATTGCCAAATCAAAGGGAAGATAGCAAAATTCTTACCGGGACTTCTGCCCGCTTAACAAAGAGTTCAACACATTGCCCGACAAACACTTTTAAGTGTAATTGCCCAGCGTAGCAATGCGCATCAGGCCGCGATACAGAAAATAGACAATGCCGTACCAGGCACGTTTGTACCAGGCTTTATTGGCGTACTCTTTGGCATCGACAGGGACGCCGTCAGAGATGCCCTGCTCCAGATAGGTTGTCAAACTGTCCGCAAAAACCTGATTTCGAATCACGATATTTGCTTCCTGGTTCACAAATAAACTTAGCCCATCAAAATTGCTGGAGCCCACCGTCGCCCAGTCATGGTCAATTACAGCCACTTTGGCATGCAATTGCGTTTTCCCATACTCAACAATCTTAACTCCATGTAAGAGCAGCTTGGGATAAAAGGAATTGGCAACTGCATCCTGAAGATGAAATTGACCCACACCGATAAGCAAAGTGACATCGACACCGCGACTCGCAGCGGAGATTAATGCGCGGCGAAGTTTTCCTCCAGGTGCGAAATAGGGATTTGCCAAAATCGCCCGCTTGCGGGCCAGACCTAAGGCCTGCAAATATGCCTTCTGTATGGTTGTGCGATTGCGCAAGTTGTCGCGCACAACTAAAGCGGCCATCATGGGCTGGTGCGAACTAGAACGTACCTGCGAACGCAGGTTGCGTATCAACTTCAGGCGCGATATCAAGCCCATTTTTCCCATTTTCAGCCATTGCGCTTTAACTTCGAAATGAATTTGCGCAACAAGATCGCCTGTCACGTGAACAGCAAAATCCCAACGCGGAAAATCAAGCACCTGTCCTGATCCATCGTCAGAAATGAAATCATCAATAATGTTCAAGCCCCCCACAAGCGCTGCACGGCGGTCAATCACGCATATCTTTCTGTGCGTGCGCGCTAAGCCACGCTTGAACCAGGGATTGAAACGGCGGCATGCCACCCCAGCATTGGCGAAATCCTTTACCAGCAAATCGGACCGACCATCGCCACAACCTATCCAGTCGACAATGACTCTTACCTGAACGCCACGTGCAGCGGCACGGCATAAAGCAACCTGCACTTTTGATGAAGTTGCGTCATCCGCGAAGATGTAGGTTTCAAGGTAAATTTCTTGCGTAGCCTGATCAATCTCAGACAGCATTTTTGAAAAAAAATCAGCCCCGCAATGAAGTAGTGCAATATCATTACCGGGAATGAAATTGAGCTTGCGCATCAGTTTAAATTGAATCGCCGATGTAATTTAAGGTGGCAACAATCGGCACATGATCAGACAATTGCTTCCACGGAGCGCCACTCAACACTTTCGCGTGCTCCACCTGAAAACCACGAAGATAAACCCGATCAAGACAAAACCAAGGCAAGCCTGCAGGAAAGGTACGTGCATGCGTAGTTGGTGACATCTTCAACATGGACCGCATGCCACGCATCGTGAAGATGGACGATTTTTGAACTTCATCGACATCAAATGCCTCGATGACACCCAGTTCCTGATAGAGCGTTTGACTGAGTCTTTTACTCCAGTCATTAAAGTCACCTGCAATAATGAGCGGGGCATCAGCAGGCAAGCTCTTTTGAATTTCTTTAATCAATGCTTGCACCTGCCGCCGCCTGCTCACAGCGAACAGGCCAAGGTGAATAACAAAACAATGCACTTCTACCGATTCAATTTTTACTACCGCATGCAAAATCCCACGCTGCTCATAAGCGTGATCAGACACATCGTAATTCATGAAAGAAGCGATAGGAAATCGACTGAGCAAGGCATTTCCATGATGCCCGTGCTCGTACACGGCATTCATCCCATAGGCAGACTCATGCGACTCACCGGCTAAGAACTCGTGTTGCCCGACTTCAGGCCAGCGCGTATGATTTTCTGCATGAAAGTCATGCTGGCCTTGCACCTCTTGCAGGAACACCAGATCAGCATCAAGCAGATCGATTGCGTCCTTGATGCCATGTATCCGCGCCTTGCGCCCAAAAGCGCTGACACCCTTGTGAATATTGTAGGTGGCTATGCGCAGTTTCATCTAATGATCCGTTTTTTGACGTGCAGGTAATTGCAGAATGGCTTCGGCATTCGATGCAGAAAAACACATGTCCGCTGCCTCGCGATAGGGCAACCACTGATACTGCAAATGCTCGCGGGGCGCTAACACCACTGTGACGTTTTTCGGCACGCAGAGTCCGAACACATGCTCGGTATTTTGCGTCACGCCCGGTGCATAACGATGCCGCCATACCGGATAAATTTCGTAAATATTAGACAAATCCCAGTTATCCAAAACAAACTGGTTTGCATCAATTCCTGTTTCTTCCTGCACTTCGCGCTGCGCCGTCATTGGCAAAATTTCTTCCACGGTGTCTTTGGAGCCAGTAACAGATTGCCAGAAACCCGGTCTATCTGCGCGTTCCAGCAATAAAACATTCAGTTCAGGGGTATAGATAACGACGAGAACAGATTCTGGAATTTTGAAATTCATACTTAATTAACTAAGACCACTAAAATTGTTAAAAACTGAGGTGCCAGCCATATTACCATTTCATCGTTGGAGTAAATCAAGCAGAGAAACAAAATACGACAAATCGCAAAGACGTCACCAATTACCACTATTTCCGTGCAATAAAAAAGCGCGGAAGTCCGCGCTTTTTAAAGTCCAGAAGAACCAATGATCAGCCCTTGATCACCGGTTCCGTAGTGCGCAGACGAATATGCAATTCGCGTAATTGCTTCTCATCCACAGGCGAAGGTGCCTGAGTCAGCAAGCATTGCGCACGTTGCGTTTTAGGGAAGGCAATCACATCACGGATAGATTCTGCACCCGTCATCATGGTGACGATACGATCCAGGCCAAATGCCAGACCACCGTGCGGTGGCGCGCCGTACTGCAACGCATCGAGCAAGAAACCGAACTTCAATTGCGCTTCTTCTTCGTCTATCTTCAAGGCGCGGAACACCTTGCTCTGCACCTCGGCACGGTGGATACGGACTGAACCGCCGCCCAGTTCCCAGCCGTTGAGAACCATGTCGTAAGCCTTGGAGATGCACTTGCCCGGATCGCTTTCCATCAAGTCTTCATGGCCGTCTTTTGGTGCAGTGAAAGGATGATGCGTCGCCGACCAGCGGTCGTTCGCTTCATCGTATTCAAACATAGGGAAGTCGATGACCCACAATGGCTTCCAGACATCATCGAACAGGCCATTGTTCTTGCCGAATTCGCTATGGCCGACCTTCACGCGCAAGGCGCCGATGGCGTCATTGACGATTTTTGCCTTGTCGGCGCCAAAGAAAATCAGATCGCCATCTTGCGCGCCAGTCAGTGCCAGGACTTGTGCCAAAGCTGCATCGTGCAGGTTCTTGACGATAGGCGATTGCAAGCCATCACGGCCTTTTGCCACTTCATTGACCTTGATGTAAGCCAGACCTTTAGCGCCATAGATCGCAACGAACTGGGTGTAAGCATCGATCTCGGAACGCGGCATATTTGCGCCACCCGGTACACGCATACCGACCACGCGGCCGTTGACCATATTGGCTGCGCCGGAGAAAACTTTGAAATCAACGTCTTTCATGACTTCAGTCAAGTCAGTAAATTGCAACTTCACGCGCATATCCGGCTTGTCGGAACCATACAAGCCCATCGCCTCGAAGTAATCCATCACAGGGAAAGGATCAGGCAAATCGATGTTGAGCGTATTTTTGAAGACCAGACGGATCATGCCTTCAAACATGTCGCGGATTTCTTGCTCGGACATGAAGGATGTTTCGCAATCGATCTGGGTAAATTCCGGCTGGCGATCGGCGCGCAGATCTTCATCGCGGAAACATTTAACGATCTGGTAGTAACGGTCAAAGTTGGCGACCATCAGCAATTGCTTGAACAACTGAGGCGATTGCGGCAAGGCAAAAAATTCGCCGTCATGCACACGTGAAGGCACCAGGTAATCGCGTGCGCCTTCCGGTGTCGATTTGGTCAGCATCGGCGTTTCGATATCGATGAAACCATTCGCATCCAGGAACTTGCGCACTTCCATCGTCACCTTGTAACGCAAACGCAGATTGTTTTGCATTTGCGGACGACGCAGATCAAGTACGCGATGCGTCAGGCGAGTAGTTTCTGACAGGTTGTCGTCATCGAGCTGGAACGGTGGCGTAACGGAAGCGTTCAAGATTTCCAGATTATCGCAAACCACTTCGATTTTGCCGGACTTGAGATTGGTGTTAACCGTGCCGTCCGGACGCGGACGGACTACGCCGGTAATACGCAGGCAAAATTCATTACGCACCGCTTCCGCAGCTTTAAATACTTCAAGGTTTTCTGGATTACATACCACCTGCACCAGACCTTCGCGGTCACGCAAGTCGATAAATATCACGCCGCCATGGTCACGACGACGATGCACCCAGCCGCACAGGCTGACGGTTTGGCCAAGTAATTCCTCGTTAGTGAGGCCGCAATAGTTGGTACGCATGGACATAATTTCTTACCTGTCTTTTATTTAAATATATAGAGTTAAATTTAATCTTGCAAAAACGTTTTTCAGTTTATTTTTTTTCGGCTGGCATCTGATCAGGTGCCACCACGCCCATCGACACCACATACTTGAGCGCCGCATCAACACTCATATTAAGTTCAATGGTGTCTGCTCTCGGCACCATCAGAAAAAAACCTGAAGTCGGATTAGGCGTCGTCGGCACATAAATACTAATGTAGTCGCCCTGCAAATGATTTGCCACATCGCCACCAGGCACGCCAGTTAAAAAAGCAATGGTCCATGCGCCCTCGCGAGGGTACTGTACCAAAATGGCTTTGCTAAACGCGTTGCCGGTGGATGAAAACAAGGTATCTGAGACTTGCTTCACGCTTGAATAAATCGAATTCACGATAGGAATGCGCTTCAATAGCGATTCCCACGCGTCAACCACCATATTTCCGACAAAATTTTGTGCCAGCAAGCCTGTGACAAAAATAATCAGCAGTGTGAGTATGGTGCCTATGCCCAAGATTTTAAAGCCAACCAATTGCTCTGGCCGCCATTGCTCAGGCAACAACAACAGAGACTGATCCATCGTGCTGATCACTGCGTGCAACACCCACAACGTGATGGCCAACGGTACCAAAATCAACAATCCGGTAATAAAATATTTACGCATGGCGGTCAATTATTCCTAATAGAAAAAAACAGATCAACATCAGGCAGCCTTGGTATCGGCACTAGTGCTGGTCGATGCCGGGGTTGAAGCAGGCGCAGCGGTAGACGTTCCGGCAGCTGCCGGAGCCGCAGCAGCTTCACTGGATGCGGATTCTGCCGCTGGCGCCGCAACGGCGCTAGCGCCTGAGCCGCCTTTTCCGTCACGGAAGTCCGTTACATACCAGCCCGAGCCCTTTAACTGGAACCCTGCAGCAGTCACCTGTTTCTTGAAGCTGGGCTTGCCGCATTCAAGACAAACAGTTAACGGCTCATCAGACATCTTCTGCAAAACGTCCTTGGCAAATCCACATTCTTCGCAACGGTAAGCATAGATAGGCATCTTAATAATCCAAAAATCTTGTAAAACCCTGAATTATAAAGGTTTTCTACAAGATTTTGCAGCCATCCGGTGAATGAGCCGGGCTATTTTCCTGAGCAAACTAGATTTTCAAGTGAAATTTGCATTCATCAAGCGTAGGTTCGTGCAAATTAACCTATTTAAAAACACGCTTCCCTATTGCAAAGCTCAGCTCGCTTCCACTACCCGGTCACGTCCTGCCTGTTTGGCAAGATAAAGTGCACTATCAGCCCGCGCGCACAATTGTTCAAAGGTTTCGCCAGGTCGCAGACAGGCGATTCCCAGGCTTGCCGTCGGCGTGATGACATGACCTGCACCGGTCACCTTGATGGTTTTCATCGCATCACGAATTCTTTCTGCCAGGAAAACACCTTCTGCCATGCCGGCATCTGTCGCAAGCACAACGAACTCTTCTCCCCCGTAACGGGCGGCAGTATCACTTTCGCGAGCGGTAATGGCCAATTGATGGCCTATCTGGCGCAATACTTCGTCACCAGCCGGGTGACCGAAGTGATCGTTGATTGACTTGAAATTATCAATATCGAGCATGATGAGCGTCAGTTCCCGCTTCGAGCGCTTGGTTTGCGCATGCGCCAGACTGGCAATCTCGAAGAAAGCCCGGCGATTATATAGACCGGTAAGGACATCGATATTGGCCAAGCGCACCAGCTCAGCATTGGCAGTGCGCAGCTGCGCGGTACTTTTTTCCACCCGGCTTTCAAGCGATGCATTCAGTTCGTTGATTTGCGCAATCTTCTGTTTCACTGCATCCACCATCGCCATAAAACTTTGCGTCAGATCGCCCAGCTCATCATCCCGATTTTTACCATTGGCAAGCTGGCTTAATTCTTCATTCATCGTTTCGACTCGCTTCCCGCCAGCAACGTCGCGAAACACACGGCTCAGTGTGGTGAGCGGTCGGGAGATGGAATTGGCAAAATACCATGCAAATGGAAATATAAAGATCAGGCAGGCAAGCGCAATCAACCCCAGGGTTTTCATCATCTGCCAGTTATCTTTTTGTACGACGTCCTTGGAATGGAGCGCAACGATAGTCCCGACGAGTTGCTTATCCGAAAAAAGCGGGATCATGCATTGATAAAAGCCCATGCCATCAATACTTACCTCATTAAAAGTCAATGCGGATTTCTTTGCAGTCAATGCTGACTGAACATCGCTCCATTCGGGCTGACGATAAGCCGCCAAAGTACCGCGACTGAGCCCCTGCGGGCTGAATATGTTGATCTCAATATCGCTCAGGCGGGAGAGCTGATCGACAAATGCCTGATCGAGTGATTGCACAGTAACAACCAATCCGAGTTGCTTGATTTCCTGCCGTCCTGTCTTGGTGTCAAATACAGCGTCAAGAATAGGGACATGGCTTTCGATCGCCAGCAATCCATCGACAAGCGCATAGTGCACGCTCTCTTGAGCGGGCAATGGCGTATTGAATTTGGAATTAATCTTTGCGACGGAACTGGTCGACATCAGGGTTTTCCTGCTGACTTCTTCACTCTCTTTCAATGAAGCCACCTGAAACATCGGTGTCGGGAAACGTTCGACAAATCCAACCAGTTCATCCTCCTTATCAAGCAAGGAAAATGACACCAGATTGCCGGCAGCGTCATACACGCCAGTCTTGTAAAATTTGGCGGCCCGACCAATTTTGTAAGTATCTCTCACCAATTGTTGATAAGTATTGAACAGGGTCTCGCGATCGACATCGGATTGCGCGTATTGGGCCAGGTACCAGATCGTCGAACCGAGATTATTTTGCGTTGCCAACCGGCGCGATGCGGTCAATTGATTTTCTTTACGCTCAGCAAGGCTAACGTCAATGATGCGCGCCGCCTTATGCAATAAGGCATTGGACTGATCCAAATGCTGCTGCCGGATGACAAAGGAAACCGCCAGCATGGACGCCAGCGCCACCACAACGCTGATCGCCACAGCGCTTAATAAAAGTTTGTCTCGTAATCGCTTAATTCTCATGGGCCGGTTAATTTCGCTGTTAAAGCTTCCATTACACAAATCAATTGATGCGCCGCCGTGTGAGAATTATTTTGAGACGTCTGCTGCCGGCATTAGCGAATCCTCAGGGGCATAGGAAAGTATCGGTACATATCCTTCAGGTGCAGTCGAGGTATCAAACTTATAAGCTGAATAGGTGCTTTGGTCAACCAAGCCCAGTTTGATCAGGATGGTATGAGGGACCTCCTTGCTTCTTTTCTCCAGAAAATTCACTACAGCGCCAATCGCCACTCTGGCCTGGCTCACGCCTTTGGTATCGACCGAGGCGACGATCTCCCCTTTGCGTATCAATCCGGCTATTTCCCTGGTCAAATCATAGGCAATAATTTTAATTTTTCCGCTTAAGCCCGCTTCCTTTACCGGGAATATGGCGGCCGGAGCGCAGCCCGTACATCCAAGAATATAGTCAAGACTCTTACCGTGCTCGGCGAGTAACTGTGCCGCCAGTTGCGATTGCCCGATACGGTCACTATCGCCATATTTTATATCGACGATATTGATTTTGATTGCTGCCTTAGCCACTGCTTCGCGTGTTCCCTCAACCTCACCTTTGACCCAACCGGCATCGGCAGGACCAGGCAACAGCGCAATATTGACGGTCTTCAGGCCGCGTTTTTGTGCGTCACGGATCAGCCATTTGGTGGCATCGACGCCCATGCTTTTAAGTGATGTGGTGACCTTGATCGTCAGGTCATCGCTGGTACTGTCGTTAGCCAGCTCAAAGATAGGAATGCCACGTGCATGCGCGCCGGCGATGGAAGAATTATTGGCTGTCAGGCTAAGCGGCGAAATAACGATGGCATCGTATTTTGCCGCTACGGCTTCGTCCATCTTACGCAACTGACCGACCAGATCGTCATAGCCATCCGCCACAAGGATATCAACCGCAACACCCAGGCGCTTTGCCTCGCTCATCACGCCATAATTGCAGCCCACCCAATATGGGTCTTTCAGATGCGGGAATAAAAAAGCGATACGCCATGGTTTGCTTGCCCGCGCTGCCATCGTGTAGCGATCATTCACCACACGACCGCTGGCTAGCGCGTCGTCAGCCGAGCCCTGCGGTTTGACTGGACGAAAAATGGAATAGACCGGAACCGGATCAAATTTACCTTCAAAAGAAGGATCGTTTGGGCTAGCCGCAGAAGCTGGCGCCGCCCCCGTATTTAACACCAGGGCGCAAGCGAGCATCTGAAAAAAGGAAAAGGGGGACGGACATATTGCGGCTCTCGCTATTTTCATTTTGATGTCCTTGATAGAGTGCCTGGCGCCAAGCATCTCGACGGCACATCGGGAATCTTACCCTGAATTTTCTGCAAAAAGAAACTCGGTAGAACTCTTGATGTACAAACCCAACATCGGCTGCCGGCATGAAAAACGAATATAGAAACAAGCTAGCCCTATTAGCGCTTACAAAATCAAAAAATGCATCGCCAGAGACGCAATCCCCATGCGGCCTGCAGGGGTGACAGGCTGGAGAAGCGCATGAACAGTGCGTGGTGGGCATGCCACTTTTAAAATGTCAGCACCGCTGAATTCCAAGCTCTTCAGAGACATCTGCTTCACGAAAAATCACAGGATAGCGCCAGCATCAATGGGTGCTGCCGCCCGTGATACGCATATCCCCGGTGGCAGAAAGGGTGGTTTCCAGCATGATCAGCAAGCCATCCATCGTCATCTGCAGCGACATACTCGGTGCGCCAGGGTAGGCAAGCGCCTGTTCTGGCAGATAGGGAATATGCACAAAGCCGGCATGCCGTAACGAGGGTCTGCTGGCGGCCAGATGCATCAGGCCGTAAAACACATGGTTGCACACATAGGTGCCGGCAGTTTGCGATACCGCGGCCGGTATCCCATTGTCGCGCAAGGACTGCACGATGGCCTTGATCGGCAAGCTACTGAAATAGCCGACCGGCCCCTGCTCAACGATGGCCGCGTCTATCGGCTGCGCACCCGCATTGTCCGGGATGCGCGCATCATCGACATTAATCGCGACCCGTTCCAGACTCAGTTCTGCCCTGCCGCCAGCTTGCCCGATGCAGATCACGATCTCGGCTCCGCTCTGCACAATACGGTCCTTCAGCACAGCTAGCGCAGTACCGAATTCGCAAGGGAGTTGCGCTGCCACGATGTGACTGCCATCGCTCAATTTTTGGCCATCCAGCCTGCGTACCGCCTCCCAGGAGGGATTGGTCCGCTCGCCGCCAAATGGGTCGAAACCTGTCAATAAAATGGTCGTCATGTGCAGTACCCTTTTTATGGAAAGACAATCAAATACATCAGCAGAATATTGCAAGCCAGGACCGCCAGCGCGGTGGGGATCTGGATCTTGATTACCTGATACTTGTCCTTCAGCTCCAGCAGCGCCGCCGGCACGATATTGAAGTTGGCCGCCATCGGCGTCATCAGGGTGCCGCAATAACCGCAGAACATGCCCAGCGCTACCAGCGGCGCAGGGCTGGCATGATGTTGCGTGATCAAAAATGGCAAGGCGATGCCCGCCGTCATGACAGGGAAAGCGGCAAAAGCGTTGCCCATGATCATGGTGAATAAAGCCATGCCGACACAGTAGATCAGCACCAGGGCAAAGCGATTATCCGGATCAACAAACAGGTTGACGATAGCTTGTATCGAGCGCCCGGTCTGCGCCACCACGAACACGCCGCCCAGCATGGCCAGCATCTGCGGCAGAATCAATGCCCAACCAATCGCATCGACCAGACGGCGCGATTCGCGCACTGCCGTCATCGGTGAACCGCCGGTGATCTTGCTGCCCAATAAAACTGCGCCAAGGCAGGCGATAGCCAGCGCCGCCAGCGTCAGATTTTTTTGATCCAGCAAGAACATCGACCCCACCTTGATTTCGTTGGCGAACAGGGTCAGCAGCACCGTGATGACGGGTATCGCCAGGGCGGGAATAAACAGCTTGTTGCCCAGGATTTTGGATGACAGCAGGCGCGCCCGTTCACCATCGCAGTCATCCGAGCGCTTGCCAGAGCCCAGCAGGTTGGCGCCCGCTATCGCCGCGATCAGCAAGACAATGACGCCGGCAATTCTGTAAGTCACTTGCTTGCCTAAATGCGCCAGCATCAGATCGCCGAACAAAAAACAGAAGCCAAATAGAAACCAGAACAAGGCCGTGCTGTAACGCTTGGGATGAGTGGTGTCGCGCAAGGTCAATCCGGCGACCAGCATGACAACGATGCCGATCAGATAAAACACCACGTTGATACTGACCAGGCTATTCAGACTATTCATGCTGCGTCCTTCGTTGGTGCCTGAGTCGCGGCAGAAACGCGCCAGGCCTGCATGTCGCGCGCGATGCGTGCATCCAGGCGCGACAGGCGGAACAGATGAATGACCAAAGCGCACAGGGCAGTCGGGATCGCCCACAGGCCAACAGAAAGCGGCTCTACCTCCGTGATACCGTTCTCTCTCAAGAAAGAAACCATCAATAGCACTGCACCGAAAGCGATAAAAATATCTTCGCCAAAAAACAGCGCCACATTATCGCAAGCGGCAGCATGGGCGGCAATGCGATCGCGTATCGCCGGTGGCAGCTCGCCATGCAGATTGGTGGCTGCGCCTTCCGCCATAGGCGCCAGCAAAGGTCGCACCGTCTGCGCCTGCCCACCCAGGCTCGTCAAGCCCAAGGCAGCGATCATTTCGCGCACGACAAAATACAGCATCAGTATCCGGCCGGTGGTGGCATAGCTGATACTTGCTACCCAAGTCTGGGCGCGCTCCTTCAAGCCATAGCGTTCCAGCAATCCTATCACCGGCAAGATCAGCAAGATGCTGCCCAATTGCCGGCTGCTCATGAATTTTTCGCCAAAAGTTTCCAGCAGAACGATGAAATCCATGCCCACCGATAAACCGGTCGCCAGGCCCGCCACGGTGACGACCATCAAGGGATTAAAGCGCAGCGCAAATCCTAGCACGACGATGGGGATGCCGATCAGCGGCAACAGCGACGATGAGTCCATCAATCCAGTCCTTTATTTTTTACACCATTTAAAAAAACTACATCCTTCTTACCTTACCGCTGCGCCAATCAGAATATGTTTCTGCTCCAGCGTGAACCGTATTAAACGCGCCAACTCAAGCGCGTGCGCACCGTCACCGTGTAGGCAAATTGTGTCCACTTTTAACGTCAATAACTGGCCATCGAGCGCAAGCACTTGTCCGTCCTCAATCAAGCGCATCACCTGCTGCAAAGCCAGCGTCACATCATCGATAGTCGCGCCGGGCAGGTTGCGCGGCGCCAGCGTGCCATCTGGCATATAGCGACGGTCAGCAAACACTTCTTCCGCCACCGCCAGACCCGCCTGTTTTGCCGCTGAGATCAGAGCACTGCCCGACAGCGCGACCACACACAATCGAGGATCAACCTCAATTACCGCTTGCACAATTTGCCGCGCCAGCATGGGATCGCGCGCCGCCTGGTTATACAAAGCGCCATGCGGTTTGACGTGCAGCAAACGGGCTCCTTCTTCAGCGGCGATTGCCTGCAAGGCGCGTATCTGCGCACTCACCATCGCCATCACTTCCGCTGCGGGCAAATGCATTGCCGAACGGCCAAAATTTTCTCTATCGACAAAGCTTGGGTGCGCACCGATAGCGACCTGATGGCGCATGGCTGCACGCACAGCGGTGCGCATCGATGCGCTATCGCCAGCGTGGCCACCGCAGGCGATATTGGCCGAACTGACGCAGGCCAGGATCGCCTCATCGTCGAGGCCGCCTTCACCCAGATCTGCGTTCAGATCGATTGTGTATTTATTCTCAAACTGACTATCAAGATTTTTTTTCATTGGGATCCTTTAGAAATTCCACTATCGGGATGCAGACCAAGGCGCAAACCGGAGCAATACACTAGTATTGCGAGGATTTGTAACGAAGGTATGCGCCCGAGAATGGAGTTTATAAAGGTGTCCCATATGCGCTCCATTCAAAACGATACCGCTCCTGTTGCCATTTCTTTTGCGCGGCACGTGCCCCTGCCAAATCGGTCTCGATGAAACAAAACGTCGTGCCCGCCGGAGCTTGCGCAAACTTCCACAAATCGGCTTCAATCACGACGGCGATACGCGGATAACCGCCGGTCGCCTGCGCATCAGCCAGCAGCACGATAGGCTGGCCATTCGGCGGCACCTGTATCACGCCGGGCAAGACAGCGTGAGATGGCAGATCGTGCTGCGTCTCGCGCACCAGCGCATCGCCCTGCAGGCGATAGCCCATGCGATTGCTTTGGCTGCTCACCATCCAGGCTTGGGTCCAGAATGTTTGCTGCGCGCTGGCGCTAAATTCTTCATATTCCGGCCCGCGCAACACCCTTACCTCCGGCGTCCAGAGGCGTTGCAGGGTGCCCAGCGGTTTATCGCATGGCTTTGCCGGCCCCAAAACCAGCTTGTCGCCACGCTTTAAGGCCCGCCCTTGATGGCCGCCGAACTTACCCTGAACATCGGTAGAACGCGAGCCCATGATTTCCGCCACCGCTATGCCGCCGTCGCAGGCAAGATAGGCGCGCATGCCTGAAGTCGCACCCTTCATTCTCAATAGTTGTCCGGCAACGCCGGCCGTGCGCCAGCCAGCACGCACGGGTTTTTCATCCAGCGTCGCGGCAAAATCGGCGCCGCAAATGGCGAACCAGGTGGCGCGATGCAAACGTAACTCTATCGGCCCGACAACGATTTCCAGGCCGGCAAAATTGGCGGGATTATTCACCAGACGATTCGCCAGCATCAATGCAGGCGCATCCAGCGCGCCGCTCTGGGCGACACCCAGATGCCGGTAACCGCTGCGGCCAAGATCTTGTACGGTAGTCTGTATGCCGGGGCGCAGCACTTCAATCATGCGTCAACTCCTCAACAGCGACAAAGCGAATCACATCGCCAGGCTGCAGCAAGGTCGGCGTAGCCAATGCCGGATTGAATAAAGTCAGTGCGGTGCGCCCTATCAGTTGCCAGCCCCCTGGACTGGCAGAAGGATAAATCCCAGTCTGCGCGCCACCGATGCCGACCGAGCCAGCCGGTACGGACAGACGCGGCTCGGCGCGGCGCGGGGTGGCAAGCGATGCAGGCAATCCGCCCAGATAGGCAAAGCCAGGTTGAAATCCCAAGAAATACACGACATATTCTGCCGCCGTATGCGCGCCGATGACTTGCTCGGGAGTGAGGCCGGCATGCTTGGCAACGTGTTCAAGGTCAGGGCCGAATTCACCGCCATAGCACACCGGTATGCGGATATTTCTGGAAGTAAAATCCTGCGCACCGGCAGATGCCCACATGGATTCGAGAACACCGACAACCTGCTGTCCGCTAGTTTTTTCCGGATCAAAAATCACCGTCAGATTATTCATGCCGGGAACGATATCGATGTAGTCGTCAAGTCGCAGTTGCTGCGCGACACGCCAGATCCGGCGCTGGCATTCCAGCGTTGATGCAGAAAGCGATTGCAATACCGCAGCCCGCTCGCCCATCAAATACAAGGCTACGTCGTTTGGCTTTGAAGCGATCATCGTTAGTGTATGGAATACCCGGAAGGCAGATGCAGCAAAAATACCACGCCTGATACAACTAGACCAGCGGACACATGGTTTTTATCCAGTTCGCGGGTAAAGAAAAATAAAAAGGGCAAGCCCAGCACGCAATCACCATGCGCCTTACAAGCCAGGCATGCCGCAAACCCGCATGAACAGTGCGTCTCAGGCCTATGCGTTTTTGAATTACAGAACGGCTCCTAAGCAGCCGGCAGCCGCCGCCAAACCTGCCAGCGTTCCTTGCCAACAAACACAGGAATAGAATCATCGACGCCATGGTCTTCCAGCAACTCAAAATACGGCGTCATCAATGCCTGCAATTCGGCGGAAGAAATACTAAACGGAGGCCCCTTGAGCGAGCGCCCGGCGGTGTCATCCAGATAGAAAAAGCCTGCCAGCACGCCACCAGCCGCAAGCAAGGCCGCCCAGCGCTGCACTATCTGCAGACGCATGGCGGGAGGCAGTGCGCACAGAAATGCACGCTCATAAATCAAGCCCAATGGCCGCGCAGGATGATATTGAAAAAAATCTGCCTCGACCACGTGCTTGCCCCACTCACCGATGGCCGCCTTGGCGCTGGCAACGGCAGCGGGAGAGAAATCGATGGCGGTCACATCCCAGCCGGATTGGGCCAGAAAAGCCGCCTCATAGCCGATACCGCAACCGGGTATCAAGGTTACCAAAGGGTGCTCTGCCCTAGCTACAAAATCCTGCAAAGCTTGCGGTACGCCGCCTTTATCCCAGGGAGTAAACCGGGTTTCAAAGCGCTCGTTCCAAAAGCCTGGCTGCATGGGATCTTTGCTTTGAAAATTTTGCATAATGGCAGACCTAATACTCGACAAAATGGAAAATGAATTGCGCCAATACGACACCGGCGATCATGCCGCCGAAAAAATAGATAATCGTTCTGAGCAAACGATTGGTGGACCGTTGTTCAGTCAGCAATGCCATCAGCAGTGCATCGTTTTGCGCCGGTTCGGCGGCACGAATCAGCGCCTGCTGCGCGAGTCTAGGCAACTGCGGAAAAATATGACTGTAGCGGGGTGCTTCAGACTTCAATTTTTCTATCAGGCCACGCCAGCCGATTTGCTCGCTCATCCAGCGCTCCAGATACGGCTTGGCGGTTTTCCAGAGATCGAGCTCAGGGTCAAGTTGACGGCCCAGGCCTTCGATATTAAGCAAAGTCTTTTGCAGCAAGACCAGCTGCGGCTGCACCTCGACATTGAAGCGGCGCGAAGTTTGAAACAGCCGTAACAGGATCTGACCAAAAGAAATATCTTTCAGAGGGCGATCGAAGATAGGTTCGCAACAGGCGCGCACTGCAGCTTCGAGCTCGTCAACTCTGGTTTCTTTGGGCGCCCAGCCAGATTCGATATGCGCTTCTGCCACGCGCTTGTAATCACGGCGGAAAAACGCCAGAAAATTCTGCGACAGGTAGTCTTTATCAAAATCATTGAGCGTGCCGACGATACCGAAATCGAGCGCAATATACCGCCCGAAAGTGGCGGGGTCGGTCGAAACCAGAATATTACCGGGATGCATATCGGCATGAAAAAAACCATCGCGAAAAATCTGCGTGAAGAAGATTGTCACGCCGTCGCGCGAGAGCTTCTGCAGATCCACACCCGCCTCGCGTAACTTGTCCAGCTGGGACACCGGGATGCCCTTCATGCGCTGCATCACGATCACAGATGGCGAGCAATAATCCCAGTACATCTCCGGCACCAGCAGCAGATCAGAATCGGCAAAGTTGCGGCGTAACTGGCTGCCATTGGCTGCCTCGCGCATCAGATCGAGTTCGTCGTGCAGGTACTTATCGAATTCTGCAACCACTTCTCTTGGCTTGAGGCGCTTGCCGTCTGCCCAGAGAAATTCCAGCCAGCCAGCGGCAATCTGCATGAGCGCAACATCATTGTCGATGGCCGATTTCATGCCTGGGCGCAGCACCTTCACGGCGGCCTCGCGCCCATCTTTCAGGGTGGCGAAATGCACCTGCGCAATCGAAGCGGAGGCAACAGGGACGCGATCAAAACTGGCAAATAACTGATCCGGATGTGCGCCCAGGGATTTGACGATTTGCGCGATCGCCAGATCGGTATCAAAGGCGGGAACCCGGTCCTGCAATCTGGCAAGTTCATCCGCAATATCGGGCGGCATGAGATCGCGCCGCGTTGACAATACCTGACCGAATTTGACGAAGATAGGACCGAGATCTTCCAGCGCCTTGCGCAAGCGCTCGCCACGCGGTGCTGACAAATCCCGCCAGAACAATAGGGATTCAATCAATCGGGCGGTGCGCGGGACAGGCAAACCCGACATCGCAATTTCATCAATACCGTAACGCACCGCGATGCGGATAATTTTTAACAGACGCAAGAACTTCACGATCATTGACGCGACCTTTCTAATTTTTCGATACGCTTGATGAGACGTTCTACATCATCACGACATTTATTAACTTCCGTGCCAAAGGCTTGCACGGCAACAGGTCGTACCAGCATGGGATTTTCTTCCAAAAAATATTCAGCAAGATTTTCCTGAATTTTCTGATGTGTTTGCTGCACAGTCTGGATCAGCGATTTTGCGGTCGAGACCATACGCACTGCCGCCACATCACCAAACAGTTTGCTCAAATCCTCTTCCGCTTCCCAGCGCAAATGCTGGCTGAGATGAGAAATGGTATTGGCAAAATCGGCATCGCCCTCGACTTTGACATAAGAAAAGGCGCGCTCACGATTTTGCGCAATCAAGGGCAGATCGCTGAGTTTTAGCCGGATAGTAACGTCCGCAGGCGCAACTGGATCAGTCTCTGCCAGCATGCCATCAGCAGAAATTGTCAATCGCAATACGACTGCCTGCACATCAATGCAAGCTGTTTTTCCTGCATGTTTTTGCAGTTTGTTTTTTGCCCAATCTTCTTGAGCAAGCAGGTGGTTCACAAAGAGCGCGAAGGTAGAGGAAAGTGGAATCATAATTATATAAAAAAACCGCCCATGAAATTCATGGGCGGTTTCAAGTTTAACAGTTTATCTCCTCAAGGGAGACTGTGTTTGATCAAGTGCCTGATCAAATAAGCTGTACAAATCAAGACATTACAATTGCTGAATCCCAGCCAGAGCCCAACCGCCTTGACCATTCAATGGTTTGGACAAGTTCCAGACCTCTTTAAACGCCTCAGCTGGCGCGTTTGGATCTTCCTTGATCATGCCGGTAAATTTGACGCTGGCCAGGTAGTCATTGCCGACTGTTTCCAGGCCAAGCAACTCGGCATCAATGGACACGACATCGGTCACATTGGCAGAAGTACCACGTTCCTGAATTTGCATTTTGATCTCTGCATACATTTCAGCTGTAGTGAATTCGTGAATATCGTTAATATCCGCTTTATCCCACGCTGCCTGCAGACGAATGAAATAAGTCTTGGCATTGCGCAAAAACGCAGGGACATCGAAATCAGCTGGAATAGTCCAGGTACCCTGATCAGCTGATCCGAATGAAGAACTAGGCGTTGCTGATCCTGTTGCCGCTCCTGACTGGAACGATTGAGGCTCAATCCGGGAACCGATTTCTGGCAAAGGCGCTGCAGAAGCCCCTGCACCGGCATACGATGGCTGTTGCTGCGCAAATGCGGACGGCGCACCGCCGCCCTTGCGGTTTTGGTACATACGGAACAGGAAGAATGCCACGCCCGCCAATAAGAGCATAGGCAAGATCGAGCCCAGAGCGCTAGCCATGCCGCCACCCATCCCCATTGAGGAGAACATCGCACCTAACAAAGCACCGCCGACCAGACCGCCGACGATACCCTTCCATGGGCTAGCTGGCTTAGGCGGCACTGCAGCGGCTCCTGCGGTTGCTGGCGCAGCTGCGGGCTTCGCCTGGGCTGGCGCTGCAGGCGCCGCCTGACGTGACACATTGGTCGACTGACGTCCTACTGAACTACCGCCACCAAAACGCTTCGCCTCGGCATCAGACACCGTCATAGTCAATGCACCAAGCATCAACATCATTGCGAATAAAAATTTCTTCATCTTGCTTTCTCCTGAACTTCAGTTGTAACGTGTGTTAAAGCTTAACTTCGAAGCTTAACTTCAAAGTTTAATACCGGTGTGAAGAGCAGCCACACCTGCCGTCAAATTGTAATATTGCACACGTTCAAGCCCTGCATCTTGCATCATGGTCTTGAGCGTTTCCTGATCCGGGTGCATGCGGATTGACTCTGCAAGATAGCGATAACTCTCTGAGTCATTGGCAATCTTTTCACCTAGCCAAGGTAATACTTTGAAAGAATAAAGATCGTAAGGTTTTTGCATGATGTCTGGCACTTTTGAAAACTCCAGCACCAGCAACTTGCCACCCGGTTTCAATACTCTATGCATTTCTGCCAAGGCCTGATCCTTATGCGTCATGTTGCGCAAACCGAATGCGACGCTGACACGATCAAAATAATTATCAGGAAAAGGCAATTTTTCTGCGTCACACAGCAAGGTGGGGGTAATCAGGCCTTTATTCAAGAGTCTGTCGCGGCCCACGCGCAGCATCGACTCATTGATATCGGTATGCCAGACCTCGCCGGTCTTGCCTGCTTGCTTGACGAATTCCTTGGCCAGATCACCGGTGCCGCCGGCGATATCGAGCACTTTAAACCCCGGGCGAACGCCAGCCTGGGCGATGGTAAAAATCTTCCAGATACGATGTAAACCACCGGACATCAAATCATTCATGACATCGTATTTAGCCGCGACAGAGTGAAAGACCTCCGCCACTTTATGGACTTTTTGATCTTCTTCTACCGTAGCGTAGCCGAAGTGGGTAGTATTACTCATGGTATGGCCCTTATGAATTTGTGGGCATTATAGGACAACTATCCGCGTTTATCATCACTCAATAAGTTTGAGAATGCTTGTTGTCTAATGCTTATGTCCGCAGGACCCGCCGGATTTCACCGGCGCTACCGTATCGCGCCCGGTTTCGCCGGGATGGCCTGCCGCATGCAAGCGATCCAGATAATCCAACCACAAACTTTCTTGGTTGTCGCCCAGCCAATACAGGTAATCCCAGGAAAAAATACCCGATTCGTGGCCATCGGAAAACAGCGGCTTGACTGCATAGTTACCAACTGGCTCCAGCCCTGCCAAACCTACCTCACGTTTACCGGTTTGCAGTGTTTCTTGCCCTACGCCATGACCGCGCACTTCGGCAGAAGGTGAATACACGCGCAACAACTCAAACGGCAAGACAAAATCCTTGCCGTCATCAAAACTGATTTCCAGCACCCGCGACTGAGTGCGCGCATTCAGTGCTGTTGGCGCCGGGGCTTGGATTTGTTTTTTGGATGCTGTCATGATCGTCCTGATGGGTTAAGCGCTGAAGGACTCTGCATCATCCTTCATTTGATTCGATTATTTTAGACGCTTTAGCAGTTCGGCGCGCAGCGCTGGCAATAATGCCTGACGTGCGCCGACATCCGGCAAAACCGCATTGGCATTGGCCCAGACCGGATTGGGGAAATGCGCATCATCGGTATAGCGCGGAATGATATGCCAGTGCATGTGCGGCACCATATTGCCAAAACTGGCCAGATTGATCTTATGCGGTTGCATGATGTCGCGGATGACCTGTTCAACTATCCAGACCGCAGCCATCAATGCATTGCGCTCCGCTTCAGTCAGATCCGTCATTTCCCTGACATGGGCGTTCCAGACTACCCGGCAAAAACCCGGGTAATTGGCATCATCTACCAGCAAGACGCGCCATTGCGGGCTGGCAAATACCACATCGCCCACAGCTGGATTGCACAGTTCGCAATTCGCAGTTAAGTTGGCAGATAAGTTGGCAGTTGAATCGCTCATTACACCAGGACTCGCTCTATGCCGCCGTTATTCGCTTTGGCCACATATTCCGGCATCCAGTTTGGCCCCAAAATATGCTTCGCCATTTCGACCACGATGTAATCTGCGGTGGTGTCGGAATCGTCGTTGTAGCGCGACAAGCCCTGCAGGCAGGATGGGCATGAAGTGAGGATTTTCACATCACCCTTGAAGCCATCGTCACGCAATTTATCCGCGCCCTTTTGCATCTCTTCTTCCTTACGGAAACGCACTTGCGTAGAGATGTCAGGACGGCTGACTGCCAGCGTGCCGGATTCGCCGCAGCAGCGTTCATTTTTCTCGATCTTGACGTTATCGATAGTCGTGATCAGCGCATTGATGGTCTTGCCGGACTCCTGCAATTTCATCGGATTATGGCAAGGCTCGTGATACATATAACGCGTGCCTTCGACGCCGGCCAGCTTGACGTTCTTTTCCATCAGATATTCGTGGATGTCGATGATGCGGCAGCCAGGGAATATCTTATCGAACTCGTAAGTTGCCAATTGATCGTAGCAAGTGCCGCAAGAGACGATGACGGTCTTGATGTCGAGATAATTCAGGGTATTGGCCATGCGATGGAACAGCACGCGGTTATCCGTCATCATTTTCTCGGCCTTGTCGAACTGGCCGTTACCGCGTTGCGGATAACCGCAGCACAGGTAACCCGGCGGCAATACCGTCTGTACGCCTACATTCCAGAGCATTGCCTGCGTTGCCAAACCGACTTGCGAAAACAGGCGCTCGGAACCGCAGCCGGGGAAGTAAAACACCGCCTCGGTATCAGCCGTAGTGGTCAGAGGGTCGCGGATAATCGGCACGATCTTGTCGTCTTCAATATCGAGCAAGGCGCGTGCGGTTTTCTTCGGCAGATTGCCCGGCATTTTCTTGTTGATGAAGTGAATCACCTGCTCTTTGATAGGCGCCTTGCCTACGGTTGCCGGTGGCACCTTGGTCTGTTTTTTGGCAAATTTCTTCAGCAAATCATGGCCAAAACGCTGCGCCATATAACCCCAGCCTATCATGACCTGACGCGTGGCATTGATGGTCGCCGGATCAGTGGCGTTGAGGAAAAACATCGAGGCAGCCGTGCCGGGATTGAATTTCTTTTGTCCCATCTTGCGCAAGAGATTACGCATATTCATCGAGACCTCGCCGAAGTCGATATCGACCGGGCAGGGATTCAGACACTTATGACAAACGGTGCAGTGATCCGCCACATCCGAGAATTCATCCCAGTGCTTGATCGAGATACCACGCCGCGTTTGCTCTTCGTACAGGAAGGCTTCTACCAGCAAGGAAGTGGCGAGGATTTTATTGCGTGGCGAGTATAGCAAGTTGGCGCGCGGCACATGGGTGGCGCACACAGGCTTGCACTTACCGCAGCGCAAACAATCCTTGATACTGGTCGCTATCGCGCCGATATCGCTTTGCTGCATGATCAAGGATTCGTGACCCATCAGGCCGAACGAAGGCGTGTAGGCATTGCGCAAATCAGCCGCAAATTCAGGCAAATTGAGCAGTTTGCCCTTGTTGAAACGACCTTCAGGATCGATGCGCATTTTATAGTCGCGGAAATCCTTGATCTCGTCTTCGGTCAGATATTCCAGCTTGGTGATACCGATACCGTGTTCACCGGAGATCACGCCATCAAGCGAACGTGCCAGCACCATGATGCGTGCGACCGCATGATGCGCCACTTGCAGCATTGCGTAATTATCGGAGTTGACCGGAATATTGGTATGCACATTACCGTCGCCCGCATGCATGTGCAGCGCCACGAAGACGCGGCTACGCAACACTTGCTTGTGCATGGCAGTGCACTCATCCAGAATCAGCTTGAAGGCGGCACCGTTGAAAATCTGGCGCAGTAAAGCGCGCAATTCAGTCTTCCACGACACGCGCACGGTTCTGTCCTGCACGATATCAAATACCGTGGCCTCTGGCTGGCGTTGCAGGCGTTCGTCAAAAACAAATTCCAGTTTATCCAGACCTAGGGCACACATTTCCACTTTGGCGCTGGCCAATGGTTTATCCAGATTATTCAGCAGATAAGTCCAGCGCGCCTCGGTCGCCTTCAGCAAATTATCGGCCTGATTGACACGGTCTTCCAGCAGCTCAGCGGCCGGAATGTCGTCGCCATCGACATCTTCGCTCTTGCCCAGCGGCAGATGCCCTTTGGCGAAAAATGTCTTGAGTTCGGCGACGAGCGCCAGCTTGTTCTGTATCGACAGTTCAATATTGATGCGCTCTATGCCATCGGTATATTCACCCATGCGATTGAGCGGAATCACCACGTCTTCATTGATCTTGAAGGCATTGGTATGCTTGGAAATGGCCGCGGTTTTGGCGCGATCGAGCCAGAACTTCTTGCGTGCTTCCGGGCTGACGGCCACGAAACCCTCACCGACGCGGGTGTTGGCGATACGGATCACTTCCGATGCGGCTTGCGCCACGGCGTTTTCATCATCGCCGACGATGTCACCGAACAAAGCCATCTTCGGCAATACGCCGCGCTTGGATTTGGTGGTGTAACCGACTGCGCGCAGATAACGCTCGTCCAGATGTTCCAGGCCGGCCAGAATCGCGCCACCCTTTCTAGTCTCGGCGTCGAGATAATCCTTGATCTCGACAATGCTAGGAATCGCGTCGCGCGCCTGGCCGAAAAACTCAAGGCACACGGTGCGTGCGAACTTTGGCATCTTGTGCAAAATCCAGCGTGCCGAGGTGATCAGGCCATCGCAACCTTCCTTCTGCACACCCGGCAAACCGGACAGGAATTTATCCGTCACATCCTTGCCCAAGCCTTCCTTGCGGAAACTGCGGCCAGGAATATCCAGCTGCTCGGTCTTGAACACCTGTTTCTCGCCCGGATGCGTCCATTCGAGCTTGAACTTGGCCACCGGCGCATCATGGATCTTGCCCAGATTATGTTCGAGACGCGTGACTTCCAGCCAATCGCCGTTAGGATCGACCATCTTCCACGACGCCAGATTGTCGAGCGCAGTACCCCACAAGACGGCCTTTTTACCGCCGGCGTTCATGGCGACATTACCGCCTACGCAAGAGGCTTCGGCAGAAGTCGGGTCTACCGCAAACACAAAACCTGCCTTGTCGGCGGCATCCGAAACGCGCTTGGTGACGACGCCCGCGCCAGAGTAAATCGTCGCGTATTCTCTATCAACACCGGGCAGCATGGTCATCTCGACCGCGCCCAGTTGCTCCAGTTTTTCGGTATTGATGACAGCCGAAAACGGTGTCAGCGGGATCGCGCCGCCCGTGTAACCAGTGCCGCCGCCGCGCGGAATAATGGTCAGGCCCAGCGTGATACAGCTCTTGACCAGACCGGCCATTTCATCTTCGGTATCCGGCGTCAGCACCACAAACGGGTATTCCACGCGCCAGTCAGTGGCATCGGTCACATGCGAGACGCGGCTTAAGCCGTCAAACTTGATATTGTCTTTGGCCGTATGTTTGGCCAGCAGCTTGCTGGCCTTCTTGCGCAAATCATAGGTATCGCGAAACTCTTGCGAGAAATCGGCCACGGCCTTGCGCGCCGCCTGCACCAGAATCTCCACGCTGTTGCTGCGCTCGGTATCATCGTCGTTGGCAGTGCTGATGCGGCGCTTTTCCACTTCCTGCAGGCGATGATTCAGGGCATCGATCAAGGCCTGACGGCGCTTGGGATTGTCCAGCATGTCGTCCTGCAGATACGGATTGCGCCGCACCACCCAGATATCGCCCAGCACTTCGTACAGCATGCGGGCAGAACGGCCGGTCTGGCGCTTGCCGCGCAACTTGTCGAGCAATTGCCAGGCATCATCGCCCAGCAAACGAATGACGATTTCGCGATCCGAGAAAGACGTATAGTTGTAGGGAATCTCTCGAACGCGAGTAGAGGCAGTGTCAACGCCAAGTGGCACATCGACAAGTAAAGTCTGGATTTGGGCTGGAGCGTTCATCTGGAGCTTGGTTGGACGGATTTTTAAAGGCTCATTTTAGCGTATTGCGCTGCACCACGCTGGAACGGCCTTAAACTTTATACGGCATTGTGTCGGCTTTTTAACAGTTAATCCGCACAAAATTTGGTGAAATTTTAAAATGAAAAAATAATTGCCCTTGATATGCCATCCGCTGGATATTAGAAAATAAATCAAACATGCACAAGCCCAAGGCGCACTATCCATGCGGCTTACAGGCACGATAAGCTGGAAACCCGCATGGATAGTGCGTGTCAGGGCGGCCTGTTTACATTCAACTGAATAGTCCTGCCAGCCAGCGCCAAAAACCATCGGGCACGCTCAGCAGCAACCAGGTCATCGTGATGTAACGCAAAAATTTGCCGATTGCCATATACATCACGCTGGGCCAGAACGGCAATTTCAGCCAACCACCCAAGGTGCAAATCGGGTCACCTATTCCAGGTAGCCATGACAGCAACATGGTCTTGGCACCATAGTGGGCCAGCCAGCGAAATCGCACTGTATCCCGCTCTTTGGCAAAGGCTTTTTTGGAGTAATAGCCCATCCCATAATCGGCTACGCCACCCAGAGTATTGCCCAATGTTGCCACCATGATCACCTGCCAGTAAATCTGTGGGTCGGCTTTAATCACTGCAAACACCAGTGGTTCAGATCCCGCCGGGAGCAGTGTGGCCGAAATAAAGCTGACGACAAACACCGCCGCCAGGCCAATTTCAGGTACCGCCAGCACACCCAATAGCCAATGTACTGCAGCCTCAATCATAGGGTTCCAATGCTCGCGTTAAAAGCATCCATTATAATGACACCATATTATTTCCCTCAATCTACTCACGTTTGGCCTCCATGACGACTGATTATCTAAAAAAAATCCTGACAGCGCGCGTCTACGACGTTGCTTTTGAAACACCGCTGGAATTTGCTCCCAGCTTGTCAGCCCGCATGGAAAACCGCATTCATTTCAAGCGCGAAGACATGCAAAGCGTGTTCAGCTTCAAGCTGCGTGGCGCCTACAACAAGATCGCCCATTTAACCCCAGCGCAACTCAAGCGCGGGGTGATCTGCGCCTCCGCCGGCAATCACGCGCAGGGTGTGGCGCTGAGTGCGGCCAAAGTCGGCTGCAAGGCGGTGATCGTCATGCCTACCACCACCCCACCGGTCAAGATCGATGCTGTGCGCGCTTTTGGCGGCGACAACGTAGAGATCGTCTTGCATGGCGATTCGTATAACGACGCTTACGATCACGCGGCCATATTGGAAATAAAACGCAAACTGACCTTCGTACACCCGTTTGACGATCCGGATGTGATCGCCGGACAAGGCACAGTGGGCATGGAAATCCTGCGTCAGCATGCCGAGCCGATACACGCGATTTTTGTCGCTATCGGCGGCGGCGGCCTGATCGCCGGGGTATCCGCCTACGTCAAGGCAGTACGCCCCGACATCAAGATCATCGGCGTGCAAACGACTGATTCTGACGCGATGGCGCGCAGCCTGAAAGCCGGCAAACGCGTGACGCTGACGGATGTCGGTTTATTTTCGGACGGTACGGCGGTCAAGCTGGTCGGCGAAGAAACCTTTCGCCTCGCCAAGTTGTACGTCGATGAAATCATTCTGGTCGATACCGATGCAGTTTGTGCCGCAATTAAGGATGTATTTCAGGATACGCGCAGCATACTGGAACCTGCAGGCGCGCTGGCAGTGGCCGGTTGCAAAGCCTATATCGAGCGCGCCAAAGCGAACAAAAAACCGCTTAAAAATGAAACATTGGTCACCATCGCCTGCGGCGCCAACATGAATTTTGACCGTTTGCGCTTTGTCGCCGAACGTGCCGAAATCGGTGAAGCGCGCGAAGCGGTGTTTGCAGTGACGATACCGGAAGAGCGCGGCAGTTTCCGCCGCTTTTGCGAACTGGTCGGGCCTCGCAATGTGACTGAGTTTAACTACCGCATCAGCGATCAAAAAGCGGCACATATTTTCGTCGGAATACAGGTCAGCAATCGCGACGAATCAGGCAAAATCGCCAAGAATTTCATCAAACACGGTTTCCCGACCCTGGATCTGACGCATGATGAATTGGCGAAACTGCATATTCGCCACCTGGTCGGCGGCAAGAGCGAGCTGGCAGAGAATGAGCTGCTGTATCGCTTTGAGTTCCCGGAACGTCCGGGTGCACTAATGCGCTTTCTCAACAGCATGGCACCGAACTGGAATATCAGCCTGTTCCACTATCGCAATCACGGCGCAGATTACGGCAGGACTTTGGTCGGCCTGCAGGTGCCGAAGAAAGAGATGAAGGCCTTCAAGGAATTCTTGAATACGCTGGGCTACCGCTATTGGGACGAAAGCGACAATCCCGCCTACCAATTATTTTTGGGATAGTCCTTTGTTATTTAACATCCATTCTGCAACATGACAGCATCAGACAAAACAAATCAGCCGGAACAGTCCCTGCTCGGCAAACCCGCAGCATACGCAGCGCAGTATGATGCGTCGTTGCTATTTCCGATTCCACGCGCCGACAAACGGCTCGAGCTGGGCATTCAAGCGAATGCCCACTTGCCGTTTTTTGGCATGGATATCTGGAATGCCTACGAAGTATCATGGCTCAATTTGCGCGGCAAGCCGCAGGTGGCGATTGCCACCATCATGGCGCCGGCTGATTCACCCAACATCATTGAATCCAAATCCTTCAAGCTTTATCTCAACTCCTACAACCAGACCAGGCTGGCGGGAACCGAGGCCTTGCTGAGTTTATTGCAAGCGGATCTGTCTGCAGGCTTTGGTGCAGCGGTTCAAGTAACGTTGACGATGCAGGAAAATTTTTCCGGCCTGAAGATGCAGGAACTCGATGGTATGCTGCTGGATCGATTGGATATTGAGATCGATAGCTACACGCCGGACCCGTCATTGCTCAAGGCCGATCACCAGGCTGCACCGGTAGAAGAAACACTGGTATCGCATCTGCTCAAATCCAACTGCCTGGTCACCGGCCAACCTGACTGGGGCAGCGTGCAAATTCGCTATGTGGGTGCCGCTATCGATCAGGAAAATCTGTTGCGCTACCTGATCGGTTTTCGTGATCACAACGAATTTCATGAGCAATGCGTAGAGCGGATTTTCATCGACATCATGCAGCAATGCAAACCGCAAAAACTTTCTGTTTATGCGCGCTACACCAGACGTGGCGGGCTAGACATCAACCCTTGGCGCAGTAATTTCAGCACGGGACAAAAACCATCCAATGCCCGCTGCGCACGACAATAAACTGTTCACCGCATCACCACTTTTTTATATCATGTCATTATTTACTTTGAAAAAATTCACTCATTCCCTTTGCCTGCTCGCCTTCTCGTTGAGCATTGCTCCAACAAGTTTTTCTCAGGAAGCCCTGGCACCTCAATTGCAGCCAATGGCACAAGAAGCAGCGCCAGAACAGCCGGCACAGCAAAAAACCAGCTGGTGGAATCAGGCCAAGAACGAGACAGTCAATATTTTCGATCATGGCGAGATGTCGTTAATGCTGTCGGGTTACGCACGTCATGGCCGAAACACCTACACCGCAGAACGTATCGCTGAATTGAATGAAAAAGCCTGGGGCCTGGGTTTTAGCAAAGCGATCAGAAATAAAAAAGACAATGAAGAGTCTATCTACGGACTTGCCATATCTGATTCGCATTTCTCGCCACAATTCATGGCTGGCTATGCCTATCAATGGATGAAGCCTTTAGGAGATCGCGTTGAGATCGGACTCGGCGTTACGGGTCTGCTGATCAGCAGAGTCGATTACTTTTCCGGCGCACCGTTTCCTGGCATTCTGCCAGTAGCTTCAATCGGCACTCGCAGCACTAAACTGATGGCGGCGTATATTCCCAGGATTTCACAAAACAAGGGAAACGGCGATGTGCTGCTGCTGTTCGTGCGCATCGATCTCAATTAGGACTAATTGAGATCCGCAATAGATTTAAATAGTTATCAATTAAAGTTGTGAGCTGCTCTGGCTTCGGTTAAAGTACTCGACAACTTTACTCTACGCTTAAGCATCGATTGTTGTGAGTCCGCTATCCCAGATCACTATCCCCAAAAACAATCTCGTTACTGACGACGAATGGAGAGGGATATTGCCGACACCTGAACAGGATGCCATTTTTCTCTTGATTGATGATTTGACGGTCTACGTCAATCCAGTTGGTCTGGCGCTTATGCGGGCAACAGAACAGAGTCAGCTTGCCGGAATGCGGGCAAGCTCATTTTTTTTTGATTCAAAACAAGACAATGGCAGATTGTGTTTTATTGAGCCAGGCACAGAAAATACCATCTCAACAGCACAAGTCTGTCACTGCAAAACCCTGGACGGACAGCTGATTGAAGTCGAAGTTCGCGCCCGCTCCTTTACCCACGAGAAGCAAAACGCAATGCAACTGACGGTGCGTAATCTCAGTACATCACCGTTCGCTACCCCCTCTGCTAGCGCAAAAAAACTAGACCAGCCCATCATTCTCAGGCAACCGCCTAGCCGCGTCCACGAGGCACTGCATCACGAGAAAGAAATTCTCGAAATGATTGCGCTCGACAAGCCTTTGAATCACATACTGGAAGATGTATGCGATCGGATGGAAAGGCTATTGGATAATGGGTCCATCTGCGCCGTCATGCTGCTTGATGCCGACAATCAGCGCCTGTCCTTAGGTGCTGCGCCGTCAATGCCGATGGAATTTTGTCAGGAATTTGAAAGCGTGCAGGTAGGCTTGCATTCGGGTTCTTGCGGCGCGGCGATTCACAACGGCCAGATTACTATCGTCGATGACATCGCCTTCAACCCGCTATGGGAAGATAAGCGCGAAAGCGTGCTCCGGCATGATCTGCATTCGTGCTGGTCGCTGCCGATCAAAACTGCGTTCAAGGTCCTGCTGGGAACGGTTGACGTCTATCATCACTCGAGCCGGTCGCCAAGTGACGATGAGCAGGCGCTAATCATGGATGCGATGGATCTGATCGCGCTGGCCATAGACAAAAAAAACATGGAGCAAAGCCTGGAGCAAAGCGAAGAACGCTATCGCTCCGTGGTCACCAATCTGACCGAAGGCATCATGGTATTGGGGCCGAAGGGAAAAATTTTAACCTGCAATCCTAGCGCCCAGCGCATTCTCAAAATTGAAGATCCCCTGACGACGGGGCGCAGGCATCGTTACTTTGAACGCATCATTGGCGAAGATGGCACTGCGGTCAATCTTGGCGATGATCCGGCTTCAAGTGTATTTCGTAGCGGTACGGCGATCGTCAATTTGTCGATAGGGCTGGAATTGCGCGACCATACAGTGGCCTGGCTGCTGGTCAATGTACTGCCGATCACCGACCACGGTAGCGGCACCGTCAGTGCGGTTCTTATTTCGTTTACAGACACGACAGCATTTAGAGAAACTCAGCGGCAACTCAATTACATTGCCACTCACGATGCATTGACCGGTTTGCCAAACCGTCACCAGTTGCATCAACGATTGACGCTTGCGCTTGCTAACGCACAACAACATAAAGTTGCCGTCATCTTTCTCGATCTCGATCGCTTTAAAAACGTGAACGATACAGCTGGTCATGCCGCCGGAGACAGCCTTTTATGCAATGTCGCCACCCGACTCAATTCCTGCATCCGCACCACCGACATGTTGGCCAGACTGGGGGGCGATGAGTTCGTCATCGTGGCGGAAGCGTTCGATAGTGCGCAGCATCTGAAGGAACTGGCGGAACGGGTACTGGCCAGAATGCGCGAACCATTTTTAATCGATGGCAACGAATATCATCTCGGCACGTCCATCGGCATCAGCGTGTTTCCGCACGATGCATCGGATGGCCCCACGTTGCTACGCTGCGCAGACTCGGCGATGTATCTTGCCAAGGAATCCGGACGCAACAATTACCAGTTCTTCACTACCGAACTTAACGTCCGTGCCCAGCATCGCTATACGCTGGAGCGTAATTTACGTCGCGCGCTCATCGAGCAAGAATTTTTAGTGTTCTACCAGCCCAAGGTTTGCTTGCGCACCTCGCGCATCGTTGGTGCAGAAGCCCTGATCCGCTGGCAAATGCCCGGTGCTGCGTTGATTCAACCGAATGAATTCATTCCCATTTCTGAAGAAATAGGACTTATCCTGCCGATTGGCCGATGGGTATTGGAGCAGTCGTGCAAGCAAGCAAAAATATGGCGTGAAAAATTTGTCAGTGACCTGGTCATTAGCGTCAATATCTCACCCAAACAATTTCAAGATCCCCATCTGCCTAAGTTTATCAGGCAGACTCTGGATGAAACCGGTTTGCCGGGAGATGCCTTGCAACTGGAAATTACCGAAGGTTTGCTGATGGGCGAAGTTGAACTGCTGTTACCGGTATTTCATGCCATCAAAAAACTGGGCGTGAGTATTTCGCTCGATGATTTCGGCACCGGGTTCTCGTCGCTATCGTACTTGCAACGCTTCCCTATCGACAACCTAAAGATTGACCGCTCATTCATCAGTGCCATTCCCGGAAATCAGGATTCGGTGACATTAACACATGCCATTATTGCCATGGCGAAGGCATTGGGCATGAGCGTCACCGCAGAAGGGGTCGAGCAAATCGACCAAATGGTTTTCTTGAAGGACTCGGGATGCCAGGAAATTCAGGGCTTTTATTTTAGCAAGCCGTTATCTTCCGAAGACTTTGAACATTTGCTCACCAATCGGCCTGAATAGGTTTGATGCATGGCGGGAAAAAGAAGCCTATAATTTGCCAGTTGTAAATTTCGAATTCCGCAGCTTTCCGCATCACCATTGCTCTTGCATCATGACGAATATCGCAAAAATATTACCCATTGCCAATGTCCTTCTGGATCTTGAAGTGTCCAGCAAAAAACGTGCTTTTGAACAAGCAGGCCTGTTGTTTGAAAATAACTGCAGTATTGCGCGCTCCACGGTATCGGAAAACCTGTTTGCCCGTGAACGCCTGGGTTCCACCGGACTTGGACATGGCGTTGCCGTGCCCCATGGGCGCATCAAAGGTTTAAAAGCGCCAATCGCGGCCTTTGTGCGATTGGCGGAGCCGATTCCCTTTGAGTCGCCGGATGGACAACCGGTGAGCTTATTGATTTTTTTGTTGATGCCAGACCATGTCACTCAGCAACATCTTGAAATTCTCTCTGAAATTGCTGAGATGCTTTCCAATGAAAGTTTCCGCGAATCGCTCAATACTGAGCCTGATGCAGCAGTCATTTACGAAAAAATTATTTCCTGGCAACCGAATTTGCAGTCAATTTCCTGATTCATCTACTGAGTCGAGCTGACTCGCATCGCGTATTGCGGTGATCACCACGCTGACACGCCACCATGCCAATATTGACAGAACTCACCATACAAAAAATCTACGATGACAATCGGGAGCCGCTGCAATTAGGATGGTTCGCCGGATTCTCCGGTGGCGACAAGCAAATTACCGGAGATGCAACTTCGGCAGCCGATCAGGTCGGTCACTTGAATTTGATTCATCCTGGCCGCATACAAGTACTGGGGCATCAGGAACTGACGTATTACCATCGTCTGTCACCGATTTCGCGCGGCAATCTGTTCAAGGAATTGGTCGCCGGTGATCCACCTGCCCTCATCGTGGCGCAGGGACTGGAATCGCCGCCAGACTTTCTGACCAACTGCGACGACAAGAATATCCCGCTGTTTTCTACCCCATTACCGGCGGCGCAAGTCATCGATTATTTGCGCGTCTATTTATCCAAAAAACTGGCGCAACGCGTCACGATGCATGGTGTTTTTATGGACGTTCTGGGGGTTGGCGTGCTCATCACCGGGGAATCAGGTCTAGGTAAAAGCGAACTGGGGCTGGAACTGATCTCCCGCAGCCATGGCCTGGTTGCCGATGACGCCGTCGAGTTTTCACGCATCGCGCCCAATATGATAGAAGGCCGCTGTCCGGAATTGCTGCAAAACCTGCTGGAAGTACGTGGACTGGGCCTGCTCGATATCAAGGCCATTTTTGGCGAAACAGCCGTGCGCCGCAAAATGCGCCTGAAGTTGATCGTGCATCTGGTCAGACGCAGCACACTGGAAGAAAATTATGAGCGTCTGCCCATCGATTCCCAGGCGGAAGAAGTATTGGGCCTAGCGATCAAAAAAGTCGTCATCCCTGTCGCCGCCGGCCGCAACATTGCGGTATTGCTGGAGGCAGCGGTGCGCAACACGATTTTGCAGTTGCGTGGGATTAATACGCTAGAAGATTTCATGGAAAAACAACGCCGAGCAATGAACGAAGATAACGAGTAAACTCAGTCATCAATCCACCGTCGTTCACCTTCTGGTTCACTTGGTTTATCACATGCGCATCTTGCTTATCTCAGGTATTTCCGGCTCTGGCAAATCAGTCGCTCTCAATGTACTGGAAGATGCGGGCTTTTATTGTGTCGACAATCTTCCGCCAAGTTTGCTACCGGAGCTGGTGCATACCTTAATTGCCGAAGGCATACAATCGGCCGCCATGGCAATCGATTCCCGCAGCGCGCATTTGCTCACCAGCGTGCCGGACACCATCGAAACGCTCAGACAAGAAGGCCACGAAGTCAAAGTCCTGTTTCTCACCGCCAGTACCGAATCGCTGGTCGCGCGATTTTCCGAAACCCGTCGCAGCCACCCGCTATCGCATCGCCTGCAACAAACCCAGCCCACCGGCGAGCACCTGAGTCTGACGGAATGCATACAGGAAGAGCGCGAGATGCTTGCAACGCTGCAATTTCTGGCCCATGTCGTTGACACCTCCAACCTCAGCGCCAACACCTTGCGCGCCTGGGTAAAAGACGTCATTCAAATAGCACACTCACCGCTGACCCTGATGTTTGAATCCTTCGCTTTCAAAATCGGTGTGCCGCTCGACACCGATTTTGTGTTCGATGTACGCATGCTGCCCAACCCGTATTACGATCTCAGCCTGCGCCCGTTAACCGGACAGGACGCAGCTGTCGTCAACTATCTCGACGAACAGGCAATGGCGCAGGATCTGTATGCAGATATCCGCAATTTCATTGAGAAATGGATGCCGGCATTCAAGCACGACAACCGCAGCTATCTCACGGTGGGAATAGGCTGCACCGGGGGGCAGCATCGCTCGGTCTACATGGTAGAAAAGCTGGCGGAATATTTTAAAAATTCAGAACAGGTATTGGTGCGGCATCGGCGCCTGATGTAATTTTTTGCGGTAAGCCCGTGTTCATTTCCAAAACAAGGCATGCCCTGACACGCACTGTTCATGCGGGTTTCCAGCCAGTCTTGCAGATTAAAGTACGAAATGCGAAATTTCTTGGCATAAAAGACAAAGGTTGAGATGAATGATGGAGTACCTTTGTCGTGTTCAAAGCGCCAAGGAAACTCCTATGAAATTCATTCACCTCAACCAAAGACTAAGATACCAGATTGAGCATCTTTTAGCAGCCGCTAAAAAACCGTCTGCCATAGCAATAACGATAGGCTTCAACCTATCAACCATTTATAGAGAAATAGCACGGGGCCAGAAAAATGGCAGGTATGACGCCAGTTTTGCCCAGGAAAGAAGTGACAGGGGAAAGAAAAAAAGCGCAGCGAACGTCGTGCGCAAGTCAGGCACAGTATGGAAAAACGTGGCGAGTTTGCTTGTCCAGGATTGGGCGCCAGAGCAAATTTGTGGCCGCATTAAATTATTCAAAGAAATGGCAGACATCAACATTAGTCACCAAGCCATCTACAACTGGATAGAACGAAAAAAAACGCCGCTGGCGGGCCACTTAAGACGTCCTGAAAAGACGTTATGGCGCACTTCCTCTGGGGGAATTGCCAAAAATCGCCCCAAACTCAAAGACCGGCCTAAATACGTCAATGCGCGTAACACGCTAGGCCATTTTGAAGGCGACACCATACGCTGTAAATCTGCGATGAGCTGCGTTGTCACTTTAGTGGATAGAAAAAGCCTGTATTTATTGATGTCACCGGTGATTGAAAAAAAGGCCAAGACGGTCGCCAAAAGCATACTTCAATGCTTTAGAAGTGTTCATGCAAAGACGCTGACATTGGATAACGGTTCGGAATTTTCCGCGTTCAAAGCGTTTGGAGTCAAGACCTATTTTGCCGATCCAGGATGTCCTCGCCAACGCGCCCGCAATGAACTCACGAACGGCTTGATACGGCAATATCTACCCAAGCAGAAGTCCATGGACAAATTGAACAGGCGTCAAATCAAGCGCATCCAAGACAAGCTAAATCATCGGCCGAGAAAATCTTTGGGATATAAAACACCTCATGAAGTATTATTTGGATTGAAGCCAATTCCATTCGCAATTCGTACTTGAATCTGCAAGTCTGGCCTGCAAGCCGCATGGAACATGCGTGGTGGCAGGCCCTCTTTTCAACTTTCTACATCATCACGACTCTACGCATCTTGTTGGCGACAAAAGACAGGCAGCCAACCGTTAATGCAATGCAAACCGCCAGCGCGATGCCAATCGATGCTATCCCTACCGCCTCGCCTTTGAGCACATGGTTCATCATCAATGATTGCGCGATAGACGGTGTCCACTGAAACCAGGCCGGCTCCCGGCCGGTGTTAAACATCAGCATCATCGGTGCCATGGAGATGACCATACTCAGGATCTGGTTGCGAACCTGCGCCTCTTTAAAGCTCTTACAGGTCAGCGAAATCGCCACTTGCACAGCCGAAATGGCGGCCGCCAATGGCAGCAAGACCAGTAAGAAACTCAGCGCATCCGCAACACTAAACTGAAACTCGGCGCGCAGTGCGTCGTTACGTACCAGCCATTGCGATGGAAAAAAACTCAGCACCGTGAGCATTGCCACCAGCATGCTGATGGTGGCCACCGCGCCCCATTTACCGATTGCCAGTTGCCAGCCGTTGACGGGGTTCATCATCAGGGGTTCCAGGGATCCACGTTCACGCTCACCGGCCGTGGTATCGATGGCGGCAAACATGCCGCCGATGACAATCGCCATGATCAAGGCGAATGGCAACATCCCGGTGACCGTCACTTTACGTTCTTCCGGGCGATTCAGATGGCGCTCTTTGATATCGACCAATTGCAACAGCTCTGGCGAAACGCCGCGCATCATCAGGCTCATCAAGGCAGCCTCTTGAATATAGCCATCCAGCAGTTTTTTCAGAGGGCGCACGCCGAACTCGGCCTGCCTGTTTGAAGTATCAAACACGATCTCCAGTGCGGCCTTTTGTGCATGCGCCAACTTCTCCTCAAATTTTTCCGGCACCAGTAAAACCGGTTGAGACAATTCCTTGCTACGCAATTTTTCTTCGTAGCCTGCCGGTGCATCCTTGATCTGATAGCCCTGACGTAAAATGAAATTCGCCAGCCTTGGCGCTTGTCCTATGTTCACCGCGAGTACGGTGCGCTTGTCTTCCTGGGCCTCGACCTGGGACATGATTTCTGAAAAAATCACCAGCAACAAAGGAACGAATAATAAGGCGCTGAACAACACCATCATCAAGGTGCGGCGATCGCGCATGGCGTCGGTGAGTTCCTTGCGGAATATCGCAAAAATTGGATTCATCACTTGGCTCCTTCGGTTGATGTTGTGTGCAAGAATGCCAGCTTGACGAAGGCATCTTCAAAATCGGTTTCACCGGCTTGTTGCAGCAATTGCTCTACCGTACCGCTGGCGACTGTCTTGCCTCTGGCGACGATCACCACGGAGTCACACAAACGTTCTACTTCCTGCATGATATGGGTAGAGAAGATAATGCATTTACCGCCGCCTTCAGCCGAGCGCAGCCAGCGCAAGAATTCACGCAAGGCACGCGTTGCGACAACATCAAGGCCATTGGTTGGCTCATCGAGAATAATATTTTTGGGATCGTGGATTAACGCTCTCGCCAGGGCGACCTTCATCCGCTCACCCTGGCTAAAGCCATCGGTACGCCTGTCGAGCAAACCTGTCATGCCCAGCCAGTGCGCCAATTGACCGGTGCGTTGCTCGATGGCGCCACGATCCATGCCGTGCAGGCTGCCATAGTATTGAATGTTTTCGCGTGCCGTGAGGCGTGGATACAGCCCGCGTGCATCAGACAAAATTCCCATGCGCGCTTGCGAAGTTTGCTGGCCAGGCGTGACCGCCACATCATCCACCAAAATCTCACCTTTATCCGGTGCCAGCAACGATGCGACCATGCGCAGGCTGGTGGTTTTACCTGCGCCATTGGCACCTAACAGGCCAAGAATGGCGCCATCGACAGCGGTAAAACTGATGCCTTCGACGGCCTTGACGGTCTCTTTCTTGCGTTTGCCAAATTCAAGATTCAAGCGATAACTTGGCTTGCCCAAACTAATGAATTCTTTATGGAGATCGGTCACATTGATCATGGCTTCGCCCCTTGATTAAATGAAGTTGCCGTGCTGACCGCAGCGGCAACCGGTGCCAGCCAGACCAACGGACGCGGAATTTGCCGGACACAGGCAACATCGACCCTGGACGCTTCTGCGTCATCTTTGGCATTGACATACCGATAGACCACATCACGCACACAGCCATGTGCCAGCAAGCCATGCCCCGCATTCTCAACACTGATGTGGCGCGCTTTGGCACCAAGAGCCGTGGCGACTGCGGCACCATGCCGGGTTGGCGTCACCGGGTCAATTCCGCCGCTGAGCAACAGCACGGGAGCGATGCTAGCCGGGATATCAAAAAATGCAGGGGGAATACTGGCACGTGGCCATTTTTCACAGACCCGGTTATACATCGCACTGGTCATCATTTCAAAATCATCTTTTGGAGTCGCCGTATTTGGTCGCGCATACGCTTCACCGCACCAGACAGAAAAATGCATGCCATACGCAATGGCGCCAGGTCCGACCAGACTGAGTGCACCGCTGAGGGTGACAAGAGGTTCAAAATGCCCCCGCTCCGCTTGGGTAAGCACATAGGGCAGCGCAGCCGTTGTCGATGGCGCGTACAGGGTTTTATGGACCAGGCCAATCAAGGTATCGCGCGTCATCGGAATGTGCAGTTGATGTGCCAGACGCGGATGCCTGATGCTGATCTGTTGCGGCAAGCTATTGACCAGTTTTTTCCAGCGCCCTGCAAGATCAGGATAAGTCGCATTGCACTGAGCGTCTTTGGCACAATCTGCAAATACCCCATCCAGAGCCACTTGCGCATCTGCAGATGGCAAACGCATATCGGGCGGTGCAATACCATCAAGCACCAGGCGTCTGACGGATGTCGGATATTGTCGCAGATACTCCAACCCCGCACGGGTACCGTAGGAGGCACCAACCAGGTTGATTGCACCGTAACCGAGTTCCTGGCGTACCGCCTCAAGGTCCTGCACGGCAATGCTGGTACTGAAATATGACAAGTCGCCATAGGCCAATTTTTGCAGATTTTTCATGCAGGCATCCGCCATCTTGAACATGGCCTCTTGGTCGACTACATCGGCGCTGTTTTCCAACTCCGGGCAATGCAAGGGAGCGCTGCGCCCGGTGCCACGCTGATCGACAAAGACCAGGTCACGGCGGCGATTCAAACGGCCAAATATGGCTTGTCCAAAACCTGCGAGTTCGATCGCGCTTTGTCCTGGGCCACCGGCCAACAGGAACACGGCATCTTTCAATTTATTACGATCTTGAGACGGCACAACAACATAATGAATATCGATTTTTTTTCCTTCCGGTTGCGCCGGATTTAACGGCCTCTGGATCTGACCGCATTGCACTTCCTGCGGAAAATCCGGTAGCCGGCACTGCCTGGTCGCGGCCTGTGCAAACACAGGCATGGCGACAACCAGTGCGCATAAGCTGGAGCGTAAAAATGGAAGCGACAAAATGTTCTCCTGAAAGTGTTTGGTTGACAAAAAACTTCAATAACCAAAGTGTATAACGCCCGCTACGCAGTAAGAATTGGCGCGACAAAATTCAATCTGGCACGATGAAACCCGCATTCTTTGGCATGAATCGAAATAGCCCCCAATTACTTTTTCACGCGCCATGACCAAATGTAAGCAATAAATTCTTTACCGGCGCTGGCAAGGGCGCATGCGCCAGCATCGTCATATCAACCCAGACATAGCGCGCTTCTGCCATCATGTTCTGGCGTTGCGACAGGCGTACGAGCAATGGTGCGATGTGCAATTTAAAATGCGTGAAGACGTGAGTAAATTCCGGCAAGCGCTCAATCGACTCCAGGTGACCAAACTGCTGAGCGAGTTGATTCACCTCCCGGCTACTGTCCGATAACGATGAGGTGCTCGCTGCGTTCACTTCGCGCATGCCATCCACTTCAGGCAACGAGAGTAAGCCGCCCCAAATTCCGCTGTTGGGCCGCTGTTCCAGAAGAACCTGGTTCTCATGCAATATGACCAGCATGATTGCCTGTTTTTCTTTTTGTTTTTTCTTTGGTTTTTTAGTCGGCAGTTCCGCAGTCAGGTTTTGCGCAAAAGCCACGCACTGCGTTTGCAACGGACAACGCGGACACGATGGACTGCTGCGTGTGCATAAAGTGGCACCCAGATCCATTAAACCTTGCGTGTAAGATTCGATGTCCACGGCTGGCAACAGCGCTTGCGCCCTTTGCCACATCGCGTCTTCCACTGGTTTGCTGCCCGGATAGCCGTCGATTCCAAATACTCTGGCAAAAACCCGCTTCACATTGCCGTCCAAAATGGCAGCAACCGTTCCGTAAGAAAAAGCCGAAATCGCCGCAGCGGTTGAACGTCCGATGCCGGGCAATTGTTCCAGCATGGCTGGATCAGCCGGGAAACGCCCGTCATAATGCGCAACCACCAATTTGGCACATTGGTGCAAATTGCGGGCTCGCGTATAGTACCCAAGACCACTCCAATGTCCCATGATTTCTTCTGATGGCGCGGCGGCCAGTGAGTACACCGTCGGGAAACTCTGCAGGAACCGCAGGTAATAGGGAATCACCGCCGTCACCTGCGTTTGCTGCAGCATGATTTCAGATAACCAGACATGATAGGCATCCGTAGTTCGCTGCCAGGGCAGCGCATGTCTGCCATGCTGTTTTTGCCACTGTATGACGGCATGAGAAAAGCTCGGGTCGACATATTCGAGCATCACTGTCTGAGCCCGCGTGCCGTTATTCTTGATAATGCGTTTCATCGATTGTTATTCATTTATTTTATATACGTGCTTAGGGCTCGTTGGAGAATAAAAAAAGCAGCCTGGAAGTCAGGCTGCTTTTCTATCTTTTGTCATCGCCATTTGGCACTAGCCTTGGTCGGCTTACAGTTCGGCCGCCAAGGCATCCTTCATTTTTTGCTCGAGTTCAGCCAAGGCACTCTTCTGTTCGTCTATCGCAGCCTGCATATTGTCAAAGGACGAGATTTTCTCTTCCAGACTGTCGGTAGCAACATGAATGCGCTGTATCGATTGCATGCGATTCTTCAGCTGATTCTTATGCTCGCGGATCTGCGCCTCCAGTGGAGCCATCACGACCTTTTGCCAAGCCTCGACATCGCGATTCGCTTGCAGAAAGCTTTGTTTGACGCGCGCGGCAATGGAATCAAAAAACTTTTGCATCAAAACAACCTGAGAGGTCGTGAGCAAGGTGATGGTGTTGAACTGTTTGAGAAAAACTGCTTCAATTGCAGAGATTTCCTTCAGATATTTATCCAGAGAAAACCCCATCGGCGCAGTCAGCGCCAAGCCATGCTCAGTCGAGAATTTCCTGTACATGATGGTCATCATCTCGGAAATCTCATCTGTTTTTTTGTTGGAAATCAACAGATTCAACTTGATCTGCGAAAAAAATTGTTTGACCGCATCTTTCAATCCGGATGAGAACTTACTGTGCTCCATCGCATCTCTGGACTTGCGGATTTCTTCACGCAGGACATCCATCCCCAGACTGGTATAAACCTCGGTGGACAAGCGTGTAAACACAGAGCGAGTTCCCTGCATCTTGATCAGGCTTGCATCAAATTCTTTTTTCTCCGCATCGACCCGTTTCATCATGTGTTCAATCACATTTTGATTCTTGCCACGCAAACTCTTGAACTCCATCATTTGTTCAATCACATTGCGACTACGGGCGGCAATGACGGCGCGCTGGCCTGCGGTGATTTCATTAATATCACTGGCAAGTTGGGCGCGAATGATTTCTTGCTTGGAGGGGATTAATTCTTTGGAAAGCGCATACTCCAACGCTGGCAAACGGCTCTTGGCAAGCAGCGGTGCATCTTTGTTAATCTTGGCGACCAGCCCCTTTTGGGCAGAAACAGGAAACACCTGTTTTTCATCTATCGTCAAATTATGCGCAACAGTCGCTATCTGATGCTGAATTTGGCTCTCTATCTCGTCCGCAGAGCGCAATTCATCCCACATGCTGTCAATTTTATTTAATACCACCAAACGACCCGGTCCGCCGCCGATATGGTTACGCCAGACATCAATGTCACTCTTGGTAACGCCCGTATCCGCGGCCAATATAAACAGGACGGCATGGGCATTCGGAATCAGATTAAGGGTCAGTTCAGGCTCGGTACCAATGGCGTTAAGGCCCGGGGTATCGACAATGATGAGGCCTTCTTTGAGCAAGGGATGCGGAAAATTGACGATCGCATGACGCCATTGTGAAATTTCTACCAAGCCATTTTCGTCCACTTCCAGCGCGGCATCAGGATCATCTTCGTCGAACAAACCGTAAGACTTGGCTAATTCTTTCGTTACTTTTTTAGTCAGGCTGACTTGCTTGAACGCTTCCAGCATGCCATCGCCAGAACTGATATTCAGCGGCAGCACGGTCCAGACGTGATGTTGCCCTTTGTAATCTGTCGTCGATTGCGCTTCGCTACGCGTCTCAATCGGCAGCAGCCGAATGCATGGAGGAATGGTTTCATCATAGAGCAGTTCGGTCGGACACATCGTTGTGCGCCCAGCCGATGAAGGCAAAATGCGCTGGCCATATTCCGCAAAGAAAATAGCGTTGATCAGCTCAGATTTTCCGCGCGAAAATTCTGCTACAAAGGCAATGGTCAGCTTGTCATCGACCAATCTTTCCAACAAGCGTGCAATACGCTGATCGATGGCCGGATCGGCCATGTCTGATCCACTAACCCACGTGCGATATTGATCAAGTGCACCAAGCACTCCTTTACGCCAACCGCTGTATTCCTGGAATTTTTGAACCAGATTACTCATATTGCCCTCAATTTATCGACTATCTTTACTGTCAGCACATCAGAAACTGATATCAGAATCCGACATTCTGTCTTATTTTTGGCATGTTACACAGTAAAACGTGCTGCGTTGCCCCTGCTTAATTTGTCTGATCGTGGTTCCGCAAATCTTGCAAGGCTTATCAGTACGATCATATACGAAATATGTCTGCTGGAAATATCCAGATTGTCCGTTTACTGCAACGAAATCACGCAAACTACTGCCACCCTGGACGATAGCTGCTGCCAAAGTCTCCCGAATTGACTCAGCCAGCAACTTGTAACGTGCCAAACTAATCCGGTTCGCAGCGCTCTTGGGATTAATGCGCGCCTTGAACAGGCTCTCCGAGGCGTAGATATTCCCTACGCCAACTACAATATCGCCCGCCAACAGCACCTGCTTAATAGCGGAATGGCGCTGTCGAGTTTGCCTATATAACAAGGCGGCATCAAATTTTTCCTCCAGAGGCTCAACACCTAAGTTGCGCAGCAGAAGATGATTCTCGACATCGCCGTCGGACATTGGATGCCACAAAACCGCACCGAATCGCCTCGGATCATTCATGCGTAATAATTGAGACCCCACCACGATATCAATATGATCATGCTTTCCCGGTGGCGTATTGAATGGCAAGACGCGCAGATGACCGGACATGCCCAAATGGATCAGTACCGTGCCATGGGGAAAAGTGATCAACAGGTATTTGCCGCGCCGGCCGATCGAGGCGATAACCTGGCCGCGCAGCAGATCTGGCAGATCGGCAGGAAACGGCCAGCGCAAACCGCTACGTCGCAGCACCACTTCCGTGACTTTCTGACCGAGCAAATGTGGCGAGACGCCGCGTCGCGTGACTTCAACTTCTGGTAATTCAGGCATATTTTTTTAGCGATTCATTGCAACTAGGTGTTGAGAAGACGGGTCGAACACACCACGCCTTGGACTGTTCAGCGTAAAATCCTTCATCATCAGTCAAATCAGGACTCTGCTTTGAAAAATTTTTTCACCCGTATTGTAACCATAGTCGCGAAGTTCAAATGGATCTCGCCAATTCGCTGGATAACATCTGCCAGCCTCATCGTCATTTTATCGGGATGCGCGAATTTATCCTCGATTGCTGAGCACACCCCGGACGAAATGCAGCAGGCACATGAAGCCACAAAAAATGCGCTGGAGGCAGAGAAAGCGATCGAAGGCGGCGGCATGCCGCCGTCCGAAGACAAGTTGCCTTCAGTCGCGCTGACAGAAGAATTACTGTACAAATTACTGACCTCCGAAATCGCCTACCAGCGCGGCAATTGGCAAGCTGCCTATGTCACGATTCTGGGAGTGGCACAGCAAACCAGAGATCCCCGCCTGGCCAGACGGGCTGCGGAGATGGCGCTGTCGGCAAAGCAACCGGCCGAATCACTCTCGGCAATACGGCTCTGGCGTGAACTTGCACCGGAATCAAATGAGGCGAATCAGTACTATCTGGGCTTCATGATCATGAATAACAATCTGGCCGAGGTACAGCGCGTACTAAGTGAAAAACTGCAAAATTCGTCACCCAAGCAATATGGGGCGGTCATGTTGCAGGCGCAACGCATGCTAGCTCGGGCACGCGACAAAAAGGCGGCATTTGACATCCTGGAAGAAATACTCGCGCCATATAAATCCACTGCGGAAGCGCATCTGGCCATAGCGCAAGGTGCCTATGGTAACGGAGACAATATCCGCGCGATCGCCGAAGCAAAAATGGCGTTAAAGATCAAACCAGATTCACAATTGGCGATCTTGACGATCGCCCAGGCATCGAAAAAATCCGATGCAGCCAAAGCGATGGATGCATTTTTAGAAGCGAACCCTACGGCCAGGGATGTGCGACTCGCCTATGCCAGTATGCTGATCGAGTTAAAGCACCTGAATAAGGCGAAGAATGAGTTTGAGCTTCTGTTGCGCGATAAACCCAATGATGCGCCAACCATTTACACCTTAGGCGCAATTGCAATGGAAACGCATCAGTACAAAATTGCGGAAAAATATTTTTTAGCTTATCTCAGTATCCTGGAAGAAAACCCAGCTGAAGAGCGCGACCCGACCGCCGCCTTGGTGAATCTGGCGCAAATCGCGCTGGAACAAAAAAACACGCCGGCGGCGATGGGATGGCTGGCCAAAGTTGAATCCTACGACGGCAAAAACCCCGTGTGGCTGAACGTACAGATCCGGCGCGCGCAATTGCTCGCGATCGACGGTAAATTGCCTGAGGCAAGGCAATTTTTACGCAACGTAAAAACCGATAGCGAACCTGAGCAAATTCAATTGCTACAGGCTGAGACGCAGTTACTGAGAAGCGCCAAACAAGCGCAGGAGGCGATGGCAGTAATGGAAGAGGCGGTCAAACGCTTCCCCACTAGCCCCGATCTCTTGTATGACTATGCGATGCTGGCGGAATCGCAAAAAAAATTCGCCGAGATGGAAGCAACGCTCAAGCGCGTGATTGAACTGGCGCCGAATAGCCAGCATGCCTACAATGCACTAGGATATTCCTATGCAGAACGCAATATTCACCTCGACGAAGCCTTAACATTAATCGAGAAGGCGCTGCAATTGGCGCCAGATGACCCCTTCATCCTTGATAGCTTTGGATGGGTTAAATTCCGCCTTTCCAAACCAGAAGAAGCAGAGCAGGCACTGCGTCGCGCCTATCAATTACGGCCCGACCCAGAAATCGCCATTCACCTCGGGGAGGTGCTTTGGTCTATCGATCAGAAAGAGGAAGCCAGACAGTTATGGCGCGATGCAAAAACCAAGGATCCGGAAAACGAAACGCTTAAAAAAACCTTATCGCGGCTCAATACCAGACTTTAAATCCGCTTACTTCAGCACGGCATACGCCGGAGCAAGCAGATCAAAACCCAACACATACTCCTATCAGTATATGAACAAAACCTCATTTAGCGCACATGAATAAAGCGACTACGAAGAATTTTCATGCATACTCCCGCTTTTTTTTATTTGGCATGACTTTGATCATCGGGGCAATCGCCTCGGGATGCACAACGCTTACCCCTGCCATCACGACCTCAGACACGTCGAGACATCCATACCAGGAAAAACTCTCCCTCAATGGCAGAATTCACATCCTGTATCAGCAAGATGGCAAAGAGCAAAGCCTGCCCGGCAATTTCGAGTGGCTGCAAAATGAAACCGACACCAACATCACCTTACTGTCCCAGCTAGGTCAGACCATCGCCAGCATCAACCAGAATGCCACCGGCGCCACCCTGCAACAAGCCAACCAGCCAACACGCACATCGCCTGATCTCGATACGCTACTCGGAGAAACTCTGGGCTGGCCCATGCCCATGCTAGGACTGAGAGATTGGCTGCAAGGCTACATCAAGAATCAAGAAGGTAAACGCATCGCCGTCCAGGCCAAAGAAAATCAGACATCGATAGCAGACGGCTGGCAGTTACGCTATGTAAGCTGGCAGGAAGACGCCGGCAAAACTCATCCCAGACGCATCGACCTGCGACGCTACACAGCTCAAGCTGGAGAAGTCACTTTACGCATCATCATCGATGAGTGGAAAGCGCCATGAGCATTTCGCACCTGCATTGTTCGGCGCCGGCCAAACTGAACTTATTTCTTCATGTGACAGGGCGACGGGCAGATGGCTACCATTTGCTGCAAACCGCCTTCCAGCTCATCGATCGCAGCGACACGCTGGAAGTGCATAGCCGAGCCGATGGCGCAATTCGACGCACCAATACCATCATAGGCGTGGAAGAACAAAACGATCTCATCATCCGCGCAGCCCGCTTGCTGCAAACGCACACCAAAAGCCGATTCGGCGCCGATCTCACGCTGCATAAGCTATTGCCGATGGGCGGCGGCTTGGGTGGCGGCTCATCCGACGCCGCCTCCACACTCATCGCGCTCAATCATCTATGGCAATGCGGACTGAATCGCAAGGAACTCATGGAATTGGGCTTGCAACTAGGTGCCGATGTACCCTTTTTTATCTTCGGGCGCAATGCATTTGCCGAAGGTATAGGCGAAAAATTGCAGGAGATAAAGACACCTGAAGACTGGTTCGTCGTGATCGAACCCGGGGTGCAGGTTCCAACCCCGGCAATTTTTTCCGCAAAAGAGTTGACACGGGACACGAAACCCATCAGAATAACGGACTTTTCCAGTACCACAAAAATGAACTGGAAAAACGATCTGCAGTCAGTTGCTTGCGCGTTGTACCCTGAAGTTAAAAAAGCCATCCATTGGCTAAAAACTTTTGGAGATGCAAAAATGACAGGGTCGGGAGCTTGTGTTTTTTGCGCATTTCCAGACGAGAATTCTGCTGAAAATGTACTGAGACAAGTGCCTGATAGTTGGATATCCTGGAAAGCGAAAGCGCTCAGCAAACACCCGATGGATCATCTGGTGCAGACGTAAAAAAATTTGGTTTGATGCCAATTTAAAGCTAAAATAGCGGAAAATTGTAAGCATCAAACAACACAGTTGTGTAGGGGAGTCGCCAAGTTGGTTAAGGCACCGGATTTTGATTCCGGCATCCGAAGGTTCGAGTCCTTCCTCCCCTGCCATTATTACAAAGCCGCCGCATACAATATGATGCGGCGGCTTTTCAGTTTTTGCGCCCTTTAACTTTTAGTCAACAGGTGATCTCATGGCACACGTACACGACAACATGATGGTCTTTACTGGCAATGCCAATCCTGCTCTGGCTGCAGGTGTAGCCAAACAGCTCGGCATACCGCTCGGCAAAGCGAACGTCTCCAAGTTCTCAGATGGCGAAGTCATGGTAGAGATCAACGAAAACGTTCGCGGTAAAGACGTCTTCGTGCTGCAATCCACTTGCGCCCCAACCAATGACAACCTGATGGAAATCATGTTGATGGTAGATGCCCTTAAACGTGCATCTGCTGGCCGCATCACTGCCGCCATCCCATATTTTGGTTATGCCCGTCAAGATCGTCGCCCGCGTTCGGCACGTGTCGCAATTTCGGCCAAAGTCGTTGCCAATATGCTGGAAGAAGCTGGCGTAGGACGAGTGCTGATCATGGATTTGCATGCTGATCAGATTCAAGGTTTTTTTGACATTCCCGTGGATAATATCTACGCCTCGCCTATCCTGCTGGGCGATCTGGTTGCCAAAAATTACGATGACCTGTTGGTCGTTTCACCTGACGTTGGCGGCGTAGTTCGTGCCCGCGCACTGGCAAAACGCCTCGGTTGCGATTTGGCGATTATCGATAAGCGCCGTCCGAAAGCCAATGTTTCAGAAGTCATGAACATCATTGGTGAAGTAGAAGGCCGCAATTGTGTGATCATGGATGACATGGTCGACACCGCCGGCACACTGACCAAGGCAGCTGAAGTGCTAAAAGCTCGCGGCGCCAAGAAAGTGCTTGCCTACTGTACGCATGCCGTCTTGTCTGGCCCGGCGATTGACCGCATTTCCAATTCACCGCTCGATGAGCTTGTCGTTACCGACACGATTCCATTGTCCGATGCAGCCAAGGCATGCAGCAAGATTCGTCAATTGTCTTGCGATAGCCTGTTGGCAGAAACTTTCCGCCGCATTACCAAGGGCGAATCGGTCATGTCCCTGTTCAGTGACTAAGTTGATAGTTAAATGAGTTTTATGGTTCTGCTGGATGGTTAAAAACGGCAGAATTTTTCTGACTCTCCTGGTCGCGGGGGAATCAACACCGCAAAAACGAACATCCAGTTTGAATTTGCAATTTTTGGAGTAACAAAATGAAAGTTATCGCATTTACACGCACATTACAGGGCACCGGAGCGAGCCGCCGCCTGCGTATCGCTGGTCAAACTCCTGGTATCATTTACGGTGGCACTGCTGCACCAGTATCGATTACCCTGGATCACAATGCTCTGTACCATGCATTGAAAAAAGAAGCCTTCCACTCCTCCATTTTGGATATGGATGTTGACGGCAAAGTAGAAAAAGTTTTGTTGCGCGACTTCCAAGTCCATGCGTACAAACAATTGGTTTTGCACGCTGATTTCCAACGCGTTGATCCAAACAAGAAAATCCACGTTAAAGTGCCTTTGCATTTTATCAACGCTGATGTTTCACCTGCGGTGAAATTGTCCGCTGCGGTCATTAGCCATGTTTTGGTTGATCTGGATGTAACTTGCTTGCCTGCTGATTTGCCTGAATTCATCACGGTTGATCTGTCTGCTCTCGAAGCTGGCCAATCTATGCACGTTTCTGCCCTGACATTGCCTACAGGCGTTACTGCAGTTATCCACGGTGACGATGCAACTGTTGCTATCGCAGTGGTACCTCGCGGTGCAGTTGCTGCCGAAGAAACAGCCAAGTAATTACCAGGGAATTATCCGGTTCATTGAGTAATTCCTTGTAAAAAAGCCGCCCAGATTATTTGGGCGGCTTTTTTGTATTTGAGTACGGCCCTCTGATTTCAGGAACGCTCCACCCGATTGCGTCCATTGCGCTTGGCACGGTACAAAGCGTCATCCGCTCTTATCATCAAAGACTTCAGCGTATCTCCCTCGTGATAGCTCGTCACGCCAAAACTCATCGTGATCCTCAGTCCTTTCGCAACATTTTCCCACGGATATTTTTCTACAATTTTACGGATACGATTGCAGGTCTCGATCAATCTCTCGTGCTTACAGTGATCCAACACCAAGGCAAATTCTTCTCCGCCGATGCGTGCTGCCATATCGTTAGAACGTAAACAGGCGGCTAGCAAGACGCCTATCTGGCGCAGTACGTCGTCGCCAATCAGATGAGAGAAATTGTCATTTACTTTCTTGAAAAAATCGATGTCGCACATGATGAAGGCAAAATCGATATTTGCCGCTGTCAAGCGCAGTGTCATAGATTCATCTAAGGCCCTGCGGTTTGGCAAGCCAGTCAAAGGATCTTCATTTGCCTGCATTGCTAAAGAACGATTGAAATTTTCCAATTGGTCAACGCGATTTTTATGCGCCTCTACCTCTTTTTGCGCCCGCTCCAGATCCATCTTGGCTGCGTAAATTTGTGCACTGATCTGGGAACGATAATCCATCTGCTTCAGTACCACCAAGTGATACTCCCGCATGCAATTAAGCGCAGTAGAAAAATCGCCTATGATTTCATTCGCATCACATAAATCCTTAAGCAAATCTGCCAGATGCGGGTAATTTCCCAGTTGGGTTGCGGCCAGGTGGGTGGCGGTTAATTCATCGATGCCATCTTGTACCCGGCCCAAGCGAAATAACAGCGCCCCCAAACGCAGGTGGATATCCAGCACTTCCTTGACAAATCCATGTCCCTGCAGGCGCTGCAAGGTGTCTTCGAGATGAGTAATCGCCTCGACGTAATTTCCTTTTTGCTCCATCGCATGCGCCAATGTCTCGGCAGCCAAAAGCTCCAGCCGAATAAATCCATTTTGCCGCACCAGTTGCAATGATGTTCGCGCGTGCATGATTGCCTCATCGAGCAATTCTGTGCGGGACACGCCTGTTTCCTCGCGCAATGCCAAAAACCAGGATGTCAGTCCATCTGCCCAGTTATTCAAGGCATGTGCATGAAAACGCGTATCATCAAGCGACGCAGCGCATAGAGCCGCTTCACGGCTCATCGCGACATGGCGCTCGTATTGCCGGGTATTTCCAAACACCAAACCTAAGGTCAATAAGATTTTGGGGAGCTTACCGACCTCGTCTAGCTCGCGGGCCAGTTGCAAGGCTTTTTCGCCGTATTCCAACGAGGTATTGACCTCGCCAAACACCAGGAAAGTTCGTCCCAGGCCATGCAAGGCATCGACCTTGAGATCGGGGCGATGGGCATTTTCAGCCATATCCAGGGCAGCTTCGTAATTACGAATGGCCAACGGGTTATGCAAAACAACATTGCAGGAACCTAAGCTGCTATACAGCGCGCTCAGCAGCGCAAAATCATTCAATGGCAGGGTGAGGAAAATCGCTTCATCCAGCAAGGCGACTGATGCACTGGGATCAAGCTCAATGGCAGTGGAAATTTTGCCGAGCAAAGCACTCAATCGAGGAAACTTGATTGCATCAACATCGAATATCGTAAACAAACTAAGACCTCGCCAAGAAAAACAGATTTTGAAGCATTATAGTCACAATCTTGAACGAATCGCCTTGAGTAAATCACATTAATCGATGCAAAATTTTCACTAAATGAACCTTTACCTGCATGAAACCCTACAATGACCGACGTGCCGAAAAAAGACTGCCTTCATGATCAAAACAGGAGAACCCGCCTTGCCTAAAAGTATGCGAATTTGCCTTTATCTCGCCTTGCCACTTTGTTTGAGTTTGCCAGCAAACGCCAGCCAGGCACAATCCGCCGCGCCAGTCATCAAATATGATACCAGCGACAACATCATCTACCCTGTGCAAGCCCGGCACGGCATGGTGGCGACGGAACAAAGATTGGCCAGCCAGGTCGGGCTCGACATCTTGAAGCGCGGCGGCAACGCAGTCGACGCCAGTGTCGCGGTTGGATTTGCGCTGGCGGTTGTCTTGCCGAATGCCGGAAACATCGGCGGTGGTGGCTTCATGATGATCCACGACGCCAGGAGCGGCAAGGACGTGGCGCTCGATTTCCGTGAAATGGCGCCCTCTTCCGCCAGCCGGGATATGTATCTCGACAGCGCCGGCAAAGTCATCCCACGACGCTCTACCTTCAGCCACCTCGCAGTGGGCGTACCAGGTACGGTTGCGGGCCTGACCCAGGCGTTAAGCAAATACGGCAGCATGACATTAAAAGATCTGCTTGCGCCGGCGATCAAGCTGGCCGAGCAAGGCTTTGAAGTCACGCCGCATCTTGCCGGGATGCTCGACGCCAGCCGGGATCACTTGGGGAAATGGCCCGCCAGCCGCGCGATTTTCTTCAAGGGTGACCGACCATTATTGGCAGGAGAAATCCTGGTACAAAAAGACCTGGCCAAGTCGCTGCGCCTGATCGCACAGCAAGGTCCGTCTGCTTTTTATGAAGGCGCGATTGCCCAGAAAATTGTCGCCGAAATGGCTGCGCACCAGGGCATCATGAGCAGTGCAGATCTCAAGAATTACAAGGCGATCGAGCGCGAACCAGTCAAAGGCACTTATCGCGGCTACCAGGTCATGTCGATGCCACCGCCGAGTTCGGGCGGTGTACACATCATCCAGATGCTCAACATGCTGGAGACTTACCCGGTCAGGCAACAGGGCGTGAATAGTGCGCAAAATATCCATCTGATGGCAGAAGTGATGAAACTGGCTTACGCTGATCGCTCTGAATATTTAGGCGACCCAGATTTTTATAAAGTGCCGGTAAAAGCCCTGACCTCGCGCGCCTATGCGACAGAGCTGGTGACAAAAATAGACCCGGATCACGCCACGCCTTCATCTCAGATAAAACCCGGAAAACTGCAAGCATACGAGAGCGACCAGACCACCCACTACTCGGTCGCCGACAAACACGGCAATGTCGTCGCCACCACATACACGCTCAATCTGCTGTTCGGCAGCGGCATCGTCGCAGCGGGAACAGGCATCACCCTCAATAACGAGATGGATGATTTCTCTGTCAAGGCTGGCGCGCCAAACGCCTTTGGCCTGATCGGTGGCGCTGCCAATGCGGTCGCCGCCAACAAGCGGCCGCTAAGCTCGATGTCGCCGACGATAGTGCTGAAGGATGGCAAGCCGTTCCTGGTGACCGGCAGCCCCGGAGGCAGCCGCATTATTACGACGACCTTGCAGATGATCCTGAACGTGATCGACCACGACATGAACGTAGCTGAAGCGACGCTCTCCCCACGCATTCATCACCAGTGGGAGCCGGATCAATTACGGCTAGAGAAAGGCATCAGCATAGACACGCAAAATATCCTGGCGCAAAAGGGCCAGCAAATCCGCGTATCGAGGCCAATGGGGCGCACCCAGACCATACAGATCAATGCGGATGGTTTTGAAGGCTTCTCCGACCCGCGCAATCCGGATGGAAAAACGCTGGGCTTTTAATAAATCTGAATCTGGAAGCTTTGAACAAATTTCAAGGCTTTTTGATTTTCGATTTCAATTTACCTGATGCACATCAAGTTTCCTAAATTCAACTCCCCTAAAATTGCGTCTACATGCAATGCGGTAGCGGTAAATAACGGGAGTCGGATGTGGCAATTGAACTATATAACGATGGCAAACACCTTTGCCTGATGTTTAACGATCTGGTCAAAAGCACCAGTGACGATGCGGTACAGGCCAATCAGTTTCTGATTGTGTCAGATGGCGAAGGGGCTCTGATCGACCCTTCCGGAAATATCACCTACAACGGTCTGGTACTGGCGATGCATAAGTACTTGCCGAAAAAAGACCTTAAGTATCTGTTCGCCTCGCATCAGGACCCGGACATTATCGGCGCGCTCGACAAATGGCTGTTCAGCACCGAATGCAAACTGTATGTGTCGCAATTATGGTCGCGCTTTGTACCCCATTTTTGTAACCTGAACCGATCGGATGGGCGCATTATCGGCATACCCGACGAGGGCATGCCGGTCGTCATGCGCGACACCGTGATTCACGCCATTCCCGCGCATTTCTTGCATGCAGAAGGCAACTTTCAGTTTTACGATGCCAAGTCAAAAATACTGTTTTCGGGCGACATGGGCGCCTCGATGGTAGAGGCTGAGGCCATTAACAAACCCATCAGCACTAAAGATGAATTTTACGCACAGATACACACCATGAGCGGCTTCCACAAGCGCTACATGGTGTCCAACAAAGTATGTCGGTTCTGGGTCAATATGGTCAGGCAGATGGATGTGAAAATGCTGGTGCCGCAGCATGGCCGTTACATGACGGGCGAAGCGATACCCGCATTCCTGGACTGGATAGAAAACCTGCAATGCGGGATAGATCTTTTCACCCAGGAGCACTATCGTTTTCGTCCATGAAGCGATAACGGGCGGTTAGCGCAAGCCCAGCCACAATCCTAGTGGCACAAACAGCAAGGCTGCCAGATTGCCCAGCAAGACTATCGAGGCGACCTTGTCCGGCTCTTGCTGGTACTGCTCCGCCACCATGAAGCAAAATACCGCCGGCGGCAGGGCGGCAAATAAATACATCTGGCCGCGTTGCGTGGCGCTCAAAGGCAGCACCATCTCAAGCAAGGCAGCGACGATCAAGCCAGCCACCGGGCACACAATCGCACCGACCACGCCGATGCGCCAGCTGGAAAAATTGATGTCAAGCAGACGCACGCCCAGCGCAAACAGCATGATGGGAATACAGGCATCGCCCATCATCTTGAGTGCGATGAATAAAAATTCTGGCAAATGCAGATGCATCAGGGCGAACAGCATGCCGGCAATCATGGATAGCATCATCGGGCTAAGCAAGAACTTCAGCGATCCTTCCTGATGATCCGGATGCCCTTTCTGGATGATCTTGATCCCGACGGTAAAGTACACCAGATTGCACGCCATGAACAAAGCCACGGCCGCCGACAAGCCGTTGGCACCAAATGCCAGCGCCGCCAGCGGCAAGCCCATATTGCCGCAATTGTTGTACATCATCGGCGGCACAAAACTGCGCACATCGTAGCCAAAGAAACGTGCCACCGGCCACGCCAGCAAGCCCGAGCCAAGCGCAATCAAAACACCCGCCAGAATCAGCCAGGCGTTGTGTCCTACATCGAAGTCCTTGCCGGCCAAGGCGGTAAACACCAGCAAGGGGCAAAGCACATCCATGCTGATGCGGTTGACCGCCACCATATCCTCCTTCACACCCTCGCCCTTGTAACGTGCATAGGCATAGCCTAGGCCGATAATGATAAAGACCGGCAGAATAATCGATACGATACGAAGAAAAATGTCCAAACTATGCTTTCGATTCAATATTTAGGAATAACAGGAAGATATACTCCCCAATAATTATGTTACAAATGCCCTATTACGCTTATCAATCAAGCGCCAATAAAATATACTGGGTTGAGTATCATGATTTACTCGTCTTCAGCACCGCGTACGCCAAAGGCAGCGCAGTGGTGCTCTTGATCACTTCCATCACGAAGCTCGAGCTCACATCCTGCAGATCGGCCACCCGGATCAGCTTCTTGTACGCCACATCAAAGCCCGCCATATCCGGCACATGCATCTTGAGCAAATAATCGATCTCGCCGCTCATGCGGAAAATTTCCACGATCTCGGGAATATCCCTGACGCCGCTGATGAAGCGATTCATCCAGGCATCGCTATGCTGCGCCGCTTTCAGCGCCACCATCACGGTTAGCCCCAGATTAAGTTTATTCGGGTCGCACAGCACTACCTGTTGCCGGATTACACCATCATCCTGCAATCTTTGCACCCGCCGCCAGCAAGGCGTGACCGACAAATGTACGGCCTGCGCCAGATCAGCCAGGGCGATCGAGGCATCTTTTTGCAATATAGCCAATATTTCTAGATCTTTTTTATCCATAAATTACATTTTATAGAAAAATTTTCTCATTTCAATGAAAATTACTTGCGCATTTGGTAAAAAATTTCATCTATACATTGCTACGATGTTCCCCATCAATGACATGAGGAAGCAACATGCACCAGAACACGCAAGAATGGCAAATGGACACCCTGCTGACCCATGCCGGCCGCAAGGGCAAGGCGCATAGCGGCCCGGTCAACCCGCCAGTCATACGCGCCTCGACCATGCTATTCCCGAATGTCGCCGCACTCCGGCAAGCCACCGGCACGCGCGGCATCTACGGCCGCCACGGCAACGAAACCACGCAAGCGCTGGAACATGCGCTGTGCGCCGCCGAAGGCGCAGCCTCCTGCCTGCTGACGCCTTCAGGCCTGTCTGCCATCACGACGACGCTACTGGCCTTGCTCAAGCCCGGCGACCATTTGCTCATGGTCGATACCACTTACGATCCTACCCGCCTGTTTTGCGATGGCATGCTGAAACAAATCGGCATCAGCACCACCTATTACGATCCGCTGATCGGTGCCGACATCGGCACGCTGATGCAGGCCAACACCAAAGTCGTGTTTGTCGAGTCCCCGGGTTCGCTGACGTTTGAAGTGCAGGATATCCCCGCCATCGCCAAGGTCGCCCATGCGCAAGGCGCGCTGCTGGTATCTGACAGCACCTGGGCCACGCCCATAGGCTGGTCCAGTTTTGCACTGGGCATAGACGTCTCGATACACGCCGCCACCAAATACATCGTCGGCCATTCGGATGCGCTGATGGGCATCATCCTGACCACCACAGCGCTGACAGACACGCTGCGCTGCACCTACAAGCAACTGGGCTTGTCCATCAGCGGTGACGATGCAGCGCTGGCGCTACGCGGCTTGCGCAGCATGTCAGCCCGCCTGGCCATGCATAGAAGCAGCGCCCACACCGTCGCGGCATGGCTGCAGGCGCAGCCGGAAGTGGCCGAAGTGCTCTACCCGCCGATGCCAGGTGCGGCGGGGCACGCCATCTGGAAGCGCGATTTCCGCCCTGAATACGCCTGCGGCCTGATGGGCGCGGTGTTCCGTCGAGACATCACGGAACAGCAGGTCGCGGCATTGATCGACCGTACGCAATTATTCGGCATAGGCTTTAGTTGGGGCGGTTACGAGAGCCTGATTATTCCGACCGCGCCCGCCACCTGCCGCACCGTGAATGCGAATAAATGGCAGGCACCGATGATGCGCCTGCATGTGGGTCTGGAATCGGTGCAGGATTTGCTGGCAGATCTGGAAGCGGGATTTGCCGCTTTACGCGAAACACAAAGCCAGCCGATCAAGGTTGCGGCGTAAAGCATCTGCCGCATTTTGATCCGGCAGAATAATCAACAAGCAATTTGGCCATTCAAATGTCATCTGAATTCTGCTGACGTGTATTCGTAAAATACGAATGCAGCTTCAATTTCCCTCCAACCACCTCTTGCAGAGAGATGGTCTTAGCCCGCTGAAAGAGCGGGCTTTTTTTGTCCGCGACATCAATCCAAAAACACACAAGAAAAAACTGAATGACCATCCTTTATCCATCCCTTATATTGAGCCGCGCCAGTTGAGGCAAATTAAAACTTTGGTATGGCATACTGGCAGCACAACATCGTTTTGCTGAAGTCAAAAAATCTTCATTGGTGACGAAAGAATAAATGAAAACCTTATTGCGAGTGACTGCCATGCTAATGATTGCCATCCCCAGCCTTACCGCTATTCCTGCACTGGCCAGTAATGCGGCCATAGTCGATGGCACTCAGTTTGAAAGTATTTACAAGGCAGAATGGAGCTGGCGGCAAAAGCAGTTTGCCGATAACGAAGACAGCAATAATGAGGCCATCAATCCCCATCTGCCCAACGTCAGCAAGGCGGCACAGGATGAACGTTTGAATTTTTGGAAAGACATACTGCTAAGACTCCAGAAAGTCGATACCGCTGCATTATCCAGCCAGCGCCAGGTTGATTTTTCGGTGTACAAAAATCAGATAGAAACCCTCATTTCGGAACAGGAATTTCGCCTTTACGAAAAGCCGCTCAGCGGCGACACGTCATTCTGGGGCGACATGGCCAGCACGGCAAGGCGCAGCTTTAAAAACGAGCTCGATTACCGCAACTACCTGGCGCAGCTAGACGCCATGCCAGTGTACTTTCAGCAAAGTACCGACAATATGCGCGCAGGATTGAAGCGCGGCTTCACTCCGCCACGCGTCGCTTTGCAAGGGCGTGATGCAAGCGCTGCCAGCGTGGCCGATGTCAAGAGCATTATTGACAGTATCTACTACACGCCATTCAGGAACATGCCAACACAAATTCCTTTGCGGGTGCAGGACGAGTTAAGAAAACTTGCCACAGAGGCGATACGTGATCAGGTGATTCCCGCGCACAAAACCCTACTCAAATTTTTACGCGAAGAATATATTCCACAATCGCAACCCTCGATTGCGGCCTACGATCTGCCCGATGGCAAAGCCTTTTATCAGGCGCAAATCAAGGTCTACACCACGCTTGATCTGCCGCCCGAACAGATCCATCAGATCGGGCTGACAGAAGTGGCCAAAATCAAAACCGAGATGTCCGATGTCATGAAGGAAGTCAAATTCCAGGGCGACTTGCCGGCCTTCCTGCATTTCCTGCGTACCGATGCACAGTTCTATGTCAGCACGTCGCAAGCATTGCTGGATCGTGCCGCCTGGATCTGTAAATTATTTGACGGCAAGGCCAAGGATTTTTTCGGCCGCCTGCCGCGCGCCCGTTTTGCCATCGTGCCGGCACCCGACGATATCGCGCCGTTTTATACCGCCGGGCGCGGCGGGCCTGGGGAATATACGCTCAACACCTACAACCTGCCCTCGCGCCCGCTGTACTCGCTGCCGGCGCTAACTCTGCATGAATCTGCACCGGGCCACGCGTTCCAGATGCCGCTGGCGGCAGAAAACCAGAACCTCCCGGAGTTTCGCCAGCACAGCTACATCTCGGCTTATGGCGAAGGCTGGGCGCTGTATTCAGAACGTCTAGGCGTAGAAATGGGCATCTATCAGACACCCTATGAACGCTTCGGCATGCTCAGCTACCAGATGTGGCGCGCCGCCCGTTTAGTGGTCGATACCGGCATCCACGCCAAGGGCTGGACGCGCGACCAGGCACAGCAATTCCTGCTCACGAATACCGCCTTATCAAGCCACGAAATCACCACCGAGGTGGATCGCTACATCGCCTGGCCAGGCCAGGCACTTTCCTATTATCTGGGGCAGATGGCAATCTGGAAAGCGCGCGCCAAGGCCGAGGCGACGCTGGGCGAAAAATTTGACATACGCGCCTTCCATGACGCTGTGCTGGATCTCGGCTCGGTACCATTGCCGGTATTGGAAGAACGCATCGATCGCTTTATTGCCGATGGCGGGCAGGCGAACGCAAGGCGTTGAGACCCTGAATATTTCCATCAGTTATATTTACTCCTGCACAATATTTTTGTTCCAAACGGCCATTGCTCAACATATCATCAGATTGACAGATGACTGTCGTGAGTTCCTCTGGTATCTTACGTCGGGTGTTTGGCTTCATCGACTATCGTGGGATTCGCGCAATGAATACTGCAAGGTATGCTTCAAAATTTCCTAATCGCACTAGTTCCAGGCAAGAGTGCATTATTTTATGTCAGCTATTTTTCTGATGTGCCCCTCTGTATTTACGCATGTCGGACGCTAAGCTCCCACCATCAACTTTGCCCGACAACCGGGCAGACCACATTGGTCACGTCACCTGTGGATTCAACCACCTGATGGAAACCTCGGAGCAACGAGAAATTTTACTTAAGCAAATCCTTGATACCTCCAGTGTAGCGATCTTTGTCGTTGACATGGAGGGGCGCATCACACAAGCCAACCAACGCATGGCTGAAATGTTTGACGTTCCGCTCAGCGCCCTGAACGGCAGTGAATACGTCAACCTGGTACACCCGGCAGAACGGGAATCGGGACGCAAGCTAATGCTCGATTTATTATCCAGCGCCATTCATTCGGTGGAATTGGATCGTCTCTACTGGCGTTCGGATCACACCCAATTTTGGGGACAACTGACGGGCCGGCGTTTTTATGACATCAACGGCAACAATTGCGGCCTCGTGGGTGTGATCGCCGACATTTCCGAACGAAAAGAAACCGAACAAGCTCTGCTAAAAAGCAAACAGCAGTACGACAATCTGGTATCAAAAATTCCCGTCGGCATTTATACCTTGCGCAGTACGCCCGCCGCAACATACGCACTGGACTATGCCAGCCCCATGATGGCCGACATACTCAACATCAGTGTTGAAAATCTGCTGGCGGATGGCAGAGCCATATTCGATGCCATCCATCCGGATGATCTGGCGCAATTCATTCAATTGAATCAGATTGGCTTACAACAGCGCACTCCCTTTGACTGGAAGGGCCGGATTCTGCATGAAGCGATCGTTAAGTGGGTGCATATCGCCTCCTCGCCCGAGCCACTGGAAAATGGTGATGTCTTGTGGCATGGCATTGTTGTGGATATTACCGAACGCAAACTCACCGAAGAGAATCTGCTCCTTGCCGCCAGTGTCTTCACCCATGCCCGTGAAGGCATCATGATCACCGCTGAAGACGGCAAAATCATTGAAGTGAACGACACTTTCAGCCGAATCACTGGTTATGGACGTGATGAAGTGTTAGGCGAAAATCCGCGCATTCTCAGTTCTGGCAGACAAGGAAAAGAATTTTATGTCTCCCTGTGGCACGATCTGATTGCACACGGTTACTGGTATGGCGAAGTCTGGAACCGCCGTAAGAACGGCGAAGTTTATGCAGAGATGCAAACCATCAGCGCAGTCAAGGACGCCGGGGGCAAAACCACACAATACGTTTCGCTGTTTTCCGATATTACGGCACTCAAGGAACATGAAAAGCAGCTTGAGCATATCGCTCACTATGATGCACTGACCGGCCTGCCCAATCGCGTCTTGCTTGCCGACCGCCTGCATCAAGCCATGTCGCAGGCACAGCGGCGTGGCAAGAGGCTTGCGGTAGCCTATCTCGACCTGGACGGTTTCAAAGCGGTCAATGACCAAAACGGCCATCATGCCGGAGACCAGCTCCTGATTGCCCTGGCCAACAATATGAAAAACGCTCTGCGTGAGGGTGACACGTTCGCCCGTCTGGGCGGCGATGAATTTGTTGCGGTACTGACCGACCTGAGCGAGGTATCGGCCAGTGTGCCGATGCTCACGCGCTTACTGGCTGCCGCCGCACAGGCTGTGCCATTTGGCGATAGCATGCTGCGGGTCTCCGCCAGCCTGGGCGTCACCTTTTTCCCGCAGCTAGATGAGGTAGATGCCGATCAACTGCTGCGCCAGGCCGACCAGGCCATGTATCACGCAAAGCTGGCAGGCAAAAACCACTATCACGTCTTTGATGCGGAACAGGATCGTAGCGTTCGCGACCATCATGAAAGCCTGGAGCGCATCCGGCTCGCCCTCAATGCGCAAGAATTTGTGCTGTATTACCAGCCCAAGGTTAACATGCGCACCGGTGAAGTCATCGGCGCCGAGGCCTTAATCCGCTGGCAACATCCAGAGCAAGGTTTGCTGGCGCCCGCACTGTTTTTGCCCGCGATAGAAGACCATCCGCTGGCAGTCGAACTCGGTGAATGGGTGATCGACACCGCCCTGACCCAGATTGAACTATGGCGTGCCGCAGGGCTCACTATTGCTGTCAGCGTCAATGTCGGCGCGCGCCAACTGCAACAAGCTGACTTCGTCGAGCGGCTCAAGTTGATCCTGGCCAGGCATCCCAATATCAAGCCTAGCGAGCTCGAACTCGAAGTACTGGAAACCAGCGCGCTGGAAGACCTGGCCCGCGCATCGCATGCCATCAATGCCTGCCACGACATAGGCGTAAAATTTTCACTCGATGACTTTGGCACCGGCTACTCTTCACTCACCTATCTCAAGCGGCTTCCGGTCGCCCAGCTCAAGATCGACCAAAGCTTCGTGCGCGACATGCTCGATGATCCGGATGACCTCGCCATTCTGGAAGGCGTGATCGGTATGGCCGCCGCTTTCCGCCGCGACGTCATTGCAGAAGGGGTAGAGACCATAGAGCATGGCGAAATGTTGCTACAGCTTGGATGTGAGCTGGCACAGGGCTATGGTATTGCCCGCCCCATGCCAGCAGGCCAATTGCCTGGCTGGGCTGCGGCATGGCGGCCCGATGCAGCATGGGTCAACGTGTCGGCAGTGAGCCGCGATGATTTGCCGCTGCTCTTTGCCAGCGTTGAACACCGCGCCTGGATCACCGCCATTGCCCACTATCTTGAAGCAAAAAAAGAAGCCCCCACCCAGCTGGCCCATCATCAGTGCCGTTTGGGTGTCTGGCTCCACACCACCGGCCTGAATCAATATGGCGAACAGGCAAGCTTCCATGCGATTGAATTATTGCATCGCCAGGCACACGCAATGGCAGACGAGCTACTCGACCTTCAGGCACAGGGCAACAATGCATTAGCGCTGGCCAAGCTGCAGGAGCTCCATGGCTTGGGTGACGCGCTATTTGAACGCATTAAGCCGTTACTCCATAAAGCTAAAAATGGGCACACGCCCAACACCTAATCCCCATGCGGCTGACAAGCCAGAGTGGCTGGAAACCCGCATGGGCATTGCGTGCTGGCGTGCCCCATTTCAAAATAAATAAATAGCGGTAACGGTTCAGCTTGCAATATAAAACCCTTGTATGCTGTTTTTATAGATTGTATGTTCTTGTAGTTGGTTGTATGGTTTAGCGGTAGGAGGTGCCTGCGTAGGGAGCGCGTAGCGCGACTGGAGCAGGTGCCTCCTACCGCGGTAAAAAATGGTAGTTCGAT